>CAVSLU010000013.1:0-133816 GCA_963728645.1 uncultured Alphaproteobacteria bacterium | reverse complement strand
GTCCCTTGGCGTGCAAAGTAGAAATGTCCCAAGTGCGGTGTTGCAGCATGGCTGGGCAGGGCGGAGACCTCAAATATCGCAGCCCTGAACAGCCATGCTGTTTGGTCATTCGGCGGGGTATGATGCGGCTTCAGCTTTCGCCTTCGCGCGGCGGGCGAGTTTCGAATTCCAGCCTTCGGTATTGCGTCGACTGTTCGGGACGTAGACGGTCGCCTGCTTGCCGCACGACGCGGTTTGGGCGCTGCCTTGTCCTGTTCGGCCTTGATATGCTCCAGCACCGCGCTGAGATGCTTGTTCTCGGTGATCGCCGCGTGCGTGACGCGCTGGTCCTTGTCGAAGACGGAGTAGGGCAGTGAGATACCCGCCAGCGGAACTCCAGGCGGCCGTCCGGAAAGGCGTAGCTGTCGACGTATTTGCCGACAAGGCCACGCGTGATCTCGTTCTCCGTCAGGATGATCCGTTGGCGCTCGAAGGAGAACGCCAGCTGCGTGCCGACATAGCGTTCGTCGCGCAGGCAAAAGACATCGCGCAACCGGTCTGGCGCGATGTTCATGGGCCTGTGCAGGTTGTCAGGACGGCGCGGAATCTTGCAAACCGGGCGTTATACCGCGCCATGAACCCGGGCAGGAAGGCGTTGGCAGCCTCCATGTCAGAGATCCCGGCCAGCCGGAGTTCCTTGACCAACCGGTCCTGCAATGTCCGGTTTGCCCGTTCGACGCGACCCTTGGCCTGAGAGCTGTTTGCACACAAAATCTCGATGTTCAGCTCATTCATGGCACGCCCGAACTGGGTCATCCCGTGACCCGTCTTTGCACCTTGCTGGGCCACACGGAACACCGTGTGCTTGTCAGAGTAGAACGCGACCGGCCGGCCATGCGCCGCCAGATACAGATTCAACGCTTCAAAATAGCTGAACGTGCTTTCCGAGGTCACAAATCGCAATTGCATCAGCGTGCTGGTCGCATCGTCGATGAACACGAGCAGGGTGCAGGCCGGCCCACGATCCTCGAACCAGCGATGCTCAGAACCATCGATCTGGATCAGTTCGCCGAAACATTCCCGGCGCAATCTGGGCTGATGGAATGTGCGGCGCTGCTTGCGCGACAGCCAGATCCCGGCTCCTGCATCCACTTGCGCAGTGTCTCACGCGAGACCTTCAGATCATGGTCTTCTGCCAGCTTCTCGGCAGCAAAGTGGGCCCAAAATCGCTGTACTTCTCTCTGACCAAGGCCACTGCGAACTCACGTACCGCAGGGTCAATCCGATTGTTGGATTTTCGGCCGCGCGCCTTGTGCCGGACGGCACCAGGACCTCCGTCTGAAAATCCTTCAGCAGCCTGTGAACCTGTCGTCGGCTCAATCCCAGCACGTCGGCAGCGGTCACAGCCGTCATGACACCACGTGTCACTGGCTCAGTACCTCAATGCGGTTCAGTTCGCGTTCACTCATGATGATCAATCCCACGGCCACACTCCAATCCTGCTCGTCAACAGGGAAGTGTGACATTTCTACTTTGCAGATGTGGGACATTCTGACTTTGCGCTTACATCGGATGTTGCAACCAAGTTGAAATGTCCCTCGGCGTGCAAAGTAGAAATGTCCCAGGTGCGGTGTCGCAGCATGGCTGGGCAGGGCGGAGACCTCAACTATCGCAGCCCTGAACAGCCATGCTGTTTGCGTCATTCGGCGGGATATGATGCGGCAGCTTAGCTTTCGCCTTTGCGCGGCGGGCGAGTTTCGAGTTCCAGCCTTCGGTATTGCGTCGACCGTTCGGGACGTAGACCGTCGCCTGCTTGCCCGCACGACGCGGCTTGGGCGGTGCCTTGTCCTGTTCGGCCTTGATATGCTCCAGGACCGCGCTGAGATGCTTGTTCTCGGTGATCGCCGCGTGCGTGACGCGCTGATCCTTGTCGAAGACGGAGTAGGGCAGTGAGATACCCTGCCAGCGGAACTCCAGGCGGCCGTCCGGAAAGGCGTAGCTGTCGACGTATTTGCCTACAAGGCCGCGCGTGATCTCGTTCTCCGTCAGGATGATCCGCTGGCGCTCGAAGGAGAACGCCAGCTGCGTGCCGACATAGCGTTCGTCGCGCAGGCAAAAGACATCGCGCAACCGGCCCGGCTCGATGTTCATGGGCCTGTGCAGGTTGTCAGGACGGCGCGGGACTTTGCAAACCTGGCGTTATAGCGTGCCATGAACCCGGGCAGGAAGGCGTTGGCAGCCTCCATGTCCGAGATGCCAGCCAGCCGGAGTTCCTTGACCAGCCGGTCCTGCAGCGTCCGGTTGGCCCGTTCGACACGGCCCTTGGCCTGAGAGCTGTTGGCACACAATATCTCGATGTTCAGCTCATTCATAGCACGCCCGAACTGGGTCATCCCGTGACCCGCTTTTGCACCTTGCTGGGCCACACGAAACACCGTGTGCTTGTCAGAGTAGAACGCAACCGGCCGGCCATGCGCCGCCAGATAGAGATCCAATGCTTCGAAATAGCTGAACGTGCTTTCCGAGGTGACAAATCGCAGTTGCATCAACGTGCTGGTCGCATCGTCGATGAACACGAGCAGGGTGCAGGCCGGCCCCGATCCTCGAACCAGCGATGATCTGAGCCATCGATCTGGATCAGCTCGCCAAACATTCCCGGCGCAATCTGGGCTGATGAAATGTGCGGCGCTGCTTGCGCGACAGCCAGATCCCGGCTTCCTGCATCCACTTGCGCAGTGTCTCACGCGAGACCTTCAGACCGTGGTCTTCTGCCAGCTTCTCGGCAGCGAATGTGGGCCCAAAATCGCTGTACTTCTCTCTGATCAAGGTCACCGCGAACTCACGCACCGCAGGGTCGATCCAGTTGTTGGATCTTGCGGCCGCGCGCCTTGTGCCGGATAGCACAGGACCTCCAGTCTGAAAATCCTTCAGCAGTCTGTGGACCTGTCGTCGGCTCAGTCCCAGCACGTCGCAGCGTGTCACAGCCGTCATGACACCACGTGTCACCTGGCTCAGTACTTCAATGCGGTTCAGTTCGCGTTCGCTCATGATGATCAATCCCACGGCCACACTCCAATCCTGCTTGATCGACAGGGAAGTGTGACACTTCGACTTTGCAGATGTGGGACATTCTAACTTTGCGCTTACATCGGATGTTGCAACCAAGTTGAAATGTCCCTTGGCCTGCAAAGTAGAAATGTCCCAGGTGCGGTGTCGCAGCATGGCTGGGCAGGGCGGAGACCTCAAATATCGCAGCCCTGAACAGCCATGCTGTTTCGGTCATTCGGCGGGATGTGATGCGGCAGCTTCAGCTTTCGCTTTTGCCCGGCGGGCGAGTTTCGAGTTCCAGCCTTCGGTATTGCGTCGGCCGTTCGGGACGTAGACCGTCGCCTGCTTGCCCGCACGACGCGGCTTGGGCGGTGCCTTGTCCTGTTCGGCCTTGATATGCTCCAGCACCGCGCTGAGATGTTTGTTCTCGGTGATCGCCGCATGCGTGACGCGCTGATCCTTGTCGAAGATGGAGTAGGGCAGTGAGATACCCTGCCAGCGGAACTCCAGGCGGCCATCCGGAAAGGCGTAGCTGTCGACGTATTTGCCCACGAGGCCACGCGTGATCTCATTCTCCGTCAGGATGATCCGCTGCCGCTCGAAGGAGAACGCCAGCTGCGTGCCGACATAGCGTTCGTCGCGCAAGCAAAAGACATCGCGCAACCGGCCTGGCTCGATGTTCATGGGCCTGTGCAGGTTGTCAGGACGGCGCGGAACCTTTGCAAACTGGGCATTATACCGTGCCATGAACCCGGGCAGGAAGGCGTTGGCAGCCTCCATGTCAGAGATCCCGGCCAGCCGGAGCTCCTTGACCAACCGGTCCTGCAGCGTCCGATTGGCCCGTTCGACGCGACCCTTGGCCTGAGAGCTGTTGGCACACAGAATCTCGATGTTCAGCTCATTCATGGCACGCCCGAACTGGGTCATCCCGTGACCCGTCCTGGCACCTTGCTGGGCCACACGGAACACCGTGTGCTTGTCGGAATAGAACGCGACCGGCCGGCCATGCGCCGCCAGGTACAGATCCAGCGCCTCAAAGTAACTGAACGTGCTTTCCGAGGTCACAAATCGCAATTGCATCAGCGTGCTGGTCGCGTCATCAATGAACACAAGCAACGTGCAGGCCGGACCGCGATCCTCGAACCAGCGATGATCAGATCCATCGATCTGGATCAACTCGCCCAAGCATTCACGACGCAATCTGGGCTGATGGAACGTGCGGCGCTGCTTGCGCGACAGCCAGATCCCGGCGTCCTGCATCCACTTGCGCAGGGTCTCACGCGAGACCTTCAGGTCATGGTCTTCTGCCAGCTTCTCGGCAGCAAATGTGGGCCCGAAATCGCTGTACTTCTCTCTGACCAAGGTCACGGCGAACTCACGCACCGCAGGGTCGATCCAGTTGTTGGATCTTCGGCCGCGCGCCTTGTGCCGGACCGCACCAGGACCTCCAGTCTGAAAATCCTTCAGCAGCCTGTGGACCTGTCGTCGGCTCAGTCCCAGCACGTTGGCAGCGTGTCACAGCCGTCATGACACCACGTGTCACCTGGCTCAGTACTTCAATGCGGTTCAGTTCGCGTTCGCTCATGATGATCAATCCCACGGCCACACTCCAATCCTGCTTGATCGACAGGGAAGTGTGACACTTCTACTTTGCAGATGTGGGACATTCTAACTTTGCGCTTACAATCGGAGAGTCCGATAATCAATATTATGTAATATTATGAGAAATGAAGGTCGCTCGGCGTTTGGTCTTAAGGGGGTCAGTCGGACTTTATTCCAGCTCCGATCTGGCGTTTTACGTTCTCAGGCAGGGCGTCTATTGCCTGCACAAGATCCATATAGTTGCGGCGGGCGGCGTGCAATTGGTCGATCAAAGACAACACGATAGCAAGGCTGGTTTCGTTCAGTTCCAAATCCTGGGAAAGATCACACAATAATTCCAGTCGTGCGATGTCGACATGCGCAAAGATGTACGTCTTGTCCTGCAGCCGGGGCTTGACCAGATCGCTTTCGACAAAATGGTAAAGCTGGCGTCGGGTCAGGCGCGTTACCTGACCGATGATTTCATCTTCGGAAAGAAAGCTGTTCATTTCTGGGCTCCTTTCAATATGTCGCTTCGCGGATCGACGGCGTGTGTTTTGCGCCATTCCGTCAGGAAATCGACAAGGCTGGCATCGGGCGTTTTGGGGACGACGATTTCAAGGATCACTTTCTGATCGCCCTTCACCTTTTGCCCCGTCCGCGTGATCCCGCGCCCGCGCAAACGCAGGACCTTGCCGGCCTGAGATTTGGGCGGAATGGTAAGGCCGACGGGGCCGTCGATTGTCGGTACCGTTATCTTAGCTCCCAAAATGGCCTCGTCAAAGGTGACAGGCAGTGTCAGCGTGATGTCATCGCCGTCGCGCTTGAAAACCGGGTGGTCCGGCACGATGATTGTGACCAACGCATCGCCAGCGGGCCCGCCGCCAAACCCTGGTGCGCCTTTGCCGCGCAGTCGCAATGTCTGGCCGTCTTCCGTGCCACGTGGAATTTTGACGGCAAGATTTTGGCCGTCGGGCAATGTGATCCGCGTTTCGGTACCGCGGGCGGCATCCAGAAAGGGCACCTCCAAACGATAGCGCGCATCTGCGCCATTGGCGAACGTTGTCGCGCCGCCGAACCCATGGCCACCCGCATCGCGGGCGCGGTTGCGCAGGATTTCGGCAAAAAAATCACTTGGGTCGATGTCGGGCCTGCTGCTGAAAGGTTGTTGGTAGGTGTGGTCAGGCGCATCGGCGAAATCACGGTAATATTGACGCTGCCTCTGCTCTGCGCCCAGTCCGTCGATTTCACCGGCGTCGTATCTTGCGCGGGTTTCGGGGTTTTTCAAAATTTCGTACGCTTGCGAGACCGCTTTGAAACGCTCTTCGGCTTTGGCATCGTCCGGGTTCAGATCGGGGTGGCTGGTGCGGACAAGTTTACGATATGCCTTTTTGATCTCGTCCGTGGTTGCTGTTTTAGAGAGGCCCAGAACGTCATAGGGGTTGGTGGTCATGGCTGCGCCTTTTGAATACATCAACGGGCATCCCGATCGGGGATGAAGCTTTCAATGCGGTCTGTTTGACAGCGCTGTCGGGTGGCGTCACTGATCCAGATCAAACCGTGCTGGGTTTAATATAGACTTGAACGGGCAGAGTTTAAATAATCTTCGGGCCAAGTTTATGGGCCGCGCCAGTGCCTGCTTTTGGCGTGATACGCGATATCGCTGCGTGTGAACGGACCGCCGCGCCGGAGGACGGATGAACCGGCCCCAGAACTGCTTCTTTCGTGTCAATCCGGATCAGGCGGCCCTGATCTAAGATCATGATCTTGTTCATGGTCGAGATTGCACTTGGGCGGTGGGCCATCACAATCACGGTGGATCCCGCCGCGCGCAGATCCAGAATTGCGGCATCAAGCGCGTCATCGCCTGCCCCGTCCAGATGCGCATTCGGTTCGTCCAGCACCAGAAACCGGGGCCGGAACATGACGGCCCGCGCCAGCCCGATCCGCTGTATCTGGCCACCGGACAATGGCGTGGCGGCCTGGCCGCCGACCCGGCTGGCATACCCATCTGGCAAAGCGGTGATCAGGTCATGAACGCCGGCCAGCTGCGCCGCCGCAAGAACATCCCCGTCGGTCGCATCTGGATGGAACCGTGCGATATTCTGACGGATGGTACCCGGCAGAAGATCCACCCGTTGAGGAAGATAGCCGATCACGCGCGCAAGATCCGAGGGGCGCCATGCCTCAAGCGGGGTGCCATCAAGCTGTACGCTGCCGCGATCAGGTTGCCACGCACCGACCAGCAAACGGGCCAGCAGCGTTTTGCCAGCTGCAGATTTGCCTATGACGCCCAGACCGTCGCCCGGCTCCAGCTCAAAACTGATGGCGTTCACCAGTGGCGCGCCGATCTTGCCCTCGCGCAGCGGCGCATATTTGGTCAGCGATTTGACTGAAATCCTGCCCTTGGGCGCGGGCAGCTGAATATGGTTCGGCGCGGGGGCCGTATCTGCGAAAAAACCCCGCAATGTACGGTGCGCCGATGCGATCTTGCCGATGGCATGCCATTGCCCGATCACCTGGTCAATCGGCGCAAGCGCGCGGCTTGAAAGAACGGATGACGCAATGATCATGCCTGCCGAAATCTGATCTTGAAGAACAAGAACGGCCCCGACCGTCAGAATGGAGGATTGAAGAAGCAGGCGAACAGTTTTGCTGGCCGACGTTGCAATCTCTGACGGGTTGCTGACTTTTTGATGCAGGGCCAGGCCGGTTTGCTGAAGGGTTTCCCAGTGGCGGGTAACATTGTCTTGCATCCGCATCGCGGCTATCGCCTCGTGCGTTTGCAGGGAGTGATGTGAAAACTCCTGAATGACTGCGTTTTGTAGCACCGCGTTATCCTGCTTTTTCCGGGTCAACGCGCGGGTTGAAATCGCGATCAGGATCGCGATACCCGCGCCGATCAGAACCATCACGCCCAGCCAGAAATGAACCAGAAAAAGTGCCCCCAGAAAGATCGGAACAAAGGGCAGGTCAAACAGGCTTAACGCGACGGGATTGGACAGATACTGGCGCAGAGTTGCCAGATGGGCCAAGGGAGCGTGGCCCCCGACAACAGTCGAATGGCCGCCCGAAACCCACGCCCTGAACAGCGGCGGACCCAGATCCAGATCCAGCCGGATGGCGATGCGCGACAAGGTGCGCTGGCGCAGAAAGTCGAAAAGGCCAAAGAAAAAGTAAAGGACGATCACAATCGCAAACAGACCCAGAAGTGTGACAATTGACCCGCTGGTCAGCACCCGATCATAGACCTGAAGCATGTAAACCGAACCGGTCAGCAACAGGATATTTACAAAACCACTGAAGATGAAAACCACAGCAAGCCCAGATCGCTGGTTTTTCAGCGCGTCATCGTACCTGTTAGATGCTGTCAATTCGGCCATATCCGCAGGATCCTGCACGGTTTTTTCCCTGCCACCAAAGTCGGCTTGACGGGCACGCTATCGCGAAAGTCTTGCGAATTGCCCTGCATCCAAAGCCCCCCGGACCCTCAAAGTTCCTAAATTTGGTGATAAACTTGACCCTAAAGCCCCCGTTCTGCCCCACTTCCGGCCCAAGGCGGTGCCGGTTCTGCTGCATTTTGCTGTGAACGCTTTTCAACGTCGGACGGGTGCAGTTTTGGGGCAGATCATTTCAATTTCCGGGCGCGAGGATTTGCACGCCGCACTGACACATGCGACGGGGGGCGAGACATTGTTGCTGGCGGCGGGGGACTATGGCGCGTTGACAATCAACGGCAAGGGCGGTGTTCCCAACCGCTTTGACACGCCGCTGAAAGTGATGTCGGCCGATCCGCAAAACCCGGCGGTGTTTACCTGGATGGATGTGCACGGTGCGAAAAACATCACTTTGGAGGGGGTGAAATTCGACTATCGCATGGCCCCCGACGACCCCGACCATGTGCGCCCGTTCGAGATCAACAACAGCGAGGATATCACGATCAGGAATGCGCAGTTTTCGGGGGATTTGCAAAGTGACGGATTCGGATATGGCTTTGGTCTGTCGGTGCGCGATGCGGCGCGGATCACGCTTGAGGGAAACGAATTCTTCAACTGGGGGCGTGCTGCGATCATCAGCCACTCTGAAGATGTCACAGGTGCTGGCGAACGACATCCACGACATCCGCAGCGATGGGTTTAACTTCGCCGATGTGTCGTCGGTTCTGATTGAAGGCAACCACCTGCATGACTTTCGCGCCGATTACGGGTCTTTGGACCATCGCGATATGATCCAATTCTGGACAAACGGCACCGACAGTCCCAGCACAGATATTGTGATCCGGGCCAACCGGCTGGATATGGGGCATGGATCCTATACCCAGTCGATTTTCATGCGCAACGAGGCAGTTGATAGCCAAAGCGCAGGCGACGGCATGTTTTACCGCAATATCGTGATTGAAAAGAACAGCATCTACAATGGCCACCTGCACGGCATCACCGTCGGAGAGACGGACGGCCTGACGGTGCAAGGCAATGTCCTGATCGGCGTCGTGGATAATCAAAATCCTGCGCAAGACAGCTCTGTCCTGTGGGTGCCAGCCATCCACGTCGCACCTGCATCGCGTGATGTGGTGATCGCGGGAAACGTGACACCCACGATTTCAGGGCAGACCGGACAGACGGACTGGCAGATCGCCGGCAATACGGTGATCCAGAACCACGATGCCAATGCACCGGGGTTCTACGGCGATGTTTTCGTGGCTTCGACGCTGGTTCCCACGGCTGACGGGCATCGGTTTGTCGCCCTGCCCCAAGGTGATTTCTGGACCGATGCCGCAAGGCAAGGCGCGCCAATTGCGTTTGAACCTGACGGCGCGGTGTTTCAGATCAACGCGGCCGCAGGGGTGAACACGCGGGTCTTTGACGCGGGCCTGACAGATCACGTTCTGGCCGCCTCAGGCATTGAGGGCGCCGAGTATACTTGGGATTTCGGCGATGGCAGTTTTGGCCGCGGGCAGCGGGTTGTCCATGATTTTGTCTATGCAGGGCACCACGAGGTGCAATTGACCGTGCATGCGCCCGATGGCCAATCCTTTGGGGCGCAAGGCTTGGTTGATATTCGGGGTGGCAAGCTGGTGTCACTAGACGGTGCGACGGGCAGTTTTGCCGTGCACGGGTTCGGCCAATCGCACGTACTGCCGAACGTGGATGCGATGGTGGGGCACGCCCTGATGCTGTCGCCGCATGAAACGGTGGCCAGTATCGATGCCGCCGCCCTTCAGGGCATGCGCGGCAGTAACGCCCTGTCCCTTGATTTCACGGTGCAGGGGCTTGGCACCGGGGAACTTTTTCGCGCGCACATGGCATTCATGGCCGAGGTTACTCAGGCCGGCGGTATCCGGGTTGCCGTCTATGATCAGGCTGGCAAGGCAACCGAGGTCACATCGCGCGGGGTCTGGGTGAATGATGGCAAGGCCTACAGTGTGTCGGTTCGTCTGGAAGATGGACTGCTTGAGCTGGGCATTGACGGGACGCAGGTGGCTGTCTCGCGGTTTGGCGGAACGCTGCCGATGCAGGTCAACTGGGATCTGAGCTTTGGCAATCCCTGGGGGCAGAAGGCCAATTTTGACGGGGCGATCTTGGCGTTCGACTTGTCCGCCGGCCCCCAGCTGCCACCGCTTGATCTGTCACCTGAATATGACACTGCGGCCTTTGGAAATGCGCCAGAAATACCGGGTGATGCAGGCCAGCTTGGCTGGGGGGGTATGGTCGATCTTGATTATGGCTTGGGCCATGTGGATGACTTGACCCTGTTTTTCGATCCCGTGTTGGCTGGGTTTGATGCGCTCGTCTTTTGACGAAGAATTTGGTCAAACCGTGAAAAACGCGATGCGGATAGTGTGCGCGCAGTTTGCACGGGGCTGCGGGCAGGTGCCTGGCCCCCGTCAGCATCACCCTTGATCAGCCACATGCCTGCGCCGAAGATAAAGAATACCAACCCGTGAATGGTCCCCCAGATGTGTACGGTCGCCAGTGTAAAGCTGACCCCGACCATACAGAACATCCAGGCCCGCCGCAGGGTCCAATCTGGGTCGTCACTGTCAATCTTGCGTCGCCCGATCTGCCAAAGCGCCAGCGTGAACCCCGTGAAAAGGCTCGCAAATGCGGGCAACCCAAACCGCATCGCGATCAGCAGCCAGAAGTTGTCGATGCTTGGCGTGTGCATCCAGACCGGGCGCACCCAATCGTTCAGCCCCAACCCGAGCAGCGGATGGGACCAGACATTGACCATGCCCCATTCAAAGATCGTTGAACGCCAATAGGCGCTATGGGCTGAAAATGTTGCATAGCTCATGAAAACCTGCACCGGGGTGCGGTTCGACAGCAGATCAACCCCGACATAGCAAACCGCAAACAGGCCCAGAAGGATGCCCCATCGCTTTGCCGTGTTCCGAAAAACAGCCGCCCAAACGATCAGGCCGATCTGAAGCGCTATCCCCAGGATGGCACCGCTGGAAAGGGCGGACAGCCCGCAAAGCGCGATGGTTGCCGTCAGCAGAACCCGATGCCGCAGATCCACAAAGCCTTTCAGCCCGACAAAGCACAGCGCGGTGGCAAGCGAACAGAAAAGCCCCCAATGGATAGGATGCTCAAAGGAAAGTTGCACCCGGTCCAGGCCCCAACGCTGTTCAATGGCAAGATCTGTCGGAGGTGACATGCCGGGCAATGCTTTAAACAGGTCGATCAGCAGGGATTTGCCGGTCAGCGCCTCTGCCACTGCGAGGGGAAAGCAAAGAACCACGGCCAGCACAAGGACCTGAACAAGCGCTACAAAACTATGTCGATCCCGGATGTACATGCGCCCCAGAATATAGCCGCCTAGAAAATCAACCCCGACAGCGCCACCGTTCTGGATCATCTGGCCCGGATTATTCACGGCAAGCGACACAAGCACCCAGCACAGATGCAAACCAAAAAAGATATCGGTGGCCAATGGCCTGCCAAACTGCCCCCGGATCAGTCGGAACAAGAACGCCCCAATAACCCCGACCAGAACCACCCGCGCCGCAGTCAGATACAGTGTGCCGACCGTGAAACCCATCGGCAAAAGGGCCGCAATCAGATACAGCGTGACGGGAAAGGACAGCGCGAACCGTCCGCCTTCAACAGGCAAAGCGGCTTGTGCAAAGGCGGGCAAACGATGATTTTCAGCGATGTACAAGACAAAAGAACCGGGCCAGAGAATAGCGTTCTTCTTGGTACGGCGTTCTGCTTAAGAATGTGTAAAGATTAACGGCCCCACCGCAGACCCAAGCCAACGGGCAACGATCAAAGCCGGATGCTACAAGCTGTGCCTTAACCAATTAAAGATGGATGGGCCGCGCGATGCAAATGATGATCGGTGTAGGGATTGAACTGGGGCAGAACGCGAAAGACAATGGTGTGATCGTGCCTCCAATGGGGCCCGTCAGCCTGATCACCCATGTGGCGGGCGACGGTTGGCAAGCCACCCATGCCGCCCCTGACGAAGTTGATCCCGCGTTGACACCAGCCCCGGTCACGGTCGCGCGCCGCGGGTTTGATGCGGCGGGAACCGCGCAAATCGTGGATGATCATGTTTTTCCGACCGCGCGGGTGCGGCTTCCCTATCCCGATCAATTGACGCTGACGGAAGATCAGGTTGCCTTGTCTGATTTTGTCTATGCGGATGACGCGATTGATGGCGTGACCAACGCCAGCCAGCGCCCCTACCCCAAGCCGATCGCGATGTGGTTGAACCACGACAGAGACCGCGCAACGTCGGCGATGTACACGCTGCGGCTGGCCGTCGCCCATGCGCACGCCCGTAACGGTCGCCCCGTGGCGGCGGTCAGGTTCATTGTCTCGGACGGGACGGCGCAGGTGACCCAACTCGTATCCGAGATGAGCACGATCAGCTATGCGGCATCGGGGCTAAGCGTGCCGCATTTCTCAGCCGAGGTGGACCTTTCGGGCCTTGCCCAAAGTGCGCTGTTGACGGTGGATGCGGTGATATATCCGTGGGTGGGCGAGGCGTTTACCCTGTCGCTTGATGCCGATGCGTACCCGTCGCCCAACCTGACCACGCTGCGGTTGCTGAATGATCGGACCGGTGCATATGGCACAGGGTTCGCCTATGTCGATGTCGCATTGGGCGACAATGCCAGCGGGGCGGTATCCGCCGATGCGGGGTCTGCGGCCACGACGCCTTTTGCCAGTGTCCCGGCTGCGGTGACGGCCCTGCGGGGGTTTAACGCGGCAAACTTTGGCCGCGTCAACGATGCGGGGGGCGGTGTCGTGCGGTTGGTCGAAGGGGTGTACACTCAGGCTGCTTTCAAGGCGCAGGGTGCGGCGGTCGATATTCCGCTGGTGATCGAAGCGGCGGATCCTGCCAAGCGCGCGACCACGATCCTGACAGATGGCGGCAGCAGTACCTTCAACGGTATCCCGCCGCTGCTGAAACTGCGCAACATCACCCTGCGCAAAGCCGGTGGCAGCGTGGTTTTCCTGGACAGCGGTGCAAATTCTGCGGCCAGCATGCTGATCGCAGAAAACTGCATCTGGGACGCGGGCAATACCAATTACTATGGCGCATGGGCGTACCGTGTCGGGCGGCTGATCCAGATCAATTGCGCCATCGGCGCGGGGGGCGATCCGGGGCAGGGCAATTTCTTTTCAAGCGAGGCGCTGATGGGCACGGCCATCGGCTGCCAACGCTGCGCGGGCACCATGACCTATCAGGCGGCGGGGTGTTCGGATCTGCCTGAATACAACCTGCGCGGGCCCTTGGGCGCACGCCCCGCGATGGACGGTGTTTTTCTGGGATGGAATGTCTTTACCAATGGCACCACGGCCAACCCGATTGTCAGCATAAGCGCGCCCATTGGTCCGCGTGGCATCGCATTTGTCGGAAACGTTGTGGAAAGCTGGGGTGTGACAACCAACGCCGCCATCCGTCTGAACGCCGACAGCGATAAGAATCCGGCGCAGAATGTCGTCATCCAGCACAACACCGTCGTCGGAGAGCGGGCCAATCTGCTTTATCTTGATGGCCCGGTGAATGTCGAAAAATCGGCCTATGTGCGGTTCAACCTGTTTCATCGGTACAACGTCAAAAGTGATGTGTTTGCCAGTCAAAGCGGAAATGTCGGAAACTGGGCGGCCCGCTTCAAGGTGGGATGGGCGCACAATGCCTCGATTGAGGGGGCAAACAACGCGAGCAGCTTTGATGCCATCTCGTGGTTGGGCGACACTGCCTGCCCCGGCGAAATCGCCGGCGTTGCACCGCTTTGGCAAGATGACCGGTCCCATAGCGGCAGCGACACGGGCGGCGGGGTGTACGCGCCCCTTCCCGGTTCCGGTCTGCCTGTGGTGCCGATGGGGCAAGGGGCCTATCCAAGCGATCTTTTCGGCCATGGCATCCTTGGCGGGCAGTCGCGTATCGGGGCCATCGGCACGACGGGCTAAGGTTCTGTAGACAACAGCGGTGGCGCGGGGCCATCCCCAAGGCCCTGTCGCCGCTCTATCCCTTTTCCAGATGTCCGACGACCGTGTGATGGCGCAGATACCGGTGCAGGTCAGGCAGCACAAACGCCATCGCCGCCAGCATACCCAACAGCACCAACGCGGTCTGCCAATCCGGGTTTTGCCCGGAGGTGGTGCATATCGTCGCCAGCAATGCCAGTGCGACCCCCAGCGGGGCCAGAAGCGGGCGTATCGCAATGTGCTGGCGATACAGAACACTGGCCAGCCCAATGGCGAAACCGGCCATCTCTCCGGCGATGCCGATCTGGATAAGCGTTGTGACATCACCGCCATGTGCCAGCACGACCCATGCCACGGGCAACAGGGCCACCCGCACAAGATTTGCCATCATTTCGTTCTTTGTCTGGTGCGCGGCAAGTGCAACAATGGCGCAGCCGCTTTCAAAGACCCTGAACGCCTGAAGCACCGACAGCCAGCAAAGGAACGTCACAGCGCCTGCATATTTGTCCCCCAGAACCGCCCCCAGAAACGGGCCCCCTCCAAGGGCAACGGAAACGGCCATCACGCACCCCAGCAGCAGATGGCTTTGCAATGTGACAATCGCCAGCGATGCATGGTTTTTCGTGGCGCGTGCGGCGGCAAGCTGGGGCAGGAAAAATGTCGTCGTGCTGCGGGCAATGACCAGTGCCGGTGTCAGCGTCAGCGACAGCGCCATCGAGAACAGCGCCAGCGCCTCAAGCCCGGCCGCCTTCCCAATGATGGCGCGTTCGCCGTTGAACACCAGAAACATCAGCCCGCCACTGACCATCAAGGGCCAGCCAAACCGCAGACTGCGCCGGATCACGGCGGGGTCATATCGCAGCTGATACCGCCGCTGCGCAACAAGATGCGACACCAGCACCGTCAGACCGATCTGGACCATGATGGCAAACAGCATCACACGGTAGTCACCAAAAAGCCGGGCAAGCGGCCACACCGCAACCAACGACCCCACGGGCGGGAAAAAGGCAAGCATGATGGCGGCCCGGTTTTCCATCCGGCGGCTTAGCCGTTGCGGGTCCAGATGCACAAAGCCAGACAGAAGCGGGACAAGTGCAATCAGCTGGAAAGCCCAGACCGTCTGCGGAATATTGAAAAACCACGCCATCGGCAGCGCCAACGCGAACACGATACCCGCGTTGATGCCGCCCCGCAGAACCGACAAACCGTGCAAAGCGGCCTGAAAAGACGGATCGTTTCCGTCGTTGGCCTGCATGATCTGCTGCTGAAACCCAAGCGCCGACACCATCTCGATCAGCGCCAGCGCCAGCAGGAACGTTGACGCGATGCCGAAATCCTCAAGCGCGATCAGGCGTGAAACCAGCAGCGTGCGCAGCATCATCACGATGGCTGCCGTCAGATTGCCAGACACGATCCCCCCAAGCGCGCGGATCATCTGTGCTTGCTGTCTTCTTTGACGGCCCGGATGTAGAACTGAATCGTCAGGAAATCACGGAACAGGCCAAATGTCAGTCTGTTGAACAACGTCTTGCGCGGGCCCTCAAAGAACTTCCTGAACACATCCACCCGCAAGCCCCTGCGCGACATCAGCGCCTTTGCGGTGTCACCCACGAACCAGCGCAGATGGGTTTTGTCCAGAATGCCCCGTTCGGTCAGATCAAAGCGGCCCTGAAACAACAGCGGCCCCAGCAAGCGGTAATTGCGCACATTGGGGATGCTTGCCACGATACAGCCCCCCGGCACCAGCATGTCGCTTAACCTGTCGATCACCGCCCACGGGTCTGTCAGATGCTCCAGCACATCAAGGCATAAGATGACGTCAAACGGCCCACAGTCCCGGCCAACCTGCGCAAGCAAAGCGGGGTCTTCCAGATTGCCGCCAAAGGCATGGTCGATCTGGGGCAGACATCGGGTGCCGACCAGATCAATCACCGTCGCGCGCGCCGCCTTGCCTTGGGTTTTCAGATGGGCAGCACTGGCCCCGACCCCGCCTCCCACATCCAGAACATTATGCACGCCGTCCGGCACAAGCTTCAGCACTTCGTGGCGAACCAACGCGTGATAGTTGTCGCGCACGGGGTGCGTATCGGGTTGCCCTTGCCCCGGCAGGGCCGCCGCATCATTGCACATCCGAGGGGTTCCAGCGTCGCAAAAGGGTGTCCGGGTCCAACCCGGCGCCAAGCTGTGCCATGCGTAACGCACGGTAAAGCCGGATACGCGTCAATATTGCAAAGGCCCGCATCCGGTTGCGCCGGCCCCTGATCCTGTCAGTCAGTGCAACGCGCGGAATCTCGATGATCGGAGACAGGATGAGCAACAGCGCTTTGCCCCCCCAGGCAAGCCGACCCCTGACCCCGCGCCGGTTGGCGAAATCATGCGCCAGTTGACGGTCCCATTTGGCCTGCAAATCGGCAAAACCCGCGCGGGCGGGGTGAAAAACCAACAGTTTGGGCACATAGGTGATGACATGTCCGGCGGCGGTGGCCCGCTGGCCCCAGTCTCGGTCCTCGGCGACGTCAAGCCCCTTGAACGGCCCGACATGGTCAAAAACCGCGCGGCGCATCACAAGATTGCCGGTGCCGGTAAAGCTCTCGCGGGCGATATAGCGATCCATACGATACGCGAAAATACTCTCATAGGCCTCAAGCGGGGTCAGATTTTTCGGGTCGACACAGGCGATCCGGACATCCCCGCCGAGGATCTCCATGCCATTCAACCGAATCTGTCGTTCTGCGACCGCAAGCCATTGGGGGGCAGCGCAGCAATCCGCGTCGATAAAGGCAAGCACATCGCCAGTCGACTGCGCGACACCGTGATTGCGTGCCAGTCCCGGCCCTGCAACGGCATGTTGCAGCAAGGTCACGCGGGGGAACGCCTTGCAAATGGTGTCGGGCAACCGGGCCGAGCCATTGTCGACCACGATCACCTCGTCCGGCAGCCTCTGCCCTTCCCAAAGGGCGGCAAGACAGCGCTTTAACCCGCCGGGCTGGTTCAGGTGGGGAATGATGACGGATATGCGAAGGGCGTCCTGGGCGTGCGTGTTCATCAAACCTTAAGACGTCAATTTGGTAAATTTTTCCCTAATTTCTGCTGTGCCCGGCGTAGAAAGCTATTCGCGAAAGCCGCGCCGCAAATGTGTGCTGATCGGATCGACAAGATAGCTTAGCACTGTCCGTTCCCCCGTCTCCAGAAACGCCTCGAGCGGCATGCCGGGAATAAGACGGGCCGACGCTGGCAGGCGGGCAAGTTCGGCATGTGGCACTGCAAGCCACACGCGATAAAACGAACGGCCGGTCTGCTGGTCCGCAACCGGTTCGGGCGAAATCCGGCGCACATGGCCCGTCAACCGCGGGGTGGTCTGGGGGTCAAGCGCGCTGAGCACCACTTGGGCGGGCTGGTTCTGCCGCACCTGATTGATGGAACGCGGATCGACGCGCACTTCAAAGTCGACACCCGATCGTTGGGGGATGATGCTGAGCAAGGTGCCGCCGGGCGCGACCACGCCGCCCACCGTGGTCATCTGAACCTCGTGTACCATGCCGTCAGCGGGGGCACGAATATCCATCCGGTCACGCTGCGCGGCCTGGGTTGTGATGGTCAGGGACAGTTCTTCAATCTCGACCGATACGTCGCGCAAGGCGACGGCGATTTCCTCCTGCATCCGGTTCTTTGCCTGCTGCGCCTCAAGCATCGCTTCGCTGCGCCAATTCCTGAGCCGGGTCAGCTCCGCCTGATGCGCTGCGAGTTGCCCCAACAAGACCGCGCGGGTGCGCTGCGCCTCGCTGAGCTGACGTTGCCGGGCCAGCCCCATGCCGACAAGCGCGTCAATATTGGCCAGATCCTGATCCAGATAGCCAAGCTGGGCGGTGACCGCCGCAACCTGCCCCGTCAGCCCCGCGATCTGCCCCGAAATATCGCGCAAGGTGTTGGCAAGCTGATCTTGTGCACTTTGGCGCAGTTTTGCGCGGGCTTCAAAAATGGCGCGCTGGTTTTGCCTTGAGGTATCGCCTGCCGGTCCCGGCGTGTGCATCCCGGGCGGCAGATCGGCGGTATCGAAAGTCAGTACCGGATTGCCGGCCTGTTCGGCTTCTAGCCGGGTGCGCAGACTTAATGCGTTTGTCAGTCGGGCGCGGGCCCTCTCAAGATTGGTTTGCACCTGCATGTGATCCAGTCGGGCCACCACCTGCCCCGCGTGCACCATGTCGCCGTTGCTGACAGAGAGTTCGGCCAGAATGCCCCCCTCAAGGGTTTGTACGGTCTTGGCCTTGCCCGCCACATCAATCTGCCCCCTCGCGGTGACAGCGCCGCTGATCCGGGTGGTGGCTGCCCATCCCCCGATCACACCGACCAGCACAAACATGGCGATACCACCGCCCAAAAGCAAAGACATCAGACCGGTTTGGGGCACGAGGGGACAGCGGGCAGACATGAGGCACCTCCTTGGATCGCAGGCATGATAGCGCAAAGCGGGCCCAGTAAGCCGGCCCGGTTCACCCGCTGATCAACGCCAAAAGGATGTGGCAGCTTAAAGGCAGGATCAGGTCAAAGCGGTGCCGACATGTGGCCGCAATGATCGTTTTGCCGCACAGGACACGGGTTTGCAGGGGGCAAATCCGGCCCGTCAACAAGGAACCATTGCGCAGGGGCTGACACAAAGAGCCTAGGAAAATATATAGAATTCAGCACCTTGAAGGATTGTCTGCTGACAATTTAGCGTATGGCAAGGCACCTGATCGTTCAGCACCTTTACCACACACCCACACGTCAACGCCCCGATCAAAGCGACGCCGCCCAAATGTGCCGCATTTTAGTTAGTCAGACGAAACTGCGCACCGTCTGAAGCGCACCGTCCAGCGCGGCCCCGTCGGGGTCTTGCAATGCCGCCTCGCGCAGCCTGTTCATCCACTCTGCCGCATCCTTGCGGCCTTTCAGCAGCGTGGCGGCCCCCATGACGGTGCCGAATTTCGTCAGGCCCCGCGCGTGCGTGTCGGAATAGCCTTTGACCAGACGGCGGTTTTTCAGCAGCTCCAGCGACAGCGCGTAATCGTCAGCACGCACCGCCAGACTGTCGGTCAGCCATGCATCAAGATGCGCCATTTCGATGGCATGCCTGCGGGTCTTCAGCCGATATCCTTTCAGACCGCCCAGAAAATGCAGTATCAGGAAGGATCGCAAGGTATGGGTGCGCAACCGGCGGCCCTTGTTAAAAAGCCGCTCCAAAAGGGCCATGCGCTTTGGGCTCGCCTCCCAAGCCGCACCCATTCTGGCGGGCATCAGGCCGGCGATTTCGTCGGCGCGGGGATGAAAAAACTCGGTCAGTTGCAGCAGATGTGCGGAGCCTGCCCCCATTTCTGCACGGATCCGGTCCATCCGGGGCTGGCGGGTTTTCAAATCAGCGACCCGGATGATGTCGTCATAGGCCATCGCCGTGGCGATGTATTTCGCCGCCGTCGTGCCAAGCTGCCAGCCCTGTGCCGCATCGTCGCGATCAATCACGCCTTGCAACCGGTCCAGATACTGCGCGCCATAGTCACAATCCTGAAAGTCGACGACCTTCATCAGCCCGGCGTGGGCCATCTGTTGCACCGGCACCGGCAGGCCATTCAGACGTTTCATCAATGCGGCCCATGCCCTTTGCTGTGTCGGGGGGCCTTCCATCGCGGGCTTGGATTTGGGCGGTGCGGCATCTGGTTTCGCGGGGCCCTGCTGCGCCGCGTCAAATCCGGCGGCAAAGGCGCGCAGCGAAGCATCGACCCCCTTGCCACCTGCGCGGATGGCGTTTTCGAACGCTTGTCGGGGGAAAGGCAGCGCACCCGACCCTGCCAATGCGCCAAACAGGCTTGAGGAAATGACAGACCCCTGCGCCACGGCCAACGCGTCCATGTCGGCCAGGATCAACTGTTGCGCCGCGATCTCGGCCGCGGCGCGTACTTCCTGGGTGTTTGCGATGCCGTCGCCGGGCGCAATCTTTTCCGACACGGCAAGCGCGCGGTGGGTCGATCCGATCAACACGGTGCGATCGGGCGTCACGAAGCCCCGCATGATCGCGCGGCCCACCTCCATCATCTCGGACGCGATAAGGATATCGACATCCCCCCCCGAGGGCGCAAGCGCAAAGACCGGATCGCGATCCGATGCGGGGGTCATCTCTATATAATAGATCGTGGCCCCGGTGCGCTGCGCCACGCCCGCCACGCTTGTGGCCTGACAGGCATAGCCTTGGGCGCGGGCAAGGGCTTCGATCCAGGCAGTCAGCACGCCACCGCCCTGCCCGCCCACGGCCATCACGGCCAGCTTGATGATCTGGCCGACCCGTGCGTCGGGCGTTTTCTGCGGCAGCACCATATTCATGAGATCACCCCACCGATCCGCAGCCGCCTTGCATCGCGCCTGCGCTGCAACCAGCCGATTATTCTGGCCCGCAGTCCGGCACGCCACGTCTCGAACCCGCGAGGGTTGTGCACCACATCGGCACGGTAAAACGACGGGCAAAGCACGGCAGCATCGGCCACTTCACCGCAGTTGCCGCAGCCCACGCAGGTCTGGTCGATATGCGCCACCGGATCATCGCGCAGCGGGTCGTCCAGCCGTTTCAGCGACAGCGACGGGCAGCCCGACAACCTGATGCAGGCGTGATCACCGGTGCAAATATCACTGTCCACGCCAAAGCGCGGCACATCCACGCGGCGCCCATCCTTTATTGCCTTGGTGCGGATCGGTTTTTCGCGGCGTTGCTTGTTCAGCATACATTCCGACGATGCGACGATCACCTTCGGCCCCTTGAAATCGGTCGTCAGCGCCTCGCGCAGGGTATCGCGCACCATTGCCACGTCATAGGTGTGGTCGATCTGGCGGACCCATTTGACGCCCACGCCCTTAAGCGCCTCTGAAATCGGGTTGTTGGTGTTCTTGGTATCGTTGCGCGCCCGGCTTGACAGCACATCCTGACCGCCGGTTGCCGCCGAGTAGTAATTATCGACGATGATCGCTACGTTATCCGACTTGTTGAACACCATGTTCCCGATCGAAGAGCTTAGCCCGTTGTGCCAGAACCCCCCGTCGCCCAGCATGGAAATCGCCCGCCGTTCCCCACCGCCGTCAAACGCGGCATTCGCGGCGGGGCCAAGACCATAACCCATGGTGGCCCCCCCTATCTCGAACGGGGGAAGCGAGCCGAAAAGATGACAGCCGATATCGCCGGTGATCTGGCTTTTGCCCAGTTCTTGCTCGACCAGCTTCATGCCAGCGAAAATGGGGCGTTCGGGACATCCGGTGCAAAATCCTGGCGGGCGGGTTGGCACGGTTTTCGACAGATCGGGGATCGCGGGCGCATCCTGATTGGGGGCGCGGACCTGTCCGGGCAACAGATCCGGCGCGGCTTTTTTCAGAAACGCCGTCACCCCATCCAGCATGACCTGACCGGTGTATTCGCCCGCCATCGGCAACACATCCTTGCCATAAAGCCGCAACGTGCTGCCGGCCTTGTACAGAAAATTGCCAAGGATCTGTTCGATATGTTCGGGCTGGCCTTCCTCGACGATCATCACGTGGTCCTTGCCTTTGCAAAAGGCGTGAAATTCGGACGGGACAATCGGATAGGTCACGTTCAGGCAATAGATCGGCACCTCGCTTTGACCGAAAACATCCGCCAGCCCAAGCCGTTGCAGCGCACGGATCACACCGTTGTACATACCCCCCTGCACAACGATCCCAAGCTTTGCCTTTTCGGGGCCGAAAACCTCGTTCAGTTTGTTTTCGACGATGAATTTTTCGGCCGCAGGCCAGCGGGTGTTGATCTTGTCCTGTTCGTGCACATAGCTCCAGGGTGGCAGGACCACGCGTTTGAAATCGGATTGCGGGTTGGCGATGGCCTGTTTCACGGTCAGCGGAGGGCGCATGTTGTCTTTGGTCGCGAAGCTGCCCGTCACGTGACACGACCGGATCCGCACCATCAGCATCACAGGGGTATTGCTGGCTTCTGACAGCTCGAACCCGTCCTTGACGGCCTTGGTGATCGACGGCAGGTTCGGGCGCGGGTCCAGCATCCAGAATTGCGATTTCATCGCAAAGCTGTAGCTGCGTTCCTGCATGATTGAAGACCCTTCGCCATAGTCTTCGCCCACAATGACCAAAGCGCCGCCCTTCACGCCCGACGAACACAGGTTGGCCAGCGCATCAGAGGCGACATTGACCCCCACAGGCCCCTTGAATGTGACGGCCCCCCGGATCGGATAATGCACGGAGGCGGCCAGCATCGCGGCAGCCGCAGCTTCCGAGGCGTTCGCCTCGAAGCGCACGCCAAGCTCGGCCATCAGTTCTTCGGCGTCGGCCAGCACATCCATCAGATGGCTGATCGGCGCCCCCTGATAGCCGCCGACATAGCCAACACCGTTTTCCAGCAGCGCCTTGGTGATTGCCAGAATGCCTTCGCCGGTAAAGACGTCACCGTCGCCTTTGCGCAGATGTTCGACTTCTGCCTTGAATGACCGTTCCGCCATGGGAAAACTCCGGTTGTGTGATGTTCAGCGCCGCACCGCAACGGGCGCGACACCGGCCTTGGTTTTTAGAAATCATGCTTTCTGATATTGCGCAGAATGGTTTGAAGCGTGCCGACGAAGGCGCGTTTTTCGGCGTTGCCGACGCCTTTGAACATCGCCTCATAGGCGGTGGCCATGTGGGGCCAAAGCCGTTCATAGGCGGCGCGGCCTGCGTCTGTGATAAACACGCGGGTGGCGCGGCTGTCTTGTGCGTCGGGCTGCCGGCGGACCAGACCGTTAAGGCTTAGCGTCTCTAAAGCGCGGCTTAGGGTCGATTGTTGCACCACGGCATAGACGGCCAGTTCGCGGATCAGGATGCCATCGATGGTCGACAGCACCGCCAGCGACCGCATCTGAGGCGTGGTCAGCCCCAGTTCCGCCATTTCAGATGCCAGCGCCGCATTGTACCGTCCAATGATCCGGTTCATCAGATAGGGCGCAAAGTTATCAAGCCCCATTTCCCCCAGGTGCGGCGCGTCGGTGGCCATATCGTCTGTTTTTGTCATGCGCCCAATTCCCTGGCCAGGTTCAGGCCAGATCCACCGCCCAGACCGGGCCCCGGATGCGTGGAGGCCCCGATGTGATAGAGGTTCTTGACCGGTGTCGTGTTGTTCGTCTGGGCGGCATAGGGCCGCCAGACAAAGGACTGATCCAGCGCGCACGCCCCGCCATACGGATCGCCGCCCACAAGGTTCACGTTCATCTGTTCCAGATCCGCCGGAGAATACGCCCGCCGCTCAAGCTTTATCGCGTCCCAGTTGCGGATGTGGCGGGCCAGAATGCGCTCGATCCGGTCGGCATAGGCCTCGCGGGTGGCGGGGGTCCAGTCGGGGATGGTGTCGATTTCGCCAGCGGCATCGCCTTTGATCCGGCCGGGCGCGTCGGGGATCTGAAGCCATAGCAGCGCTTTGCCGTTCGGGCAGCGCGTCGGGTCCAGACGGTGCGGTTGGCCGACGCAGATGGTGGGCACGGCGGGCAGCATGCCGCGCTCGGCCTCGTTGCATGATTTCGATACCGCGTCGATACCGTCAGTCAGGTGGATCAACGCCACATCCTCAAGCCCGTCTGTCGCCCAGTCGATCGGGCCATCCAGCGCAAAGTGCAGCTGAAAATTACCCCTGCCGTGGCGGAATTTCTTGCGCGTTGCGGGGCGGGGTGCGTCGCGCAGCAGACCGTCATAAAGCTGCCCCGGTGTGGTGCTGGCAATCACGTTGCTGGCAAAGATCTGTTCGCTGTCGGCGGTGATCACCCCCAAGGCCTTGCCCTTGTCCGTCATGATCTGCGTGGCCCTGACGCCGGTGCGCAAGACGCCGCCCTGTGCCTCGATCAGTGATTGGAACGCGCGGGCGGCCTGACCCGCACCGCCTTTGACAACAGGGGCACCCGCCGCTTCAAGCGCAAAGGCCATCACCCGCGCCATCTGCCCGCCATAAGCGGCCTCGGGCGTCAGCCCGGCATGCAGCACCCACGGCGCCCAAAGTGCGCGCACCGCCGCACTGTCATAGCGGGTTTCCAGCCAGCCCCGCGCGGGCTCCAGCGCTTCGCCGAACCATGTCTTGAGGGGGCCAAGCCCGCGTTTCCAGGCTTGCCTGGCCAAAAGCATGGCCGTCTTGCGCGACCAAAGCGGCTGGCCCAGAAGCGCAAACAGAAAATCCGCGTCTTCTTCAACCGCGCCTACATCCTGCGCGTGCCGGTCGCCGTCACCGGCAGCGCAGGCATTGAAGGCAGCGATGTTTGCGGCGCGGTCCATCGCAAGCACAAGCGCGGTTCCGTCGGGGCGCAGGGTGGCCGTGGGGTGGCCCGTATGACAGAACTCAAGCCCGTGTTTCTTCAGGTCATCGCCTAGGGCGGCATGCGCGGGGCTTGTCAGGAACAAGACAAACGTCGCCGCCATCACATCGTGATGATACCCCGGCCGCGTCACCTGATCAGAGGTATACATGCACCCGCCGATGCGGTCTTCACGCTCGATCACCAGTACGCGGTCGCCCTTTCGGGAAAGCATCGCAGCGGCCACCAACGCATTGATGCCCGACCCGATGATCAGATGATCGAAGACCGCCAAGGCCCTAGCCCTTGGGCACCAGCGCCAAAGCGCGGATCGGACTGCCCGTGCCGTTCTTGATCTTGAGGGGTGCTGCGATCAGGATCGCGCCCTTTGGGGGCAGCTTGTCCAGATTGGCCAGCGACGCCAGACCAAAGCAGTTGTCGCGGTGCAGCAGGTTGTGCGCGGGAAAGGGCGGTTCCATCCCGCCCGCCTGGCCTGCGTCGGTGCCGATGCATTGCGTACCCCAGCCGACGATCTTTTTGCCGAGCAGATATTCGATGCAGTCAGGCGTCGGCCCGGGCGAATGGGGCCCGGTGTCATCCGCGTTCAAGAACGCCGCTTCGTCATTGGCGCGGGCATCCCAATCGGTGCGCATCACGACCCATTCGCCTTCCTTGATTTCCCCGTGTTCCTTTTCCCACGCCTTTACGCCGTCGGCGGTCAGCAGGAAATCCACGTTTTCAGCGCTTTGGCTGGAACAATCGATCACGTTCACCGGGGCGATAAGGCGCTGCACGTCCAGCTTGTCGGTATAGCCGTCAGGATAATCCTTGCCTGTGATCCAGTGGTGCGGCGCATCGAAATGGGTGCCGGAATGTTCGCCAAGCACCATCCAGTTCCACGCAAAGAACGGTCCGTCATTGTCATATTCCGAGATCTTGTGAATTTCGACCTTGGGCGTGTTCTTGGCAAAATCCGGCGGCAGTTGCAAAATCGGCGTGTCAGGGCCAAGCACCCCCGAACAATCGATCACCTCTATACCACCTGAGGCCAGCAATGCCCCCAGATTGCTGACAACATCGGATGCGCTCATCATATTATCTCCCTGAATGCCGCAGTTCTGCCCTGCGGTTGCATGAAGTAATTTTAGAGAAATTTATATGCGTTTGCAATTATTCTGTTGCCGCTTTGCGTAGGCCGCCATGAACACCTGCAACGCGGCGTCGACCGACTGGCGCAGTTCCGCTGGTGACGGGGGGGTCGGGCGATAGCCAAACAGCCGCTGTCGCAAGATCCCGGCCGAGGCGAGTTCGATCAGCTGATAGGCGGCATGGCCCGGATCCGCGATATCAAGCGACCCGTCCGATACGCGCGCCGTCAGATAGTCACACAACACCTTTTGTGCCCGGTTGGCCCCGCCGTCATAGAAACGCGCCCCAAGCTCGGGCATCCGTTCGGCGATGCCAATGATGGTACGCTGCGCCTGCACCACCTCGGCAGAGCAGATGATCGTGGACAGCCGGAACAGGAACTCTGCCAACCGATCTTCTGGTGCGCCGTCGGCTTCCAGCGTTTTTTCGACGGCGACGAACATCGCGTCGCGCTTTTCTTCGACCAACGCTTCGAACAGTTCTTCCTTATTGGCGAAATAGACATAAAGCGTGCTTTTCGAGATGCCCGCGGCGCGACAGATGTCGTTAACCCCTGCCGCGTCAAAGCCGCGCTCAAGGAACATCTTGGCGGCCCCTCTTAGGATGCGTTGCCGGATTTCGGGGTTCATGCCCGCCGCGTGGCGCTGATGTGATGCTGTCTCTGTCATGCAATCCATATAATCGAACTGATCGGTTCGATAAAGTCTTGATTTACACGATCCTCCGCTCTACATGAAAACGAACTGATCGGTTCGATAGTATTGGAGTATTCTCATGTCGCGTCACGATGGCAACCTGGCCGCCAAAGACCAGACCACGCCTGTAGCACCGGACGATCCTGCCACGGCACCCCCCAAGCCGCCGAAAAAGAAAAAGAAGAAGGCCGTCCTGTTTGTCGTGGCAACGCTGCTGATCGGTCTGGCGGGATGGTTCGGCGAAGGCTATTGGACCCACGGGCGTTTCATGGTCGATACTGATGATGCCTATGTGACGGCTGACATCACGCTGATCAGCAGCCGGGTTCAAGGGTATGTGTCGGATGTTTTCGTGCGCGAAAACGACCGGGTCAAAGCCGGAGACGTGCTGGTAAAGCTGGACGAAGGCGATTACCGCATCGCCCTGCAAGTGGCGCAAAGCCGCTTTGATACGGTCAGCCAGACGCTGAAACGGATCGACGCACAGACCGACGCCGCGCGGGCCAGCGTGACGCAGGCACAATCAATGCACGATGTCGCACAGGCCAAGCTGCGCACGGCGCAAACAGATGCAGATCGGGTCCGCCGTTTGGCGGCGGACAACATCGCCGCGCAGTCACGGCTGGATGCCGCAATCGAAGACCTTGCGACCTCCGAGGCATCGGTGGCCAACGCGCAGGCCGCAATTCTAAGCGCCCAGGCGCAGGTTGCCGTGCTCAAGGCGCAATACGCCGAAGCCGAAGGGACACAGCGTGAACTGTCGCTTGCGGTGGATCAGGCGCGTCGAAATCTGGACCTGACCGTTTTGCGCGCCCCTGCCGATGGGACCATCGCCAACCTGACACTTGAGGTGGGCGATCTGGTCAATCCCGGTGCCCGGCTTGCCGCTCTGGTGCCCCAGGACAGCCTTTATATCGAGGCGAATTTCAAGGAAACGCAGCTTGAGGGCGTATCTGTGGGGGCCGACGTGGATCTGACCTTTGACGGGGTGCCGGGCCAGACGTATCACGCCAAGGTGGTGTCGATTGCGCCTGCCACGGGGTCGGTCTTTTCGCTGCTGCCAGCGGAGAACGCGACCGGCAACTTTACCAAGATCGTGCAGCGGGTGCCGGTGCGGATCTCGATCCCCCGCGCGGCGTTGGATACGGGCCGGCTGCGGGCCGGTTTGTCAGCCACCGTCGAGGTTGACAGCAGAACCGGCCAGCCCGCGTCTGCCGCTACCGCTTCAGTGACCGAGTAAACCCATGGCTTCCGCTGCCGCCACCCCAGCTGCCATCCCGACCGGAGCCGAGCCAGAGCTGACATTGCGCCGCATTCTTGGCTTTATGGTGATGGTCTTTGGCATGTTCATGGCGATCCTGGATATCCAGATCGTGTCCGCCTCGTTGCCCGACATTCAGGCGGGGTTGGGGGCCAGCCCGGATGAAATCAGCTGGGTACAAACCAGCTATTTGATCGCCGAGGTGATCATGATCCCGCTTTCGGGCTTTCTGGCCCGCATGATGTCGACACGGATCCTGTTCACCCTGTCGGCGGCAGGGTTCACCGCGGCCTCTTTCATGTGCGCCACCTCGGGGTCGATCAACGAGATGATCATATGGCGCGCGCTTCAGGGGTTTCTGGGCGGGGGCATGATCCCTTCGGTGTTTGCGGCGGCGTTCACGATCTTTCCCGCGTCCAAACGCAATATCGTCTCTCCGATTATCGGGCTGATCGCGACACTGGCCCCCACTGTGGGCCCGACTGTCGGCGGATACCTGAGCCATAGCTTTTCGTGGCACTGGTTGTTTCTGGTGAATGTGCCCGCTGGCATCGGCGTTGCCATCGGTGCGTGGCTGCTGATCGATTTTGACCGCCCGAACTGGACCCTGTTTGACCGCTTCGACTGGTGGGGGCTGGCCGCGCTGGCCGCGTTTCTGGGTGGTCTGGAATACGTGCTTGAGGAAGGACCGTCGAACGACTGGCTTCAGGACCGCGCCGTTGCCGTGCTTGCCGTCGTCATGGTGGTGGGCGGTGTGACCACGCTGTGGCGGGCGTTCACCCGCGATGAGCCGATCGTCGATTTTTCAGCGTTCAGGAACGCCAATTTCGCGGTGGGGTCGGTGTTCAGCTTCACGATGGGGATCGGGCTTTACGGGCTGACCTATCTCTATCCGCTCTATCTGGCGTCGATCCGGGGGTATGACAGCCTGATGATCGGCGAGACGGTCTTTGTTTCGGGTCTGGCGATGTTCTTTAGTGCGCCCCTTGCGGGCTTTCTGGCCAGCAAGATTGATCTGCGTGCGATGTTGCTGACCGGTTTCCTGATCTTTGCGCTATCGACATGGATGCTGACCGGCATGACGGCCGACTGGGACTTTAACGAACTTTTGGTGCCGCAGATGATGCGCGGGATGTCGTTGATGCTGTGTATGGTGCCAATCAACAACCTTGCCTTGGGCACCTTGGCGACGGAAAAGATGAAAGGCGCGTCGGGGCTTTATAACCTGATGCGCAACCTTGGCGGTGCGGTGGGTTTGGCGGTGATCAACACGCTGTTGACCGACCGCAGTGCCCTGCACTACGCACGTCTGTCAGAGGCGGTGAACTGGGGCAATGACGAAGCGCTGCGCCAGTTGGACATGATGGCGCGCAGCCTTGATGCGCAGGGCATCGAGGGCCAGACGGGCGCGATTGCCCAGATGATGGGGCGGCTGACAGGACAGGCCACGGTGATGTCGTTCATTGACGTGTTCGTGTTGATCGCGGGCCTGTTTGCCACGCTTGCCATCGCAGCACTGTTGATGAAAGTGCCGCCGAAAGACGCAAAGGTCGATGCACACTAGCGGCTGCATTGGCGTGCATAGTGCGCCCGTGATCAGGCCGATTTGTGCCTGAAATGCGGCCATTGTCCTTTGCGGCGCATCTCGATGACGGTCAGATAGATCACGGCCAGATCAATCGCCGTCAGAAAGACCAGCATCAGACCGCCCACGGAAAACCATTCTATCATCTGATAGACAACGAAGGCCATCAAGGTCACAAGTGCAGCGAAATCCGCCCATCTTGCGCCATAGATCAACGCCGCAACCACCCCCAGATGCAACGCGCCGTGGGCAGAGAAATAGACGGTGTAAAACGACAGATCCGACTGCAGGATCATGCCCGACAGCGACATCACCTTGGTCACGATGAACCCGTGCGGATCTTCGGCAAGCTCTGCCTTGAACATCCACGCGATGACCTTTGGCAATTGCTGGATGGTGCCGAACGCGATGGCGGCGGCCGTGACAAGCTGGGCGATCCCAAGCATTCCCTTGGCAATGATGGTGATGATGAAAAGCTGATGCGCCGTTGCATGGTCAAAGGATTTCGGTTCGGTCAAAACGGATCTTTCGTCAGGGCGCGGCCTTGGTTGCGCGGCAGGCGGTGTTGTGCGCCTTTTCATAAGGCATCGACGCAGATGTCAATCTTTACATGATCACGTTTTCCGTGGCAGACCCTTTGGCAGGGGCTGAGCGGGGGGCATTTTTCCCGCCCGATCCGGACCGATCCGGACCCGATCTGGCGTCGGATATCATTTTTAGGTCGCACGGTTCAATTCAAAGGCGTCAGGACCAAGGGCAGCGGCTTTGGGTTCAGCCGGTGGCACCAGTGCATCCCATCGGCTGTGACTTTGCGTTTTATGACTGGAAAAGGAATGTCGTTTATGTTTGCAAACATCCGAAACCACACCCGCGCCACCCGCGTCATGCATGCCGGTCTCGCGCTTGCGGTCATCATCCAGCTCTTGTCGAGCCTGGTGTTCAAGGCCCCCTCGCCCAGGCATGAGGGCAATTTCTTTTTCGAGGTTCACGAATACGGGGGGCTGGCCGCATTCGGTTTCGTTGTCCTGTTCTGGCTGACTGTGGTGGTGCGCAGCAAGGGCACACCGCTGGGGCTGCTTTTCCCATGGTTTTCGCGCAGCCGTCTGGCAGATCTGTGGGCGGATCTGAAAAAGCACCTGACATGTCTGTCGAAATTCCGTTTGCCGGGCGTGGTTCGGGAATCGCCGCTGGCCGCGGCGGTGCATGGTCTGGGCCTGCTGCTGATCCTTGCGATGGCGACCAGCGGCACGGTCTATTACTTTATCAACAATGGCGATCCTGATGCCGGTGGTCTGGTGGGTGTTGTCATGTTTGTGCACCTGACCTTGTCAAATCTGGCGTGGGCCTACCTTATTGGTCATGCGGGGCTGGCCGTTGTGCATCATATGCTGAATGAAATGGATCTGCGCGAGATGTGGGCGCTGAAATAGCTTGAAAGGGGCGGACACCCGGTATGTTTGACCTGATCACCAGTTGGATAGACAGCCTGGGCACCTTGGGTGTCGCGGTGTTGATGTTTGCTGAAAACGTGTTTCCGCCGATCCCGTCCGAGGTGGTGATGCCGCTGGCGGGGTTTTTGTCGGCTCAGGGGCATTTGTCGCTGGTGATCGCGACCCTCGCGGGGACGGCGGGTTCGGTTCTGGGCGCTATGCTGTGGTACTACATCGGCCTGTGGATCGGCGAGGACCGGCTGCGCGCGTTTTCAAGGCAATACGGTGCCTGGTTGACGATCTCTCCGAAAGACGTGGATGCGGCCAGCGCGTGGTTCCGCGATTACGGGTGGAGGGCGGTTTTCTTTGGCAGGATGATCCCCGGAGTGCGCACATTCATTTCGGTGCCGGCGGGAATGGCGAAGATGCCGATGCGGCCGTTCCTGCTGTTTACAACGTTCGGCAGTCTGCTGTGGACAGCGCTTTTGGCCGTGGCGGGATATCTGCTGCAATCGCAATATGAAAAGGTGGCGGCCTGGATCAATCCGGTGTCCACTGGTGTGGTCATTTTGCTGATCGGGATTTATCTGTTTCGCCTGATCAGGCAGCTTGCCGACGCGCGCGGGAACGACGACAGCTGATTTTCGTGCAAACCCCAAAGCGGGCTAGACCGACAGATACTGATCCCTGATCTCGGGGTGCGCCTGAAGCGCGGCCAGCGGCCCCGCGAACTTTTGGGTGCCGTGTTCAATGATCACCACGCCATCGGCCACCGCTTGGGCGAAATGCAGGTTCTGTTCCGACAACAAAACCGTCAGCCCGTCGCTTTTAAGCTGCAATATCACGCGGGCCATCTGTTCGACGATCACGGGGGCAATCCCTTCGGAAGGCTCATCAAGCAGGATGAACGCGGGGTTGCCCATCAGCGTACGTGCGATCGTCAGCATCTGCTGTTCCCCGCCCGACAGCGCCTTGCCCCGGTTGTGGCGGCGTTCAGCGAGGTTCGGGAACAGATCGAACACCATGTCGTCGGTCCAGGTGGTGCACCCCTCGCGGGGCGGCTGGCGTCCGACCTCAAGGTTTTCCAGAACCGTCAGCTGGGTGAAGATGCGGCGTTCTTCGGGGACGTAGCCCAAGCCACGGCGCGCAACCTTGTGACTGGGCCAGCCGGTGATGTCCTGACCCTGATAGATCACGCTGCCGCTGCGGGGGCGGACCATCTGCATGATGGATTTCATCGTCGTGGTCTTGCCCGCACCGTTGCGCCCCAGCAGGGCCACCACGGTGCCGCGCGCCACGTCAAAGTTCAGATCGTTCAGCACATGCGCCTTGCCGTAATAGGAATTGACGCTTTTCAGCTCAAGCATCCGCACCCTCCTGCGCCTTGAAAAGAGTGCCGCCCCCCAGATACACTTCCTGCACCTGAGGGTTGTTGCGGATTTCATCGACCGTGCCATTGGCGATCAGCTGGCCGCGGTTCAGCACCATGATCCGGTGCGCGTGCGCAAAGACCACATCCATGTCGTGTTCGGTAAAAAGCACGCTGATCCCCTTGGCGTCCAGAATATCAGCCGTCAGCTGCATCAGCGCAATGCGTTCGCGCGGTGCCATGCCGGCGGTGGGTTCGTCCATCAGCAACAGCATCGGATCATGCGCAAGGGCGACCGCCAGTTCCAGCCGCTTCAGATCGCCATACGCCAGCACGGCGCAGTGGCGGTCGGCCTGATCGGCCATCCCCACCGTCTCAAGCAGCGCCAGGGCTTTGTCGCGATAGAGTTTGTGCGCGTACCTGGTCAATGAATACAGCTTGCGGTGATGCGAGATCAGCGCCATCTGGACGTTTTCGACCACCGTCATCGACGCATAGGTTGCGGTAATCTGGAACGTACGCCCCACCCCCATGCGCCAGATCTTGCGCGGTTGCATCCCCGCGATGTTTTTGCCCATCAGCTGCACGGTGCCCGACGACGGTTTCAACTGCCCCATCAGCATGTTGAAACAGGTACTTTTGCCCGCGCCGTTAGGGCCGATCAGCGCCAGTAATTCGCCCTTGTCCAGATCAAAGCTGACATCATCCACCGCCTTGATCGCGCCAAAGCTGCGCGACAGGTTTCGCACGGAAAGGATCGGGCTCATGTCGCGTCTCCTTTCGTTTTCAGGATGCCAAATCGTTCGCCCGTTTTGCGCAGGCTGCCGACGATCCCTTCGGGGGCGACGATGACGACAAAGATGATGGTTAATCCAAGGGCCAGGCGCCAGTATTCAAAGCGGGTCAGATAATCCTTTGCGGTTTCAAAGAACGCGCCGCCGACCCAGCCACCCGATAGCGTTTTGACCCCGCCCAGAAAGACGACAATCAGCGCGTCAAAGCTGCGGGCGGTCTCAAGCTCATTCGGGAAAATGCTGCCTTTCGAGAACACGAACAATCCCCCCGCCAGCCCTGCCATAACCCCCGCAAAGGTGAAGGCGACCCATTGGATACGTTTTGTGTTGATCCCCATTGCCTCGGCCTGGCGGGCGCTGTCACGGGCGGCGCGCATGGCATAACCAAAGGGCGCATGCGCCGCTTGACGCAACAGCAAGATCCCACCGACGCACAACACCAGCGCGATGTAGTAGTAGACCGAATTGTCCGACGCCCAAGGGGAAGGCCAGATATTGACCAGCCCGTCATCGCCACCGGTCACTGCGCTCCACTGGAACGCGAGGCTCCAAAGCAGTTGACCGAACGCAAGCGTCAGCATCGCGAAATAAACCCCGGTTGAGCGCAGGCAGACCCAGCCGATAACGATCGCTGCCAGCCCTGCGCAGATGGGCGCAAGCACCAGCGCCAGTTCCATCGGCGTTTGTGCATAGGTGACGAACAGTGCCGCAGCATAGGCCCCGCCGCCAAAGAATGCAGCATGGCCAAAGCTGACAAGCCCCCCCTGCCCGAGGATAAAGTGCAAGGACGCCGCGAAAAGGCAGAAGACCAGAATATCGGTGATCAGCACGACGCTGAAGTTCCCGCCAAAGACCGGCACCAGCGCCAGCGCCACGATCCCCGCCGCGACCAGCGCACGGATGCGATTGCCTGCGGGCTTGATGGGGCGTTCGGGTTCACCCACCTGCCCCTGTTCGCCCGCGACTTCCTCTTTTCCCAGCAGGCCAAAGGGGCGCACCATCAGCACGATCACCATCACCACGAACATAAGCACCAGTGTCGATTGCGGCGCATACGTCACGCCGAACACATTCAGCACCGAGATAATCACCGCCGCCAGATAGGCACCGGGCAGCGACCCCATGCCACCGATCACCACGACCACAAAAACCGACGACAGGATCGAAAAATCCATCAGCAGATCTGCCCCGCCCTTGGGCAGTTGCAACGCTCCGCCAAGGCCGGCAAGCGCACAGCCCAGAAAGAACACGCCGGTGAACAGCCACGACTGGTTGACGCCAAGGGCACCGACCATCTCGCGGTCTTGCGTCGCGGCACGGACCAGCGTGCCGACGCGGGTTCTTGTGATCAGATACCACAGGCCAAAGGCCACGAAGGGCGTGATCACGATCAGCGCGATGTCATATTGTGGGACGGGTTCGCCCATGATGCGGATGATCCCCTTAAGGCCCGGCGCACGCGGCCCCAGCAAATCCTGCGGCCCCCAGATCATCAACGCCAGATCCTGAATGACCAGGATCACACCGAACGTCGCGACCAGCTGGAACAGTTCAGGCGCGCTATACACAGGCCGCAGCACGCAGACCTCGACGATCACACCGATCAGGCCAACGATGATGCCCGCCAACAGGATCGCACCCCAGAACCCGACCATGCCGGGCAGCACCTGCATCAGCGAATAGCCGACATAGGCCCCCAGCATGTAGAACGACCCGTGGGCAAAGTTGACGACCCGCGTCACCCCAAAAATCAGCGACAGGCCGGACGCGACCATGAACAAGGCACCCGCATTGGCAAGCCCAGTCAAAATCTGTGCAATAAACAGGCCCATCAGCCACCTCGGTACGGTCGGGAAAAACGTGCTGCGAAAGGGAAGAACGCCCTTTCGCAGCGGTGCCAGCGGTCAGTCTGCCGGGCGCAGTTTGGCAACCTCTTCGTCAGAGGGCAGGTAGTCCGCGCCATCCAGATAGCGCCAGTCGGTCATCACACCTGCACCGTCTTTCAGCATCAACTTGCCCACAAAGGCACCCATGGTCGCCTGATTGTCGATTTCCCGAAAGGTAATGTCGCCAACGGGCGTGCTGACGCCCAAACCCTCGAACGCCATGCGGATCGCATCGCCTTCGGTGGAGCCGGCCTTTTCGATGGCGGCGGCGACGGATTCAGCGGTCATATAGCCAACCAGCGATCCCAGCTTGGGTGTCTCGTTGAATTTGGCCTGATAGGCGTCGACGAATGTCTTGTTCCCGCCGTCCTTGTCGGTGAAATCATACCAAGGGTATCCGGTAACGATCCAGCCTTCGGGTGCCTCGTCGGCCAGCGGTTCCAGATATTCAGGCTCGCCAGACAGCAAGCCATAGACAGTGCGCCCTTCGAATAGACCACGTGTGGTGCCTTCGCGGACGAATTTGGCAAGGTCGGGGCCGAAGGTGACGTTGTAGATCGCGTCGGGCTTGGACCGCTCCAGCGCCTGCACTTCGGCACCTGCGTCGATCTTGAACAGGGCGGGCCATTGTTCCCCGACAAATTCAACCTCTGGCTTGAGCTTGGTCAACACCTCCTTGAAGGCCGCAACCGCGTCTTTGCCATAGGCATAGTTGGGCGCGATGGTGGCGTATCTCACGGCGTCCGTCTTGGCGGCCTGTTCGGCCAGCATCGCCGCCTGCATGTAGGTCGAGGTGCGCAAACGGAACGTCCAGGGATTACCCTGCGCCCATGTCAGCGCGTCGGCCAGCGGTTCGGCGGCCAGGTACACCCACTGCTTTTCCGCCGCAACCGACGAAATCGCCAGCCCGACATTCGACAGAATCGTGCCGGTCAGCATCACGGCACCTTCGCTGGTCATCAGCTCTTCCGCGATCTTGATCGCCTCGCCGGGATCCCCCTGATCGTCGCGAAATATGAACTCAAGCGGACGGCCAAGCACGCCGCCCTTGCCGTTGATTTCCTCAAGCGCCAGTTCGATCCCCTGCTTATAGGGCTCGGCAAAGGCCGCCATGCGCTTGTAGTGGTTGATTTCGCCGATCTTGATCGGATCGCCCGATTGGGCGGCCGCGCTGAACGCGGTCAGGCCCAGTGCCAGGGCCCCCGCCATGCCGGTCAGGAAAGTTTTTCTGTTCATCTGGTGGTCCTCTTCTGTTGGTGTGTGCCGTCTTTTGCGGCTCATGTTAATCGTGTTGGACAAAGACGGGCGACACCGGTTCGCCCAGATCATCGGTTGCTTCGGCCTCGATTTGGTCACGGATGCGCTTGCGATAGACGTTTGGCCCCTTGTCGATGGCAATGCGGATGGGTTTGCGCTTTTGCGGGCGCTGTTCTTCTTCGTGGATCGCTTCCAAAATCGCCTTGTCCTCGGCAAAGGCGACACGGAACATCGCGTCCATCTGATCTGACGCGGCTTCATCCCCAAGTGCTGTGTTGCGCAGGTGCATCCAGTGGTCGATCGTATACTCCTCGGTGACGGGGGTGACGAAATGCAGCGCAAAGATGCGTACCCCCTTGTTGCGGTCTTCTTCGGGCAATTCAAGGGCGGCATCCGACGACCCAAAGTCAATCACCGCCGTCGAGGGCATGTGCAGATAGTAGTAATGCCAGCGATCCACGTTGCCGGTGAAACCACCGAATTTCTTGAAAAACCCGATCGGCTCCGCATCCCTGATCCAGCGCCAGGCCACAATGACCTTTTCGGCGGTACGCACATGCACAGGCACATTTTCTGACGCCGCATTCCCCAGCGTCGTGGGGTGCACAAAGCTGACATGCGCCGGATCCACAAGATTTTCTGCCACGTTCAGATAATGCGCCTGAATATGCAGCTTGTCGCCGTGGTGCAGGTGCCAGCCCTCTTGCGTAAACTCCGGCATGTCGAAGGCCAGGTCCGGGTCCGCCTTTTCAACGTCGCCCATCCAGACGAAAACGATGCCGTGCCGTTCCAGCACCGGAAAACTGTCAACATACGCCGAGGCAGGCAGGTTCGATTGCCCCGGCACGCGCACGCATTTACCATCCGCGCCAAAGGTCATTCCGTGATACCCGCATTGGATGGTGTCGCCGATCCGCTTGCCCTTTGACAATGGCAACAGCCGGTGCGGGCAGCGGTCTTCCAACGCGGCAAGCTGGCCGTCGCTGCATCGAAACAGGACAAGGTTCTGCGAAAGCATCGTGATCGGGACAAGGTCATGATCGAAATCGGTCGACCAACCGGCCACATACCAGGCGTTTCTGACAAAGGGCATGATAAGACCTCCTGCAATGAACCCGTTCATGAAGGACCGGAATATTGTTAGTTGTCAAACAATATCTCTGCCCGTTTCCGATGTGGACCCCGGATAAAATCCGTGGAATGATAATGCACAAGAAACGCGCAACCGCACTAGAAAATTGGACGATACATTGGTTGAAATGGCAAATCCTGATACCCCAAACGCGGTATATCGCCTTGAGGATCAGATCGGGTTCAAGCTGCGGATCGCCAACCAGCGCCATCTTGAGATTTTCAATTCCCGGATGCCCGACATCACGCCGACGCAGTTTGCGGTGCTGGCAAAATTGCGCGACGAAGTGCAGATCAGCCAGAACCAGTTGGGCCGTCTTGTGGGGATGGATGCCGCCACGACCAAGGGCGTTGTGGACCGGTTGCGCACGAAAGGGCTGGTGCAAAGCACGCAATCCCAGACCGATATGCGCAGGCTCGAGATTTCGCTGACGCAGGCCGGCGACGCGTTTACCGCAGACGCGATTGCCACAGCGCGTGACATTTCCGCTGAAACCGTCAGCAATCTGACCCCCCGCGAGGTGGATAGGTTGCTGCGCTTGCTGGATAAACTCTAGGCTCTAACGCAGGCCGTCTTGGCCGATTGCGTCCTCGTGGGTCAGCCCGCCGACACGCGGCAAGGGGCGGCCGCTGTCGGTGACAGCAACGGCAACCATGATTTCACCCGCACGCGGCGCGTCGTTCAAATGTACCTCGATCCCGTCGAAATGACTGCGCACGTAGGCCGCATCCTTGTGCCCCAGCGGCACGTCCAGCACTTGCCCCGGCCCGCCCATCTTCTTGCTTGACGGGACCAGTGCGGCACCTTTTTCAACGGCTTTGCGCAGGGGTGCACCCAGCTTTGGATGCAGGATCGCGGCGGCATGTTCCAGTTCACCGCCCTCGCCGACCATTGCGGCCTTGCCATAGCTTTCGGCCTGCGCGGGAGCGATCCCAAGCGCCGCCACGCATTTGTCCCCCAGCAGCGCCCCCAGTTCTGCGCCGATGTCCATCAGCGGCGTCAGATCTTCGGTATACGACCCTGCAAAGGGGTTTTTGATCACTGCAACAGCCACGGCTTTGCGCGTGGGCGGCGCAATGACCTTGCCGATCTCGCTGTGCGTTTCCTCGATCCAAACCGCGATCTTGCGAATATCCGCGCTCATTTTAACCCATCCTCCCCTTTGATGTCTTTCGCATCCAGCCCCCCAGCCCGATTGTGCACGCGCGCGCCAGTGGTCATCACAAGGATCACCGCCATCTCGTGCGACCGGGGGCTGTCGTTCAGACCGACCTCGATTGAATCGAAATGGCTGCGCACATAGGATGCGTCGACATGGGTGACCGGCACATCCAGTCGCACACCTGCCGCACCCACCTTTTTGGTCGAGGGCACAATCGCCTTGGCCCCTCCCAATACGTCGCGCATCGCATAGCCGCCGGGCGCGTGCCACAGCGCGCCATGCTCGATCTCTCCAGCGGTGCCGATGATCGCCCCTTTGCCATACCCTTCGACCTGTTTCGCCTCGACGCCCAAAGCCGCCAACAGCTTTTGCGCCATCTGCACCCCCAGCGGTTTGAGGTCTTCCATAAAGGGCTGAATATCCTCCACATAAGACCCTGCATAGGGGTTTTCGATCACGGCCATGACGTATCCGCGCATCAGGGGTGTGTTGGCGCGGGGACCGCCTTCGTGAAAAATCTCTTCGATACCGGTGACGATCTTGCGGATGTTGACCTTAGGCATGATGGCGTTCTTTCTGTTGTGATTGCACGGTGTCTGGCAGGCCCACCACAGCGCTTTGCCCGCGCAGGAAAAGGGCGGCCCCGTCAATCAACCCCGTGCGACGCATGGTTTCGGCGGCAGTTTCACCCCGCAGCAAGGCGCGTGCAACATCTGAATGCGCAAGCGGCCCGACATGTGTGACAACAGGCGTGTTTCCCAGATCGGTATCATCGCGCAGGCCAATGGCCGCACTGCGCCTGATTGCGGGATGCCCCGGCAGATCGACGGCATTGCCCAACTTGGTTGCCGCCGCATCGGCCATCGCTGCCGTCCGCGCCAGCACCGTTACCGCATCCGCGATCCCAAGGCTCAGGCTGCGGCCCCGTTGCCCGCTTGTGGCGATGCCGCGTATCGGATCGGTACTGTTGAGCGTCACGGTGCCAAGGCTTTTTCCGTCAGGATCGGCGATTGCGATCTTGAACGTGGCACCGTCTGTCAGGTGCAGCGCAATGTCGCCGCCGTTGTTCACATAGGCGCGGGAAAGGTCGGCGGCGCGTATCATCGCGGCCAGAACCTCTTGTGCGACGGCCCCCGCGACCGCGATCATCGGCGTGGTGATCCCGTCGGCATGGGGGCGTGCTGCGCGGTGCATGCGGCGTGCAATCCTGCCTTTTGGTTTGTCGCCGACCGGCTGGCGCAGCAGGGGCAATTCCGCCGTCAGCTCGGTCAAGACAGTCTCGAACCTTGCAAAAGCCGCGCGAAACGCAACCTCGCGCGCGCCGTCTGCACCGATGACCAGATCAATCGGCCCGTGCGACAGGTGCAGGCGGTTGCCGGATATAAGGGTGGCCTGGGCGTTCATCTGTCCCCTTTCGACCAGCCATAGTTTTCGCGGTCATTCGGGTCAGATTGCAGCGCCAGTTGCGCGACCCGGCGCACATCCTGGGTCACAACATCTGACACCGGCTGAATATGCTGCATATGCCCGCCAAGCGTGCCGTAATCTTCGCGGCGAAGGGTGAATTCGATCGGCGCGACCAGAGCGGGCGTCGGCACATAGCCAAAGGAATTCGTCGGCATGTCCATCACATCCACCATCACGGTGATGCCCCCACCGGGCCAGACATAGGCTTCGGCCCCGCCGCAGGACACATGGGTCAGCGATTCCTTGACGGACCGCGTCAGGCGCACGGGGTTTTCGGTGACACCCGCACGCAAGCTGCCACCAGCACCCCCCATGAACAGCACGGAACACAAGGAAGGTTCGCAATTCTCAGCGATGCGTTCGGCCACGACCAGCAGTTCAGGCGTGATTTCCGCTGGTTTAGGCTCCAGATTTTCATCGAGGATGAAATACGCCCACTGCTCCCCCGTGGTCGAGATCATCAGCAGCCGCAACCCCGGCCAGGCGCGTTTCGGATCAGCGGGGCGCAGAATGGTCAGCGGATCTTCGACATCGGTACCACCCCAGCCGGTGCCGGGATCGGCCACCTGAAAATAGCGCCCCGGCGTGGATCGCCGACCGTTGATGCGGATGCCCGACGGCGTCATGTCCAGCCCTTTGCCCGCCTCATGTTCGCTTAGGATCCCGGTGATATGGTCATCGACGACGATCACCTCGTCCACATGCCCGTGCCACTGCTTGGCGAACATCCCGATGGTGGCCGACCCACACCCGACGCGCATCAGCTTTTCCGGCACACCGTTGATGATCGGCGCCTTGCCCGCCTGCACCACCATGGTCACGCCGCCGTCGATCTGTCATCTCGACCGCCTCGCGGTTGCATATCCGCAGCAGCGCATCGCAGGTCACGCGGCCCTCTTTCTTTGATCCGCCGGTCAGGTGTTCGACGCCGCCCAATGACAGCATTTTTGACCCGTATTCCGAGGTCATCACATGCCCGATTGCTTCGCCGTCGACCCGCACGACGGCACGTTCGTCGCCGATGTGGCGGTCGGTGTCGATCTTCACCTTGACGCCGCAATAGCTGAAAATGCCTTCGGTCACGACCGTCACCATGTCGACGCCCTCAACCTCCTGGCTGACGATGAACGGCGCGGGTTTATAGTCGGGGTATGTCGTGCCCGCGCCAACAGCCGTCACGAAATCGCGCCCGCCCTGAATCACGTCGCCGTCCCAGTCCTGCGCGTTTTCGCCTTGATCAAGGAATGCCACCGCCTTGGCCCCCGACTGGATCACCGTCAGCGGGTCAAGCCGCACCAGTTCGCCCGCGTGGTTGGCATAGCGGTCGCAGGCCCCGGATTTGCCGTCGGCGATATAGCACATCACCGGGCAGGCATCGCAGCGGATCTTTTCGGGCTTGGTGTCGCGCAGGTCGTCAGGCATGTCCGGCCTCCTTCAGGGCGGCGCGCAGGCGCGTGGGTGTGGCGGGGCTGTGTGTCACTTTCGCACCCGTCGCATGGTAGATCGCGTTGAAAATCGCGGGGGCGGTCGGGATCAGCACGTGTTCGCCCAGACCTTTGGCCCCATACGGCCCGTGGGCATCCGCAATCTCCAAAATCAGTGTCTCTATCGGGGGGATATCGCCGATCGTGGGGATCAGATAGTCATGCAGGTTCTCGGTACGGCCGGGAATATATTCCTCCATCAGCGCCATGCCGAGCCCTTGGGCAATGCCGCCGTGCACCTGCCCTTCGACCAGCAGCGGGTTGATCGCACGGCCCACATCATGCGCCGCGACAAAGCGCAGAGGTTTGCACAGGCCAAGGGCGATATCGACCTCGACCACCACCAGATGCGCGGCATAGCCGAACTGCGCATAGGGCACGCCCTGCCCGTTTTCATCCAGCGGTTTGATCGGCGGATCATAGGTTTCCTGCGCCATCAGGACATAGCCATCGGCGTCGGCCTCAAGCCGCGTACAGATCCAGCCTCTGCGTGCGCCCGCCATCCGTGACGCTGACCTTGCCATCGGCCAGCGTAATCACCGCATCCGGTCCGGCATTGGCTTGCCGCAGGATATGACCGCGCAGCACCTCGCCCGCCTTCAGCGCCGCATTGCCAGATACAAACGTCTGCCGCGAGGCCGAGGTTTTGCCCGCATCCGGCGTGATATCCGTATCGGCCCCGACAAGCGTGATGCCATCAAACGCCACCCCAAGCGCCTTGGCAAAAATCTGCGAAATGACCGTGTTAGAGCCTTGCCCGATGTCGATCGCGCCCTGGTGCAGCACGACACGGCCATCCGCACGCAACCCCGCCTTGATGGTCGACGGGTTGGGCAACGAGGTGTTGCCGCAGCCGTACCAGGCGCTCGCGATTCCGACGCCGCGCTTGTAGGTGTTGTTTCCAGCATTGAACGACGCACATTCGGTTTTCGCCGCGTCCCACGCAGGTTGTAGCGCCTCAAGACAGGCCTTGATGCCGACACCCTGATCGAACACCTGCCCGCAGACCGTGGGCACCCCATCCGTCAGCGCGTTCTTCAACCTGAACTCAAGCGCATCCATTCCCAGCTTGTCAGCCAGCAGATCAAACGCCGTTTCCTGCGCAATCGCCGATTGCGGCACGCCAAACCCGCGAAACGCGCCAGAGGGCGGGCAATGGGTATGCACCGCGCGGCTGCGTGCGCGGTAATCGGTGACGCGATACGGGCCTGAGGCATGAACCGGCACGCGGTTGGCCACGGTCGGCCCCCAGCTGGCATAGGCACCTGTGTTGAAATCGCCGTCGAACGTCAGACCCGACAGCGTGCCATCGGCCTTGGCACCGATCTTGATCCTGATCTGCGCAGGGTGGCGTTTCGTAGTCGATTTCATCGTTTCGTTTCGGGTGTAGGTCATGCGCACGGGCTTGCCCGTCTTGAGTGCGGCAAGGGCGATGAACGGCTGCAAGGATAGGTCGATCTTGGACCCAAAGCCGCCGCCAACGGCTGTGGGGACCACGCGAATATCCTGCCATGGGCATGTCCAGGATCTGCGCCAGCGACTCGCGGTCCATCCCGCTGGCTTGGGTGCAGGCATGGACATGAAGCCGCCCGTCGATCACCTCGGCATAGCCCGCTTCGGGTTCGATATAGCCATGTTCGACAAAGCTGGTCTTGTACGCCGCTTCGACCGTCACATCCGCTGCTTCAAGCGCCGCGTCCGCATCGCCGCATTGCACGAAACCGCCGCACATGATGTTGCCCTTGCGGTCGTCAAACAGCAGCGGGGCGTCGGGGGCGATGGCTTCGTCAATGTCGGACAGCGCGGTTTGCGGGGTCCACTCGACGGGGAACAGATCAAGGTCGAGCCCATTCACGGCGTCGGCATCGCCCACCACGCAGGCCACCGCATCGCCCCGGTAAAGCACGTGATCCACGGCAAAAACCGGCTGGTCGATGAAGCCGGGTATCACACCAAAGGCGTTCAGGCCGGGCACGTCTTTGGCGGTCAAAACAGTCTCTATACCGGGATGTTTTGCCTGCCACGCGTCCAGATCACCAAAGCGTAAACGTTGCCGCCGGATACGGCGACCGGATCACGCGGGCCACAAGGGCACCGGCGGGGGCCACATCGTCGCCAAAGCGTTCCGACCCATCCACCTTGGGCAGGCCGTCAAAGCGACGCGCGTTATGGCCAAGATCGGTCGGTGCTTTGACCAGATCGGCGGCCGCGTGCGCCCCCATCACCGCGTCGATGATCTTGCGATAGCCGGTACAGCGGCACAGTACCCCCCCAAGCGCGTCCTGCACCTGAGCCGCGTTGGGCTGCGGCACCGTGCGCAGCAAGGCGACGGCCGAGACCATCATCCCCGGCGTGCAAATCCCGCACTGTGCGGCCTGATGATGCTGAAAGCTTTCCATCAAGGCCTGCGCGTCGGGGTCAGCCTTGACCAATCCCGCCAAAGTTTCAACATTGCGCCCCGTCGCCTGTTGCGCAGGCATCAGACAGGCACAGACCGGCGCACCATCCAGCAACACCGTGCACGCCCCGCAATCGCCCGCGTTGCAGCCAATCTTGACGTCTTTGCGGCCCAGCCGTTCGCGCAGGGAAAACGACAGGCGTTCTCCGGTTTTCGGGTCTAACGTGGCGATTTCGCCGTTCAGGGTAAACGATAGCCGGGAGGAGACGACAGCCTTATCCATCAAATGACCCCCTGAACGGCCTGCGCCACGGCGCGGCGCACCAGTTCTGTCGCCGTGGCCTGCCGATAATCGGCGGTCGCACGAACGTCTGTGATCGGGTTCAGGCCCACGATCAGATCATCGGTCACGGCGGCCATAAGCGTGTCGGCGGCGCGGCCGCGCAGGGCATCCTCAAGCGCTGTAAGGCGGATCGCCACGGGCGACGCGGCACCGATCGCGATGCGAATATCATGGACTGTTCCGTCCTCGACCACCACCAGAACAGCGACCATGCAGATCGAAATCACCAGATACCTGCGCGCCCCCAGTTTGACAAAACCGCCCCGCGCGGCCTTTGGCAGATCAGGCATGTGAACAGCGCAAAGCACCTCATCCGGGGCGCGGTCGGTCTGGCGGACGCCTTGCAGAAACGATCCAAGCGGCACCCGTCGCGATCCCTTGGCAGAGGTCAGTTCAACCTCGGCACCCAGCGTCAAAAGCGGCGGCACACCGTCGGCGGCGGGCGACGCGTTGCACAGATTGCCCGCAATCGTGCCCGTGTTCTGGATCTGGACCGACCCGACCTCTTGAGCGGCCAGTTTAAGCCCGTCAAAGGCAGGTGGCAGATCGGCGCGGATGATCTCTGTCCATGTGGTCGCGGCACCAATGCGCCAGCCGGTGTCGGTTTTGCTGATCCCCCGCAGATCCGGCACGCGCGAGATATCAATCAGGTTTCCGTCAAATGGCCGGTCGCCCTGCGCGGGAAACCAGTCGGTGCCACCGGCGATGATCTGCGCGGGACCGGCGGCCAAAGCGTGCAGCGCATCGTCAAGCGTCGTTGCTGTGATAAAGCTCATCCGGCCCCGCCCCCTATCGCATATTTGTTGGTACGCTAATAAGAATTACAGGCAGCCATTGTGTCAAATCAATTCAGGGGGCAAAGCGGTGATCAGATGCTTTTTCAGGCACAAGGCCTGTGGCGCATCCGGATGCGGGCGCTTTCCGGCCCGGTTTTTGGCGCTTTTTCTTGTTAGCAGGCATATGAAAAAGGGCGGGTCAAACCATCTTGATCGGTTTGGGATTTCTGTTAGCGTTCAAATGAACATCTGCTGAATGAAAGGCATTTCTCATGTCAGACACCCCCGCAAAACTTGTGATCCGCAACATTGGCATGATCCTGTCGGGCAAGATGGAAGAACCGGTTTTCGACGGGGATTGCCTGATCGCGCTGGACGGCAGGATTTCGGCATGGGGGGCGGAAAAGGATCTCGATTGCGAGGGGGCCACCACGGTTATCGACGCGCATGACGTGACCCTTGCCCCCGGTCTGATCGACAGCCATATCCACCCCGTTGTGGGCGATTACACCCCGCGCCAGCAACAGCTGGGATGGATCGATTCGACCCTGCATGGCGGCGTTACCACGCTGATTTCGGCGGGCGAGGTCCACATGCCGGGGCGCCCGAACGATCCCGTCGGCACCGTCGCGATGGCGATTGCAGCGCAGCGCTGGTACGAGAATTTCCGCCCCTCGGGTGTCAAGGTGCACGCAGGTGCGCCGCTGCTGCAACAAGGGCTTGAGGAAGAACATTTCCGCCAGATGGGCGCAGCGGGCGTGACCCTGATCGGAGAGGTCGGGCTTGGCACGGTCAAGGACGGCAAGACCGCGAACCAGATGATTGGCTGGGCGCGTAAATACGGGATGCAAAGCACGATCCACACCGGCGGGCCGTCGATCCCCGGATCGGGCTTGATCGACGCCGATATGGTGCTTGAGACGGGCACGGATGTTGTTGGGCACATCAACGGCGGACATTCGGCGCTGCCTGATGATCAGATCATCTGCCTTTGCGAAAACTGCAAAGCGGCGCTTGAGATTGTGCATAACGGCAATGAACGCGCGGCGCTGCTGACGCTGAACACCGCGCGCGAGCTTGCCAAGCTGGATCAGATCATTCTGGGCACCGACGGGCCGGCAGGATCGGGCGTGCAGCCCTTGGGCATCATGCGGATGGTGGCGATGCTGTCGTCGCTGGGCAATGTTCCAGCCGAGGTCGCGTTCTGTTTCGGCAACGGCAACACGTCGCGTCAGCGCAAGCTGGACACCGGGCTGATCGAGGTCGGCAAATGCGCCGATTTCGTGCTGATGGATCAGGCGCAACACGCGCCGGGCAAGAACATGCTGGAATCAGTGCAACTGGGTAACCTGCCCGGCGTTGGCATGACGGTGATCGACGGCATCGTGCGCAGCTTGCGCAGCCGGAACACACCGCCCGCGACGCGCCTGCCCGAACTGATCAAGGGAACCTTCAGGCGCGGCGGCAGGCGGACACTAGACCGGCTGCGGCTTGCCACCTTCCTGCGGTTTCGCCTCGGCGCTGCCACCCGTCACACCCAGCAGGCGCATCGCGTTTTCCTTGAGGATCAGCGGGCGCACCTCGTCCTTGATGTTGATCTTCTCGAAATCCGAAAGCCAGCGTTCGGGTGTGATCATCGGCCAGTCAGACCCGAACAGCATCTTTTTCTTCAGGATCGAATTGGCGTAGCGCACAAGGATTTCCGGGAAGTATTTGGGCGACCAGCCGGACATGTCGATATAGACATTCGGCTTGTGCTGCGCGACCGACAGCGCCTCTTCCTGCCAAGGAAAGCTGGGGTGCGCCAGGATGATCTTGAGGTCGGGAAAATCCACCGCGACATCGTCCATGTACATTGGGTTCGAATATTTCAGCCGCATCCCGTTCCCGCCGGGCATGCCAGACCCGACGCCGGTCTGGCCGGTGTGAAACAGCGCGATGCCGCCCTCTTCGGCGATGGCTTCGTACAGCGGATAGGCCATGCGGTCGTTGGCATAGAACCCCTGCATGGTGGGATGGAACTTGAACCCCTTGATGCCAAAGTCGCGGATCAAGCGCCGCGCCTCGCGCACGCCCATCTTGCCCTTCCAAGGGTCGATCGACGCGAACGGGATCAGCACATCATCGTTTTCCGCTGCGATTTCGGCCACTTCCTCGTTCTTGTAGCGGCGGTATCCGGTTTCGCGTTCGGCATCGACGGGAAAGATCACGGCGGCGATGTTCTGTTCGCGGTAATGTGCAGCCGTCTGCTGCATGGTGGGCGGGTGTTTCCAGGGCGCGCCAAAGTAGTTGGCCATCGTCGATTGCAGATCGTCATAGCCGTCGTCCGAATGGCACCCGCAGGGTTCTTCGGCATGGGTGTGAATGTCGATGGCGCGGATTTTGTCAAAGTCGATCATGGCGGGCGGTCCCTTGGGGATTAATCTTTGTGCAAGTCTGAAACAAAATATATTGCTATTCAATAGAACAATTGCTCTATTCACCTAAATCTGTTTTCCAAGGATCCATCCCATGACCAAAGCCGCCGCGAACCCCGATGTGCTGAACGTTGACCTGCAAGGCGACATCGCGGTTTTGACCATGACGCGCCCTGACAAGCGCAATGCGATGAATGACGATCTGCTGGGTGCGCTCAAGGCATTTTTCATGGACCCGCCGGCGCAGGCACGTGTTGCCGTGTTGACGGGCACGGCGGGGCATTTCTGTTCGGGGCTGGACCTCAGCGAACATGTCAAACGCTCGACCGAGGAAACGCTTTACCATTCACGCGGATGGCACGGCGTGATGGACATGATCCAGTTTGGCGGGCTGCCTGTGGTGTCTGCCATCTTCGGTGCCGCAATCGGCGGCGGGCTTGAGCTGGCGACCTCGACCCATGTGCGCATTGCTGAACCCTCGACGATCTTCCAGCTTCCCGAAGGGCGGCGCGGCATTTTCGTGGGCGGCGGCGCGACGGTGCGCGTGGGTCGTATTCTTGGTGCCGACCGGATGACCGAAATGATGCTGACGGGCCGCAAATACAACGCCGAAGAAGGCGTGCGGCTGGGGCTGGCGCATTATGCCGTGGGCGACGGCGAAGCGATGGCGCTTGCGATGGAACTGGCGGGCAAGATCGCGCGCAATGCACCGGTGTCGAATTATATGATGGTCAATTCGATCAGCCGCATCGCGGATATGTCAAAGGCCGACGGTCTTTATGTCGAAAGCCTTAGCGCGGCGGTGTCGCAGGCCAACCCTGATGCCGACGAAGGCTTGCGGGCGTTCCTTGAAAAGCGCGCCCCGAAATTCCGATAGCAAAAGACCCCGTTATCGCACAGGCTGCGGTACCGGATAAAAAGCAGCGCAAAAGCTGCATCATACCCTAGGGAGGACACCCATGAAGCGACGTACCTTGATGAAATCCGTGGCGGCGGGCGTATTTGCCAGCACCATGATGACGGCGGGCGCGGCATTTGCCGAAACCACGACACTGCGCCTGCACCAGTTTCTGCCGCCCGTGGCAACCGTTCCGAAACATATCCTGAAACCCTGGGCCGAACGTGTCGAAGCCGCATCCGACGGCACTTTGAAAATCGAACATTTCGACGCGATGGCCCTTGGGGGTCGCCCGCCAGAGCTGATGGATCAGGCGATAGACGGGGTCGTGGACATGGCGATGACCGTTGTCGGCTATACCCCGGGGCGCTATCCCAAGACCGAGGTTTTTGAACTGCCCTTCATGATGACCGACCCGATTGCGACATCGCTGGCGTTCTGGCAGTTGGTCGAGGATGATTTGCAGGATGGCGAATACAAGGATCTCAAGGTGCTTGGCGCGTGGGTGCACGGGCCGGGCGTGATCCACACCAAGGAACCCGTGACCAAACTGGAAGACCTGGCGGGCAAGAAACTGCGCGGCCCAACCCGTGTGATCAACGAGATGCTGTCCGAACTGGGCGCGACCCCCAGTCGGCCTGCCCCTGCCCGCCATCCCCGAAGCGCTGTCGAAAGGCGTGGTCGAGGGCACCGTGATCCCGTGGGAAGTCACGCCCTCCATTCGTCTGGCCGAGCTGGTGAACAACCACACCGAATTTACCGGGCCAGAAGCGCTTTATACGGCGACGATCGTGCTGGTGATGAACAAGGACGCCTATGCCGCACTAAGCGATCAGCAGCGTGCCGCGATCGATCAGGAATTCGGGTGCGGCCCTTAGCGCGTTTGCCGCTCAGGTGATGTATGACTACGATGCGCCGGGCCGCGAGATTGCCGTCAAGAACGGCAACAACATCATCCCGCTTCCCGCCGAGGAAGTCGCCCGCTTTAAAGAGGCGGCCCAGCCCGTGATCCAGCGTTGGGTGGCCGAAGCCGAAGGCAAGGGCTTTGACGGACAGGCGCTGATCGATCAGGCCAAGGCGTTGATCAAGGAAAAGTCGCAGATGTAGCCAGAACCGCAGCGGGGCGGCCTGTTGTTTCAGGTCGCCCTAATGCGTCGCGGGTGCGCGCTGTATCCGGACACGTCTGAAGGGCAATCAGTTGCCGACAAGTTTCGACAGGATCGCGTGCAGCGTCGCACGGTCATCTGCGCTCAGGCTGGCGAAAATCCGGTCTTCATGGGCCACGATTCGGCGCGCACCTTGTCATGCAGACGCTGGCCCTTGAGCGTTGCGCGCAAGGCATAGGCGCGCCGGTCGGTCAGCGCGCGTTCGCGGCGGATCAGGTCCAGCCCCTCAACTCGTCCACGATCACGACCATACCCGACCGTTCAATATCCAATGCCGTGGCCACATCGCTTTGGTTGATGTCGGGGTTGGCGATCACGACGGAAAGCACGGACATGCTGCGCTGGCTCATGTTGAAACCCAGCAGCATTTCACGCAGATCACGCTGGATCGTAACCCACGCCCGCTTGATCAGATAGCCGGTGAAATCAGGCAGATCGCTTTTCTTGACGGCGAAAGACAAATCATCCGGGGTGTCCGACAACGATGAGGGGTGCGTCTGCTTGGTCATGCGAGGCCTCGGATTAGTTCTGCTGCCGAACAGATATTCCCATCCGGGCGATCAAGGCAAGCAAAATGCACCGTCATGGCCGGGTTGCGCGTTCCGCCCCGTCCGGCGCATGATCGTGCCGGAAAACCAACACGGACAAGGAAAACACATGTCGATTTTGCCGCCGCCCGCCTTGCGTCACATCACCGATCTGACGGTCACGCTGGATCCGATCCGACACATGGGCGCGGGCCGCGCCGGCGTGCGGCGGATCATTCCCATCATCGGTGGGGTGGCCAAGGGGCCGCTGATCAACGGCAAGATCCTGAACGTCGGCGCAGACTGGCAAACGCAATTCGCCAGCGGGCTGACAGAACTGGACACGCGCTATGCCATCGAAACCGACGATGGTGCCTTGATCGAGATCATAAACTACGGCTATCGTCATGGCCCGGCCGAGGTGCTGGATGCGTTGGTGCGGGGCGAAGAAGTGCCGCATGACGCCTATTACATGCGTACCCACGCGCGGCTTGAGACCGGCGATGACCGCTATGACTGGGTCAATCGCACCTTGTTCGTGGGGCATGGGGCGCGGTTGAACGGGTTGGTACAGATGTCTTTGTTTGCCATTGATTAAGCCTGCGCGATTTTAGGATCACTGCAAAAATCAGGCCTTTCTTTATCAGCGCAATCGTGGTCAGTTTTCCAAAGGTTTCAGCGGTGCCGCTGTTTCACGGGCCGTTTGGGCGTAAAAATCCTGTCAAATGTCAGCTTGCGGAACATCGTTCCGTTATGCGGTATTGGCAGCGCGAAATTTAGCGCTTAGGCTATGCGCACAAGAGTCGCGGACAATCGTGGAGGAGCGTCCGCCAAAGGCTCGTCAAGGGAGGGGAATTTATGGCCGCACGATCGGAAGTTCTGCAATTTCGCGGGGTGCGCCCATGACGGCAATGACCCTCGAAGAGGCGATCCATCACACCACCCGGACCAATCCGATGTTCGAGGTCGTGGAGACAGATATTCGCGGTGTGACATTCCGGACGTTCAAGAATATTCCCGGCACGGTCGGCGCGCTGATGCTGGCCAGCCGCGAAAAGCAGGATAACGGTGCCGCCGATTTTCTGGTCTACCGCGATGAACGCTGGACCTATGATGAATTCTGCGCCGAGGTGCACCGGATCTCTCATGCGTTGCGCGACACACTGGGCATCCGCGAAGGCGATCATGTCGCCATCGCGATGCGCAACTATCCCGAACTGTTGATGCTGATGCTGGCCATCGCGTCGGCGGGGGCTGTGACGGTGTTCATCAACGCATGGTGGACAACCGAAGAGCTGGACTATGCCCTGCAAGACAGCGGTGCGCGGACGGTCTTTGCCGATGGCCCGCGGCTTGAGCGGATGCAGCCGCTGGTCGACCCGCTGGGCCTGACGATCATCGGGGTGCGCGATGGCGAAGGGATGGCGGATCAAACGCTGACCGCCCTTAAGGCCGATATGCCCGCAACCCCGATCGAAGGGGTCACGCTGGAGACCGACGATGATTTCGCGATCATGTATTCGTCGGGCACGACCGGCAAACCCAAGGGCGTTGTCCAGACCCACCGCAGCGCTGTCAGCGCGGTGTTCAGTTGGCTGGTTCAGGCTGTCGCCGCCCCTCTGGTCACGCCGCCTGCCCCCGATGCGCCCGAACCGCCCCGGCTTTCCGCGCTGGTGGTCACGCCACTGTTTCACGTCACCGCAACGCACCCGCTGTTCCTGCTGGGGATGCCTGCGGGTGCCAAGATCGCGCTGCTGCACAAATGGGACGCGGAAGAAGCGGTGCGCGTGATCAAGGCCGAAGGCGTCAGCCGCTTTCTTGGCGTGCCGACGCAATCCGCCGACCTGCTGGAAGCGGCCAGACGTATGGGCGAAACGCTGCCGACGCTGACGTGGCTTGGCGCAGGCGGGGCGAAACGACCCGCCGCGCAGGTGGCGCAGTTGCAAGACCAGTTCCCTGCCGCCGAAATCGCGACCGGCTGGGGCATGACCGAAACCAACGCACTTGGTATCGGGATGGTCGGTGCCGACTATAACAAGCGCCCCAATGCCGCAGGTAAATTGCACCCGCCCTTGCAGGATGTGCGGTTTCTGGATGACGCAGGCAACGACGTTCCCCAAGGGGAACTGGGCGAAATCACCGTCAAAAGCCCCGCAAATATGCGCTGTTACCTGAATAAACCGGATGCAACAGCCGAAACCATGCAAGACGGCTGGCTGCGCACCGGAGATCTGGGCGTGATCGACGAAGAAGGGTTCATCACCATTCTGGATCGCAAGAAGAACATCATTATCCGCGGCGGCGAAAACATCGCCTGTCTGGATGTCGAAGGGGCGCTGCACACACATCCAAACGTGATCGAAGCCTGCGCGTTTTCTGTTCCGCACGACCGCTTGGGCGAAGTTGTGGGTGCCGCCATCCAGACACGCGATGGCACGCAGATCACACCCGAAGAAATGGCCACCCACCTGGAGGGCCGGCTTGCGAAATTCAAGATCCCCGAAAAACTGTGGTGTCAGGCGGGTCCGTTGACCCGTGGTGCCACCGACAAGATTGACCGGCGCGTGATCCGCGCGGCCTGTCTGGAACTTTAGGCCGTTGGGCCTGCGAAGAAAGGAAGACCATGAACCATCCCTCTGAAGAAGAGATCGGCAACTATATTGGCGCCGCTGGAAAAGCCGCGTGGAATGTCCCCGGCCTGCCCGAAGGAACGCCCCTGCGCGACATCAAAACGGTTGGCATCATCGGGGCAGGCACGATGGGCGGCGGTATCGCAATGAACTTTGCCACCGCTGGCATCCCTGTCACCATCGTTGAAACCACGCAAGAAGCGCTGGATCGCGGCCTCAAGGTTGTGCGCGGCAACTATCAGCGCAGCGCCGACAAGGGCCGCTTCCCGCAGGAAGAGGTCGAGGCGCGGATGAACCGTTTCAACGGCCAGCTTGAACTGTCAGCACTTGCCGAGTGTGATCTGGTGATCGAAGCGGTGTTCGAAGACATGGAGCTGAAGCGCAAGATTTTCACCGAACTTGACCGCGTGATGAAGCCCGGCGCGATCCTGGCCACAAACACTTCGGCGCTGAACATCGACGAAATCGCCGCAATGACGAACCGCCCCGAAGACGTGATCGGGCTGCACTTTTTCTCGCCTGCCAATGTGATGAAACTGCTCGAGGTCGTCCGCGCCAAGCATACGGCGGATGATGTCGTCGCCACCTCGATGGACCTTGCGCAGAAGATCAACAAGATCGCTGTGCTGGTCGGCGTCTGCCCCGGTTTCGTCGGCAACCGAATTCTGTTCGCGCGGCAAAAGCAGGCGAACAAGCTGTTGGCCCAAGGGCTGATGCCGTGGGACGTGGATGCCGCCCTGAACGCCTTTGGTTTCAAGATGGGGCCGTTCCAGATGAGCGACCTTGCCGGTCTTGATATCGGCTGGTCCAAGGGGGCGACCACCGAAAACCCGATCCGCGACATGCTGTGCGAAATGGACCGTCGCGGCCAGAAGACCCAGGCGGGCTTTTATGACTATGACGAAAATCGCAAACCCGTGCCATCCAAGGTGACGGCGGGCATCATCAAGAACGTCACCGGCGCGGAAGAAACGTCAATGTCGCAGGACGAGATCATCGAGATCTGCATTTATCCGATGATCAACGAAGCCGTCAAAATTCTCGAAGAAAACAAGGCGCAGCGCCCGTCCGACATCGATGTGGTCTGGCTGAACGGCTATGGCTGGCCCGCCGACAAGGGTGGCCCGATGTTCTATGGCGATATGGTCGGCGCGCAGGCGGTTCTGGATGTGATGGAACGTCTGGGCGAACATGACCCCGAATTCGCCCCCGCCGATCTGCTGCGCGATCTGGCGCGCACGGGCGGCAAGTTTACCGAGATTGATACCGGAGGGCTGAAAACATGAGCTATGAGTACATCACCACCGAAAAGCAGGGACATATCCTGATCGTCACCATGAACCGGCCCGAGGTGTACAACGCCGTCAACGCCGACATGCATCAGGAAATGAGCGATTGCTGGGATGATTTCGCCGCTGATCAGGACCTGTGGGTCGCTGTTCTGACGGGTGCCGGGGACAAGGCGTTTTCCGCAGGCAACGATCTGAAAGCCACCGCATCGGGCGGGTCGAAAAAGACGCTGGCGGCGACGGGTTTCGCCGGTCTGTCTTCCCGCTTTGATCTGGAAAAGCCGATCATCGCGGCGGTCAACGGCTTTGCCATGGGCGGCGGGTTTGAAACGGCGCTGTCTTGCGACATTATCCTTGCGTCCGAGAACGCGAAATTTGCGCTGCCCGAGGTCAAGGTCGGCTTCTTCGCCTCTGCCGTCCGGTGTGCAGCGTCTGTCGCGCTATATCGGGCGTCTGGCGGCACAGGAACTGATGCTGACAGGCCGCACAATTGATGCGGCCGAGGCGCTGAAACTGGGCTGCTGCAACGAGGTGCTGCCCGCCGACAAGCTGATGCCGCGCGCGATGGAGCTGGCAGAGCAGCTTTGCTCTGTCTCGCCGTCATCGGTCAAGGCGACCAAGCGCATCCTGAACAGCATGAACGTGGCCGATGGCCTGCCCGAAAGCCTGGAATACAGCCGCGTCGTGCAGGGTGATCTGGCTCAGACCGAAGACTTCAAGGAAGGCGTTCAGGCCTTTGTCGAGAAACGTAAACCCAACTGGGTCAACAAATAATCCGAAATTAACTGCCAGGAGGCAACGCATGTCACATAACGAAGCAATGGCCGGAATGAACAATCTGGAGATGTCGGAAGACAAAAAGCCGCTTTTGGCCGCCGTCATCAAACATATCCGCGAAAACGTCGATCCGATCACCGATGAATATTACGCCTTGGGTGAAGGCCGCGAAAACCGTTGGTCGCATGCCCCCGGTCAGCTTGAACTGCTGGAGACCGCAAAGAAGAAAGCGCGCGAAAGCGGGCTGTGGAACTTCTTTTTGCCGAACGCCGAAACCGGCGAAGGCCTGTCGAACCTCGACTACGCCTATATCGCGGCCGAACTGGGCAAAAGCCCGCTTGCGTCTGAAACGCTGAACTGTTCCGCGCCCGATACCGGCAACATGGAAGTGCTGGAACGCATCGGCACGCCTGAACAAAAGGAAAAGTGGCTGAAACCGCTGCTTGCCGGTGAAATCCGGTCTGCCTTTGCGATGACCGAACCCGATATGGCGTCGTCGGATGCCAAGAACATCTCGACCTCTGCCGTGCTGGAAAACGGCGAATGGGTCATCAACGGCGAGAAATACTATATCTCAGGCGCGGGCGATCCGCGCTGCAAGATCATGATCACGATGGTCAAAACGTCGCCCGATGCGCGAACCTTTCCGCCAGCAAAGCCAGATCCTTGTGCCCATCGACACCCCCGGCGTTGAAATCGTCGGCCCGATGCATGTCTTCGGCCATGACGACGCGCCGCATGGCCACATGCACATCAAGTTCACCAATGTGCGCGTGCCCGAAGCCAACATGCTTTGGGGTGAAGGACGCGGGTTTGAAATCAGCCAGGTCCGTCTTGGGCCAGGCCGTATTCACCACTGCATGCGCTCTATCGGGGCGGCGGAAAAGGCGCTGGATCTGATGATCGAACGCGGCCTGTCGCGCGAAGCGTTTGGCAAGAAGATCATCGATCTGGGCAAGAACATGGAAACGATTTCCCGCGCCAAGATCGAGATCGAAGCCATGCGCCTGATGGTTCTGAAAGCGGCCAAGGCGATGGACGTTCTGGGCAACAAGGAAGCCCGCATCTGGGTCAGCATGATCAAGGCGATGGTGCCGGAAAAAGTCTGCAACATCATCGATCAGGCGATGCAGGTGCATGGTGCAACGGGTATTTCGCAGTGGTCGCCGCTGTCGAACATGTACACTTCGCAGCGCACCCTGCGTTATGCGGATGGCCCGGACGAGGTGCATCACCACGTGATCGCGCGCGCTGAGGTCAAGGATTACAAGGAATCCAACCTGCGCACATCGCGCGCCCGCGAAGAAATCGCGACAGGCCGGATGCGGGGGGGCGTATGAGTTTGTTCGACCTCACCGGTAAAGTTGCCCTGCTGACGGGTGCGTCCAAGGGCATGGGGCTGGCGATGGCTAAAGCTTTGGCCGAACACGGCGCGACTGTTGTCATCTCGGCCCGCAAGCAGGATCAGCTGGATACTGCGGCGGCCGAGATCAACGCGCTTGGCAAGGGCAAGGCCTATGCCGTCGCGTGCAACGTCGGCTACAAGGAACAGCTGCAAACGCTGGTCGACGAAACGCACGAACGTGCGGGCAAGATCGACATCGTGATCGGCAACGCGGGCGTGAACCCCTATTACGGGCCCACATCTGAAATCCCTGACGATGCCTATCAGAAAACCATGAACGCCAACGTACAGTCGAATTTGTGGCTGGCGCAGATGGTGGCCCCCGATATGGTCGAAAAGGGTGCCGGTTCGATGGCCTTCACCTCGTCGATCGGGGCATTCAAGCCGTCGGTCATGCTGGGCACCTACGGGATGTCCAAGCTGGCGCTGATCGGGCTGGTGCGCAACCTTGCGGCAGAGTTTGGCCCCAAGGGCATCCGCTTTAACGCGATCTGCCCCGGCCTTGTGCGTACCGAGTTTGCCCGCGAGCTTTGGGACAACCCCGAAGTCGAGAAACGCATCAAGAACGAGATCCCCCTGCGCCGTCTGGGCGAGCCTGAGGATTTCGCGGGGCTTGCGGTTTTCCTTGCCTCTGATGCAAGCCGCTACATGACCGGTCAGGCGCTGACCGTGTGTGGCGGATCGAACATGTGGACGTAAGGGGCAGATATGGAACTGAAAGATAAAATATGTGTCGTCACCGGTGCCGCCAGCGGCATCGGCAAGGCGCTGGCGATCAAGTTCGCGGCCGAAGGGGCACTGAAGGTCGTTTGCGTCGATCTGAACAAGGACGGCGCGCAGGCTGTTGCGGATCAGATCGGCGGCGTGGCGTTCGGTGTCAATGTCGCGGTTGAGCAAGAGATCGCGGACATGATCGAAGCCGTCGAGGCTGATATCGGCCCGATTGATCTGTTTTGTTCCAACGCCGGTATTCTGGTCGCGGGCGGGGTCGAAGTGCCAAACGACGACTGGCAGCGCATCTGGGACATCAATGTGATGGCCCATGTCTGGGCCGCCCGTCATCTGGTGCCGCGCATGATCGAACGCGGGGGCGGCTATCTGTTGAATACGGCGTCGGCGGCAGGCTTGCTGAACCAGGTCGGCTGTGCGCCATACGGTGTGACCAAACACGCCGCCGTTGCCCTGGCCGAATGGTTGGCGCTGACGCATGGCGATGACGGGATCAAGGTATCGGTCCTGTGCCCCCAGGCTGTGCGCAGCGAGATGACACGCGGGCACGAGGATTTAGTCGCCTCCATCGACGGGCTGCTGGAACCGGAACCCGTGGCCGACGCCTGTGTCGAGACAATCCGCAACGAGACGTTCCTTGTGCTGCCCCACCCGCAGGTGCTGGAATATATGCGCAAGAAAACCGACAACTATGACCGTTGGATCGGCGGGATGCGCAAGCTGAACCGCGCTTACGGCCATGTTCGCAACCCCAAGAAAGAAGCGTAAATGATCGGATATACAACTGTCGGCGTGGCTGACATGGAACGGTCGAAAAAGTTCTATTGCGATCTGTTTGAAAGCAAGGGTGCCAAGGTGCTGGTTGATGCAGGCCGCATCGCGATGATCGGCACCGGCGGCGGCACCCCGATGATTTCGGTCTGCGAGCCTTACAACAAGGAAGCCCCACACCCCGGCAATGGCGTGATGGTGGCCTTTACCGCCGACACCAAGGCGGAAGTGGACGAGATGTACGCCCGCGCAATCGAACTTGGCGCCACCGACGAAGGGGAACCGGGCCAGCGCGTGCCCGACCGCTTCTATGGTGCCTATGTGCGCGATTTTGACGGCAACAAACTGTGCTTTTTCAAATTCGCCTGACGTGACCCTCTGCCGTCCGCCTTATGCGGGCGGCAGATTATACACCCGCCGCGCGGTGCCTGCGAACAGCTTGGCCTTGTCGCTCTCAGACAGGTCGGCAGACATTTTCTTGAACGCATTCCAGATCACCGGATAGCTGACGGCGGTGCGGTCTACGGGAAAGTTGCTTTCGAACATGCAGCGGTCAGGGCCGAATACTTCAAGCATATGCGCGTACCATTTGCCCTGCACCTCGACGATTTCGTCTGATGAGGGCGGCAGATCGCGGTGCATGTAGCCATATCCGTTGTCGGGCATGCATAGCCCGCCAAGTTTGGCCATCACATTGGGGCATTCGGCCAGTTCAGCCATATGATCCTTCCACGCCTCGAAAATCTCGTCGCGTTTGCCCTCGAACCGGCCGACGCCAAGGGGCGTGCCAAAGTGATCAAGGATCAGCGTCGTATTCGGGCAGGCGCGGGCGAGATCCAGAAACTCCTGATGCTGGTGGTGATAATGCCAGCTGTCGAGCGTCAGGCCGCGTTCGCCAAGGATTGCCGCGCCGCGCCGGAAATCGGGATCGCCGTATTGATTGGGGACACCGCGCCCCGGAATGGCAAGGGTTTCAGGTTCGGGATCACGCGCCCCGGAATTGCGGATGCCGCGGAACAGACCTTGGCCAGCCTCTTCATGCGCATCCAGCGCCTCGTGCAGCAGCGCTGGATCAAGGACCAGTTCCGTCTGCGCAATGATGCCTGCGATCTTGGCGTGACCCCTCCAGCGGTCGCGGCCATTTAGCAACAGCACGGGTTTCAGCCACCGATTGCAGATGCGCGGGTGCGTCCAGATCCCAGTAGGACCGGCATTCGATATACATCGTCTGCACCACGTTATGCCCTGAACCGGTGTCGCGCCACAGCGCGTCCATCTCGTAGATCGCGGGATTATCCTCGGTTCCGTGCCGCCAAAGGTGATGGTGCGGATCGACAATCTCGCGCGCGGGGTCGATGATGGGTTCATTGACCAACGCAAGCCAATCATCACGCAGTTCAATACCGGGGCGCCACCCCGGATAGCGGCCACCGGTATGTGTCATTCTGATTTCGCTTTCGGTTTGTAGGGGCGCATCAACCCTTCCTGGGCGACGCTGGCGGCCAGTTGGCCGTTCCGGTTGTAAATCAGGCCGCGGTTAAATCCCCGCGCACCGCCCGTGAAAGGCGCATCAAGCTCGTAGAGATGCCATTCCGAGAAATCTATCGGGGCGTGAAACCACATCGTGTGGTCCAGACTGGCGGTCATGACCTTGCCCTGAAACCACGTTAATCCGTGCGGGCGCAGGGACGATCCCAGCAGGTTCATATCAGACGCATAGGCCAGCAGGCATTGCTGCATGATCGGATCCTGCCCTTTCGCCGCCTCCATGCGGAACCATAGATAGTTCTTGTCCGACGTCTTTTCCGGCTCGAACAGGTCGCGCGGATCAACCTCGCGAATTTCAATCGGGCGTTCGCGCAGAAAATCATCGCGGTGCCGTTCCGGGATGCGGTCAATATAAGGCTCGCGCAGATCAGGGCGGTCAAGCCAATGTTCGGGGCCTTTGACGTCGGGCATCTGATGTTGGTAATCCCAACCTTCCTCTTCCACATGAAAAGACGCCGACAGGTTGAAGATCTGTTTGCCATGCTGGATCGCGACAACCCGGCGGGTGGTGAAACTGCCACCATCGCGCGCGCGGTCCACCTGATAGATCACGGGGATCGATGGGTCGCCGGGCCTGATGAAATAAGCGTGCAGCGAATGACAGGTACGGTCGGGCACCGTGCGATAGGCGGCCATCAGCGCCTGCGCGATAACATGGCCGCCAAAGATCCGCGTCGTGGTTTCGCCCCCCGATCCGATACCACGGAACAGATCGACCTCAAGCTGTTCGATATCGAGAAGCTCAAGCAATTGGCGGGCGACGTCTGTCATGGATCAGTCCTTTTGGGTCGCCCGTTTTTCGGCATAGGCGATAAAGAAATCAAAGCTGTCCGGATTGGCCATTGAATCGCGGTTCACGACCTTTTCGGGATCCTGGCCAAGCAACAGCTTTTTCACCGGAACCTCAAGCTTTTTACCCGATAAAGTGCGGGGGATTTCAGTCACTTCGACGATCTCGTTCGGGATGAACCGCGCGGATACATTCTTGCGGATGGCCCCGTTGATCTTGTCCTTGAGCGTGTCGTCAAAAGCGACACCCTTGGCAGGCACCACGAACAGCGGCATGAAACTTTCGCGGCCCAGAAACTCCAGATCGACGACAAGGCTGTCCATCACATCATCGAGGCCTTCGACGGCCTGATAAATCTCGGCGCTGCCAAGGCGCAGCCCTTTGCGGTTTATCGTGGCGTCCGACCGGCCAAAGATCACGGACCCGCCGTGTTCGTTGATCTCGATCCAGTCACCGTGGCGCCAGACGCCGGGGTAGGTATCAAAATAGCTGTCGTGCAGGCGCGATCCGTCTTCATCGCCCCAGAAGAACAGCGGCATGGACGGCAGCGGTGCGGTGCAGACCAGTTCACCCACGGCACCGATCAGTTCATTGCCGTCTTCGTCATAGGCACGCACCGCGTTGCCAAGGGCACGGCACTGCATTTCACCCGCACGCACGGGCATGCCGGGATGGCCCAGAACGAACGCCCCCGCCAGATCTGTGCCACCCGAGATAGGCGCAAGCCAGACGTCTTCCTTGACGTGTTTGTAGATCCAGTCATAGGCGTCAGAGCTGAGCGGCGATCCGGTGGACCCCAGCGATTTGAGAGCACTCAGATCGACATCCTCGCGCGGTTTCACGCCAGCCTTCATGCACCCGCTGAAGAACGCGGCACCGGCACCAAAGAAATCAAGCTTTTCGTCCGCGACAAAGCGCCAGACGACGCCCATGTCGGGATGGTTCGGCGCGCCGTCAAACATGGCGACGGTGGCCCCCTGCCCCAAAGCGGTGAACTGCGAATTCCACATGATCCAGCCCGATGACGTCAGCCAGCAATAGCGGTCGCCGCGTTTGAAATCATGGTGCAGCGACTGTTTGGCGGATTCAAGAATGATGCCACCATGCCCGTGCACGATGGGTTTCGGATTGCCTGTGGTGCCGGATGAATAGACGATCCAAAGCGGATGATCGAAGGGCACTTGCGTTGCTTCATAGGTCGCATCATCGTGCAGCAAATCATCCCACGCGATGTGGCCCGATGGCAGTTCACCGACAAAAGGCACCGTCACGCATTGGATCAGGCTGGGTAATTCCGCCTCGATCCCCGCCAGAATCTCGCGACGGTCAATGGTCTTGCCCGCGTGAACATAGCCGTCTTGTGCGATCAGCACCTTGGGTTCGATCTGCTTGAAGCGGTCCAGAATGGCGACGTGGCCCATGTCGGGCGCACAAAGCGACCAGATCGCGCCGATGCTGGCGGTCGCCAGAAAGGCGATCATCGCGGTTTCCGTGTTCGGCAGCACGGCAACAACGCGGTCGCCTTTTTCAACGCCCATCCCCCGCAAACGCCCCGCGACACTGGCCACTTGCGCCCGCAGATCCGCCCACGAAAGCACCTTGTGGCCAAAGGTCTCAGACTGCACCACCAGCGCGTCGCTGTCTGGCTGGCTCTCCACGTGCTTCATGATCTGGTCGGTGAAATTCAGCATCGCACCGGGGCACCATTCGGCACCGGGCATTTTCTGGCTGGCCAGGATCGTGGAATAGGTCTGGCTGGCCTGAACGTCGAAAAATTCCCAGATCGCGGACCAGAAGGCCTCAAGGTCGTCAACGCTCCATTTCCACAGGGCGTTGTAGTCGCCGAAGGACAAGTTGCGTTTCTGCTTCAGGAAGCGTTCAAACGCGGCCATCGTCGAGGCATCATAGCGGTCTTGCGACGGGGTCCAGAGAATTTCGTTCATACCATTGCCCCGTGGATCAGCGCCTTGAGCTGGGGGCGCGCGGGGTAGGAACTGGAGGGGGCGAGCTGTGTGAAAAAGACCACCGACAGATCCAGCACCGGATCGACCCAAAAGAATGTGGACGCCATGCCGCCCCAGCTGAAATCACCCACGCTGGATGGCACGCGCACGCGTCCGGGGTTCAGCACGACGGCCCCGCCAAGGCCAAAGCCCATCCCTTCCATGGGTTGTTCCGCGAAACTGGCCGGCCCCATCGACGCGATGTCACCCGGCAAATGGTTGCGCATCATGAACGACAGCGTTTTGGGCGAAACGATGCCCGCCCCGCCCGTGCGCAACATTTCGGTGAACTTGAGGTAATCGTCGATCGTGCCCACCAGACCGCCGCCGCCCGAATGCATTTCAGCGTTAAGGAAGGGCGATTTTTCGGGCCGGTCCACACAGCGCAATGTCGGGTCTGCGGGCTTTGCCTCGTTCAGCGCATAGGCGCTGCCTGCAAGCGGCGAATAAAGGGCGGCAAAACGGTCGCGCGCAGCCTCGGGGACGGAAAACCGTGTCTCGTCCATGCCAAGCGGGTTCAGGATCTCGTCGATCAGGAACTGTTCAAGCGACTTGCCAGATACGACCTCGATCACGCGGCCAAGCACATCAATGGCGACAGAATATTCCCAGCGGGTGCCGGGATGAAACGCCAGCGGCAGGGCCGCCACCTTGTCGGTCATCGCGGCCAGCGATCCCTGATCTGCACGGAACAGGATGTCGTGCCTTTCCATCGCCTTGGCCGTGACGCCGGGATTGAACGGATAGCTTAGCCCCGATGTGTGGGTCAGCAGGTGGTGCAGCGTCGGCGTTTGGCAGGGTTCCGTCTGGTCGATATCGGTCGCCCCGGCCTTGAGGCAGCGCATCTCTTTGAACGCAGGGATGAAATCAGAGACGGGCGCATCCAGGTGAAACAGCCCGCGTTCCGCCAGCATCATGATCGCAACCGAGGTGATCGGCTTTGTCATTGAATAGATCCGCGCGACGGTGTCTCTCTCGAACGGTTTGCCGGTCTCCAGATCGCGCTGGCCGGTGGCGTTGAAATACACCTCTGTTCCGGCTTCGGCCACCAGAACCGAACAGCCCGCAAAGCGATTGCGATCCACATAGCTTTGCATCCAGTCACCGATGCGGTTCAGCTTGTCTTTGTCAAATGCCACCAAAAAATCCTTCCAAGACATGCGGCCTCAGAAGGATGAGGCCGCAAAAAGCGACGTCTTTATCTATCTACCCTGTGATGCCGGGATCAAACCTCGAGCCATTCCTTGCGCACATCATCCCGCGCTTTCAATTCGGCGGGTGTGCCCTCGAATACCACGCGGCCATGCCCCATGACATAGACGCGGTCCGCGATGTCCATCGCGATCGACAGTTTTTGTTCCACCAGCAACGTCGAAATGCCGCGATTTGCGATTTCCTTGAGCACCTCGGCGACCTTTTGCACCATCTGCGGGGAAAGGCCTTCGGTCGGCTCGTCAATCATGACGAAATCGGGGTCGCCCATCAATGTGCGGCACATGGTCAGCATCTGCTGTTCACCGCCCGACAGAACCGACGCTTCAACATCCGCGCGGCGATCCAGGTTTTCGAACATGTCGAACATGGATTGCATCGACCAGCGGCCCGAGCCGTCTTTCTGGCCAGGTTTCAAACCCAGCGTCAGGTTCTGCCGGGTGGTCAGACCGGGAAAAATATCACGGTTTTCAGGGACATAGCCGACCCCCATATTGGCAATCTGAAACGCTTTCTTGCCCGCAATCTCTTCGCCCTTGAACTTGACAGAGCCTTTCGGCTCGACCTCGCCCATGATGGCCTTGCAGGTGGTCGAACGCCCCACGCCGTTACGGCCCAGAAGGGCGACGATTTCACCCTCCTTCACGTTCAGGTTCACCCCTTGCAGGATGTGGGACTTGCCATAATAGGCGTGCATATCGGTGACTTCGAGCATCATTAGTGTTCTGCCTCCAATGCGGCGCCAAGATAGGCCTCTTGCACGCGGGCGTCGCCGCGCACGTCTTCGGGTTTTCCGGTTGCGATGATTTCGCCGTAGACCAGCACCGAAATGCGGTCGGCCAGGCCAAAGACCACGCCCATGTCATGTTCCACCATGATCAGTGTCTTGCCTTCGGTGACGCGCATGATCAGGTCGGTGATATAGTCGGTTTCAGAATGGCTCATCCCGGCGGTGGGTTCATCCAGCATGATGACATCGGCACCGCCCGCAATTGTGATACCGATTTCCAATGCGCGTTGTTCCGCGTAAGACAGCGTTCCCGCGGGCAGGTTGCGCCGCCCCAGCAGGTTGATCTGCTCAAGAATGGCCTCGGCCCCTTCGGTCAGTTCGCGTTTGCGGTTCACCAGCGTCCAGAAGCTGTATTTGTACCCCTGCGACCACAAAAGCGCACAACGGACGTTTTCAAAGACGGTCATCGCGGGAAAGATGTTGGTGATCTGGAACGACCGGCTTAGCCCCTTGCGGTTGATCTGGAACGGCTCAAGCCCGGCCAGATTTTCGCCATGCAGCTTGACCGTGCCCGACGTTGGCGCGAACCGGGCGGTGATCAGGTTGAACAGGGTCGATTTCCCGGCACCGTTCGGGCCGATGATCGCGTGGCGTTCGGATTTACCGATGCTCAGGTCGATGCCGCGGATAATCTCGGCCCGCCCGAAGCTTTTCTTCAGGCCGGTCAGTTCAAGGGCGGGTGTGCTCATGATTTGCCTCGTGCTGTGTTGGCTTCGTTCCAGGCGTCTTTCAGGGATGCCGAGGTGGCCTTGGTGATGGCGAAGGCGATGATCGTCACACCGCCGGCAATCAGCCACGGTAACAGGGTGTGACTGTCAAAGGTGGTCCAGAACACGGTCATCACCTCGTCCCCCGGCGCGGCGTGCCGGAAATGGAACGTCATCTCCACCAAGGCGGCAAGGCCAAAGATACCGATAGCAGCGGGCAGAAGCGTTTTCAGATAGGGCACGATCAGCCCGCCCGCCTTGCCCAGCTTGAACGCGGGGACATGCATCATGATCAGACCGGCCAGACCGCCGGGAAAGAACATGACCGTCGCCACGAACAGCATGCCCGCATAAAACGCCCAAAGCTCGGTCGAAAGACTGAGAACGGTTTGCAGCAGCGTAAAGGCAATCGCGCCAATGATGGGCCCAAAGAAAAAGCCCACACCGCCAAGGAACGTCACCAGAAGGATCACCCCGGAAGACGCGGTATTCAGGTTCTCTTCAGTCAGGATTTCGTAGTTGATCGCGAAAAGTCCACCCGCAATCCCCGCAAAGAAACCCGACGCCACAAAGCTGTAGAACCGGACCCACCGCGAGGAATAGCCCAGAAACTCTGCACGTTCGGGGTTGTCACGCACCGCGTTTGCCATCCGGCCCACGGGTGTGCGGCTCCACAGGAACATCAGGGAGGCGGCGATCAGCAGCCAGGCGGCTGTCAGATAGTACACCTGTTCCTGATGTAGAAATTCGATGCCAAAGAACGGCTGGGCATAGGTCCGGTCGCCGCTGATGCCTTCTTCGCCGCCAAAGAAAGCGACGATGATAACCGAAGACGCGGCAATCAGTTCACCCACCCCAAGCGAGATCATGGCAAACACGGTTCCCGATGACCGGGTTGAAAACGACCCCACGATCATCGCCAGCCCCATCCCGAAAAGACCGCCAAAGATGGGCAGGACAACCAGTGGCATGCTGGCGAAAAAATCAGACATGTTCATGATGTGCATACACGCAAACCCGCCCACGCCCGCATATACCGCGTGGCCAAAGGACAGCATGCCCCCCTGCCCCAGCAGCATGTTATAGGCCAGCGCGAACACGATGGTGATCGCCATCTGGTTCATGATCGTCAGCGCAGAGTTGTTGGTAAAAATCTGCGGCAGGAAGGCAAGAACTACGGCTGCGATGATCCACGGGGCGAACGCCATTGCGGGTGATCCAGTGCGCATCTTTTCCGCGGCGTTGGTCGGATCAGTGGTGATTTGCTCGTCACTACGCGCGCCTTTAGGGTCTGTTTTAGGGTCTGAAACGGTCATGAGCTACGCTTTCCGAAAAGGCCTGCCGGGCGGAAGATCAGGATCAGCACCATCAGGATATAAGGCAAGATGTCGGCGATCTGCGGGCTTGTGATGCTCCAGAAATCGCGGAAGATGCTTTCATCAAGGTTTTCCGGCCTTGATATGCCGATCCCGTTCAGGATGCTCGACATCTCGATGTTGTAGGATTTTGCGAATGTGGTGATCCAGCCGATCAGCAACGACGCGACCAAGGCACCCCAAAGCGACCCCAGCCCGCCGATCACGATTGTCACGAACACGATCGACCCAAGCACAAACGCCATGCCGGGAAATGTCCCCAGTACGGGGCCCGCGATGACGCCCGCCAGACCGGCAAGCGCGGTGCCGACGCCAAACACGCCCATGAATATAAGCGGTACGTTATGGCCCAACGCCTCGACCGTGCGGGGATAGCTAAGTGCCGCCTGAATAATCATGCCCACGCGGGTCTTTGTCAGCACAAACAGCAGGCCAATGAAGATCCCCACAGAGATAAAGATCATGAATATCTTATAGGCCGGAATGGCGTTTCCGGCGATGGCAAACGCAGTGAAATTAAGCACCTCTGGCACGGAATAGGGGAGCTGGTTCTTACCCCAAACGAATTGCACCATCTCTTCGATCAACAAGGCCAGGCCGAAGGTAAAGATCAGTTCCGGCACGTGGCCGTATTGGTGCACGCGGCGCAAACCATAGCGTTCAACACCCGCCCCCAAAACGCCCACGATCAAAGGCGCAATCAAAAGACCGACCCAGAACCCAAGCGCGATGCTGATCTGATAGGCAAAATACGCGCCCAGCATATAGAAACTGGCGTGGGCAAAGTTCAGAACGCCCATCATCGAGAAAATTAGGGTCAGACCGGCGGACAGCATGAAAAGCAGAAGTCCCGTAACCAGCCCGTCGATCAGATTGACGAGAATGAGGTCCATTTGGCCCCTCCAGTAGAGTGGTGAAGAAGTTCAGAAAAATCGGCCCGCGCGAAACAGTCGAGCGGGCCGAACAGGCGCGGGTTAAGGGCGCTGCATTTCACATGTTGTCGCGATATCCATCGACGCATTCTTGACCGTGGATTCCGTCAGAATGCCGAAGCCGGAATTGTCATAGTCAAATTCGATGTTCTCGTCTGTGTGAACGCCGATGTTCATATCCTGGATCAACTGGTGATCCTGTGGACGCATATAAAGCTCGCCGCCCCACATGCTTGGGTACTTCATGCCTTCAAGTTCCTTGGCAACGGCGACGACATCGTCGGCTGTTCCCGCTTGGTTGATGGCTTTGGCCAACATACCGATGGTGTTGAAGATCCGGCTTTGGTCGATGTTGCCGTCAGGATATTTCTCTTTGTAGGCATTGTACAAAGTCCGCGCTTCTTCGGACGCGATCGGGTTGATCCCGCCTTGGGAAATCAGACGGATCCGACCCTTGCCCTTTTCGCCGAACGCAGCCGTGATACCGGACCCTGCGGCATAGTAGGTATAGATCGGGCCTTCAAAGCCGTTGTCGATGATGGATTTACCAAGACCCAGCATGTCTGCGCCCCAGTTGCCGGTAATCACGGCATCCGCACCCGAGGAGACAACCTTGCGGGCGTAGGGGGTAAAGTCCTTGACCTTACCAATCGGGTGCAGTTCGTCCCCGACGACTTCAATGTCCGGACGCTTTTCTTTCAGCATCTGGTTTGCGGCTGCGGACACGGCTTTGCCGAACGAATAGTCCTGACCGATGATGTAGACCTTCTTGATCGAGTCATCTTTTGCGATAACGTCTGTCAGCGCGTCCATCTTGATGTCAGCGTTGGCGTCGAAACGGAAGTGCCAGAAGTTGCACTTGTCGTTGGTCAGCGCAGGGTCGACCGCAGCGTAGTTCAGGAACAGAACGCGGCTGTCGGGGTTGCGCTTGTTGTGCTTTTCAACGGCTTCGGTCAGCGCGTTTGCAACACCCGAGGAGTTACCCTGCACAATATAGCGGACACCCTGGTCGATGGCGACCTGAAGCTGGATCAGCGATTCTTTGGGGCTGGTCTTGTTGTCGAAAGGCAGAACTTCGAACATGTCTCCGTTCAGAACGCCGCCGTTTTGGTTGATCATGTAATCGGCGGCAAATTCAAACTGGTGCAGACCGTTTGTGCCTGTGCTGGCAAACGGGCCGGAAAGCGGATCGATAAACCCGATCTTGATGTTTTCGGCAAAGGCAGCAGACGCGCCAAGCGCCAAAGCAAACGCGGAAACCGCGCCGATTTTAGTGATATTTTTCATAATAATCCTCCCAAGGACGGCCCGGCGCATTGATGCGTTTTTGGTTCGCCTGGCCTTGCGCAGAGCCTTGCACAATAGGGTTCATTGTCAAGCGTATCTGTTCAAAAGTTGCCAAGGAATACCGTCAGTTATGTCATATATTGCGTGCCTGTTTTTGCCTGTCGCCAGCGGCTGCCACTTGCCCCGCTGCCATGATATTACGCACATAAAACGGTAACTAATTGTAATTCAATATGTATTTCGGGATGGAAAAGCGCCTGGCAAATGTCACTATTCTGGGCAATTCCGCGCGATTTCCTGACATCTGTCCGGTTAAAGAATTTTAGTTCTTTTTCGACTATTTTTGCGCAATATTCGTTCCTGGCCAGAATTGGCCGTTTTATCTGAAAATGAAGCGGGAAATCTGCGCCCTAGTTCCGCAGAGCGGAACAGCATTCCGCCGGAAATCTATTGATTTTATCTGGCCGTGCAGCCCCTGGGCCCTTGGGGATCTTGCTGCCTAGAACCGTATGCTGATCGCCTCGGCGGCCTTGGCCAAACGTTTGGCATAGACCGTCTCAAGCTGCTTTTTCTTCACATGAAACGACGGCCCGCCCACGTTCAGCCCATAGACCAACGATCCGTTTGGCGAAAAGATCGGGACCGCTATGCCATTCACATCGGGGCGCCATTCACCGTAGCTGGAACAAAACCCTTTCGCCGCATATTCCTGCCGCGCCGTGTCAAAGCTTTCGCGCGCACGGGCCTCGGTCTCGGGGCCTTGTTTGGCGGCAAGGTCAAATGCCCGGTCGCGCACGCCGTCTTCCATACCCACCAGAATGGCCCGCCCAATGGCGGAATCGAAAAGCGGCAGACGTGACCCGACACGGATCGTCAGGGCCACATCCTCGCGGGAACGCTGAGTGGCCACATAGACGACATCAAGCCGGTGCTGTTCCCCGATGGCGACGGTCAGATAGGAATTCGGACCATCGCGCAAAGCGCGCATCTCGTCTTCGGCGCGGTCACCGATTTCCATGCTGGTCAGCACGCCAAATCCCAGCTGCAAAACCCCCGCGCTTAACCGATAGGTGCCGGTGCGTGGGTCTGCGACAAGATAGTCAAGCTCGCATAGGGTATGGGTCAGGCGCGACACCGTGGCCTTTGGCAGGCCAGTCCGCTCTGCGAAGTCGGTGTTGGTCAGCGCGGGTTCGTTTTGCCGAAAACACCGCAGTACATCGAGCCCGCGCGCCAAGGCGGTGACAAAATTCCTGTCCTTCGCCTCTGCCGGATCTGTCACGAACTCTTCGTTGCGCATGTTATTTTCTTTCCAGCGCCTTCAGCCCGTTCGCGGCAAATACGGGCACATAAGCCCCCACTTTCATCGCACGCTCGGGGTTAGAGGCATTTCCGTCCAGCGCCCGTTTTAGCACACCCTGGATGATCCCCGCCATGCGGAAAAAACAAAACGCCAAATAAAACCCAAAGTTATCAATGCCATCGATCCCGCGTCGTTCGCAATATTTGGCGATGAATTCCTCGTCCGTGGGCACGCCAAGCGCCTTGCGGTCGGCCCCGCCAAAGCCGCGCCCTTCGGTGCCTGCGGGCATCTGCCATTGCATGATCACGGCGGCCAGATCGGCGTAAGGATGCCCGATCGTGGACAGTTCCCAATCCAGCACCGCCAGACATTTGGTACCGTCTTTTTCGAACATCATGTTGTCGATGCGATAATCGCCATGCACCAGCGTCCGCTGCCCGTCATCTTCGGGAATGCTGGCGGTCAGCTTTTCAATCAGCTCGTTCATTGCGGGCAGGTCTTCGGTTTCGGATGCGCGATATTGCTTGGTCCAGCGGCCGACCTGACGTTCATAATAGTTACCGGGCGGGCCGTAATCCGACAGGCCGACCTTGTCGATATCAACCTCGTGCAGGGCGGCCAGCACGCGGTTCATTTCGTCCATGATGCCGGCGCGGGTTTCGTTCGTTTCGTCCGGCATACGCGGGTCCATAAAGTTGCGCCCGTCGATGTGATCCATGATATAAAACGCCGACCCGATCACGTCGTCATCTTCGCACAGAAGGTGCATTTTCGACACCGGCACATCGGTATCTTGCAACGCTTTTTGCACGCGAAACTCGCGATCAACGGCATGAGCCGATTTCAGCAGAACGCCCGGCGGCTTGCGGCGCAGCACGTAATTGCGCGCAGGCGTTTTCAAAAGAAAGGTCGGGTTCGATTGCCCGGCCTGAAATTTCGAAACCTCAAGCGGGCCTTCAAAGCCTGCAAGATGATCCTTCAGATAGGCGCTGACCTTGGCAATATCGAGCGTTTGTGTGTCTGTACTCATGATCGTCTATCCTTAGCTATAGGTCAGCATTTCGGCGGCGTCGCCAAGCAACATATGCGGTGAAGCATTGAATTCATGCAGAAAAAACGCCTTTTCAGTAAAGACGAATTTGGTGATCGACGTGTTTTTGATCTGCAGGTTCAGGGTCATCATCATCTTGTCAGGCGCGTTCAGCGATGCCGCCACCAACTGCCCGATCACCCCGCCCGAACTGACAACCAGCACGCGGTCGGCACCGGGCGCGCAGGCGGTCGCCCGCGCAGCTTCGACGCGATCCGTGAAGGTGGCCCATGTCTCGGCCGGGTTCTCTATCCGGTCCGCCTGCCATTCAAAAACTGTTTCGCGCAGCGTGCGGAAATGCGTCTTGCGATCCGCGGTGACCTGATGCGGCACAACGCCCTTGAAACGGGCCAGCAACAGATCCTGAAAGTCGTATTCGTTGAACCCCTCATGGGTCTCGCCCGCATCGAACCCCATCGACGCAAGCGTTTCTTTTTGGCGCATCAAGGTGCCGGTGACCACACGGTCCGGCACCCATTCAATTTCACGCAGTGCCCGGCCAACCGCCGCAGATTGCCGGTGCCCGAGGTCCGACAACTTGTCATAGTTGTCGGCCCCGAAGGACGCCTGCCCGTGGCGGATGACCAGAAGTTCGCCCATGACCGCTTACAGAACCTCAAAGAGGCCGGCAGCGCCCATGCCGCCGCCGACACACATGGTGCAGACAACGTATTTGGCACCGCGGCGCTTGCCCTCGATCAGCGCGTGGCCAACCATGCGTGCGCCCGACATGCCATAGGGGTGCCCGATGGAAATCGCGCCGCCGTCCACGTTCAGCAATTCGTCAGGGATGCCCAGCTTGTCGCGCGATGCAATGACCTGGCAGGCAAACGCTTCGTTCAGTTCCCACAGACCGATGTCTTCGATCTTGAGCCCGTGCGCTTCGAGCAGTTTCGGCACGGCATAGATCGGGCCGATGCCCATTTCGTCAGGCTCGCAGCCTGCGGCCATCACGCCGACATAGCGACCCAGTGGCTGAAGGCCGCGACGCTCGGCTTCCTTGGCTTCCATCACGATGGCGGCGGATGCGCCGTCGGACAGCTGCGAGGCGTTACCGGCGGTGATGAACTTGCCTTCGGCCAGATGGATGCCATCCTTGAACACGGGCTTCAGACCGGCAAGGCTTTCTGCGGTGGTGCCGGGGCGGTTGCCTTCGTCCTGTTTCAAGGTCACTTCGTGCTCGGAAATCTCTTTGGTTTCCTTGTCCTGCACCATCATCTTGGTGGTGATCGGCACGATTTCGTCATCGAAACGACCGGCCTGCTGTGCCTGATGCGTCAGTTCCTGGCTGCGCGCGGCATATTCGTCCTGCGCTTCGCGGCTGACGTTATAGCGCTCGGCGACGTTTTCCGCCGTCTCAAGCATGGTCATATAGATTTCGGGCTTGTGCTCTTTCAGCCAAGGATCAGCTTTGACGCGCATTTCCGGTGTCTGCACCAGCGAAATGCTGTCGACACCGCCGCCGATCGACGATGTCCATGCCATCGGTGATGACCTGCTTGGCAGCCGTCGCAATCGCCATCATGCCCGATGCGCACTGACGGTCCAGCGACATGCCGCCAACCGTGACGGGCAGACCTGCGCGAATGGCGGCCTGACGGGCGATGTTGCCCGCCTGATGGCCCTGCTGCAAGGCCGAGCCGAACACGCAATCGGCAATTTCCGACCCGTCAAGGCCCGCACGCTTAACGGCGTGTTCGATGGCATGGGCGGCAAGCGCCTGAGGTGTGGTGTTGTTGAACGCACCGCGATAGGCCTTGCCAATCGGGGTACGGGCTGTGGATACGATTACTGCGTCACGCATGGTGATCTCCCTTTTAAGTCGTTTGGTTAGCCCCAATCCAGATCAAGGCCTTGCGCCCTGGCTGCATTGAGTGCGTATTTCTTCGTCTGGCTGAAGGCGTCGGTCAGCATCTGCTGGCCCGCCTCGTCGGTAATCCTGTCGAACGCTGCGGCGACACCTTCGGGGGTATTGTCGTCGCCCGTCAAGGTCACGCCTTCCGTCTCGTACACCCGCGTCTGCGCAAAGCTGCCCGCGCCCGCGCCAAGGATGACGCGGCTGGGGCCGTCTTCGCTGACGCAGATACAGCAGCCCCGGCGTGATCGTTTCGGGGGCCAGCAGGCCCTGCGCCGCTTCGGGCAAAAGGTCAGCCGTCATGCGGGTCGCCGCCGTGGGGGCCAGCGTATTGACGCGGATGTTGTCGCGCGCCCCTTCCAGATGCAGCACGTTCATCAGCCCCATCATCGCCGCCTTGGCCGCGCCATAGTTGGACTGCCCGAAGTTGCCATAAAGCCCCGAAGCGGATGACGTCAGGACAATCCGCCCGTATTTCTGGTCGCGCATGATCTGCCAGCAGGCGTGGGTCACGTTGGCCGACCCGATCAGATGCACATCGACGACTTTGCGGAAATCGGCCATCTCCATCTTGGCGAAGGTCTTGTCGCGCAGGATGCCTGCGTTGTTCACCAGAATGTCGATGCGGCCCCAGGCGTCCATGACGCGTGCGACCATGTCCTTGACGCCCGCTTCGTCCGCGACATCGCAGCCATGGGCCATCGCCTCGCCACCCGCATCGCGGATTTCCTGCGCGACCGCTTCGGCAGCGGCAGAGGATGCGCCCTGCCCGTCTGTCGTCACGCCCAGATCGTTGACCATGACCTTCGCACCGCGCGCGGCCAGCCCCAAGGCGTGGCTGCGGCCAAGGCCGGTGCCTGCACCCGTAACAATCGCCACGCGGTTATCAAAACGTATCTCCATCATCGCCCCCTAGTGCAGTGCCTGTTCAAAGATGTTCGGCCCGCTCATCACGTTGATGCCACCGCTGACGGGGATCACGGCACCTGTGATATAGGCCCCGCCCATGCCACACAGAAACAGCATGCAGCCCGCGATATCGGTGTCGGTGCCCACGCGGCGCAGCGGCACATCGGCACCAACCTTGCTGCGCATATCTTCGTCATGTGTGGCAAAGGCGGTCATGCGCGACACGAACGGCCCCGGTGCCAGTGCGTTCACGGTGATCGCGTCGCCCGCCAGTTCCTTGGCCAAAATCTTGCTCAGGTGGATCACCGCAGCCTTTGAGGCGGAATAGCTATAGGCACCGTCGCCCATCTCGCGTTCACCCATCACGGAGCCAACATTGACCACCCGCGCGGGGTCTTCGATCGTGCCGCTTGCCCGCAGCATCGGCAGCAGCTTTTGCGTCAGGTCAAACAGGCCCGCGACGTTGACGCTCATCACCTTCTCCCATGCCTTGAAGGGAAAGTCCCCCATCGGCGCACCCCAGGTGATGCCTGCGTTGTTCATCAGGATATCAAGCGTATCGGTCCGTTCCTTCACGGCGGCGACCATGGCATCAACGCCGTCTTCGGTGCCCACATCACCAGCAAAGCCGATTGCCTTGCCGCTGGCACCCATATCGTTCAGCTCTTTCGCGACAGCCTCGCAAGCGTCGCCCTTGCGCGACGCGATCAGCACGGTCGCCCCGGCACGTACCAGTGCTTCGGCGGCCATACGACCGATGCCGGTTGCGCCGCCGGTGACAAGGGCGGTCTTACCCTCAAGCCCGAAAAGTGTTTGAATATCCATCGCTTAAAATCCCCTGTGCTTGGCGACAATACCGGCGTGATAGCCGTAGTCGCCAAGCCACTCAGCACCCACGCGGGCGCGTTTCATATAAAACCCGATGTCATAGGCGTCGGTCATGCCGATCCCGCCATGCATCTGCACGCCTTCCTGCACGGCCAATTGCGCGGTCGATGTCGCCCGTGCCTTGGCCAATGATACGGCCATGGTCGCATTCTCGGGGTCTTCGTCCAGCATCCGGCCCGCGTTCAGGATGGCGGATGCCGTCACCTCGATCTCGCACCACAGATGGGCGGCGCGGTGTTGCAGCGCCTGAAAGTTGCCGATGACTGTGCCGAACTGCTTGCGTTCCTTCAGATAGCCGACGGTCATGCCAAAAGCACCCGCCGACAGCCCGGCCATTTCAGCCGCCAGTGCCGCCTGCCCGGCTTCAAGCGCGGGCTTCAGAACGCTCATCGCGCTGTCGACCTGACCCAACACATCGTCGCCCGTCGCTTCGACATTGTCGAAATCGATCCGCGCTGAATCCCGTGCGTCGATCATGTTTTGCGCATTACGCGTAATGCCGTCACGGTCGGCGGGGATGTCGAACAGCGTCAAACCTTCGTCCGTTTTCGCCAGCACCAGCAGACGGTCCGCCAGACCACCATCAACCACAAAGGTCTTCTTGCCGTTCAGACGAAAACCGTTCCCCTCGCGGGTCGGCGACCATCGACGTTGCATCAGGATTGAACTTGGCCGTTTCGTCCACGGCCAGCGCATAGGTCGCCTCGCCACTCGCAATCGCGGCCAACGCCTTTTCGGCGCGGGCATCGCTCACGTTGCGCAGGGCGGTCGCGGCAATCACAGCCGTCGACAGAAACGGGCTGACGACCAGCGTCTTGCCCATCTCATGCGCAAGCACACCGGCAGCGGCATGGCCCATGTCAGAACCGCCAGCGCTTTCAGGCACCAGCACACCGGCCCAGCCCATATCGGCCATTTCTTTCCACATCTTCGCATCGTGGGTTTTACCTGCGTCACGCAGATCGCGGAACGCTTTGACGGGGGCAGATTTGTCCAGAAACCCGCGCGCCGCATCGGCCAGCATGGTTTCGTCTTCGGTCATCACCAGGTTTGCCATGGTTTACGCCCCCAGCCCCAGAACACGCCGCGACACGATGCTGAGCATCACCTCGGATGTGCCGCCTTCGATGGAATTGGCCTTGGTGCGCAGCCAGTCAGCGGGACGGTTGCCAAGCGGCCCGTCCCATTCCAGCGCGTCGGACCCACCGGCAGACATCAGCAATTCGTGGCGCTGCTTGTTCAGTTCGGTGCCCATGTATTTCAGCATCGCCGACGCATCGCCTGCGCCCGATCCGGCCTCGGCCTGATCCTTGTAGCGTTCCAGCGTCAGGCCGATCGACAGCGCATCCACCTCGCAGCGCATCGCGGCGGCGCGCAGGGTCGTGTCCATCTCGCGGCCGTCCTCCATCGATTCGTTCAGCACCGCACCAAGCGCACGGCCCCCCGACAGGCCCTGACCGCCGCCCGAGATCATCTCGCGTTCATGCGTCAGCAGATATTTCGCCACGTCCCAGCCGCGGTTCTCGTCGCCCACGATCTGATCTTTCGGCACCTTCACATCGGTAAAGAACGTCTCGCAAAACACCGACGCGCCCGAGATCAGTTTGATGGGGCGTGTCTCGACGCCCGCGTCTTCCATGTTGATCAGCAGAAACGAAATGCCCTTGTGCTTGGGCGCTTCACGGTCGGTGCGCACCAGCGCGAAGATCCAGTCGGCCTTGTCGGCGTAAGAGGTCCAGATTTTCTGACCGTTGACCAGCCAGTGATCGCCCTTGTCTTCACCGCGTGTCTGGACGCTGGCAAGATCAGACCCGGCACCCGGTTCGGAATAGCCCTGACACCAGCGAATCTCACCGCGCGCAATCGGGGGCAGATAATGCAGCTTTTGTTCGTGCGATCCGAAATGCAGCAACGCGGGGCCAAGCATCCAGATGCCAAAGCTTTGCAGCGGATTGCGCGCCTCGATGCGGTCCATTTCTTCTTTAAAGATCTTTTCCTGCGTCCGCGTCAGACCCGCGCCGCCATATTCCCTAGGCCAGGTCGGCACGGTATAGCCCTTGGCGGCCGCGCGTTCCATCCAGACGCGCTGCGCCTCGGATTCGAACTGAAAATTCTTGCCACCCCAGCAGACAGATGCTTCACTCGGCTCACCACCGCGCATCTCTTGTGGACAGTTCGCCTCAAGCCAATCGCGCAGCTCCGCGCGGAAACCTTCCAGATCCTGGTCAGATTGCATCGTGTTCTCCCCCCTCGTGTTGCGGTTATCAATTCCGCACTGCAAAATTGCATTTCGAAATTCGATTGACAAGACAGTTTCGACCCGCGCCTATTGCTTTGCAAAATACTTGAGGAGGAACACCCGATGAAAGCCATGCTGAGCACCGCACCCGGCGGCCCCGAAACGCTGGAACTGACAGAGATGGAAACGCCTGAGCCCAAGAAGGGGCAGGTGCGCATTCGCATCCATGCAGCGGGCCTGAATTTCCCTGATACGTTGATCATCAAGGACATGTACCAGATGAAACCGCCCCGCCCCTTTGCCCCCGGTGGCGAGGTTGCAGGCGAGGTTGAGGCGGTCGGAGAAGATGTCACCGAACGTCGCCGTCGGCGACCGTGTTCTGGCGATGACCGGCTTCGGCGGATTTCGCGACGCACATCATTGCCGATGCCCCCCGCGTGATGAAAATTCCCGACGCGATGCCCTATGACGAAGCCGCGTGTCTGGTGCTGACCTATGGCACGTCGCACCACGCGCTGAAAAACCGCGCAGAAATCCAGCCCGGCGAATCCCTGCTGATCCTGGGCGCTGCCGGGGGTGTCGGTGTCGCCGCGATCGAGCTTGGCAAAGCCGCGGGCGCACGCGTGATCGCCGCCGTATCGTCCGAGGAAAAGGCGCAGTTCTGCCGTGACTTGGGCGCGGATGAAACGATCATCTATTCCCGTGACATGGATGACCGCGACACGCAAAAAGCGTTCTCGAACGAGATCAAGAAGCTGTCGGGCGGCGATGGTGTGGACGTTGTTTATGATGCCGTGGGCGGGGCTTATGCGGAACCTGCCGTGCGTGCGCTGGCGTGGAAGGGCCGCTATCTTGTGGTCGGGTTCCCCGCGGGGATCCCCAAGATCCCGTTGAACCTGACGCTGCTGAAAGGCTGCCAGATCGTCGGCGTTTTTTGGGGTGCGCATACCGTGCAGGAACCCAAGATGCACGCCGAGAACATGGGCGATCTGTTCCGCATGTACGCCGATGGTCAGATCAAACCGCGCATTTCCGCCCGCTTCCCGCTTGAGAAAGCCGCCGATGCGCTGAACCTGATGCAGGACCGCAAGGTGCAGGGCAAAGTCGTTCTGGACGTCGAATAAGGGGCCGCGAGAATGGAAAACCGTCAAATCGTGATTGCGGAGCTGCCCAAGGATGCGCTGACGCCTGATCACTTTAAACAGACAACCGCTGACATGCCGCAAGCGCAGGATGGCCAGGTGTTGCTCAAGGTCATCCTGATGTCCATCGACGCGGCCAACCGGTCGTGGATGAAAGGGGCTACCTACCGCGCCGCCGTCAACGCGGGCGACGCCATGCCGACCTATGCGATCTGCGAGGTTGTCGAAAGCAAAAGCGACCGTCTGACCAAAGGCGATATCGTCGCGACAGAGGCGACTTGGTCGGATTACATCGTGGCCGATGCGCGCAAATGCGAGAAGCTGCCGAAGGTGGACCAATTGTCGCGGCTGATGTCTGTCTATGGCATCGCGGGAAAGACGGCGTACCACGGGCTGATTTCCGTGGGGCAACCGATTGCGGGTGAAACCGTGCTGGTGTCGGCAGCGGCGGGGTCTGTCGGCGGCTATGTTGGCCAGATCGCCAAGGCGCTTGGCTGCCGCGTGGTCGGCATCGCGGGCGGCGAGGAGAAATGCAAGTGGGTCAAGGACATCTGGGCTTTGACGATTGCATCGACTACCGCGCGCCCGGCATGTCCAAGGCGCTGCGTGCCGCCTGCCCTGACGGGGTGGACGTCTATTTCGACAATGTGGGCGGGACGGTTCTGGAAACCGCGCTGTTCGCGATGAACGAAAAGGGCCGCATCGTCTGCTGTGGTGCGATCAGCCAGTATGACACCGAAACCCCCACAGGCCCGCGCAATCTACCGGGGTTGGTCGTGGTCAAGCGTCTGCGGATGGAGGGTTTCATCGTGATGGACTGGGCGCATAACGACGCCAAAGCTTTGCGCGCGTTGCAGACCTGGGTCGACAATGGCCAGATCAAAGTCACCGAAGACATCGTTGACGGGCTGGAAAACGCCCCCCACGCGCTGATCGGCCTGCTGGCCGGTGACAACAAGGGCAAGCGGATGGTCCGCGTTGCCGCCGACCCCGCATGAGGAGAGCCTAGCATGTCCGCACTGAAAGACGCCGTTGCCCATTCCGAAACCCTGATCGGCACCGAAGTGGGCGTATCAAACTGGATCACCGTCGATCAGGAGATGATCGACCAGTTCGCCAAGACGACCCACGATCTGCAATGGATCCACATCGACCCCGAACGCGCAGCCAAGGAAACGCCCTTTGGCGGGACCATCGCGCACGGGTTTCTGACGCTGTCGCTGGCCAGCCGCTTTGCCTATGATTGCTTTAACATGATGCCGGGGCAGGTGATGGGCATCAACTATGGCATGAACAAGCTGCGGTTTCTCAAGCCCGTTGTCGCCGGATCGCGGCTGCGCGGGCGGTTCACGCTGCAAAAGGTCACGGCGCGGGATGCCACCAATATGCTGCGCGAAAACCTGCTGACGATCGAGATTGAGGGCGAAGAGACACCTGCCCTGATCGCCGAGTGGCTGGGTCTGGCGGTTTTCAAAGACTAAATCGCGGGTTAGAGACTGAATGGGCCGCCCCGCAACGGGGGGCCGCCCATTCGTTTCAACTGCTGGGGCAGGCAGCGCCCGTGTCGATCCAGGCTTGGGTCAGCTCGCCAAAGACCTGCTGATTGCCGGGTGCTGGTTCGCGCCCTTCGCCGGGTTCCCAGCCCCAGCCAACCAAACCATCTTTGGCGTTATGCTCGTGCAGTTCGGCAAGCGTACGGTCGCCGTTGCGCTTCGGGTCTTTCAACTGCGCGCAGATCTCGGCACCGGATTTGCCGATCCAGCCCATTTCAATCGGGGCAAGCTGCCATGGCACGTGACCGGGGATCGAACCCCCGCTGGCTGCGTATTCCATGTTCTGCTCGCCGTGGCAGGTGGTGCAGCGCATGCCGGGCGCGCCGAAATCTGCCTGGCCCCGCACGACCGGCGGCTGGTGCATCTGCATCTCCATCCCCTGACGCGGAGAGTTGTCGACCGGGTGACAGTTCAGACAACGCGGATGGCCGATCACGACCATCATTTCCTCGAAAATCGCGGTCGACCGCTCTGCCTCGTTTTCGATGCTGTCAAATTCACTGACCGTTTTCAGGCCTTTCACGGTTTCTGCCGCAGCGGGACCAGCCATGAGTGCGCCAAGGGCGATAAATTTAAGAAGGGTTTTCATACCATCACACTCCTACGGATTTGATGAAGGGCAGTTTGGTAACAACCTGTCCCGTCAGCGCGCGCCATGCGTTGGCAACGGCAGGGCCGACGGGCGGCAGGCCGGGTTCACCGATACCAGTCGGATCGTTATCGCTTTGTATGATCGCAACTTCGACCTGCGGCATCTCGTGGATCCGCAGGATGCGGTATTGGTCAAAGTTCCGTTCCTTGATGGTGCCGCCCTCGCCCAGCGTCACTTCGTCGAACAAAACCGATCCAAGGCCATAGCCCGCGCCGCCTTCGATTTGCGCACGGATGACGTTGGGGTTCACCGCAACGCCGCAATCGACGGCGCACCATACCTTTTCCACCTTGGGAAAGCCGTTCTTGTCCGACACTTCGACAATCTGCGCCACATAGGTGTTAAAGCTTTCGTGCAGCGCGACGCCATAACCGCGATCCCCCTTGACCCTGGTGCCATCCCAGCCCGCCAGTTCGGCGACCTTTTCCAGCACGGCGCGGTCGCGGCCCTTGTCGCCCTTCAGCAGGTCAAGTCGACCCTGAACCGGGTCTTTTCCGCCCGCCTCAAGCAACTGATCCAGAAACACTTCGGTCGCATAGCCCGTGTGCGAATGGCCAACCGACCGCCACCAAAGCACGGAAACGGGGCTTTCCTGCTGTACCCAATCCACCTTGAGATCGGCCAAGTCGTAGGGCATTTCGATCGCGCCCTCGTAGGACGTCGGGTCCATCCCGTCTTTCATCATGCCCGCCATCGGGCCACCGGCCATGATGGACTGATTTACCACAACATCGTGCCAGCCGACGATATTGCCGTCAGCGTCCAGACCGCCACGCATCTTGTGCACGGTCAGAGGGCGATAATAGCCACCGGTCATGTCGTCTTCGCGGGTCCAAAGCAGTTTCCACGATCCGTTGCCGCCAGCGGCTTTGGCGATTTCGCCAATCTCTGCGGCGACATGGGCGGTGGGCTGGGCCCGGCGGCCGAAGCTGCCGCCCGCAAACATCACATTGATCGCAACATTAGATGGATCAATGCCAAGGGTCTGGGCCAGCGTCGGCTTGTCAAGCGACGGAAACTGCGACCCCATCCAAAGCTCGGCCTTGCCATCGGTCATCTCGATCACGGCATCAAGCGGCTCAAGTGCTGCGTGGGCAAGATAGGGGAAGTGGAACTCCGTCTCGATCACCTGCGCGGCACCGTCGATACCGGCCTGCGCGTCGCCCACCTCTTGGGCGGGGCGGCCCCCTGCGTCGGCGGCCTTGGAAAAGTCGGCGAACATCTGTTCGGAAGTGCGGGTTTCAGCGTTGGAATTGTCCCATGTAATGCTCAGCGCCTCGCGGCCCTTCAGGGCGGCGGCGGTGTTCCTGGCATAGACGGCCACACCCTGCGGGATCTGGCGCACGGCAGTCACACCGGGCACCTTGACGGCAGCGGCATCGTCATAGCTGGCGACGACAGCCCCCATCTTGTGCGGATGGGCAACAACGACCGTTTCCATCCCCTCGCGGTAGACATCCATCGTAAATATTGCCTTGCCAGTGGTTTTGGCTTCGGTGTCAAGCTTGGGCACATCGGTGCCGATCAGCACAAAGTCAGCAGCCTTCTTGAGGGTCGGCTCTGCGGGCGCGGTCATGGTCGCGGCCTTTTCCGCCAAGGCACCAAAGCCGCTTTCCTGGCCGCTTTTCGCGTGTGCAATCCGGCCCTTGGAGACCGTGATCTCTGACGCGGGCACGCCCCATTCTTCGGCGGCGGCATCGACCAGCATGGCGCGGGCTGCGGCACCTGCCTTGCGCATCTGCATATAGGAATTGGCCATCGCGGTTGAGCCGCCCGTGCCTTGCAGGCCGAACAGGGAATTGGCGTAAAGTTCATCATTGGCAGGCGCGCTTTCGGCACGCATCTGTGACCAGTCGGCATCCAGTTCTTCGGCCACCAGCGTGGACAGGCCGGTGTTGGGGCCCTGACCGAATTCGATGTGCTTGATCATCACCGTAACCGTGTCATCGGGGGCAACCCGCACAAACGCGTTCGGCGCAAAGGTCGCCGCATCTGATGACGGATCAAAGGCCAGGGCGGCACCCGACTGGGCACGCGATCTGACCGGCAGAACAACGCCGATCACCAGACCGGCAGAGGCTGTCGCGAGGAAACCGCGGCGGGAAAGATTTGTCTTGGACATGAATTAGCCCTCCAGTGTTTTGGCGGCGTTCTTGATCGCCTGACGGATACGGACATAGGTGGCGCAGCGGCAGATGTTGCCCGCCATCGCGTTGTCGATATCCTCGTCCGTGGGGTTGGGGATCTCACGCAACAAGGCTGTCGCACTTAGCACCTGTCCCGATTGGCACCAACCGCATTGCGGCACGTCGATCTCTTCCCACGCGGCCTGCACGGCCTGTGCCTCTGGCCCCTCGACCGCTTCGATCGTGGTGACAGAAGACCCTTCGACCATCGACATCGGGGTCACGCAACTGCGCCGCGTCAGGCCATTGAGCTCAACAGTGCAAGCCCCGCATTGCGCGATGCCGCAGCCAAATTTTGTGCCGGTCAGGCGCATGTCGTCGCGCAGCACCCACAGCAGCGGTGTGTCATCGGGGGTGTCAACGCTCACCTCTTTGCCGTTAAGCGTGAAATTGATCATGTTGAATACTCCTTGGAAGGGTCGCGGGAAATGCGGAGGATGGGGCCATTTCTCTTGTTAGTTGAAGCTAGGGCCGCACCAGGGTGCGTCAACCCGGCGCAGCCCCGCAGTTTTTTAAAGACTTGATTTCAGAAAACATAAAACGCGCACCGGGCCAGTGGCCTGATGCGCGTTTTATTGTTGCTTGCCAGTCTGGTCGAAGCTTGGTGCGGCCTTAACCGTCCAGCTTTTGCCCCCGCATCCGCGAGACCATGGCAAAGAAATAGGGCACGAACAGCACACCCAGAACGGTCGCCGAAATTGTGCCAGCAAGAACGCCAGCCCCGATTGCCGTGCGCCCGCCAGACCCGGCACCCGAACTAAGCACCAGCGGCAAGACCCCCAGTGAGAACGCCATCGAGGTCATGATGATCGGGCGGAAACGCTGCTTGGCCGCGTCAACGGCGGCCTCGAACACGGTTTCGCCTTCCTGTCGGCGGTCACGGGCAAATTCCACGATCAAGATCGCGTTCTTGCCGGTCAGCCCGATCACGGTCAGCAGCCCCACCTGAAAGAAGACGCCGTTTTCAAAGCCCCCCAGATAAGCACCGGTCAGGGCACCTAGAACACCGATGGGCATCGCCAGCATCACCGCAAAGGGGATCGCCCAGCTTTCGTACAAGGCCGCCAGCGCCAGAAAAATCGCGGCGAGCGACAGGGCATAAAGCAACGGGGCCTGATTGCCCGATTGTTTCTCTTCCAACGACAATCCGGTCCAGGCGATCTGAAAACCGGGCGGCAGTTGGGTGACCAGACGCTCAAGCTCGGCAATCGCCTCGCCGGTGCTGACCCCCGGCGCGGGAGAGCCCTGGATCTGCATCGCAGGAATCCCGTTATAGCGGTTCACCCCCTGCGGCCCGAATTCCCACGTGCCGTCAGCAAAGTTGGAAAACGGCACCAACCCGCCACTGGTGTTGCGTACGCGCCATTTTTCCAGATCAGAGGGCGTGCCACGGGCCGATGCCTCGCCCTGCACATAGACCCGTTTGATGCGACCCTGATCAACGAAATCGTTCACATAGCGGCCCGCCCACGCGATGGTCAGCAGGTTGCCCACATCGGTGGCGGTTACCCCCATCGCCCCCGCGCGACGCCAGTCGATATCAAGGTTGAACTGTGCTGCGTCCTCAAGCCCGCTGGGGCGTGCCGATGCAATCAGCGGGCTTTGCGCGGCCATCCCCAAAAGCTGGTTGCGCGCTTCAAGCAACTGTTCGTGGGTTTGCCCCCCGCGCCCTTGCAGGAAGAAATCAAACCCCGACACGTTGCCAAGCTGGCTGACAGAAGGCGGCACAATCGGAAACACCTGCGCATCCTGTATCTGGCTGAACGCCCCAAAGGCCCGCCCCGCAAGTGCCTGGACGCTTTGCGACGGTTCAGTGCGTTCCGACCAGTCTTTCAGGCGCACAAAGGCCAGACCAAGGTTCTGTCCCTGCCCCGCAAAGCTGAAGCCGACCACCCCAAAGACCGATTTAACAACGTCGCTTTCCTGATTTAGATAATAGTCCTCGATCTGTTTGACCACTTCCAGCGTGCGTTCCGCCGTGGCCCCCGTGGGGGCCTGCACAAGGGTGAACATCGTCCCTTGATCCTCTGCCGGCAGGAACCCGCCGGGCGTGCGCAGGAACAGAAATACCATCGCACCGATGATCAACAGATAGACGATGCCGATGCGGACAGGGCGGCGCACGATCCACGCGACACTGCCGCCGTACCCCGCCAATGTCTTGTCAAAACCCCGGTTGAAAAGCCCGAAGGCGCCCTTCTTCTTGTCATGCGACCCTTGCTTGAGCAGCGTCGCACACAGCGCAGGCGTCAGCGTCAACGCCACCAGAACCGATAGCGTCATGGCCGAGATGATCGTGATCGAAAACTGCTTGTAGATCACCCCCGTCGAGCCGGGAAAGAACGCCATCGGGACGAACACCGCCGACAGAACGACGGCAATGCCGATCAGCGCGCCGGTGATCTGGGCCATCGACTTGCGCGTCGCTTCAAGCGGGCCGATCTTGTCCTGCTCCATGATGCGTTCGACATTTTCGACAACGACAATCGCGTCATCCACCAAAAGCCCGATGGCCAGCACCATCGCCAGCATGGTAAGCGTGTTGATCGAAAACCCAAAGGCGGCCAGCACACCGAACGTGCCCAGCAAGACCACGGGCACCGCCAGCGTCGGGATCAGCGTGGCGCGGATGTTCTGCAAAAACAGATACATCACGACGAACACCAGAATGATCGCTTCGACCAGCGTCTTGATCACCTCTTCGATGGAAATTTTGACGAAAGGCGTGGTGTCGTACGGGATCACATAATCGACCCCTTCGGGGAAAAACGCCGACAGCTCTTCGATGCGTTGCTCTACAAGGCTGGCCGTATCAAGCGCGTTGGCCCCCGGCGCGAGGCTGATCGCCATGCCGGCGGATGGGTTGCGGTCAAACCGCGATATCGTGCCATAGGTTTCGGCCCCGATCTCGACACGCGCCACATCGTTAAGCAGGACCAGACCACCATCGGTTTCGGCGCGCAGCACGATCTGGCGAAAATCCTCGGGCGTGGTCAGCAGCGATTGCGCTGTGATCGTCGCGTTCAGCGCCTGCCCTTCAACGGCGGGCCGCGACCCGAACGATCCCGCCGAAATCTGCGCATTTTCGGCAGACACGGCAGCGACGACATCAGAGGGCGTCAGCTCGAACGCGGCAAGTTTGAACGGGTCCAGCCAGATGCGCATGGCGTATTGTGCGCCGAACACCCGCACGCTGCCCACGCCGTCCACGCGGCTGATCTCGTTCACCATGTTGGTGTTCATGTAGTCGCCAAGATCTGTCGCGTCGTATTGATCGCCCTTGGCAATCAGCGCGATGACCATCAAAAACCCCGCCGAGGATTTCTGCACCGTGATCCCCTGCCGCTGCACCGGTTGCGGCAACAACGCAGAGGCTTGCGACAGTTTGTTTTGCACCTGCACCTGCGCGATATCCACGTCTGTGCCTGTCTCGAAGGTCAGGGTGATGTTGGCACCGCCCGCCGTCGTGGAACTGGACGAGATATAGCGCAGCCCGTCCAGGCCTGTCATCTGCTGTTCGATCACCTGCGTGACCGTGTTGGCGACCGTCTGTGCAGAAGCACCGGGGTAAGACGCGCTGACCGATACCGACGGGGGCGCGATCTGCGGGTATTGCGCCACCGGCAGGGTCAGGATCGACAGGATGCCGATACCCATGATGAAAATCGAAATGACCCAGGCAAAGATCGGGCGGTCGATGAAGAAACGGGCCATGCAGAACGCTCCGGCTTTGGGTTATTCGGATTTTTCCGGTGCAGCGTCGTTGGCGGCAGTATCGGAATCACTTTCGGGGGCCGCTTGTTCCTGCGGGGTCACGGTCGCGCCGGGGGACGCCTTTTGCAGCCCCATCACAATCACCCTGTCGCCATCTGCCAGACCGTCGCTGACGATCCAGTCGGACTCTGCGGTCTGCAGAACGGTCAGCTGGCGCTGTTCAACCACGTTGTCGGCATTCACGACAAGCGCAATCGGCTTGCCCCGCCGGTCCCGCGACACCGCTTCCTGCGGCACAAGAAAGGCGCCCTTGGCGGTGCCCGTCGGCATTTCGACACGGACATACATGCCCGGCAGCAGCAGTTTATCGGGGTTGGCGAACTCCATCCGCAAGACCACCACGCCGGTTTGCTGATCTACGTCCGGCTCTGCCGCGGTCAGCGTGCCTGTCTGATCATAGGCACTGCCGTCGGCAAGGGTCAGCTTGACAGTGCGCGGTGTGTCACCAAGCCGCTTGGCGGTGTTGCCGCGCCGCCAGTCCAACAGCTCTGCCGCCGATTGGGTCACGTCAACATAGACCGGGTCAATGTTGCGGATGATGACAAGCGGCGTGCTCTGGCTGTTGGTCACCAACGCGCCGGGGCTGATCAGCGACCTGCCGACCTCTCCCGAGAGGCGGGCGCGAATGACGGTATCGTCCAGACTGATCTGCGCCGATTGCAGCTGCGCCTGTGCCGCCTGAAGCGAGGCGGCGGCGCTGTCACGCGCGGCCACCGCTGAATCCAGCGATTGTTCACTTACCACGTTGCGCGATGAAAGCTCTTGCAGACGGTCCGCTTCTTTCGAGGTCGCGCGCACCTGCGCCTCAGCCTGCGCGACGGCGGCGTTGGCCTGGGCGACCTGCGCCTCATAGACCGCCGGATCGATCCGGAACAGCACATCGCCTTCGTTCACCGGCTCGCCTTCTTCAAAGGCACGTTCGGTGATGATCCCCGCCACCTGTGGCCGCACCTCGGCCTCGGCAGAGGCGACGACCCGCCCGGGCAGCGTGGTGGTCAGTTGCACGTCCTGCGCCTGCATCGTCATCACGGTGACAGCAGGCGGCGGCCGCCCGTTCCCTTGGCCGCCCGCCTTTTGTTGCGCCACTGCGGGCACGCCGATGGCGCAAAACGCCAGAATGAGGGTGGCCGAGCGCATCCCGGTCATCGCGTTACGCATCTTGAATTCCTGTGCTTGAATTTAGGATCGAATTGCGGTGCAACCTAGCCTGACCTGACTGAATTGCCAGACTTTTTGTGACCGCAAGGCTATTTGCGGTCCTTGGGTGCCGTGACCGGCGTGTTCTGCCCTACCATTGGCCCTGACTGCACCTTTGGGGCCAGCGGCGATTGTGCGGCCACCGGCAGCCCGATCTTGCGAAACACCAAAAATGCAACGCACGCCGATGCGCCCATCAGGGGGATCAGGATCGCCATCGCCATCAACGCATTTCCCATCAACGCCCCAAGCGACCCCATCAGCAGGCCCGATCCCATCTGGATGAACCCCAGCATCGATGCCGCAGCACCCGCCGCACGGCCGAAAGGGGCAAGCGCCGCCGTGGACATCGCGGGCATCACAAACGCGATCCCGAAGGAATACGTGGCAACCGGGATCATCACATGCAAAAAGCTGGGCGGCCAGATCAGCAACGTCGACGTGCCCAGACTGCCAAGCGCAATGAACACCAGCCCCGGCCCGACCAGACGCTGCGCCCCGTAAGCCCCCATCAGACGCCGCACCAGCAGCGACGCCACAAAGAAACTGCCCGATTGCGCCAGCATCGACGCCCCGAATTGCGCCGGGCTTAGGCCGACGTCATCCATCAGAATGAACGGCAGGAACGTCGCCTGCGCATAAAGTGCACCCAACGCGCCTCCAATCACCAGCGACGCTGTCAGAAAATGCCGGTTGGTCAGCAGCATCTTGTAGGTGCGCCCCAAGGCCGGAAAATTCAGCCGGGATTTGTCAGGTACAACCGTTTCCTTCATCGCAAAAATCGTCACCAGGATGACGACAAAGCCGATCACGGTCATCAGCACAAAGATCGACCGCCAGCCGAACAAGGGCAACATCAGCCCGCCAATTGTCGGGGCCAGCGCAGGCCCAAGCGCCAGAATGATCCCGATCAGGTTCATGATCCGCGACGACCGGTCATCGGTGAACAGATCACGCACCAAGGCCCGCGAAATTGCAACCCCGGCAGATGCGCCCACCCCCTGAAGAAACCGCGCACCCATCAGGATCTCGACGGTGGGTGCCATCATCGCCACGATGCTTGCCACGCAATAAAGACCCATGAAGGCGATGGTAATCGGGCGGCGGCCCAAGGCGTCCGACAGCGGACCCGCGACCAGCTGCGCACAGGCAAACCCGCCGAAATACAAGGTCAGCGTCAGTTTGATCACGGATTCGGTCGACCCGAAGGCGCGCACCAGCTCTGTCATTGCGGGCGTATAAAGCGCCATTGAAACCGGGCCGATCGCCACCAAAAGCGCGCCGATAATGCTGACCCTGCGTTCTGTCATAAGGGGGGCAGTCGTCATGCGGCAGTCTCCGCTTTGGGGGCAGCGGCGCGGGGTGCCGACAGATTGCAGCGCAGGTCAAAGGCAATCTTGCGGAAGGTTTCCCATTCCTGCGGGCAAAGCCCCTTGGATATCGTCTGTTCGGTCCGGGCCCCCGCATGGGCGATCTGCGACAGGATATCCGACGCATGTGCCGTCAGGCTCGCGATTTTGGCGCGGCGGTCATGCGGGTCGCATTCGCGCTTGATCAAACCGCCCGCTTCGAGCTTGTCCAGAAAGCCTGTCAGGCTCATCGGGGTCATGCCAAGACTTTCGGCCAATTGATGCTGGCGAATTGCACCACACCGCGCCATATGTGCCAGCACCCGCGCTTCGGCGGCAGTCACCGGCAGATTGGCCGCCTCGATCTCGCGCTCGAAAATCGCGCGGCTCATCCGGGCGATGTCGTTTATCAAAAAGCCGATGCTGTCTGGATTGATCGTGGTGCGCATGGAACGTCCGTATGATTTAATATGCTTGCCTTACTATAAAGCAGACATATAGTCCGCCGTGCTCTTGTCAATGCTGCACCGCAAAATCCGGTCTGATCGGCATCACAAACCTGTGCTTTTAGTCCCGCGACAGGGCCTGGCTGGCGTGCCTGACGTGAAACCGGGCGCGGTGCCGGGCAGTTTGACCGGGCAACAGCAGACTTGAAGGATAGTCGGGCTGGTGCGGCGTATCGGGCCAGAACTGCGGCTCGATGGCGAGGCCCGCGCAGGCCCCATACGGGATGCCGCCGTGCCCTGCCATGCCTTGGGTGTTTATATGCCGGCCATTATAGATCTGGACGCCCGGTTGATCCGTGGTGACATCCAGCACCAGACCGGCCGCCGCAAGGCTGCACGCAGGCTGCATCCGTTCGCGCGGCGCGGACAGGCAGAAGTTATGGTCCAGATCCACGCCGATGCTGCGCGCCATGCGATAATCAAACGCCGTACCCGCCACGGGATGTGGCGGGCCAAGCGGGATCTGATCGTGATCTACAGGCAAATAGGTTTCTGCCGGTATCGTCAGCAGATGATCCCCCAGATCGCGCTGCCCCGACAGGTTCCAATAGCCGTGAAACGCGGGGCTGAAATAGGTCGGCGCATCGGTTTGCCCTGATATGATCACCACCAGCGCCCCTTGCTGATCAAGCCGGTAGGTGACCGACACAGACATGTTCCCCGGGAACCCGCCCAAGCCGTCGGGATGCGCAAGCGTCAAGGTGCATTCCGAGGGCGACATCGCCGTGAATGTCCAGTTCCGATCGCTGAACCCGGCAACGCCACCATGCAGCGTGGTGCGCTTTGCCTCATTTTTGTCCAAGGTGTGAACGGCGCCTGCCACCTGCATCTGCCCACCCGCGATGCGGTTGGCAACCGGCCCCACGATGGCCCCGAAATACCGCATAGGTCCGAGATACGCAGCCATATCCAAGCCGCCAAGAACCAGCGACCGGTCCTGCCCCAACGCATGGAAATCCTGCACCGCGGCCCCCCAGGACAACACCTGCGCAACCGCGCCGCCGCCCGATATCCGGCATCGGATCACATCGTGCCCGTCCGGCGTCGTGCCAAATATATCGGCCATTTTCAAAGGTCCCCCTGCCTTTCAGGTTCCCCAGAACAACCATGAGAAAAGACAGGATTCCAGAAAATTAACTGAATTGGTCTAAATTCCGCCATCATTCACCACCAGATTAAGGTTAACGAAAGCGGAAAGGGCCGCTTTTTCTTTGGGTATCTATGGGGCTTGGCAATGAAAATTTTAGCAGTTGATGACGACCCGATCATACTGGAACTTTTGACCCATTTCATTGAGTCGATGACAGATCACGCGCTGGTCACGGCAGAGTGCGCGGATGACGCTCTTGAAGTGATCGAGGAAAACGCGCGAGCGTCCCTTTGATTGTTTCTTGCTGGACATTCAGATGCCCGGCACCGATGGCGTGACACTGGCCCGCTCCATCCGCGCGATGAAGCCCTATGTTGACGCGCCGATCCTGATGCTGACGGCGATGTCGGAAAAGCAGTATATTGACGCGGCCTTTTCGGCCGGTGCCACCGATTATGTCACCAAACCCTTCGAGATGAGAGAGCTTCAGGCCCGCATTGGTCTGGTGGAGCGTGTCGTTGAAGCGAACCGTGCGAAACCCACCAAGGTATTCGCGACCAACGCAATCAACCCCGATCCGGGCAAAACAATCGCACCCATCGCGCTGCACGCCCCGGTTTCCATCTATGATGTCGACAATCTGATCGACTTTATGGCGATGGAGAATTACATCACGCAGCTGTCGCGCAACGATCTGTTCGGGTCGACCGCCTTTGCGTTTTCGATCCGCACGATTGAGGATTTTCACCAAGCCCTGACGCCGTTTGAATTCTACAGCATGCTGTCAGACGTGGGAGAAGTGATCTCGGACACGCTGGCGGGGTGTCAATATCTGATGTCTTATGTCGGCAACGGCACGTTTGTGTGCATCACAGAAAGCGGTTGGCAACCTGATCCCAAGACGCTGGAAAACAGCATCAACATTGCGCTGGCCCATGTCGCGCTTTACGATAACGCGGGTCACCGGATCGAACCGCGCGTCTGCGCAGGCCAATCACAGCGTTTGATCTGGAAAACAAACGCTTCGTCCGTGATGGACGCGGTTTCGGAGGCGCATGCCTCGGCAGAGGCGGCGGCACACGATCACGCGCGTCAGCAACGGGACTTTTGGCAGATTGGACGGCAGGGATGATACAACAGAAACTTGAACTTCCCGGACTTGATCGCATTCGCACGCGCTTTTTGGACATGCTGCAAGACCGGCAATCCGCGATTGCCGAACATGCGTTGACTGCATGGGAAAGCGACAGCCTGGAAGAGATCAACGGTAGCCTTGCAAGCGCCCGCACCATCCTTCATCAGATTGCGGGCACAGCCGGATCATTGGGGTTCAACGACCTTGGGACTCAGGCCCGCACCTGCGAAGTGGAAATTGACGCGCATTTGAACGGGCCGGACGCGGATCTGGCGATCTGCCCTGCGTCACTGATCTTTCAAATGGATAACTTCTTGCAAAAATCCGAGGTGCTGATCGCCGAGAACCCGCAACGGGTCTCCGGCTGACACGGACGCAAAACAGCTTTCTGAAATTACATGAAAAAGGGTACGGTGATGACGATCACCGCACCCTTTTTTGCATTTAAACCACCGAGGTCTTCAAAGACCCGCCGCAGCCCTGACCCTAGCTGATAGCCACCTTGATCTGATCCGACAGGGACATGGGATCAAACGGTTTACTGATCACCTCTGTCGCTCCGATGGCGCGCAATTCGTCCATTTCGTTGTTTTGCGCCCGCGCGGTCATGAAGATGGCGGGGATATCCGCAAATCCGGGAATCTCTCGTATCTTCTCAAGCGTTTGAATGCCCGTCATCCCCGGCATCATCATATCCAGCAGGAATACATCGGGGTTGAAATCGACAACGCATTTCAGCGCCGCCTCGCCGCAATCACATTGCAGGACTTCGAAATCGCCGGAAAGCTCAAGCGCCATCTTCGCGATCTCGCGAATGTCGGCGTCATCTTCCACGTGAAGCAGTTTGATCATGGTTTCCTCCTAGCCCACACTTTGCAGCTTCGGCACTTGTAATATTGCCGCTTCAGCAGCACCTGTCTGGCTTTCCACTGTCTTGGGCAACGTGAACATGAATGTGGTCCCTATGCCTTCGACGCTGTCAAACCGGATCGTCCCGCCCAGATTTTCGACAATCGCCTTGCAGATGCTTAGCCCCAGACCCGTGCCGCCTTTGGTGCTTCTGTCCGAATTTGTCATATCAGCAAAACGCTGGAAAATCTTGTGCTTTTCATTCTCGGGTATACCCACGCCTTCGTCCCGCACGCTGATCCGTACCGCAGCGGGCAGATCCTCGATCTTGACCTCGATCACGCCGCCCGGACTTGAGAATTTGGCCGCATTCGACAACAGGTTGATCAACACCTGAATGACGCGGTTCTGGTCGGTCTGGATCAGATGTCGTGTGTCGGCACCAACGCAGCGTATCTTCAAGCCAGAACGTTGATACACCGCAGCATTGGACCGCAATGCCTCGTGCACCATCTCTGATGCATCGCAATCGTTAATCTCGAAATCCAGCCGTCCGGACGAGATTTTTTCCATGTCCAGAATGTCGTTGATGATCAGCACAAGCCGATCCGCATTGCGATGCGCGATTTCCAGCAGACCCTCGGCCTTGGGGGAAAGCTCTCCGGCGGCTTTCGACAGCAAAAGGCCCATAGACCCCTTGATTGACGTCAGCGGGGAACGCAATTCATGGCTGACCATCGAAATGAAATCGGCCTGCATCCTTTCGCGCGCCAACCTGTCAGAGACATCGTGCAGCATGATCAGGAACCTGCCATCGGTCGAATTGGGATTGGGATGCAGCCGTTTGATCGAGATGTCAAATTTCGCCCCGAACATGAACCCTTCAAGCTGGATGAATTCCCCGTTTTCCGCCTTGAGCGCCGCACAGGCATCCTGAATGGTGCGGCAACAATCGTTCATCTGGGTGATCTGCGTCAGCGTCACATCGGCATAGTTCTTGGAGGACCAGCCAAGACGCCGCATGGCGGCGCGGTTCATGTATTTGATCGCTTCGGTCTGTTCATCGACGATCCAGATATCATCGCGCAATTCGTGCATGGTCAGGGCGGTGTCGCGCTCTGCCATCAGTTGGGTGGTCTTGGTGATATCGGTGCGCGCCGAGATGGAGCCGATCCATTGGCCATCGCAATCCAGCAGCGGCGTGACGGTTGTCTGGGTCATGCAGATGCTGCCGTCGCGTCTGCGCAACGCGGTTTCACCCTGCCACCCTTGCCTGCGGTTCAACCGCATTCTGATCTCTTCCGCGATGCCCAGATGTGCCTGAGCATAAAGCTTTGCCACCGGCTGACCGACCAATTCGTCGCGGCTGAACCCGGTCGCGTCCAGCAGCAGATCATTGACTTCGATCAGCGTATTGTTGGTATCAACCACATTGACCATCGTGTGGGTTTTCAGCACCCCAAGCTGTTGCGCCAGCGACATATCCGCAAGTGCGGGTGTGGGGGGGCGCTGCGACCGCGAAAAAAGGGCGGGGGCCAATGCCGCGATCCCGATGGCCCCGAGGACAGGCACCGTCTGGCCAGACAGTCCAGACAGCAGCGCCGCCGTTGAGCTATACCAGGTCGCCGCAAGAACACATCCTGCGGCATAGGCCGAAACACGCGAAACACGCGAAACGCGGCGGCCGTTTGGTTTCATCTCAGCCATCTTCAAGTCCCTGACTTCACCGGAAAACCACCTTTGCTGAACCGCTTTTGCAGGTGGCTTGCCTTTCCTGTTATGGTTGATAAACAAAACTTTCTGGACATTTTTAAGGCACCCAAAAGGGGTTTTGGTGCGGCACCAAGGTCAGCTTGCCTGCTTTGCCAGGTTGGAAACGCAGGCAACAAGATGTGCCAATTCGGTTTGCGATTTCACCAGATGCATGGCGATGCGGGGATCTTCCTTGCGGGCCCCGTCCGCCGACAGGCTGATGATGCGGGCGCGGGGCTGAAACTTCACGATATCCTCCAACAGCAGGCTGGCGTCGCCGTCGGGCAGCAGCCCGTCAAGGATGACGACATCCATCGCCTCTTGTTTCAGCGCCTGACGCGCCTTTTCCAGCCGGGTGACGGTTCTCACGTCGGCAAATTCGCCAAGCCCCGCACGCAGCACTTCGGCGAAATCCTTGTCGTCCTCGACGTGCAGAACCTTAAGCCGGCGGTCAGGCTGGCGCTGGGGCGCAATCGGGATCGCGTGCGCGGACGCGTGCGCGCGGGCGCCAGTGGTGTCGGCAAGCGGACAGGTGAACCAGAATACGGTCAGCCCGCCGGGCTTGCTTTCATAGCCGATGTCACCGCCCTGCCGCCAGACGATCTGCCGGGTGATGTTCAGCCCCAGCCCGGTGCCGCCCTTGGCACGGGTGTCTGATCCGTCGGCCTGCGAAAACGCCTGAAAGATCCGCTTGCGGAAAGATTCAGGCACGCCGGGGCCGCGGTTCTGGATATAGAAGATCGCAACATCATCCAGCTTTTCCACCGTGACCCGCACATCTGTATCATCCGACGAATATTTGCAGGCGTTGGATATGAGGTTGGCAAGAACCTGCATCGTGCGGCTTCGGTCAGCCGTTGCAAATATCGGCGCATCGGGCAGATCGGCGATCAACCTGTTCTTGTGGGTCGTGGCAAAGGGCATCATCTCTTGCATGGCCGACCGGACGAGATCGCCCACATCCAGCTGCACCAGATCAAAACTGATTTCCCCCGACGAGATCTTTTCGAGGTCCAGAATATCATTCACGATATTGGTCAGCCGGTCGGCATTGGTGCGGGCAATCTCGATCAGCCGCAGGACGGAACCGGGCAGCTTGTCGCGCGCGGACATATCAATCAGCCCCAACGCGCCCTTGATCGACGTCAGCGGCGTGCGCAGTTCGTGGCTGACAGTAGACACGAATTCGCTTTTGATCTGGTCCAGCTGTTTCTTGTCGGTGATGTCGATGACCTGCGCGATATAGACATGGGCGTTCGCGTTCTTGTCAAAGGTCCAGGTGATGTTGAAAAGACCCCAGCGGTCGCCCCCGTCCTTGTGCATGATCCGGTGCTCTTCGCGGTAAACCTCGTGCACGCCCTTCCGGGTCGCCACCGACAGCGATTTGCGCATCCGTCGCATGTCTTCATCGGGCACGATGCGCATCATGTTGAATTCGTCCAGCATTTCGGCCTGGGTATAGCCCGCTAGGTCGCACATCGCACCGTTGACGCTGATAAACTTGCCCGCATCATCAAGGATCGCCATCCCAACGGGGGCCGCCTCAAGCACGGTGCGAAAGCGCATCTCGCTGACCTCAAGCGCGTTGCGCGAGTGTCGAAGTGCTGTGACATCCGTTTGTGTGCCGACCATCCGAAGCGCGACCCCTGCCGCGTCCCGCTCGATCACCACCGCATCGGACCGCATCCAGCGCCAGCCATCATCGAATTGCATCCGGTATTCGCTGACCGCCCGATCGGTTTGTCCGTTGATGCAATTGCGATCCGCTTCAAACAGTGCGGGCAGATCATCGGGGTGGATCCGGTCCATGAAAGCGCCCTGGGTATCATCATGGTCGGCATCGACATCCATGATTTTGCGCCAGGTCTGCGACACGACCGACCGGCCCGTCGTCAGATCAACCTCGAACACGCCAATCTCGGACCCGGCAAGCGCACTGTCGTAGCGCTGCTTTGTGACGGCCAGTTCCTCGATCGCGCCCTTTTCCGCGGTGACATCGCGCACGATCGCCGTGACCCGCGGCACGCCGTTCATCGTCACCCATCCGTTCTGTTGCAGATCCAGATACAGCGTTTTCCCGGCCGATGTTGTCCCGACAGCGTTATAGCCGCCTTGTTCAGTCGCGTCCTCCAGCTCTGTCACCACTTGGCTAAAGGGGATACCGGCCATCCCGCTTCGCTCGCCAAAGCCGAAGCAATTCAATGCGGCATTGTTGGCAAAAAGGATTTTACGGTTTTCATCCAGAACAAACACCGCCACCACGGCGTTTTCCATGATGGATCGGTTCTCCTCCTCGCGGGCGCTGATCTGTCTGGCCCGCAACGCCGCGACTTCAGCCATTAAATCGCCGCGCAACCGGATTTCGCGCAACGCCACGGCCAGCATTCCTGTCAGCAAGATACCCGCCAGCAACAAAAAGAACGGCGCACGCCCCGGAAAGAACCCGTCGAAACGTTGGGTGCTTTGATACTCGATGGTCCAGTCACGGCCAAAGAAGTTAGTGGTATAGTGCGTGCTGTACTTGCCTGCATGACCCTCTGCACGATCGCTTTTGTAGATCAGTTGATCGGGGTCGGCCTCGGCACTGTCATAGACCTGAAAATCGTAGATCTGGCTTTGGTTCAGGGTCAGGTTCTGCATGACCTGCTTGCCCACAAAGGGGGCATAGACCCAACCGCGAAAATCACCCGTACGCGGCCCGCGTTCAAAGAACACCGGGCGCAGCAGCACGAAACCGGGTTGCCGGGTGTCGTCCTGTACCAGCACGATGCGCTGCGACAATTGCGGGGTGCGGGTGTCGCGGGCACGATCGGCAGCATCGCGGCGGCCTTTTTCAAAGGTGATATCAAGCCCCATCGCTTCGGCGTTCGCCGGCAGCGGCGCAATATATTTGACGATGTATTTGACAGCGCTGTCTGTCGCGGGACGCACGGTAAAATCCGTCAGCCCGTCGGCACGCAGTTCTGCGACAAAAGCCGCCTCGTCCTCGGGGGCGACAGGTTCGATGAAGCCGACACCCGCCAACCCCGGCAGGTTCTTTTCAAGATCCAGACTGCGCACGAAGATCTCGAAATCATCGGGTTCGACATGCTCGGAGCTATGTATCATACCCGCCGCCGCATTGAGGGTTTGCAGATACGTGTCCATTCGGGACTTGAGCGTTTGAAGGCTGTCTTCGGTCACGCGCCGCAGTTCCTTGGCGGCGGTGTTGTTGATGACACGCATACCTTGCCCATAGACCCCAAGGGTCACCAGCAGGCAAACCGCCACCAAGAAAACTTCAAGACGCTTGAACAAAGCCCATCCCACTTGTGACAGGGGTACACCGGCCCGCCGGACAGGGTTACCCCCCACCGATGCGCTTACCCCGATGATCCCATCGTCGTTCTCTTATAAGTAGCAGGCAGAACCCTCACAACATAAAACACTCAAGGCGGGAAACTGTGACCTAAAAGACAACATTTCCTTTGTTTAGTGCCGCTTAGGCCTGCGAAAGCAAAGCGTATCAGGCGGGATTGATCAGGATTGCGCGGAAATCATTGACGTTTGTCAGGGTTGGTCCGGTGACGACCTGCGCCCCGGCGCGCGCGAAAAAACCATGCGCGTCATTCGCGGCCAGCGCCGTTTCGGCATCAGCGCAGCCAAGGGTCCGCTGGTACAACGTATCCGGCCCAATCAACGCGCCCGCCACCTCGGCCGCGCCGTCAACCCCGTCGGTGTCGCAGGCCAGCGCCCAAATGCCCGGTGCCCCCTTCAATGCCAAAGCCAGCGCCAGACAGTATTCCGAGTTTGGCCCGCCGATACCGTCGCCTGTGCGTGTCACGGTCAACTCACCCCCCGACAGCAGCAAGACCGGCGCGTCGTTCCCGGCCAGACTTGCCTGTTCTGCCAGTGCAAGGGCGGCGTGGATCCGGGCGATTTCGCGGGCCTCGCCTTCGATATCGTTCCCAAGCCGGACGACACGGATGCCCTGGGCCAGCGCCAGCGTCTCGGCGGCGTCAAGCGACTGGCGGGGGGCGGCATAGATCTGGTTCACGACCCGCGACAATCTGGGGTCCTCAGGCGTGATCACGCGCGATCCCTGCGCTAGGGCTGCGGTCACCGACGCAGGCGGGGTGATCTTCCAGCGGTCCAGAATGGCGCTGGCGTCCACGGTGCGCGTCGCGTCACCCACTGTTGGCCCCGACCCGATCATCGCCATGTCATCCCCCGGCACGTCCGAGATCATCAGCGCCAGCATCCGGGCCGGATAGGCGGCCGCCGCCAACTGCCCGCCCTTGACCGCTGACAGATGCTTGCGCAGCACATTCATCTGCTGGATCGGCGCACCTGATGCCAGAAGGGCCGCGTTCACTGCCTGCTTTTCCGCCAGCGTAATGTCCCCCGCCGGTGCGACCAACAGCGCCGACGCCCCGCCCGAGATCAGCGCAAGCACGAAATCCCCCTCGCCCAGACCCCCAAGCAGCTCAAGCATGCGGGCAGTGGCCGCCTGCCCCGCCTCGTCGGGCACCGGATGCGCCGCCTCGACAATCTCGATCCCCTGACACGGGCGCGCGTACCCGTACCGCGTGATCACCAGCCCCTCGCACGGGCCCCAGGCCGCCTCGACGGCTTCGGCCATGCGTGCACTGGCCTTGCCCGCCCCGATCACGACAACCCTTCCGTCAGGTTTCTCAGGCAGAAACCGCGCGAGGCTTTGCATCGGGTCCGCCACCTCGACCGCGCGGTCAAAAAGCTGGCGCAACAGGGCTTTTGGGTCTTTCACGGTCATCACTCAGATCTTTCTTTCTGCCTTTGCGCAGCCCTTGCAGGGCGGGTCAAGGCGGCTTTGATGCGGGTGCCATCCTGCCAAGGGTCTGACCCGCGATACAAGCGCAAACATGGGCCCGATCACAACTGCCCAAAAAAGCGGCAGAGCTTTGAGGTGCCCCACGCCGCCAAACGACGCTTCATAAATCCCGCTTGTGGTTCTCGAAATGCGGCTTAACGTTAGCTTATGGAAAAAGATAAAGCGCACTTCGACGAAATGATTGCTGGCCCCGAAACGGTGACCAAACCCTATGCGGGCTATAAAAAATGGTTCTCCCAACAGGATCCCGACCATTTGACGCGCAAATCCCAAGAGGCCGAGACGTTCTTTCGGCGCAGCGGCATCACGTTCAACGTGTATGGCCAGCTCGAAGCGCAGGAACGCCTGATCCCTTTCGATCTGGTGCCGCGGATCATCGCGGAACGCGAATGGGCCAAACTGTCCAAGGGGATCGCGCAGCGGGTCACCGCCATCAATGCGTTCATCCACGATGTCTATAACCGTCAGGAAATCTTGCGTGCGGGCATTGTCCCCTACGATCTGATTGCCAAAAATGACGCGTTCATGCCGCAGATGATGGGGTTCAGCCCGCCCGGTCGGGTTTATACCCACATCGTCGGCACCGACATCGTGCGCACCGGCCCGGAAGAATTTTTTGTCCTCGAAGACAATGCGCGCACGCCGTCGGGCGTTTCCTATATGCTGGAAAACCGTGAAACCATGCTGCAAATGTTCCCTGAACTTTTCAGCCAGGTGCGCGTCAAGCCGGTCAGCACCTATCCCGACAGCCTGCACCGCGCGCTTTGCGACAGTGCGCCGCCTGCGTGCAAGGGCAAGCCACGGGTGGCGGTTCTGACGCCTGGCATTCACAACTCGGCGTATTTCGAGCATTCGTTTCTGGCTGACCAAATGGGCTGCGAACTGGTCGAAGGGCATGACCTGCGCGTGATCGACGGGCGCATCGCGATGCGCACGACGTTGGGCTACCAGCCGGTCGATGTGCTTTATCGGCGGATAGACGACGAATATCTTGATCCGCTGAACTTCAACCCTGACAGCCTGTTGGGCGTGCCCGGTATCATGGACATCTACCGCGCGGGCGGCATCACCATCGCCAATGCGCCCGGCGCGGGCATCGCGGATGACAAAGCCATTTATTCGTATATGCCTGAAATCGTTGAATTCTATACCGGCGAAAAGGCGCTCTTGAAAAACGTCGAAACCTATCGCTGCGCCGAACCCGACGCGTTGAAATACACGCTTGATAACCTTGACAAGCTGGTCGTCAAGGAAGTCCACGGGTCAGGTGGCTATGGGATGCTGGTCGGCCCGGCCGCAAGCAAGCAAGAGCTTGAGGATTTCGCGGCCAAGCTGCGCGCCCGACCCGCAAACTATATTGCACAACCCACGTTGTCGCTGTCCACCGTCCCGATCTTTACCGACGGCGGGCTGGCCCCGCGCCACGTTGATCTGCGCCCCTATGTGCTGGTATCGCCCAAGGGCATCGAAATTACCCCCGGCGGCCTGACCCGCGTCGCGCTTACCGAAGGGTCGCTTGTCGTCAACTCAAGCCAGGGCGGCGGCACCAAAGACACCTGGGTTCTGGAGGAGTAGCGCGATGCTGGGCAAGACCGCAGGGGGCCTTTACTGGATGTTTCGCTTGCTTGAACGCGGCGAGAACACGGCACGCATGGTCGAGGCGGGCTTTCGCATGGCCCTGACCCGATCAACCGACAGTGAAACGGAATGGAAATCGGTGGTCACGACATCGGGCGTGCGCCCCGGTTTCGACGCCGTTCATGACCAGTACACCGCCAAGGAAGTGATCGACTATCTGCTGCGCGACACGCGCAACCCCTCAAGCGTTCTGTCGGTCAGCAAATCCGCCCGTGACAATGCACGTCTGGTGCGCACCGCCCTGACCACCGAAGTCTGGGAGGCCGTCAACGAAAACTGGATGGTGATGACGGATCTGCTGAAGGAACCGGTGCAGGAAAAAGACCTGCCCGCAGCGCTGGCCACGATCCGCCAGCATTCGGCGCTGGTGCGCGGCGCGTTGCACGGCACCATGCTGCGCAATGACATCTATGATTTTTCGCGCTTGGGTACGTTCATCGAACGCGCCGACAACACCGCCCGGATCATCGACGTGAAATACTATACGTTGCTGCCCTCGGTCAGCTTTGTCGGGTCGTCGCTGGACAATGTGCAATGGGAAACGGTGCTGCGATCCGTATCGGCGCATCGGTCTTTCCGCTGGCTTAATCAGGGTGAAATGACGGCCTCGGCGATTGCGGATTTCCTGATTCTGGACAGGCGCATGCCAAGATCCCTGTCTTTTTGCATCAAACAGGTGCTTGAACAGCTTGATGCGCTGTCAGATGACTATGGTGTTGAACTGCCCTGCAACGACATGGCCAGAACACTAAGCGCCGATATGAAATCGCGCGACATCAGCACCATCTTCGAAGACGGTCTGCACGAGTTCATCAACGATTTCATCGGCAAGAACAACGCCCTTGGATTGCAGATAGAGACCGACTTTCGGTTCAACAAATAGGCGCTTTCGGACATGCTTCTTCAGATCAGCCACACCACGCGATATATGTACGACCAGCCGGTGGACTATGCCCTGCAACAGCTGCGCCTGACCCCGCAGGTCATGCCGTCGCAGCGTATCAAGGATTGGGACATCACAGTCACTGGTGGCACGGTCGAGGCGTTTTATACCGATCATCACGGCAATGACGTGCATCTGGTCAGCGTCCTTCCGGGGGAAGACGCCATCACGATCACGGCAGCAGGAAGCGTCGAGACGACAGACACGTCCGGCGTGATACCCCTGCCCCGCAGCGGGCCGCCGCTGTGGTATTTCCAGCAAGCCACAGCGCTGACCCGGCCCGGCCCTGGCATTGACGCCTTGATCGCAGAGGTCATCGGCGACGCCGAACATTCTGAACCGGCTGCACACCCTGTCACGGCTGATCGGCGAAAAGGTCAGCTATGGCACCGACGGCACCTATGTCGCCACCACCGCCGAAGAGGCCGTGCAGGGCGGCACCGGCGTGTGTCAGGACCACGCCCATATCTTCATCGCCGCCGCCCGCGCCGGTGGCACGCCCGCCCGCTATGTCAGCGGCTATCTGAAGATGGACGGGCAGATTGATCAGGATGCCAGCCACGCCTGGGCCGAAGCCCATGTAGACGGTCTGGGCTGGGTCGGGTTCGACATCTCGAATGCGCAAGCCCCCGATGAAAGATATGTGCGCCTTGCCGTGGGCCGCGATTACCACGACGCTGCCCCCTTTTCGGGGATGCGCGTCGGGAGCGCGCAGGAATTTATGATTGTAAATCTTCAGGTCCAGCAGTAAGTCGGATCACCTTATCAAGGCTGTGCGCAGCTTTCACATGAACGGATAGACAGAAATGACGTATTGCGTGGCTCTTCGCTTGGAAAAAGGGCTTGTCTTCATGTCTGACACCCGCACCAACGCCGGTGTCGATAACTTTTCCACCACTCGTAAGATGTTCACGTTCCAAAAACCGGGCGAACGGCTGATCACAATTATGACAGCCGGCAATCTTGCCACGACTCAATCCATGATCAGCCTGCTCGAAGAACGCTCAAAGGTCGCGCTTGAACGTGATCCCAGCATCCTGCACGCGCCTACCATGTTTCAGGTGGCCCGTCTGGTCGGCGAAACCCTGCGCGAAGTCATCATCGAGATCCAGAGCAAGGGCCAGATGTCTGCCGCAAGCTTTCAGGCAACCGTTATCGTCGGCGGCCAGATCAAAGGCGGGATGCCCACGCTTTTCCTTGTCTATCCCGAAGGCAATTTCATCGAGATCACCGAAGACACGCCGTTTTTCCAGATTGGCGAAACCAAATACGGCAAACCGATTCTGGTACGCGCCTACGAGCCCGAGATGAGCCTGCAAGATGCGGTAAAACTGTTGCTGGTGTCGTTTGATTTAACGCTCAAGGCAAACCTGTCGGTGGGGCTGCCCATCGACGTGCAAACCTATATCAACGACAGTTTCGAAGTCGCGACAAAGACACGGATCGAGATTGAGGATCCGATGTATCAATCCATCTCGAAAGGCTGGGGCGACGCATTGAAATCCGCGTTCCAGACCCTGCCGTCCTACGATATCGGGTCGGGCAAGCGTGACGATACCTAGGTTCTGAACATAGGCTCTAACAAGGGCGATAAGCTGCGATACCGCCCGGTAGCGCAGCTTTTTATCCTCAGGCCGTCAGATCAAACAACCGCTTGCGGGCGTCGGCATATTCACGCGCCAGACGGTCCACCAGATCAGCGGCGGGCATCACGGATTTGACCGCGCCGATCCCCTGCCCCGCGCCCCAGATTTCCTTCCAGCTTTTCGGTTTTTGCCGGTCGGCCCCAAAGTTCATGTTCGACGGATCGGACCTTTCAAGATTATCGGGGTCCATCCCCTGCGCCTCGATCGACGGCTTAAGGTAATTGCCCCAGACACCGGTGAACAAATCGGAATAAACGATATCCGACGCGCCTGAATCCGCGATCATCTGCTTGTAGCGGGCGTCGGCGTTCGCCTCGTTGGTGGCGATGAACGCCGATCCGGCATAGCCACCATCCGCCCCCATGGCCTGTGCCGCCAGAATGCTGTCGCCTCGCGCAATCGCACCGGACAGAAACACCGGGCCGTCAAACCATTCGCGAATTTCCTGCATCAGCGCAAACGGCGATTGCGCCCCCGCGTGCCCCCCTGCCCCGGCAGCCACCGCGATCAGGCCATCCGCCCCCTTTTCAATTGCCTTGTGCGCAAAGCGGTTGTTGATGATGTCGTGCAACACAACGCCCCCGGCCCCATGCACCGCATCATTCAGCCAGGTTTGCGCGCCCAGTGATGTGATCCACAGCGGCACTTCGTGTTTCAGGCAGATGTCGACATCGCGTTCAAGCCGGCTGTTGGATTTATGCACGATCTGGTTCACCGCATAGGGGGCCGCCGGGGTGTCGGGGTTGGCCTGATTGTGGCGGTCCAGCTCCTCTTTGATGCGGGTCAGCCAGCGGTCCAGTTCAATGGGTTCGCCCTCCGCCTCGCGGGCGTTCAGCGCGGGGAAACTGCCGACGATCCCGGCCTTGCACTGCGCAATCACCAGATCAGGGTTCGAAACGATGAACAGCGGGCTGCCGATCAGCGGGATGCGCAGAGTGTCGAATAGGGCGGGAAGGGTCATGAATATCTCCAGAAAATAGTGGGGGGCGGTTGTGCCGGCTTTGGCCAAAACACCGTTGGTTAGAGCCTAAAGCGCTTCGATAATTGTCACGTTGGCGATGCCGCCGCCTTCGCACATCGTTTGCAGGCCGTATCTTTTGCCGCGTGCGTGCAGTGCGTGCACCAGCGTTGTCATCAGCCGCGCGCCAGACGCGCCCAACGGATGGCCAAGCGCGATGGCCCCGCCGTTCACATTCAGCCGGTCCGGGTCCGCCCCGGTATGCTTGAGCCAGGCCAGCGGGATCGGCGCAAACGCCTCGTTCACCTCGAAAAGATCAATATCGTCGATCTTCATTCCTGAACGGTCCAACGCGCGGTCAGTGGCGGGCAAGGGTTCTTCCAGCATGATCACAGGATCACCCGCCGTCACGGTCAGATTCACGATCCGCGCCTTGGGCGTCAGGTTGTATTTCTTCAGCGCTGCATCGGACACGATCAGCACACCCGCCGCCCCGTCGCAAATCTGCGACGCATTCGCAGCCGAAATCATGCCGTTCGGGTCCAGCAGTTTGACGCTTGAAATAGACTCTAACGTGGCGTCATCGCGGATACCTTCGTCGCGGGTGTGCATCCCCCCATCGACATGCAGGGGGATGATTTCGGCGTCAAAACGCCCCTCGTTGCGGGCTGCGGTTGCCCTGCGATGGCTCTCAAGCGCGTAGGTGTCCAGTTCTTCGCGCGAAAACCCGTGCTTTTGCGCAACCATTTCCGCGCCAATGAACTGGCTGAAATTTTTGGTGCCAAAGCGTTCAACAATCCTGTCGCTGAACGGTCCCTCCCCAAGGTCAGCCTTGGCATAAAGCCCCACGTTAGAGCCCATTGGCACCCGCGTCATGCTTTCCACACCCATCGCGACAACCACGTCTTGCGTGCCCGACATGACCGCCTGCGCAGCAAACTGCACGGCCTGCTGCGAGCTGCCGCATTGACGGTCGATCGTGACAGCGGGCACCGATTGCGGCAGCGCCGACGCCAGCACGCAGTTGCGCCCAAAGGCAAACGCCTGCTCACCGCCCTGCGTGACACATCCGACGATCACATCGTCAATGATGGCGCCGTCGATCCCGGTGCGCGCCACAAGGGCGTTCAGCACCTCGGCGCCTAGATTTGCAGGGTGCCAGTCGCGCAGCACGCCGCCCCTGCGGCCCCCTGCGGTGCGGGCCGTTTCCACAATATATGCCTCAGCCATGTCGGGTCTCCTCCCCTTTTCTAGATCTATTTCGGTGCCATGCGGATCGCGCCATCAAGGCGGATCGTCTCGCCGTTCAGCATGGGGTTGTCGATGATCGCACCGACCATTTTGGCATATTCCGACGGGTCGCCCAACCGGCTGGGAAACGGCACCTGCGCCCCAAGCGAGGCTTGCGCCTCTTCTGGCAGGCTGGCCAGCAGCGGCGTAAGGAACAGCCCCGGCGCGATGGTGACCACACGGATCCCATAGCGGGCCAGTTCGCGCGCAATCGGCAGGGTCATCCCCACGATCCCCCCCTTTGAGGCCGCATAGGCCGCCTGCCCGATCTGCCCGTCAAACGCCGCGACCGAGGCGGTATTGATGATCACACCGCGTTCTTCGCCAACGGGATCAGCCTTGTGCAGGGCCGCCGCGAATTTCGACAGGACATTGAACGACCCAAGCAGGTTCACGTTGATAACATTGGTAAAACTCGCCAAGGGAAGCGCATCGCCTTCGCGGCTGACCACCTTTGCGGGGGGGCCGATGCCAGCACAATTCACCAGAATGCGCGCCTTGCCATGCACGCCCTCTGCTGCGGCAATTGCCGCCTCGACGGCAAATTCGTCCGTGACATTCACCTTGAAAAACGCGCCGCCGATTTCGCTGGCCTTCGCCTCGCCCATGTCCTGGTTCATGTCGAAAATCGCGACCTTCGCGCCCGCCTTGGCCAACATCTCGGCTGTGGCGCCGCCCAAACCAGATGCACCGCCCGTCACAATTGCCGCTTGCCCTTGAAGTTCCATGCGTATCCTCCGCTTTGGGGCGCGTGGCCCCGATATTTCCCTGAATTTGAGGGAATGTTGCGCGGCGACGGGGGGAATTCAATCTAAAAGCCTGCAAAGTGCAGAATATCGCGTGTCGCCGCCGCGATTCGCGGATAAAGATCAAAAACGGGCGTGCGGGTTCCAGAAACCATCGCAGGGGTGGCTAAAGCCTGTCCCGTCGGCAAATAGGCAAAGTTATCCACAATCTCGGGCCGAACCCTGTGGAAAAACAAGCTGTTAGCGGGGTAATTCCAAGCTAACCACAAGATCTTGGGGTGTTTTCCCCCGTGGCTTGGCAGGGCTTGAGCCGCGCACAAATGGGCCGGGATGCAAGAAAACCTTGCCAAGAGGCTGATCCCTTGCGACAAGGAACGGTATAAAACGCGCTACCGAAAAAAAGCGTTCCTACTGAGGGCAGACATGGCAGATACTATTCGCATCAATGAACGGGTGCGCATCAACGCTGAGCATTTGGCGTCCGCATTGGAAAACCACATGCTCAAGACCTTCGCCCCTGATGCCGCGAAAGAACTGCGGCTGTTCAGCGCCAGCGAAACGGCAGAGCTGTTGGGCATCTCGACAAGTTTCCTGCGCAAGCTTCATTTCGAAGAGCGAATCCCAAATGTGCATAGCACGGCAGGCGGACGCAGACATTATGCAAGCTCCGAAATCCAGACGATCCGCGAACACCTCGAAACAGGCTCTAAAGCGGGGAATTTATACCTTAAGGGGCGCAAACCCGGCGACAAGCTTCAGGTGCTGTCGTTTCTGAATTTCAAAGGCGGGTCCGGCAAGACGACCAGTGCCATTCACACCGCGCAGCGGCTGGCCCTGAAGGGATACCGCGTTTTGGCGGTGGATATCGATCCGCAGGCGTCTCTAACTACACTGTTTGGCTATAGACCGGAATATGATTTTCTTGACAGCGGCACCATCGCCGATGCGTTGCGCTATGATGATCCCCTGCCCTTGTCGCAGATCATCCGCAAAACCTATTTTGACCGGCTTGATCTGGCACCCGGCGGCTTGATCCTGCAAGAGTTTGAACATGAAACGCCGCGCGCGCTGATGAAAAACGTGCAACCGCCGTTTTTTGCCCGCATGGCAACCGCCCTTCAAGAGGTCGAAGCCGACTATGACGTGGTGGTCATCGATTGTCCGCCGCAACTGGGGTATCTGACGATGGCGGCGCTGTGTGCCTCGACGGGGGTGATGATCACGGTCGTGCCAAACATGCTGGATATCGCGTCGATGTCGCAGTTTTTGCAGATGACCGCGTCGTTGCTGGACGTGGTCGCGGATGCGGGTGCCAGCATGGAATTTGATTTCATGCGGTTTCTGATCAACCGCTATGAGCCGCACGATGGCCCCCAGCAGCAGATGGTTGCCTTTCTGCGGCAGCTTTTCAGCGACGAGGTGATGGTGGCGTCGATGTTGAAATCAACCGCCATTTCGGATGCCGGCCTGACGCATCAAACGCTTTACGAGGTCGAGCGCGGTCAGTTCCACCGCAACACCTATGACCGTGCGGTCGAGTTACTCAATCTTGTCAACGATGAGATCGAAACGCTCCTGCAACAATCATGGAGAAGATAGATGGCACGTAAGGGAATTTTTTCCGCCGACGACACCCCCGTTACCACCCCGCACAAGCCCGCGCCCCAGCGGCCCAATCTGATGCCACGCGGTGCCGTGGGTGCCTTGCAGTCATCGCTTGCCAAAATGCAGGAAAGCGCTGTTCAGGACGTGGATGCCAGCCTGATCGACGACGCCGGGATGGAAGACCGGCTGGGCATCGACAGTGCCGCCCAAGCCCAATTGCGCGACAGCCTGAAGCAGTACGGTCAGCAAGTACCGGTTCTGCTGCGCCCTAGCCAGAAGAAACCCGGACGCTATGAAATCGTCTATGGCCGTCGGCGCCTGACCGCGCTGCGCGACCTTGGCTTACCCGTCAAGGCGATGATCCGGCAGCTTGATGACCACGCACTTGTGATGGCGCAGGGGCAGGAAAACACCTCGCGGCAAGACCTGAGCTTTATCGAAAAAGCCAGCTTTGCCGCGCAGTTGCAGGACGGTGGATATGACCGGCAGACAATTGCTGCGGCGCTTTCGATCGACCTGCCCATGGTGTCGCGGATGCTCAAGGTCGGAACGGCGTTCACCCTGCCCTTCTTGCGGCAGATCGGGTCGGCGCCGGGCATCGGGCGTGACCGGTGGATGATGCTGGCCAAGGCGCTTCAGGCCGACGGGGCGCTAAGCCGCGCCGGTACGTTCATGCGGCGACCCGAGTTTCCCCCCTGACCTCGGACGAACGGTTCGAGGCGGTGCTGGCGCGGGCGCTCGCGATCCCGACCAAGGCAACGCCGGCCCCCGCCAAGACAACCGCACAGACCCTGCGCACACCAGACGGGCGCGCTGTCGCGGAACTGCGGCAATCGGCCAAGGCGGTGACGCTGAATATCTCGGCGCGCACCGCGAACGGATTTGAGAGGTGGCTGGCGGACAACGCCGAAACTGTCATGCAAGAGCTTCACGCGCGTTGGGAAACCGAGCGCGGCGAAGAAGACGAGCAGTAAAATAGAAACCAAAAACAAGGAGGCACACGCGCGGCACCCCAAAAAAGAAAAGCCCCCCAGGATATAAATCCCAGAAGGCCGTTCTCGATCTTTGCACATTGAGTTAGCGCCCCTTCCCCATATCTGTCAACACCGCCCGTGGGGCGGACGGGCTTTTTGTTGCCTGACGTGATGAAAAATCATGACATACACCCCGAAATCCTTTTTCGGGCGGCCTGTAGCGGCTGCCCGGCGCGATATCGCGCAACCCGTCGATGCGATCACCAGCGTTGATAAATGGCATATCCTGGATGCGCTGACCGACGCGCGCACGGCCCTTGGCCTTAGTCATTCGGATCTTGCGGTACTTGGTGCCGTGCTTAGCTTTCATCCCACGCGCGAGATCGGCGTGCGCCCCACCGCGATTGTCTTTGCGTCGAACAAGGCGTTGTCGGGGCGGTTGAACGGGATGCCCGACAGCACCATGCGGCGGCACCTGACGCGGTTGATCGCGGCAGGTATTGTCAGCCGTCAGGACAGCCCCAATGGCAAGCGCTATGTGCGGCGCAATCGCGACGGATCGGTCGCGCGCGCCTTCGGCTTTGATCTGACCCCGCTTGTCACACGCGCATCCGAATTCAACGCCACAGCGGAACAGGCGCGGCAGGACATGGCAGATCTGGCAAGCCTGCGTGAAACCGTATCCCTGATGCGCCGTGACCTTGAAGCGCTGTCAACCGACACCCACACCGACCTGCTTGACGCCGCCCGTGTTGAGCTGCGCCGCAAACCCGACAGGGCCCGGCTAAGCGCATTGAAAGATCAAATGCAAACCGCCATCACCCTTGCGATACCAGACACGCCAACAGAAGAAATGAGCACCAAGACCGTTCAGAATGAACAGCACTATCAGAAGACAGATAAAGAACCTTCTGATTTAAAAGAGGCTGAGAAAAAGGAACGCACCCCTCAGGCAAAACCCCAAAAGATCACCGTGCAAAGGGTTGTGCAAACGTGCCCTACGATCCAGACCTATTTCCCCCAAGAGATCAAAAGCTGGCACCAGCTTGAGGAAAATGCCGTGAAGATTGCTCCGATGATTGGTGTGGGCAATGACGTGATGTTGGCGCTTCACGGCGCTTTGGGGGGTCAGCAGGCCGCCGTGGCGATCTTGTGTGTGCTTGAACGGCTGGCAACAATTGCGAACCCGGCGGGCTATCTGCGTAAACTGGCGCGCAAAGCCGGGGCAGGGGAGTTCAATCTGGCCAATTTGTTGAAAACAGTGGAAAAACAGGCGGAATTGTCAGCTGACAACCAGAAAAACAACGTGTTTTCATTAGCTTAGGCATATGAACGGCTGACAATAGCGCTAAATTCCCATAACCCACGGACCCGCCCAGATGAACGACAGCCCCGCCATCCCGATGCCAAGCCCCAGCGGAAAGCGCTTTCGATCCCACAACGCCCGCCAGCGTGTCGGCTTGCCCTTCGCAAGGGCGCGGGCAACGCTTAGGCCGATGATGCCAACCAGAACGCCGATAGACAGCAACACACCGAAGGCGGGCAGGGCGCTTGGCGGGATAAGCAGCATCAGAACCGACAGGATCTTTACATCGCCGCCTCCCATCAGGCCGGTGGCAAACAGGGCAAGCCCGATCGCCAGAACACCTAGCGCGATGGCAACCCGCCACAACAGCGCATCCAGCGGCAGCGCAAAAGGCAGGATGCCAACCGCAACTGCAAGAAACAGCAGGACAAGCCCGTTCGGAATCCGCATCAACCGCAGATCATACAGGATCACAGCGGCCAGCAGCGGCACCATCACCCACGCGGCAGAGAATTCGGGCAGGGTGTCCATCATGCAAGCGCCGGCGGATTGTTCAGCGTCCCGGTCTTACGGTGCTTGGGCGTTCTGTGGGGCATATCAGGGTGTCTCCGGCTGTCAGGCGATCTGCGACAGGTATCCAAGACAAGATGGCATCAGTGTGGCTGGTTCGTGGAATTCACGCGCCAGACGGCCCAAAGCACGGAACAGGCGCGGGTTTACAGTGCGATAAGGTGATTGTCCCACATCAGGGGTTTAACCCCGTCAGACGCAGCGCTCAGCCCGTGCAAGGCACCCGTCCCGCAGGTCACGACAAAATCGGGCTTGCCGGGGGCGATGCCACACACGTCTGTCAGCGCGGCGCTGGCGACTTTCGCCCCAGAAACGGGGTCAAACACCTGAACCAACCCTGCGCGGGGCGAGGTGACAGCGATCCGGTCACCGCCCTGCGAGATCGCGATGCTGCCGACATACCCGCGCAGATCTTGAGTGTCCGTGATCAAACGCAGCGCCTGACCGCGCCGGTGCAGCCCGACCAGGGCAGGGCCATCCCCATCCCCTTGCCATTGCATCCCAAAGGCCACCTGCCCGTCCTGCCCGACCGCCAGATGCCGGATCGAGTTTTTGTGCATGGCCGGGGGCAGCTCTTGCTGATCGATTATTTTGCGATCTTCCAGATAGCTCAGGTTGGGGCGCATCGTCGGAATGTTCAGTTTGACGCGCCCCGTGTCTGGCCGCGTGTCGATCCCGCCGTTGGCAACCACCATCACGTCCGACCCCGGCAGCCGCTTGATGTCATGCGGACCAATGCCGCCGCTGGCAAATTCGGTGACGCGGACAAACCCGTGTCCAGGTCCGGGGCGCGTATCCCAAACGCCGATACGTCCCGCACCCGTCTCGTAATCGTTTTCCGTGGTATAAAGCCTGCTTCCATCCATCGAAAACGCGCCGTGACCGAAGAAATGCCGCCCCTGCGGCGCTTTTAGCTGCGCCTTTACCTTGCCCGACAGACAATCGATCACCAGCGCGAAATTGCCGGGACGGCGGGCAAAGGCGACGGCTTCGGGGCGCGTGGGATGTGCGGCGGCGGCGTGACCGCGACCGGGCAGGGGCAGTTGGAACAGGATATTCAGATCGGGGCTGATCCCGCACAGCGCAAAGCTGCCGTCCTTAAGCCCCGCCGCCGCCAGATAGGCCGGGCCCCCCGCGTCTGCCCATGTCGGTGCCGGAACAAGGCCGGTGGCCAAAAGCCCCGCGATAAAATGTCTGCGGTTGGTCATGCTCAATCTCCGTCCAACGCATTAAAGCCGGACGCGACGCCCAGCATCGGCCCAAGATATTCCTGCGCCGTGGTGCGGATCGTCTCGACCGACTGTTGCAGCACCTCGACGCGCAGCCGCCCCTGCGGATCGGCGGTGCCCGCGAAAACCGGATCATCCAGATTTGCGGCGCGTGTTTGCGCCTTGTCAAATCCCGCGGCCAGCTTTTCCGTCAGCTCCGGATCGCTTTGCGACAGACGCAGTGCCAGATCGCGCAGCGATGCCAGCGAAACCACCACATTGCGCAGCGACCGGCCCGACCGCCACGCCTCGGCCCGTGTGGGCCGCGGATGATCGAACGTGCCCAAAGGCCGGCCAAGACGGGTCGATGCGGTGAATTCAAGACCGGTGTTCAGCGCCTTGAACAGTTCCTGCGCCACTTCTTCGGTGCTGCGATAGGGGCTGTCGTCACCGGGGGTCATCAGCTTATCGGCATAGCCGGTCTGCCAATCGGTCAAGATCGCCTGTGACAGGGCTGCAATATCCGCTGTCACGGTCTGCACCAATGTGCAGCGATAGCCCGCGTCACCCATCGTGCTGATCTGATCGTCATACAGCAGAAATTCCAGCGCGTAGAAACCGCGCCCGGCAATCGACATGTCCGCATAGGCCTTGGGTGTGTCGGCAATAGGGTCGGCGTCGGCAATCAGACCGGCAAGGGTTTTGGGCGTGGCACTGCGGGTGTCAGGCCAGAACGCCAGCGCAAAGGCGCGGTTCTGCGTTTCGGATGGGCCAAAGCGCAGGTGGCTGACGGCGATCCAGTCATCAAACGCCGCTTGGTAGGCGTCGCGCAAGGGCGCAGAGGTGGCGGTGCAATCGTCAAGTGCGGCACTGGCCAGCGTGTCAGTGCTTTGGGCAAGCGCGGTATAGCGCGGCAGGATATGCTGCTGCACCACATCGCGGACCATTTCGGCCTTGGCGTCGGCCCAAAGGGCGGGGGGCATCAGAGCAATGCCGATCGAGAGGATCAGTTTTTTCATGTCACAGGCTCTCCAGATAGCGGATCAGGGCAGCCCGGTCTTCGGGGGGCATGTTGATCACGCGGTTTTTGGCCGGCTCGGCTTCGCCGCCATGCCACAACACGGCCTCAAGCAGGGAACGCGCGCGGCCATCGTGCATGTAATATGCGCGGCCAGACACCCGTTCGGTCAGCCCGACGCCCCAAAGCGGGGGCGTGCGCCATTCCGTACCGCTCGCGCGGCCCTCGGGACGGTGATCGGCCAGCCCTTCGCCCATGTCATGCAGCAGCAGATCGGTATAGGGCCAGATCAGTTGAAAACTTTGCTCGGGGCGGTCTTGCAACCGGTGAGTGACAAAGCTGGGCTGGTGGCACGCGGTGCATCCGGTGTCATAGAACACCTGCTTGCCGTGCAGCACCTGCGGATCGTCCACATCACGGCGGGCGGGCACGGCCAGATTGCGGCTATAATAGGTGACCAGATCCAGCCCTTCCGCGTCAATCTCAAAGCCGCGGGCATCATCGGCCCCGTTCGGAGCATTGACGCAGGCATCCTGAATGGTCGAACAATCCCCAAAGGGGTTGACGAAAATCGGGTTGGAAATGCCGATATCGCCCGCAAATGCCCCTGCGGATTGTTCGCGGATCGTGGGCATCCCCGCCTTAAGGCCAAACCGCCCCAGCATCGGCATGTCATATTCGTGCGACCATGCAATGTTGGGCCGCCCCGAAATGCCGTCGCCGTCTTTGTCGTCGGGATCGGCGAGCGCCACAATATCCGCCGCAGGGATCGCCTCGATCAGGCCAAGCCCTATCATTTGCGGGGCCATGCGCGGGCTTAGCATCGCGTCCGGGGCCAGTGGGCCATAGCCAAGATCGGCGGCGGTATAGGTCGGGGCGCGCAACGATGCGGTTTCGCCGCCTGACAGGGCCACCGGGTTTTCGCTATAGTCGATCTGCAAACGGTATTCGGCGGCGTGCCCGGCAACGGCGAAATCCTGTAGCTGCGTGCCATAGGTCGGGTCGGGCAGGGTGGCGAGGTATCCTTCGATCTGGGGGATCGCGTCTGCGTCGGTGCCGGGCACAGAAATGCGCAGAAACATCGAAACGGCGTTGTCGTCGGGGCCTTCAGGCGTGTTCCCGCGTCCGTCCTTGATGTGACAGCTTTGGCACGACCGCGCGTTGAAAAGCGGGCCCAATCCGTCGGATGCCAGCGTAGACGACGGCGAAGACACCCAAAGCTTGGTGAAAAGCCCGTTGCCCAGCTTGAACGTCAGTTCATCCTCGAACGAGATGTTGGCCGAGGGCTGGGAAAACGCATCGGCATTCCTGCGCGGGCGCACGGTGGCTGCCCCGGCTGCGTTTTCCTCGAACGGGGTGGGTGCGGCAAAGCTGTCAGGCGGTGCGGTCACGGCTTTGATCCGTGCGGTTTCTTCGGCGGTGCGCGGAATGATGTTCAGATGTGGTTCGTCCAGCACGCCAGCAAGGGCGGGTACGGCCAAGGCAAGGCTTAGCATTGCAGTGGTCAAGCTGGCATGGGGTCGGGAGGGTCGCATGGGGCCTCGTCTCCTGGTATCTAGAGGGCGCGGTCGTTGATGGAACGCGCGTTGGTCCGGCAGTTCTGATCCCCCGCGCTTAGTTCCCGTGCCTGTCCCTCGTGATCTATGACATATTATTCCGCATGGGATTGTCCACATCGGGCTGACGGGGCCCTATAGGGGGCAGAATGCGTTACTGGAAAACCGCGCCGGGGCTATCAAGGCTGTCTGACCCTTCAAACGCGACATTTTCCAGCCCAAGCGTCGTCATGATCCGTTCGACTGTTTTGGTTTGCGTGATCAGGGCAGTGACACCGTCCATGATCAAAGCCTCGCCGCCCTTGTTGCCACGGGCCAGCATCTGGTCATACGCCATGCCCGCTTCGGCAGTGGTCTTGATCTGGCCCAGATGGCGCATTGTGGACGACAGGTTCATCTGCATTTCAGCATCCAGATCGGCGTTTTCGGCGGCCACCAGATCGGACAGCGACGGGCCGGTGACAAGCGTGCCGTCGCGTGCGCGCATAGCTGCCAAGATAGATGTTCTGGATGCCCAAACCGTCATAATAGTGACTGTTGTGCGTGTTATCTGAGAAGCAATCCTGTTCTTCTTCGGTGTCGTTCAGCATCAGGCCAAGACGCATCCGCTGGCCTGCCAGTTCCCCATAAGAAAGCGAACCCATTCCCGTAAGCATGGCCGAGATGCCGACGTTTTCATCCGTTGAAAGGGCGTTGCGTGCGGCACCGTCGCTAGCCCATTGCGCAACCATATATTCCAGATCCGATACGATCAGACCGGTGGCGGTTTGCAGATAGGCGGCGCGGCGGTCGCAGTTGCCGTTGGTGCAGGCATCGCCTTGGGCATAATCTGTCCAGGCCCTGGTGCCCGCCCCCGGCCCGGTCCCGTTCAGATCCTGCCCCCACAGCAGAAATTCAACGGCATGATACCCGGTTGCGACGTTGCCTTCGTTGCCGTCTGCCTCGTGCAGGGTGTCAGACAACAGGTCCGGCGTGATCTGCGTTGCATCAATTTCCTGACCAGACAGGGTAAATTCGGGGTTCGCGATCACGTTCAGTGCAGCGAAATCGTTTTCATCGGACGCGCCGCCATAGGTCGCATCGACATAGTCGATCAACCCTTCGTCCAGCGGCCAGGAGTTCACCTTACCCTCCCAATCATCAACGATCGGGTTGCCAAAGCGAAACACTTCGGTTTGTTGATAGGGAACGCGTGCGGCACGCCATGCCGCGCGGGCCGTCTGCAACGTCTTGGCCGACGGGGCGGTGATCAGCGCATCGACCGCTTTTTCAAGGGCCTGTGCACTGGTCAGGCTGTCGGCATAGGCGGCTTGGGCGATGTTGGCGTAGGTGGTGATCACCTCGGACTTTTGTAAAGCGAAGGCGGGGGTGGCCAGTGCAAGGGCGGCGGCAGAGGCGATCAGTAGACGCGACATGAAAACTTCCTTTGGACGGTTTCGATCTATCGCCTAATACCTGACTAATTTCGTTTGAAACGTCAACCCGACAATTTTTATCAGATTTAGCGTGGCCGTTTTGGTGCCCTGTCTGTTCTGGTGCCGGGCTAAGCTGCCACGGTCGCACCCGGCGCAATCGTGGGCGGCGCGGCGTTCAGCTTCTCCATCGCGAAACCGGCGGCGGATTTATAGCGGGCCATGAAGCTGTCGCGCTCCTCGGGCGGAATCACATCATCGATGTCGTCAAACCGCCCGCCACAGCGATCATTCGACCATGTTGAGCAATCCGAAAGGCCCCGCGCCCCGGTTGCGCAGCACCAGCTCTGACACGGGCGCACAAAGCTGCGCGTCATAGGCCGCGAGCGCCGCAGGCGTGACGCCGTGTTCCAGCATCATGCGCGCCCAACGTCCGCGCGTCAATAATCGCCTGCGACGCCCCGTTAGAGCCTGTTGGATACATCGCATGGGCCGCATCGCCCATCAATGCAACCGGTCCGTCGCACCCAAGTCTGCACCGGATCGCGGTCGATCATCGGGTTCTCATAGGCCACTTCTGCCCCGTTCAGCAGGGCGGGACATCGAGCCAGTCATAGGTCCAACCGTCGAAATGATGGATGAAATCCGTCGACCTTTGCGGGCTTGAACCAGCCGGCTTTTGCGATCCTCGGTGTCGTCTACGGTGACTTCGGCGATCCAGTTGATATCGGCAATGACCGTCGGCGTCGGTTTGTGAAATCGGATAGATCACCATCCGTTGGCGGTGCGTGCCCAGACCGACAAACGAAGATCCGGTCCGGATCGGTTCGGCGCGCGTGGTGCCGCGCCACATCAACGCCCCGCCCCAGTGGATCGGTGGCTGATCGGGGTGCATCTGTGCGCGAATGGCCGAATGGATGCCATCTGCGCCGATCAGCAGGGTGCCGGTTTCGGTGGCTGCGGGTGCCGTCCGCGTGGGTCGACCTGCGCGCTGACAAGGCCATCGGCGTTCTTGGTAATAGCCGGTGACTTTCGCCCCCAGTCGCACAGCGTCTGTACCGGCGCGGGCGATCAGCGTGTCATAAAGCATCATGTGCAGCTTGCCACGGTGGGCGGCGTATTGGGGCCAGTGATAGCCGGCTTCTTTCCCGCGCGGTTCGGCGTAAATGTCTTGCCCGTGCTGGCCGACAAGCGCCCATTCGCGGGCTGGCACGCCCACGGCATCCATGTTTTCGGCGGCGATCCCAAGATCAAAAAGTTCGCGCACCGCGTTGGGCTGGATGTTGATCCCGACGCCAAGCGGTTGCAGCGCGCGCACGGATCTCGAACACGGTGCAGCGCACGCCGATCTGGTCAAGCGTCAGCGCAAGGGCGAGCCCGCCGATGCCGCCTCCGGCAATCAGGACATGTGGATCAGGCATGGGGTGCACCGTATTGTTCAAGGTTGATCGGGGTCTAGCAGATCACAACGGCGGCGCAAACCCGGCAGGTTGGCCCACGGTCTTGTGCGCCAGGGCGATGAAAACGCGCCGTTCCTCCGGTGTGAGGGGCCCAAGAATTTCGGCTTGAAGCGTCTCTATCACAGGGGAAACGGCGACAAGCACGGCGATGCCCTGATCGGTCAGGCAAAGCTGGCGCGCGCGCCGGTCCTGGCTGTTTACCTCGCGTTTGATCCATCCCTTCTTCTCAAGCCGGTCAACCACGCCGCCGATGGTGGCGCGGTCATAGGCGATCTGCTGGGCAAGTGTGGCCTGATCGATGCCGGGGCTGTCCTGCACCGTCTTGAGCGCGGCATATTGTACCGACGTCATATCAGCGCCCGCCGCTTTGACACGGTCCGCGAAAATGGCGGTGGAAATCTGGTGCAATCGCCGGATCAGGTGGCCGGGCATGGTGTGCAGGGTCATCGGGGGCCTCGTTTTGATAAGTGTGCATATCATATTGACAGGGGCGGGGGAATGCCCCTATGAACGATAAGTATACTTATTATAAGGGAGCCTCGCGCGTGCAATATCACCTGAACGGGTATCGGCCCGGCAACCCGCATATCGCGGCTGCCCACGAGGATGCCAGCGGCGCGGATCTTCCGGCGCAGGTGGATGTGCTGATCGTGGGATGCGGGCCTGCTGGTCTGACGCTGGCGGCGCAGTTGGCGGCTTTCAGCGATATTTCGACCTGCATCATCGATCAGAAACCGGGGCCCCTTCAGATGGGGCAGGCCGACGGCATCGCCTGCCGGTCGGTCGAGATGTTCGAGGCGTTCGGCTTTGCCGAGCGGGTGCTGCGCGAGGCATATTGGGTCAATGAGACGACATTCTGGAAACCCGACGCCGACCAGCCCGCCCATATTGCCCGCAGTGGCCGGATCGAAGACGTTGAAGAAGGCCTGTCGGAGATGCCTCACGTGATCCTAAGTCAGGCGCGGGTGCATGATTTTTACCTCGATGTGATGCGCAACGGTTCGCGCAGGCTTGCGCCGCATTATGATCGCAAATTTGTCAGCCTTTCGCGGGATGATACGGGCCAATACCCCATAACAGTGACTGTTGAACACGCCCCCGACGGTGCTTTGCCCCAGCTTGAGACAGTTCAGGCGCGGTACGTGATCGGGTGCGATGGCGCGCGCAGCGGCGTGCGGCAGGCGATCCGGCGCAGCTTGACGGGGGACGCGGCAAACCAGGCCTGGGGCGTGATGGATGTGCTTGTTCAAACCGACTTTCCGGACATCAGGCTGAAATCCGTTATCCATTCCGCGACCGAAGGGTCGGTGCTGATCATCCCGCGCGAGGGCGGTTATCTGGTGCGCCTGTATATCGAGCTGGACAAGCTGAATGCAGACGAGCGTGTGGCGCATAAGAACATCACGCAAAGCCAGTTGATCGCGGCGGCGCAGCGGATCATGGCCCCCTATACGCTGGACGTGAAAGAGGTGGCCTGGTGGTCGGTTTACGAGATCGGTCAACGACTGTGCGATCAGTTCGACGATGCCGAAAACGGGGCCGATCCGCGCATTTTCATCGCGGGCGATGCGGGCCACACCCACAGTCCGAAGGCGGGGCAGGGGATGAATGTATCGATGGGCGACGCGTTCAATCTGGGCTGGAAACTGGCGGCAGTGCTGCGGGGACAATCCGCAGCGACGCTTTTGCACAGCTATTCGGCTGAACGTCAGGCCATCGCGCAAGAGCTGATCGATTTCGACCGCGCCTTTGCCAGGATGTTCAGCGCACGGCCAAAAACAGCCAGTGGGACAGCAAGTGGAACGGGCGGTGAGATCAGCGATGACACGGTCGATCCTGCGGAATTTCAGCGCTATTTCCAGAAACAGGGTCGATTTACGGCGGGCACCTCTGTGCAGTATCGGCCGTCTGCGGTGGTGGGGCTGGGCACGCACCAGGATCTGGCGCGCGGCTTGGTCGTCGGGATGCGGTTTCATTCGGCACCGGTGATCCGGTTGGCCGACGCCAAGCCGGTGCATCTGGGGCATATGCTGAAAGCGGACGGGCGATGGCGGATTCTGGCCTTTGCCGGAGTGGATGATCTGACCCGGCTTTGCGATTTTCTAGGCTCTGACGCGGGGCCGATCGGGCGGTTCACGCCACACGATGCCGACGCGGACACGGTGATTGATCTGCGTGCCATTATTCCCCAAGCGCACCGCGACCTTGATCTGAATGCGATGCCGCCGCTGCTGCTGCCGCAAAAAGGAAAGTACCGGCTGACGGATTATGAAAAGATATTCTGCGTTGATCCCAAGGCCGACATTTTTGAAAAGCGCGGCATTGATCGCGAGGCCGGTTGTGTGGTGATCGTGCGCCCGGATCAGTACGTGGCAGAGGTGCTGCCACTGGACGCCCACGCCGGGATCAACGCGTTTTTTGACGGTGTGTTTGTGCGCAACCGGTAAGGGGTGGGAACCTTAGGCCTTTTCGATTGCCCGACCGCTGGCATCAAACAGCATCTGGTTTGACGCATTCCAGCCCACGCCCACCGTGGCGTTTTCCTTTGGGCGGGGTGCTGTGGCATCCTGGCGGACGGTGACAAGCGTGCCATCGGCAAGTCTGGCGTGGACCAGCGTTTCGGCACCCAACGCCTCGGTATAAAGCACTTGGGCCTGAACGCGGGCATCTGTGCTGCCCGAGATTTCCATGTGCTCGGGACGGACGCCAAGACGCGCCGCACCGGCGGGCGCGGCACCCGCAATATCGACCGGCAGAAAGTTCATCGGGGGCGAGCCGATAAAGCTGGCGACGAATTCGGTCTTCGGGTTTCGCATAGACTTCGAGCGGGGGGCCGATCTGCTCTGCGCGGCCGTCGTTCATCACGATCATCCGGTCGGCCATGGTCATCGCCTCGACCTGATCGTGGGTGACGTAAAGCGAGGTGACGCCGAGCCGCGCGCTGCAGCTGCCTGATCTCGAGCCGCATCTGCACGCGCAGCTTGGCATCGAGGTTCGACAGCGGTTCGTCGAACAGGAAGACCGACGGTTCGCGCACGATGGCGCGGCCCATCGCGACCCGCTGGCGCTGCCCGCCCGACAAGCGCGCGCGGCTTGCGGTCGAGGTAGGGCTCAGCTGCAGCAGTTCGCGCGGCCTCGGCGACCCGTTCGCGCGATCTCGGGCTTGGGCACGCCCGCGATCTTCAGCCCGTAGGCCATGTTGTCGCGCACCGACATATGCGGATAAAGCGCGTAGTTCTGGAACACCATCGCGATGTCGCGGTCCATCGGCTCGCGGTCGTTCACCACGCGGCCGCCGATCCGCACCTCGCCCGACGTGACGGTCTCAAGCCCCGCGACCATGCGCAACAGCGTCGACTTTCCGCAGCCCGAGGGACCGACGATGACGATGAATTCGCCGTCCGCGATGTCGATGTCGACGCCGTGGATCGACCTCGGTCTTGCCGAAGCGCTTTGTGCATGTCGTTCAGGTCGACGGTCGCCATGCTATTTCTCGCTGTCCACGAGGCCGCCGGATAAAGAGTTTCTGCATCGACAATCACCACGATCGACCGGGGGGCACCATCGCCAGGATCGAGGTCGCCATGATCACCGGCCAGTCGGCCAGATCGTCGCCCGAGGGGAACATCTGCCGGATGCCCATGACGATCGTGTTCATCGCCGGATCGGTGGTGATCAGCAGCGGCCAGAGGTACTGGTTCCAGCCGTAGATGAACAGGATCACGAAAAGCGCCGCGATGTTCGTGCGGCTCATCGGCAGCAGGATATCCCAGAAGAACCGCATCGGCCCGCGCGCCGTCGACGCGGGCGGCCTCGGCCAGCTCGTCCGGGATCGTCAGGAAGAACTGGCGGAAGAGGAAGGTCGCCGTGGCGCGATGGCGATCAGCGGGAAGATCAGGCCGGAATAGCTGTTGAGCATCCCGAACCCCGCGACGACCTCGTAGGTCGGCACGATCCGCACCTCGACCGGCAGCATCAGCGTCAGGAAGATCAGCCAGAAGAACATGCCGCGCCCCGGAAAGCGGAAATAGACGATAGCGAAGGCCGACAGCAGCGAGATCACGATCTTGCCCACGCGCGATGCCGAGCGCCATGATCAGCGAGTTGACAGCATCGTCACGACCGGGACGTTCACGCCCGCGAACAGCGCCTCGCGGTAGTTGTCGATGAACTGGTCGCCCGGCAGCAGCGGCATCGGCGGCTGCGTGATCTCGGCCTGGGTCACGGTCGAGGCGACGAAGGCCAGCCAGATCGGGAAGAAGACGACCAACAGCCCAAATCAGCCCAGTGAGTCATCCAGCAGCCTGAGCCGCGCCGTTCCACCATGCCCGGCGGCGTGCGCCGGATTTCTCGAGGCCACTTCAGCGCCAGGGCGCTCGGCCATCAGTAATGCACCCGCCGTTCGACGAACTTGAACTGCAGCACGGTCAGCAGGCCGACCAGCACCAGCAGGATCACCGACTGCGCGGCGGACGACCCAAGGTCCTGACCGACAAAGCCGTCGGCATAGACCTTGTAGACCAGGATCGTCGTCGGCTTGCTGCGGCCCGCCCGCGGTGATCGTGTGGATCACGCCGAAGGTCTCGAAGAAGGCATAGATCGATTTGACCACCAGCAGGAAGAAGGTGGTGGGCGACAGCAGCGGCAGGACGATCGTCCGGAACCGGGTCCAGAACCGCGCCCCGTCGATCGCCGCGGCCTCGATCACCGACTTCGCGGATCGCCTGCAGCGCCGCAAGAAAGAACAGGAAGTTGTAGCTGATCCGCCCCCAGGCGGAGGCGACAACGACGAGGCCCATCGCCTCGCCCCGTTCAGCACGTGGTTCCAGTCATGCCCAGCTGCCCAGATACCACGACACGATGCCGACGCGGGTGTTGAACATGAACAGCCACAGCACGCCGGCCACGGCGGGCGCGACCGCATAGGGCCAGATCAGCAGCGTGCGATAGGTGCCCGCCCCCTTGATCAGCCGGTCGGCCAGCACGGCGAGGAAGAGGGCAGGGACCATCGACGCGACCGTGACCAGCATCGAGAACACGGCCGTCGTCACAGAAGGACGCGAGGTAGTAGCTGTTGCCGAGCAGGTATTCGAAATTGCCCAGGCCCACCTACTGCATCGACAGGCCGAACGGGTCGGGGATGAAGAGCGACTGCCAGACCGCCTGACCCGCCGGATAGAAGAAGAACACAGCCGTGATCGACCAGCTGCGGCGCACCAGCAGCAGCGGCAGCAGCCAGCCCTTGAAGGTGACGCGCTTTTCCATCAGTGTATCGGCAGGCCCAGCGGCGCATGAGCCGCGCCTTGTGCCTTAGCGGTTGGCCTGCTCGAAGCGGCGCAGCAATTCGTTGCCGCGGTTCACAGCGCGTGTCCAGCGGTCTTGCGCATCCTTGTCACCGGCCCAGACGCGCTTCGAGTTCTTCGTCGATGATCGGTGCGGATCTGGTCGAAGTTGCCCAGACGAATGCCCTTGGAGTTCTCGGTCGGCGTCGTTCATCGTCATCTGGTTGACGGCGATGTCGGTGCCGGGGTTTTCATCGTAGAAACCCTGTTCGCGGGTCAGCTCCGCGGCGGCCTGGTGATCGGCAGATAGCCGGTGTCCTGATGCCATTTTGCCTGCACTTCGGCCGAGCTGAGAGGTAGTTCGAGGAACTCCGCAACGCCCTTGTATTCCTCGTCCGGTCTGGCCTGCCATGACCCACAGCGAGGCGCCGCCGATGATGGTGTTCTGCGGCGCGCCTTCGACGTCCGCCCAATAGGGCAGCGGGCGCATGTCGAAGTCGAACTTCGCTTCGGACTTGATGCCAGCGTAGCCGGCCGAGCTTTCGGTGAACAGCGCACATTCGCCGGCGCGGAAGTTCGCGCCGCCTTCGTTGCGGCGCCCGGCGTAGATGAACTTTCCGTCCTTGGCCCACTCGCCCAGCGTCTGGATGTGCTTGACCTGAAGCGGCGCGTTGAACGCCAGTTCGGTGTCCAGACCGCGCAAAACCGTTCTCCTTGGTCGCGAAAGGGCACGTTGTGGTAGGCCGACAGGTTCTCGAGCTGGATCCAGCTTTGCCAGGCGGTCGTCATACGGGCAATCGCTGCCCGCGTCCTTCAGCTGGTCAGCACCGTCGCCGACGTTTTCCCAGGTGGACAGGTCCATGTCGGGATCGACGCCCGCCGCTGTCCAGGCATCGCGGTTGACCCACAGAACCGGCGTCGAGGAGTTGAACGGCAGCGACAGCATCTTGCCGTCGGTGGTGGTGTAATAGCCCTTACCGCGCCGATATAGGCGTCGGGATCGAAGTCGGCGCCCGCGTCGGCCATCACTTCGTAGACCGGCTTTATCGCACCCTTGGCCGCCATCATCGTGGCGGTGCCGACTTCGAACACCATCAGGATGTCGGGCTGTTCGCCGGCGCGGAACGCGGCGATCCCGGCGTTCAGCGTTTCGGAGTAGTTGCCCTTGTTGGTCGCCGACCACAGTGTAGTCGGACTGCTGGCAGTTGAAGTTGCGACACCTGCGCATCGACCAATTCGCCGAGACGCCCGGTGAAGGCGTGCCAGAATTCGATTTCCGTCTGTGCCGATGCGGGACCCGCCACAACAGCAGCCGCCACGGAGGCGCGCAAAAAATTCATTTTCAAAGTCATTCGAAGCTCCCCAAAGTTTTCATTATGCTCAAATTTTGATCAGCTTAGCGGACTAAACCTGACCAATGCAAGCGTTGCAATTGCAGAGCAAAGTAACAGCGGTATGACATTTTTGTCGTCCGGGCCTGAAATTCCGCAGGATGCTTAACGCGGCCGGAGCAGGGGTGTGCGGGGCGGGCGGGATTGTCAGGCATTTACCTAAAATTCATTTCTCTTTGTTTTTAGTAAAGGGATTGTCCTTTCAAAGGCCCTGACCCGCATGACGAAAAGCAAAAATCGCCATATCCTGATCGTGGTGGAAACCTGCCTGTCCCGCTAGACCGCGGTGTCTGGCTTGAGGCGACGGCGCTGGTGCAGGCGGGGTATGACGTCGGTCATATCCGCCGATGGGCCTGGGGTGGCACACCGCGTTTAGGTGATCGACGGCGTGGGATCCATCGCTATCCCGCCCCGCACGAGGGGACATTCCAGGGGCTGTGGCCTATGCCCGCGAATACGGGTCGGCGCTGTGGCATTGGTTCAGCTGGCGCGTCAGATTTGGCAGCAGCATCCATTCGATGCTATTGAGGGCTGTAACCCCCCCGACCTGATCTTTCTGCTTGCGCTTTGGTATCGGTCGCGCGGCGTGCCCTATATGTTTGACCACCACGATGTCTGCCCCGAACTTTTTGAAGCCAAGTTTGGCAAGACCGGCCTGCTTGGCGCGGTGCTGCGGGTGTGGGAGCGGCTTAGTTTTGCCACCGCATCGGTGTCGATTGCGACGAACGACAGCTTTCGCAAGATTGCGATGACACGGGGCAGGATGGAACCTGACGATGTGTTCGTCGTCAAATCGGCACCCAATTAGATCAGTTTCTGCCCGGCCCGGGCGTGCAGACCTATCGCAAGGGCGCTTGGACGGTGATGGGGTATGTCGGTGTCATAGGACAGCAAGAGGGGCTGGATCTGCTGGTGATGGCCGCAGACTATCTGATCCGCGGGCTGGCCAGTCCGACGTGCATTTCGTGATCATCGGCTTCGGACCGACGCGCGAAGACGTCATGCGACAGGTCCATGATCGGGGGCTTGAGGGGTACTTCACGTTTACCGGCGCTCTTTATGGCGATGATCTGGTGGCGGCATTGAACGCGGTCGATATCGGCGTGTCCCCCGATCCGGAAAATCCCATGAACAGCATATCCACGATGAACAAGGTGATCGAATACATGGCGCTGAAAAGCCGTTGGTGCAATTCGATCTGACAGAGGGGCGCGTGTCTGCGGGCGACGCAGCGCTTTACGCAAGCAACAATGATCCCGTGGATTTCGCCGAAAAGCTGAACATCCTGATCAACGATCCGCAATTGCGCGGTCGGATGGGCCGGGCAGGGCGCAAACGCGTGTTGGAGGATCTGTCATGGGCACATTCTGAACCTCAGCTTCTGGCCGCCTACGCCCGCCTTTTTGCCAAGATGCGTACCCGCGTCAGTACCGCGCCAGAAACACGCGCCCGAGCGAGATAAAAACCTCTGTTGATCGCGCCGCACCTGCGACATCATCGTTTCGTCTGCGGTGGCGCAGGCCAAGCTCCAAGGTGACGTCAGGCAGCAGGTCGCGGGTATATGTCACCTCGACCACGCTGGCGGTGATGCCCAAATTGCTTTGGGTTTCCTTTGACGCGGTCCAGCGGGTCTGCACGATCAGGGCCGCATGGGGTGCGATTTCGGTTCTCAATCGCACGCCAAGCCCTGTTTCCAAACGTTCGGTATCGGTCTCGTTGCTGCTGGCCAACGTTTGGTAAAGCTGCGCGTCGATGCCGCCACGGGGCAAGGCACGCCCGATGCGGAAAGCGCCGGTCAGGTGACTTTTGGCCGTCACCCCGCGTGCGACGCCAAGCTGCACGTTCATCGTGCCAAGCGGATAAGACAAGGCGCGCGCAATACTGCCGCGCCATCGGTGGCCGTCGTCCGTGTCGGTGAAACCAAGGGCCAGATCCAGATCACCGCGGGGCCGTGCGATCCGCAAGGTGCTGTCCAGCGCCACGCTGGTGCGCTGGCCTGCGGTGCCCGCCGTGCTGAACCTGCGATAGCTCAAGACGTGCCCAAGGCTGTTGGCGCGGGTCAGGTCAAGCCGAAGCGACGCGGTCACAGTTTGTCGTTTGATATCGTTCAGCGTCCCACCGCCAAGCCCAATGGCCAGTCCGTTGCGGTAGCTGGTGTTCTCAAGCTGTGCTGTCAGGCCGAACCCGACGGGGCGGTTGCGGCCCCATTCCAGCCCAAGTTGCGCGTCGGCCCGCTGCCGCGTGGCGGTGCCTGTCGCCAAGGCACTGCCAGTTGCCGGAATGTCGGCGATTTGCGACAAATCGGTGTTGTCCAGATGCGCGGCGAATGTCAGCAGCGTGGCGGCGGTTTCGCGATCATAAAGCACCGCAAAGGACAGATCGGACAGGCCTTGCGCAGGGGTGACCGACGCAGGCCCGTTTGCCTTGCGCGCGACGGCACCGGCCCTTAGCGCAAACTTTTGGAACCGCGTCTGAGAGCGCAGGTCGAAGGAAAGCGCGGTTTCGGCCGTTTCCGTCTGGCCGGGGCGGGCGGGATCAAGGGTGCGGTTGCCTTGCCGTTCCAGCACGGCCTTGACCCCAAAGCCAAGCGTCATCCCACCTGCGTCTTGCGATTGCACAAGTGTTTGTGCCGACACTTGCACCGGGGCCAGTGCGGGTGCGCAGAACATAAGTGGCACGGCAAGGCACTGCCACAGACCGGCCCGGATCATTCAAACAGGCGGCGTTGCGGCACGATGATCACGTCCCCGTCGCGCAAGACCATACGGCCCGCAGCGGCGCCCGTCTCAATCTCGCGGTAGTTGATTGATGTGATGTTTTCGACCCCTGTCTTTGCATCGGTTCTGCGCAATTGTATCCGTTTTTGCGCCGCGAATTTTGTGAACCCTCCCATCATCGCAAACGCCTGCAACAAGGTGGCGGACACCGGCATTTCGACCCGTCCGGGTTTCAGCGCCTCGCCCATCACGAACACCGAAATCATCGGCGGTGCCTTGGGTTCGCGCAATTGGGGGCGGCGCTCGGCCAACCGCTCGACCGAGATGAAGACGTTGGGGGGGTTGGCGAAACTGCCCGATAGCCGCGCGGTAAGGCTGCGCTGCACTGCCTCTACCGGCTGGCCCGAGGCGCGCAGACTGCCCGCCATCGGCACCGAAATACGTCCGTCCGGCGCGACCAGAACGGACCTGTTTAGCGCGGGATCCTCAAGCACCTCGATCCGCAGAATATCGCCGGGTCTGATCTGGTAAGACTGCGCAGTCGCCTGCGACACGCCCACCGCAACGCTGAACAAGGCACACATGCACCACAGCAGCGCACGCAGGCGGAGAGGGAAGTTCATTATCCTTGGCCTTTCAGTTGAGAACGAGGTCAGGGGCAGTTTGAGCGGGTAAGGGTTAAGGAAATGTAAAGGATTAACCATGATTTTGGACGCTGTTCACTTGGTCTTCACAAAGTCATCCTGACAGGAGCGTTCAGCAAAGATGAATCCACGCACGCTTTTGATCAAAGGGAAGGGCGGATTGGGAAACCGGATGTTGTCGGCCGTGTGCGGGCTGGTCTATGCCGATCTGACAGGGCGCGTGCCCGTGATCGACTGGCGCGACGGCAGCTATGCCCCGATGGGCGAAAACGCCTATCCGTTGCTGTTCAAGACACCGATCCAACAGACATGCGTGGCATTTGATGCGACATCGGGCGCGGTGACGCCGGTGATCTGGGCGGGACATCTGGACCGCACACCGCAAGCGATGATCGACCAATTCGCCCCCAACAGTCATTCAAACCCAATGGGGTATCGCCGTCTTTGCGTTGATCTGACCACGCTCAGCGCGCCCGAAGCCACGGCAGTTTTCTGGGCGTATCTGCCAAAGTTCGGTCGTTTGCGGCGACATCTGCGCCGCGATCCCCGCTTTGCCCACAAATCCGAGGCCGAGATCATCCATGAGTATCTGACCCGGTATTTCACCCCCAACGACCGCGTTTTAAACGACGTCGATGCAATCACCGCAGGGTTTGGCTGGCCCGTGATCGGCGTGCATATCCGGTACACCGACCGTAAGGTCCCGCTGCACCGCATTGAGGATCGCTTGCGCCAAAGGATCAGCGAACGGTCTGGCGCGCAGGTGTTTCTGGCGACGGACAACGCCGATGTGCAAGACCGCATCAAGGACAGGTTTGAAAATGTCCACCACATCCCGAAATATCTTGCCCCCGATGGCAGCCGTCTGCATTGGCCCACATCAGAGGTTGAAAAACTGCACGAAGCGGAAAACGCACTGATCGACATGTGGCTATTGTCACGCTGCGATCATCTGATCTATTCGCGCCATTCGACATTCTCCGTGACCTCAAGCCATCTGGGCAGGTTGAAGCCCGCGCAACTGGATGATGTCGACAGATATTCGCCCGGCGTCGTGGCAAAACGCGTGATCCAGCGCTATGCCTGATCATAGCCCGCCAGCCAGTCCGATCGTCTGACCCACAATGTGCGCCACCGGGCGGCGCTGGCCTGCAAGCGCGGCTGCGATGAGGCCGCGAACGGGCGGGTGACCAGAAACCGAAGCGCGGACCACAGCCACATCAGGGCAATGCCAGCGCTGATCTGCCGGCGCGGCCAGTGATCCTTGATCAGCGAGACACGTGATTTCATGACAAGAACGGCCTTTTCATCGTTGCGCGGCGTGGATGCGCCGACATGATGTATGATCTGTGCGTCAGGCGTGATCATCGGCTGCCAGCCAAGGGCACGGGCGCGCAGGCACAGATCGGCATCCTCTCCGTACATGTAGTATTTGCGCTGAAACCCGCCCAACTGACACCACAGCGACCGGCGGATCAGCAGGAAACACCCGACCACGATATCGACCTGCCTGCGTGTGTCGCGGGGCCATCTGCCATAGCGTTCGGGGTTGATCAGGCGCGACCGTGGAAAGAGGGTGCTTAGGCCGAACGCCCTGAAAAAGAGACTGCGCAGCGTTGGGGCCGCCCAGCAAGACGCAATATTCAGCGATCCGTCGGCAAAGACCGTGCGCCCGCCCCAGATCCCCGCTGCGGGGCAGGACCGGGCAAAGGCCATCAGCGCGTCAACGGCGTGCCCCTGAATTTCGGTATCCGGGTTGAGCAGCAACAGATAGGGCGTAGTACAGGTGGCTGCGACCAGATTATTCGCCCGCGCAAAGCCCAGGTTTTCCGGTGACGCGATCAGGCGAACATAGGGGAACGCGGCTGAGATCGCCTCGGCAGAACCGTCGCTTGACGCATTGTCCAGCACGACGCACTCAAACCGGGTTTCGCGCGTGTTGGTAAAAAGCGTCTCAAGCGCCTTCAGCGTCAGATTGACGGTATTGTAGCTGATGATGATGACGGTCAGGTCGGCCAGATCGGGGCGGGTCATTGACCGGTCGCACGCAGCACCGCGCCAAAAGTCGCTTTCAGAATGCTCAGATCTTCGCCAAAAGACAGGTGCGCGTTATAGGCCGTATCAAAGCCCGCACGGTCGGCAAATGTGGATCTGTTGCGCGCCGACACCTGCCAGTTGCCGCTGATGCCCGGCCGCAGATGATAATAGTCATTGCCCGGATAAAGCGGCTCTTGGCTGATCAACATGGGGCGAGGGCCAACCAGGCTCATCTCGCCGCGCAAGACATTCCAAAGCTGCGGCAACTCGTCCAGCGATGTTTTGCGCAAAAGCGCCCCAAGCACGGTGACACGCGGATCGTTCTTGAGCTTTTGCGCCCGCTGCCATTCTGCCCGCGCATCGGGATGCGCAGCAAGATGAGAGTTCAAAACGCGATCGCCGTCGTGGATCATGGACCGTAGTTTCCACATCCTGAAGACCCGCCCATGCTGGCCAATCCGGTTTTGTGCATAAAAGGGTTTGCGCCCGGTAAGCGCGATCAGCGCCGCCAAAACCGCGATCAACAAAAGCGAAACAGGCAGGGTGACCAGACAAAGCGCCAGATCAAACACGCGCTTTCCCCCGTTGCGGTATGTGCCGGTGGCCAGCGGGGCAAGCGCGGAAGACCTCCGCGGCGGGGCAGCGCACGTGACGTCGATCGGCGCTGTTGACGGATCAAAATACTGAAAGCTCACGAAAAGTCAGACCTTCTGTTGCGGATCGGTGCTTTTGCGAGGCCGATCCGGTTAACCAATACCTAAGTGCTAGGGAAAGATGGTTACCAAGGGGTTAAAGGCCGAAAGGGCAGGCGTGCGGCAGATGTCATCGGTTTTTGCTGCGCTGTTTTCGCAGCATGAGCTGCTCGGAAATTAACCGGTTATTTACTTTGAGTGAGGCACAAATAGGCCAGGTTCCGTCGGGGCTGGCCTTTGGCCGCCTTATACGGGCCCGCTGAATTCACCCGATTGGAAACCGTATCGTGACCCATTTCACAAAAACCCGCGCCGCCCGCGCAATGCAGTGTCCCCTGTGGAGATAGGGTATTATTTTGCCCGGTTCGCCCGGCGGTTTCACTGGTTCACGCTTTGTCTTGTGGCGGGTACGGCTGCGGGTTTGGCTGCGGCGTATTACCTTGCCCCACGGTATGCGGGTGAAGCGCGTCTGTTGATGGAGGCAGAGCAGATCCCCGATGAACTGGCGGCTTCGACCGTGCGCACGGAGGCGGCCAGACAGGTCGCATTGATCCGAGAAAGGGTTCTTCGGCGCGACACCGTTCTTGAACTGGCAGAAAAGCTTTATCCTGACGCCCCGCTTTCGTCCTCTGTGGACAGGATCGTTGAAGATATGCGCGACAGGATTGACATAACAGCGTCAAGCGGGCGGGACGCCCCGATGCTGGTGACGGTGGGTTTCATGGCTGAAACGGCGGCTGTGGCAGATCGGGGCACGCGTGAAATCGTCGATCTGGTTTTGCGCGAAGACGTCCGGATGCGACTGCAAAGCGCAGGAAAGACGCTCGATTTCTTTCGCGCAGAGGTGGCGCGGTTGGCAACCGATCTGACAGCACAAGACCTAAAGATCCTCGCTTTCAGAGAGCAGAATAAGAACGCGCTTCCCGACAGTCTGGGGCTTCGGCGGTCTCAGCAGGCGACGGGACAGGATCGTCTGGTGCAGGTTGATCGCCAGATTGACGCGGTGCAGGCGCAGCTGACGCGCAGCGAGAGCCAGCGCGTGCAGTCGGACGTGTCGAGTGCAGGCCAGACCCGGACGCCAGAGCAACAGCAACTGTCCCGGATGGAGGACGAACTTGTCGCCCAATCGACCCTGTTGTCGCCCGAAAATCCAAGGGTCCGAATTTTACGTGCGCGCTTGTCTGCACTGCAGGACCGCATCGCATTGCAAGACGCAGGGTCAAAGACACCTCCGGGCGGGTCGGAGTATGATGTCCACCGCGCCGAAGCGATTGGCGAACTGGACCTGCTTGTGGCAGAAAAAGCGCGGCTTGTCGCTGCGCTTGCGGAATTGTCATCCTCGATCGAAGCCACGACTGCGAACGCGATCACGCTTGCAAATCTTGAGCGCGCTCAGACCAACACGCGGCTTCAGTATGATCGGGCCGTTGCAAACATGGCCCGCGCGGAAACCGGTGACATGATCGAAACGCTTCAACAGGGCCAGAAGTTAAGCTTGTTTGAAAGCGCGCATCTGCTGACGGAAGCCGCCCGCCCGAACCGCCGTATGATGGTGCTGGCGGGCATCGGGGGCGGCGCAATCGCAGGGTTGGCGCTGGTTATCATGCTTGAGACGATGACGCATGTGCTGCGCCGTCCCGAAGACCTTGTCGCAACCTTGGGGATATCCGCGTTTTCAACGTTGCCCTATCTGCCCACACATTCCGAAACACGCCTGCGCGTCGGAACGACCGCTTTTGCCGGGGCGATGGTGATCGCCGTGCCCGTCTGCATGCAGATGCTTTTGCCCATAGCCCGTGGCGATCGGCAGGCGCACGGGCTCGACACTTCACGCGGCGCAGTTGCGTTTACAGACCAGCTTGCGCAAGACCAAAACGGTTAAGAAAGGGTTTCTCAACATGCTCGTTACGCGCCCGGTTGATCCGGTTCTGCCCGGCAACTCACCCTCGCTCCAGCGGGCACCCGTGCCATCGATCCAGGACCTGAGCAGGGTTGCTGCCCGATGGGCCGCACTGCCTGAACACAAGCTTGAAATTCCCCCCGATAGCAGGATTTTCATCGAACGTGACAGTCTTGCGGCGGCGCATTTTGACATGATGCGCACGCGGACATTGCACCGGATGAGGGAAAGGGCTGGCGACGGCTTCTTGTGACGTCGCCTACCGAAGGGTGCGGGAAAAGTACGGTTGCCATGAACCTGGCGCTTAGTCTTGGTCGGCAGCGCGATCTAAGAACCGTCCTGCTGGACGTCGACTTTCGCCGCCCCTCACTGGCCCGCATGACCGGAGGAGGACAGAACAATCCGCTTGATGCCTGCCTGATGGGCGAGCAGACCTTTGAAGACTGCGCTTGGCGCGTCGGAGAAAACCTTGCCTTTGGCGGAAACCAGCGTGCCGCAAGCGACGTCGACGCGGTTTTGAACAGTCGCAGTTTGCCACTTGCGCTGTCGGGCCTTGAAGAAACCTATGCACCCGATTTCGTGATCCTTGATACCCCGCCGATGATGGTGACCCACGACGTACTTGCATTGGCAGAGCATGTCGATTGCGTGCTGATCATCGCCGCCGCCGAGAAAACGACAGCCAGGGAGATCGATATTTGCGAACGTGATCTGGCGACCCTGACCAATGTGATGGGCGTGGTCTTGAATAAGTGCCATCACGTGCACAAAGGATATGGCTCGTACAGGTGAAAGAAGCAGTCTTCGGCTGCGCACATCAGGGGGAAGAAGGGTCGCAGAGCCGGGTTTGCGTTCCAATCCCGGCTTGCAAATGGGGCGAGTTTACAAACTCGATGCCGCGATCAAATGTGATTGATCTGCGGGCAACTAGGGGAAGATCATTGATGGCTTTCCTGATCTTGCCGATCAGGGGCTTGGTTCGCTTGTTGGGGTTCAAGATCACAGTGAAGCGGCTGACACGCTCAACCAGCGAGGTCACGTTGGTTTGCCCAAGCTTCTGTTCAAACAGCATCAAGTCGCCTTCCCAATGGCCGAACTGACGACGATGAGCAACGTCGTCTGGCCTGAACAAGATGCTGACATCGCGTTCAACTTGGGCTTTGCGTTCCCATGTGATAAAACTCCTGTTAGATAACTCATTGTTTTCTAATAGGAGTTGCACTTCAAAGTAGCGCGCACCAGGGGGGGGGGTGGGAGAGTCATATATGCAGGGTTGATAAGCCTTGCGGGGTCTGGTTATAGACCAAGCTTGCGGCGCTCTTTCTTGTTGTAGAAGGCTTTGATGCCTTCATCACGCACGAGCTCTTCGAAGGCGCGCCAGGCGACACATCGCTGTAGAAGGGTGGGCTGTCGGAAATGTCAACGTTCCGAACGGTTCGCACGGACAGTATCCAGCCGGATGGAAGCTGTCTTTAGAAATCCTGACGGCGAAATGATGCCCGTCGATGGTCAGATCTGTGTGTAATCGGAGACATTATATCTGGCTCGCTTTGGTATCCATGCCACCAATCTTGGGGCTATTCCGCCACGTGTACATCTCTTCTTGGTCTGCGAGCGGAGGGCCAGCCGGGACGTTTGCCATTTGGCTTATAGCCGTTCTTCCCGGTATTTCTCCTTACCGGACACTTTGGCGGGGCCTTATCCTGCATGTCTTTAATATGGGCGAGCACGGCACTAGGTGCTTGTTGTCGGTGATAGCGGCGTGCGTCACGCGTTGATGCGGATCGAAGATCTTGCAGGGAAGGGATCGGCCTTTTGTGTGAATCTGGATCCGGCCGTCGACGAAGGCGTATGTATCGACGTATTTTCCGACCAGGCCGCGCGTCAGGTCGTTCACCTCCAGCCGGATCCGCTTGTGGTCATACGAGAGTCAGCTGTTTGCTGACATAGCGGTTGTTCCGCCAGCAGAAGATCTCATCCAGCCGATCCGGTTCGACATTGAGCGCGCGGTGCAGGTTGTCCGGCGAGCTCGGGCTTTGGCAAACTGGCGTTGTGGCGCCCCTTAAAGCCCTGGAGATAGGCGTTTGCGGCCTCCATATCCGAAATACCGGTGATGCGCAGCTCCTTGACCAAACGGTCCTGCAGTGTCCGGTTGGCACGTTCAACGCGACCCTTGGCCTGGCTGGTATTGGCGCAGAGATTCTCAATCTTTGAGTTCTGTCAAAGCACGCCCGAACTGGGTCATACCGTCATATCTTCTGGGTCTTCCTTGGCACGCGAAACACCGTGTGTTTGTCGCTGTAAAATGCGACTGGACGACCGTGATTGAGCAGATAGCGCTCCAATGCTTCGAAATAGCTGAACGTGCTCTCGGACTTGACAAACAGCAATTCCATCAAGGTGCTGGTGGCATCGTCGATAAAGACAAGCAGGGTGCAGGGACCAGCACGATCCTCAAACCAACGATGATCTGAGCCGTCGATCCATTGGCCGTCAGGGCATTGCCGCAGGCAATGTCCCGAGAGGCTGGATCAGCTCGCCGAAACATTCCCGGCGTAGACGCGGCTGTGGGACTGGCGGCGCTGCTTGCGCGAAAGCCAGATGCCATCTTCAACCATCCACTTCCGAAGCGTCTCGCGAGAGACTTTGAAGCCATGATGTTCGGCCAGCATCTCAGCCGCCAGTGTCGGCCCAAAATCCGGGTACTG
>CAVSLU010000012.1:0-176705 GCA_963728645.1 uncultured Alphaproteobacteria bacterium | reverse complement strand
GCTTTCTTCCGCGATTTTTGCACCACTTTGGTTCCAGTGTCCTTGGCTGCATTGATGACCAGGACAGCTTCTTGTTCTGCTCTGTCCTTCATGGTCACCGCTTCAGCATGCAGCGCTTTTACCTCCTGTGCTTGCCTTGATGTGCGTTGAACCTGCGCTTCAATCCTCTGGTCCACCTTTCGTTGCTTGGCCCGACGCTTGCGCTCCGCAGCACCCGCCCTTTTGCTGGGTCTTTTTTCAGCCTGCGTGCAGGTCTCGGTGGCTGACCTCACAATAGTCTCTGCTTCAAGTAACCTTTGCGACGTTCAGCAGCGCGGTATTGGGACGGAGAAACATGGTATCGCTTGTCCGGCACATCTTCATTTGCCGCTCTTGCCTTACGACGCGTTTCAGCATGTCTTGCGCCACGACAAAGCCCTATTTGTTCAAATGGGCCCCCGCCAGATCCTGCGCCGAACTCATAGTCCGCAATAAGCGGATTGGCCTTGGGCCGCAGCTGGATCTGGGAACCCCGATTTTGCGTAGTCGTCTGCTGCCATGTTGCAACGGCAAGGAAATGGATGTGAAAGGCCTCTTCATCGCTATGAGACGCCGCATACAGCAACTGACCATTCGGAAAAGCTTCTTTCAGAAACGCCATCGCATGGTGTCGGAAGGCCTCGACCCGGTCTTCGCCCCAGTTCTCTACGCCTGTCCCACCGAACCACTGTTTTTGACCGTGAGGATCCCTTCGCGCAAGGGGTCGTCGATAAGGCCATGCCATGGCGACTTAGGCCCCTGCCCCAGTCTTTTCTCAGCCTCTTTTTTGCGTCCCTTGCCCTTGATAAATGTTACGATAACTTGAAACCCGAAGTCACGGTGAATGGACAGACCATCAGATGCGCAGCGCCCAATTGCCCCATTGTCTATTGCCAGGAGGCCAACGAAAAGCGCGCTGGATCCTATCTGGAAACGGTGGAGGATGTGACGTTCTTCGGCCTCTGGCGCAACCGGACTCAGGCTGCCTTGAAGTCCGCTAAATTTGCCGCCGATCGCGCAGCCATTGAAGCAGGCTACGATGCCCGCACAGCGAAACTTTGGGCGGTCTAGGACAAAGCACGCAATGAACCGGCTCGCAAATGGCGTGGGCACTTCTGCCAAACTTCGTGTTCCGGTGCCCGAAACGCCGTTCCGAACACTCTTGGAGCGCGCCGCCCCCGACCACTGGCTTTGGCACACCATCGCCACCGATCAGCATGGATCGACCGCAGACGGGCTGCGGGCATTTTTTGGATATTGGAACGGCCCGAATGCGACCGTGCCACTGTGGCCGAGTTCATCGCGGGCTATATTGTGAGCGAGAATTATCTTCGCGCGGCGCAGAAGGCTGCCAAAGGCACCGACGTCTGGCATTGGTCGCAACGACGTCGTTAAATGTGAGATTAAGACGGCACGGATTTCGCCATTGGGTCAGCAAGTGTTATACTAGGAGAATTGGATGGGTAATATCGCTGGAAACGTTGGGATACCCGTCGGGCCCTTGCACGACGACACGCTCGGTCTCGGCAGGGCGGATCTATGAAGTCTCGCGTTTCTGACCCTGACGCAAACCTGAACCTTTGGGAGCCACACCTTAAGGCGTTCGTGGAAGTTTGTCGCGCTGATACCCCTCGCGATGGACCCTTGGCTGGGATCCGTGTTGGGGTAAAAGACGTGATCGATGTTGCAGGCGCCCCTACCCGCAATGGCAGTGACGCGTGCGAAAATGCGCCGCCAGCGATACAGGATGCCGCAGTCGTGCGCCTTCTGCGACAGGCGGGAGCCAGAATCGTTGGCAAAACCGTGACCACCGAATTTGCGTTTACCGACCCGACGGCTTGCCGCAATCCCTACGATCTGGGTCGCTCTCCTGGGGGGTCCAGCAGTGGGTCGGGGGCTGCTGTGGCCGCAGGCGAGGTGGACATCGCCCTTGGCACCCAGACAGCCGGATCGCTGTGCAGGCCCGCGGCCTATTGTGGGGTTGTCGGATTAAAGCCGACCTATGGCGCTTTGCCGACCAAAGGGGTCACACCGCTTGCACCCAGTTTCGATACGGTAGGGATTATTGCGGCATCTGTGGCTTTGGCACAAAAGGCCTTTGCAGTTTTGCAACCCTACCCGGCTGCGCACTCGGATAGACCCCCTAAAAAGGTTCTGTGTGGGCTCTGGCAAACTGACGCGACACCGCACGACGATACCTTGGCAAAGTTTCACGCAGCAGCCCGTGCCTTTGAGGATTCTGGCGCAGACGTCACGCAAAAACCTTTGCACGCCGATGTTGCATCCATTGTTACGGCACACCGTTTGATCATGCATTACGAGGCTTTCATGGCCCATCGCCTCCTGCTCGACGATGCTCCAGAAACCCGCCTGAAGCCCAGATTTCTCGCAGGACTACGCGCTGGCGCGCTAATCTCACCTGAACAGGTCGCACACGCCCAAGGCTTTTTGGCGGAGGCGAAACAAGCCTTCTGGGCAGATATCGACGGTGTAGATATGATCTTGACCTTGCCCGTCCCAGAGGGCGCTCCGCTTATGGATGGCACTACCGGTTTTCAGGATTGGCTGACCCCTTGGACCGTCTTGGGGGGGCCGCTGGTTTGCATGCCATGGGGGCTGGACCGCCTGGGCAGGCCGGTATCGGTGATGTTGGCCGCGCGACCGGGGCAAGATCATCAGCTGCTGGCGACAGCGGCAGGACTGGAAGCAGCCAGCCCGCCAATGCCGTCACCGCAATTACCGAAAGCTTAGCTCTTCAACCGCACGATCGCATCAACTTCGACGGACGCGTTGCCCGGCAAGCCAGACACCCCCACAGCCGTGCGCGCGTGCCATCCGTCGTCACCAAACAGTGCGATGAAGATTTCCGTCGCGCCGTTGATCACAGCCGGGCTGCTGGGAAAGCCTGATTGGCAATTCACAAATCCCCCCAGCCGCAAAACCACATCGACCCGGTCGAGATCACCATCACAGGCCTGTCGCAACCGGTAGATCAGGTTGAGCGCGCAGATTTTTGCCGCCTCTTGGCCGGCCTTGATCGCCTCTGGCGTATCAGCAACCGGCCCGACATGCGTAACCTCCCCTGCCCATTCGCAGATTTGCCCGGACAGATAGACAACCGCGCCATCCTTGCGAAAAGGCAAAAACTGACCGCGCGGGTTCCAGTCGGGGGGCAGTTCCAGCCCCAAGGCACTGAGCCGCTGTTCGACTCGCGTTGTCATGCCGGCAAAGTCTCTTGCGCCAGATACGCGCGCCAATCGCCAAGGGCAGTGATATCCGTAGCCCCTTTGATGCCGCTTGCCTCGCAGATGAACCCTTTGACCGACGCGCCGTCAGAGAGTGAAACCGTCCCAATGCCCAAAGGCGCGGGGATGCCTGCCATGAAGGTGCCGAATGCCGTCTTTGGCAGCGACCAGACCTCAACCGCGACAGCACCTGCATCCGGCGCGTCAGAGCGGACCAGACCGGGGCGCGCGGGCGGGCCACCGGCCAAGGCGTAGAATTTGTACTCTGCCGTGGTTTGCGCCCTGCGCACAAATGTAGCCCCCAGATCAGTCAGTTGCCAATTAAGCGGCAAGCCTGTCATATGCGCCCCGCAAACGGCGAGCTCGATCCGATCCGATACCTTTTCTGGCAAGGCGGCGGGTGTTGGCACCGGATGCACGGTGGCCCCCATATTGCGGGCACAATCAACCTCGAAACCGCGTGCCACAGCGGCCACCAGCGCGTCTTGGCCAGCACCTGCCAACAAAGTGACGCTGCCCGGCCTGCCATCACTGCGCGGTGCGGTTGGCACGGCAATGCCACACATATCCAGCAGGTTCACGAAATTGGTGTAGGTGCCATTGTTCGAATTGGGCGTCACGGGGTCGGCCTCAAGATCCTTGACGGAATAGAACGTCGGGATGGTCGGGACACACAGCAGGTCAAGCCCTGCCAGCATCGGTTCCGCCGCGCGTTTCAGATCAGCCAGACGGTACATTCCGCGAAATGCATCCGCCGCTGACATGGTTTCGGCATGGGTGATGATCTTGCGCGTCACCGGATGGATCGCGTCGGGGTTGGTCTTTAACAGATCTTCAATCACCGTATAGCGTTCAGCCACCCAAGCCCCTTCATAAAGCATCGGGCAATGGCATAGAGCGGCTCGAAATCGAGGTATTCGATCTCGGCCCCGCCGGCCTTAAGCAAGGCGACATCGCGGTCAAAGGCAGCCTGCTGAATGGTGTCGCCGAAAAACTCGATCGTTGCTGGTCAGGCACGCCGATACGCAACGCTTTCGACGGCGCAGTCAACGCCTGATGCGCCAGCGGTTTGCTATAGGCATCGGCCGGATCAAACCCGCGCGCCACGGCAAAAGCCTCGTAGGCATCATCGACGGTCAGGGCAAAGATCGACACGGTTTCGATCGACCGACAAGCAGGCACGACACCGCTTGCGGACAAAGCGCCCAAGGTCGGTTTCAGCCCGACGATGTTGTTCAGCGCAGCAGGCACCCTGCCCGACCCCGCCGTGTCTGTCCCCAGCGAGAATGTGACGATGCCGTGCCCCACAATCACACCCGATCCGCCCGACGATCCGCCCGGCACAATCTCGGGGTCTACCGCATTCAGCGGCGCGCCATAGGGCGTGCGCACGCCCACAAGGCCAGTCGCGAATTGATCAAGGTTGGTTTTGCCGATCATCAAAGCCCCTGCCGCGCGCAGGTTGGCGATCAAAAACGCGTCATCCTGTGGCGTATAGGCATAGGCAGGGCACGCCGCTGTCGTCTCAATCCCGGCAACGTCGATGTTGTCCTTGGCGGCATATCGGATCCCAAAGCGGCATCTTGGGGTCGTACTCTCGAGGGCTTCGGCTTGCGCACGCAGGCTGTCACGGTCGCACAGATGGATGAAGATGCCCGGATCATTCACAGCGTCAAGACGTTTGAGATCTCGTCAACCACCTCGGCGGGACGTGTGCCTGCGGCATACGCCGCGCGCAGGGCATCAAGGGTAAAGGGTAAATTGCTCAGCATCAGGTATCTCCGGGTATTTGTATCTCAGTTGGTTGCACGACGCAGCGGCGGCTTTGGCGCGGCGGCAAGCAGGGTTTTGGTATAATCGCTTTGCGGGTTCGACATGACGTCCTGCGCCGCGCCCTGTTCAACGATTTCACCATCTTTCATGACGATCACATGATCACACAGCAGACGCACCACATGCAGGTCATGGCTGACGAACAGATAGCTCAACCCCAACTTGGCGCGCAAATCCACCAGCAGGTTCAGCACAACCGCCTGGATCGACACATCAAGCGCGGCAGTCGGTTCATCAAGGATCAGGAATTTGGGATCAAGCGCTATGGCCCGCGCAATCCCGACCCGCGCTTTTTGTCCACCAGACAGCTGATGCGGAAAACGGTCAAGCAAGGACAGCGGCAGGCCCACCAGCGTCGCCAGTTCCTCGATCCTCGCCTTGACCTGCCCGCCACGCATCCGGCCTAACCGACGCAACGGCTCGGAAATGGTCTGGCGCGCGGTGTGACGCGGGTTAAGGCTGTCTGTGGCGTCCTGAAAAACCATCTGGATGTCGGCCCTACGTGCGTCCTTGGCAAAGCCACGCGCAGGCACCTGTGCTATGTCTTCCCCGTCAAAGATCACCTCTCCGCTTGTGGCATCCATGAGGCGCACCAAGATTTCCGAGGTGGTGGATTTGCCGCAGCCGCTTTCGCCCACGAGGCCCACGCATTGGCCCTGCTTAATGCTGAACGAAATCCCCTTCACCGCATGAACGGGTCCGGATTTACCCGCATATGTCTTGGTCAGATTGCGCACCTCAAGAAGCGTTTTGTCGCCAACGATGGGCGTCGGTTCGTTACCGCGGTCTTCGGGGGGCAGCAGGCTGCGCACGGTCTCGCCCGCGCGCGGGGTCGCGTCCACCAGCTTGCGGCTGTAAGGATGCTGCGGGTCGGTGAATATCTTGACCGGATCGCCCTGTTCAACGATTTCGCCATCTTTCATCACCAGAATTCTATCGCAATATTGCGCCGCAAGACCAAGGTCATGGGTGATCAGAATACTGCTCATCTCTCGTTCGCGGATCAGGTCGCGCACAAGATCCATCATCGCCTTCTGCGTCGTGACATCGAGGCCGGTCGTCGGCTCGTCCGCGATCAGCAGACGCGGGTCGCAGGCCAGCGCGATGGCGATCACGACCCGCTGGCACATGCCGCCGGACAGCTCGAACGGATAGGCGTTATAGCGTGCTTCGGCATCGTTGATCTTGACCGCGTCGAGCACTGCGATCGCCTTGGCGCTTGGCATCCTAGCCGCTGGCGCCGGGCGTGATGGCGCAGCAGCACGTCCTCGATCTGCTGGCCGACCTTGCGGATCGGGTTCAGCGCGGCGCGGGGGTTCTGGAAAATCATCGAGATCTCGCGGCCCCGAATATCGCGCATGTCGCCGCTCGCCGGCGCGCCGCAGGTCGATGCCGGAATAGGTCGCCTCGCCTGCCGTCGATGGTCCCGCCGGCATCGAGCATGCCCATCAGCGCATAGGACGGTGACGGACTTGCCCGAGCCGCTTTCGCCGACGATGCCCAGGATCTCGCCCCTTGCGAGATCGAAGAGACTGACGCCGCGTACCGCATCGACCTCGACCGCGACGGGTGCGAAAGGCGACCGCAAGGTCGTCTGATGATCGGAAGGCATGCATCGCTGTCCTCATGTGCGTTGCCTGCGGATCGACGATGTCGCGCAGCCCGTCGCCCAGCAGGTTGAAAGTGAAAACCGCGAGCATCAGCGCAGGCCCGGGGAAGACCGCCAGCCACCATTCGCCCGAGACGATGAAATTGGCGCCTTCGGCCACCATGATCCCCCATTCCGCCGTCGGCGGGCTGACGCCAAGGCCGATGAAGGACAGGCCCGCCGCATTCAGGATCGCCCAGCCAAGGTTGAGCGAGACCTGCACCATCATCGGCGGCAAGGCGTTGGGAAAGATCTGGGACGCCAGGATACGCGCAGATCGGAGTTGCCGCCAGCCTGGCCGCGCGGACAAAGCCCGCGTTGCGGCGGATGTTGACCTCGGCCCGCGCGACGACGCGCATAGAACGGCATGTTGATGATCGCCGTGGCGTAGATGATGTTTTCCACCGTGTTGCCCAAGCGCGGCGACGATGCCCATCGCCAGGACGAACAGCGGGAAAGCCATGATCGTATCGATAAACCGCCCGACGATCGGTCTCAGTCCAGCCGCCCCAATAGCCCGCGATACACGCCGAGCACGCAGCCGACGACGAAGGACAGCGCCACGGCGGCGACCGAGATCGCCAGGTCGAGCCGGGTCGCGACGATCACCCGGCTGAACACGTCGCGGCCGAGGTGGTCCGTGCCGAACCAATGCGCCCAGCGCGGCGGCTTGAAGGCGATGCGCCGCATTCGGTCGCGAGCGGATCGTAGGGCGCCAGTCAGGGACCGAAGACGGCCGAAAACGATCAGCACTGAAACATCGCGAAGGCGATCAAGGTGACCGGTTGCCTTCAGCACATAACGACGTGATCGAAGGCTGCCTTGGGTTGTGAAGCGCAGGTCGATCCGGTACTTCGGTCATTCGCGATCGAAAATCCGACCCGGGGGTCGATCAGCGTGTAAAGCAGGTCGATGACCAGTTGAGCGCGACGAACAGCAGCGCCATCGCCAGCACGAAGCCCTGCACGGCGGCATAGTCGGACGCGACCAGCGCCTCGACCGCGTAGGAGCCGATGCCGGGCCAGGCGAACACTTTCTCGACCAGCACGTTGGCGCCGAGCACGAAGGAAAACACCATGCCGAGCGTGGTGACGACCGGCAGCAAGGCGTTGCGGAAGGCATAGGATACAGAGCACCGTGCGAACTGCGACAACCCGGCGGCGCGCGCGGTGCGGATGAAATCGCTGCCAGCGCTGTCAGCATCGCCGCCCGCGTCATCCGGGCGATCGGGCGCGAGCGTGAACAGGCCAGCGTGACTCGCCGGCAGGATCAGCTGCTTCGCAGCGCCGCGCCGAATGTCTCCATGTCGCCGGCGATCAGGCGGCGTCGATCAGGTAGAAGCCCGTGACGTGTCGGCGGCGGCAAGATAGACGAAGTCCAGCCGCCCAAGGGGCGACGGCGCCCAGCCCAGCAGGTAGTAGAAGATATAGATCAGCAGAATAGCCGGTGAAGAACGTCGGCAGCGACACGCCCGCCGTCACCAGGACCCGGCACAGATGGTCGACCCAGCGTGCCCGGACGCGTCGCCGCAAGCACGCCCAGCGGCACGGCGACGGCAATGGCCAGACAAGAGTGCCGTGAACGTCAGTTCCAGCGAGGCCGGCAAACGCTTGGCCAGATCTTCCAGCAACCGGCCGCCCGGTGATGAGCGACTGGCCAAGATCGCCTTGCAGCAGATCGCCGACATAGATGAAGAACTGCTGCGACCAGCGGCTTGTCCAGCCCCAGCGCGTCGCGGATCTGTTCGATCGACTGCGCGTCCGCCGCCGCCCCGGCGAAATAGACCGCCGGATCGCCGGGCAGCGCGCGGGTCAGCACGAAAGCTGATCACCACGACGCCGAAGACGACCGGGAGGGCCTGCGCGAACGCAACAGCGTCGCGCGCAGCCGGTGGCGTGGACGCCAGCATCGCTTCAGGCGCGCGTGACTGGTCGAACGTGCGCAATCGAGCTGGCGGTGGAACCAGAACTCGTAGCCTTGCGGCGCCCTTGCATGGCCACGTTCAGCGCAGGCTGGTAGAGCGGGATGCGCGGCAGCGTCGTCGAACGCGATCTCGATCATGCGCTTGATCTTGGGCGCGTATTCGGGGTCGTCCATCGCCATGTGCAGCGTCTCGTCGACCAGCTTCTCGATCTCCGCGTTGTGGTAGTTGGACGAGTTGAACAGGTGCCCGTCCTGATAGGCCCAGAAGAAATAGTAGTCGGGTGTGTTCAGCCAGCCGCCGAAATTCTCCAGATGCAGCGGCAGCCGCTTTTCGACCAGCGCGGCCGTGCGCCAGTTGGCGCCCGGGATCTTTTCGATCGTCGGCCTTGATGCCGATCTTGCCGAGGGCTTCCTGGATCAGCAGCGCGGTCGGCTCCATCCAGTACGCCAAGTCCGAGCTGATCGACAAAGGCACTCGAAGCCGTCGGCGAGGCGAGGCTCGCCAGCAGTTCCTTGGCCTTGTCCATGTCGGTCGTAATAGGGGATTTGCGCGGCCATGCGATATCGTTGATCTCTTCTTCGCCGCCCCACATCGGCATGCCACGGCCATAGGCGGCGGTCTGAAAGATGTCCTCGTAGGGAATCGCATAGGCGATGGCCTTGCGGACGTTCGCATCCTGGAACGGCTCGAACTGTGACGTTTGGGCACAGGCAGTGCATGCAGTTTTCGATCGGGTGCCGAAAACCTTCGATCTTGTCCGCCAGCTCGTTGGCATCCTTGGTCGGGAATGTCGAAGGCAACCTGCACGTCGCCGCGCTCGATCAGGGCGCGGCGGGTCGCCGGGGCTTGGCACTTCGCGGATGATGACGCGCTTGATGCGCCGGCAGCGGCCCCCCTGCCCATTCGTCGTTGCGGTCGTAGACGAGCTGCTGGCCCGGTGTCCCAGCGCGCCATCTTGTAGGCGCCGGAGCCCGCCGGTGTCATGTGCAGATATTCCGTCGCCCAGGGATCTGCATCCGTCGCGTTGGCTTTCGCCTCGACAGAGTTGATGATGAACGGCACCGGCACGGCCAGGTCGGGCAGCGTCAGCTTCGACGGGCGGTCCAGCTTGATCACGAAGGTCTCTTCGTCCACGGCTTCGAACTGATCAGGCGTTCCAGCGCTCCTGCTTTCATCTGAACGGCCGGGAAGCCGCCAACTGATACCGCACGGTCGAAGGACCATTTCACATCCTCCGCCGTCACCGGCGACCGTCCCAGAACACCGCATTCGGTTTCAGCTTGAAGGTCAGCGTCAAACCGTCTTCGGATTCCGTCCAGCTTTCGGCAAGTTCGGGTTCGATGACCGTATAGTCGTAGGAAAAACCGCCATCGGGGGTCTGCTTGGTGCCAAAAGACAGCAGACGGTCATAGCAGTTGATCCCCACCTGATAGGCCGCACGGCTGGTCCCCGACCGGTGCAGATCAAGGCTGTTGATCGTTGTCCCGGTGACAACGACCAACGTGTCGGACCCTTGGGCCGCGGCAGGCATCGCGCGCAGGAATGGCAAGACAGAAGCACCAGCGGCACCCATCTTGAGGAAATTTCGGCGGGAGGTTTTATCGGTCATGGTTCTCTCTCTGTTGGCATGCGTTTTATTTGGGGGGCGCAGTTGCAAACAGAGTGCGATGGTTTAGCGTGTACTTCTATTGCTATATAATCATATATCTGATGCATTTTACGCAGCGCTATTCAAAGAGGTCAGTAAATTGAAGCACTTGAAGACTTTTGAACTGATCGAAGCCGTGGTGCGTGCCGGTTCGATCCGCAAGGCCGCAGAGGACACAAATCTGACGGCATCCGCGTTGAACCGACGGATTCAAGGATTCGAGCAAGAGTTCGGCTGGCCGATCTTCGAGCGCCTGCCGCGCGGGATGCGATTGAACCCCGCCGGAGAGTTGCTGGTGCAGCACATCAGGATGCAAAGAACAGATCTGGCGCGGGTGCAGTCTCAGGTGGCCGATCTGTCAGGGCAGCGGCGTGGCCATGTCTCGATCGCCTGCTCGCAGGCTTTGCTGCCCTATTTCATCCCAGAACAGATTGCGATTTACCGCGCCGAACACCCCGGCGTCAGTTTTACCGTCAATGTCCGCGACCGCGCGCAGGCCGAACAGGATCTGGCAAGCTTTCGCAGCGATCTTGCGCTGGTATTCGAGCCCGTCCATCTGGTTGATTTCGAAGTTCTTTTTGCCTTGCCACAGCCGATCCACGCCGTGTTCAGGTCCGACAGCGCGCTGTCGCGCAAAACCGAATTGCGTCTGCACGACTGTCTTTCGCGCAAGCTGGTTCTGCCTGCGCAGGCTTACGGCGTGCGTCATTTGCTGGAAACCGCCGCCAGCCGCAAAAAGCAGACACTCACACCCATTGTCGAGACTGAATCGTTTGAGTTGATCCGGCACTATGTGACACGTGAAGATGCAGTCGGCTTTCAAATTCCCATTGGGCTCAGCACGCGCGATCAAGGTACTATCGCGCATTTGCCGATCTCGGAAAAGGACATCCCCGTTGGGCGCCTTCTGCTGGGTCAGATGAAGGGGCGCGCCCTGCCCGTGGCTTCGGCAAAGTTCAGCCAACAGCTTGTTTCAGCGCTCGCGCAACTGGCCGACCAATAGGGCGCGCAAAGAGCGCCCCGATCAGCCGCGCCAGATCGCTTCGTAATGTGCGATGATCTGGTGCATCCGGTCTGGCCCAAAGCTGGGGTCGTGCCCGCCATGCACCACAGAGACCTCCAGCGCCTTAAGTTTCTCAAAAGTCTTGATGTAGTCAGGGACGCTCATCCCGGGGCCGTTGTAAATCAGCGGCCCGTCATAGATTGCATCAGCGCCAAACAGCACACCGGTCGCATCCTCAAACAGACCAATCCCCCCCGGCGAATGTCCGGGAAGATGCAGCACGCTGTACGTATGATCGCCCAGATCAACTACGTCGCCCTCGTTCAGCAGCCCGGTCGCAGGCGCACCGCGCAGAACGTAAGACTTGGGATCATAGCCTTCGTAAGGCACCGCATCGATCAGCAGCTCGTCGATTGGCGGATACCCTGCATCAAGGAAAATCTGCAAAAGCCGCGCAGGCATGTCATCGCGGTAAAGCGACGATAGCCCGGAAGGACTGGCCATCTCGTCGGCTTCGGCCGGATGCACAAGGCGGGTGTCAAATTCGTGGACGCAGCCGATGTGATCGATATGGGTATGGGACGACACGCAGATGATGTCCTTGGCCGGATCGGCACGCAACGTATCAAGATAGGGTTTCAGCGGCACGATCCCCATCCCCGTATCAAGGATCATGTCGCGTGCGCTGCCTTCGACCAGAAACATGTTGGCCTGTTCAAGGACATGCACGTGCGGCTCAAGAATGAGGGTCGTGTGGTCATCGATCTTTTCGGACGTATACCATTCATTCGCTACAGGAAGTGTCATCTGCTCTCTCCGGTCGTGGGGCTGCGGGTACGCTTTTATATCTTGGAACCTGCCGCAGCCCGTCGCCAGTTCATATTCCCTTGCGGCATCAATCGATGAACACAACACTGCGGATCACGGAAAACGTCCAAAATTTAAGCAATACAAAGGTCGTTTTCGCCATCCTGCCCCAAGGTTTCGAATGACGATTATGTTTTCACAAAGCATCGGTGGCACATCCACGCGCTTTCGGTTCTGATCTGGGGCAAGCTTAACTGACCCATTCCCAAAAAAAGGACCCCGCATTGGATTACAAATCGCCCGCCACCCCGAACCCCTTTGCGCCGCGCTTTGCCGAAATCGCGACCTTCATGCGGATGCCTGTCGCGCAAACCCTAGCGGACGCTGATATCGGCATCTTCGGGGTGCCCTATGACGGTGCGCTGACCAATCGGGCGGGCACGCGGCATGGCCCCCGCGAGGTGCGCAATCAGTCGAGCCTGATGCGGGCGATCAATCACGCCACGCGGATCAACCCGTTCGAATTGGCGCGGATCAGGGATATGGGCGACGTCCCCTTTACCCGCATGTTTGAAATCGAGGCCAGCCATGACGAGATCGAGGCCTTTGCCACGATGTTGCTGGACGCAGATATTCTGCCCTTCGCGATTGGGGGCGATCATTCGATCAGCCTGCCCTTGCTGCGCGCAATCGCCAAAGACGGGCCTGTTGCCTTGATCCATATCGACGCCCATGCAGATACCACAGACAGCTTTCAGGGATCAAAGTTCAACCATGGGGCCCCGTTTCGCCGCGCAGTTGAAGAAGGGTTGATCGACCCCACAAAGACCATTCAAATCGGTATTCGCGGCACGCAGAACACCTCTGACGGTTGGGATTTCTCCGAGGCTTCGGGCATGCGCGTCGTGTTCTGTGAAGAATTCCACGACAAGGGCCCCGCCGCAATCGCCGCCGAGGCCCGCGCGCTGGTGGGCGACATGCCCGTCTATCTGACCTATGACATCGACAGCCTTGATCCCGTCTATGCCCCCGGCACCGGCACGCCAGAAATCGGCGGCATGACCACGCATCAAGCGCAAGCTCTTGCTGCGCGGATTGCGGGATCTGAACTATGTCGGCGCGGATCTGGTCGAAGTTTCACCGCCCTTTGACGTGGGCGACGTAACCTCGCTGGCGGGGGCGGCACTGGCCTTTGAAATCCTGTGCCTGCTCGCTGAAGTACGCAGCAAAAGGCAGGCGTGATCCCTCTAAGGCCTTGTCGCTACGACGGGTTCAGCGGCAAGGCCTCGCGCTGCCCGTCAAACGCCAGACGGTGCCACACCAGTCCGCCATGCCGTTCAAGCGTCACCTGTCCTTCTTCAAACGGGTTCGTAGACAGCTGGGCGATGCCAAGCGGGCCGTCCCACTGACCAAGCACATAGGCGCTGCTGAAATGCTTTCGCAACGCAAGATGGTCCGCCCTGCCGTCATCCAGGTCTGCGATCAAATCCGCTGATGTGCCGTTTGGTTTCGGGCCGATGCCAAGAAGGAACACGTCGTCATTCTCGATCAAAACGCCGCCTAGCGCACCACTGCTGACTGTGGACCGCGCGCAAGGCGGTCTGGGGCACAGCCTGCCAAAGCTCGCGGTAGTCGGCCAGAACGCCGTCCTCGATCAGCCCGCCGCTGTCGTCAAAGGACATCGCGCCGATGTCGGCCTGCCCCGGTACGCCGTGCCAATTGATCTTGCGGTGCCATGTGCATCTGGAGTCTTCAACAGTGATATGACCCGCAAACCCCTCTGACCGCAACAAGGCGCGCAAGGCAGGTGGATCAAGCTCTGCCAGACAGGAAAGTCCGGCGATATTGGGGCGCGCAAGCGGGATGCGCAGATCCGCAAAAAGCACGCCCGTTTGCAACCAATGCACCCGCGTGGTGTCGTCTTTGAACCCCGGTGCTTTGATCCAGTCCCGCTGCCAATGTCCTTGCAGGTTGTCAATGGTGATCACGCAGCTGCCTGCTTTTGCGCGGCCATTCCGGCGATCAACGTCTCCGAGGACAAGACCGCGCCCGTCTGCAAATACTCCATCGCGTTTAGCGACGCATCATGCGCCGCTTGCGAGGAGCCCGCGACGCAGTCTTTCGCGACACGGCAGTAATAATCGCTCTGATGCGCATCGGCAAAGGTGTAATGCACGCAAACATCCGTGAGGCAGCCCACAAGGATCAGGGTCTGTGCTTTCAACCCTCTCAGCAGGATCTCAAGCTCTGTTCCGAAAAAGCACGAATAGCGCCGTTTGTGTATGAAATAATCGCTGTCACGCATTCCCATCTCTTCGGCGGCGACCGGCGTGCCCGGATTGCCTTCGAGACAATGAATATCTTCTGAGCCATCGAGTTCGCGCCCGTAATCAATCAAATCCTTGCGGTGGATTTCCTGAAAGAAGATAACGGGAATATCATTGTCATGGGCGGCATCCACCATAGTCCGCGCCCGTTTTTGGTTCTCGTAAAAATTTGGCATATGCGCAATGCCATTGTCGTAATCAGCCAGAAACGCAGACTTTTGAATGTCCACGACAATCAAGACGGGCTGGCCAACGATCATAGGTTGCTTGGGCATAGGTCTGGTCCTTTGACTTAGTTCTTGGATTGGTCGGCGCCCATCAGACGCGGCAGGTCGCCCCAGCGGGCGACGGCGGCAAAGACGATGATGGAAACGGTCAAAAAGGTAATTGCCGCGACCGCCATCGTGGGGGTGTATCCGTTGCGCAGGGAGTTGAAAATTTGCAAGGTCACGGTCGAATAGGCCGAGGCAGAGACGAAGAAGATCACGATGAATTCGTTGAACGACAGCACCAGCACAAAGAAAAAACCCGAAATCGTATAGGGCAGCGTTTGTGGCAGAACCACGGTGCGAAACGCCATACGTTCGGTCGCACCCATTGTCGCGGCGGCGTCCAGATGCGAACGGTCGATGGATTGCAACCCGATCGAGATCGTGACCAAAGGCAGCGCCATCAGCAAGATCGCGTGGCTGATCACCCCCGACCAGATATGTCCCAGCCCGCCGGTAAAGGCCCAGAAGAAGCCAAGCCCAACCCCGATTACGATCGGCGGCACCGCAAAGGGCAAGGACCCAAGCCCGGCCAGCGTCTTGGATAGCTTTGATCCCGTTGACCACAGCAGATAGGCAACGGGCCAGGCAATCAGGACAGCCAGCGTTGCGGCCCCGAAGGCCACGATGATCGAATTGGTCAGAGCGTTCGTCCAGACGGGTTCAGAGACGAAAAATTCGCCAAACCGCGCCAGCGTCGGTTCGCGGGGCGGAAAAACATGCTGCGCCCGCCGTTGAGTGCCGCAGCGCAAACCACAACGATGGGCATCGCCAGCACCAGCGCTGACAGCCCCATGAAGATTGTCCCTCCTGCCCGCATCAGCGCGCCTCCGCCTTGGTGTTCAACAGGTGACCGAAATAAAGACATATACTGGCCGAAATCAGCAGGATCACGGCCTGCGCCGATCCGAACGGCGCGTCCATGTTCGATCCGCGGATGTTGGAATAAATCGCAACGGCCGTTGTTTGTTTATCGGGTGTGGCAAAGACGCTGACCGATACATAGCTGCCCAGCAAGAATACGAACAACAGCAGCGTGGTGCCCAGTAGCGGCAGACGGATCGAGGGCAGCGTTACCGTGCGCGTAATGGTCCAGCGGCTGGCACCCATCGTCCGCGCTGCCTCTGACAAGGACGGATCAAGGCGCGACAGGGCGGGATATAACAGGATGACGGCATAGGGCCAGACAAGATAGCTCATCGTCAGGATCGTCGCAAAGCTGGAGGGTTTGAATTTCACATTGCGCGGATTGGCAAGACCCATATCGCGCAGGGTCTGGAACCAGCCCATATCCTTGAGCCATTGGGTCAGGCCTGTCACCTCGAACAGTTTGGGCAGGCCTGAGTTGTTGGACAGCAGGATGTCCCATCCCATGACAATAAAAACCTCTGACATCGACAGCGAGGCCAAGATGAACACCAGCCAGACGGCCTGTGTGCTGCGTCTAAGCCGGGTCAGAAGCAGCGTGAACGGCAGCGCCGTCAGCACAGCCAGAACCGACGCAATGATGGCGAAGTAAAACGAATACCCCAGTTGCTGAAGGTAAAGAAACGTCACTTCGTCCGGCCATAGAAGCCCAACAAAGAATCTTTGGTAGTTAGCGAAGGTAAAGGCCCAGACCCATCCGGCACCATCCACCTTCTGACCAAACGATATTAGGATCACCAGAATAAAAGGGAGGACGCAAAAGACGACCATGATCGTGGTCAGCACGCCGTAAAGCACGGCTTTGGCGTTAATACTCTTTGAGCGATCCGAGCCTCTGTCGGCCCTCAGGTCTATGTCGTCGGCGATCGTCATGCTGCCACACGCGGATACACCCGAAGCGCACCAACGGGTAAATGCACAAGCGCCCTGTCACCGGCCATCCGCTCAACCCCATCAGTTCCGGCATATTCAACGATCAGCGGGCCAATGTCCGACTTCAGATGATATTCTTTGACAGGGCCAAGATCGCGGACAAAGCTGATTTCGGCAGGAATGCAATTTTGCCCCGGCTCGGTCACAAGGCAGGCACTTTCGGGTCGGATCGCAAGCCGCACGGCGCTGCCTGGCGCAAAATTGGCAGGAATATCCACGGCGCAGTCGCCAATCTTCACACTGCCCTTTTGGTACACCCCATCAAAGAAATTCGCCTTGCCGATAAAATCCGCAACAAAGGCATTGGCCGGTTTGTGGTAAATTTCCCGAGGTGGGGCCACCTGTTCGACGCGTCCGTTGGACATGACCACGATGGTATCGGCCATGGTCATCGCCTCGCGTTGGTCATGGGTGACGACGATGGTGGTGATTTTCAGCCGTTGCTGCAACAGGCGCAATTCCACCTGCATTTCCTCGCGCAGCTTCGCGTCCAGTGCAGACATCGGTTCGTCCAGCAAAAACACCTTCGGCTCTTGCGCCAAGGCGCGGGCGATTGCAACGCGCTGCCGTTGCCCCCCCGACAGCTCTCCTATGCGCCGATCACCGAACCCACTTAGCTGAACGGTTTCCAAAAGGCTCTGCGCCTTTTCCAGCGCGGCTGGCTTGGCCATGCCGCCGATGGTCAGCGAATAGGCGACATTCTCGCGGACGGTGTAGTGGGGAAACAGGGCAAAGCTTTGGAAAACCATGCCGAATTTGCGCTTATGGGCCGGAAGGGCGGTGATGTCGGAATCACCCAGACGGATCGTGCCGCGCGTCGGGTCTTCTAGGCCCGCAATCATCCGCAACAACGTGGTCTTGCCGCAGCCCGACGGGCCCAGCAGCGCGGTCAATTGCCCTTCAGCAAAGGTCAGGTCGGTCGGTTCTACGGCACGGGTGCTTCCAAACGATTTGGAAACACCCGACAGGATCAGGTCAGGCATGACAGATCAGGACTCTGCCAGCATCTTGTCCCAGCTTTCCTTGATGAACGTCTCGTTATCAAGATAGGCCTCGTAGGCGGGCTTGATCGACGGCGAACCGGACACGAAATTGAATTCGTCATCGGTCAGATCGGTCATCGCCTTATCAACCAGCGGCGCTGTACCGATCTTGCGGCTCATCAAGGCTTGGGTCGCAGGATCAGAGGAATAGTTCATGAATTCCGCCGCTTCCGCTGATTTTTCCGATCCAGCGGTCAGGCACCATGATCCATAGTCCTGCAAATTGCCCTCTTTGGGGAAGGTCGCCTTGATCGGAAACCCGTCAGAGGCCATCAAGTTTGCCACGTCCAGATAATATTGCCCACCAATCACGTCGCCGTTTTTCATGCCCTGTTCCATCTGGCTTTCGGCGTTCCACCACAGCGTCACATTTGGCTTGAGTTCGCGGACCTTGTCGAGGATCGCAAGAATCCCCTCGTTGGACATCATCGTTTCTTCGCCGTCAAAGAAGGTCGCCGCCGTGATGTCGAGCAATCCGGCAGAGTGGACATTGCTTAGCCCCAATGAGGCTTCGAATTTATCTGTGTCCCAGAAATCCGCCCAGCTGGCAGGGATATCAACCTGGTTGGGGTTGACCACCATCGCCGAAAACCACGACATCGCGCCAACACCCTGCGGGCCTTCGGGACCCTCGAATACGAAATACGCATCCAGATTTTCCGCCTTTGGAATGGCCGAAATATCCAACGGCGCAATCAATCCGCCGATGCGGCTGGCCTTGATCATCGAATCGCGCCCGTAGAGCGAAATATCGGTGGGGATGCTGCCCGCTGGCACCGCCTGCTGCATCGTCACCAGCCAGTCAGCCGAATTGGGCTGCGTCACGCTTTCCACAGCGATCCCCGTCGCGGCAGTGAATTCGGGATAGACGAACTCTTTGAAACTGTTTTCAAAATAGCCGCCGTAGGATCCGACTTTCAGACTGCGGCTTTGCGCAATCAGCGGCGTACCAAGCGTGGCCCCGGCCACGGCAAGGCCACCGATGCTGGCCCCAGTCTTGAGCAACGTGCGGCGATTGAAAGTAGTCATATGTATCTCCCCAGATATCAAAGGTCCAAACTGTCGGGATATGCCCGTTGGTACATTTCTGCGGTCCATTCAGTCACAGGTGGCCCAGCGTCCGCCATGGAATGTCGCCGTTTTGGACAGGCCGAAAAAATTCAGGCGAAAAATCAGGCATCCATGTTTCGATGTGCCAAAGTTTTTAGCCAAGCAAGAAAATGTGGCCGCCGCGCATGGCTCCGTGTTGCGTGTTCGCGCGTTTCCGCGACAGCGTATTCTGACAACAGATCGCTTAGGGGCACAGACCATGGATAAGATTGATAATGACCAACGCGCGCTCAAGATCGAACAGGCCCAACTGCCGGTGATCGATCTGTCCGGGCTGATGTCCGGTGACCCGGCGGACAAAAAGGCCGTCGCCGCCGCTTTGGGGAATGCGGCACGGACCTCGGGTTTTTTCTACATCCGCAATCACGGTGTGCCGGAAAGCCTGATCAAGGATCTTTTTGCCGCCTCGAAAGAATTTCACGAAAAGCCGCGCCGCTTCAAAATGAAATACTGGTCGGGATTTACGACCCACCATCGCGGCTATGTCCCGCTTGAGGAGAATGGCGCGTCGTTTCCCACCCGCATCAACTTTAACGAAGCCTGGGACATGTCATATGAGGCGCCAGCCGATCACCCCGATTATCTGGCCGATTGGCGCATGACCGGGCCGAACATCTGGCCCGACATCCCCGGCTGGAAAGAAACGGTATCGACCTACTATGAAGCGGTGTTTTCGCTTGGTCTGAAAATGCTCGACGCTCTGGCGCTGGAATTGGACGTCGATCCATCCGAGCTGACCAAGCATATCAACAACCCGACTTCGCAGCTGCGGATGCTGCGCTATATCGAAAATGACATGCCCGCGACCAAGGACTTCGTCGGCATTGATGCCCATTCCGATTTCGAGTGTTTCACGATCCTGCTGCAAGGCGCGCCCGGTTTGCAGGTGATGAACGCCGACGATGTGTGGATCGAAGCGCAGCCAATTGAGGGATGTTTTATCGTCAATATCGGTGACATCTTCGAAACATGGTCCGGAGGACAGTTCAAATCCACCCAGCACCGCGTGAACAACATCGGGACCGAACGTTATTCTTTCCCCCTGTTCTTCGGCCTTGATTACCACGCCGTGGTAGAACCGCTTGAAAAATTCCGCACGCCCGAGACGATTGCAAAATATCCGCCGATCAAAGCGGGCGATCACCTGATGCGCATGTCAGTGAACGCCTTCCGCTACATGGCAGACGCTCGGGCAAAGGGCGATCTGGTGCTGGAATTTGACGTTCCCGAAGAAAACCCCTTCAAACGCGAAGCCCGGACCGCCGCGGAATGAAACCGCATCCGGATTTCGAAGCGCTGGATATGCCCAAGGCTATGACCTTGGGCAGCTATCACTTGGGCATGTTGACCGGCGTAGATGTCGAAGAAGACTTCGAGGCCGTCGTGCGGTCTGAAGCCGTGTTAAAGGGGTTGTCCGGAAGCACGTGGCCCGAGGGTCTGACGCTTGATGAAAACCTGACAGACCTGCACTGGCATCACCGCGAATTCACGTCGAGGCGGTCATATGCCTGGATCATACGCGATGCGGCGGGCACCTATCTGGGCTGCGCCTATCTGTACCCTTCCATCGGCAAAAGTGGTGCGGGCGACGCCGTCTACTGGATGACCGATACACCCGACCGCCTCGCCCATCTTGCCACGTTCGGCGCACTTTATCAGGATTGGCTGAAAAACGTCCTGCCGCCGTCCTATATCCTGACTGTCACGAATAACGGATCATTGTAGGATCGGCCCTCAAAAAACGTGCTTTCGTTCATGGCCTCATGCTTTGGAATGCAGCGCCTTTGCCGGGCCGCTGCATTCCGAATGTAGTCATCTGGCCCGCAAGTGCCGCCCCAAAGCATTCAAAAACGCGCATGGTTCTTGCCGAAAATTACAGGCGGCATCGTTGACCTCGATCAGCGCCACGACCTGACCCAGTTGCAGCGCCTGTCCGGGGGTCGCGCGCAATTCGCTGATGCGCCCTGAACACGGTGCTTCGACGGCCATTTCCATCTTCATGGATTCGACGATCGCGATCGTCTGACCTGCCTTAACCACGTCACCGGGGGCTACCGTGATTTTCCACAAGCTGCCGGGTACCGGGCTTTCGACACCGATCAATCCGTCAGCAATATCCTCGGCCCCGCTGGCATCAGGAACACCGTGATCGGGGGCGAATTTGTCCAACCCCTGCTCTTTCCAGCGCTGGCGTTCGGCCTCGAAGGCCCGTTGCTGCGTCGTTTTGAACCGCGCGATATCCGCCGCCTCGCGATCAAACGCCTGTTTGTGATCGGCCCACCGCAGCGTCGTCTCTTCGATTTTGATGGGATATTCACCGTGCGGAAAGGCAAGGCGCGCCTCGGTCAACTCCTCATGCGACACGGGGAAAAAGCGGATCTGGTCGAAGAAATCCAGCAGCCAGGGCTGCTGTGCGAACGCCTGCGTGCGCCGCCACGTGTTCCAGACCTGAATGGTGCGCCCGAAAGCTGATAGCCCCCCGGCCCTTCCATTCCGTAGATGCACATATAGGCGCCGCCGATGCCGACGGCGTTCTCGGGCGTCCATGTGCGGGCGGGATTGTATTTTGTGGTCACCAGGCGGTGGCGCGGGTCAATCGGCGTGGCCACAGGCGCACCGAGATAGACGTCACCCAGTCCCAACACCAGATAGCTGGCGTCATAGACGATTTTCTTGACCGCTTCTTCATCGGCCAGCCCGTTGATCCGGCGGATAAATTCGATGTTCGACGGGCACCATGGCGCGTCCGGCCGCACAAGTTCCTGATACTTGCGCATCGCCAGTTCGGCCTGTTCGTCCCCCCAGGACAGCGGCAGATGTACGATCCGGCGACGGCACCGTGATCGTCTTCGGCGGGGCAAGCGCAGCTTCGATCTCTTGCAACAACCCCAGCAGTCTTGCGCGCGTCAGCTTGGTGCTGTCGTAGTGGATTTGCAGCGATCTGATGCCGGGGGTCAGATCAATCACCGGCAGTTTCGCTTCCTGCACCGCCTGCATCAGAAGTTGCACGCGCAACCGCAGTTCGATGTCCAGCGTCATGTCACCATATTCAACAAGCAAATTATCGTCACCCTGACGGCGATAGACGACGGGCACGGGCGCGCTGTCATTGCGCCCCAAAACGGCCGAACCCGAAGCGTGGAAGGCAGGGGCCACGACCGGGTCATCGGCGCGCGCCACGGGGACAAATCGGATCGTATCGCCGGGCCGGAACTGGCCCATCTTCCACCGATCTTCGCTGGCAATCACGCCGGGGCTGACAAAACCGCCAAGGCTTGGCCCGTCCGGGCCCAGAATGATCGGCATGTCGCCGGTAAAATCAATCGCCCCCACGGCATAGGCGTTGTCATGCAGGTTTGACGGATGCAGCCCCGCTTCGCCACCGTCGCTGCGCGCCCATTCGGGCGCTGGACCGATCAAACGCACGCCAGTGCGGTCAGAGTTGAAATGCACCTTGTAGTCGGTTGCAAACAGCGTTTCGATATCGCTGTCCAAAAAGAAATCCGGCGCGCCGTGGGGGCCATAAAGGACCGAGACCTCCCATGTATTTGTCAGCGCGACAGGCTCAAGCGGTTGGGGTGCCGTGCAAGGTGCCGCACCGATGTGCAGCACGTCCCCGGTCTTGAGCGTCCCCATCGCGTGACCGCCAAACTGGCCCAGACCAAAGCAAGCACGTGATCCCAGAACCTCGGCCGCGTCGAACCCGCCGGCAACCGCCAGATAGCTACGCTGCCCCGGCCCTTCGATCTTACCGATCCGCAGTGTCGCGCCTTCGGGGATGTCGAGGACAGGCCCTTCGACCAGCTCATCGTTCAGATGCAGCGTCATGCGTGCCCCGGTCATTGCGATGCGCGCGGCACTCAGGAACCGCAGCGTCGGCCCCATCATTGTCAGCTCAAGCGCTGCGGTGTCGGGGGCATTGCCCAGCAACCGGTTGGCATTGCGAAACGATACAGCATCCATAGGCCCCGAGGGCGGCACGCCGACATGCCACAAGCCCAAACGCCCCGGCAATTCTTGCAGGCTGGATTGCGCACCCGGCGCGACAACTTCGATGCAGTGTGCAGTATAGGCAAAGCTGTTAAGGGCTGTGGTGGTCACTTTCCCCGATGCCAGAACCTCAGACGCCGCGATGGCGCGCAGATAGCCCAGATTGGTCTCGATCCCGGTCAGGGTTGTCGCGGCCAATGCGTCCTTGAGCGCTGCAATAGCGGCATTGCGATCTACGCCAGTCACGATGATCTTGGCCAACATCGGATCATAAAACGGGCTGACATCTGTCCCGGTCTGGACCCACGTATCAATGCGCGCATTCTCCGGAAAATCTACTTGGGTCAGCCGTCCAGACGCGGGGCGGAACCCCGCGTGCGGCACCTCGGCGTAAACCCGCACCTCGATTGCGGCCCCTTTCGGCACAAGGGGCGTGTCAGGCAAAACGCCCTCGCCCGCAGCTTGGCGAACCATCCATTCCACCAGATCAATGTCAAAAACCGCCTCTGTGACAGGGTGTTCGACCTGCAACCGCGTGTTGACCTCCAGAAAATAGAACGCCTCGCGGACCGGATCATAGATGAATTCAACCGTTCCCGCCGAGGCATAGGACACGGATGCACAAAGCGCCGTCGCGGCCTGATGCAAGGCTTGGCGGACCGCGTCGGGCAACAGGGGTGCCGGTGTTTCCTCGACCACCTTTTGGTTGCGCCGCTGCAAGGAACAATCGCGTTCCCCAAGCGCGATCACCCGCCCTGCCCCGTCGCCAAAGATTTGCACTTCGACATGGCGGGCATCCGCGACGAAACGCTCAAGAAACACCCGCGCATCGCCGAAACTTGCCGTGGCTGTGCGCCCCACGCTTTCGAATGCCGCCTGCAGCGCGGCTTCATCAGCGCAAAGCTGCATCCCGATGCCACCACCCCCCGCCGTGCTTTTGAGCATCACAGGATAACCGATGCGGGTTGCTTCCTGCACGGCTTCTTGGGCAGTCTCCAGCAGATCTGACCCCGGCAACAACGGCACGCCTGCCGCCAGCGCCAGTTCGCGCGCGGTGTGTTTCATGCCGAAATCACGCAAATGATCCGGGGTCGGCCCGATAAAGGTAATGCCTGCCTTGGCCAGAAGCGTGGCAAAGCCCACGTTCTCGGACAAGAATCCATAGCCCGGATGCACCGCCTGCGCGCCCGTTTGCTGGCAGGCGGCAATCACCGCCTCCACATCCAGATAGCTTTGCGCGGCGGGCGCAGGCCCTAAGCGCACGGCCTCGTCCGCCAAGCGCACGGCAGGCGAAAACCGGTCCGCGTCAGAATAGACCGCGACGGACGCAATCCCCATTTTGCGCAGCGTTTTGATGACGCGCACAGCGATTTCGCCACGATTGGCGACAAGTACCTTGGTAAACATATTCTAGCCTTTGATCACAACACGGATCGGCGTCGGGTCGAAGCCGTTGCAGGGGTTGTTGATCTGCGGACAGTTGGAGATCACGCAAAGCACGTCCATTTCCGCCACCATTTCAACGTGATCACCTGGGGCGGAAATGCCGTCATCCACCGTCATCGCCCCATTGGCACTGATTGGCACGTTCATGAAAAAATTGATGTTGGCGACGATGTCCCGCTTGGTCATGCCGTGACGGCCCAGTTCAAGAATGAAATTCTCGCGGCAGGCATGTTGGTACAGCGTATCATGCCCAAAGCGCACCGTATTGCTTTCACACGAACAACAGCCCGCCGAGGTGTCATGCCGACCGGACGTATCGGCCGTCACGCTCAGCATCACACGCCCCTCGGACGACATGATCTGACTTCCCGTGGTGATATAGGCGCTGCCTTGGGTGCGCAGCGTATCCTGGCTGGAATAGCGTTCGGTAAAATCGTCCGCACAATAGAAAATCGTGTCGATGGCCTGCTGGCCATAGGTGTCCTCGATGCGGATCGTCTGGCCCTTTTTCACGATGCCCGACCATGGTTTCTGGGCGGGGATGTCGAATGTCTTTTCCATGCGTTTAACCCTCTGACTTTGCGTTGTTTTCAAAGCCACGCTGGGCTTCGGGTGTTGCAGTGCGGCACAAATCATCGGGGGGCACGGGCACGGCTTTGATCTTGGTGATCTCAAGCGGTGCGGGCACCTCGCCCGCCTTCGGGTCCAACGGATGCGGGCAGTTGGACAGGGCAATCACCAAATCCATCTCGGCGCGCAGATCGACCCAATCGCCGTCACTGATCATCCCGCCACGCCATTCAAACCGGCCGTCGGCTGTCACGCGCACAGGCGCAAAGAGGTTCAGCAAAGGCATCAGATCGCACCGATCCAAGCCCAGTTTGGCTGCGGCCAGAACCATATTATCGCGCGTGTTGCGCATCAGGGGATCGCCGTATTGCGCCACCGTCGCGGGCGTTGATCCCCCCGTCAGCGCATCATGCGCGCCCGAGCTGTCTTCAACAATCGACAGCATCACCCGCCCCATATCCGAGAAAATCACCCGTCCCTTCTTAAGCTCGGTCGTCCATTGCAGCTTGACCGTATCGGGCAAGTTCATCCGCTCGGACGTGTCCTTGGCCGACCACGCCGCCAGCGCCACAGCGGATACTGGTCCTTGCGGCACAAGGCGCAGCACTTCGCCTTTGGCAACGCGAAGTGTCGTGTACCAGCCCCCCGGCACATGATGCGTCATCGCGACAGTTTCGGCTTTTGGCACCGGCGCGGGGCGCGGGCTGGGGGTGGGCGGTGTCTTGGGCGAAAACGCCAGCCCGATGCGCTGGTGTTCCTCGTAGCGTTGCCTGTCGGCAGCGATTTGGTCAGCGGTGCGGTGGATGTGCATATCAGGTCTCCGTGCGTTGGTCGGGTCGTCCCGTTGCTGCGCCATGCGGGGTCAGGTCGTCCCAACCAAGCGCGTATTCAGTTTGAAAAATCGTGCTGGCCCCTGCCTTGCGCGGCGGCCAGATGTCGATGTCTTTGGTGATTGCCGCACCATAGCGCATCACCTCTTCCGGCAGGGTCCGCGTGCGTCCAAGGGCCACAACGCGCGTGCCAAGGGTAAAGGCTTCGCGCAGATCATGGGTCACCATCACCACCGTCATGGGCAGTTCATTCCACAACCGTAGCATCAAGCGGTGGATGTCGCTGCGAATACCGGGGTCCAGCGCGCCAAAGGGTTCGTCCAGCAACAGGACGCGCGGCTTCATCACCAGCGCCTGCGCAAGGGCAAGGCGTTGCTGCATCCCGCCGGACAGCTGCGCGGGGTATTTGTCTTCTGATCCGGCCAGACCAACTTCGGCGATCATCTCGCGCGCGGTATCGGCCAAAGCGCGCCGTGCGGCCCCAAAACTGCGGCCCCACATCCGGCCAGCTTTCAACTCGGGTCCCAGCATCACGTTGCCCAGAACCGTAAGATGGGGGAAAACGGAATATTTCTGATATACGACGCCGCGATCCGGTCCGGGTTCTTCTGGCAAGGCGGTGCCATCCAGAAGAATGGTCCCGCGCGTCACCTTTTCCTGCCCCAGCAGCAGCCGCAACAAAGTCGATTTTCCACAACCCGACGGTCCGACCAACGCCACGAAAGACCGCGGCGCGATCTCGAGGCTGACATTTTCCAGCACGACCTGCTCGCCGTATTCCTTCCAGATGTTCTTGACCGAAAGCGCCGTCATCTGCCGCCCTCCAGTTCCGACCAGGGGAACAACTTGCGGCGCAAACGGTCGATGGCGAAATCTGCGCTTGCCGCGAGGAACGTAATCCACGCCACATAAGGAAAGATGACATCCATCGACAAATAACGCCGCACCAGAAAGATGCGGTAGCCCAACCCGCTGTCTGCCGAGATCGCCTCGGCTGCGATGAGGAACAAGAACGCGGGCCCCAGTTGCAGGCGCAGACTGCTAAGCAGGCGCGGCATGGCTTGCGGCAAAACGATGCGAATGGCGATCAGCCAGCTTGAGGCCGACAAAGTCTCGGCCTTGACGATTTGTTCACGGGGGAGTGCGAGCACCGTTTGTGCCAGATCGCGGATCATGATGGGCGCAACCCCGATCACGATCAACGCGATCTTCGAGGTTTCGCCCAAGCCCAGCGAGATGAACAAGATCGGCAAAAGCGCCAGCGGCGGTACCATTGATATAAAGCTGACGAAAGGCACCAGCAACGCCCGCAGGAAGGGCAGAATGCCAATACCGATCCCGATCACCAAAGCCAGCGCCGTCGATATGCCCAGCCCCGCGCCCAACCGTTTCAGGCTGGACCATGTGTCCGTCCACAGCAAAAAATCACCGGTCCGACGATCCGGCGTAAAGGCCATCAGATCAACGGCAGCTGCAATGCTGCTGAAGGCAGGCAACAGCTTGTCGTTCGGGTTTTCCGCCAGCCGCGACGCCGATCCAAGCAGATAGGCAAGGATCAGCAGCGCGAAAGGCGCGAACTTCAACGCTGTTGCCGCGGGGGGCGACAGGTGCTGGTTGATCAGACGCATGGCGCTGCTTTCCGCTTAATACCCCTTACAGCGAACCGTCAGCCGCCATTTGCATAAAGGTATTGTCAAAACGGAACTTCACATTTGCCGTGTCACCCAAGACGGTGCCATCGGGCAATTCGATCCCGATGGCGTCTTCGGAGGTCGCACCGGGGGTCAGCAAGCCCTTGTCAAAAAGAAAGGCGCGCACCAGATCCATCGTCGCGCCCAGATCGGCAGAGCTGGTGAACGCGACGGCCTCTGCGGGGTCTGCGAACAGTTTCGTCGCAGCCATCTGCGCCTCGAACCCCGCCTGATCCGTACCCGACGCCGTTCCCATTGCCGCACGTGCTGCGGCACCTTCTGGGGTGTCCGAGGTCATCAACGCCATCGTTTCGTACCAGATGCCCGCCAGCGCTTGACCGAACTTGGGGTTGTCAGCCAGCACATCCGTGTTGGCCACCATCAGGTCAATAATCTCGCCGGGGATCTGCGCACTGTCGAATACCTTGGTCGCATCAGGGAGTGCAGCGATTTCCGATACCATCGGGTTCCATGTCACCATCGCCGTTACATCGGGTGTCTGGAATGCGCCCACCATATCCGGATCGGCGGTGTTGATGACGGACACGTCACGCTCTGACAGCGACACGCTGTCAAGCGCGCGCGCCAGCAGGTAGTGCGAGACCGAGAATTCAACCAGATTGACGTCGCGCCCGGCGATATCGGCCAGACTGCCCTCGCCCTTGAGGAACACTGCGTCATTGCCATCCGAGAAATCGCCGACAATCAGCGCCGTTGTATCGACGCCGCCCGCCGCAGGGATAGACAGCCCGTCCATATTGGTAAGCGTGACCGCGTCATAGCTACCGGCCGTATACTGGTTGATCGAATTCAACATAGTCGTTGAACTGCGTCACCTCGATCGAGATATCGTATTTATCCGCCCATTTATCGACAATCCCGTTGTCCGATGCATAGCCCCAGGGCATCCAGCCGACATAGATTGACCACGCGACTTTGAAATCCGTCTTTTCCTGCGCCCATGCCGCAGGCGCAAAGCTGAGCGCGCCAAGCGCTGCGAGTGTGGTAAGTGTCAGTCTGCGTTTAATGGTCATTGAATGTCCCTTTCAGTTACAAAAAGGGGATCGGCGACAAGACATCGCGGCCAATCCCTTGGCTTTGCGAGGTCTCCCGGGCTTTTGTCCCGCCGTGCATCTGACGGGTATGTCTCTCCCGGCAGCTTTGGCTCTTGGACCAGACACGTGACACCACGCCGGAACCCTAGCCAATATTCTCGGGCTCAGGTTTTGCTAGAAATAATGCTGAGGCAAGCACGGACGCAAAGCAGGTTGGAATTAAGATGAGTTGCTTAAAAATTGCTCATTTTTTTTGGAGTTTGCGGAAAATTTGCCCGCTTGGGAAATGCAAAATCAGGTTGGCCTTCATCGCATAGCGGCGTGCAACCTGCGCGACCGACACGCCCTGGGCCAAAGCCTGCGCAAAGATCGATCGCTTCTCTTCGTCAGCCTAGAACCGTTTCCTCTGACCCTTCTTGCCCGCGATGGAATGCCTTAAGATGTTCGCTATTGATGGTGGACACTATCAGCCGAGGATTTCGCTCGTTAGAGCGGCGACAGCGAACGCATACTTTCTTTGAACAAGGCCTTGTTCAGGTCCAAGGTCCTGCTCGCCTGTGCTTCTTAGTTTTGGGAACACGACTGGCAGAGATTTGCTGATCTGCGGCGCCCGAAGATCGTCTGGGTTGCGGGGCCATCGCCCGAAGTGCGGCCACGCGGTTCTCGGTCGCAGGATGCGTCGCGAAGAGGCTGTCGTGTTTGTGCGCGTGCAAGGGGTTGATGATGAACATATGTGCTGTTGCCGGGTTGCGCTCTGCCGCGTCGTTGTCGATCCGGGCCGCGCCCATCGCGATCTTCTCCAACGCAGAGGCCAGCCAGAGAGGCTGCCCGCAGATCTCGGCCCCTGCCTTGTCAGCGGCATATTCCCGTGTCCGACTGATCGCCATCTGCACCAACGCTGCTGCCATGGGGGCGAGGAACATCATCATGAGTGTGCCGATCAGCCCCAGCCGCTCGCGAGAGCCGCCGAAGAAAAGCGCAAAGTTGGCCAGCATCGAAATGGCACCGGCGAAGGTCGCGGTGACTGTCATGATTGCGGTGTCGTGGTTGCGGATATGCGCGAGTTCGTGGGCGATCACCCCGGCCAGTTCCTCACGCGTCAAGCTGCGCAGAAGGCCCGAGGTCACTGCCACGGCCGCGTTCGCGGGGTTGCGCCCTGTAGCGAAGGCATTGGGCTGCGGCGTGTCGATCAGATAGACCTTGGGCTCAGGCAGGCCCGCATTCTTCGCAAGTTCGGTGGTCAATGCGTGAAGGCCAAGCCGATCACCCGGTGTTACCGGCTGGGCGTTGTGCATGCGTAGGACCATGCGGTCCGAGTTCCACCAGGTAAACACGTTCATTAAAGCTGCGACGACAAGGGCAAGAACTGCGCCGCCTGCGCCACCAATTAGGTAGCCTACGCCCATGAAAAGCGCGGTCATTGCGGCCATCAGCACCGCTGTCTTAATATAACCCATCTCGGTCTTCCGAACTCCACACTGAAGTAATTCAGGAAATATGGGGTGGTTCGCGGCATCTGCAAGGCGCTGAAGAGATCATGGTCTTCTTAGAGGCGTGGCGTGACGTCGCGCATGGTATCTCCCCCCCGTGGTCTTGCCCCCGTGTCATATAGAACGGGGCAAATTGGCTTCGTTGGTGCCAGAAAACCACTTCAATAACGTTCAACTTTAAATATCAGGACCGGCCAATATCTGGGTTTCCAAAGGGGCGAAGCGCCCTTGGTTCGGGGTGTCAAAAGGGGGCAAAGCGCCCCTTTGCCGGAGAGCAGCAAGCACCCTATCGGGGTAGTTACTGCTAGTAAGTTATAAATCAAAAAAAACTGTTTTTGAGTTTTCACGCACTTGACGGATCCTAAAGGCAATCCAATCAAAGGTGCCTGATCATGACCACCGAAGAAAAATCAAAAGCCATTTCCATTCACGTAAAGCATGCACATCGATCCAGATACAAGAACCAGCGCCGTCATGATCTGCGCCTCGGTCAACAACCAAGTTACGTCGAAAGCGATCGTTCGCATCTGAACCGCATCTTGATTGACCTGCCAATGCCAGCGGATATCACCAACGCGACCTCGACCGCGCCCAATCCGCATAGCACTGCCCCAAGCCGGCCCTCGGCATGATTAGCCCGACAGAAACGCCACCAGCGCTTTTCTATCCAGCGGCTTTGACATCACCAGATCTGCACCCGCTTCGGTAAAGCGGTCCATGTCATCGCCTACAACTGCTGCTGTCAGCCCGATCATCAGATACTCATGGCCCAACTCTTTCAAAGACCGGATCAACTGATCGCCTTCCATCCTCGGCATGAACAGATCCGTAATCAAAAGATCCGGCGGGTTCTTCTGTGCCATAATGAGCGCGTCTTCCCCGTTGCTGGCAAGAGTGACATGAGCGAAAATTTTGTTGAGCCGAGCACAAGTCACCTCTCCGACCAATAGACTATCCTCGACCAGCAACACATTTAGCATCGATAGATCTACCACCTCACGGGCGGGTTGATCCTTGGGTTCGTCTGCCAACGCAATATCCTCGGGCAAACGGATCTGATAACAGGCCCCACATGGTTGCTGGATGTAAGCGATTGATCCACCCAACAACTCTACTGCAGATTTAGCGATAAACAGACCTAGACCGCTTCCATCGGCTTGATTTCGCGGGTCTTTCCCGCCCCGCTCGAAAGGTTCGAACAGGCGGTCGACGTCATCTGGATGAATACCGATGCCATCGTCGCGCACCGTCCAAACAGACCACGTTTGCCCATCATTGTCGGCTTCGGCACCAAATATGATCTCGACGCTCCGACCTCGTGAATGCAACAACGCATTGCGCACAAGGTTCCCCACGAGTTGCTTGGTCCTGACCTGATCACCGATCCTGCGCACATCTGCCCCGCCACCCAGCTTGAGCTTGATGTTCATCTTCGCCTTTTGGGCCTGCGCTTGATATGTATTTCGTACTGTCTCGGCCAATTCGGCGGGAACATAGGGCGCTTTCACCACGGCAAGGTTTTCTTCAGGGTTCACCGCCTGCCTCATATCCGACAAAACGCCCAACAATTGATGCGACGCCTCCTCCAGCTTGGGCTTCAACGCTTCGGTGTGTGAAGGCTCAAGATCTTCGATCAACATCGCCAGAACAGAAGCAGGCGTCCGGATCTCATGCGAGATGATCGAGAACATGCGCCGCTGCTTTTCATCCCTCGCCTCAAGGTCGGTCAACGCATGCCGGAGCGCGGCCTCCGACGCCTGTTCGTCAGTGATATCCACCACCAAACCGTAAGCGATCTTGGCCCCGCTCTCTGCAAACTGCGCCCAAATGAAAACTCGTATGACACACTCATCACCTGGGCCGCGGATCACGCGAAGGACATGTTTGTACGTCTGTCCCGGTTCAACAATACCTATATTGACCAGCTGCTCGCGGGACTGTGGTGCCAATCGGGCAAAAACGGTGTCAATCGGCGTGTAAACCGTTCCGATCCCCATCACCCGCATACTCGTCGGATCCAATTGAACGATACCAAGCGTCTGGTTCACCTGGAAAATGCCCACACCGGCAAAGTCACGCGCGGCATCCAGCCGCGCGATACTATCGCGCGACAATCGCTGACGACGGTAGAACAATCCTCTTAGCGCCAGAATATAGACGCCGAGATTTAGCAGCGCCGTCGCGTAGTAGTCCATTGCGTTTGCCAATGGCGTCTCGGGCACCTGATCCGATATGAATGCCCCTGTCAGCACGGCGTAAAGGCCGACACCAATCATGAGGCTCAGCGGTGCAATCGCCTGCGGCAGAACCAGTGCCAACGTCACCAACAAAAGGCCGGCTTCTAGTTCATTGTTTTGTCCATAATCAGTGGCATGGATCACGCTGAGCCCGAAAAACAGCGCGATTGCAGGCAGTAGAAAAATCAGCTCGTGTTTTCGCGGCTGATGCAGGAATACCAGCAAAAACACCATAATGACCGCGCAGCCCCGAAGCACCCGCTTGAGAGCCAGATCGAAGTAATTTTCGTCATATCCAATGAGCCCCTGCACATCCGCAGATAGCCCCTTCATGACGATCACAAACAAAGCGATCATCGCCAAATTCGCAAGCAGGAACAACACCTGTGATAAGATCACCAGCAACAGGTCCGCCGTGTAGGCCTGTAATCTGGGTTGAAAATGTTGGATCGTCAGCATGGACAGGATGCCAACGCCAAAAGCCGCGACAAGGTTTACGCCAAGAAACAGGGCCGCCACCTCGGGCGCACGCTGCCATAGGGCGAGCCAATCCGAATTGTCGATGTAGGGCAGAAACATCGGTGCAAAAAGCACAAACAGAAACACCAACGCAGGTATCCACACCAACCGTAGCGGATAGATCAACGCCCCAATCGCCAACGCATAAAAGGATATGGATGGGGAATATTGAACGGCAAAGGCATTGTCGCCAAACAGCGCCGCCGCATAGGACATTGGATAGGTCCAAATCAGAACAACTGGCAGAAAAAACAGCAAGAACCCGATCGGCTGCTTCCGTGCAAGCCGGCGCATTCTGTACAGACGGGACACAGCGAAACCATCATCAAGTGGCTCTGTTCCCATGCGACTGCTGCCACTTGCGGCTTGCATGTTATTCAAAAATCCGCACGCCTTCCGTAAGTCACCATATTCCCAATCAAAAACAAAACTATACCGACTACTGCGTCAACAGGCTTATGCCCAGATAAGGATTACTCAAGCAGCCCAAGAGCTATCTTAAGAGCAAATATCGCTCAGTAACCCTCTTCAAAATTTTTATAGTTCGTTCAAAGCACTCCAAAGAACCCATCCGGCCCGCAAGTACCCCACCCGATAGCAATGATAGGCGGCGCGGCATTTGCGTTCGGCGGGCTTGCAGCAAGATACAGGCCAACTGTTGCGACTACCAGTTGAAACACGCCTGGCCACCGCGATGGCTATGATGGATCTGTTTTTCCAGTTGAGATCGTGCGCGCTGAGAGATGGCTTGGTCCTGTTCTGTCATGGACGTCGAGATGCGCCAGCCAACGACCTTGCGGGTGAAGACGTCGATGACGAAAGCCACATAGATCATGCCCTGCCAGCTTGAGACACAGTAAAATCGCTGGCTGAGATCTAGTTCGGCATTGCGACCACAAAGGCCGGGTTCACCTTGTCGACCGAACAGGGTCGGTTCACTTGTTTGGTTTCAAAGAGAGAAAACCTCACCACACTCACCGGACTTTTAGAGAAAGCGAAGGTTGACGAATTTAAAGTTGTCGAGATGGCGCAGGGCCAGAAGACCAGTCGGTTCATTATCTGGACCTACTATTCTGAACGGCAGAGATCCGTTTGGCTGGATAAGGTAAAGCGATAGGTCAGCGCTCGGACCGCTTTTTGGTGATGGCTTCTTGCTGGCGGCGGAAGTTGACTGGATTTGATGAAGTCGCCTTCGGTCCTTATGGTCGTCGATTATGATTTTAGCCCATACAAGTATTCGACTGCTCTGGCGTCGGCGATAGTCGCCCATCGGCGGCTAAGCGTGTGAGCCTTGCCAAAATTGATGCAGTCCTCGTGTTGCGTATGCGGCCAGTCGCTCCCCCAGACGATATGATCGCCGTGCAACAGAGAAGCGATTTCAGTCGCGTGAGGCTCAACATCAAACGGCATACGGTAGTGGGCAGCAAATTTGAAATACAGCGCACTGCGGTCTGCCAATGCCTCGACCGCGCGGATCATCGGATCGTTTTTCGCCAGTGGCTCCGACGGCAATCCAAAGTGGTCAATGACCAGATCAACCCCCTGATCCGTCAGAGCAGGCAACAACGGCGCAAGGCGTGGACCTTCGAGATGGAGTTCGAGGTGCAAGCCGTTGTCACGCAGACGGGCAAAAAAAGCTTGAACTCGGTCGGAACGGAGGTCGGGAAGTGCAGCACCCTTTACCAGATTCCAGCGGACACCCCGCACACCTGACCGAACGAGAGACTTCAGATATGCATCGTCCACGTCAAGCGGTACAACGCCGACCCCGGCGAAGCGGCCGAGATCCAGCCGGGACAAAGCATCACACATTTGCGAATTGTCGGTACCAAGAAAACTGACCTGCACGATCACGCCGCCACGCAATCCGTGCTTCGCCTGATGATCCAGCCAGTCGCCAAGGGGTGCAGGAGACGCTGGAACATACCGCGCGCCGTCGACCGGCTTCACCGTTTCGTAGACATGTGCGTGACAGTCGAACTCGATCATGCGGCCTCCTCCTTAAATCATATATATGACTAGTTGACTGAATGGGTCAATATGCTTTAGGGTCTGCCTTGGGAGGACGAGATGAACAACGGATACGCGACAATTGATTCCAGGCTTCCGGCGTATGTCCGTCTGCGGGATACGTTAACTGCGCGCATAGGTGCCGGTGACTGGACCGCCGATCAGCCGATCCCATCCGAAGCGCGTCTGGCCGCAGAGTTTGACGTGTCCGTGGGCACGGTACGCAAAGCCGTTGATGGCCTTGTCGAAGAAGGCCTTCTGGAGCGACGCCAGGGATCAGGCACCTATGTGCGCGCGCCTTCGTTCAATGCAACGCTGTTCAGGTTCTTCGCCATACGCGAGCCGAATGGGACATCACCTTCTATCCCCTCAAGCAACATGGTCCTGCGCAGTCTTGCGAAGGCCCCGGGCGAAGCCGCTGAGGCATTGGGCACCGAAGACACGATCAAGATTGTCCGCTTGCGCAGCCTGTCGGACCAGCCGGTTCTTTCAGAAGAAATCTACATTCCGGCGTCCAGATTTTCCGGCTTCGAACAACTGCCTGACGCGGCTTTCGGGCCGCTGTTGTACCCGATTTATTTCGAACGGTTTGGCATCCTGGTCAAACGCGCCATCGACGAAGTGTCTTTCGGGCGGGCGTCAGAAATCATCGCACAACAGCTCCGTATCAAAATCGACGATCCGCTCGCGGTGATCCGCAGAACGGCCTTTGACATCGAAGGCAAGCCGGTCGAATGGCGCATTGCGAGCGGCAGCGCGACCGGATTTCGATATCGCAGCGAAATTGACTGACAAACCAATCCAAAGGGAGAGAGACTATGACACTTAAGGCAACTTTGCTGGGCCTGACGGCAGCAGCCGCCCTCGCGGCCCCCGCTTTCGCGGAATACCCTGAGCGTACAATCGAATTGACCATTCCCGCAGGGGCTGGCGGCGGCACGGATACAAGTGCGCGCAAGCTGGCCATTCTGCTTGAGGAAAAGCTGGGTACTTCGATCGCCATTCTGAATGTCGGTGGCGGTGGCGGCTCTGTCGGCGCGTCGCAGTTCATGCAGGCCAAGCCGGACGGCTATTCGCTGTTTGCAACGTGGAACAGCCCGCTTACGACCGTGCCGCAAGTGCAGAACGTGGCCTATTCGCTTGACAGTTTTACACCCATCGCGTCGACCTCGGAAACCGCCTATACGCTGTGCGTCAAAACCGACTTCCCCGCGACAACCGGTACTGAATTTTTGGACGAACTTGCATCCAATCCCGGCAAATACACCTACGGCAACGATGGGATCGGCGGCACCATGCAGCTGGCCGCCGAGCGTATTTTCCAAGCCAAGGGAATAGATGCCATCGCCATACCATTCGGCGGTGCAGGCGAAACCTTGCAGAATTTTCTTGGTGGCCATGTCGATATCTACGGCGGCTCGATATCAACCGTTCTTCCCTATGTCGAAAGCGGAGAGGCCAAATGCCCGATCGTGACATCGGCAGCGGACGTCCCGGCGCTCGAAGGCGCATCGGGCCTCGAAGCGATTGGATTGGCCGACAAGGAGACCTTGCTTTGGCGTGCGATCCTCGGCCCGAAAGACATGGATCCGGCCATCGTTGAAAAGCTGGCCGATGTGATCGACGAAGCCGTCAACGATCCAAGCTACGTCGAGTTTCTTGCGACCAAAGGCGAAGTTCCGAATGTCGTAAAGGGTGACGCGCTGCGCGCACGGTTGCAGTCGGAATACGATGCTCTTGCCGAAGTGTCCAAGGCACTGGGCCTGTAACACATGGAGAAGCGTCAGGACATCGTGCTTGGGCTGATCTTTGTCAGCGTCGGCATCTTCGCGGCTTGGATGGCCACGAACTATAGGGGGGCAAGTGGCATGTATCCGATGGTGCTTGGCCTTGTCCTGACGCTTCTCGGTGCGACGGTCGCGATCAAGGCGCTACGGCGACCGACCGACCAAGCACGCATGCTGATTGACGCGCCTGCGAAACTGGTCACCGCCGCCTTGATTTCATCGATTTACGTGGCGATGGTCATTCCGTTGGGTTTTTACACCGCGTCCTTCCTGCTGGTGCTGGCCATGCCACTAGCGCTGGGGTTTCGGCGTGTGGTCTATGCGCTGAGCGTTGCGGCGGTGTTCATGTTGCTTGTCTATCTCGTTTTCTCGGTCCTGCTCGAGAAGCCTTTGCCGCGCGAATTGATCCTTTCCTTCACCACCGTGGGGGGCTGACATGGAGTTTTATACCAATGCATTGTCCAGCGTTCTGACCATCGGCCCGCTTACGGCGATGATCGGCGCCACTTTGTTGGGCGTGTTCATCGGTGCGCTGCCGGGTCTGAACCCGGTCATGGCCATAGCCTTGCTGTTGCCGCTGACGTATTCCATGGATCCCCTTGTTGCCTTGGCCATGGTCGCGGGGATCTACAACGGGTCCATGTACGGTGGGGCCATCCCCGCAATCCTGCTGCGCATTCCCGGAACGCCGGCGTCTATCGCGACGACCTTCGATGGGTTTCCCATGGCCGATAAGGGTGAGGCTGCAAAAGCGTTGAAGATCGCCTGCTGGTCCTCCGCCATCGGCGGCATCGCAAGCGCGATCGCTTTGATGACCATGGGTCCGATGTTGGCGCGGGTGACACTGTTTTTTGGACCTGCCGAGTATTTCTGGATCGCTATTTTCGGCATGGCATCCGTGGCTGTCATGGTCGGCCCGGACCCGGTCAAAGGGATGATGTCCGCTGTGCTGGGCTTGCTGATCGGGACAATGGGCATAGACAGTCTCTCCGGGCAGGCGCGGTTCACCTTTGGGCAGACATGGCTTTTGGGCGGTCTTGATCTGATCGTCGTGCTTGTCGGTCTGTACGCGCTGCCCCCCGTCCTGCAATTGGCCGAAAAATGCGACCTCAAGGGTCTTTCAGCGGCGCAACTCAAATTGGCCGACGCGCCATTCGAGAAAGGTGAAATTCGGGGACTGATCCCGACTTGGCTGCGCGCCTCCGGCATCGGCATCGGCGTTGGCATCCTGCCCGGTGCGGGCGGAAACATCGCGGCTTTCCTCAGCTACAACGCGGCCAAGAATGCCTCGGACGATCCCTCAAGCTTTGGCAAAGGCAACCCTCAGGGCGTCGCCGCCGCTGAATGCGGCAACAATGCAGACAACGCGGCGTCGATGATCCCCGCGTTGGCTTTAGGCATCCCCGGCAACGTCGTCGCGGCGTTGGTGCTAAGCGCACTGACCATCCATGGCCTCCAACCCGGCCCGCAACTGTTCCACCAGAACCCGACCCTTGTGGGCGGCTTTATGATGGAGATGCTGATTACCTCGCTCCTGATCTTTGCCCTTGGCGGCGCTGTCGCCACCCGCGTTTTTGCGCAGTTCCAGCGCCTGCCGGGTGTTCTTTTGGTGCCGACAATCCTGATCCTGATGTGCGTCGGCGTCTATGTGATCAACGGTCGATCAGTCGATCTGTGGGTGATGCTTGGCGCAGGCTTCGCGGGGTACCTTCTTGAAAAGGTCAATTTTCCGCTGGCTCCTGTCATTTTGGGAATGATCCTTGGACCGATGGCAGAGCAAAGCGTGCGTCGTGCCCTTTTGATCAGCCGTGGTGACCCAACCGACCTTGTGACGCGCCCGATCTCTGCTGTCCTGGCGATGGTGACGGTTCTTGTGATCATCTGGCCGCTTGTCAAAATGATGCGCCGCCGTCGCAGACCGATTTGAAACGTGCCGATGCATGCGTTGATGCCATGAGGGCTTAGTCGGGTGGCCGTTTCTCGATACTGATCAATGGACGGCCGCCCTGGGCCCAAAGTCTTAGTCTAAACGTGTAAATTCGCTGCAAGCGCGAAATCCCATGGATCGGTCAGGTAAAGCTGACATGCAGGCGACCATTAAAGTTTGATCGTTTTGGGCACATGCAGGCAGTTTTGAGACTTTGTTGGTTGCTACGGCACCAAACACGGTCGACCGTTCTTGCCCTTACGCCCGACCAAAAGTCTTGCAAAAACGAGGGCACTGAATTACTATTTCGCATGTTCATGGAGATTTTATGACCCGATAATGCGGGGAGGCAAAGCGCCCTCCCGAAGCAAAGCTGACCAAATCCAACGCCGCCGCGTTATTGCTGCAGGCGAACAGCTTTGTTTAATCTGGTCAATTTAAATTTACGGCACGGGCTTGGCCCGTCCTCCGAACATGAAAGATCCCTAAAATGATACGGGACTATTCCCTGTTCTTGCCGCCTTCGGGTTCGAGCAAGATCCCAAAACCCAAGCCTTCTTCTTTGGAAGGACTTGGCTGGAAACCCTTCTTTCTCCAACAAACCGACGTTTACGCGGCCGCTGATGCACCACCGGTTCGTGTTGTTGAAGTCCACAGAACAGGCTTGCACGTGCTGGGTGAAAATATTGATACCCTCATCCCGCCGGTGCAAAATGCGACAGTCGGTGACTGGTTAATCTATAATCCGCAAAAGCCATCCAATAGTAAGGTGCTGGAACGCAGGAGTGTTTTCGAGCGTCGTGCGCCGGGCTCAGGCCGCCAACGGCAACTGATTGCTGCAAATGTGGATACGGCCTTTATCGTCTCGTCCTGCAACAAGGACTTCAATATAGCGCGGCTCGAGCGCTATGTGGCATTGGCGTTCGAGGCTGAGGTGACGCCTGTGATCTTGCTGACCAAGGCAGACCTTTGCGACAATCCGGAAGTTTACGGTAAAGCGGCAAGCGCGATTTCAAACCGCGTTCTGGTCGAGGTGCTCGACGCCTTGAGTGACGAGCCGATTGCCAAGTTGGCACCATGGTGCAAGCCCGGCCAAACGGTTGCCTTTCTGGGGTCGTCCGGTGTCGGGAAATCGACGCTGGTCAATGCTCTCTTTCGGGAGGATGTGGTCGATACGGCTCCAATTCGCGAAGATGACAGCAAGGGTCGCCACACGACAACGCGGCGACAACTGCACTTTACAGCAGATGGCTGCGGGGTGCTGGACACGCCCGGCATGCGAGAGCTTCAACTTACCGATGTAGAGACCGGTATTGCAGATGTGTTTGCTGACATCGTTGCCTTGGCGCGGCAATGTCGTTTCAGCGATTGCAGACATGACAGCGAACCCGGGTGCGCCATTAAAGGTGCACTGGAGCGCGAAGAAATTGATCCGGACCGACTTGCGCGATGGAATAAACTGGCGGCGGAGGAGCGATTTAATGCATCCACGTTGGCCGAACGCAAAACAGCCGAAAAATCTCTGCATAAGATGATCAACGCGATCCAGCGGAAGAACAGGAAATAAGACGATGATGCGTGAATACAAAAGTGAAGATACCGATGCGTTGATTGCAATCTGGGATAATGCTGAACCACTTGCGCACCCCTTCTTGTCGGACGAAGTCAGAGACCAGGTGCGCAGAGACACGGTTAACATCTATCTGCCAAACGCTGAAACATGGGTTTTGGAAAACGAGGGCGCGCCGATCGGTTTCATTGCAATGATCGGCACCGAAATTGGGGGCCTGTTCCTCGACCCATCTCAACAAGGCAAAGGTCTTGGGCGTCAAATGGTAGACTATATTGTCGCCATCAAAGGTCCGCTGACCGTCGAAGTTTTCAAAGACAACAAAATCGGTCTGCCGTTCTATAAGCGATACGGCTTTGTGGTTACCGGCGCAGGCGTGTTCGACGCCAGCGGCGACGAAACCTTCAAGATGGCTATGCCCGCTTCCTATTAATCACTTGGGAGGCGCTGATGATCAGCGCCTCCCATCATCTGCGCTCGCTGCCAGAAGACCTGAACAGTTGTTGACCCAGCGTGAATAGTTAAAAAACTGCGGTATGGTGACGACCAGGTTGTTGTTTGGCCAGAAGGAAGACCAATGATCACTCTGCCCCTCGTATGGCTCGTAAGTGTTCTGACGACAATCGCAGCTTTTGCATTGGCGCAAGACACCCGCATGCCGTTTCAAGCCCGCCTTTTCCTGTGCATTTTTCTTTTGACCTTGGGAAGCATCGGCCTGCTGCTTGGGCTCCGGCTTTCATTTGACGTGCCGTGGGCCGCTCGGCTTCAGCCGTTGGTCGCCGTGATGGTAGCGCCCTCGGCGTTTTTTGGTTTCTCGGCTCTGACCCAGGACCTGCGATCAAACGGGCGCAAGACGCTCCTGTTGAAAGGCGCGCCGGTCGCCGTCGCGCAATTGGCAATATTGGCAAACCTCCCGATCTCGGCAGATATGTTCGTCCTTGGGATCAACAGCATCTACCTCGTCTTGATTGCCCGCCTTCTGCGCCGTAAGGCAGATGACTTCACCCATGTCGCGCCGCACGCCTTGACAATCGTGCGCTCCGCGATGAATGCCACCATTGTCCTGCTTGGCATGATGGTGGCGGCGGATCTTTCGATTGTGGCCGCCAGCCTGTTCGCAGGCGATGCCTATATACTCACATTTTTGACGGGGGTATCAGGTATTTTCACGGCATTCGTCTTTGTTGTCGCTCTCATCGGCGCGCCGATGTTGCTTGAGGTCACAACGGGCGGTGCTAAAAAAGTCGAAGGGCCGACTGACAACGATCACGCGACACAGGCCGCACTTGATGCGCTCATGAATGACACGCACCTCTACACGGACAGCAACCTCACGCTGGCGCGGGTCGCACGCCGATTGTCCGTTCCTGTGCGGGATGTCTCCAACGCGATAAATAGAACGACAAGCGAAAACTTTTCCCGCTATATCAACGGCTTTCGCATTCGCCACGCCCAAGAGGCCCTGCGCAAGACCGAATTGTCCGTCACCGAGGTGATGTTTGAAGCAGGCTTTGTCAGCAAATCGAGTTTCAACACGGAATTTCGTCGGGTGACTGGTAAAACTCCGTCACAATTTCGCGCCTCAACGGCGACCAACTGACAACCACAGATAAAGCGCCATGATAGCCCGAAGCGCGGTAAGTTTAACGCACAACAGCAAACGCCCAAAATGCAAGATGCGAGGCAATATGGGCAACCATCGCGTGTTCGAGGCCACGCCGCCAGAACTGCCAGCCAAATGCCAACCCCAGCAACGCATTGAGCCCGACAGTGCGCAAAACCACAATCGGAGTCAGTGGAATGAGCGCTGCCATCGCTGGCAAATGACCCGCTCCGAACAGGACCGCCGAAATGAGCAAGGCCCCGAGGTAGAGCGCAGGCGGGAACGTCGTCCATAGTGTTGCGCCGACCCAGACAAGGAATGTCACCATTCCGTATCGAAGCATAAGCTCTTCGGTGATCCCACCGTAGCTGATCGCCATGATCGCCGTTTTTATGTCCGGAAGGGCCGCGACCGAGGGAAGAGCGATCAAGGGCGCGAACACTCTGTCGAGCACAACGACGACCGCACCTGTGCCAAAGCCGAGAAGCGCGGCGTGCGCCAGGCTGGACACATGCATCACAGGCGGCGGGTCGCCACGCAAACGCGCGGTTACCCATGACCGAAGTCCAACACGTTCACCAAGGGCCACGCCTGCTCCGACACCCGCGACCAGAAGGGTAAATGGCTGCACCACAATCAAAGCACGTAAAACGTGGTCAGACACATCAGGGAAAACACCGAGGGCACGCAGCGCGTTGGTGTCTTGCCCGAAGGCAAGCGCAACAAGGCCGAAACTTCCAAGACACAACCAGACGAAAAATGGCACAATGAAGCGGGCAGATTTAGCGCGCATATAGGGTCCTTTTCACTTCGTTAAACGATCATCCCCTCCCCGCCAAAGGGCGGTTCAGCGTTGAGGCCGGAAAGCAGCATATTGATGATCGCAATTTGTAGCTTCGTTCGCCACGCGGTCCGCTAGGCCCTGACCCGTCGCAGCATCGAAATCGCCACTCCGAGACGAGCCACCACATACCAGTCGAAGACTGGCACGAAATTGCACCAGCCGCGCAACCAGATCGCGCGCATGTCCGACCGTCGCAAGGTCTGGCGACGCATCGCGATCATCTATGACGGATGCACACACAGTTTCAAAAGCGCATGTGCATCGCGGAAACCGTCATCTTCTGCTCATGAGCCCTGAGCCTGAAGCTCAGAGCACGCTGTCCGGCTTGTCGCGGCACCGAATATGTCGGCCAGGACAGAGCGTCCCGGATTGAGAACGAACCCATGGCTTTCACTTAATCCTGTCTGAATGATGATGTCCGCCTCAGGGTCATCCATCTGGGCGCTGATGCGATACATATCGCTGACCACGTCATCGCCAGCCGCCAGCGCTCGGGCGACGCGCCGGGATCGCAGGATCAGACGAATTGGATGGGTTTCACTGGTAGAGATGCCTTCGCCTCCGAAATCGCCTGCGACGAAACGGATCGGGATGGTCAGGCAATCGTGGCTGTCATCGTCCTTCAGGATCACGGTGCCCCTTCCCGTGACCCCTCGCAGCTGTAGCAGCGTCGCCACGCGCGGGGCATCAATGTAGGCAATCCCATAGGCCCCGGCAGGTATGTGTTGCCCTGCCTCCGTATGAACGGCAGCGTTCATGGGCCAGTCAGTTTGCTGATCTGCCTCTTGTGCGCTTGCTCCGAGCGATGTGAGCAGCAGCGCGACCGGTGCGCTCAGAAAAAGAGTGAAAGTTTCGCGCAACATGTTTGGTGTCCTTTTGTGCATGGCTGGTGTCCTTTTGTGGATGGCTGGTTAAGTTGCGCATGTCGCTGCAACGCCTTGCACATGAAGGATTGCGTCAGGCAACGAGCCCGAATACGCGATCCAGAACGTTCTAAATCGCAGTTTAGAACGTCTTCATGAGATCATCGATTTCCAGTTTATTCCGCACTGTTGCGTTCCAACAAATGAAAGTGCCGCGCGGCGCACGAAGGGCAGCAATGCGAAAGCTGCGCCGCAGCGTGACCGCTTCGAGCCCGGAGTTACCGACGCTACACGATGCGCCCATGATCGAAGACATGCGCATCCGTGGGATGGGCGAAGGCGCAAAAGGCACGCCCCCGATCTTTGGCGCAAGCAGCCCTTGTTGGCTATAGCGGTCATCGTTCAGAAGCAGCGGATTGGCGGACCACGTGGCGCTATCCCCCGCGGTTGGTCTGATACTGCATATAGCTCGACGCGGGTATGTCAAAATTCCCATACGGCGCCCGGCAGGAAGGCGGAGTAGTCGCGGACCGTCGGCCTACCAGAGCACGGGATCGTCGAATGCGACGACGCAGCGCACCGGCCCGCTGAGCGGCGTCAGCGGTGCCTCGGTTAGCGATTGGGCGATCCAGCCCTGCGGCTGGTTCAGCGGTTGCGGCGCGGGAAGATCGGCCTCGGAAACGGGCTTGAACCCGACCCGGCCGTAGAAGGCCGGATCGCCATAGGTCACGGCGATGTCGACGTCCTCCTGCCGGAGCACGTCAAGGCCGTGGGCGATCAGCCGCTGCCCGATACCCTTGCCCTGATGCCCCGTCGCCACCGCCACGGGGGCCATCATAAAGACCGTGCGTGGATCGCCCAGATAGCTGAGGCGCGTGAAGAAAATGCCACCGAGGAGCGTACCCTCCTCCCAGGCTGTGAACACGCGCAGATCCTTGGCGGGCGTCTGCGCGATCAGGCGGCGCGCGAGAGCGCCGATCAGTGCGCCCTCCTCCGCCCCTTCGGAGGCGGTGAAGGTCGACGCGAAGAGGTCCGCAATCGCCCCGGCATGGACGGTGTAATCCGCAGAATGGTCCATGTCTCGATCCTCTCTGGCCCCAGGCGGGGTCAAACCCGCTCCATCACGAACATTTCAAAGCCGGTGGCGACGTTCCGCCCGGTTGCCAATGACGTAGCTGATGATCGGCGCTGGATCAATTGAAGGGTGCCGGAGGTGGCTTTTGAAGGGACGAAGGGCCTCCCGCATCCCATCCACGTCGAGGAACCGGTCGATCTCGCAAAGCATGTAACCGGTGGGAACATGGCGCTCCTGATTAAAGTCATGGAACAACTGTGCCGGTGCCGTTTGGATGCCCATTATCACCAAATCCTCCAATCCCCTCATAATCAACGGGTCGCAACATTCGCCGCGCAGAGATTTAACATGTCGATCAAAGCTTTACCGCAGCATAAGATCACAGGATCATTTGCTTCTGATATGGGCTGCTGGATCAGATCACGATGAAATCGTGGCTTGATCACCAGCGATAACGACATCGCATTGCAAACTCTTTTCCTTCACCAGTTTGGCATTCGGCAGATCGTTGCTGCCCGCTTTTTCTGCTGCCTCCGCCTGACTGTAGTCGTGATCCAGCCACCGTTGCAGCAAGCGCTGCCGCAATATTTGAAACGGGACATCGATCCTGACGGAAAAATCCCACAGGCGGGCAAGATCCCTCCAGTGGGGCCGGTCCAGCATTAGATAGTTACCTTCGACAATCACAGTCTCGGTGCTGGGCCGTATCGCCCCCACACCTGCGATGGACAGGTCGCGGGATCGGTCGAAGACGGGGAAAATGACGTCATCCTCTGTTCTGAGCCTCTCTACGAGATGCAGAAGACCTGCAACATCAAACGTTTCAGGCGCACCTTTGCGGTGCAACAGCCCGCGATCGGACAGAACGGTGTTGTCCAGATGAAAGCCATCCATCGGAACGACCTGTATGCGCTGGTCGATCCCGGCAAGCGCCTCTGCCAGCGTTGATTTCCCGCTTGCGGGCGGGCCGACCAAGGCGACCAGGCGCCGCTTGCCGATAAAGGATGCCGCGTTGATTACCTTCAATAGATCTGCGGGCTGAACCATCTGTTCTATGCCGCATCAGGCACGGCGGCACCTGTCATATACGCCACCGCGTCCGACATCGAATGATCCTTTGGATCAATCAGGCACAGCCGTTTGCCAAGACGGTGAACGTGGATGCGGTCTGCCACTTCGAAGACATGCGGCATGTTGTGACTGATCAGGATGATCGGAATACCGCGGCTTTTGACTTCGAGGATAAGCTCAAGGACCTTGCGGCTTTCCTTCACCCCGAGGGCGGCTGTCGGTTCATCCAGAATTATGACCTTGGAGCCAAAAGCCGCCGCGCGTGCGACAGCCACACCCTGACGCTGCCCCCCTGACAGTGTTTCCACCGCCTGATTGATGTTCTGGATTGTCATCAGGCCAAGCTCGGACAGTTTTTCGCGGGCGACTTCCTCCATGCGTTTGCGGTCAAGCTGGCGCAAGATCGCCCCCCGAAATCCGGGTTTGCGCAGTTCCCGCCCCATGAACATATTGTCTGCAATGGACAGTGCGGGCGACATGGCCAGCGTCTGGTACACCGTTTCGATGCCAGCGTTTCGCGCGTCGATTGGCGAGCGAAAATGAATCTCTTTGCCGTCCAGGGTGACAGTCCCTGCATCGGGCGTGACGGCACCGGAGATCGCCTTGATCAACGAACTTTTGCCCGCACCGTTGTCCCCGATGATCGCAAGGATCTCGCCTGGCATCAGATCGAAATCACAATGATCAAGTGCAGTCACCCTGCCGTAGCGCTTGACCAGTCCGCGGGCTTTCAACATCGGTTCCATCAGGCTGCTACCTTTCTAATCCATTGATCCACCGCGACCGCGGCGATGATCAGCACGCCGATCAGAAGATACGTCCATTGTGCGTCAGCGCCAGCCAGCCGAAGGCCCAGCGTAAAGACCCCGACGATCAAAGCACCAAAGAATGTCCCCAGGATTGATCCGCGTCCCCCGAACAGGGATATGCCACCGATCACGACCGCCGTAATGCTCTCGATATTAAGCAACTGACCGGAGGTGGGAGAGACCGAGCCGATCCGCCCGATCAAGGCCCAGCCCGCAAAGGCGCAAATCAGGCCCGCGATGGCGTAAACCGAGATGATCGTTTTTCTGACATCGACACCCGAAAGCTCGGCTGCATCGGGATCGTCGCCGACGGCGTAAACATGCCTGCCCCAGGCGGTGTGCTTGAGCACATAGGCAAGCAGGATAACCAGAACCAACAGAAAAACTACGCCGAGCGTGAAGATCGCACCGCCCACATTGAATTTTGTCCCCAGCAGTTGAAGCAAGGGCGCCTCTGTCGCGATTTCCTGACTGCGGATTGTTTCATTTTCGGAATAGAGGAAGTTGGCCGCAAGCACGATTTGCCACATGCCAAGCGTCACAATGAAGGGAGGCAGCTTCATCACTGCGACGAGCCAGCCATTGACCGTCCCGATCAAAGTACCGAAGGCAAGGCCGCAAGCAACCGCGATTTCAGGCGGCAGACCGTAGCGGAAGGTGAACTGCCCCATGACCACGGAGGAGATGACGGCAATCGCGCCGACGCTAAAATCGATGCCAGCAGTCAAAATGACGAGGCTTTGCGCTGCGGCGACAATGCCGACGATCTGGACCTGCTGCAAAATGAGGGTCAGCGCGAAGGGTGAAAAGAATTTAGACCCCAGCAACAGCCCAAAGACGATGATTGAGGCCACAAGGACGATCAGCGGCACTAGGGCGGGTGTGACATGTAAAGCGTGATGTATCTTTCCAACAAACCCCGAAGAGGTTTCGTCGAAACGCGCGACATCAGTGGCGCTTTTCGAGGCCGCCGCCTCATAGTTATCTCCGGTGGACATTGCCCGCTCCCGTCAGGTTGACTGTGCTGTGAGGCCTCGCGTGCGAGGGTGTTGCCGGGCGATGATATCCGCCCGACAGCGTTTGTGCATAGGATTGCCGAGGATTAACCCCAGCACAAATCCTTGCCTTCAGCGACGCTGATGCTCTTAACGCCATCCACTGCTTTGTCGGTCACAAGCGCCACACCGGTGTCAAAGAAATCTTTGCCTTCGGTTGCCTGAGGCTTCGTGCCGTCCTTGGCAAACGCGGCAATCGCCTCGATACCTTTGGATGCCATCAACAGCGGATATTGCTGCGATGTGGCACCGATAACGCCATCCTCAATGTTCTGGACGCCGGGGCACCCGCCATCGACGGACACGATCAGCACATCGTTCTCGCGACCGATGTCTTTGAGCGCTTCATAGGCACCGGCTGCGGCGGGTTCGTTGATCGTGTAAACGACATTGATGCCCTGATCTTGCGCCAGAAGGTTTTCCATCGCCTTCCGGCCCCCTTCTTCGTTGCCTGCAGTCACATCGTTGCCCACAATGCGCGGATCGGTCTCATCGCCCCATTTGCTTGGGTCGCCAAGATCGATGCCGAAGCCTTGCAAGAAACCCTGATCGCGCAGAACGCCAACGGTCGGTTGGCTGACGGCGAGGTCAAGCATGGCAATTTTCGCGTTCGCGGCTTCATCACCCAAAGCTGCGGCAGCCCATTGGCCAATCAGTTCACCCGCAAGGAAGTTGTCGGTTGCAAAGGTCATGTCGGCGGCGTCAATCGGATCAAGCGGTGTATCAAGTGCAATCACAAGGATACCTGCATCGCGGGCCTGCTGCACGGCGGGTACGATCGAAGAGGTGTCGGATGGCGTCAAAAGGATGCCTTTCGCACCATTGGCAATGCAGGTTTCAATCGCGGCCACCTGTGTCTCGTGGTCCCCGTCAATCTTGCCAGCATATGTGTTCAGTTCCATCCCAAGCTCTTCTGCCTTGGCCTGCGCGCCTTCGCGCATCTTGACAAAGAAAGGGTTGGTGTCGGTTTTTGTAATCAAGCAGGCCGATACCGAATGCGCATCTGCCGATGCCGTGCCTGCCATTGCGATCAGACCAAGCGCGGTCCCTGCGATAAGTTTCTTCATGATTTCCTCCCAGAAAGATTTGACCAACGTCACGAATCGCAGCGTTGCCATGGCGTCAAAATTTACAAAAAACCGAGGCCTGTCAATTAATAAATCATCTTGACTTATTAATTCGATCAGAAGAGAGTTTGGTTATATAGTTGCAGGGTTTGAACACAGTTGATGAACCAGATTAACACCATAGGCGCGGGCGACCGCCCACAGTACGAACCGCATCTCAATCAGAACGAGCGCGCCATTCTATCCCTTTTGCAACGCAATGGGGCGATGCCAGGCAGCGATCTGGCGCGGCAGACCGGCCTGTCCGCACAGACGATTTCGGTCATCCTGCGAAAGCTGAAGAGCAACGGCTTGACGCAACAAGGCAAACCAGTACGCGGAAAAGTCGGCAAGCCTTCGGTTCCGATCACGCTTAATCCGCTTGGGGCGCTCTCTGTCGGATGCAAACTGGGGCGCCGCAGCTGTGATCTGATCGTTATGGATTTTTGCGGCAAGACGCTGTTCGAGCGCAACCTGACCTACGATATCGCGATTCCACAGACCGTCTTTACCTTTCTCGAAGAAAGCTATGCCGACGCCCTTGAAGAAATTGGTGAGAAAGCTGCGGAACGGTTATGCGGTTTTGGCATCGCAGCGCCTTTCGAAATCTGGAAATGGGGTGCCTCGGACGGCAATACGCCCGAAGAGTTCCTGTCTTGGAAGGATTTGTCATTCGAGCGCGAGATCGCGCGGTTCACTGATTTGCCGGTCTTCATGCTGAACGACGCGACAAGTGCCTGCTGGGCCGAGCAGCTTTATGGCGGGGGACGGCAATTCAATGATTATGCCTACTTCTTCGTCTCGACCTTTATCGGGGGCGGCATCGTTCTGAACCAGTCCGTGTACGAAGGCACCAGAGGCAATGCCGGGGCGTTCGCGCCGCTACGGGTCGGGGACCGCGCCGGCCGAACGCAACAACTGCTTGATGTGGCATCTGTTCATGTTCTTGAGACCGCTCTTGCCAAGTCAGGAAAAGATTACCGAGACCTTTGGAAACAACCGCAGGACTGGTCACGTTTTGAGGATGAGGTCAAAGACTGGATCGACGGGGCGGCACACGCAATCGCACAAGCCTGCATGTCGGCCTGCGCTGTCATCGACTTTGAAGCGGTTATTATCGATGGCGCGCTTCCGCAAGATGTGCGCAACAGGCTGGTTAAAGCCGTCCGCACAAAACTTCTGGACGAAGACAGCCGCGGCTTGCTCGTGCCGGATGTAGCCGAGGGCGTCATCGGCGGCGGAGCGCGTGCGCTTGGCGCTGCCTGCGATCCGATCTACAACCAGTTTTTCACAACATCGCAACTCGTCTGACTGGCGGGGAATAGCCGGTATGGAAGCGGTCTGAAATCAACGCGCTGTTCGAAAACGCAGGCGAGGACACGTCCTGATGTCAAAAGCCTTATGGTCTTTAATGTGCCAATTTCCGTATTCTTCTCTCGTTGGCGGTCATCCTGAAAACCGGGCCGCATCCTGAACAGCGGGCTGCTTAATTGCCGGCAGCTGGCTTTACCGGCAACTTATTTGACGCCTTCATTTCCTTTAGCGAGAGGTTGGAGCGGATGCTGGTCACACCAGGGAGCCGTCGCAATGTGCTGTCGACAAAGACGCTGTAATCGTCAAGGTCCTGCGCCACCACGATCAGCAGGAAATCGTCCGCTCCAGTGGTGTTGTGACAAGAGAGGATGTTTGGCGTCGTCTCGACGATCCTCTGGAACTCGGCGGTCGCGGTCTGGTCGTGCTCGGAGCAACGCAGCTGCACGAAGGCCATCACCCCGAGGCCAAGTTTGCGGCGGTTCAAATTGGCCTGGTAGCCTTCTATGATGCCGCTCTCCTCAAGCCGTTTCAGCCGCCGCCAGCATGGGGTTTCGCTCATCCCAAGGCGTTCAGCAAGCTTGGTATTGGTCATGCGCCCGTCGTCTTGCAACAGGGTCAAAAGCTGGGCGTTGACGCCGTCAATCTCGGGCATGGGGCAGATCTCTTTGCAAAAATTACTTCAGTTAGGGGTTTCTGCCTCAATTATCTTTGCTGGCGAAAAGAATAGCAAAGGTATTTCGGCGGTGCGGGGCTAACCTGTCGCCAAATAGCCTTAGTCAGAAAGACCCTGCCATGAAAGCAGTCCTTTTCGAAAAATTCCAGGAAGCCCCCAAGCTTGTGACCGTTGACGACCCGGCACCTGAACCGCATGGCGTGGTGCTAAAGGTCGCCGCCACGGGTGTTTGTCGCAGCGACTGGCACGGCTGGATGGGCCATGACAGCGACATCGACCTTCCCCATGTGCCGGGGCACGAGCTGGCAGGCGTGGTCGAGGCCGTGGGCAAGGATGTCAGGAACTGGACCGTCGGAGACAAGGTCACCGTCCCGTTCATTTGCGGCTGCGGCAGCTGCACGGAATGCCAATCGGGCAACCAGCAGGTCTGCCTGCACCAGGAACAGCCGGGCTTTACCCACTGGGGCTCCTTCGCCGAATATGTGCCAATCCATCAGGCGGACCTGAATCTTGTCTCATTGCCACAAAGCATGGATTTCGCCACCGCCGCCAGCCTCGGATGCCGCTTTGCCACCTCGTTCAGGGCGGTCATCGACCAAGGACGCGTCAGTGCTGGCCAGTGGGTGGCTGTTCATGGCTGCGGCGGCGTCGGCCTTTCGGCGGTGATGATTGCGGCGGCGGCAGGGGCGAACGTGATCGGCATTGACCTCGACCCGGCAAAGCTTGCTTTGGCAAAGGATCTTGGCGCAGTGGCCGCGATCAATGGCAAGGAAACCGATGTGCCAGCCGCCATCCAAGAGATCACCAAGGGCGGCGCTCATGTCTCGCTCGACGCACTGGGGCACCCGGTAACCATGACGAACTCGATCCTGTGCCTTCGGCCGCGCGGAAAGCACATTCAGGTCGGACTGATGCTGGGAGAGCACGCGGCCCCCGCGATCCCGATGCCCAAAATCGTCGGGCAGGAAATTGAAATCCTTGGCTCGCATGGCATGCAGGCGCATCGCTATGGTGCGATGCTGGACATGGTGGCAAGCGGCCGTCTGGACCCGTCGCGGTTGGTTGGACAGCAGATCAGCCTTGATCAGGCACCTCAGGCCCTCATGCAGATGGACAAGTTCCAGTCTGTCGGGGCCACAGTCATCACCCGGTTCTAGGCCATGCAGAACAGCGCATTCATTGGCGGTGGGAACGTGGCCATCGCCATGCTCGGTGGGTTAGTCGCCAAAGGCATGGAACCTCAACAGAAGAACTCAGCACAAGCAAACCCGTTTGCCGATGTGATCTTTCGGGCGTGGACCTACCGCAGGGAACGTTCAATCGAATTGGAAAGGGCCAAATGATGTTCGAGGCAGTAAAAGAATACCCTGTTGATCCGATCATGATTGGCGCAGACTTGTTCGCCCAGGACCCCCGGCAGGACAAGCTGAACCTGACTGTCGGTATTTACCAGAATGACCATGGGCGCACACCGGTTCTGGAAGCGGTGAAGATAGCAGAACAGCGGCTGGTCGAAACGCAGATCAGCAAATCCTACCTCGCGCTGACTGGCGATGCGGAATATTGCGCCGTCTTGGGCCGTGAGATCTTGGGGGGCACCTTTGATGCAGGCTGGGTTGCTGCGCAGACCTCTGGCGGTGCGGTCGCCTTGCGCGTTGTGGCCGACCTTCTGGCACAAATGCCAGAATTGCCAACCGTCTGGCTGCAGTCCCCGACCTATGGCAACTACGTTCCGATCCTGACGGCCGCGGGCGCGCTGTATCAAACGCTTCCCTACTACGACCCGCTGCGCAGCGTGCTCACCTTTGACCAGATGCTAGACGGCCTGAATGCCGCCCAACCGGGAGACGCTTTCCTGATGCAGGGCGTCTGCCACAACCCATCCGGCGCGGACATGTCGGACGACCAGTTCGCGGCCTTGTTGGATCTGCTGGAAACCCGCGGGATCGTGCCTTGGATCGACCTAGCCTATCTTGGCTTCGCGCAGGGTTTCGAGGCGGATTGCGCCATGGCACGCCGCATCGCAGAGCGCTTTGCCGAATGTATCATCTGCATCACCCTGTCAAAATCCTTTGGTATCTACCGAGACCGCGCCGGCGCGCTGTTCGTCAAAACTCGTGGACCCGACCAAGAGCGCATCACCCGCGCGGTAACGGCCATTGTCCGCTCGGGGGCATCACACGCCCCGGACCACGGTCCTTCGGTTGTGCGCACGATCCTGCAGGATCCGCAGCTGAAGGCGTTGTGGCTACGCGACCTTGATCAGATGCGGCAGCGCGTGGCCCGCATGCGTGCGCAGATCGTGGTGAAAGAGCAAGATATGTTCGGAACCGACCGGCTGGGGTATCTTGGGCGGCAAGTGGGAATGTTCTCGCTTCTGCCGCTTGATGCCGCGCAGGAAAAAGTGTTGACTCAAGACTATGGCATCCACGTCGTGCAAGGCGGCCGGATCAACGTCGCGCGCCTTGGCGATGAAGATGTGCAGTGGTTGGTCGACGCTGTTTGCACAATCTTGTCCGAGACCTCATAGCTTAAGCACCCACGTGGGTGGAAGCCGCTGATATCTACTGTTCAGAAACCATTAGCCAAAATCCACCAACCCGGCTCATCTTTCTGATCGCGTTTCACAGCATCCTTTAGATTTACATCCTGACCGATCCCCATTTCTTCACGGATGTCTTGGGCCCCTTCCGTTTGCGCAACTTCTCTGTTCGCAAGGGGGATACCCGCTTGACCCCTTCTCGTCATGAAATCGGGCTTTGGCCCCTTCCATCACTGCGACCAACAGCGCGTTGGATTCCATTGCCTCGGGCGTGTGCATTTGTATTTCGGTCGGGCTCTGTTCTTTTTGCTGGTTGACTTGGAACGATGGCGGCGGCGGCCCTTTTGGCGCGTGCAATGGTCGCAAAAAGGATAGACCTGTGCGGGCTGACATCCTATGCGGGCTTCATGACGAGCGCTGCTTCAGACATCCCTTCCACCGACCGCATCCTTGCTGGCATTGCCCTGATGCTTGGGTTTTGCGTAACGGCCCCCCTGCTTGATGTGGCGGCCAAGCTGGCATCAGACAGCGTTCCCGTGGGGCAGATCACGGCCGCACGCTTTATCGTTCAATGCGGCCTGATGGCACCGTTCGTCTGGATCATGCGGCTTTCGCTGCGGGTGCCGCGGGCGCAATGGTCGGCCCTGCTGTTGCGCGCCGTGTTCCTGCTGGGCTCAACCTATTGCTTCATCGCCGCGATCCGCAACATGCCGTTGGCCGACGCGTTGGCGATTGTTTTCGTGGCCCCGTTCATCGTGCTGCTGGTGGGCAAGTTCTATCTGGGCGAGGATGTGGGCCCGCGACGCGTGGGCGCAGCGCTTGTGGGCTTCGTCGGGGTCTTGTTCGTGATCCAGCCCAGTTTTGCGGCCTATGGGGCCGTGGCGCTGTTTCCGTTGGGCACTGCGGTGGGGTTTGCATCCTATATTCTTGTGACCCGTGGCCTGTCGCGCCGGATGCACCCTGTGACGTTGCAGTTCCACACGGGCCTGATCGCCAGTGTGCTTTGCCTTGCCGTGATGCTGTTGGCCCAAGGTTCCGGGTCCGACATGCTTGATCCTGTATGGCCCGGGGGGATTGTGTGGCTCTGGCTCTTTGGGGTCGGGTTTTTCGCAACGCTTAGCCATATGATGATGACCTACGCGCTGTCGCTGGCACCCTCGGCCACGCTGGCACCGCTGCAATATCTGGAACTGCCGGTGGCGACGTTGCTAGGCTACCTTGTGTTCCACGATTTCCCGAACGCACTGACCCTGACCGGCATTGCCATCATTATCGGTGCAGGTCTTTATATGATCCACCGCGAACGTGTCACCGCCCGCCAGTTGATCACAGAACGCGCCGCACCACCGATCTGAATAGCGCGGCAATCCGCATTTCCAAGGACCGTCAGCCGAAGTAAGCGCCAGCGCAAAGATCGCGAGAATGAGGTCGGCCAACCGGCGGCGGGCGCGCTGGCAGACCTGACCGAAGCGGCCAAGGCTTTGGCCCTGCAAGAGGTGGCCTGACATATACATCGCAAGCATGTGCAACGGCTCTCAGGCTCTTTGGTCATGTCTTCGTTCATGTCCATGGCACGATCAGGCGTGTTCAGCTTTCTGGAATTCGGGCTCTCAATTCAGTGGCTCCAAGCCTGAGGGCATGGCATCCTGATCGCACTGCCGATCGCCTTCTCGCTGGATATGATCTTCGGAGACAAACTTTGTCTTCTCTCGGGCAAACTGGCCAACAAGAGAGCAAGAAATTGGCCATGATCTTTCCGGTTCGGAAAACAGGCATAGCCTTTCCGGACGCGGCAAGGTGCCAACCGCTGGTCCAAACGGCCCTAGAAAGGCCCAAAATGGAAACCTGAACATGACGTATCATACACGATCCCCCGCCACCCTCCGTCTCGCCGGACTGCTTTATCTGGTGATTATCGCCTGCGGCATCAGTGCTGAAATCCTGCTCCGCGGACCACTTGTCGAATTCGGCGACCCAACCGCAACCGCGAGCGCCATTCGGAACGGGGTTGGCAAATTCCGGCTGGCCATCTCGGCGGATATCGTCATGGCGGCAGCAGATGCGGCGCTGGCGATCCTGCTCTACTTAATCTTCCGCCCGATCGCGCCTGTCCTCGCGCTTGCTGCGATGGTGTTCCGGCTGATCCAATCCGTGATGATCGCCATGAACCTGCTGCACATGCAATCCGCGCTTCTGCTGATAACAGGCGCGCCCGGCATTGCCACGCCCCAGGCAGAAGCGATGGCCCTTCACGCATTGAACCTGCATGCCCATGGTTACGACCTCGGGCTTATCTTCTTCGCGGTCAACAGCCTGCTGACCGGTGCCCTGATTTGGGTCTCGGGCCTGTTCCCACGCATCATCGGGGCCGGGGTCGCCGCGGCAGGTATTGTCTATCTCGTGGGCAGTTCGTTAAGGTTCTTTGCGCCGGTCCTGTTCGACGCCTTCGCGCCCGCCTATGGAGTGACCGTCTTGGCCGAGAGCGCGTTCTGCCTTGTCCTGCTCTCAGGTAGGACGCGCTCTTGACGGTGGCTTGCTGGCCCAAGTGGCTGCGGCACAGACGACGGAATGATGTGCTTTCGGTCGATATCCTGTTCTTGAACGACCGCTTCAGGAAAGCTGCCCCGCGGAAATGGACTGTCTTTGGAATGTCGGGTCAGGGCCGCTGGTAGCGCAATAAAACACCCGCAGGATCGGCGATTTATTACCAAATATTCAAGCTTCTGGCGCGATCTAGGATGAAACTTTTTCCGATGGCATCTGCATGCACATTGATCCGCACCTATTTCGCAAAGCCTTCCAAGCCTACATTGACCTGATCCCCGGATTCTGGACCGTTTGAAGCTGGCGTTTTCCGTTACGATTTCCCGGCTGAGAGAAAAGCGCAATCACACGAAGGCATGGAAGTTTTTGAGCGCCCGTCATGCGCGCAGGACAAGGACATCGAGGCGGTTCCGTTTTTTATGGCGGAAATCGAGGGGTCTTTGTCCTAACGGTCATGGGCGGGAATCGCCTAATATCGGTCTATGAGACAAAAACACGAAAATCCGACACGGCAGCGCAGCCGCAAAGTCATCATGGTGACCTACCCCGACGCACACATTCTCGATGTCGTCGGGCCGTTGGAAATCATGACAGGCAGCAAATACTTCCTGCCCGAAGGGCCTGCCCCGTATGATGTCACCGTTGTTGCGACCAAGGCCGGTCCGGTCGCAACGACCTCTGGTTTAACGATTGACGCGCAGGTGTCCTTTGTCGATGCGATCCACGAGATCGGTGACATAGACACGTTGATCGTATCGGGTGGACACGGTACGACCACGGCACTCGAAGACCGGCTTTTGCTGGATTACGTCAGCGCCGCCGCCCCTTTCGCCCGCCGCATCGTTTCGATTTGCACCGGGGCGATGATTTTAGCCGAAGCGGGCCTACTGGACGGCAAACGCGCCAGCACCCACTGGTGGTGGTGCCCGATCCTTGAGAAACGCTATCCCAAGGTCACGGTCGACCGCGACGCGATCTTTGTGCGCGACGGCAATGTCTGGACCTCGGCTGGCGTGACGGCTGGCATGGACCTCGCGCTGGCGCTGGTCGAAATGGACTGGGGCCACGACATCGCCCTGCAGGTGGCGCGCTACAACGTGATGTACATGATGCGCCCCGGCGGCCAGTCCCAGTTCAGCGCGCATCTGGTGGCGCAAAAGGCCGAAGATCCGGCGATCAACGCGGCACTGGATTTCATCCTCAACAATCCTGGCGACCCTTTGACGGTCACCGGCCTTGCGGCCATGTCAGCCCTGTCCGAGCGCACCTTCGCGCGGCGGTTCAAGGATGAAACCGGCGTGACGCCTGCGGCCTATGTAGAAACCTCGCGGGTGCAAGCTGCCCGCGTCGCTTTGGAGACAACGGATCGCAGCATCGATCACGTCGCTGTGCAGACCGGCTTTCAAAACGCCGAGCGGATGCGAAGAGCCTTTCAACGTCATCTTGGCGTGTCCGCCAGCGAATATCGGGATCGGTTTCGACTGACACCTGACTCCTCGATCCGGGACGGCCCCGACTAACAGCCCACCCTCAGCTCAAATCAAACCAACCCAGTGCGTCTGCGCACACCTTTTCGCGTGCCCAATTCGCATGTCATCACATCAAAGGAAAACACCATGAAAAAAACACTTTTTGCCCTGACTGCCGTGCCACTGATCGCCGCGTGCGCGGACAGTGGTGCGCACTATCGTCCCATCCTCGACGGCCCCGCAACGCCCGCGTTTCAGGCCGACCTTGCCGCCTGCCAAACGCTGGCCCGCACCCAACGGCAACTGGATCAGGAAACCCTCGGGGCCGCGGCCCTCGGGGCCGGTGCCGGTGCCTTGCTGGGCAAAGTCGATGATGACGGCGACGCCTTGGGCGGTGCGATTGCGGGCGCGCTTGCGGGTGGTGCCGCCAGTGCCGTCAACGTAAACGAGCGCCGCGAAGCAATCGTCATCGAATGCCTGCGGGGCCGCGGCCACCGTGTTGTCGGTTAGGGGGCACGCGATGAAACACAGGCAGCACCCCCGCGTGGTCCGCTTCCAGCGGCTCTACGCCACTCTCACAGGGGCCGCGTATAACGCGCTGCCCCCAACCTTCCAATCATCGGATAGCCTAAGATCAGATATCGGTTTACCATCGCGGCACAGCTCCGATCGAAGGCACGGCCCGCTGGGAAATTTCCTATCTGATCCGTGCCGACGCTCAAGGGAGATTTCGCAATGAAACGCGTATTGATCGCAGGGGCGACGGGCTATCTCGGCCGTTACCTCTGCGCGGAATATCAAAAACGCGGTTGGCATGTCACAGCCTTGGTGCGCAACAAAAGCCGCGGGGTTGACCTGTCTTCCGACACCATCCTTGAGGCCGAGGCGACCTCGCCCAAGGCCCTGCAAGGCACAATGGCCGGATTTGATCTGGTGGTCTCCGCTTTGGGCATCACGCGGCAGGCCGATGGGGTTGGCTACTGGGACGTTGATTATCAGGCCAACCTCAACCTGCTGCACGAAGCGCTGCGCAGCAAGGTGCCGCATTTTGCTTTCATCCACGTTTTGAACGCGGACAGGATGGCGGATGTCCCGCTTGTCGCCGCCAAAAGCGCATTTGTCGCCAAGTTGCGGCAATCGCCGATCCGCTCCACCATTATCGCACCCACCGGGTACTATTCCGACATGGGCGACTTTCTGGCGATGGCAAGGAAGGGCCGCGTCTGGCTGTTGGGAACCGGGCAACACAGGATCAACCCCATTCACGGCGCTGATCTCGCGGCGGCGACATACCAAGCAATCGCACGGGGCGAGGTCTGGTGGGACGTCGGCGGGCCCGACACCTATACGCAAAACGAACTGGCCGCGTTGTGTTTTGATGTGCTGGGTAGCGCCGGCGCGGATCACGCATTTGCCTGACATCCTGCGCCGCATGACCCTGCGCATCCTGCCCCGGCTAGCCCCGCGCCGGATCGCGGGGCCTGCGCAGTTCTTCCTTTCGGCCTTGGCCATGAATATGACCGCCCCACCCTCCGGAACGCACCGATTGGACACCTATTTTCGAACGATGACGGATGAAAGCTGATCCGCATCGAACTGATCAGACTATCGGAGATCACAATGACACTTCAAAAAATCGGGGGCCTTGCAGGCCTGACATGCGCAGCAACCTATCTTTTCGGCTTTGCCTTCCTCGTCACGGTTTTGGCCCCTCTTGGCTATGGCACGATCGACATAGATGCCCGCGCGGTTGTGGGTTTCATCGAGACGAACCCCGGTTTGCTGATCCTGTGGAACTCGGTGATCTATATCCTGAATGCCCTCGCTCTGGCGGTGCTCGTGGTGGTCGTTCATGCGAGGCTCAGAATGGCCACGCCAGGCTGGGCGGCCATTACCCGCGCGCTGGGACTGATGTGGGCGACCCTCGTGATCGGGGCTGGTATGATCGGGAACGTCGCCGTGGAACGCGCAGCCCATATCGCACCGGCAGATATGGGCCGCGCGGTCACCCTTTGGGAAACGCTCCACGCGGTCGAACTGGGCCTTGGCGGCGGCAACGAAATCGCCGGGGGCATCTGGATCGGCTGCGTCAGCACTGCCGGTTGGATCGGCCACAGCCTTGGCAGGGTCACAGTCGGTCTTGGCCTGCTGACAGGCGCTGGCGGGCTGCTTACCTTGATCCCTGCGCTTGGCGACACCGCCGGAGCAGTCTTCGGACTTGGCGCAATTGCGTGGTTTATTGCGATTGGGCTGACGCTGGTTTTCAAAAGGGCAACGCCATGCCACAGCCAAACCATTCAAAGCCTGATCGACGCCTGCCGATAATGCCGTGAACAATTGCCCCCTGCATGACAAAGAATAGCTGGAGTGAGGACGGAGGATCGCGGACAATCATTCAGTCGCCCTTTCAGAGAGCAGGAATGCTTTACAACCTTGCTTGTGGAGAATGAAAACGCGCGCCGATCAGCAGAATGTGCCTAAGCACATTACAAGGCGTTTTGGCGGAACGGTTGGCCGACCTGAACCTTGTTCCGGTCATCGTAAAATGTGCGTTGCAGCCGCATACTGCATTTTTTCCGCTCAATTGCACATCGTTGGTGAAAGATCTCAACTTCAAGCCTATAAATCGACAAATATAGAGGTAATACTGCGAATTGAGCGAGCCGCGCAGCTGATTTTGGGCTGTCAGGGTACTGCAAAATTTCCGGAGCCATCATGGAGGCAGGTATGGAACCAAAGCGCCGGAACATTCCCGTGACAGCCAGAGCAATTAGGGAATTGAGAGGTTCTTTATGCATAAAACGTCTATTGTCGCTGCGATCCTTGCAATGAGTGTTGGCCCGTCTTCGGCGCAGGATGTTTCGCTTTTCGCAGCAGGCAGCCTCAAGTCTGCCCTGACCGATGTGATTGAGGATTTCACCAATGACACCGGCAAAGCTGTGACCGCCAGTTTCGGTCCCTCTGGCCTGATGCGCGAACGGGTCGAGGCCGGTGAGACGGCCCATGTCTTTGCGTCTGCGAACATGCGCCATCCGCAAGCGTTGGAAAGTGCCGGCCGGGGCGGTCCGGTGGCTTTGTTCGCGCGCAATCGCCTGTGCGGACTGGCGCGGCCTGAGGTCAAGGTAGAGACCGGCACGCTGCTGGACGTCATGCTGAACGATGGAATACGGCTTGGCACGTCAACACCCAAGGCGGACCCCGCTGGTGATTATGCTTTTGCCCTGTTTGAAAAGTCTGGCCATGCGGACGCCTTGAAGGCAAAGGCGCTTCAACTGACCGGCGGGCCTGACAGCGCCAGCCCGCCAGAGGGTCGCAATCCTTACGCCTGGGTTCTGGACAGCGATCAGGCAGATCTTTTTCTGACCTATTGCACAAACGCCGTTCTGGCCAAAAAGGAGGTGCCCGGTTTGCAGATTGTTACGATCCCCGAAAACCTTTCAGTCGGGGCCGATTATGGTCTGATCGTGCTGAATGATGCGCCCGACGGTGCGCAAGCGCTTGCCGACTACATCCTTTCGCCCAAGGGGCAGGCTGTGCTCTCCGACTACGGTTTCGACGCAATGAACGGAGATTGAGATGCGATATCTTCTGATGATCCTCGCGCTGCTGGCGCTGCCCGCCCATGCGCGCAGCGTCACCGACAGCGCGGGCCGCGTGGTCGAGGTGCCTGACGCGGTGACCACTGTATTTGCCGCAGGGCCACCGGCATCGGTGCTGGTCTATGTGCTCAAGCCCGAGGCGCTGACCGGCTGGCCTCGCGCGCTACGTCCCGAAGAACGCGCCTATATTGCGGCACCCTACCGCGACATTCCCGAAACCGGCCGCCTGACGGGGCGCGGCGGCGAGGCGAACCTGGAGCGCGTTTTGCAGATCAAGCCGGATCTGATTGTCGATTTCGGCTCTGTGCGCGACACCTATATCGACCTTGCCAACCGCGTGCAGGAACAAACCGGTATTCCGTATCTGCTGATCGATGGGCGGTTCGACAACACGGCGCAGGCTTTGCGGATCCTGGGTGACGCGCTCGGCGTGCCTGAGCGGGGTGAGATGCTGGCAAGAAACGTCGAGACCACGTTTGCCCGGCTCGATGCCCTGCTGGCCGAGGTGCCGCAGGACGATCGCCCACGCGTCTACCTTGCCCGCGGCCCCGAAGGGTTGGAGACCGGCATGAAAGGGTCGATCAACACCGAAATCATCGAACGCGCCGGGGGGCGCAATGTTGCCGATGATGGCGGTGCCACACGCGGGCTGGTCAACGCATCGATGGAACAGCTGATCGTCGCAAACCCCGATACCATCGTCACGTGGGATCCGAACTTTTATGCGTCGGTGTTTGACGATCCCCTGTGGCAGGGCATTGATGCCGTTCAAAATGGCCGTGTTTATCTGTCGCCCACAGCACCCTTCGGCTGGATTGACCGGCCGCCATCGCTCAACCGGATGATGGGGCTCCTTTGGATGGCGGGTCTGCTGTATCCCGACCGTTGGGATGGCAATCTGCGCGAGGAAACACAGGCCTTCTACAAGCTTTTTTATCATGTCGATATGGGTGAGGAAGACCTGGATGGGCTGCTTGAATGGGCCGAAGGACGCCCCCCGAAGTGACGATGCCGCAGTCCGGACGACTTGGCAGCATGTCATTGACGGGCGGTCTTGCCGCAGGGCTTGCCCTGCTCGCCTTTGGCGCAGTGATGATCGGCCCTTATGGTCTGACACCGGGTCAGGTTCTGTCGGCGCTGCTGGGCTTTGGTGATCAACAGGCGCAGATCGTGGTCTGGAACATCCGCCTGCCGCGCGTCGGGGCGGCGCTTATGGTGGGTGCGGCGCTTGCCGCGGCGGGGGCAAGCTATCAGGCACTGTTTCGCAATCCGTTGGTCTCGCCTGATATTCTGGGCGTCTCGGCTGGTGCGGGACTGGGCGCAGTGGCCGGTATCTTTTTGTCGCTGCCGGTGGCGTTGATACAGGCCTCGGCCTTTGTTGGCGGCATGGCGGCGGTCGGCCTTGTGACACTGATCGGCTCGGCTGTCCGGGGTGCCGACCGGACGTTGACGCTGGTGCTGCTGGGTGTGGTGGTGGGCGCACTCGCGGGGGCGGCGACGTCGCTGCTCAAGGTGATGGCCGACCCCTATGACCAGCTGCCCGCAATCACGTTCTGGCTTCTGGGATCGCTGGCATCAATCACGACGCGGGATATTCTTCCGGCTTTGCCCGTCGTTCTTCTCGGGCTGATCCCGCTGGCCTTGCTGCGCTGGCGGATCAACGTGCTGAGCCTTGGCGATGAAGAGGCCCGCGCACTGGGGATCGAAGCCGGGCGCACGCGGTTTGTGGTGATCGTGGCAGCCACGCTGATCACGGCCAGCGTCACGGCCCTGGCTGGGGTGGTCGGCTGGGTCGGGCTTGTCATCCCGCATATTGCGCGCATGCTGGTCGGCCCCGGTTTTGGTCGGCTGTTGCCCGCGTCAGCGTTGATCGGCGCGGGCTACCTGCTTGTCGTGGACACGCTGGCACGGACCATCGCGGCGGTCGAAGTCCCTTTGGGCGTGCTGACTGCCGTCATCGGCGCGCCATTTTTTGTCTGGTTGCTCGCGCGTGGCCGGCGGGGATGGTCGTGATGATCGAAGCGCAAAACCTTTCCATCGGCTATGGCAAAAGCCCGATCGGGACCGGGCTGAACCTGAAGGTGCATCCGGGCGAGATCCTGTGCCTGCTTGGCCCGAACGGTTGCGGCAAGACAACGCTGTTTCGCACCTTGCTGGGTCTGCTGCCTGCCTTTTCCGGGTCTGTCCTGCTGAAAGGCCGTCCGATCACTGCGCAGACACGCGCCGAAATTGCACGCGCTATCGCCTATGTCCCGCAGGCCCACGCGCCGCCCTTTCCGTTCGAGGCGCAGGAGGTGGTGTTGATGGGACGCACCGCGCGGCTCGGGGTGTTTGCGCAACCGGGCAAAGCTGACCGCGCGGCTGCCGCGGATGCGATGCGCCAGCTCGGCATTCACCATCTGGCGCACCGTGATTATTCGCGCCTGTCCGGTGGGCAAAGACAGCTGGTGCTGATCGCCCGTGCACTGGCGCAAGAGGCCGCTTTGATCGTCATGGACGAACCCACCGCCAGCCTTGATTTCGGCAATCAGGCGCAGGTGCTGGCGCAGATCGACGCGTTGACCAAGACCGACAGGGCCGCAGAACGCGGCGTGATCCTGTCAACGCACGATCCCGATCAGGCATTTGCCCTGAACGCGCGGGTCGTGCTGATGCATCGTGGTGGGGTCTTGGCTGACGGCCCTGCGGCGCAGGTCCTGACAGAGACCAACCTTACCACCGTTTACGGCTTGCCCGTTGTTGTTGAAACAACGCCTTCGGGCCGCAAAGTATGCCTGCCGTCCCCTGTTCAGTCCGCGCCGACCATGACGTCGGACGCCTTTACGATTGCGTAGGCCGTCTTGCCGACCTCGAGCCCCAACTCCTCGACAGAGGCATTTGTGATCATCGCGGTGACAACGACTGCCCCGCCCAAGTCGATCTGCACGGTCGCGTTGACAGCGCCCTCGTTGATCGCCACGACCGTCCCGGCCAGTTTGTTGCGCGCACTGATTTTCATGTTCTCGTCTCTTTCACTCAATTTCCTATCCGCTCAAACTATGCTATGGTGGATTGTATTCAAAGGGGTGCGATCAATGGCGCGCGCAGCAGGATATCATGCCTGATCCCCGAGGGCGGAAATTCAACCTCGACCTGCGCGAGGCGAACGGAGCCTTGGGCGACATCGGCACGCTACTGCCGCTGAGCCTGGGTGCCATTGCGCTGGCGGGCCTCTCGGCGCAGATGGTGCTGATGGGCTTTGGCCTGTTCTATATCGCCACCGGACTTGTCTACCGCCTGCCCGTCCCCGTGCAACCGATGAAGGCCATCGCCGCAGTGGCGCTGCTGGGCATAGTTTCCCCAGCCGAGATCGCGTTGAGCGGTATGCTGATTGGGCTGGTCCTGCTGGGTCTGGGAGGCACAGGTCTGATAGACCGGATCGCGCGCCTCGTGCCGCAATCGGTGCTGGCGGGGTTGCAACTGGGCCTGGGCCTGTCGCTGGCCTGGATCGCGGTCGGGCTGATGCGGGACCAATGGCCTATCGGCGTGCTGTCGCTCTGTGTGGCTCTCGTCGCGCTGCGCGTGGGCAGCCATGCGGCATTGCTGACGATTGCCACCGGTGTTGCGGCCGGGCTGGTCCTTGGCCTTCCTACGGTGCTGGTGCCAAGCGTCAAAACGGGTCCGATGTCCCTGCCCGAAGCCGAGACCCTGCGCAGGGCCGTCACCGACCTCGCCTTGCCGCAACTGGCGCTGACCCTCACCAACGCGGTATTCCTGACTGCGCTCGTCGCGGGCGACTTATTCGGCAGGCACGCGGCCCACGTCACCTCACGCAGCCTTTGTGTAACCTCGGGGTTGGCCAACCTGTTGTTGGCACCGCTGGGCGCGCTGCCGATGTGTCACGGCGCGGGCGGGTTGACGGCGCATCACCGCTTCGGTGCGCGAACCGGCGCGGCACCCTGCCTGATCGGCTGCCTGCTGCTGGGCCTTGCGGTGCTGCCCGCGCACATACAGGGGACGGTCCTGTCCGTCATACCCCCAGCGACCCTTGGTGCACTTTTGCTGATCGCAGCCTGGAGCCTTGCCATCAGTCCCCGCCTGTTCGATGCGCGTCCCTCTTGCAGACCGGTGATCATGGTGACCGCCTGCGCAACGCTGTTGGTCGATCCAATGATCGGGCTCGTAGGCGGCACGATCGCCGAGGTGATCCGCAAATTCATCCTGTCGCGGATTGGAAAACAGCGCGAAGGGCAAGGCCGGGTCGATCAAAAGAAGAAGTCTGAGGAACGGTGAGATTGGCAAACGCCGGACCGCCTGCAGACTCCGTGTTTTCGGATGTCAGGACCGCTATTGAACTGTCCGAACTGGCCCGTCTCCGACCGTATCATGGCGCTGTTTTACCACATTGCGACAGGGTTTAAGGGTGCAGCCCTATCTTAGATACTGAGATGGGTCAGATGTCCGCTTCGGCACGCCGCAGACCGACACTCAGCGACACGATGGACGTCAGGACGGGGCCGTTTGCGTCGGGTTCCGAGGGGACACTCTGCCATGTCCGCGGCCCCGCCTCATGTCTGGTTCGAACCCATCTTGACGAGTTCTGCTCAGCGGATGCGTGGCGGCATAATGCTATGACCCCATAAACCGCCGTCGCGCATCCACTGCGATGTTATAGCGCCGTTCAAGGTCAGCGATCAGGGCCATAGCGAGGCGCTTTGCATCGTCTCCTTCCGCATCTCTATAATTCTGCTTCGCGGCTTCCAGCAATTTCTTAATTTTGAATTCCTCGGGCAGTGCGCCTGCTTCAGCCATAATTCGGCCTGCCACGGCCATCGCCACGTCCACGAAAGCCTCGCTTGAACTGATGGGAAGCGGTTTTCCCTCGCCTTTGAGGCCGCTCAGCTGCCCCTCGGCGATGGCCTTCTGTATTTGCTGCTCCACAAGACGGTCAAAAGAATGGGCCACTATGATTGCTCCCTTTGTTCCGGTGCCGCTGAGAAAAACAAGCGACGATCCCTATTCATCCTAACAGGAAAAAAGGGATGATAACTATTTTGCGCGAAACGACTGCTTGGTCCGCTTTGTGTGAATTCGCCCACCCCTTGTTTGCAATCGCAGCGAAAGTCCGGTTCAACGGGCCACGGCGCAGCGTTGCAAGGAGTGGCCGGATGTCGGCAATGTGTCAAAATCCGCGCTCTTCAAAGAACTTGGGACATGCCACAGGTCTGCTCTTCGTCATGAGATTTTCATCGTTAAATAACACATCCGCGCTCTTCAACTAACCCTTCGTTCTTGTTGAAACCAGCCATCCGCTCATGGTATCAGAATTATCACAGCGGTTTATCCTGAGTTTGAGGGTGTCGCCCGAAAAGGAGAAGCGCGGAAGTGCTAAGATTGCAGAGCGCATATGCGCCGATGGATTTCCTTGCTGGAACCGGTGAGATGGCAAGGCGGATACAGAATTATGACTGGCAAAACCATCCTTTTGGTCTGCCCGAGACTTGGCCCCAATCACTTCGTTCGGCGCTTTCGATCTGTTTGAATTCCGCCTTTCCGACGGCAATTTACTGGGGCCCTGAACTTCGGCTGCTGTACAATGACGCCTGGGCACCGATCCCCGGGCCTCGGCACCCAGAAGCGCTTGGTGCCCGCGCCCAGGATGTCTGGCACGATATCTGGCACATCATCGAGCCCCAGTTCGCAGAACAAATAAAAAGCGGCGAAGGCCTGTTTGTTGAGGATCAGTTGCTGCCCATGCGCCGCTTCGGGTTCGAGGAAGAAACCTATTGGAGCTATAGCTTCACGCCCTTGCGGGCAGAAGACGGGCGTATTGTCGGGATATTCAATTCGGGCAGTGAAACCACCGCGCGGGTGATCCAGAACCGCCATGCGGCGTTCCTGATCGCCCTCAACGAAGACCTGCGCACCTGCGAGAAAGCCAGCGATGCATTGGACCTGGCCGTGTCGCGCCTTGGCGATCTTCTGAACGCGGTGCGCGTCGGCATCCGCGAAAGAACGAACCTTGATGTCAGGTCAGCTTTTTCGCTGACCTCTGAATGGTGCGCCGAAGGCTACGCGCCCTCCTCTGCGCGGATGGATCTGTCCCATTTCGACGTAGAGCAGGTCAAGAATTCTGATGTCGGGCAAGATCGTTCAGCTATCCCTGTCCGATCCGGACCTTCCTTCGATCGGTCGCCGGTTCTTGGTACATTCCGGCATATCCGGCCTGCTTGCTATTCCGTGGACCGAAAACGGGCGGGTTGTCTCTGTCATCTACGTTCACAGCGATCAAGCCCGTGCATACGATGCGATGCATGTCTTGACGGTGCAAAAAGTGTTCGAGACGACGATGGGTTGGATTGATCGCGAACGGCACCGCGACCGGGAAAAGGTCATGGCGGCCGAAATCGACCACCGGGCGCGCAACATGCTTGCGGTCATACAGTCCATCATCCGCATGACCGCCGGCGTGAATGTGGACGACGTCAAGGCCAAGCTGGTCGATCGTCTGACCGCCCTCTCGCGGGTTCACTCTTTGCTGGGCCGCAAGCGCTGGACCAACCTTGAATTCCGCGACTTGCTGGAAGACGAACTCGCGCCACTGGGTCCCGAGATTTACGAACGTGTCGGTATCAGCGGCGCGCAATTGATGCTCTCCCCACAGGAAGCGCAGCTTATCGCCATGATATTGCACGAATTGACGACCAATGCCCTAAAATATGGAAGCCTGCGCGAACCGGCCGGCAGGCTGTCGGTAACATGGACTGTGGACCAACATCGCACCATGACGCTTGACTGGATCGAAACCGGAACAATCGCAACATCACAGCAAGGCTCTGAAAGTTCCAAGGGCGGTTTCGGGTCTATTCTGCTGTCCAATATCATTCAGCTTCAGCTTGGAGGAGAGGTCCATAAAGCCTCCACAGAGCACGGAATCTCCTATCGGTTTCTTCTTCCGCTCGATCGTCGGGAAGACGCGGCTTCAGGTCCTGCGAAACACGAAACCGGTGACGATGCGCACGAAAACTCTGTCATGTCGGTGATGGTGGTGGAGGATGACGCCATCATTTCTTTAGATCTGACCGAGTTTCTTTCGTCCGAAGGATACGATATCTTCGGGCAGTTCCGGGACATCGAAACGGCGCTTGATGCATTGCGCAAAGGCGCACCTGATGTTGCCTTGCTGGATGCCGACCTCGGAGGCCGCAGCTCGGCCCCGATTGCGCAAGCTCTGAATGCGCAGTCTGTTCCGTTCATTGTTGTGTCGGGTCAGGGGAATGATTTTGCTCACGATGATCCACGTACAGCCGCGCCTCGGATAGAGAAGCCCATCTCGAACAAAGAACTTATCTCCTTGGTAGATAGGGCATCCAAGCAAAGATGATCTTTCTACAACCATTGCTGCGCTGCACATGGCTGAATTTGCCAGAAATCAGTGTCATGCAAGACAATAATTCCGCACCGGATTATGCGGGTGTGAAACGAACCGGTATAATGAACATTCTGGTTTCCTGTTGTGGCCGATGTTCACACCGATGCAGTTGCATCAGGGCGCTTCGCGATCCCTGAATGAGCGGGCGAACACCGACAGCGCCAGCGTCAGCATTTCGCGAATGCGCGTGGGGTCTTCGCCAGAGGCGCGTTGGGTGATGGCAAGGGCGATCTGCTCGCCGAGGTATCTCGCTCCGGCCTCGACCGACAGGCCATCCGGCCACTCGCCAGACTCGCGGGCTGCCTGCAAGAAAGCGGCATAAGCCGCCTGCCCTGTCGCATCGATCTCCTCGACCCGCGCCCGCGTCTGCGGCCCCAGCCTGTGCTTTCCCGCACGCATCTTGTAGAAAAGACAGCCCGTTTCCATCCGGGGATCACTGCTGGCGAAGTCGATCAGCGCGTCTAGCGTTTCGCGCAGCCCTCTCCCACTGCGCAAGACCACGAACACCTCCGACAGCACCTGCTCGGCATAGCGGTCGAGAGTTGCGCGCGACAGGCCGTCTTCGCTGCCGAACTCTCGATAGAGCGAGGGCTTTGAGATACCCGCCATCTGGCAGATCGCATTGACCGACACATCCGTCGGATCGCTTTGCCAATAGGCATTCATCGCAACGTCGAGCGCCTGCTCGGCGTTCATCGTCCGCGGTCGTCCGCGCGCGGGTTTTTGGTCAGTATCGCTCATTTTTGTACTATCCGGTATTTTATATCTTGACGGAGTGCCATCGATATTCGTACCAGTCAGTAACAAGACACGCAAGCATGAGGATGACCCATGTCGGTATCAGGAAGATCCATCGTCATCCCCGGCGCGAACAGCGGTTTCGGCGTGTCAGGCGTGCGGGTCTTCGCGGACCGCGGCGACCGTTTCTGATTGCCCCATTTATTCACCCAACGAAAAAGGAACCGATACAATGAGAAAGACCCTCACTGCCGCCCTAGCCGCCGCGTCGCTTGCCACCGGTGCCCTTGCCGATGACACCCCGTCGATCAAGCCGATTGTCGGCACGTTTCTGGGCGCCGTTTTGCAAGGTGACGTCGATACCATGCGCGAGGTCGCGAACGCGGATTACATCCAGCACAACCCGTTTATTCCGACCGGGCTTGAGCCGTTTATCGGCCTTTTGCCGGTTCTGGAAAAGGCCGGCACGACCGCTGAAAACATCCGCATGTTCGAAGACGGCAACTATGTCTTCATGCACAACATCTGGCGCAATGCCGCGCCGTTCGGCGCGGACGAGATGGTGTCCTTCGACATCATCCGCGTGGACGAAAACGGGAAAGTCGCAGAGCACTGGGACGCGTTGCAGCCCCTCGTGACGGAAACCGCCAGCGGCAGAACCCAGACCGACGGCCCCACCGAAGTGACCGATATGGACAAGACCGAGGATAACAAGGCGCTGGCCGTGGCGCTGGTCGAAGACGTGCTGATGGGCAAGAACCCGGCCAAAATCACCGACTACATCAGTGCCGAAAGCTATGCCCAGCATAACCCGATGATCAACGACGGGCTGAGCGGGATCGTCGAAGCGGTCGAGGCGCTGACCGCGCAGAACAACATGTTCCAATATATCAAAATCCATAAGGTTCTGGGAGAGGGCAACTTTGTCCTGACCATCAGCGAAGGCCAGTGGAACGGCACGACCAACGCCTTCTACGACCTGTTCCGCATGGAAGACGGCATGATCGTCGAGCACTGGGACGTGATCCAGCCCGTCCCGACGACAGGTCTGGCCAACACCAACGGCATGTTCACCGGCTTCGACAACTGATCGCTGCGCGGTCGGCGACCAGAACCGACCGCGCAACGGCCCGTTTCCTCTTTCAATGGCCTCCGCAATTGCAAGAGCATCCTCGATCCTGACGCCGAGGTATCTGACGGTACTGTCCATCTTCGTGTGCCCAAGGCCGCGTATCACATGCTGCGAGGGGAATGGATGTCGGGTGTGTTGGCGCTAGGGCTTCAGTCCGTTGAGAATAATCGACCGAAGTGTCGGAATGCCTGTTTCGCCTGACGCCTTCTTCGACAGGCTGCGAAGGCCATGCCCCTCCAACGTATCCAGAACCATGCAGGCTACCTCGCGCTGATCATCGTATGGCGCAAAAACACCCAGTCCGGCACCTTTGTTCAGGCAACGGACCAACGCGTCGATCAGAAGGCTTCGGTTCTTTCCAAAGACGTCTGCGATCACAGGGTTGCGAAGGGCTTCGGTTAAGATCTCCACCCCCAGCAATGCGTTTTCCGGGCGCGATACGTATTCCGCATAGTCACCGATGAACTGCTCTAACGCTGCTTGCGGATCGTCAGGCTCTGACAGCAGATCAATAAATCCAGCCAGCTCCTCCCCCTCTATCTCGGCGATGAACGCCAGAACGGCTTCCTTGCCTTTGAAGTGGTTGTAGAGGTTTCCCAGGCTAACCCCGGCCTGCTTGGCAATGTCGCGAACACCCGTTTGGTGATAGCCACGTTCCAGAAAACACGTGACCGCTGCATGCACGATTTCGATCTTGCGGGGATGAATAGGCTTCTCTTTGTCGGTCACCGACTTGACGCTCCTGTTCTTGCCAACTAAATAATGAACGGTCGTTCGTTCGCTTTTAATATCGAATGGGTCGTATGAAAAGGGTTTGGCATGACATTTCAAAAGTGCTGGTATCTTGGGTTTCTCGGTCTGATCGGGGTCTTTAAGCTTCCAAAGCTGATCGAGGTGTTCTCGGTTGGTGGGTCATGGTGGGATCTGACTGGCGCACTTTGGTTCTTGTGGTTTCTCTATTTCATCCCGCAAACCAAAGCTGACGCTTCGGACGGCTGATCTTACCCAAGCCGCTACCACGGAGCCAATAGAATCCGTGTAGCCGGATCAAGACACAAAGACACCGAAAGTAGAGAGCGCTGATGGAAAAGACCCAACAAACCAGCAAAGGCAACCGGCTTGAGGGCCTTGATCTCGCGCGCTACGTCGCTTTTGTCGGAATGGTGATTGTCAATTTCAAGATCGCCATGGGCGCTGAAGGTGGCGATGGATTGCTTAATGTGCTTACCGCCGCTCTTGAGGGACGCGCCGCTGCGACTTTTGTGGTGCTGGCAGGGATCGGCCTTGGTTTAGCGAGCCTCAGGGGGCTTGATCAGACGATTTCTGTGACCCTCAAGCGCGCTTTGTTCCTGCTGGTGATCGGTCTGCTGAACATGACCGTTTTTGATGCGGATATCCTGCACTACTACGCGTTCTACTTTATGTTTGGGGTGTTGTTGCTACCTCTTGGCTCTCGGGCGCTGTTTGGGGTGCTGGTCGGCCTCAACGTCGCCTTTGCCATCATGATCCTGACGCTGAACTATGACGCAGGCTGGAACTGGGATGATTACACCTATTCAGGCTTCTGGACGCCAGTCGGGTTCATCCGCAACCTGTTCTTCAACGGCTGGCACCCCGTCATCCCTTGGCTTGGTTTCCTGCTGTTCGGAATCATTCTCAGTCGGATTCCGCTTTCGACACGCGCAACTCAATTGAAGTTAATCGCCGGAGGCGCGATTGCATTTGTCGTTACTGAGGGGCTCAGCGCTTTGCTGAAAGCTCAATTGACACCGATTGCACCTGAACTCGCGGGGCTGGCGACAACAGAACCCGTTCCGCCCATGCCACTTTACACACTCGCAGGCCTCGGTGCCGCGTGCGTTGTCGTTGGGGTCTGCTTGCTGATCTCGGATCGCCTCAGGGCGATGGGGGTTCTGCGCTTGGTGGTTCCCGCAGGACGGCAAACCCTGACGCTTTATATCGGTCACATTCTGGTTGGCATGGGAACGCTTGAGGCCCTTGGCATGCTTGGAGAGCAAACCGTAGCGCAGGCTGTTGGCGCGTCCCTGTTGTTTTGTTTCGCCGCTACCGTCTATGCACTGATCTGGGCGCGTTGGTTCAAGCGCGGGCCGATTGAGGCCGCAATGCGGAAGCTGGCGGGTTAAAGCAGATCATCGTGAACCATGCCGGTCAATACGACTGCCGCCATTGACCTGATCGCCACGAAAGGGCGCGAAGTCCCATATGGATGCCTCCCTTGTTGCAGGTGCCTTTTTGGTGCTTGGTGTTTGGTTAGAAACAGCCTTGTGTTCGGCCTGTAAGCGCGACGCACATTGCCGCTGGCACTCCCTCTTGGGCAATGCCCTGCCGGGCAATGGTTTCCACCAACCACGTCCTATTCCGCACATCGAACAGCAAGCGTTTTGAACAAAGCTCGGGGTGTCCTGGATTTTGGAAACTCAGCATTCCGTGGATTGCCAAAGTGGATTGGACCAATCTGCAAATCTTAGAAAAGATGAAAACGCCGGGCAGCTGATCGAATTAGCCGAGCCGAGCTCAATGCTCAAATTTCTTTTAGGGCAAGAGCCGTGTGAACCCAGTATTCTTGGCGGCTCAAGCAAGTGCCAGACTGACCGATTTAGCATTCCACCTATTCTACGTGACGCTGCTTTCGGAACTTTCGGCAATCGTTTCCCCCTACCCTAAACACGGGAGAGGAACAGAAAGTACATTGGAACATAGTAGCCCTTCGGGGAAAAGCTGAAGACTCTACGGCTGCTGCTCGGAAAAAAATTTCAATCAAGGATTACTTAGTCAAATGACATCTGGTTACATTTTTTCAAACCAAACTCTTACCCTCAAAGCAGTGGTTACGTGTCTGGCAGTCTTTTCCGTTTCGGGCTGCCTTGGAAGCAGCAATTCCGCAGGTGTCGGCGCAACGCCAACGGGCGGCACTTCTGGTGGCACCTCTGGGGGCTCCGCTGGCGGTGGCACGTCCGGTGGTTCGACGGGAGGTGGCACAGGTGGCGGCTCAACCGGTGGCGGCACGTCCGGCGGCGCGGCACCAATAACGCAAGCGGAGTTTGATGCCAAAAACCTGCAATATATCTTCTTGCAATCAACGACCCAGCCCTTGTCCGGGACCGCGAACTATCAGGGCAAACTTTCAGTGCTGACCCAAGCGAATGCCAATGATGCAAGTGAAGCGGTATACGGCGATGCCAACCTCAACGTTAATTTTGGTTCTGGGGTGGTTAATCCCATCACCGGCACTGCAACCAATTTTGCGGGGAAAGTTAACGGCGTTGATACCGTGATTGGTGGGACGTTGGATACTGCAAATGCCCTGTCCAACGATTCGAATCTGGTGTCGGCGCAAGCCACTGGGGCTGGGACTTTGACTAGCATAACGGCGACGCTGCGGGGCGATCTTGTCGATCCAGCTTCCGCATTGTCGGGTTCCGCGCGAATGATCCTTAATGGCAATCTTAAGGAAACGGGTGGCGCGCAGCATGTCCGGGGGACATCAGACCACAATTACGCCAACCGGTCAGACATCGACAATTGCCACCGGTGGTAGCTTCTACGCTGACAAGCAATAGTGTCCCTGATCCGTCTCGCATGGGTCCTTTTGATCGGGCTGGGCATCGTTTTCGCCCGGCCCGAACTTGCTGCTGCCCAGACTGACGCGTGGCCCCGGGCCATGGAATTGATGACGGCAGGCGAACCAGATGCAGCGCTGCCTTTGCTTGAACGTCTCGTTTCGCAGGACCCCAATAACAAAGGCTACCGATTTGAACTCGCCCTCGCATTGTTTCGCCTCGATAAACATATGCGCGCCAAATGGCATCTTGAACAGGTTCGTGGCGCAGACCTGACCCCGCAGGAAGCCAGGCTGGTTGAACAGCTTTTGGCTGAAATAGGCGCGCGCAGTGTCTGGTCCGGTTCCATGACGATTGCGCTGAGGCCAGAAACCAACGCCAGTCGCAGGACCACCAACGATACGATCACTATAGGCGGGTTGAATTTCCGGTTGACGCCCGATTTAAAAGCCAAGCCCGGCGTCAGTCTGGTGACGACCACCGGTTTGACCTATTCGCCTAAGATCACACAGCGGCTGAAGGCCTCCTTCGGCATGTTTACCAACCTTCGCATCAACAAAGACAGGGATCTGCGGGATTATCAGATTATCCTGCGGCAAGGCCTAAGCTATTTCCCGGATACCCGCAGTCGCATCGCTGGGGGGCTGCAACAAGGATACCGATGGGTCGGTGATCGCGGGTATTCTTCCAGCCTTGGCATATGGGGAGATTATTCCAGATTGATTGGCCCGCGGGGAAGAGTGGATTTCGGCCTAGACCTGAGCGAGACGCAGTACCGCGTTGGATTGCCTGACAGTCAGCGCGGCTTGATCACAGCCGGCTACAGTCACGCCGTCACAGGAAATGCAACTATAGGTTTTTCAGGTTTCGTCGAAAAAACGCAAGGGTCCCGCCCTGATCTGGTCGGTCAACGTGCAGGCGTATCGATCAGCGGTCTTTATGCTTGGGAAGGAGGCCTGATGACATCCCTGCGTTTCAGCCACCGGACGGACAAGCGCGACGGGCCCGAGACGTTGTTCGGGATCACAAGAAGTGATCGAAATACTGCAATCGAGGCCAATATTTACCACCGCGATTTTCGCATAATGTCTTTTGCTCCGACCCTTGCTCTCGGCTTTGAAAAGAACCGGTCGAATGTGAGCTTGGCCCGCTATGACAACAGTTATGTCAGCATCGGCTTGACCCATGATTTCTAGCCTTCGCCCGTGGGAATATGACGCTTTTGTCGGCTTGTGCTCGGATCTGCCAAATTATTCATTCAAACGCAGCAGCTTCTACGTCAAGTTGTTCTTGATTTTGGAACCCGGCTGGCGACTAATCCTACTTAGATTGTTTCGGGGCCGCGCTGCTTGTGTCTTTTTCCAGTATCGAATTGAGCTTAGTCCATGCCTTACAGTAACTACAGGGTAGCACCGCTTCAGGTATTTCTTGCTGCCATTGTTCTGGGCCTGGTGATGTCTGCAATAGCCTTGTGGATCGCGCTGTCACAGCCGCAGGTCGATTTGCCCGAAGGCGCTGTGCCAACCCGTGTCGGAACAGTCGACCTGCATCCCACCGATTTGATGGAAGAGCCCGACCAATTGGGTAGCTTTGCGGCCATCAGGGAATTCTACGCGCGGCAAGACCTGATCAGAGAGCAATTGAACGGCACTTCGGTCGACATGACACTGACGCTGGCTGACGGGTCTGAAGAATCAGATCGTTTCGATATTGGACGGCGGCATTTTTATGACCTGCCGGGCGCGTTTTGGTTCCAGATGGCCGTTGGCCTGATCTCGCTTTTCTTTGGCGGTTGGGTGCTTGGCCTGCGCCGTGAAGACTGGGGCGCACGGATGTTCGCGATTACATCCGTGATGGTGCCGATCTTCGCGATGGCGGCATCGGTCTATTCCACACGGCAGATCGCGCTCGACGGAACATTGTTCCGCATTCTGTCCGGCATCAACATCGGGGGGGCCGTGGAATTCGGGATCGCGCTGGTCGGCCTTTTTGCGATGTACCCGCAGCCCCTGTTCCGGCCGCGTTGGCTTTTGCTGCCGCTGGCGATTTACGGCGTTTGCTTTTTTATGGCCGTCGGACAATTCGGCATTGATAATATTGGTGCGCTTACCGTTCTGACCCAGATGCTTGTGGCATTGGTCCTTGGCATCATCCAATGGATCAGAAGCCGACGCGAACCGCTAAACCGAGCGGGGCTTCGCTGGTTTGTCCTCATTTGCCTTGCTGGATGTTCCCTGTTCATTGGTCTGATTGCAGCCCCACCCGTGCTTGGTCTGGCTGATGAAGGTCTGATTTCCCAGGGATATGCGTTCGGGTTCTTCAACCTTATGCATTTCGGTCTCGCGCTGGGGGTTTTGCGATTTCGTGTCTTCGACCTTGACCGCTGGTCCTACTATATCTGGCTTTGGCTGTCCGGCTTCGCCATGATCATTGTGCTGGATGTTGCGATGGTTCGGCTTTTGCAGGCGCAACCGTGGATGTCCCTAAGCGTCGCGCTGCTTTGTGCCGGGCTTCTGTATTTCCCGCTCCGGCAGTTTCTGCTGAACCTGCTTCTAAGACGTCGTACCGCCAGCCTGTCAGGGCGGATGGCTGACATTATCGGCACCGCGTTGTCCCCCACCCAGAGCGAACACACCAAGAGATGGGATGCACTCCTTCAGGATATCTTTGAGCCGCTTGCCCCGGTTGAACCACTCAACGAAAGTGTGGGTACTGCAAGGATCGAGGACTCAGGCCTTGAGCTGGTCATTCCATCTGTGATCGGGTTGGTCCCACGGCGCTTGCGCTACGCCCAACAAGGACGTCGGCTGTTCACGCCTGACGATCTGGAGGTGGTGGCGAACCTTGTTCAGATGCATGATCTGGCGATCGAAAGCCGGGAAGCCTATGATCGCGGTATCGTCCTTGAACGTGATCGCATCAGCCGTGACATCCACGACAATATCGGGGCGCAACTTCTGACGGCGCTCCACTCTCGGGAACCCGCGCGCAAGGACGATTTGCTGCGCGACAGCCTTAGCGACCTCAGAGCAATCATCAACGATGGATTTCTCGCCTCTTATCCGCTTGAAGAAGTCATCGCCGATCTGCGCAAAGAAACCCCGGCGCGGCTTGAGACAAACGACATCGTCCTGAAATGGGAGGGCCCGGACCTTTCCGCAGGGCAGCACCCGACCGAGGTGTCTTTTTCCATGGCCAACGGCCTGCGCTCCATTCTCCGCGAGGCGATTTCCAATGTCTTGCGTCACGCACACGCGACGTTGGTCGATGTGCATATCTCTCTCAATTCTGACTGTATTGTCCTTTCGGTAACTGACAACGGCAAGGGTGTCAGCAAACCGGAATTCGGCAATGGCATTCCGAACATTGTCGAACGTGCCGAAGCTCTTGGTGGCGATGGCAGCGTCTTGTCCCGCAGCGGTCCACAAAGCGGCACCATCGTAAAAGTCACTTTGCCCTTTGAGAAAGCCGAGATTGATTGCCTGACATGATCAACCAGATTCTAATCCTCGAAGATCTGCGCCAGTCGCGGGAATGGCTTGCCAATATAGTTTCCAGCATCTTTCCACAGGCCGAGTTGATCACCGCAGCAACGTTGCGCGACGCTGAATACAGCATCAGCCGCCATGAGATCGATCTGGCGCTGGTGGATCTGAAGTTACCGGATGGAAACGGAACTGACCTCATCCGTAAACTTACGAAATCTCAACCATCATGCCGGTCTGTCGTCACAACCATAATGGCCACGGATGCCGCGATTGTATCAGCCTTGGCGGCAGGGGCGCGAGGATACTTGTTAAAAAGCGATTCTGAAGCAATCATCGGCCACAACTTGCGGCTTATGCTCGAAGGGCTGCCGCCCCTGAGCCCGCAAATCGCGCGCCGGATCATGTCCCATTTTGAACTCACCGGCCCAAGTTTTGAAGAAGAAGAAGTTGTATTGACCAAACGGGAAACAGAAGTATTGGGTCTGATTGCGCAGGGACTAAAGGTTTCAGAAGTCGCGAGCGTTCTGGGTTCTGCGGAAAGCACGATCGCGACCCATATCAAATCAATCTATCGCAAGCTTGAGATCACAAACAGAGCCGAAGCCGCGCTCCATGCCAGCAGGCGCGGGCTTCTGTATGGTGAGAGCTTGAAAAAATAGCGCTGGCGTAAGCTGAAAGACTGGGTGTGGGGCAAATCGCGTGAAACGGACATGCAATTGGGCTTGAGGGCTTGACGCTCTTTCCACTGTTAATCCGCAGCATTCTACTTTGCCGCTGTGGTCGGCGATAAATCAGAATTCTCTGCAATTTTTATTGAACAGGTCAGCGTCCCCAAGCGCGATTTCAAATCGCCTGGCGTCCAGCAGGGAACAGGGTGCGTTTTACCATTGGCGCTTTCGCAAGCAAAACATCTTCTTACGAATAAAGCTCACCTGAACAGGGGGGAGACGACCCGTTCGCAACGTTATCTAGTGGGAAATGTTAAATTAATTTTTGGGGAAATTTAATGACTTATAAACGTTTAACGGCTGCTGTCGTCTGTTCTTGCCTCGCCACAACCTTGTCTGGTTGTTTTGGCGACGGATCCGGTGGCGGCGGCGTTGGATCTGCGGGCGGCGGGAGCCAAGGGTATGAGGCTGCCTTTGACGCAGTTTCGGCCAAGGCACCAACATCCGATATGCCAACCCAGATCAAAGCCAGCTATGAAGGTCAGTTCAAAGTCGGCGTCAATGGCGGATCGGCGCAAGTTTTCGGGACAAATGTGGACCCGAACCTCGCTGAAATAATCGGTGATGTGGCGATTGACGTGGACTGGACAGATGGCCAGACAGCAAACCCCTTCAGCGGAACGGCAACCAATATCACAGCCACCGAGGCCGGGACATCGAACTCTGTCGTGTTGGATGGCACACTCACGGTCGATCAGGGCTTGCCCGCCTCAATCATGCGGACGACGATTCCGGCGCAGGTCATCGCCGGAAACAGCATTCCAGAACAGAACACCGGTTCTTCGATGTTCCACATGACAGGTCGATTGAGCAATGGGGCCAATGAAGGCGATGCCACACTGCAATTTGGTGGAACCTTCTTCGGCGCTGGTGGCGAGGCAATGCAAGGCCCGGTGGTTGGCGGAATCAATGACGTGAACAATCCGACCCCTCAGATATTCGACGCAGGTATCGGAGGCACATTCTACGCCAATAAGAAATAGACGCGCCTTTTTGCAAACCATCGGGGTCCCAGCATCTAAGCCTTCCGGTGGTTTGCATGGCGCGGTCAGTGTTATCCGATTGATGCAAGGTAACGGCAGGACCTACGGTATCGCCACCCAGACGACGATTTGGCGACGCAGCCCTGCCTAAAGCAAGTCCCAGAATGCCTCGGCCGCGGGGCCCAAATGGCGATCTTCCGACCGGATTTTTCGCAATTGCCGTCGGGTTGTCGGGTCCGCGGGCATCAGAAAGACAAATCCGTCGGGCTGGTGCTGCACGGCGCCACGCGGCAGAACCGTGGCACCTAGACCTGAAGGCAAGGGCGAGGTCTATCGCGCCGGGCAGTTTTTTACCTATTACGCCGGTGAATGCCTGCGCAACCAGGGCGATCTGGCCGAAAGCGTCCGCCCGGGATCGAGATCGACGTGAGGCGCGAACCCATCGGCGTCATCGGCATCATCAGCCCGTGGAACTTCCCGGTCGCGACCCCGGCGTGGAAGATCGCCCCTGCGCTTGCCTTCGGCAATGCCGTGGTCTGGAAACCCGCGAACCTGACCCCGGCCAGCGCAGTCGCCCTGACCGAAGTCATCGCGAAACAGGACATTCCGGCAGGCCTCTTCAACCTGGTCGCCGGTCCGGGCCGCGATGTCGGTCAGCGTCTGATGCGCGCAGGCGGCGTCGACGCGGTTCATGTCACCATCACCTATCACGAGACCTTCCGCGAAACGGTGCTGCAAATCGAGCGCTGGAACCGTTGGTTCGAGCAGTTCCCGGACCTGATCTTTCAGGGCCGGACCGCTGCGGACGTGGCGCTGGCGCAAAAGACGGGTCGCACCGCAATCTTCTTTGGCGCACAGAACCCGTCCTGCATGGAGGACGATATCGGGCTGGTCGAGATCCTGCATACGCTGGGGCTGCGCTTTATGCAGCTGACCTACAACAACCAGTCGCTGCTGGCCTCTGGCTGTTACGAGGACGACGATACCGGCCTGACCCGCATGGGCCGCGAGGTCGTGACCGAGATGAACCGGGTCGGCCTTGTCGTGGATATGAGCCATTCCGGCGAACGTTCCACGCTAGAGGCGGTAGAACATTCGACCCGCCCCATCGCGATCACCCATGCCAACCCGGCCAACTGGCACGCGGCCTTGCGCAACAAGTCCGATACTGTGCTCAAGGCCTTGGGCGAAACCGGCGGGATGCTGGGCTTTTCGGTCTATCCGCATCACCTGAAAGGCGGCAGCGCCTGCACGCTTCAGGAGTATTGCGACATGATCGTGCGGACCGCCGATCTGATGGGGCCCGGCAACGTCGGCATCGGCACCGATCTGTGCCAGGACCAGCCCGACACCACTGTCGAATGGATGCGGGTCGGGCGCTGGACCAAGCGGATCGATTACGGCGAGGGCAGCAAGGCGGCCCCGGGCTTTCCGGCCATGCCCGGCTGGTTTGCCGACAACCGGGATTTCGGAACCATCCGCGCCGACCTGCACGCCGCCGGACTAGATGACGCAGACGCGGACGCCGTCATGGGCGGCAACTGGCTGCGCTTTTTCGAGACAAGCTTCGGCGCGTCCGGTGGAACGCAAAACACCACCGCACGCGCCGCGGAATGACCCCGCTGGGGAGGCGGGAAGATCTTTTCTGGGAGGAAAATCAATGACCGATATGACTGAAGCCGGGGGCGTGACCGCCGGTCTCGGAAAGGTGGACAAACCCCTGTTCGCCATCACCGGGGGCTTTATCGCCCTATTCTGCGCGCTGGCGCTCTTTGACATTGACCTGTTGTCCGGCATGGTCGACGGGGGCTTCAATTTCGCCGCCACGTATTTCGGCCTTTACTGGCAGGTCCTGCTGCTGGCCACCTTCCTGATCGGGCTGGTGCTCTGCGTCCTGCCCGGTGCCAAGACACGCATGGGCAACCTTGCCGCACCGGAATTCACGGTGTTCCAATGGGGCTCGATGATCATGTGCACGCTTTTGGCGGGCGGTGGCGTGTTCTGGGCGGCGGGTGAACCCATCGCGCATTACCTTTCGACCCCGCCCCTGTTCGGTGATCTGAGCGCCGATCCGCAGGCTCAGGCCCATGCCGCGCTGGCGCAGAGCTTTCTGCACTGGGGCTTTCTGGCCTGGGCGATCCTGGGTTCGCTGACAACGGTGATGCTGATGCATTACCATTACGATATGGGCCTGCCGCTGGCCCCGCGCACGCTGCTTTATCCGCTGTTCGGCGATCGGGCGATCAACGGCCCCATCGGGCTGATCGCCGATGCCTCTTGCATCATCGCGGTCGTGGCAGGCACCGTTGGTCCGATCGGTTTTCTGGGCTTGCAAATGTCCTATGGCCTGAACGCGCTGTTCGGCATCCCAGACACCTTCGCCACGCAGACCGTGGTGATCCTCGCCTTGGCCAGCCTTTACACCGCCTCGGCCATTTCCGGTCTGTCCAAAGGCATCCAGCTGCTGTCCAAGATCAATGTGATCCTGGCCTTTGTGCTGCTGGCCTTTGTGCTTGTCGCCGGGCCCACCTTCTTTATCTTCGACGGCTTTGCCGGCGGCATGGGCGTCTACCTGTCGCACTTCTTTGACATGGCGATGTATCGCGGCGAGGCGGGCCTGTTCGGCGAACCCGGCTGGCTGGGCTGGTGGACGGTGTTCTTCTGGTGTTGGTTTCTCGGATACGGGCCGCTGATGGCGATCCGCGGGCCAACAGCCCGACCTCGCCGAGGTGGATGCCGTCGGATACTTGATGCGCACCACCGCCGTCTATGGATCGGGCAAGTTCGGTGCGGCGGACCGCGCCGATATCGCGGACCGGCCTGAACTCGGCGCGCCGTTTCAGGCCGAGATGCTCTCGGTCTGGCTGACGCGGCAGTTTACCGTGGACATCGCCGAACACATCGCCAAACACATGGCCGCACTGCGCGGTGGCACTGCCGCCGTGCGGCTTCGATCCCGCCATTCGGCAGGGATTGGGCGTCGGTAATTCCACCGGGCTTGGCATGGCGCCTTTCCTCGTGCGCCACCCGGTTCTGCTGAACAACTGGATGATGGCCCGCGAAGAGGCGCTCGCCCGCGTCCGGGCACGACGGGCCGCAGACCCCGAGGCCGTGGCGGGGTTTCGCGCGGCGCTCATAAACGCCCAAGGGAACGCCACACTCTGGCAGTCGACGCATCCGATCCAGATCGGCAAGCTCGATGCGCTGCGCCTTGACCTGTCCCGCCTTGCCGCGCATATCGCGGATTGGCCCGCGCCGGGACTGCGCCATCCATGGGAAGCGCTTTGGCGCTGGGGAGCCCACCCCGAACATCGCTATATGGTGCGGCGCGCGCAGATCCTGCACCGGCACCCCTTTGCCGAGGTGCGCGACAACCTGATCGCAGAAACCATGCTGCCCATCGACCTGATGCGCTGCAAGCTGGCCTTTTTCGGTGCCAGCCGCTTTGACCCGCGCTCTGACAAATGGGTGCGCATCAGCCTGTTTCAGGGGCTGCCTTACCCATCCGATATCACCCCCGGAGGCTGGACATGACCGATCCGGCCAATCCCCCGGCCCGCGCAACCGGCGGCGTGGCGCTGGCCCGCCCGGGGATGCGGGTCGAGATGATCGTGGTCGCCCGCGTGCCCGCGTAAACGGGAACACCCGGAACGCGGTGGCGATCGATAGTCTACCCAAGGACCGACCGGCATGCCCTGCACCAAGGTCCTGACGGGACAACTGGACCGTGCGCGAACTCCATCGCTTTCCGAAACCAAGTGCTGTCGATGGCAAAATTGAAAAAGGCCAGATCACGATAGTTCTCGGCCAGCTCTGGCCGCACCCTGATGGCCCGGACGTGTTTGGGCTTGAGCGGTCTTTTCTGGCCGACGTTCCGGCCCCTGTTCCAAGCGGGGCACCGCGCGTGAACGGGGGGTAGGTTTGACGTTTCCACAACGGATCCTCCGATCGACCACGCCCTTTCACGTCGACAACCCGACGTTGACAACGCATCATCGTCCGAGCCGAAAGCGACAAAAACCGACGTCTTTGAAAATACCGTTATTGAAAACGTAGTCTCTGGACCAGAACATGATGTGACAAGCAGACCATCTAAATGAAATTCGAACTTATTTTCATTTCGGGTGTTGATTGAGCAATCTCAAGGAGCACAGATGCAACGGACCGCGAAGACCGATCACCAGATGTCCGCCGAAGTCTCTGAGCAACCGCTCCTTCTGCGAGCCCTCAGTCTAATTGCGGTTATCGGTTGCGTCGCGCTCGCTGTGTCTATTCTAATCGCGGATTTCGTCGTTCCGGACCATGACTGGATCGCCGATACCATAAGTGATCTCGGCGCGGGGCGCTATGAATTCATCGTTGATATCGGTCTCTATACGTTTTCCGCCGCATTGATCGGTCTGGCTATATTGGCCGCACATGTTCACCTTGGCGCGTGGGAATGGAGCGCCGGTATCGTCGCACTTGTAATCTTTGGGCTGTTGGTTTTCCTTATTGGGGCGCGCAACGAATACGGCGACAATGACAGTGAAGGCTGGGTGATCCACATCTACCTGGTCTATGGTTTGGGTATCACAATGACCGTCGCCTGCTTTGCTTTCGCGCGCGGGGCAGCGCGGGCCAGTCCACGTTACCGTAAAATTCTAATCGCCACCGGCATCGTATGGATATTCTCAGCTCCCGTATTCTTCTTTCTACCGACGAAAGTTGATGGCATCTACGAGCGCTACCTCGGCGCAGTGTCGTTCGTGCTTGTCCTTACCCTCGCACATCTCTTTTTCCAACGCGCCAAGGGGAATGCGAACTGATGTTCGTGGATAGTGCCGCTCAAGTCGTCGTTCGGCGCGGCACTTTGCTTGGCGCGATCGGCTTTTCCTGGGCGGTGATCTGGGTCCGCGTGATCGAAGTGCGGGCTTCCCCCAAGCTGACGCGGTAATCCCGCCATTTTCAATGGGTCGCAGCCGTTGAATTCAGACGGCTGCTGCCACAAAATCGCCGTGGCTGTTCAACAACAGCACGGATTTGGAACAGGGTTCATCTTACGAGTGTAAACTCGACGTGTTATATGGTCGCTGAACGTATTATTGGATTATTGGAAGTCAGGTTCGATGACATCACTTGAGAACTCTCAAAGAAAGACCTGGCAGCTGTCGCCTGACCTTCTGGGTATTGTGGATGAAAACGGGTTCTTTGTGCAAACAAACCCGGCGTGGAATACCACACTTGGATGGTCGGACGCCGAAATTCGCGAAATGGTTTACCTTGATTTCCTACATCCCGAGGATGTTGAGCGGACGAAGGAAATTTTCAAAGCGATGAAACAGGGTGCCCCTGCATTGTACTTTGAAAATCGCTACCGCTGCAAAGACGGTTCATACAGATGGCTGTCATGGGTTGCAGTGCAGGAAAATGACACATTCGTTTGTAGCGCCCGTGACTTTACAAAGGACAAAGAGCGTGCCCGCGCCTTGCAGTCCATTGCCGATGAGGTGAAACTTCGAGAACAGTTTGTCGCCATTCTAAGCCATGACCTACGAAATCCTCTTGCGTCCATAGGTGCGGCGTTGCGGCTTGCCAGACGTGAGCAACACAACGAAAAAATAGGTGCAATGCTAACATCCATTAACGGCAGTGCCGATCGGATGGCCGCGATCATTGATGTGACAATGGATTTTGCACGTGCCCGTCTAGGTGGCGGTATCCCGGTTGATCTTTTGCCATGTGACAATTTCAAAAGTGATTTTGAGCGCGTTGTCGATGAGCTCCGTCTTGCGCATCCAGACCGGAGGATCACCACATCATATGAGTTTGAAGGGACCGTGACCTGCGACCCGGCTCGGCTTGCACAACTCCTGTCTAACCTTGTTGCCAATGCGATAACGCATGGATCAGCGCGCAAACCTGTCACTGTAAAGACCAAGGAAAATAACGGTCAGTTTGTTCTAACCGTGTCAAATGCCGGAAAAGCAATTCCCGAGTCGTCCTTGGCAACAATGTTTGAGCCTTTCGTGCGAGCACAAGACAATGACTCCCTTCAGGGCTTAGGCCTTGGGCTCTATATAGCGTCCCAGATCGCGAACGCCCATCACGGGAAACTCGAAGTGAAATCTGATAAGAACCTGACGTCGTTCATTCTGAGCATTCCACTGGGTAGCCGCTGATCTTGTTTGCTTTTGTACAGCCGTTCAAAAACTACTGTTCAATGAACGCTTTGGAAGGCTGCCATTGGTGCGGTCGCAAAAAAGTTCAATCCGTCCCGTTGCGCCGGTCTGGATATCCTGAGGGCCACCAAACCTGATTGAAAGCGTTGACTGGCCACTTTGACCCCCATTAAAATGGAAGAATACCCTGGGAACGGTTACGGTTATCAATCTGCGAGGAACTGTATTGTCGAGTTGCCGCACCTAATGACGTAATGCTTTTACAAGCGCAACAATAAGCGACGTCAGAAGGCCCATCAAAACCAGCGAGGTGAGATGTAGGTAAATTCGGACCATTCCAACGTATTCCGTTAGCCGGAAGTTCGCGCCAATAACCAGAAATAGAAGCAGAAAGCACACCAACGCCAATAGAGCGCCTTTCATCTCCCTAGTTTTCGTGCGCAACCAATCCGCCAATAGATTATCAATCAACGCAAACGAGATAATCGGGCTTAGCAGAACAAGCAGAGGAGGTATTACAACGCCGGCGTAGCCACCAATTTGCGTTTCCGGTAGAAGTGAAGTGCCTACAATCGCAAGAATAAGTGCCGCAGCGTAGGCAATTCCGCCGCTTTTGAAAAAATTGACAAGCATGCCAAACTTTTCACAGATCCATTCCCATGCTTTTTTCATCGTATTGGCGCACCAAGTCCCATGATTGCAAATACCTGACCTCCGGATGTCGCCAGTAGCATTGGTCGAAGCGCATTGTCAGTCTTGCGGGTCAGATAGAAAGAGCCTTCGTAGGGAGCGTCTTCTGACCAAGCAGTAAAACCTAGCAAGTTGGCACTGGCGATGTCGGGTGGTGTTTCACCAAAATTCGAAAAGTCTGCCTCGATAGGCTCAAGAGGGACTTCCTGAAAATCCGCATCCTCCACAACCAAATCCGATCCATCAATGTTCACGAAGAAGACAACGAGAGATGCATCAAGAGAACTGCCAAGATTTATCTGCCAGCGATCTGATTCAGCAGAAGCAGATATCCTCAATTCCTCAGTCGCCGCATCCTGCGAAAAAGGGCTTTCCTCAAAATTGCAGTAGTTTTCACTGGCGGAAAGGCCAAGAATTGACGTGATCGTCCAATCTTCGTCTATTGCATCGCATTCAACTTCGCCTTTTTTGTCGCACCATAGGCGTGTTGGAACATCATCACCAAAGTCAGATCCATTGAGATCGAATTTTGAGTCAAATACGCCTGTATTGATAACACTGGCATCAGTGCTTTGGCCGGAAGATGCAGACAATAAATCGGGCTTTACGACGCAAGATCCTGAACGAAGAAGGCAATTATGCGCCGCACCAAACTTGGCCTTGTCCCAATAGAAAACCATCGGCTCGCCAGAGTCGTTGCACACCTCGTACTCTATCTTTTCTGTGGGTTCGTAACTCCACGCAATTCGTGGGTTCTTGCGAGGATAAGAAAAGTTATTGCGGTCAAAAGGCCCCTGACTGAAAGCGGGAGCTGCAATGAGTGTAATTGCCAGCATCGGCGGAAGTATACGTGATAGGTACATGGTTCCCTCATTCGACGAATAGAAGGCTCAATCCCACTTGAACATACACGATTTAACGAAGTCTTGGAAGTCCGAGGTGCGCCGTGTCTTCCCTGACGGGTTTGAATTGCGCGATGGAGCCGCCCGACCGCCCCGTTTATTGCGTTGCAGCACTTCAGAGGCATTCGCTGCAAGGACAGAGTGTCTTGCTGAAAAACTCGCAAACGGTCGTCTGCTCGTGCAGATCAACCTGATCTGACAGTTGACTAACCCGTATCGCTTGGAAATGATTGTTGCAGTCGCGTATTTTCAAACAGATAGGATCAAATGTCTATTTTGCCGCTGCCCATTGAAGAGCAAGTTGATGACATAATCTCGGAGCTTGATCATATTTTCACGCCAGATGACGGTGGACGGCTTGCCGCGACTGGTCGCCAGATTTTGATTGTTCAAACATCCCAATTTTTCACCGCAGGCCACTCAACAAGCGGGGCAACAGGAAGTCAGGCCTACATTCGGCTGCTTGGATCACCCTCTCCCAGTTCGCAAGTAACCAATGGGTACATCCGGTTTGTCGGGCCTCAGGAAATCAGGACGCCGACCTACAATTCCGGGCGCAAGCAGATCAATATTTGGGTAGACCAAAGCTATCTGCCGATGACCCTGGCTCAGATGCAGCATTCCCAGCGCTACCTATGGGTTGGCTTTTTTGGTGCGCATACCTACGGCGATCTGCATTCTTCGCCTTAAAATCGACCCTGAGTGTCCGGTTGACGTATTTTTCCCCCGTCAGATCTGGCGCAGCGCCAGATGGCGAAAGCTTTGAGGATTTAGCGGTGTCGTCCTGGTTGAATGGCTAAGCCGAAGTGAAAAACCGGCTTGAGCTTGCGCAATGGTGAACTTGTGCTATCAGACCTTCACCATGGAACGGGTTTTTCGCATATTTTCTTTGCGCGTTGCGGGAACGCTGCTGGTTCTCGCCTTGGCGAGTTCAGGTTTTGCGCATCGTTTCGCCACCCCGGATGATCAGGCCGCAACCGCCTATATGCTGGCCTTTGGTCTGGATGCGGGCGCGATATGTGGCGATGTCGATGGGGACGGTGCATCGTCGGATTGCGAAGCCTGCCGTCTGCACGCAGCCATGTCCCTGCCTGTTCCGGCAATTTCAGAGATTGTGATCCAGCTTTCGCTTGATCCGGCCGAGTGGACGCCGGCCCCACCGGTTCTGCACGCGCTGACCGCCGAAGCGACGCGCCCGGCACGGGCCCCGCCAACCGTCTGAGTTTTCCGATCCTTTCGTAAAACACGCCCGGCCTGTCGCCGGGATCAGACAGTTGGAGACTACAATGAAGAAACTCGCGTTTCTCGCGGCGCTTGCCGCGACCCCGGCCCTTGCCGATCACCCCCTGACCATCAATTTCGCCGCCGAGATCGGCGGGCAGCCCTTTGCCTGCGATGCCACATATGCCGGCCTTGGCAACACCGGTGCCGCCGTTCGTGGCACCGATTTCCGGCTCTATGTCAGCGATGTGGCGATGATCGCCGCCGATGGCAGCCGCACGCCTGTGACGCTGGACGAAAGCGTTTGGCAACATTCAGGCGTGGCGCTGCTGGATTTCGAGGACGGCCGCGCCGCCTGCGCCAATGGCACCGCGCCGATGAACACCGGTCCCAAGAGGGTTTCAACTGGCCCTTGCCGGACTGGATGCCGCGCCCGCCCGTACCCGAAGACAACCCGATGAGCGCTGCCAAGGTCGAGCTTGGCAGGCACCTGTTCTATGACGCCCGCCTGTCAGGCGATGACACCGTGGCCTGTGCGTCGTGCCATGACCCCGCTCGTGCCTTTACCGACGGGCGCGACCGGGCGGTTGGCATTCATGGCACGGTCGGCAAACTGAACGCGCCCAGCCTTGCCAATGTGGCCTATTTTCCGGTGAACGCTTGGGCCAATCCGCATATGACCTCGCTTGAATTTCAGGCGCTGGTGCCGCTGTTTGGCGAGGCTCCGGACGAGATGGGCGCAACCGGACAGGAGACGCGCATTTTCGCCACCCTCGCGGCGGACCCGTGTTACAGCGCGGCTTTCGCCGCCGCTTTTCCCGGCCTGCCCGACCCTGATCTTTTCACCGTTACGCGCGCACTGGCGGCGTTCCAGCGCAGCCTCATGTCCTTTGACAGCCCCTATGACCGGTTCAAATACGGCGGCGATCTGGACGCGTTGTCAGAGGCCGCCAAACGGGGCGAGCAACTGTTCTTTGACCATCGGTTCGAATGCTATCACTGCCATCAGGGGGTGCTGTTTACCAATAATTTCCAGCGCGAGGGCAGCCCCTGGGTCGAAACCGGTTTTCACAATACCGGGCTTTACACCGATTATCCCGCAACCGCGCCGGGCCGGATCGAGATCACCGGCGAGCCGGGTGATGCCGGACTGTTCCGCACGCCAAACCTGCGCAATGTCGCGGTGACGGCACCCGATATGCACGACGGGTCGATCGCCGATCTGCGTGGCGTGCTGGCGCATTACGCGCGCGGCGGACGGGAGGGCCACGCCAATCAGGACGGCATGATCGTCGGCTTTCAGGCGTCCGAGGCGGAAATCGACGACATCGTCGCCTTTCTGAACAGCCTAACCAACGAGACATTCCTGACCAACCCCGCCCATGCCGACCCATGGCCCGAGGATCACCCCGCCCGGATCAACCGGGCCGACCCATAAAGACCCAGAGAGAAAGGAAAACAATGAAACGCGCTCTTATCGCCCTGCTGATGCTGGCAACACCCGCCATGGCCCATGACCAGATGGCCGGCACGCTGCATATCATCCACCCATCGATCCCGTTGCCCGCTGGCATGGCCAAATCCGCCGCGGGCTATGTCACCATATCGAACGAGGGCGAGACGCCCGAAGAATTGGTCGGTGTGCGCAGCCCCTTTGCGGCCTCGACGACCCTGCACACAACGATTTTCGAGGATGGCATCGCCAGGATGCGCCCGCTGATCGGCGTGCCCATTGCGCCGGGTGAGGTCATCAACCTTGAACCCGGCGGGATGCATGTGATGTTCATGGGCCTGACCGGCACGGTCGCCGAGGGCGACATGATCCCCGCCACGCTGATCTTTCGGAACGCTGGCGAAGTCGCGGTGGAATTCATGGTCGACCCCGCTGATGGTGCCGACCATTCGACGATGGACCATTCCGGGCACTGACGGATGCATCTGGCCCGCCACATAACGCGCGCGCTGCTGCTTTTGGCGCTTCTCGGCATCGGAACGGTGCCCGAGGGGATGATGCGCGCGGGTGGGGCCGACGGGATGCGTCTTGTCCTTTGCACGACGGAAGGTCCGCAAGAGGTCTGGCTGTCAGACGATGGCCGGACAACACCGATAAACGAACACGACACCAAACATGACCGCCCCCACTGCGTTCAGGTATCCATCGGCAGCGTCGATCTGACACCGCCGCAGCCTGTTGCCGTGGCGCTCCGATTGCGGCTGGCTGAACTGATCAGCAACGGTCTGGCTCTGCCCACGGGTCAGACCGCACGCTCATACAATCGCGCCCGCGCGCCGCCCCGGTTCGCCTGATCCATCAGCCCGGGGGCAATGCGTCCTCTTTTTCTACGCTGAAACAAGGCTGAACCGCGTGGCAGCGGGGTTTTCCCCATGGCCCCATCCTGCGGCGCAACCTTTGTCTGAACGCATGACAGCGGCGGCTCGCGCCGTTGCAACACTGACAATCCAAAAGGACACCGAATGAAACTGGTTTTGACAAGCTGCCTCGCTGCATTGGTGGGCACGACCGCAATGGCACAGATTACCATCACCGATCTGCGCGACCGAACCGTAACACTCGACGCCCCCGCCGAGCGGGTGATGTTGGGCTTCTATTATGAGGACTATCTTGCCGTCGCAGGCGATGGCGCAGTCGACAAGATCGTCGGCCTGTCGCGTGGTCCCTGGGCCGAGTGGCGGCCCAGGCAGTGGGAAGCCTACACCCAGACCTTTCCGCAACTGAACGATCTGCCGGATGTAGGCGATACGGAATCGTCCACATTCTCGATCGAAAGCGCCATAGCAACCGATCCGGACCTCATTATCCTTGCCGGTTGGCAATATGATGCCCTGGGTGAAACGGCTGGGCAATTCGACACGGCAGGTATCCCGGTTCTTGTGCTTGACTACAATGCGCAGACCCTGGAAGCGCATCTTGCGTCAACCCGTGCTTTGGGTCTGGCAATGGGCACTTCTGACAGGGCCGACGCCTTGGCCACCCTTTATGCAGAAAAGACCGCTGATACCGAAGCCCGCGTTGCCCGTTCGGACGCGCGGCCCAAGGTCTATGTCGAGCTGGCGCAGAAGGGTCCGGACGAGATTGGCAATTCATATGCGGGGGGCATGTGGGGCGGTATCATCGACCGGCTCCAAGGGCAGAACATCGCCAATGGCCAGATCGAAAACTGGGGTCCGCTGTCACCGGAATACGTGCTGGCCGAAGCGCCCGAGGTCATCTTGCTGTCTGGCTCTGAATGGCTGAACCGTCCCGCTGCCGTGCCGTTGGGGTTCGGGGCCGACAAGGGTTTGGCGCAGCAACGGATCGACGCCTACAAAGCCCGCGCCGGATGGTCGGATCTGCCTGCGGTTCAAAATGGCAAAGTCTATGGCATCTATCATGGCGGTACACGCACGCTGTCCGATTTCGCCTATTTCCGTTTTCTCGGAAAGGCGCTGCATCCCAAGGCCTTTGCCGATGTCGATCCAGAGGCAGAGCTGGCGCAGTTCTACGCTGACTGGCTGCCGATCAAGCCCGTGGGTACTTTCGTGATGCACGCGGAATGAGCGATCTCGCCAGTGACCAGAGCGCCGCAAAGCGCTTTGGTTTCGGTCAGGCGGGGGCGGTAAGCGCCGCCCTCGCACTGCTGATCTGTCTGATGCTGGCCGACCTTGTCACCGGTCCGGCGGGATTGCCGCTGGATGACGTGCTGCGCGGGCTGATGGACGGGCCCGCAGCCGAGGATCGCCGGTTGGCCGTGATCCTGTGGCACCTGCGGATGCCACAAACGATTATGGCGACCCTGGTTGGCTGCACGTTGGGGATTGCAGGCCTGATGATGCAGACAATCCTGAACAACCCGCTTGCCAGCCCCTATACGCTGGGGTTTTCCGCCGCCGCAGGTTTCGGCGCGGCGCTGGTCATTCTGTTCGGCTCTGCCCTGCCGGTGGCCATGTGGATCGGCGTGCCGCTTGCGGCTTTTGCCGCGACGTTGACTGCTGCGGCGCTGGTGTATCTGGTCGCGCGCTATCGCGGCGCGTCGCCCGAGATGCTGGTGCTGGCGGGCATCGCTGTGCTCTTTCTGTTTCAATCGTTGCAATCACTGCTGCAATTCATGGCCGCGCCCGAAGTGCTGCAACAGATCGTGTTCTGGCTTTTTGGCAGCCTGCTCAAGGCAAGCTGGACCAGCGTAAAGGTAATGAGCGTTATTCTGGTGGTCACCTTGCCTTTTATCCTGCGCGAGGTCTGGAACCTGACCGCGCTGCGCCTTGGCGATGGCAATGCCGCCAGCCTTGGCCTGAACGTCGAAGCACTGCGCCGCCGTGTTCTGATCCTGGTGGCCCTTCTGACGGCAGGTGCTGTCAGCTTCACTGGAACCATCGGTTTCGTTGGCCTGATTGCACCGCATGTCGGGCGGGCGCTGGTGGGCGAGGATCATCGCTTTGGGCTGCCGATGGCGGGCATCATGGGCGCGGTGGTGCTGGTCGCGGCTTCGGTCATCGGAAAAGCAATCTCGCCCGGTGCCGTGATCCCGGTCGGCATCATCACCGCAATCGCCGGCATCCCGATGTTGCTGGCGATCATTCTGTTGAAGGGGAAAAGATGAGCCTGATCCTTGAGGGTTTCACCGTGGATGCGGGCCGCCGCCGACTGTTGCAGATTGATGCGCTGGATCTGCCGTCAACCGGGCTGATCGCCGTGATCGGCCCGAACGGCGCTGGCAAGTCAACGCTGCTTGGGGCACTGGCAGGAGTGATCGCGCATCGCGGCACAAAAAGTCTGGACGGCGATTGGCCCGCGCCGGAACGCATCGGGTTCATGCCGCAGAATTTCGCAGTTTCGGCGGCCATGAACGCGGCCGATTGCGTGCTGCTTGGACGGCGCGAACGATTGGGATGGCGTGTTACCGCACAGGACCGCGCAGAAGTTGCACGCGCACTGGCAGCTCTGGACCTCAGCGCGCTGTCTGATCGTCGGATGGATCGCCTGTCCGGCGGCCAGCAACAGCGCGTTCTGCTGGCGCAACGCCTGATCCGCGACCCGCGCGTACTGATCCTCGATGAACCCACCAGCGCGCTTGACATGCACCACCAGCTCGAAGTTCTCGACCACCTGCGCGCTCTGGCGTCCGAGCGGCTGGTTCTTGCGGCCTTGCATGACCTTACCCTCGCAGCGCGCCATGCCGACCATATCGTTTTTCTCGATAACGGCGAACTGGTCATCGCGGGTCCCACCGCAGAGGTGCTGCGCCCTGCAAGCCTCAACCCCGCCTACCGCATCGACAGCGAGATACTGACGGACCGCAATGGCGGAGCGGTCATCGTGGCCCACCGCACCGTGTAGAACCTTTGTTCATCCTTTCTGCCGACCTGATTGTTGGCGAAGCGGTACAGCTTGTTTGTGGAACGGGATCCTTGAAAGCGGCGTGCAGCGCTATCTGCGCTGCGGCATGAGCAGCGGCACCAGACTGACCAGGATGACGATCCGGGCGAAATGATGGATGGCGACAAACGCCGGATCATACCCAAGCGCCAGTCCGATCGCCGCCATCGCCTCCACCCCGCCGGGGGCATAGGCGATCCAGATCTGGCCCCAAGGCAGGCCCGTCAGCAGCGCCGTCACCGTGGCGAAGGCCAGCGACATGGCGACCGTCGTGCCGATCAGGACGGCCCCTGCCCGCGCCATAGCCAGCAGGGCGCGCGGCGAGATCGCGGTCAGCCGCGTGCCGACGGCGGTGCCGGTCACCACGAAGGCCGCGAAGATGACCCAGGCTGGCGCGGGACCGTGGGCCAGGTCGGCAACATGTGCCAAAGCGCTGAGGATCATGCCGATCAGCAAACAGGCTGCGGGCACCTTCCAGCGTGCGGCCACGATCCCGAGGCCTAAAGTGGCCGCGAGAATGACAACAAGGGCTGCAAGCCCCATCGGCGTGTATGCTGAAACAGGAGCGGACTGCGCATCAAGGACCGATGCCATCGGTGGCACGACGGCCACCAGCACCAGAAGGCGCATGACTTGAAGGATGGTGATGGTCGTGACGTCTCCGCGCCCGTCAAGTGCGATGGCGATCGCGTTCGACATGGTGCCGGGCGAGCTGGCAAGCAGCGCCGTCTCGGCGTCCATGCCAAAGACACGGCGCAACAGGGCGGCCCCTGTCAGCAGTGTCACGACCAGCGACAGGGCCAGCACAGCCAAGCTGACCGACCATGAACCGACCTGCGCCAGGGTGTCTGCCTGCACGCCCGCACCGAGGGATATGCCGATGATCGCAAAAGCCGCATCGCGCAGGCGCTGCGGGATCGCCGTCGCCACGCCACAGGTGGCGGCGATGGCCACCGCGATGCTGGACCCGATCAGACCGGCAGCGGGCAAGCCGAAAAGGGCGGCACACAATGCGCCGCCCGTTCCGATCAGACCCGCGGCCAGTGTTCTTTTGACCTTGTCCCGCATCTTTCCGCTTTCGATTGTTGTATCGGACCGGCCCGCAGTGCGCGGGCCGGTGCCAGCTCAGAGGTCGCCTTCGGCCATGTTGCGGGCGCGGCGGCCCATCCAGATCGGCAGGGCAACGACCAGCAGCGCCAGGGCATAAAGCAGCACGCTCTTCCAGTTTTCGATCAGGATCATCCAGTCCCCACCCGAGATGGACAGCGCACGGCGCAGGTTACCCTCGAACAGGCCACCCAGCACGAAGCCGAGGATGACCGGGGCAAGCGAAAACTCCATCTTGCGCAGGAACCATCCGAAAATGCCAAGCCATGTGATCATCAACAGATCGAATGGATTGCCAACGATGGAATAGATACCCACGAAAGCAAGGATCGCAATGAGCGGCGTCAGGTAATGCTGGGGTATCGTCAGCATCCGGGCAAAGAGGCCCACCAGCGGCAAGTTGATGACCAGCAGTGCAACGTTGCCGATATACATCGACGCAATCAGTCCCCAGGCGATTTCGGGTTGCTGCGTGAACAACAGCGGGCCGGGTTGGATGTTGAACATCAGCAATGCGCCCAGCAGGATCGCCGTGGTGCCCGAGCCGGGAATGCCCAGCGTCAGCATCGGCACCATGGCCCCGCCTGCGGCCGCGTTGTTGGCCGCTTCCGGGGCCGCCAGCCCGCGGACGTCTCCGGTGCCAAAGGTCTTTTGCCCTTCCGCACCCGCCATCCGCTTCTCCGTGCCGTAGGCGACGGCGGACGCAACCGAGGCACCAGTGCCCGGCAGCACGCCGATGAAGAAACCGATCAGCGAACAGCGCAGGATCGTCCATTTCGTCTTGGCCAGATCCGCCCAGCGGACAAAGCTTTTGTCCACCGGCAAGGTCTTGAGCTTGCCGCTGACCTGCTGTTCGACGAGGTGCAGCAGTTCGGCCATACCGAACAGACCCACGACCACGATCAGAAAGTCGATCCCGGCCAGAATGTCAGGCAGCCCGAAGGTATAGCGCGCAACACCGGTGTTGCTGTCGATGCCGATGGTGGCCAGCATCAGGCCGATCAGCGCGCCAAGCAGCGTCTTTACCGTGCTTTTGCCCACAAGCGAGGCAAGCGAGGCGAAGGCAAAGACCATAAGAGCCACGTAATTGGCAGGGCTGAAGGTCACAGCGAATTGCGCCAGCAGCGGACCGAATAGCGACATCAGCACCACTGCAATGGTGCCGCCGATGAAACTGGCCACCGCCGACAGCGACAGGGCACGTCCGGCGTCGCCGTTCAGGGCCATCGGGTGCCCGTCCAGCGTGGTCATCACCGCACCGGAATCGCCCGGCACGTTCAGCAGGATCGACGAGATGCGCCCGCCGTATTCCGCCCCATAGTAAATACCTGCCAGCAGGATCAGCGCACTTTCCGGCGGAAAGCCAAGGCCATAGGCAATTGGCAGCAGAATTGCCACGCCATTGATCGGCCCAAGGCCCGGAAGCGCACCAATCAGCGTGCCTGCAAAACAGCCCAACAGGACCAGCATGAGATTGAAGGGCATAAGTGCGACACCGAAACCGGTCGCAAGCCCCGAGAGGACGTCGCCCATCAGATCGTTCCTTCGTTAAGAAAATAAGCCTGTGACAGCAGTTCGGCATCCGGCAGGTTCAGGTCGAGTATCTCGACACACAGCACCCAGCCCAGCACACCCGCGGCCACACCGAAAAGGCCCGACCGGATCCACGTCGCGCCCAGCATCCGCGCTACAACCGCGCCGAACAGGATTGTCGACACGATAAAGCCAAGCGGCTCGTAAAGCTCGGCGTAGGCGAACAGCATAACGACCATCGCACCAAGGCGGAACCACGTCTTGCCCGCGACATGCAGGCTGTCGACATCCGGTTTCCGCAGAATGCCGAGGATGCAAAGAACCGCAACGACAGACAGGATTTGCGGCCAGCTTTCCGGGCCAAGAGGGTCGTATTGGAAGGGGGCCTTGATGATGGTGAACGCGATGAACCCGTAGGCCAGCGTGACCAACAACAAAAGGCCGGCAAAAATCCGGTCAGCCATGGCAGCACCTTTTATAGCGAGAGAATAAGAAGGGACGGCACCCCATCGGGCACCGTCCCGGCGGGCGCTTACTTCTGGATCAGACCGGCTTCGGTCGCGATCTCGCGCAGGGTTGCCATGTTGGCGTCGACACGGGCTTTCAGCGCGTCTCCGGCAAGGTTCAGCGGCAACAGGCCCTTTTCGGTCTGCACCTGCTCCCACTCGGGGGTGGCATAGGCTGTCTTGAAGGCTTCGACCCACGTATTGTAGTCTTCGTCCGACACGTCCTTGCCCATGTAGAAGCCGCGCATGATTGTCCACTCGACGTCAAAGCCCTGCTCTTTCGCGGTCGGGACTTCGGCAAAGGCACCGTCAAGGCGTTCGTCCGACATCACGGCCAGCACACGCATGTCGCCCGCTTCCATGTGCGACGCCATTTCACCGACGTCGCCGGTGTAAACTTCGATTGACCCGCCCAGCAGGGCCGCAATGGCATCGCCGCCGCCGTCAAACGCGACATAGCGCATGGCCATCGGGGACGCGCCGGTTTCACGCACCAGCAGGGCAGCTTTCATCCAGTCCTGCGACCCGACAGAGCCACCCGCACCAACGACGATGCTGGACGGGTCATTGCCAAGATCGGTCATCAGCTGCTCAAGCGAGGTGTATTTGCTGTCGGCCTTCACGACGACCGCACCAAAATCAGCACCGGCAGTGCCGACCCAGCGGACATCGTTTTCATCGAAAGCACCGTATTTGCCCGTGGCGATGTTCAAAAGCGATCCGGTCGAAAACGCAACGATCGCGTTGGAATCGTCGGTGCGGGTGGTGTTGAAAAGGTTATAGGCAACAGCACCGATGCCGCCGGGCATAAAGGTAACCTGCATCGGCCCGTCGAATTGCGCGGCAAGACCGGTCTGAGCGACACGGCACGTCAGGTCAAAGCCGCCGCCGGGGTTTGCCGGTGCAATACATTCGGGGCTGTCGACTTCGGCGGCAGCGAAGGTCGGCAGGGTCAGGCTGGCGGCCAGCAGTGCGGCGCCGCAGAAACGGTTCAGGGTCATCGGGGTCTCCTCCCATTGAGACGTGTTTAGCGGGACGCAAGGGCGCCCTCGGCCTTGTCCTAACGTGCCAGTCTGTCGCTCTGCTGTGGCGTGGCTTTTGCGATCCTGACTCTTTCCTGTCGCCACGCTGACACGCCCCGGCATGGCTATCCCCGGCACGCGTAAGCCTGTAGAGTAACTACATGCGGATGCTTTTGGTGGAAGACAACGACGACCTTGCCGAAACGATCATTGATCGGCTGCGGTCCGAAGGTCATTCTATCGACCGCGAGGCGAACGGCGATCAAGCCAACAGCCTGCTGCGGCACGCGCAGTTCGATATCGTGCTGCTGGACATCAACCTGCCCGGTCGCAGTGGCTATGAAGTGTTGCGGTCTTTACGGGCGCGTGACGATCAGACACCGGTCATCATCCTGACCGCGCGCAGCCAGATAGACGACCGGGTTCTGGGGCTGGACGCCGGGGCCGACGATTACATGGTCAAGCCTGTGGATTTCCGCGAACTTTCGGCGCGCTGCCGTGTGCTGGCGCGGCGCAGGGCGGGAAATGCCAGCAACGTATTCACTGCCGGGGAACTTGTGTTCGACCGAGGTGCAAAGCGGGCCACCGTCCGGGGGCTGGATGTGGAACTGCGCGCCCGCGAGATCCAGTTGCTCGAAATCCTGATCGGGAACCTCGGCCGGATGCTGACCAAGGAGGAGGTCGCAGACAAGCTCTACAGCTTCGATGAGGCACCCAGCATGAACGCCGTCGAACAGATCGTCGCGCGTCTGCGCAAGAAGCTGGAAGGTACGCCGCTGGTGGTCAAGACGGCGCGCGGGCTGGGATACATGGCATATGTCTCGGAAGACTGACCGCACCTATTCGTTGCAACGCCGTCTGCTGGCGTCAATGGCGCTGGGGTTCGTGGCACTGTTGCTGATCATCTCGGTCCTGCTTTGGAGCTATGCGCGCGATGCCGCCAACCGCACCTACGATCTTTTGCTGGCAGGTGCGGCGCTTGCCATTCTCGACCGGGTGTCAACCGGGCCTTCGGGCATCACCGTGGACCTGCCCTATTCCGCGATGGAGATTCTCGGCCTCGCGCCGCAGGACAGGGTGATCTACCGCGTCTTTTCCGATCGCGACGGTGAAATCACCGGCACGCCCGACCTGCCCCGGCCCCGTGACGCCGAGCTTGGCGCGGCACCTGTGTTCTACGACGCCAATCTGGATGCGCCGTTCCGTTTCGTGCAGCAGGGCCGGCAGTTGACGACACCCTCGGGAAGGGTCTGGGTCGGTGTGCAGATCGGTCAGACCCGCGCGGGTCGCGCGGTCCAGCAACGCTCGCTTTTCGTGAACGGCATGGCGGGGCTTGCTGTCGTTTCGCTGATCGGGCTGGCGTTCGTCTGGCTTGCCATTCGCGCAGCCCTGTCACCCTTGCGCCAGATGGCACAGGCGCTGCAAGACCGCGACCCTGCGGACCTGTCGCAGATCGATGGCGCACCTCCGCGCGAAATCCGCGGGCTGTTCGACGCCATCAACGGGTTCATGCGCAGACTGCACGCCAACCGGTCCCTGACCGAAACCTTCATCGCCGATGTTGCGCACCAGACCCGCACATCGTTGTCGGCGCTTCAGGGTCAGCTGTCACTCGCCGGGGATGCGACGTCGTTTGACGACATGGCCACGCGTGTGCAAAAGGCCGACAATCAGGCACGGCGCACCGTGCGCCTGACCAATCAGTTGCTGACCCACGCAATGGTCACACACCGCTCGGAAACCGACACGCTGCGGCCCGTTGCTCTGAAGCCCATCGTGACTGAAATGATGACAGACATGCTGCGCGACAGCGATATGCGCGGGGTCACGGTGACATTGTCGGCGGATAGCATCGTTGCGGGCGACGACCTTGTGCGTGGCGATGCGATCTCGATCCGGGAGGCGCTGTCGAACCTGCTGGAGAACGCGCGTCGTCATGGGCCGGACGACAATACGATCGATGTCACACTTGAAAGCACAGGGCCGGAATACGTGTCGCTGATCGTCGAGGATGCAGGTCCGGGGATCGCGGCGGCTGACCGCATGCGCGCGACAGAGCGTTTTACGTCCATCGCCAAGGAAACGGCGGGATCGGGTCTGGGCCTGTCGATCGTACGCGCAGTCACCGAAAGCCACAATGCCCGGCTTGTGCTTGGCACCTCTCCCGCGGGGGGATTGCGTGCAGAAATGCGGTTTCCGCGCCTGCTGTCGCAAAAGACCGCCCGTGCCGTCGCTGCGGCCACGACGCTGATGCTGGCCATCTGCATTGCCCCCTTTCCCGTCTCGGCACAGGAACGGACGATACTGAGCATCTCCAGCGCGACCGATACGGCCGCCATGACCCCGCTGATAGACCGCTTCGAAAGCCTGAACCCCGACGTCATGATCAGCTACCGCGAATACCAGACCGTCGACCTTCACCAAGCGATCATGGCTGCCGGTTCACAGGATATGCCCGACATCGTCATAAGTCCTGCCATGGATCTTCAGGTCGATCTGGTCAATCGCGGGCTGGCGCTGGCGGTGTCGATCCCCGATGTGGTCAAACTGCCCGATTGGGCGGTCTGGCGGTCCGAGCTGTTCGGTTTCACATTTGAGCCCGCCGCCATCGTCTACAACGTCGATCAGATCGCGCCCGGCACCCTGCCAAGGGAGCATCGGGAACTTATCAACTACATCCGCAGCAACGAAACCCGCCTCAACCGAAAGATCGGCATCTATGATCTGCGCCGCTCGGGCATCGGATACCTCTTTGCCACACAGGATGTCGTCCAGGGTCTGCAAGCGTCCCGCATGGCAGAGGTTCTGACCCGCGCCCACGTCCGAAAGTTCTGTTGTACCTCCGATATGATCGCGGCTACAGCGCAGGGCGATCTTGCCCTGTCGATGAACACGATCGGCTCTTATGCGCTGGCGGCCGCCGCACAGGACGACCGGATCGGCATTCACCTGATGAGCGACTACAACCTTGTCATGGCCCGGACCGCCTTTGTGCCCAAGGATTCACCGCACCCGGAAATCGCAGGGCGGTTCATTGCTTTTCTGCTGACCGAAGGACAGACTATTCTGGCGCAGGAATCCGATCTGATCCCGCTTGTTCCGACCGCGAACACCTCTGCTGTGGGACATTTCGATCTGCGGGATTTCGCCGGAAGCTTTCTGCCGATCAAACTGGGCCCCGGCCTGCTGACTTTTCTTGACGCGCACAAGAAGGCGGACTTTCTGGAAAGCTGGGACACCATGGAAACAGGGATAGCACGAGACTGATTTGGCGCTGAAACGATACCGGTCGAGGAATTGCGAACCTTGAGCGAGCATTTTCTCGCAATGCGCTATATTGGCAATCGCGAGAGTGGTTTTCCCAATTCGCCCAAACTGGCGGCCGCGTCAAAATCCCCCCGGATGCAGCGGAACACATGACGGAGGTCCGGCCTCCCTCCCCTTCAGAGCGGTCAGGCGGGTCGGATAGCGCTCACGTCACGCTTAGCCGCCATAAACCTCCGCCCCGAGGGGGGAGATGGTGCCATGAGACGTCATTGTCTGTGCCTAGCAAAAGCGTAGCTTGCCCGTCTGCATCTTGGTCGACCGGTTCGGCACCGAAATTCAAGCGCACTTGGAAACGTCCCGTATCGCATGACATCACCAAGGACAGGACATCGCCATCGACCGCAACCGCGTCGATGCAGCCGTCGGTAAAACGGTATTCCCGACGCAGTTGCAGAAGCTTTCTGTAAAAGCAAAGGACGGAATTTTCGTCACCGGACTGCGACTTTACTGACTTTGCCGGGCCCCATCGCATCGGCAGCCATGGGGTGCCGGTGGTGAAACCGTAGGTGGCCTGATCTTCGGTCCAGGGCAATGGGACACGCGGGCCTTCGCGACCCGGACCATCCGGCCAGTACATCAAGTCAAATGGATCGAAGATTTCTTCGCGGCTCAATTCCGGCTGTGGCAGACCCAGTTCTTCGCCTTGATAGATCAGCCAAGGGCCGGGAAGGCAGCCACATGCAAGTGCCAGAAATTTTGCGTCACGCGTTGACCCGTCGCCAAAAGCAGTGAGGTGGCGCGGTTGGTCATGCGTGGAAAGCCACATGACAAGGCGTCCCCCGCGGTCCTGCTTACCTTTCTCCATCCGTTCAAGGACGTCAGCGATCACGTCGGGCGTAAACCCGAGTTGCGCAAATTCAATTGTATAGGCAGCGTCAAGCCTGCCTTCTTGCGTGAATTCATTGGCAATCTCGGCAGCACGGTTTCCGACATTGATCTCGCCAAGCAGATAAGCGTCCGATCCCGCCCATGCGCGCACCTTGTTACAAAAAGCGGCCCCGTCGCCGGGCAAAAGATCGTATTTATGATCTTGCCTTGCATAGGGGCTGAACGATGGGCCAGCGACACGCGCGCGCACCTCTGGGGTGGCAACGGGGTTGTCGGCAAAGGTTTCATCATGAAGATACGCCGAGATAGCGTCCATCCGGAATCCGTCGACACCAAGGTCACGCCAAAACTGCATCTGATCCCGAAGCGCGTCCTGAACATCGGGGTTGCGAAGATTGAGGTTCGGTTGCGCGGACAGGAACTGGTGCCAATAATACTGCTCGCGACGATGATCCCATGTCCAGGCGGGCGGGCCAAAATAGCTCATCCAGTTGTTCGGCGGCGTCCCGTCGGGCTTGGCATCGCGCCAGACGTACCAGTCTTCATATCCCTCCTGCCGGTTGGCCGACCGCTCGAACCAGGGATTGCGATCACTGGTGTGGTTGAAAACCTGATCCGTCAAAACCCTCAATCCAGCTGAGTGGGCGACCTCGATAAGGTGACTGACAGTCTCGATGTCGCCCATCTCGTCACTCACACCGCAGTGGTCCGCCACATCATACCCGCCGTCGGCCAATGGCGACGGATAGAAAGGTGCGACCCAGATGGCATCGACACCAAGTTGTGCAAGGTAGGTGATCTTCTCGATGACACCGCGCAGATCCCCCGTGCCCGATCCGGTCGTGTCCAGAAACGAACGCGGGTAGACCTCGTATATGACGGGGCAGCGCGGCCAGGGGTCAAGCGCCAACGATGGCGCCCCCGTTGGGGTGCAGCGTCTGCCCGGTAAAGTAGCTGCCGTCGCTGGAGGCGAGAAACAGGAACGCTGTCGCAACCTCCCACGGCTGACCGGGCGCCCCATCGGGACCTGACTGCCAAAATCCTCGACCATCTCGGCTGGCATTGTACCGGGAATGAATGGGGTCCAGATTGGGCCGGGTGCCACGGTGTTCACGCGAATGCCTTTTTCGACCAGTGCTTCTGACATCGAACGGGAAAACGCGAGGGCAGCGCCTTTTGTCGTCGAATATGCCACCAGACCCGCGTTGCCTTTGAACGCATTGACCGAGGAGGTGTTGACGATGGCAGCACCTTCGCCGAGATGCGGCAATGCGGCCTGCGTCACAAAGAAGTAGGCCATGACATTGCTGTCAATCGTCCGGCGCAGTGTTTCTTCGTCCAGGTCCGTGGCACCCTTGTCCAGCCATTGTTGCGCTGCGTTATTGACAAGAATATCAAGCTTGCCAAAGCGCTCTATGGTCTTTTCAACGACTTTGGCCGCGTGATCCTTGTCAGCTAGATCGCCGGATATCAGCAAAGCTTCGCTTCCTTCGGCTTCCACAAGCTTCTTGGTTTCTTTGGCGTCGCGGTCTTCTTCAAGATAGGCGATGGCCACCTTGGCGCCTTCGCGTGCGAAGAGAACGGAAACTGCACGGCCAATGCCGCTGTCACCGCCGGTAATCAAAGCAACCTTGCCGTCAAGCTTGCCGACACCGGGATGGCGCGGCATGTAATCCGGCGCCGGATCCATCTTATATTCATCGGCGGGCATGTTATCCTGAGACTGACCTGGAATTTTCATATCGGTATTCATTCCTTGCTTCTTCCCCATGTTGTTTCAAAATCCTGAAACGGGAACGTGCAATTCAGGCCCGCAGTTCCAATCGAGGTGATCAGCGCAGCTGTATTATCGGCGTCCCAACAGAACGTTTGGCGGAAATAACCGGATAACCTTTTGATCCTTAAGCTTTACCGGACGGGCGCTGACAAGACACATGCTGCTGGACGGAACGGTCATCCGGTCTTGGAATATCCGGTTCTTTGTGTCGCCGGGTGCGCCAGCACAGTGCGCTTACCAGAAATGTTCGACCTGAAACCCTATGCTGATCCCATCCCTGCCCGACACCCCCGGCGCGATCCCGGCTGTTTCAGCATCTTTATCCCAGCCTGCATAGGTGATGTAAGCGCGATAGCTTGGCCGGTCAAAGAACTTTGGCCCCTCGCGCCATTCCAACGCAGCGGTGATCTTTCCCAGCGTTCGGCTGTCGCCAGCTTCGGGCACGACATGATCCACCCCGGTTTCCAGCGCGAAATAGGTATTTCCCTGTCCAAGACGCCAGATCTGTCGTGCCCCAAGCGAATACCAGTCGGCATCGTCGGACTGCCACTCTGCAACGCTGGTCGCCATTGCGGCATAGCTGTCTGATGCGTTCCACAGATATGACCCAACCGCGCGCAGCCCCTTTTCAGCGGGCGTCGCCGCGGGATCGGATGCGAAAGACAGCGTATGCCCTGCCCCCCAGCCGACCTGAAGCGCGCCAACCAAACTCTCGTTTCGTTGGGTCTTATGGTCCACTTGCAGCGTCATCATACCGCCATTGCTGTTCGCTTTTTCCTTGGGGAAACGCAAATCCAGACCGACGGTCAGATCCGTGTCATCACCAAGTGAAATTTCTTCTACACGTGCATCAACCCGCGTGTATGGCGTCCCATCCAGAGCATCCTTGATGTTACCCGCAGAAGCGAAAAACAAGGCCAGCGAACCTTTGCCGAACCCAAGATCGACGCCTGTCACACCCAGCCCCGTGCCCGTGGCGTCCCAATAATAGAAGTCATTTATGTGGACATCCTGGCGCTTGTAAAAACGGTGCCCTGCCCAGAACTCGGCTTCGGACCAGGCTGCTTTGTCAGTCAGGCCCGAGACGCCAACCCATGCCTCTTCACCGAAAAGCTGGAAATTGTCATAGTCGTTGATGGGTGTCGCCAAAAGACTGGCACGCAACACAAGTTTGACCTTTGCGCCGCTGCCCGCATTACCGAACAGAAAGCTTCCGCCAAATTCGCCGTAAGTTTCGCATTCATTTCCAAGGCGGTATTTGGTCCGTGCACCGGGAAGCTGAAAACAGGTCTGGCGACCGCCATCATCGCCCCAGCCTATGCCCGTTCGAAGATATCCGAAGGTTTCAAAGCCGGGATCACGCGTCGGGGTGTCCTGTGCCTGGGCAATCGTTGCAAACAGGCCAATCGCAGCGGCAATAAAAAGGCGCATTGCAATTCCTCCGGGACCGTTTCTGTGTTCCTCATATTTTCGTGAAAACGCAGATTGACCTTATCTCGTTCCCGATTGCCCGTACCTTCCAAGAACACCAAAGTCGATCACTGCAATCGGATCCACGGCGAAGCAAATCGTTGTGCAAACGTGATCTGGCAGATGCAGGCATCTTTGACCGACAAGCCGCGCCTGCTATTTCAAGCCCGGGTATTCCAACGCAGCACGGCAAAAAGGCGCCCGCACCGCCTGCCCCGGTCGCGAAATTCGAACTCATTGCCGCTCAATCGCGTTGATCCCAAAAATGATCCCGCGGCACCGTCCTGTCGCGTTCTGGGGCAAAGTGATCATAGCAAAGGCTTCAGGCCCTTTTTGACGGCAGATAGGATCTTCGACCCTGAACAAGGAAGGCTGGATGAATTTTGACATTTTTGATTCCCATCTTTTCAACGCGATCACGGCTAGATTTGCAACGTTGCCAAGCCCCGTAAGCGGGGGGTTTATCGTCGCTCTGTTTGTCGGCGGCGCGCTTCTTTTGCACGCACTGCTTTACCGGGTTCTGCTTTCCCGCGTTGAAAGGCGCTATGGCTTGACCGCGCTTTTGCTGCACAAATCCCGCAAACCCCTTCGGCTTGCATTCGTGCTTTGCGGGCTCATTCTGGCCCTGCCACATACCGAATTGGACACGTCCGTTGAAAGCCCGATCAGGCATATCATGCTGATCATGTTGATTTCTCTGATCGGTTGGACGCTGATTGTCCTGACAAACCATTTCACGGAACGATCCAGTCGCCGCTATCCGATTGATGTCGAAGACAACCTGCGCGCCCGCAAGCATATCACTCAAATCCGAGTGCTCAAGCGCGCCACAAATATCATCATTGGCTTGGTCACCTTCGCTGCGGTCTTGATGACATTCGAAAGCGTGCGGGAATATGGCGTAAGCCTTTTCGCATCGGCTGGCGCGGCGGGGCTTGTTCTGGGCATCGCGGCGCGTCCGGTCCTTGCCAACCTGATCGCAGGCATCCAGATCGCAATCACACAGCCCATCCGTCTTGAAGATGTCGTTGTTATCGAAGGTGAATGGGGCTGGATTGAAGAGATATTTGCGACCTATGTCATCGTAAGACTTTGGGACCGCCGCCGGTTGGTTGTGCCGTTGTCGTATTTCATCGAACAGCCCTTCCAGAACTGGACCCGTCAAAGCGCGCAAGTTATCGGCGCAGTTGTATGGTTTCTTGATTATACTGCCCCGGTCGAAGCGATGCGGGAAAAACTGGAAGAGTTCCTTAAGGAAAGCGACCTATGGGACAAGGATGTAGCGAACCTGCAAGTGGTCGACACGACCGCGGACACCATTGCGATAAGGGCGCTGATGACGGCGCGAACGTCACCCAAGGTCTGGGATCTGCGATGCGAAATCCGCGAAAAGATGCTTCTTTGGTTGCGCAACGAGCATCCCCAATCCTTGCCGCGTACACGGGGCGAACTGCACGTTCAAACTGATCTGAAAGAACAGTCCTGAATATCCTGAAGGTCCCTTCCCTGTCGCCCCGTGCGCAAAGCAGGCTCTTGTCCGCCCGCGGCGCGTTTTCTTGGGTTCTGCCCTTAAGGCTTACCAGAACCACCAGATCAGACCACCCATGCAGATGATCAGCAGCACCGACAAAAGGGTCCGATCAAGGTAGATCGGGCTTTCCAACTGGAACAGTTCTTCCTTGGCCTCCTGCCTGTTCCAGACCAGCTCATCGACGCCTTCCTTGTCGGGCGCACGGGTCGCGGCTGAGATACCGAAATGAAGACCGATCGCAATCAGCATCATGATCGAAGACATGACGGTGTAGTGGATGTCGGGCAGCCCGACATTGGACCACACGTCGAAGACCTCTTTCAGGATGAATATCGGCAGGCCGATGACCAAACCGAAGATGATCGTCCAGAAGGCTCCGTTTCCGTTTAGCCACGAGATGAAAAGTCCCGAAATATAGACCACGACGATGGGCGGAACGATATAGGACAGCGACGACTGGAAATACGAAAACAGCGATTCAAAGCCCGCGATCAATGGCGCATAGATGGCGCCGATCACCATGCAGATGCCCGTCACGACCTTACCGATCTTGACATAGGTCCCATCATCCATGTCCGGCTTCAACGGCTTGATGAAGTCAAGCGTTACCAGCGTCCCGGCCGAATTCAACGCTGAATCGAGCGAGGACATGATTGCCGCGATCAAAGCCGCCATGATCAGACCGCGCAGCCCGATCGGCATCAGTTCAAATGCCAGGGTCGGAAAGGCAAGGTCGGGCGTTGAAAGATCCGGGTAGAGTTTCAGCGCGATCAGACCCGGCAGGATCATCAGAAACAGATTTGGTATCTTCAAAAAGCCCGCAAAGAGGGCCCCGATTTGCCCTTCTTTCAAAGAATCCGCCCCCAAGGTGCGCTGGACGACGAATTGGTTGATCGTCCAGTAGTAAAAACCCAAAAGGATCACGCCCCACAGTCCGGTCCACGGCAGAAAATCATTGTCAGCAGGTAAAATCAGATGTCTTTTGCTATCGTCAAGATCGGTGAAAAGCTCTTGCCAGCCGCCGACTTTATCAAGCCCGACCCAGAACAGAACCGCAGCACCGATGATCAATAGCACCGCCTGCACAGTATCTGTGACGACAACCGCAGAAAGCCCCCCAAGGATCGTATAAATTCCGGCCACCAGAGCAAGCACAGCAACAGCCGTCCACAGATTGAGGTATGCCGTCACGTTGGAAATCACCAACCCCCGGCATAGAGCGCACCTGCCGTATCAATGAACATGATCGCGAGGATCGTGAAAATGGAAAATGCCCGGCGTGACCGGACATCATACCGTTCCTCCAGAAATCCGGGCACGGTCGAAACTTTCGATTTCAAATATGAGGGCAGAACAAACACGGCGAAGATGATCAGGACGAAGGCGGCGGTCCATTCGTAGTTGAAGATGACCACGCCGTTGTCATAGGCACCCCCCATCAGCCCGACGAAGCTGGACCCGGACATGTTCGACGCAAAAAGAGAGAAGCCGATCAGGTACCACGGCAAGCTGCGACCGGCGAGAAAATAGCCGTCGGAATCCGACCCCTTATTCTTTCGAGCGATGTAGATACCGTGGGCGACGACCCCTACAAAGTAAATGAACACAATCGTGTAATCTATCCAGCTGAGCGAAAAATTGGCTTCCTCCACGTTCCTCTCCTCAAATAAATGTGATTGGATGGGATGCAAACTCTGACCGTCGCCAAGGGTTCCGAAATTTAATTTTTTATCATATATATCAATTGCATAAGGGACGACGAAGAATATGCCGAGCAACCGGGCTCAGCATGGGAACGCACACAACATTCAGGCCCTATCCTGTTTATCAGGCCTGCTTCTTCTCGGTCTTGGCTACGGCCCCTTTGGCCCCTTGGGCGGTTCGGCCCAGAAATGCGGCACACCGCCACAATAGCTGATGACGTTATTTGTTTGATCGATGGCGGCCCACATCAGGGCAGATGAAAAGCCGATGCGCGTGGCCATCGCATCCTTGTCCGCACCGGGCAAAACGCCTGTATAAAGCCCCGTCAGAACCCGTTCGCGCATTGCATCGGGCAACGGTGCGTCGTCTGTCAAACGGTCCATCGCGTTGCCGTCCAGATTGTTTTGCAGATTGGCCAGCAGATCGCGGGGCAGAACCTCGAAACCGGCAAGCTTTGCAAGGCGGTTTGCGACATCTACGGAATTCTGTTGCGCCCGCAGGCCAGACGTCCCGGCCCCGAAGATCACCACCGCTGTACCGGACAGCATCATCTGCCGACGTGACAGGGGTGCGATACGCGTGTTTGTCATTGGTTTTCCCCCGGTTCGGCAAACGCTGCCAGATAATCTGCCAACGCAGCGATTTCTGCATCTGTCAAAAGCCCGGCATATGCCTGCATGCGCTTCAGGCCGCCGGTTTGACGGGTTCCATCTGAATAGGCGTGCAAGGTGGCAGAGAGATACCCTTCGGGCTGCCCATGGATGCGGGGCGCAGCATGCGCACTCAAGCGTATCTTGCTGTCATCGGGGTTGCTTTGCGGATCCGTGTGGCACGACACGCAGGGGGCCAGCCCCCTGCCCCAGTCGCCTTCGGTCACCAGCTTTCGCGCGTCCGCATGCTGCGCAATGTCTGCCGGGGCATTCAATACCGGGCTTGGGGCATCCGCATACATCCGCGCCATCGCCGGTGCGCCGCCCGCGCCAAGGGCCGTTGCCGTGCTTTGCATTTGTGGATGCTGGCGCAGACCGTTTCGATACGCCGCGAGCTGTTGCAGAATATAAAGCGCAGGCTGCCCATTAAGAACGGGATATTGCGGGTTCCCTGTCTGATCCAGGCTGTGACACGTGGTGCAATTCAGCAGAATGTCGCTTGATTGCGCCAAAGCTTCGTCGGCGCAAAAGCTTCCCAGACACGATAAAGATGTGACCGATCCCAAAATCCAACGTCTCATTTCAGGGCCCCTTTCATGGGTGCGCAACGCGCGAACAAAGATGGTGTTCCCCATTTTCTGGAACTTCGGTGCAGATGGGTGGTTGGTTTTCAATCTCAATCGCGGGCCGGAGGTGCGAAATGGCAATTACCGACATCGAATTCCAACCAGACGTGGTGGTTGTGGGCGGGGGCATCGCGGGCGGCATGGTCGCAGACAAGGCGTCGGCCGCGGGGCTCAAGGTGCTGATCCTTGAATCCGGCCCCCGACTTGAGCGCAACAAGCTGGTCGACAACTGGCGCAAAAGCGCGCGCACCGACTTCATGGCACCCTACCCCCAGCCGGAACACGCACCCGTTCCCGATCCGACCAACTGGGGCAACTATCTGATCCAGACCGGTCCTGATCCCTATAACCAGCAATTTATCCGGGGCGTCGGCGGTACAACCTGGCATTGGGCCGCCGCCACCTGGAGGTTTCTTCCAAATGATTTCAAGCTGCGGGGGCTTTACGGCGTCGGGAGAGACTGGCCTATCGGCTATGACGATCTGGAACGCTATTACACCGAGGCCGAGATCCTTATGGGTGTCTCCGGCGAACCGGACGAAGGTCTCGCGCCCCGTAGTGCGCCCTATCCGATGGAGGGCATTCCCGTCAGCTTTATGGATCGCACGATCGCGGAGCGTCTGAACCCGCACGGGTACCTGATGCAAACCGAACCGGTGGCCCGAAACCGGCAGCCCTATCGCGGACGGCCCCCCTGCTGCGGGAACAACAACTGCATGCCGATCTGCCCCATCGGAGCGCAGTATTCCGGCAATCTTGCTGTCGAGAAAGCCGAACGGCAAGGCGCTGAAGTCATCACCGATGCGGTCGTGCATTTCATTGAGAAAGATCGCGAAGGCACCATCACCGCAGTGCGCTTTTTCAAGCCTGATCGGTCGGAATGGCGGGTAACCGCGCGTCAGTTCGTGCTTGCCGCGAACGGCATCGAGACGCCGCGCCTTATGTTGCTTTCAGCACAGGATGGCGCGGCGGACGGCATCGCCAACAGGTCGGATCAGGTCGGGCGCAACCTGATGGATCATCCCGGTACGCAGGTGACCTTTGACATGCCGATGCCGGTTTGGCCGGGACGCGGCCCGCAGGAAAATACCTCTATCCTCAAATTCCGTGATGGCGATCACCGTCGCAGAATGTCTGCCAAAAAGCTGCACCTCTGGAACGGATCATCCGCCGCCGGTGTCGCGTCCGAGGCCATCAAAAGCGGTCTGACAGGCACTGCGCTTGCGACCGCGGTTCGGGACCGTGCGGCACATCGTTGTGCAATTTCCAATTTCCATGAGCAACTGCCCGACCCTGAAAACCGACTGACGCTCAGCGCTGATCAGATGGACCCGCTTGGCCTGCCGCGCCCCAGTATTCACTATCAGATCGGCGATTACGTACGCGACAGCGCGCAACACACGGCACAGGTTTTTCGTGACATCGTGGAACGGCTGGATGCTACTCTGGTCAGTATTGAGGATGGAAGTGAAGGGTTCAGGCCGAACAATCACATCATGGGCGGCACCATTATGGGCGCAGATCCAGGGAATTCCGTCGTAGACGGGGACTGCCGGACCCATGACCACCCAAACCTGTTTATTGCCAGTTCGTCGGTGTTTTCCTCAGCCGCGTGCGTAAATTCGACGCTGACCATCGCAGCACTTGCCTTGCGGATCGGGGATCGCGTCGTGGCGGATCTGACCTGACGTCAGATCAGGACGCTTACCAGCAACGTCACGATTGCGCCCACGGCGGCGGCTGCGACGACCAGCACACCGTCAAGTGTAAGGATTGCCACCGACAAAAGCGAAACACACGCAGCGACGGCGGAGGCCGAAAATGGGATCAATTCAAGAAATGGCATGGTGCAGCCCCCCAACATGCAAAGAGCCAGCAAAAGCTTGCCCCCGGGCCCCTTGGTCAAAAAGGTCAATCGTTCTTGGGTATGACGGTCGAGAAACAGCAGCGGTTTTCGCACCTTCTTCAGACCGTCGGAAAGGGTGTCGCCCTCCACTTGCCTGCGGATCACGAACCCCGGCAGCCACAGCGATCGCCGCCCGAAAAGGGCCTGCGCGGAAACCAGCGCAATAATTATACCGCAAAGCCCGGACAGGCCGGGGATCCCGCTAAGCGGTGTGGTCGCGACAATCGCCGGTAAAAAGATCATCGCGACCGTCGATGCACGGCCAAGCGCTTGCACGATATCGCCCACACTGACGCATTCTTTGTTCTGACCGACGTCGCGCACAGCGTCGAGAATATCGGTAAGGGATCGGGATTCAGTGCCCGCTGTTTCTTTTGAGGAATGGCTTTGCGTCATTGGATATACCCTTTCAACCAGTGCCGTTCATAGCACCTTTTGCAGCACCGTGCCGCGCTTGACCAACGCCGCTGCCACGGCTGGGTTCCGGGCCGCGCGGGTCCAGCGCCGGAACCAACAGCCCTGATCAGCGGTTCCCACCCCATGCAAACCCCAGCAAATCCCATCACATCCCTGCGCCAGTGGCCAAGTTGACACATTCGACAGCGCTGCGGGCGACAGCGCTGCGCGCGCGGCCTGCGGTGGTCACCCTTGCGGTGGGTCAGCAGGCCGTTGTGCTGTTGGCCGTTGTTCTTCCGCCCGTTGTTGATCGGGGCCGCCTTTGCCGAATGGAAATTTGCGGCCTCTCTGTTGCCTCAGGTGGTTGGCTTGGGCATCGTGGCACTCACCTATCGCACCCGCTCCTTTCCGCAGGATCTGCGACGGGTAGAGGCTTTTGCGGTGTTTGCCCTGATTTTTGTGATTGCCAGCGTTCTTGTCACGCCGCCGCTATGGGTCTTGGGCATGCCGCCGCTTTCCGCGTTTTTCGAGGCCGTATCAGGCATTACCTCGACGGGCCTAAGCGTGGCGCTTGACACGCAAGGCTGGCCGGTGCCCGGACATCTGCTGCGCGGCTGGATCCAGTGGTGTGGCGGTTTCGCGATCGCCTTCGCAGGTCTTGCGATCTTTTCGGGCAGTTCCTCGGCTTCGTTGTCGATGAGCCGTACCAACATGACAGACAGGGACGGTCTGTCGTCAATCAAGGTGCAGGCGCGGCAAGTCTTATTGTCCTACATCGTGCTAAGCGTCATCTCGGTGGCGGTCTGTCTGGTCCTGATCCCGAACTGGTGGGAGGCTTTAAGCGTCGCACTGGCGGCGGTGTCGACGGGTGGCTTCACACCCCGTGCGGACAGCCTGGCCAGCTATACCCCGCTGGCCCAAGGGGCGGTGATCGCGATCTGCGTCGCAGCCGCCGTGTCGCTGACATTCTACACACAATTATGGCGCTACGGTTTTCGCGATGCTGTTGGCAGGTCGCACATGGTCGGGACCCTTTCATTGATGGCGGGCGGTGTCGCCCTGTTTGTGGGCGTCGATCTGGCCATCAACAGTCCCGGCTTCTCAGAGCTTTATTCGGGCGCGCTCAATTTTCTCAGCGGGTTCAGCACCGCGGGCTTTTCGACGGATGAAGTCTCCAGCCACGTCGCACTTCTGCCGATCCTTCTGCTTGCCATGCTGATCGGTGGCGACGTGGGATCAACGGCAGGTGGGATCAAGGTCGCGCGGGTTCTTGTGCTGATACAGATGGTCCGGCTTGCCGTGCTGCGGGTGCGCGTGCCGTCCAGTGCAGTGACCTATCTTCGCGACGGTCTGGATAAGGTCGAGGTCGACCGTGTGATCGCGGTGACCGCGCTGCTGGTGATGTATTTAACGGCCATGCTGACGTGCTGGGTGATTTTTCTGGTTTCAGGTGTGGCACCCCTTGCGGGCCTTTTCGAAGTCGTATCGGCGCTTTCAACGGTGGGGTTAAGTCAGGGCGTTACCGGCCCGGACCTTGCCGCGCATCTGAAACTGACGCTCATTCTCGCGATGCTGCTTGGGCGGCTGGAATTCATCGCTCTGATCATCCTGTGCCTGCCCGGCACCTGGCTCAAAAGGAACTGACCCATGCGCATTATCGTGATCGGAGGCTCGCGGCTTGGCGTCGCTGTCGTAACGCAACTGCTCGATTCCGGGCATGATGTTGTTCTTGTTGATCGCTCTCGAGAGCGGCTGGACGACATATCGGACCGCCTGGATTGCGGTTTCATCGAAGGCGATGGCACCCTGCCCCAGACACTGCGCGACGCTTATGGCGATGGTGCCAACGCGCTGATGCTGATGACAAACCAAGACGACGTGAACATCCTTGCTGCCGTTGTGGGACGGTCCATCGGGTTTGAACGCATCGTGCTGCAAATCGTGCAGGCGCAGCTTCTTGATGTCTGCGAAGAACTTGGCTTTGACGACGTTGTAACGCCTCACTCCACTGTCGCGTCATCCATCGTGCATTCGATCGAAAACGAAGAGCGCGTCTGGTCCCAGCTGGGCATCGTGGAGGGCGTGCATTTTGCGGTCTATCCCGTCCCGGAAAATCTGGTTGGCCAGACGATGAAAACGCTCGACCTGCCGACAGGAGCGCGGGCCGTGGCGATTTCGCGCGAAAACCAGACAGCCATTCTGGATCCGGACGAGGAAATCAAGCAAAGCGATAGCATTCTGATCGCCGCCGGCGAGAACGTGCGCGATGGCATAAAGGACGTTTTCGGCAGCGACGCAAAATAAGGCACCATCCTACATCTCATTCTTGATCTGGCCATAGGCAAGCATCGCGAACAACCCTGTCCCGCCGATGATATTGCCAATCAGCATAGGGGCAATATGCACGCCAATCGCAGCGAAAATGCCCAACTCACCGTTGAAAACAAGGGTAAAAATCTCGTTCGATCCTGCGATCACATGAGTGAATTCTCCTGCTGCGATAAGCCATGTAAACATGACAATGACGACGACATCGGAACCCTTGGCCGATGGCAGCATCCACACCACGGCCGCGATGAAGAACCCCGCAGGCATGCCCCGCAACAAGGTTTCCAGTGGCGACAGTTCCTTGAGGTGGCGTGAAATTTCCAGCACTGACCCAAGGATCTGATCCGTCAGAAGACCCGCGTGAACCGCAATGGCCGCGACAAAGGCTGTTCCGACCAGATTGGCGATCAGCACCACACCCCATAGCCGCGCGGTGCAGGTGAAATGATGCCTCGTCGGCTCTGTCAACAGCGGCAACACGACGGTGATCGTATTCTCGGTGAACAGCTGAAGCCGCGACAGGATCACCAAAACAAAGCCGAACGTATATCCCAGACTTTCGATTGCGGTGATGTAGGGGTGATCGCTGCCAAAGCTTCCACGCAGAACCGCCTCTGCCAGGATCGAGGTAGAGATGCCGATCCCCGCAGCGATGCCCGACCACCAAAGCGACCCGACAGGGCGGTTCAGCTCCTCCTGACCTTCGCGCAGGATGATCGAATAAACCGTGAGCGCCGACAGCCTGCCGTGTTCCGAAACCGCGTTGCGTTCGGACCCTGTCAGGGATTTCTCGGTTTGGGTCGGCTCGCTCTCGCGGCGTTCGCGTTCTTCGGCCCGCTCATCCGATTTAAGTTGTTCGTTCTTGCGATTGAAAGACGCGTCCTGCTTGGAAGTTTTCTGGGACATATCGCTCTCCTTTCCCGATACAAGCTAGTTTGCCTCCGCCATTTCCAAAGGCAAGCTTGAACAAAATTGTGATCGACTTGGCCTTGAAATCATGGCCTCTGGCACAGTTTTCGCCCCCTGATGGAAATCTTAGCGGAACCCTTGCGCTAAATATGTGGTTGTTCTTCCACAAATGCCTTCATCCGACAGGGGGATTTTGATGCAAGCCAAGTTCTCACGCCGCGCCGTGCTCGCAGGTCTTTCGGCCGCCGCTGCTACGGCAATCCCGATACCCCGCCACGCCTTTGCTGCATTGGACGATCAACAGTTTTCTTTTCTGTCCGATGCCGAAGCCAGGCTTCTGGCAGCGCTCTGCGATACTCTTATCCCGCAGGACGCATACCCAAGTGCCAGTCAGGCTGGCGTTGTCGATTTCATAGATTTGCAGATGGCCGGACCATACGGAAAGGGTGCGGGTCTTTACATGAAGGGCCCGTTTTTTGAAGGCGGGCCTGAACAGGGTTACCAGCTGCCGCTTCTGCCTGCCCAACTGATGCGCGAGGGGCTTGCCCGTCTGAACCAAGCGGAATCCGCTTTTGCGCTGATGGAAGAAGCCCGCCGCGGCGATGTCGTCACCCGTATGTCACAAGGCAGCATCGATATGGGCGACATCCCATCAAACACGTTCTTCGACGAGGTGTGGACGTTGACCAATCAGGGGTATTTCGCCGATCCGATGTATGGGGGCAACGACGATTACGCAGGCTGGAAAATGGTCGGGTTCCCCGGTGCACATGCCTATTACGCCGCATTCGTGGACAAGCATAACGTGCCATATCCAAAGCCCCCGATGGGGATCAACCATCAGCCCGGCGGGGACGGTTCAATGCCGTCTCCCCGCGCAAGGAAGGATCCGTAGCCATGCCCGACAAGACCCTTCCGAAGACGGATGTCGTTATCATTGGCGGTGGTTGGACCGGCCTGACAACGGCTTATGAGCTGGCGCACGCGGGGCAAAGATGCGTCATCCTTGAACGGGGTGACCATCGCCATGACGCCACCAGCTTTGGGGCCCCCCAAGAACATGACGAGTTGAAGTACGGCCTGCGCTACGAACATATGATGGATGTGCGCGAAAACACCCTCACGTTTCGCAATTCCCGCGATCAACGGGCGTTGCCGATGCGGCGTCTGGGGTCTTTCCTGCCCGGAGAGGGCCTTGGCGGTGCGGGGATCCACTGGAATGGCCAGCTTTGGCGACCGTTGCCTTCGGATCTGGAGATGCGCAGCCACTACGAAAACCGCTATGGTACCGGCTTTATTTCCGAAGATCTGAGCGTGCAGGACTGGGGCGTCACCTATGACGAGCTGGAGCCGCATCTGGATTTCTTTGAAAAGATCTGCGGCGCTGCCGGCAGGGCCGGTAATCTTGACGGGGAACAACGCCCCGGCGGGAACGTCTTTGAAGGCCCGCGCAGCAATGATTACCCCAATCCCGCAATGAAGCAGCCGATCAGCAGTACGCTGTTTGGAAAGGCCGCGATAAGGATGGGCCTGAACCCGTTTCCGTTTCCATCGGCCAACGTCACCAAAGCCTATGAAAATCCCTATGGGGCGCAGTTGCATCCCTGCACCTATTGCGGTTTCTGTGAACGCTTCGGCTGCGGATATTTCGCCAAAGCAGACCCGATCATCTGCGTCTACGACCGCATCAAGGATCATGAGAATTTCGAGATCCGTTTCAAATCGACCGTGCTGCGCGTCGAAAAGGCAGAGGACGGCAAGACGGCGACCGGAGTGACCTATGTCGATGCTGACGGGATCGAGGTTTTTCAACCGGCCGACATCGTGTGCATGAACGCGTATTCCCTTTGGAACGTGCATCTGATGCTGATCAGCGGTTTGGGCGAAGCCTACGACCCTGAGACGCGCACCGGCACGGTCGGGCGCAACTATTCCTACCAAACCATCGCGGCGGTCGACGCGTTTCTGGATCAGGATATTGTGACCAACCCCTTTATGGGCGCAGGTGCCCTTGGCGTTGTCGTCGATGATTACAACGGCGACAATTTTGATCATTCCGAACTTGGTTTCGTTGGCGGAGGGTACATCGCCTGCAAGCAATACCACGGCCGCCCGATCAGCTACCAGCCTGTTCCGGACGGCACGCCGCCCTGGGGGGCAGAGTGGAAACGCGCCGTGCGCGAGAACTATCTTCACCACGCCGATTTTGTGATCCACGGCTCCAGCATGTCCACGCCTGAGAATTTCCTCGACCTTGATCCGACATGGACTGACCAGTTTGGCAGGCCTCTGATGCGGATGACCTTCAACTTTCCCGACAACGACCGGAAGATGTCGGACTATGTGATGAACCGCGCCGTCGAAATCGCCAAGAATATGGACCACGTCACCAGCGTATCATCGACCAATCTGGCAGCGGTGGGGTCCAACTACTCCGTCGTGCCTTATCAAACGACCCACAATGTGGGCGGGGCAGTGATTGGCACCGACCGCAATACCAGCGTTGTGAACCGTTTCGGTCAGATGTGGGATCACCACAATGTTTTTGTCTTTGGCGCATGTCTGTTCCCCCAGAACCTTGGCTACAACCCGACAGGCCCGCTTATGGGGTTGGCGTACTGGACGCTTGATCACCTGAAAAACGACTACCTCAACAACCCGCGCCCACTGATGGATGCGTAAAGGAGGCCACCTATGAAAAGTCGCATAAAGATTACCGCCCTTTCCGTCATCGGTGCGACCGCGACGATATTGACCGGATCCCTGATGCTGAACGCGCAAGGCACGGCCACGACCTCTCCACAGTCGCTTGAAGCGCGGCTTCAGGATGATCGCACCCTGTTTGCCGCGACGATCACCGAACCGCCCGATGATGACATGCTTGAACGCGGGCGCCTTGTGGCCATGGGTGGTGCGCAGAACGGCGGATCGGGCATGGCCTGCATTACCTGTCACGGTGGACAGGGGGCGGGCGACGGTGCGGGGGCGTTTCCACGGCTGACCGGCCAGGCTGCCTGGTACACCTTCAAGCAGCTGAACGACTACGCATCCGGCGCGCGGCCAAACAATGTGATGTCCGGCATTGCGCAACGATTGACGCACAGGGAACGTGAAGCGGTCGCTGCGTATTACGCTGTCGTCCGTGCCCCCCTTTCGCAGCCGCCTGGGCCCGCGGATCAGGGTGAATTGCAGTGGGGCGGACAGCTGGCCGCCGTGGGTTCCGCTGAAAAGGGCATCCCCGCTTGCGTGAACTGTCATGGTCCGCAAGGCACCGGAAACCCTCCATCCGTGCCCTACATTGCCGGGCAATACGCCAATTACATGACCTATCAACTTCAGCTGTGGAAAGACGGTGTGCGCGATAATGACCCGCTGAATGTGATGAGCAGCATCGCGCGAAAGATGACCGACGAAGACATGCGCGCGGTCAGCGAATACTACAGACGGGTGTATAATCCACTCATCGTCGGCGAATAGCGGACGTGGAATACGGTGCCATCATAAAGTTCACCTTGGCGTCCTTGATCACCGGTGCCGGGATCGTCGTAGTGACGCTTTGGTCACTTGCGTCGCCTGCATCCGATCCCGTGGGGCAGGCCGTGGGCTGGATGGCGGCAAAGCAGACAGAGCTGCGCCATTGGTACCAAAAAGGGCCCGTTGACGCCAAACCTGACTGGAGCGCCATGCAATTTGACGTCCTGCACGGCGATGCTGAAAACGGACGCACGTTATTGACCCAATTCGGCTGCGGAGCCTGCCACGTGATCCCTGGCGTGGCAGGAGCGCGCGGGACGGTCGGTCCCTCGCTTGAGGGGCTGGCCGATCGCGCATATATTGCGGGCGTGCTTACGAACCGGCCCGGCGACCTGACCCGCTGGCTGATCAATCCCCCGCTTTTTTCACCACAGACGGCGATGCCCGATCTGGGCGTCACCGAGGCCGATGCCACCGATATGGTTGCATATCTCTATACGCTAGGACGGGACTGATGGAGGGAGCCGGCACCCTGGGCCAATTCGACAGCCAGACTGCGTTGGTCCCCGCAGGTCAGGGTGCTGAAAGCACCCTTGTGCTGACCCTCGCGATGTCGGTTTCGGCGGCTGTCATTTTTCTGTTCGTCATGGGCCTGGTCTGGTTCGCATGGCGGCGTGAACGTCCGGGCCACAGTTGGTTGATATGGGTCGGAGGATTTGTGCTGCCGGTGATTACGCTCACCGCGCTGGTGGTCGGGTCTACGCTAACTCTTGCCGCGATCGGGCGTGTGGATCGCAGCGCGATGGTGATCGAGGTCACCGGATATCAGTTCTGGTGGGACGTACGCTATGCCCCCGATGGGCCCGCGCTGAGGGACGCCAACGAAATCGTTCTGCCGCTTGAGACGCCCGTCACATTGCGGCTGAAAACGGATGATGTCATCCATTCCTTCTGGGTTCCGTCGATCAGCGGCAAGATGGACATGATCCCCGGGCCGGGTAAACGAGATCACAGTCACCGCCACAAAGACGGGGCGCTTTCGGGGCCAGTGTGCCGAATTCTGTGGCCTGTCCCATCCCTTGATGGCCTTTGACGTCATCGTGCTTGAGCGCGAAGCCTATGATGCCTTTCTGACAAGCCTTGCCAATAAGGCCGAAGATGCGGACACCCTGCAACTTGCCCGTGGCCGCGAGGTATTCCTTAACGAGGGGTGCACGGCCTGTCACGCGATCAGGGGTGTTGCCGAGGGAGCGCATATTGGCCCCGACCTGACCCGCGTAGGTGCCCGCGCGGCCCTTGGCGCAGGCATGTGGCGCATGAATGTAGGCAACCTTGCGGGTTGGATCGCGGATGTTCAAGACATGAAACCGGGCGCGAAGATGCCGTCCTACAATCACCTCAGTGGCCCCGACCTGCGCGCGGTTGCTCAGTATCTGGCGAGCCTGAAATGACCGATACCCGCCACGAGACGCCCCGCCACGAGACACCCCGTCAGGGCCCGGTTCTAGACGAGCTGCCGGAATATGAACGCGCATGGGCAACACCAGACGGCTGGCGCATCCTGTCTTCCGTGTCCCACCGCGTCGTCGGTCAGCGCTTTATCGTGACCGGTCTGATCTTTTTCCTGATCGCGGGTTTCCTTGCGCTGTTGGTCCGCACGCAGCTTATCGTACCCGAAAATACATTCCTGGATGCTGAAACCTACAATCAGGTCTTCACGATGCATGGGACGTTGATGATGTTCCTGTTTGCCATTCCCATTCTTGAAGGGTTCGCCGTCTACCTGCTGCCGCTCATGTTGGGCGCGCGCGACCTGATCTTTCCGCGACTGGGGGCGTTTGGCTATTGGTGTTACCTTTTTGGCGGGCTGATCGTGCTGTCGTCTTTCCTGTTCAATGCCGCGCCGGACGCTGGCTGGTTCATGTACACGCCCCTGTCAACGAAGGAATACACCCCCGGCCTTTCTGCGGATTTCTGGCTGATCGGTGTCACCTTTGCCGAAATCGCATCCGTCACTGCCGCAGTCGAAATCATCGCTGCCATTTTATGCACCCGTGCGCCCGGCATGAGCCTGGCCAGGATCCCGATTTTCGGATGGTACATGCTGGTGACCGCTTTCATGATCGCAGTAGGCTTTCCGCCGCTCATCATCGGCTCGATCCTGCTGGAGGTCGAAAGAGTGTTGGGTCTGCCGTTCTTTGATCCGACAATGGGCGGCGACCCGCTGTTGTGGCAACATCTCTTCTGGCTCTTTGGCCATCCGGAGGTCTATATCATCTTCCTTCCAGCAGCAGGGATGGTCGCGACGATGCTTCCCACCTTTGTCGGCAAGCCGTTGTTCGGGTACGGCTTTGCCGTGGCGGCGGTTGTCACAATGGGGTTCATCAGTTTCGGTCTTTGGGCGCACCACATGTTTGCCACGGGGTTGCCAACAATCACGCTGTCGCTGTTCTCTGCGGCGTCGGCCATGGTGACGATCCCAACGGGCGTTCAGATCTTTTGCTTCATCCTCACGCTCATGCAGGGGCGCCCCCGGCTGACCGTGCCCATGCTGTTCATACTGGGGTTCCTGTTCATTTTCGTCATCGGCGGACTGACTGGCGTGATGCTGGCGTCGGTCCCGTTCAACTGGCAGGCCCATGACAGCTATTTTGTGGTGGCACATCTGCACTATGTTCTGATCGGCGGCATGGTGTTCCCTCTGATCGGCGCGTTCTATTACTGGACACCCCATTTTACCGGCCGAATGATGTCGGAGCGTCTTGGTAAATGGGCGTTCTGGCTGATGTTCACCGGTTTTCATATCACTTTTTTTCTGATGCATATTACCGGCTTGCGCGGCATGCCGCGCCGGATTGCCACCTATCCCGCAGGCCTGGGCTGGGACCGTCTTAACATGCTGTCCAGTATAGGTTCCTATATTCTGGCCGCCGGTGTGCTGGTCTTTGTGTGGGATTTCATCGCACACCGCTGGCGCGGTCCGCTTGCGGGGCGGGATCCCTGGAAAGCCGGGACGCTTGAATGGCTTTATCCCCCGATTGCTCCGGGGCATAACTTTCACGCCATCCCCCGCGTCCATTCCCGCGAGCCGCTTTGGGATCAGCCAGACCTGCTTGAGAAAGCGGCCCACGAAATCGGTGGCGTGCTGCGCGATGCGCCTCACGGGCGACGGGAGACAGTTGGCTGCCACCCGGTGACGGGCGAACCGTTGCAGGTCGTGCGCTTGCCGCATCCCACTTGGGTACCGATGCTGGCCGCATTCGGGGTTGCGGTCACCATGATTGCGCTGTTGGCCAGCTTCTATATCGCTGCAGCGGCCGGTCTGGGGGCCACGCTGATCGCCTTTGCCATATGGGCGTGGGAGCCGTCAGAGACCGGGCAAACCGTTGATACCGGCACCGAAGGCACACTGCCCGTCGATATCGCTTCGCGGCTGGGGCATACGTATATCGCCACCATCGGCACCTTGCTGATCATGGTCGCGCTTTTTGCGTCTCTCATCTTTGCCATGATGTTCTTGTGGAATGTGCAGCCTGATTTCACCCGTGATGCGGGTGATCCTGATCCCTTGTGGACAGCGCTTTCGGTGGTTGCAGGGTGTGGCATGACAGCGGCCGCCTATGGCGCGCGGCGCAGCGGTCATGCGGCGCTTGATCTTGGTGTTGCGATACTTGCCGCGCTGGCGGGTGGCGCGCTTATCCTTGCGGTTTTGCCTGTGCAGCCGGATCGCACTGCGCTTGGCGCAACCCTGTGGGTCGTGGCCGGTTTCCTCGCCGTTCAGCTTTTTATCCTGTTTTACTGGAGCCTCTTCTTGCTGCTCAGAAAGCTCACCGGGCAAGTGTCTGCGGGCCAGCGCGTTCCAGAGGTCAACCGTGCGCCCTACACGGCCGTGACCGCCGCGATGCTGCTGGTCGCTGCCGTGGTATTATGTGCGCCGCAACTGGGGATACTCGCATGATCGAAAAGACCCGAACCGATACGCTAGAGCCGCTTTTGCGTGGCATTGCCCGCCCCGTACTGACCTGGACTGTGCATTTCATCTTTGTTTACGCAGCACTTTCCGCTGCCTGCGCAGAGCGTGCGGTGTTCTCATATCCAGTCACGTCAACCGCCATTGGCATTGCAACCGTGATTGCGCTGATTGTGGCGGGCTGGTCATTGGTGGGTCGCCGCCAGCATACGGAATTCCACATCGCCGCGCGCTGGACGACGATCATCTCGATGGTCGCTATTGTGTTCAGCGCAACGCCTGTGATCCTGCTTGACGGCTGCGGATAAGAAAGGAAACCAATATGGACAAAACCTATATCCCCTTTTGCGGCACCCCGCCCGTCCCGCAGGATCTTTGGTCCCGCTGGCTTTTTGATCCGGTCCTGATTGCCGGTTTGCTTGTTCTGGCATCGGTGCTTTATTTCAAAGCGCGGAACCGAAGCATGGCTATCGCGGGTTGGGGGCTGGTTGCGTTTCTGTTTGTCTCGCCGCTATGTGCCGCCTCTATGGCGCTTTTTTCTGCCCGCGTTGCGCAGCACGTACTGTTGACGCTACTGGCCGCACCACTGCTGGCGCGTGCCGCCCCTGCCCCGCTGCGCGCCGTCTTGCCTGCCGCCGTTGTGTTTGCCGTGCTCTTCTGGTTCTGGCACGCCCCCGCCCCCTATGCCGCTACGCTTATGTCGGACCGGATCTATTGGGCCATGCACCTGACGCTTCTGGGATCTGCATGGCTTTTGTGGTCGGCGGTCATGGCCAGCATCAACACACAACCGCATCTGGTGGTTATCGGCATCGCGCTGACCGCCGGGCAGATGACGCTGCTGTCGGCCCTGCTTGTCTTTGCCCGCACCCTTTGGCACGCATGGCACTTGTTCACGACAGCCCCCTACGGCCTGACCCCCGTGGCGGACCAACAACTGGCCGGGGCCATCATGTGGACCGGAGGAGGCGCGCTGATGCTGGGGGCCGTCGCCTTGCTGGTGCGCGTCGTTCTGAAGCCGCAGGAAAGGGCGATGACTTCTTCATCGCAATCCGTTTGAAATCACAAGACCTGATCTTTGGTTCAAGCGACACTTCTTTGGTTAAATTTGGCCCCTGAAAGCAGCTCGCGCTCTGCCTCGCTTTCACTCTGTCCCATCGGCATATAGATGCAAGACATCGCTTTCGTGAACGCCCCCGGCATAGGTAAACGTGCTATCCGATGCGGCTTGGAAATCATCAATCCCGAAACCGGGAAAAACGAAATACTTGGCGGCCACGTTGGCCTTGGTCGCGGCAAATATCACACGGCCAATTCCTGCAAAGCGCATCGCTGAAAGGCACATTTCGCAAGGTTGCAATGTCGACACAAGGACGCAATCGCCTAGCGCCTCGCGCCCCAGTTTGTCCGATGCCGCGTTGATGGCAACGATTTCCGCATGTTTGGTAGGGTCGCCATATTGGTCAACTTCGTTCTCGGCGGTTACCACAACCCGGTCACCATGGATAATCGCGGCGGCAATGCCGGTCCGACCGTCCGACCGGTGCGCATCAAGAGCACGTGCAATAGCCTGGCGCAAAGCCTTGTCTTCAACCTCTGTGATGTCTTCAATCGACTGCATAAACGCCCCCAAACCATACCTCGAATTGAACTTCCAAGGCGCTTCAACTGTTCCAGCCTAAAGGCCATTCAAGCAGACCGAAGGAGCATACCATGCCAAAGCTGGATTCCATTCTCGAAACCGCGCTTTATGTCGATGACGTCGACAGGGCGACTGACTTTTATGAAAACGTCATGGGTCTGCCCATCTTGATGAAATCACAAAGGCTATGCGCCTATGACGTGGGTGGGAAAAGCGTTCTGCTGCTGTTCCTGCGGGGCGGCACCACCGAAGGGGTAGACACGGGTCGTGGCATCATACCACCCCATGACGGCGCGGGCCCGCTGCATATGGCGTTTGTTTGCGATCATGAAACGCTGGTTCAATGGGAGGAACATCTGATCGAAAAAGATGTTTTGATCGAAGGCAGAACCAGCTGGAAACGCGGCGGCAAAAGCATCTATTTCCGGGACCCGGATGGCCATCTGCTGGAGATCGCCGCACAGCCCGGTCTTTGGCCGGGTCACTAGCAGACCGGCGGGCCTGAAATGCAGGAACGGCGGCACCATCGATTTGCGCCGCCGTTTTGTTCAGGATCTTTTACCCGCCTTTAATCTGTGTGCTCGGGAAGGTTCTTAAGTTCATCTTTGGTGAGCGTGGTGGTTGCGTGTACCTTGCCGTCTTCATCACGCATGAAATTCAGACGCGTCACCGGCAGCGCCACCATTTTGGCTCCGATGCCCAGAAAACCGCCCACGTCCAAAGCCACACGTGCGCTGTCACCTGTGCCATGAAAATGCGCTACATCACCGATGTGAGAATCATCGGGCCCGTAGATATTCGCACCCTCCAGATTTCTCGAAGTAATTTCGTCAGGGGTAAGCGGGGTATGGTTTGAATGATCCATAGGAACCTCCTTTGATTGGCGTTCAAGTTGCAAGACCAACTGCCACGCACCCGGCCGGTTCCCGTTGGACAAAACGCTTAGATCCATGCGCTGAACTTCGCCGTTTCCAGCGCGCAGACGGCGTTTTCCGCCGATTGCGACCATTCGACCTGTTGCTGCAACCGGCCCTGGCACGCGTCTTTACCCGCCGCTTGGAACACAAATCCGCCCTGCCCGTTAGTCTGAAGAAAAGAGCGGGCATTTATTTCGCGCAACAGTTGATTGGAGGAAACAATGGACCTGAAGATAAGTGGAAAGCGGGCGTTGCTGACGGGTGGATCCGGCGGAATAGGTGTCGAAACGGCCAAGTCCTTAGGGACGAGGGCGTCGAGGTTTTTCTGACCGATGTCGACAGCGACGCGCTTGAGCAGGTCAAATCCGATCTGGGTTTGGAGGGCAAAGCGGCTGATCTGTCCTCGGCCCAAGGCGTTAAGGCATTTTTTGATCATGTCGGTACCGGGTTCGATATCTGGGTGCATGCCGCAGGCGTGACAGGCGCGAAGGGCGATCCCCTGACGATGTCAGAGGAAGATTGGGATGAGGCGCTGAACATCGATTTTCTGTCTGCCGTGCGCATGGCACGCCACCTTGGCCCTGCGATGTGTGATCGCGGCTGGGGGCGCATTGTATTTATCGCTTCGGAAAACGTGGCGCAGCCTTACCCGGACGAAACCGTATATAACGCAGCCAAGTCCGCGCTGCTCAGCTTTGCCAAAAGCATCGCCATGGCCCATTCGGACAAGGGTTTGCTGGTGAACTGCATAGCACCTGCCTTCATCGAAACCCCGATGACAGACGGCATGATGGAAAAACGTGCGAACGAACTTGGATGCAGCGTCGACGAGGCCGTTGAGAGCTTTCTGAAAGAAGATCGCCCCTATCTCGTTCTGGGCAGACGCGGCAAAGCTGAAGAGGTCGCACCGACCATCGCGCTTTTGTGCAGCGACCGTGCGACATTCACGACGGGGTCGAACTACCGCATAGACGGAGGGTCCGTCGGCTCGATCAATGTATGACCCGCGCACGTGTCGTGGCGTTGATCAAGGCCAATCCCGTTTCCGGCACGGTGTGGGAAATGCGTGCCGCTTTTGAAAAGTTGACGGATCAAGATGTAGCTGGCCAGCCCTTTGAACGGGGCAACCTCGCAGGGCATTACTTTGGGGATGGGCCAGATGCGATCTGGCTACATGGGGGTGGCTATGTTTTCGGATCCTCCCGGAGCCACGCCGCCTGCGCCGCCTATCTGGCGCGGGCAGCCGGGATGCGCGTGTGGGTTCCCGATTATCCCCTTGCACCCGAAGCAATCTGGCCCGCCCAACTAAAGAGCGTCAAGGTGTTCGCTGAAAGCTTTGACGCGCCGGTCCACGTTATCGGCGACAGCGCGGGCGGCCACCTTGCCCTGAATTTCGCCCTTGAGGTGCCGCAGCACGTGCAATCGCTTGTGCTGATGTCGCCCAATACTGATCGGTCGGGGCAAAGCGAAACCCGGCAGGCGAATTCACCCCATGACCTGATGAACGACGATCGCGACGATGCCGCTTTGGCCCGTATGGCAATGCCTGATCTGTCCGACACATCTGTTGCCGCCTCCCCTTTGCATGCAGATCTGGGGAAACTACCGCCCGTCTGGATCACCGCTTCGACTTCAGAGGTTCTGCTGGACGATACATTGCTTTTGATCCGCAGCCTGGGTCGTGCCGGCGTGCCCGTATCATCGCGGATTGTCAGGGGGCTTTTTCATCTTTGGATACTGTGGCCCAATGAACTGGACCAGGCGCGCGAAAGCCTGGAGTCCGCTGCCCGGTTCCTGAGAAGGGCGCAAGGAAAAAAACACAAAAGCAGCCAGTGCTGAGCAGCCAGATCAAGCTTTGGCACAGATCAGTTTCCGATCTTACCTGCCGGGGGCTAGGGTGCCTGTCGTGGCAGGGTTGCCAGCCAATCGTGCAACGCCTCGACCGACCCCAACCGATATGTGGCGACGCTTGGCCCCTCGCCGATCTTGATGCCGATCCCGCCCAAGGCCTGTGCGGCAGCAAAACCGTCTTCGTCCGTGACATCGTCGCCCACCATCACAGGCACACGGCCCCGGAACGGCTGCATCTTCGAGAACGCGTTGATCGCCGTGCCCTTGGTGCACGCGGCCGACGCGATCTCGCTGACCATCTTGCCGTGCAGCACCCGCAGATCACAATGGTCGGTGGCCAAGCTTTCCATCAGGGCCTTGCAGGTGTCTGCCCGATCCGGGGCGCTGCGATAGTGCAAGGCAACGGCACCGGCCTTTTGCTCGACGATCAAGCCATGCTTTGCCGCGAAATCATCGACCTGCGCACGGATTTTTTCGGGCAGGTCCGCGGCCCCCTCTACGTTACCCGCGCCGCGCATTTCAGCGCCATGCGCACCCGACGCACAGACCCTCAGCGGGGCGATGATCCGGTCGATTTCAGCCAGCGGGCGCCCGGACAGGATCGCGACCGCACCGCCCGTGACATCCATCAGATCAGCCACCATCTTCAGCATGTCGGGCGCAATCGCCACCTGATCGGGATGTGCGACAAGCGGGGCCAGCGTTCCGTCAAGATCAAGATAGAACGCATGGTCAGCGCAGCCCACAAGGGGTGGTGCAATCTGATCCTCCATCGGTGTCGGTTCCTTGCTCGTTTCCAGCGCGTCTTCAGCGTGGCGCGTGCGTTTTCCATAATGCCAAGATATTTGGGATCCGGCTGATTTCAATATCCTTGCGGCACTTCCCGTGTCTTGCCCTGCCTGGAAAGCGGTCGTTAACGGGGGCCGCAGCCCCGGCGGGAACCATCGGGCCGACTGTACGTTTTTTCATCACGCCTCAGGTGAAAGGAAAACACAATGGCTCCGCGTGCGCTTTGGAAAGGCCAGCTTCGCCTTTCGCTTGTATCTATCCCGGTCGAGATCTTTTCTGCCACCAAATCAGGGTCGCGCGTGTCGTTTCGCCAGATCCACAAACCCTCGGGCAAGCGCATCCGTTATGAGAAATCCGTGCCCGGCATCGGCCCGGTAAAGACCGAGGATATCGTCAAGGGCTATGAGGTCGAGCGTGATGAATACATTCTGCTGGATCCTGATGAGGTTGACGAGATCAAGCTGGAAACCAAGAAGACGTTTCAACTTGTTCAATTTGTTGATGCCTGCGAAATCCCGCCGCTTTACTTTGACAAACCCTATTACATCAGCCCCGCCGATGATCTGGCCCAGGATGCCTACCGCGTCGTACGCGATGCGCTGCGATCGGCGGGAAAGGTCGGGCTGGGGCAGGTCACCATGCGCGGCAAGGAATATCTTGCCGCCGTGAAGCCCTGCGGCGATGGCTTGTTGATGGAGACGTTGCATTATCAAGACGAGCTGCGCGAGGCCGACGGGTTTTTCACCGACATCACCGACGACCCTTCGGATGACGAACTGCTTGATGTGGCGACCTCGTTGATCGAACGCAAGACGGCCCCGTTTGACGCCGGTGCCTATACCGACAAATACGCCGAAGCGATGCAAGACCTGCTGGATGCGAAAATGAAAAACAACAAGACACCCCGCGTGCGTACAGAAGATGGCGGCTCTGACGGCGGCGAGAACGTGGTCGACCTGATGAGCGCGCTCAAGGAAAGCCTGAAAGAGGCGAAGGGCAAAGGCGCTGGCGCTAAACGGGGCGGCGCGTCAAAAAGGAAAGCGCCGCGCAAGAAAGCGTCATAATGGGGCACGCAACTGACAGCCGCGATCCCGACAAGCTTGCGCAGTACAACACCAAGCGCGATTTCGGTCAGACGGACGAGCCGCGCGGACAGGTGGGCAACGGCGCAGGGCAACGCCGCTTTGTGGTGCAAAAACATGCGGCATCCCGGCTGCACTATGACTTTCGGCTCGAATGGGATGGTGTGCTGCTAAGTTGGGCGGTGACAAAGGGCCCCTCGCCTGCGCCGTCGGAAAAACGCCTTGCCGTGCGCACCGAAGATCACCCGCTGGACTATGGCAGTTTTGAGGGCACGATCCCCAAAGGCCAGTACGGTGGCGGCACGGTCATGCTGTGGGATCGCGGTACATGGGTGCCGCAGGGGGACGTTGCCAAAGGTCTGCGGGACGGCAAGCTCAAGTTCACGCTGCAAGGCACACATATGCAGGGGGGCTGGACGCTGGTGCGTATGCGGGGTCAGGGAAAGCGCGAAAACTGGCTGTTGATCAAAGAACGCGACGACTATGCGAAAGATGTGCCCGACGGTTTAACGGACGGTAAGGCGCTGTCGGTCAAGACGGGCCGCGACATGGACGAGATCGCCGCAGATGCCCCCGCCAAGGATAGGCCCGCCAATAGCCGCCCCCGAACGGACCCGCAAGCGTCCGAAATTTCTTGAACCCGCAGCTTGCCACGCTGGTGACAGAAGCGCCGACCGGTGACGGATGGATGCACGAGACCAAATTCGACGGCTACCGCTGTCAGGCGGCCATCGGCAAGGGCGGTGTGCGGCTTTACACCCGGTCGGGCAAGGACTGGACCGATCGCTTTCATGCCCTGTCGGGCGCGTTTGATGCGCTGCCTTGCGATGCCGCCCTGCTGGATGGCGAAGTCATGGCGGCGCGGATCGAAGGCACGGCGTTTTCGTCGCTGCAACGGGCGTTGTCGGACGGCGGTCCGCTTGTATTCTTTGCTTTCGACCTGTTGTCACTGGATGGCAAGGACTTTCAAACTGCGCCCCTGTCCGATCGGCGCGACCGTCTTGCAAGGCTGCTTTCGGGCGTGCCGCCCGGCGGGCCCCTGCGGCTGAGCGACCATGTGACAGGCAATGGGCCGGACGTGTTTGACCGGGCCTGCAAGGCCGGGGCCGAGGGCATTATCAGCAAACGCACAGACGCGCCCTATCGGGGACGGCGCACGAAAAGCTGGCTCAAGATCAAGTGCACCCGACGACAGGAATTCGTGATCGTCGGCATGTCGCCTTCGGACAAGAAGGACAGGCCCTTTGCATCGCTCCTGCTGGCCAGCCACCAAGACGGTATCCTACGCTACAAGGGGCGCGTCGGCACCGGCTTTTCGCATGACATGATGGAAAAGCTGGTCACCGCCACCACCCCACGCAAGACGCCCGCGGTCAGCGATACCCCCGACGACATTGCCCGCGACGCGCAGTGGCTGCGGCCCGATCGGGTGGCAGAGGTGGATTTCACCGAATTCACCGCCCAAGGCCACATTCGTCACGGCAGCTTTCTGGGTCTGCGCCACGACAAACCCGCGAGTGCGGTCGTTCTGGAACACCCTGAAAAGGAAACGGCATCAATGGACATCAAGGTTGCAGGCGTCACCATCACACACGCGGACCGGCTGGTGTTTGCCAAAGCAGGCTGCACCAAGGGCGATGTCGCGCGGCATTACGACCGCGTCGGCCCACGCCTGATCGATCTGGCAGGCCACCGCCCGCTGTCGCTGTTCCGCTGTCCGTCCGGCATTGACGGGCAGTGCTTTTTCCAAAAGCATGACACCGGCGGCATGCCAGAGGCGCTGTCGCGGATCGAGATCCGGCAAAGCGATGGCGAAAGCGCCGATTATCTTTATGCCACGCGCCCCGAAAGCCTGGTTGCCGCAGCCCAAATGGGCACCATCGAAGCGCATATCTGGGGTGCGCGCACGGATCGGCTTGACCGGCCGGACCGGCTGGTTTTTGATCTTGATCCCGATGAGGCGCTGGAGTGGGCGCAGGTCCGCAGCGCGGCCTTTGATGTGCGCGACGCGCTTGGGCACCTTGGTCTGCGCTCGGGGGCGATTGTGACCGGGGGCAAGGGGGTGCATGTCTGGGTGGCGCTGCGGCGCACCCGTGGCTGGGATACGATCAAGCTTTTCGCCAAGACCTTTGCCCATGTGATGGCCGACCGTCACCCGGATCGCTTTACCGCAAACATGTCCAAGGCCCGGCGCAAGGGTCGGATTTTTATCGACTGGTTGCGCAATGAACGCGGCGCAACGGCGATCGCCCCCTATTCGCTGCGTGCCCGTCCGAACGCCCCCGTGGCCGTGCCCGTAACCTGGGCCGAGCTGGAAACGCTGGAGGCACCCAATGGCTTTACCCTTTCTGACATGGCGGATCGGTTGAAACAGCCCTGCCCGGCCCTTGCCGTTCAGGAAGACCTGCAAACACTGACAAACGGTGTGGTTGACGCGTTGCAGAAGTGGTCGCAAGACTAGGGCGCGCGGTTGGGATGCCGCACGCACCCCCGACGGCGCACAGCTTGACTTTCAGGTGGCATTTTGCTACCTATAGACAAACATGAAGGAGGCGACGATGGCTCAATCCGTGAAATTAGCTGACGATGTGATGTCTCTGGTGCGCCGCGAGGCGGATCTGCACAGCCGCTCGGTTGCGGGGCAGATCACCCATTGGCTCAAGCTGGGGCGGGCCATCGAACATTCCGGTGCCTTTGATCACGCCCGCATTACCGCCGCCCTTGAGGGCAGGATCGACACCACTGCGCTGCATCAGGACGAAGAAGCCCCCTGGCTTGACGCCTTTACCGAAAAGATGGGGCAGCCGTCCAAATCCGAAGAGGCGTTTTATGAACAGCGCCGCGTATTGGGTCAGGGTGTGGGGCTTGATGCGGGGGGCAATCTGGTCTTTGCCAAGGATGACGCCGCCGCATGAGGCCCAGTCTGGTCCTGCTGGCGGGACCCAACGGCGCGGGCAAGTCAACGCTTTACCAGACCCGCGTAGCACCCCATTTTGCAGGCCCTTTCATCAACGCCGATGTGATCCAGCGGGACGAGCTGAAAGACAGTTCGATGCGGGCGTCCTATGAGGCCGCCAAAATCGCCGAGACACGCCGCACCGGGATGCTGCAAACGCGCCAAAGCTTTGCCACCGAAACGGTCTTTTCACATCCCTCGAAACTGGATCTGATCGAACAGGCCCGTGCCAGAGGTTATCTGGTCGTGGTCATGCATGTGGGCGTTGACAGCCCCGATCTGTCTGTCGCGCGTGTACGGGGGCGCACGGATGAAGGCGGGCATGACGTTCCCGAAAACAAGATACGCGCGCGATACCAGCGCAGCCAGCCGCTGATCCGGCAGGCGGTGCTGTTGGCGGATCGCGGCATGGTGTTTGACAACTCTGGCCTGAACGTCCCGCCGCGCCAGATGCTGGTCTTCGCGCAAGGGCGGCTGATGCAATCGGCCCCGACCTTGCCGCGATGGATCCGCACGGTATACGGTGCGGATCTGGTGATCTGACCCAGCGGTGTCAGCTGGCAAAAACGGCGGCGCTAGATGGCCGCGCTATGGGCAACCTGATCTGTCTTGAACGTGTCAAGCTTGCCCGCGATGATGCGCACCAACGGCTCGAACCCCTTTTCGACGTAAAGCACGCCGTCGCGAAAACCGATCGCCTGCGGAAAGGCTGCGGCCACATTGCTAAGGGTGCGGGCAATGGCGCAAGAGGCGGTCGGAAACTCTGCCCGCAAGGCGTCGGTATTGATCTCGAAGCGGCACATCAGGCTTTCGATCGCCCGCGCCACCCAGCGGTCAGTCAGGGTCAGCTTGTGGCCCTTGGCCCCGGCCAGCCCGCCAGACACGATGGCGGACGAATACTGCGCCGTCGAAGGGTGATTCTGAACATACCCTTGCGGGAATTTCGAGATTGCCGATGCCCCCAGCCCGATCAGCACCTCGGCGGTGTCATCAGTATAGCCCTGAAAATTACGCCTGAGCCGACCTTCGGCCCTGGCCGTTGCCAGACTGTCTTGGGGCCGCGCAAAATGGTCGATGCCAATCGGCACAAACCCATCAAGACCCAGCAACACACGTGCCTTTTCGGCCAGATCAAACCGCATCTCTGCCGAAGGCAGTGCCCCGCTGTCGATCATCACCTGACGTTTCGACATCCACGGCACATGGGCATAGCCGTAAAGCGCCAGCCGGTCGGGTTGAAGCGCCATCACCTGTTCAAGGGATGCGGCCAGACTTGCTTCGGTCTGGTGTGGCAACCCATAGAGAAGATCCATGTTCAGGCTGGGCAAATTCGCATCGCGCAGATGGGCCACGGTATCATGGGTCTGTTTGAACGACTGCATCCGCCCGATGGCCGTCTGCACACGCGGGTCGAAATCCTGTACACCGATGCTGGCGCGGTTCATGCCATAGGACAACAGCGTGTTCAGCAACGCCGTGGATGCTTCGGTGGGGTCAATCTCGACCGAAAATTCAAACCCCTCGCCGGTGGCAAAGCGGTCAAAAACGCGGTCCAGCAGACGCGCCATGACATCAGGCAACAGAATCGTTGGCGTGCCGCCCCCCAGATGCAGACGCGACAGCGACAGATCGGCGGGAAGCAACGCCCGGATCTTGTCGATCTCGGTCATCAGCACATCAACATATGCGTCAACGGGACGCATCGTTTTCGTGCCTTGGGTCCGACATGCGCAGAACCAGCACAGCCGCTTGCAAAACGGAATATGCAGATAAAGCGAGATCTGCGATCCGTCGGGCACCGCCTGGATCCAGCTTTCCTGGTCTGCGGCGGCCACGTTGGCGCTGAAGTGGTTTGCAGGCGGATAGCTGGTGTAACGCGGAACCTTCGCGTCAAACAATCCGTACGAATGAAGTTGATCAAGATGTGTCATACCGATAGATTGCCCATTCCTCCCCCCCTCACATTGATTTGGATCAAATATGCACATCGATGAAAAAAAACGTCCAACCTGCACCGAATGCCCGATCCGGCACAGTGCGGTTTGTGCGCGCTGCGACGATGCTGAACTGGCGCTTTTGGAAAAGATCAAAAGCTACCGGTCCTTCAAGGCGGGCGATCCGATCTTGTGGCGCGGCGATGAGCTGACCTATGTGGCGTCGCTGGTCGAGGGTGTCGCAACCCTGGGCAAGACGATGGAAGATGGGCGGATGCAGATGGTGGGGCTTTTGTTGCCATCGGATTTCATCGGCAGGCCGGGACGCTCAGAGATCGAATTCGATGTGGTGGCGGTGACCGATGTGACCTTGTGCTGTTTCAAACGCAAACCGTTTGAAGATCTCGTGACAACCACACCACATGTGGCGCAGCGGTTGCTTGAAATGGCTCTGGATGAGCTGGACGCGGCGCGCGACTGGATGGTGCTGCTGGGGCGCAAGACCGCGCGCGAAAAAATTGCGACATTTGTCCAGATGTTCGTGCGCCGTCAACGAATAGGCCCGCTTGAGGATGCGACGACAATGGTCCTGCCCCTCACCCGCGAGGAAATCGCCAGCTATCTGGGGCTGACGCTGGAAACAGTAAGCCGGCAGTTCGGCGCCATGAAAAACGAAGGCATCCTGCGGTTTACCGACCGCCGCCAATTCGAGGTCATGGATTTCGATGCCCTGCACATCGCCACGGGCGACGATGCGGACGGGGGCCCACTGGTTTAATTTCCACACCTGTGGCGACTTGATCTGCATCAAGGCACCGCCCCGCGCGATAAGCTTTGCTTGGTTCATCCAGAAAACAGGAGAGCCAAGCCATGTACAAAAACATCCTCGTGCCCGTCGTCCTTGAAGAAGACGCCAAAACCCAGCTGTCACTTCAGGCCGTCAAGGCACTGGCCGATCCCGATGCGCGGATCACTCTGCTGCACGTGATCGAAATGATACCGATCTATGTGTCGGATTACATTCCACCCGATTTCATGGTCACTGCCCGCGAAACAGTGGCGGAAAAGCTGGCCGAGATGGCCAAGGGTATCCCCAATTGCCATCCCGCCATCGCCGATGGCCGCGCCGGACCCCGCATCACCCGCTGGGCCGAGGAAAGCGGTGTGGATTGCATCGTGATCGCATCGCATCAACCGGCGTTTTCAGACATCTTGCTGGGTTCGGTGGCAGGCCATGTCGTGCGACACGCCAATTGTGCTGTGCATGTCGTCAGATAATCAAGTCAAACACGCAAACTTGATTCAGATCAAGGTCGGCCACCTGCCCGCCCTCTAATCGTCCTTTTGCGAACAGGTGCGCGCCCCCGACGGGACTGCGCAAACAAGAAGGTGCATTATGAATTATTTCAAACTCGTCATATTGGGGGTGATCGCTGTCGTTGCAGCGATCGGGGCCAATTGGGCGCATGATCTGGCTTATCAGGTTCATGCCATTTTGATCATGGTCGTTGCGGCCGGGCTTTTTGTCTGGGTGCTGCGGCACATTGATGAACCCGCGCTTGCCACGCCAACAGGATATAACGACGGCGTGATCCGCGCAGGCGTGATCGCCACTGCCTTTTGGGGTGTAACAGGGTTTCTGGTGGGGACGTTTATCGCGTTCCAGCTGGCTTTTCCCTATCTGAACTTCGATTGGGGCCAGCCGTTCACCAACTTTGGACGCTTGCGGCCCCTGCACACGTCGGCGGTAATCTTTGCCTTTGGCGGTAACGCGCTGATCTGCACCTCTTTCTATGTTGTACAGCGCACCAGTGCGGCGCGCCTGTTTGGCGGCAGCCTCGCGTGGTTTGTTTTCTGGGGCTATCAGCTTTTCATCGTGCTGGCGGCGACCGGCTATTTGCTGGGGGCCACGCAATCCAAGGAATACGCAGAACCCGAATGGTACACCGATATCTGGCTGACAATTGTCTGGCTGGCCTATCTGGCGGTGTTTCTTGGCACGCTTTTCAAACGACGCGAGAAACACATCTATGTCGCCAACTGGTTCTACCTGAGCTTCATCATCACCGTGGCAATGCTGCATGTGGTCAACAACCTGTCCATTCCGGTCAGCTTCTGGGGATCGAAATCCGTACAGGTCTTTTCGGGCGTGCAGGATGCGATGACCCAGTGGTGGTACGGCCACAACGCCGTGGGCTTTTTCCTGACCGCGGGTTTCCTTGGCATGATGTACTATTTCGTGCCAAAACAGGCCGATCGTCCGATCTATTCCTACAAGCTTAGCATCATCCACTTTTGGGCGCTGATCTTTCTGTACATCTGGGCCGGCCCCCACCACCTGCACTATACCGCCCTGCCCGATTGGGCGGCGACCCTGGGCATGGTGTTTTCCATCGTGCTTTGGATGCCCAGCTGGGGTGGCATGATCAACGGCCTGATGACCCTGCAAGGGGCGTGGGACAAACTGCGCACCGATCCGATCCTGCGGATGTTCGTCATCTCGCTGGGGTTCTACGGCATGTCGACCTTTGAAGGCCCGATGATGTCGATCCGCGCCGTCAACTCGCTAAGCCACTATACCGACTGGACCATCGGACACGTCCACTCCGGCGCGCTTGGCTGGAACGGCATGATCACCTTCGGCGCGCTTTACTTCCTGACGCCACGCCTTTGGGGCCGCGACAAGATGTATTCCACGTCTGCGATCAACTGGCACTTCTGGCTCGCGACCATCGGCATCGTCCTTTACGCGTCGTCGATGTGGGTGACCGGTATCATGGAAGGCCTGATGTGGCGCGAAGTGAACGACCAGGGTTTCCTTGTGAACTCTTTCGCTGACACCGTCGCCGCCAAATACCCGATGTATGTCGTGCGTGGCCTGGGTGGCGTGCTTTACCTCAGTGGCGGGCTGATCATGGTCTGGAACATGTGGATGACCATTCGCGGTGCGAAACCGGTCGCCACTGCCCTGCCCTCAACCGCAACGCCTGCAGAATAAGGAACTGAACATGGCCCTTGTCGATAAACACGCCATTCTTGAAAAAAGCCCAACTCTGCTGCTGATCTTCTCGCTTGCGGTAGTGACAGTGGGCGGGATCGTTGAGATCGCGCCGCTGTTCTGGCTGGAAAACACCATCGAAAAAGTCGAGGGCGTGCGGCCCTATACGCCGCTCGAACTCACGGGGCGCGACATCTATGTGCGCGAAGGCTGCTATGTCTGCCACAGCCAGATGATCCGCCCCATGCGCGACGAAGTTGAGCGCTATGGCCACTATTCGCTGGCGGCTGAATCAATGTACGATCACCCGTTCCAGTGGGGGTCCAAACGCACCGGCCCCGATCTGGCCCGCGTGGGAGAGAGGTATTCAGACGCCTGGCACGTGGACCACTTGAGCAATCCACAATCCGTGGTGCCGGAATCGATCATGCCGAAATACGCGTTCCTCAAGCGCACCCCGATCGAGCCGACCTACACACAGGATCTGATGGAGACCCACCGCTTTGTGGGTGTGCCCTATACGGATGAACAGATCGACGCCGCAAACGCCGATTTCCGTGCCCAGGCAGACCCCGAAAGCGACTATGACGGTCTGCTTGAGCGGTATCCCGGAGCGGCTGTATCGAACTTTGACGGGCAGCCCGGAGTGACCGAGATGGACGCGTTGATCGCTTATCTTCAAGTCCTTGGAACCATGGTTGATTTTTCGACCTTCACCCCCGACGCCAGCCGCTGAGGAGAGTACCGATGCACACCTATTCCTTCATGCGTGAACTTGCAGACAGCTGGTTTCTGTTGGCGATGTTCCTTTTCTTTGCAGGCGTGATCCTGTGGGCCTTCAGGCCCGGCAGCAGCGCCATTTATCAATCCGTCGCGCAAATCCCCTTGGGCGACGACAAGCAACCCGATTGCCAAGACTGCGCACCCGTAAAGGGGGAAAAACCATGACAAAACGCAAGCAAGATGACGTTACCGGGACCGAAACCACCGGACACAGCTGGGACGGCATCGAAGAACTGAATACCCCCCTGCCGCGCTGGTGGCTCTGGACGCTGTACATGACGATCGTCTGGGCCATTCTCTATACCATCGCCTACCCTGCGTGGCCGATGGTTTCAGGGGCCACCACCGGCCTTCTGGGCTGGTCCACGCGCGCCGATGTGGCCAAAGAGATCACGGCACATGAAGCCAAGAACGCCGATCTGGTCACAGCCCTTGTCGATACCGATATGGCCAACCTTTCGCAGAACGGCGATTTGAACCGCTATGCCGTGGCGCGCGGGCATTCGGTATTCCTTGCCAATTGTTCGCAATGTCACGGGTCCGGGGCCGCAGGGGCCAAGGGGTATCCCAACCTGCTGGACGACGACTGGCTTTGGGGCGGAAAAATCGATGACATCCAGTACACCGTGCGCCACGGCATCCGCAACGACATCGATCCTGACGCGCGGTATTCGCAGATGCCCGCCTTTGGCGAGATCCTCGGCAAGGACGAAATCAAGGCTGTCGTCGAACACGTGCGTGTCTTTGTCGAACGACGAATTTGATGCCAATCTTGCCGCCACCGGCGCCGGGATCTTTGCCGACAACTGTTCCGCGTGTCACGGCGAAGCGGGCAAGGGCAACCGCGACATGGGTGCGCCCAACCTGACGGATGCGATCTGGCTTTACGGCGGCGACCGGCAGACCCTGACCACAACCGTCACGAACGCCCGCTTTGGCGTGATGCCCGCCTGGGGCCCCCGACTGACCGAAGCCGACGTGCGTGCGGTCGCGGCCTACGTGCATTCTCTTGGAGGAGGAGAGTAGCACGTGAGCGACCGGCAAGGCGTTGCCGGTCCGTTCCCGAAGCGGCACTGTTCGCAAAACGAGCCGCTTCGGGGATGTTCTTGATCGAGATCAAAGAACACGCCCCGGTGCCGCTTTAGGGACAAGGGGCGAACAGGATACACATCATGACACATCAGACGACTCCTCCCCCCTCTCTTTATGCGGCGCGGGAACCTATTTTTCCCCGTCGGGTCACCGGATTTTTCCGGCGCTTCAAATGGGCGATCCTTATCGTCACATTGGGCATCTATTACATCACACCCTGGATCCGCTGGGACCGCGGCCCCAGCCTGCCCGATCAGGCGGTTCTGGTAGATCTTGCCAGCCGCCGGTTCTATTTCTTCTGGATCGAAATCTGGCCCCACGAATTCTATTTCGTTGCCGGTCTGCTGATCATGGCTGGCCTTGGGTTGTTTCTTTTCACCTCGGCGCTTGGCAGGGTCTGGTGCGGCTATACCTGCCCCCAGACAGTCTGGACCGATCTTTTCATCCTTGTCGAACGCTGGGTCGAGGGCGACCGCAACGCGCGGGTGCGCCTGCACAAGGCCCCCTGGAGCCTTAGGAAAGCGCGGCTGCGTCTGACAAAGTGGACAGTCTGGCTGGCCATTGCCATCGCCACCGGGGGCGCATGGGTGTTCTATTTCACCGATGCCCCGGCCCTGGCGCGCGATCTGGTCACGCTCGATGCGCATCCGGCGGCCTATATCACGATCGCGATCCTGACCGCGACGACCTTCGTCTTCGGCGGGTTTCTGCGCGAACAGGTCTGCATCTATATGTGCCCCTGGCCGCGCATCCAGGCCGCGATGATGGACTCCGACACCATCACGGTCGCCTACCGCGACTGGCGCGGCGAACCGCGCGGCAAGAACAACACACGCCGCCGCAGCAAGGAACAGGCCCTCAAGGCCGAAGCCGACGCACAGGCCTCTGGTGCCCCTGGCGTGGCACGTTATGCTGGCACGCCCTATCCGGGCGATGACAGAACAGCCGCCCCAACCCCGCAACCCGCTGCGGCCGGACCCGGCGATTGCATCGACTGCATGGCCTGCGTGAATGTCTGCCCGATGGGTATCGACATCCGCAACGGCCAGCAGATGGAATGTATCACCTGTGCGCTGTGCATCGATGCCTGCGACGACGTGATGGCCAAAATCGGAAAACCGCGCGGTTTGATTGACTATATGGCCCTGTCCGACGAAACGGCAGAGCGATCAGGTACGCCCAAAAAGCCGCTGTGGAAACATATCCTGCGGCCCCGTACCATCCTTTATACGGTGCTTTGGTCCCTGATCGGCATCGGGCTGGTCTATGCGTTGTTTGTGCGATCTGACATCGAATTGACGGTCAGCCCCGTGCGCAACCCGACCTATGTGGTGCAATCTGATGGGTCGGTCCGCAATATCTATGACGTCCGGTTGCGCAACAAGTCGGGCGAGGACCGCACCTTCCATCTGGGTCTGACCAGTGACACCATCCTGCGGATCGGGCTTGAAGGGCAGGATACGCTTGATCTGAACGTGCCCGCCGATTCCACGGTGCTGCAACGGGTCTATGTCACCGCACGCCCGCAGGATCCGGCAGCCAGCCTTGAGGCGACGCCGCTGCGGATCTGGGTCGAAGACCGCGACGCCGAGACCCGCGCCTCAAAGGCGACCACCTTCAACGGAAAGGAAGACTAGATGCAACGCGAACTTAAGGGATGGCACGTGTTTTCAGGCTTTGCGATGGCCTTTGGCGTGATCATTGCGGTCAACCTGACCCTTGCGTATCAGGCCGTGCACACGTTTCCGGGGCTCGAGGTCGCCAGTTCCTATATCGCCTCGCAAACCTTTGACAAGGACCGTGACGCGCAGGTGGGCCTGCACTGGGACGTGTCCGCAGATGTGGTCGATAACGTGCTTGAGCTGGTCGTTCTGCACGACGGCCAGCCCATCGCCCCCGTGATCGAAGAAGCGATCTTTGGCCGTGCGACAAGTGTGGCCGCAGATCAGACGCCCGATTTTCGGTTCAACGGCAAGGCCTTTGTCGCGCCTATCAAGGCGGGGCTTGGCAACTGGAACCTGCGGGTGCAAATGCGGGCCGAAGACGGCACCGTATTCAAGCAACGCATCGTTGTGCACATCATAAGATGACCCACGCCGCCGCCTGCCCCGCCTGCGTCGCCGCCCCGCTTGCCGAAGAAGCCGCCAAGCGCGCACGCCCACCCGACGCCGTGCTGTCGATCCCCGGGATCCATTGTGCCGCGTGCATCGGCACGGTTGAACGCACGCTTTGCGCTCTGCCGGGCATCGAGGACGCTCGCGTGAACCTGTCTTTGAAGCGGGTTGCCATCCACGGTGCGGATGTCGCGCAGGATACGATTGTTGCGGCGCTCAAGGGGGCGGGCTATGACGCCTATCCGCTTGATCTGGCCTTGCTTGAGGGGCCTCAGGATGCGGTCGGGCGTGGGCTGCTGGTGCGCCTTGCGGTGGCCGGTTTCGCGATGATGAACGTGATGTTGTTTTCGGTGGCGATCTGGTCGGGCGCTTCTGACGCCACGCGGGATCTGTTTCACCTGATTTCGGCGCTGATCTCATTGCCTGCGGTGGTGTTTTGCGGCCAGCCGTTTTTCGCCAACGCCTGGACCGCGCTGCGGGTGCGCCGCCTCAACATGGACGTGCCCATCTCATTGGCGATCCTGCTGGCGGCGGGCATGTCGCTTTACGAAGTGTTGAATGGCGGGGCAGACGCCTATTTCGATGCGGCCCTGTCACTGACGTTCTTTCTGCTGATCGGGCGCTATCTGGATCACCGCACGCGCAGCTCTGCGCAATCCGCCGCCAAGGAACTGGCCGCACTCGAGGTGCATACAGCGCAGCGCATCGAAAACGGCGCAACGACCAAGGTGCAGGTTGCGGCCCTTGCCGTCGGCGACCGCCTGTTGATCCCCACCGGCACCCGTGTGCCTGTTGACGGCATCTTGCAAAGCGCCAAGTCGCTGTCGGACCGATCGTTCCTGACGGGCGAATCCGCCGTGCAGACCCTGATCCGGGGCGACCGGGTTCAAGCCGGAGAGATCAACCAAGGCCCCCCCTTTGAAATGACTGCGACCGCCGTCGGCGAAGACACGACGCTGCGCCAGGTCGCGACCCTCGTGGAAATGGCCGAAAACAGCCGCAACAGCTATACCAATCTGGCCGACCGTGCGGCGCGGATCTATGCGCCTGCGGTGCATCTGCTGGCCCTGTCGGCCTTTCTGGTCTGGCTCTGGATCAGCGGCGACATCCGCCACGCGCTCAATATTGCTGTGGCGGTCTTGATCATCACCTGTCCTTGTGCGCTTGGGCTTGCGGTGCCTGCGGTCGCGACCGCCGCCATCTCGCGGCTTTATGGGATGGGCTTTCTGGTAAAATCCGGCACCGCGCTGGAACGTCTGGCCGAGGTGGACATCGCCGTGTTCGACAAGACCGGCACCCTGACGCTGTCCAGTGGCACAGGGCCGTTGACCCATCTGACAGATCAACAGGCCGCAGTTGCACGCGCTTTGGCGCAAGCCTCGGATCACCCGGTATCACGTGCCCTTCTGGGTGTTTTGCCCCCTGTCCCGCCGGCCCCCCTGATCGGGATCAACGAAGTGCCCGGCTTTGGCGTAGAGGCGCGGCTGGGGGACAAGACCGTCAAGCTGGGGCGCGGATCATGGCTTGGTGCGCCGTTCGGCGGGCCGGGCCTTAAGGTGGGGGATGCGGATGCCATTGCGCTGCCGCTGACCGACGCGCCGCGCCCCGGTGTTGGCACGGCCCTTGCGGGCTTGCGTGCCTTGGGCATCGACCCGCAGATCCTGAGCGGGGACCGCGCCGAAGCCGTGCAGGTTCTGGCCGATACGGTCGGTATTGACGTATGTCACGCCAATGTAAGCGCCACTGACAAACACGCCTATCTTTCGGCCCTTCAGGCTGACGGTCACCGCGTTTTGATGGTGGGGGACGGGCTGAACGATACGGCATCGCTGGCCGCGGCGCATGCATCTGTAGCACCCTCTTCCGCGTTGGATGCGTCGCGCAATGCGGCCGATATCGTGTTGCTGCGCGACACGCTGGCGGGGTTTCCGTTGCTCTTGTCGATTGCCCGCGCGACCACCCGGATCTCAAAGCAGAATTTCGCCATCGCGGCGGGGTATAATGCGATCGCGGTGCCGGTGGCGCTGCTGGGATATGCCTCGCCGTTGCTGGCGGCCATCGCGATGTCTGCGTCTTCGCTGACTGTACTGGCCAATGCCATGCGGATAAGGTTGGTCAAATGAACATCCTGCTGATCCTCATTCCGGTTTCGATCCTCCTGGGCGGCGCGGGACTGTGCGGTTTTATCTGGACGCTGCGCAGCGGGCAGTACGACGATGCCGAAGGCAACGCCGCCCGCCTGTTGCTGGACGACGACCAGCCACTGGAAGACCGGCTTGTGCCTAAAAGCGCACCCCGATCTGCCCCTAACTCTGGCAGAAAGGCCTGACTTCAGGAATTGGGCCGCACCCGTGCGCCGCTTTTATCGGCAAATGCAGCCAGACGCGCACGGGCATCCGGCTGGGTGTTGACCACGCCGGCCACGACCGCCTCGGCATAGGCTGCATCCATTGCCGACATGTTCTGCATATGGCTGACCGCGCTGCAAATCGCGAAATTCGACAGCGGCAGATTTTGCGCGGTCTTGCGCGCGATCTCCATTGCGGCGTCAAAGCTTGAGCCTTCGACGATATATTGCGCCAGTCCAAGATCGACGGCCTCTTGCCCCTGATAGACACGGCCCGTCAGCATCATGTCAATCATCCGCGACTTGCCAACCAGATCTGTCACACGGATCGTGGCCCCGCCCCCGGTGAACAACCCGCGCTGCCCCTCGGGCAAGGCGAAATAGGCCGTCTGGTCCATGACACGAATATGCGCAGAGCTGGCCAGTTCCAGCCCGCCACCCACAACCGCCCCCTGCAACGCGGCGATCACCGGCACGCCGCCATATTCCATCTTGTTGAACGCCTCGTGCCAGCGCAGGCAGACATGCATGAAATCGGCGGGGCTGCGATCCTGATCGTGGTGTTCTATCAGATCAAGCCCGGCACAAAAGTGGTCCCCGGCCCCCGCCAGCACAACCGCCCGCACACCCGCACGCGGCGCGACCGAAAAGAAATCAACAAGCTCTTCGATGGTGTCGATGTCCAACGCGTTGCGCTTGGCAGGACGGTTCAGGGTCACGACCCAGACGCCATCCTCCCCAGCCTCGATCGCAAGATTGTGGAAGCGGTCGATGTCGATGTGCGGGGCCATAAGCGTATCCTTTTCGTGCCAGATCAATTTTTTGCCAGATCAAGCGCCCCAGTCCCCGCATCCGCTACACGCGATCGCAGACCCCAAGGCGTTGTCCCTGCGGGATAACTTGGTCCGCCCGCCCTGTCTATCTCTCAGACGCCCAGAGGTTCAGACGACACGCACATCGACAGTCTGCGACAGCATCAGCGCGGGGCCGAAACTGCTGAGAAAGGGCACCTCTGCCGCGTCAAGGCCAACGCCCACCCGCACGATCTGATTGGACGCGGCCATGCCGGTTGCATCCACCAGATACCAGCTGCCGTCCAGATACACCTCGGCGACGGCGTGAAAATCCTGAGGCGTGACATAGGGCGCATAGACGCTGGCAAAGCGGGCCGGAACAGCCGCCGCGCGCGACAACGCGATCATCACATGAGCAAAGTCGCGGCACACACCCTGACGCTGCACAAAGGTATCAAGGGCCGTTGTCTGCGCATTGCTGGAACCGGGAACATATTGAAACCGCTCAAAAATCCAATCGCGCATGGCGGCAATCAATGCCCCGCCGCCCAGATGGCCATATTCGGCCGCGACAAAGTTCTGAAACTGGTCGGACGGGCAGTAGCGCGAGGGCATCAGATAACGCACCGCATCGCTTGGCAATTGATGCGGCGGAACGCTTGGCAGGTCTTCGATGGGCAACGCGGGCCGGTTCACGTCGCACCGCGCCTGATAACGACAGCTCAGGTTGCCATTGGTGCGCAGCAAAATCCGTTCGCCGATCCCCGCCTCTGCCGCTATGGTTGCGCGGTGGGCCGTTTCGCTAAGCACGAATGTCTCGCTGATGATGCGCTGCCCCGCACCCGCAGGGGCCTGGATCTGCAAAATCGCGTCGGTCGGGCCTGACATCTGATATTCAAGCTGCACGTCGATATCAAGAATCATGGTCTGCCTTTCCATAAATGAGGGGATCATAAGCGGGCACATCGGCCGGGCGATCAATGCCAAGGATCTGTCTTATCGGGGCATGCGCGGCGCGGCAATGGGTAACACAGCCCCTGGATGTCCTGCGACACATGTCAGGCAAAATAGGGCATGGCAAAAAAAGGGCGAAATCCACGACAAAGCCCGTGCACAAAAAAAATTTCCGAAAATCGACAGAGTTGGAAAGAATGGGGTTGAAACATCTCTGACCCTTGAGGTAGTAGATCGCTCACGGGTCGTTAGCTCAGTTGGTAGAGCGCTTCGTTTACACCGAAGATGTCGGGAGTTCGAGCCTCTCACGACCCACCATTCCCCTTTGATGCCTTATCGTCAGTACAGCCAGCGCAACAATGCGGCCATATAAAAAGCCCCTTGATAACAAGGGGCTCTGTGTCGTTCTTAACGTGGTTCGGGGGGTCAGATGTCGGATTCGTCCGTCCCAGGCTCGACTGCCGTCGGTTTGTCTGCGGGGGTCACCTGACGCACTTTGACGCGCAGCATCCTGCCGTTATTCAGATCCTTTTCGTTCACGACCTTGAACTTTCCCAAGGGCAAAAGGTTAAGCTCGCGGTTGTCGGCAAGCGCCTCGCCCAACACCTCGAGCATGGCTTCGACAACGGGCTTGGCGTCCTTCTTTTTGATCCCCGAGCGTTCGACGACCATGTCGATCAGCTCTTTCTTGCGCATCACCGGGCCGATGATGACGGGCCGCGGCGCTTCGACGACCGTCGGTTTGGGGGCTGTGCCATCCAAATCCTGCATCGCTTTTGGGGATTTATTCGCCATAACATTCGCGGCGCCAGATGGTTTGCGGGGGGCCGCCTTGGCTTTTGTTGGTTTGGTTGTGCTGCTCATGGGATTTTTTGCTTCCTCGTTTGATCACCCATTGGTAGCGCGCATTGCGCCCAAAATCCAGTGTTGCTTGTGGTGCAGCGGGGGGTGCCCCCCTCTTCAGGCCCCGCAGCACAACCCAGACACGAAAAAGGCCGCCCCGAAGCGGAGCGGCCTTCAACGTCACTTCAACTTAGGTCAATGTGCCGTGGCACTGTCACCTGCGGCCGCTTTTCTGGCCAATGCGGCTGCTGCCGCCGCATCTTCGGCTTCCTGATCCCATTCAATCGCTTCGGGCGCACGCACAAGGGCGTATTTCAACACTTCCGAGACGTGCTTGACGGGAATGATCTTCAATCCCTCTTTCACGTTATCCGGGATTTCCGGCAGGTCTTTTTCGTTCTCTTCCGGTATCAATACGGTCGTTATCCCACCGCGCAGGGCCGCCAACAGCTTTTCTTTCAGGCCGCCAATCGGCATGGCGTTGCCGCGCAAGGAAACCTCGCCCGTCATCGCGATGTCACGGCGCACGGGGATCTGCGTCAGGACCGACACAATCGATGTTACCATCGCCAGACCGGCACTTGGGCCATCCTTGGGCGTCGCGCCGTCGGGCACGTGCACGTGAATGTCCGATGTGTCGAACTTGGTCGGCTTGACCCCGATCGAAGGGCTGATCGACCGCACGTAACTTGATGCGGCGTCGATAAATTCCTTCATCACATCGCCCAGCTTGCCCGTTGTCTTCATCCGGCCCTTGCCCGGCAGGCGCAGCGCTTCGATCTGAAGCAATTCGCCCCCGACCGACGTATAGGCCAGCCCGGTGACGACACCGACCTGATCCTCAAGCTCGGCCAGACCGTAGCGGAATTTCTTGACGCCAAGAAAGTCCTCGATGTTGTCTGCGGTCACGGTCACACTGTCGACCTCCTTGCGGATGATCTTGGTCAGCGACTTGCGGGCGACCTTGGCGATTTCACGCTCAAGGTTACGCACGCCAGCCTCACGGGTGTAATACCGGATCATGCTGGTCAAGGCACTGTCTTCAATGGCAAATTCCTTTGCCTTCAGGCCGTGGTTCTTGATCTGCTTGGCCACCAGATGCTGCTTGGCGATCTCGCGCTTTTCATCCTCGGTATAGCCCGACAGCGGAATGATCTCCATCCGGTCAAGCAGTGGCCCCGGCATGTTGTAGCTGTTCGACGTGGTCAGGAACATCACGTTCGACAGATCATATTCCACCTCAAGATAGTGGTCCACGAAGGTCGAGTTCTGTTCCGGATCCAGCACCTCAAGCATCGCCGACGCAGGGTCGCCCCGGAAATCCTGACCCATCTTGTCGATTTCATCGAGCAAGATCAGCGGATTGTTCGTTTTCGCCTTTTTCAGCGCCTGAATGATCTTGCCGGGCATGGACCCGATATAGGTCCGGCGGTGGCCGCGAATTTCGGATTCGTCACGCACGCCGCCAAGGCTGATGCGGATAAACTCGCGCCCCGTTGCCTTGGCCACGGATTTGCCAAGCGACGTTTTACCAACACCCGGAGGGCCGACAAGGCACATGATAGGGCCTTTCATCTTGCTTGATCGTTGCTGCACGGCAAGATATTCGACGATCCGTTCCTTGACCTTTTCAAGGCCATAGTGGTCGTCATCAAGGACCTTTTGGGCCTTAACCAGATCCTTCTTGGTGCGCGATTTTACATTCCACGGGATCGACAGGATCCAGTCGAGGTAGTTGCGCACAACGGTCGCTTCGGCAGACATGGGCGACATGTTCTTGAGCTTTTTCAACTCGGCGTCGACCTTTTCCTTGGCCTCTTTGCTTAGTTTGGTGTCGGCAATCCGGGCTTCCAGCTCGGCCACTTCGTTCTTGCCGTCCTCGCCGTCGCCCAGTTCATTCTGGATCGCCTTCATCTGTTCGTTCAGGTAATATTCGCGCTGCGTCTTCTCCATCTGGGATTTGACGCGGGTCTTGATCTTTTTCTCGACCTGCAGGACAGACATTTCACCCTGCATCAGGCCATAGACCTTCTCAAGCCGCTCGGACACGGACAGCGTTTCAAGCAGATCCTGCTTTTGCTCGACTTCGATGCCAAGATGACCCGCCACAAGATCGGCAAGACGCGCAGGCTCTGTCGCCTCGGCAACGGCGGTCAGCGCTTCTTCGGGGACGTTTTTCTTGACCTTGGCATAACGTTCGAATTCTTCGGTGACAGATTTCAGCAGCGCCTGCGTGGTTGTTGCATCGCCGGGCATCTCTGTCAGATATTCGGCTTTCGCCTCGAAAAAGTTATCGTTTTCCAGGAATTCGGTGATGCGCACACGCGCCTGACCTTCGACCAATACCTTGACCGTGCCATCGGGCAGCTTCAACAGCTGCAACACATTGGCAAGGACGCCAGCCTTGAAGATACCGCTTGCGTCGGGGTCATCGATGCCGGGATCGATCTGGCTGGACAGCAGGATCTGTTTGTCGTCCGCCATCACTTCTTCCAGCGCACGCACTGATTTTTCGCGGCCGACAAACAGCGGCACGATCATGTGGGGGAACACCACGATGTCGCGCAGGGGCAACACGGGGTAGGATGCGTTCAGAGGCTCTAACATGCTCTTTTCCTTATACTGCAAGCCAACGCTGGCCCCTATCATAGGCGACCGATCGGTTGGCTCCTGTTCTGAGTAGGATATTTGGGCACCCTACCCTCCTGTTTCAATCCCCTTCCGACGCGCCGAACATGCGGGACCATTCGGGGTTTTCGCCAGAATGACCTGCGTTTAACCGACAAACAAGCGAGGAACGGTTAAATTACGGTCAAAAACCACAAACTGCCCAAAAATCACATTTTGGTCAGGCCGCACCGGCCAAGGGGCGTATCAGGCCAATGCGGCGTATCAGGCCGGTGCGGTCGAGGTTATTCTACGGCTGCTTCTTCCAAGAAAGGATAGTCCGTGTATCCTTCTTTTCCACCACCATAGTAGGTGTCGGAATTGCCTTTGTTCAGCGCCGCGCCCCGTTCAAGCCGTTTGGCAAGGTCGGGATTGGCAATATAGGGCCGGCCAAACGCGATCAGATCGGCGTTTCCTTCCGCGACGGTCTTGATTGCGAGATCGCGGTCATAGCCGTTGTTTGCCATGTACACACCATTAAACAGACTGCGCAGTTTTGCGATGCTGTGCCCTTCTTGCGTCTCGCGCGATCCGCCAGTGGCCCCTTCGACCATGTGCAGATAGGCCAGCCCGAATTTATTGAGCTGCGTGATCACATATTCAAAGGTTTCCTGCGGGTTGTCATCGGCCACATCGTTGGCGGGCGAAAACGGCGAAAGACGCAACGCAACATGATCGCCGTCCCACGCGTCCGTCACCGCCTTAAGCACCTCAAGCAGCAGGCGGGCGCGGTTTTCGACAGATCCGCCATAATCATCATCGCGTTTGTTGGTCTTGGTTTTCAGAAACTGATCCAGCAGATAGCCATTGGCGCCGTGCACCTCGACCCCGTCGAAACCGGCCTTCTTCGCCATCTTGGTGGCGTGAACATAATCGTTGATCACACGCGGGATCTCGCTGGTTTCAAGGGCGCGCGGCTCAGAGGTTGGCTCGAACCCGTTTGCGGTAAAGGTCTTCATGTCGGCCTTGATCGCGGAGGGGGCAACGGGCTGTTGGCCGTTGGGCTGCAAGGATGTGTGGCTGATCCGGCCCACGTGCCACAGTTGCACAAAGATCTTGCCACCCGCCTTGTGCACAGCGTCGGTGACTTTCTTCCACGCGGCGACCTGTCCGTCGGTATAGATGCCGGGGGTCGCAAGATATCCTTTGCCTTCGGGGCTGATCTGGGTGGCTTCGGTGATGATGATGCCGGCACCGGCACGCTGGGTGTAGTATTCGACATGCATGTCGCCCACTTCATCCGTTTCGTTGTCGGCGCGGTTGCGCGTCAGCGGCGCCATCACGATGCGGTTCTTGGCTTCGGTGGCACCCACTTTCAGGGGCGTAAACAGCTCTTCGGTCATTTTGAATGTCCTTTCCTTGCTATTGCGTTGCTCAAAGCATCTAGGCACAAGACACCGCACCACAAGGAAAGGTTCTGCGATTTATTTTTGCCCTGCCCGCTTGAAACGCTAAAGCGGATCTATATCGCCTTGGGCGCGATCGGCGTGGAACGTGGCCTGCCAGGCGTCAAAACGGCGCTCGGCAATCGCTGCGCGCATACCGGCCATGATCTGCTGGAAGTAATGCAGGTTGTGCCAGGTCAGCAACATGCCGCTGATCATCTCTTGGCTGCGGAAGACGTGATGCAGATAGGCGCGACTGTAGTTTGAACATGCCGGGCAGGTGCACGCCTCGTCCAGCGGGCGCGGATCGTCGGCGTGGCGGGCGTTCTTGATGTTCACAACGCCGTGGCGCGTGAACACCTGCCCCGTACGGCCAGAGCGGGACGGCAACACGCAATCCATCATGTCGATGCCGCGCGCGACGGCCCCCACAATGTCATCGGGCTTGCCCACGCCCATCAGATAGCGGGGCCGGTCCACGGGCAACATATCGGTGGCGAAATCCAGACAGCCGAACATGGCCTCTTGCCCCTCGCCCACGGCCAGCCCGCCGACGGCATAGCCGTCAAAGCCCACGTCGATCAGCGCCTTGGCGCTTTCCTCGCGGAAATCACGTTCAAGCCCGCCCTGCTGGATCCCGAACAGCGCATGACCCGGACGGTCGCCAAAGGCGTCGCGACTGCGCGCGGCCCACCGCATCGACAGGCGCATGGATTCAGCGATCCGGTCCCGGTCGGCGGGCAAGGCGGGGCATTCATCGAAACACATGACGATATCAGAGCCAAGAAGACGCTGAATCTCCATCGACCGCTCGGGCGTCAGTTCATGCCTGGACCCGTCGATATGGCTTTTGAAGGTCACGCCTTTTTCAGTGAGCTTTCGCAGGTCGGAAAGGCTCATCACCTGAAAACCGCCAGAGTCAGTGAGGATCGGCTTGTCCCAGTTCATGAATTTATGCAGCCCGCCCAGGCGATCGATCCGTTCAGCCGTGGGGCGCAGCATCAGATGGTAGGTGTTGCCCAGCAGGATGTCGGCACCGGTCGCAGCAACGCTTTCAGGCATCATCGCCTTGACGGTGGCGGCGGTGCCCACGGGCATGAACGCGGGCGTGCGGATATCGCCGCGCGGCGTGTGGATGACGCCGGTGCGGGCGGCCCCGTCGCGGGCCTGAAGATCAAACGAGAATTTTTCCATATCCGCGCCTATAAGACCTCGCGCAAAGCGGCGCAATCGTGATGGTGCTTTGCTTTTGTCCGGGAATGGCGGAAGGTGCCCGCACGCGCTGATCCATAAGGAGTTTCCCCCCGTGCCACTTGACCAATTCGTGCTGGATATCGTCCAAAGCAACCTGCCGCTGATCCTGCTTTTCCTGTTGCTGGTGATCCTTGTTTTCAAGGCGGTCAAGATCGTGCCGCAGTCGGAACAACATGTCGTCGAACGTTTTGGCAGGCTGCGGTCGGTCATGGGGCCGGGCATCAACATGATCGTGCCCTTCATTGACCGGATCGCGCACAAGATCTCGATCCTTGAACGCCAGCTTCCCACCGCCAGCCAGGACGCGATCACGCGCGACAACGTGCTGGTGCAGGTTGATACGTCGGTGTTCTACCGCATCATCGAGCCTGAAAAGACCGTCTACCGCATCCGTGACATCGATTCAGCCATCGCCACCACTGTTGCAGGTATCGTGCGCGCTGAAATCGGCAAAATGGATCTGGACGAAGTTCAGTCGAACCGCTCTGCCCTGATCACCACCATCAAGCTGCTGGTCGAAGACGCCGTTGACAACTGGGGGATCGAGGTCACGCGGGCCGAAATTCTGGATGTGAACCTGGACGCCGCCACCCGCGCCGCGATGATGCAGCAGCTGAACGCCGAACGCGCACGGCGTGCGCAGGTGACCGAAGCCGAGGGCAAGAAGCGCGCCGTGGAACTGGCCGCAGATGCCGAGCTTTACGCCTCCGAACAGACCGCCAAGGCCCGCCGCGTGCTGGCTGACGCCGAAGCCTATGCCACGCAGGTCGTGGCCACAGCGATTGGCGAGAACGGGCTGGAGGCGGCACAGTACCAGATTGCGTTGAAACAGGTCGAAGCGCTGAATGCGCTTGGCGCGGGTGCCGGCAAACAGACGATCATCGTGCCCGCCCAAGCGCTTGAGGCGTTTGGCGATGCGTTCAAACTGCTTCGGGGGCGCGGCTGATGGTCGATTTTCTGACGCTCTGGTGGGTGTGGCTGTCGCTTGCGCTGCTGCTGGGGGTGGTCGAAGTGCTGCTGCCAGGCAATATTTTTCTGGGCTTTGCGCTTGGGGCGCTGATCATGGTGGGCGTTGTGCTTGCGCTGCCGGATAGACCGGTAGCACTTTTGCTGGCCGTCTTCGCGGGGCTTTCGCTGATCGCTTGGGTTGTGCTTCACTTTGTCTTTCGCCGCCAGTCCAGCGGGACGCGGATCGTCAGGCGGGACATCAACGATGGCTAGGCCTTGCGGGGCAGCGTTTTCGGGGCTCTGCCCCGAACCCCGGGATTTATGTCCATTTGGAAGACGACAGGCCTTGCTGCTTGAGAAGCCCTTGGTGACCTGTTAGGCGCGGCCCGAGTTGTCATTGGCAAAGGGTGTGACATGCAGGAACTGACATTCGGGTGGGAAGAGTGGATCGCCCTGCCGGAGCTTGGCTTGCCCGCGATCAAGGCCAAGATCGATACCGGTGCGCGGACCTCTGCGCTGCATGCGCATGACATCGAAGTGTTCGGACCCGCCGGCAAACCCAAGGTCCGCTTCAACGTCTATCCGGTCGCGGGGAACGAGGATATCGTGATCACATGCTCTGCCCCGATCATCGACCGCCGCGAGGTCACTTCGTCGAACGGAGAGGCCGAACTGCGTTATGTGATCTCGTCGAGCCTTGATGTTGCGGGGCAAAGCTGGCCGATTGACATCACGCTGACCAACCGTGCGGGCATGACCAGCAGGATGCTGCTGGGCCGGCAGGCGCTGACGGATCACATCACCATTTCCCCGACCGAGAAACGGCTGCAACCCGATCTGAGCTATGATGTCTATCACACCGCTGCCGTACGCCGCAAAGCCCCCCAGCGGGCGCTGCGCATCGCGGTGCTGAGCCGCGAGCCGGATAACTATTCAACGTCGCGGCTGGTGCAGGTCGGCGAAGCACGCGGTCACACCGTCGAGGTGATCGACACCACGCGCTGCTACATGGCGATCAACGCGATGGCCCCGGAAGTGCACTATGACGGCAAGCGCCTGCCCCGATATGACGCCGTAATCCCCCGGATTGGCGCGTCGGTCACGCCTTATGGCTGCGCCGTGATCCGCCAGTTTGAAACCATTGGCACCTATTGCGTCAACGGGTCGGCGGGCATTCTGGCCAGCCGCGACAAGCTGCACGCCCATCAGGTGCTGGCATCACGCAAAATCGGCATGCCCACCACCGCCTTTGCCGCCTCGCCCAAGGACACCTCGAACCTGATGGCGCTGGTGGGGACTGCCCCGCTGATCGTGAAGCTGCTTGAATCCACCCAAGGCAAGGGCGTGGTGCTTGCCGAAACCAAGAAGGCCGCAGAATCGGTGATCGACGCGTTTCGCGGGCTGAAAGCCAATTTTCTGGTGCAGGATTTCGTGAAAGAGGCCGCCGGCGAAGATATCCGCTGCCTTGTTGTCGATGGCAAGGTGGTCGCCGCGATGAAGCGAACCGGTGCAGACGGCGATTTCAGGTCGAACCTGCACCGGGGCGGGTCGGCACAGGTCGTACGGATCACCAAGCTGGAACGGGACACCGCGTTGCGCGCCGCACGCGCCTTTACGCTTGGCATGGCGGGCGTGGATCTGCTGCGCTCTGAAACCGGGCCCAAAGTGCTGGAAGTCAATTCCTCGCCGGGGTTTGAGGGGATCGAAAAGGCGACCGGCAAGGACATCGTGGGCATGCTCTATGATATGGTCGAAGTAAGGGTCAGACCGCGGCCGGTGCGCAAACGCAAGGCCTGAGGGCGCATTCCGGGTTTTGAGGTTTTGCCCCTCTGGACGTCACCGCCGCTAAACCCTATATAAATGATCAGGATAACACAGCGAGGCCAGCATGACCGAAAGCACACACCCCCTTGAAGGCACACCGCTTATCGCGCCGTCGTCCACCGATCACCCGCTTTATGATCAGGTGGCCGAAGCGTGCCGCACGGTCTATGATCCCGAAATCCCGGTTAACATATTCGAGCTGGGCTTGATCTATACCATTGATATCAATGCAGAAAACGAAGTGAAGATCAAGATGTCCCTGACCGCGCCGGGCTGCCCCGTCGCGGGCGAAATGCCCGGTTGGGTCGCGGATGCGGTTGAACCTTTGGCGGGTGTCAAGACAGTGGACGTCGAGCTGGTCTGGGAGCCGCCTTGGGGCATGGATATGATGTCGGACGAGGCGCGGTTGGAACTGGGTTTCATGTAGGGGCCGCAGCCACCGCAGACACTGACGCCGCCCCGGCCAAACGGGACGGCCATGCCCTTTGTGCACGCGACCGCTTGAGAAAGCGCCGCAAACATCTTACCTTGTCTCCAACAGGAGTATTCAGCATGTTCGCGATCCCAGGCAAGCAAGCCGTCACCATCACCCCCAAGGCCGCCCAGCATATCAGCAAGCTGATGACATCGGCGGGCCACGCGGGGCTGCGCATCGGCATCAAGAAAGGCGGATGCGCGGGGATGGAATACACGATGGAATACGTGAACGAACCCGACGCCAACGACGAGGTTGTCGAACAGGACGGAGCACGGGTGATGATTGCCCCGATGGCGCAGATGTTTTTGTTCGGAACAGAGATCGACTATGAAACGTCGCTGCTGGAATTAGGGTTCAAGTTCCGCAATCCAAACGTCACCGAAGCCTGCGGCTGCGGGGAATCGATAAAATTCGGCTGACCTGACTCTAATCTGATGACAAACACTGCGGCGGAGGGGGACCCCACCGTTGCTCCGTGTCCGGCGGGCTGTTATGTTTGTGAAAACAAAACAGGAATAGTCACATGCGCCGCAAAATCGCTGCCGGAAACTGGAAAATGAACGGCACGGCTGCGGCCCTGTCTGAGCTTGCGGCCCTTGCACAGCAGATTGACCCGCTGGGGCCCGAAACCGTGATTTGTCCTCCTGCCCCGCTGCTTTACCGTGCTTGCGAAAAGGTACGTGGCACCGGCATCGCGATCGGCGCACAGGATTGCCATATGCAGGATATGGGCGCTTTTACCGGTGATGTCTCGGCCTCGATGGTCGCGGATACGGGGGCTACCTATGTGATCGTCGGCCACTCCGAGCGCCGCGACGCCCACGAGGAAAGCAACGGCGATGTGCGCCGCAAGGCCCGCGCCGCCTGGGCCGCAGGGCTGACCGCCATCATCTGCATTGGCGAAAGCGGCGAGGATCGCGAGGCGGATAACACGCTTGATATTATCGCAGGCCAGTTGTCAGGGTCGGTGCCCGACGGGGCCACAGGGGGCAACACTGTGATCGCCTATGAACCGATCTGGGCAATTGGCACGGGCAAGGTGCCGACCCTGAACCAGATCATCGAAGTCCATGACTTTATCCGCGACCGGCTGTCGACCCGCTTTGGCAAGGAAACAGGCGATACAATCCGCCTTGTCTATGGCGGATCTGTCAGGCCCGACAACGCCGCCGATATCTTCACCGCCGAAAACGTGGACGGCGCACTTGTTGGCGGTGCAAGCCTGAAAGCGGATGATTTCGTGCCGATCATCAAGGCCCTGGCGCAGACCTGATCTTCATTTTGCCAAATAAACTCACTGCACCACACACGCCAAGGGGCGGCACGTCGATCTGACATGCCGCCCCACTTATCTTTGCGTGCAGACATCGCTATCTGGTGATGATTTCTGGCCCCATCATGAGGGTCGGCAACCATGTCGAGATGATGGGTATATACGTGACCATGATCAGGAACACGAACAGCACGGCCGTGAACGGCAGCGCCGCCTTGACCACGTTCATCATCGGCATGTTCGCCACACCAGACGTCACGAACAGGTTCAGACCCACCGGTGGCGTGATCATCCCGATCTCCATGTTGACCACCATGATGATGCCCAGATGGATCGGGTCGATCCCAAGTTCGATTGCGATGGGGAACACCAGCGGGGCGACGATGATCAGCAGGCCCGACGGCTCCATGAACTGTCCGCCGATCAGCAGGATCACGTTGACGATGATCAGGAACATGATCGGACCAAAGCCCGCGTTCAACATAGCCGCCGAGATCTGCTGCGGGATCTGCTCATCCGTGAGCACATGCTTTAGGATCAATGCGTTGGCGATAATGAACATCAGCGTGACCGTCAATTTGCCCGCATCGAACAGCGTGTCGCGCATGTCGCGGTGAAAAAACACCGTGACCAGTGCCATCGGCTTGCGCATCAGCGACAGGTTGCGCCCCTCGCCCGGCACGTGCAGTGGGCCCATATCGCGATAGACAAAACACGCGATAAAGAACGCATAGACCGCTGCAACCGCCGCCGCTTCTGTTGGCGTGAAGATACCGCCATAGATGCCGCCCAGAATGATCACGATCAACATCAGGCCCCAGCCCGCTTCACGCCCCGACGCGAACACTTCGCCCCAGCCGCGCCAGTCGCCCTGCGGCAGCTTTTTGACGCGCGCCATGATGTAGATGGTCAGCATCAGCATGAAGCCCGCCAGCAGGCCGGGGATCACGCCCGCCAGAAACATCCGCCCCACCGAGACGTCCGTGGCCGAAGCATAGACCACCATTACAATGGACGGCGGGATCAGGATGCCAAGGGTGCCCGCGTTGGCGATGACGCCGGCCGCGAATTCCTTGGTATAGCCGGTTTCGCGCATGCCTGCGATCACGATAGATCCGATGGCGACGACGGTGGCGGGCGACGATCCCGACAGGGCCGCAAACATCATACAGGCGAACACGCCCGCAATCGCCAGACCGCCGGGAAAATGCCCGACAAGGGCGATCGAAAAACGGATGATCCGCTTGGCCACACCGCCCGTCGACATGAACGACGACGCCAGAACAAAGAACGGGATCGCCAGCAGCGTGTAGTGCCCCGCCATCGCCTGAAAGAATGTTTGCGCAATCGACGCAAGCGAGGAATCCGACAATACCAGAAGGAACACGATCGACGAAAAACCAAGGCTGACGGCAATGGGCACGCCAAGCAGCATCAGGCCGACGATCATTGCAAATAGAACAAGAACTTCCATGCGCTCAATTCTCCGCGTTCATATGAGAGACGGCCGCGACATCATCTTCGGCCTCGTGGCTGACAATCAGGCCGGTGGAAACGCCGGTAAAGATCCGCACACCCGCCTGAACAAAGCGGAACAGCAGCAGCGCCATGCCAATGGGCAACATGGCATAAGGAAGAAAGCGCGGCAGCTTGGCATAGCTTTCGCCCTGATTCATGATCGGTTCGATAAAGCGCAGCCAGTCGGGCATCGGCAGATCCACAGTCTCGTACCAGGCCTGATCGCGGCTGTTTTCAAACCCCGTCGGGAACCAGCGGCCCGTGGTGGCGTCCAATCCCGCAAATGGTGCCCAGTAATCCCATGCGCCTTTCAACAGCAATCCGGCATAAATTACACAGATCACCGCCGCAAAAATCGCGATAATGCGGCGGACGGGCGACGAGAACAGATTGATAACCGCATCGACGCCAAGGTGGCCGGTGATCTTGACGGCATAGCTCATCCCGAAAAGGACAAGCCAGGCAAACAGAAATGTCACCGCCTCAAGGCCCCAGATCAGACCGGTGTTAAAGCCATAGCGCAGCACGACATTGATAAAAGTGATGACCGTCATCAGGCCAAGGATGACGGCAATCGCCGTTTCCTCGAACGCATGCACGATCCGGCCAAGGGCCGAGGTGGGTTGATATCCGGATGACATGATAAAACTCCGCAAAAAGGGGAGAGACGCAGCAGCTGTGGTCACTGACCATGTGCTACAATCAAAAAGTGCCCCCCCGACATGGGAGGGGCACCGTTCAACGAAGCTTAGTGTTTGGCGTTGATCGCCTGAGCGGCGTCGATGTTTTCCTGGCCTACATCGGCTGTAAACTCTTCCCAGACAGGCATCATCGCATCAACCCAGGTCTGGCGGCCTTCGGCGTCCAGCTCGCGGATGGTGGAGCCGGCATCCAGGATCGCCTGACGTGCTTCGGCATCAACCTGGCCCACGGCGGCGTTGCGCGTTGTGGTGACTTCTTCAAGGATGGTCGCCAGTTGGGTGCGCACATCGTCTGGCAGGCCATTCCACCAGTCGGTCGACGTCACGACCATATAGTCAAGCACACCGTGGTTTGTTTCGGTGATACCGTCCTGTACTTCAAAGAACTTCTGGCCATAGATGTTCGACCAGGTGTTTTCCTGACCGTCGACAACGCCGGTTTGCAGCGCGCCGTAGACTTCGGAAAACGCCATAGGCTGGGGCGATGCGCCGATTGCTTCCATCTGCGCCTTGATCACGTCAGATGCCTGCACGCGAAACTTCAGGCCGTTTGCATCCGAAGGCACGTTCAAGGGCTTGTTTGCAGACATCTGTTTCATGCCGTTGTGCCAGAATTGCAGACCCGACAGGCCGCGACGCTCCATCGAGGCTTTCATCGCCTGACCGGTTTCGGAGTTCTGGAATTCATCGACCGCTTCGATGTTCTTGAACATGAAGGGCAGATCGAAAATGCGGAAGACTTTGGTGAACTGTTCAAACTTCGACAGCGACGGGGCCGCCATCTGAACGTCGCCTTGCAGCATCGCCTCAAGCACCTGATCGTCGTTGTAAAGTGTCGAGTTCGGGAACACTTCCATGCACGCCTTGCCGTTCATCTCTTCGTTGACGCGTTCTGCCAGCAGGGTGGCTGCGATGCCTTTGGGGTGCTTGTCCGTGTTGGTCACGTGGCTGAACTTGATGACGATTTCACCGTCGTCACAGGCCGCCGAAACGGCACCGGCGGACACGGAAAGGGTCAGCGCTACGGCTGCGGATGTCAGAAATTTCATGTGATGTCTCCTCCCAGAGATCTGTTTTTCAAGTCACGGCAACCGGGTGTCCCGGATGCGATGCTGAACCTTAGGCGGTTCAACGCCGATCACACAAGCGTGTGATGGATTGGCTTTTTTCATCCGAAATATTTTATATATATCAGATGCTTACACATCTTTCTTCATGTCGCCACTTGTCCGCGCCCTGTTCCGCTGTGCGGAATATCGCACAGTGCGCGCGTGGCTTGTGCAGAAATCCGCACGCGCGTGCCTTTGCGATCGGTGCGCTGCCGCAAGGTCAGCTGCGGAAATCTTCCGCGCGAATCCCATAGCGGGTCAGCTTGTCGTAAAACGTCTTGCGCGGCAGCTTAAGCGCCGCTGCCGCCGCACTGGCCTGCCCGCCTGCCCGGCGCAGCGCAGCCCGCAACAGCGATTGTTCCACCTGCGCCATCTGTTCGGCCAGCCCAAGATCGGCGTCGGGCATCGCATCGTCTGACACCCCCATGACAAAGCGCATCGCCGCCGACATCAGCGCGCGCGCATTGCCGGGCCAGTCGCGGGCCATCAGCCCCGCGATCACCTGCGGGGTCACTTCGGGTGCCTTCAGCCCCGATTGCTCGGCCGCCTGTTCGACATAGCGGCGGAACAGCGTGGGAATATCCTCGGGGCGTTCGGCCAGCGACGGAATACGCACCGTCATCACCTCGAGCCGATAGAACAGATCCGCGTGAAACCGTCCCTCTGTCACCAGCGCCTGCAAATCGCGGGTACTGCCAGCGATCAGCCGCGCCTTGGCACCACTTTCCAGCGCCTCGATCAGGGTCAGCTGGGTTTGCGCGGGCAGATGCGTCACCTCGTCCAGAAACAGGCTGCCCATTCCCGTGATCCTCAGCGCTTCTGTCAGATCCTGCGCGCTAAGGCCTTCGGCAGCGCGTTTGACAAAGGGTTCCTTGGCGCGCGGCGAACACATGTGCACCACCTCGGACACCTTTGATATGCCCGATCCGTAAGGGCCAGTTACCAGCACCTCCGCCTCGGACATGGCGGCGCGGCGCACCTTGGCCCGCGCCACATTCGACAGCTCTGACGTGCCAAAGATCAGCCGCGCGGCTGGGTCTCCGCTTTCGACCATCTGCAACAGACGGCGGTTTTCCAGCACCAGCGCGCGGGTTTTCAAGGCCCGTTCAATCACCGACAGCAAGGCAGAGGGCGCGCAGGGCTTTTCCAGAAAATCGAACGCCCCCGCCTCCATCGCCTTGACGGCCATGGGAATGTCGCCTTCACCCGTCAGCAGGATCACCGGCAGATCCGAATCCTGATCACGCGCATAGCTGAGCAGATGGAACCCGTCGCGTCCGGGCATGCGCATGTCAGACAGGATAACCCCGTCAAAGCCCGCGGTGATGCGATCCTTGGCCGCGACAAAAGACCCGGCGGTGATGACGTCCACATCCGCAAGCTCAAGCGTCTGCGCCAGCGCCTCGCGTACGGGTGCATCATCATCGACCAAAAGAACGGTTCTGCTCATGCGGCGGTATCCATATCATCGGCGCGTTCCAACCGGACAGAGAACATTGCCCCCCCGCCGTCAAGGTTCGATCCCCGGATCTGGCCGCCAAAGCTTTGCACGATGCCATAGCTGATCGACAGCCCCAGCCCCATGCCGCTGGTGCCAGCGACTGATTTTGTGGTGTAGAACGGGTCGAACACCTTGTCAGGCATCTCAATTCCCGGACCCGTGTCGATGAACCGCACCGCGACGCTGTCAAGACTGTCGATCTCGATGCGCAGCACGCGGGTGGTGCCACCCGTCATGGCGTCGGCTGCGTTGGTGATCAGGTTCACGAACACCTGCCCCAGACGCACCTCGCCGCCGCGCACCCAGATCGGGCCCGGCGGCGCGTCATAGTCCAGCGTCACGCCCGCATCGCGCAGATAGCCATCCGTCAGCTCAACGGCGGTGGCCACTGCGCGGGCCACATCAACGCGGGTTTGTGGCACGCTTTCCTGCCGGGCAAAGGCCCGCAGGTTCTGGATGATCCGCGCCATCCTGTCTGACATCTCTGCGATGCGCGACAGGTTTTCCGACACCCGCCCCGGCTTGTCCCGCGCCATGAATTGCACCGCGTTTTCGGCAAACGACCGGATCGCCATCAGCGGCTGGTTCAGCTCGTGGCTGATGCCCGCCGACATCTGGCCAAGCGCGCTTAGCTTTCCGGCCTGCACCAGATCAGCCTGTGCCCGCCGCAGTGCCGCCTGCGCGTCTTCGCGCTCGGCGGCTTCGCGGCGCAGTTGGGTGTTGCTTTCGATCAGCGCGGCTGTGCGCTTGGCCACCTGACGTTCCAGCAGGATGTTTGCCTCTGACAGGGCGCGGCGGCGTTCTGTGGCCAGAAACAGCAGCGCCCCGAACGCCAGACACAACGCGGCCACCGCCGCCGACTGCGCCAGCGCCAGACGCCGCGCGGGGGCCACATCCAGCAGAACCTCGCCCCGCATCCCCACAACGGGCAGCAGGCGCGTCAGATGCAGCGCCAGATCCGGCAGATAGGGCCCCCACCCCATGTTCCAGATCTCATGCCCCTCGACCATGCTTGCCGAAAAATCCCCAAGCGTACCATCGGGGGGGCGCAATCCGGGCTGACCCGGTGGACGCCGCCAGAACAACAGCTCAGACCGGTTTGAGATCTGCACGATCCCGGCGTCGTCGGTGAAAAACGCGGGCGGGTTGCTGCCCCGCCAGTTATAGTCGATCCCGTTCAGATCGGTCGATACCACGACGGCCCCGATGACCTTGCCTTGCGGGCCAAATACCGGCGCGGCGTGATAATAGGCGCGGTCGGTCAGCGGCACACCCGGCCCGTGCCCCCAGCCAAGTGCGCCCCGCAACGCCCTGCGCACATAGGCCCGATCGCCCAGATTTTGGCCCAACGGGCCGCGCGGCGATGCCAGCACCCGCCCGTCCACATTGACCACCCGCACATCCAGTGCCGCCGATTTGTCGGCCACATCCTGAAGGAACGCGGCAGCACCGCCCGTCACACCGGTTTCAGGCGTCCCGCGTTCCAGCACCCCCGCCACCAACGGGTGATCTGCCAGAAATACCGCCAGATCACGGTAGCGTTGCAATTGCCCCACCAGCCGGTCGCTTGCAAGCGACAGATCCGCCTCTCCGCGGGCGTGCAGCTGATCAAGGCCTTGCAGATAGGCATACCGCCAGACCGCCCCGGCCAAAGCCAGCACAATCAGCAGGAAAATCAGCAATGTCGCGGCGCGGTGGCGCAATCTAAGGCTCATACGGATAATTTTGCACAGGACCACTTGCAAAGACCAGAGGGGCATTTACGAGGGGGCCCATGAAAACACTGTCGCTTTGCCCGCATGACCCTGCCTTTGTCCAGAACCCCTATGCCGCCTATGCACAGGCGCGCCGCGACGGGCCGGTGCTGTGGTGGGAGGAGTACGGCATGTTGGCCGCCTTCGATGCCGCGACCGTTCAGGCGCTGCTGCGCGACCGCCGCCTGGGCCGCGAAGCGCCCGCCGGTCAGCGCCAGCCCATCCCGACGCATATGGCCGATTTCTACAGGATTGAAGCGCAGTCCATGCTGGAGCTTGAGCCGCCCGCCCACACCCGGCTGCGCGGGCTGGTGCTTCGGGCGTTCACCTCGCGCCGGATTGCGGGGCTGGCACCCGAGATCGAGGCGATTGCGGCCAAGCTGCTGGCCGCCCTGCCCGACGGCCCTGTCGATCTGATACCCGCCTATTGCACACAAATTCCTGTGCGCATCATCGCACGCCTGCTGGGCGTCCCAGAAGAGATCTGGCCCGATCTGCTGCGCTGGTCGAACGCGATGGTCGCCGTCTATCAGGCCGGCCGCACCCGCGCTGTCGAAGACGCCGCCAATGCAGCCGCCGCCGATTTCAGCGCGTTTCTGCGCGGCTATATCGATCAGCGCCGCAACGATCCGCGCGACGATCTGATCACGCAGCTTATCGCGGCAGAAGAAAACGGCGAAAGGCTCAGCACGGATGCCCTGATCGGCACCTGTATCCTGCTGCTGAACGCGGGTCACGAGGCGACGGTGCACGCGCTTGGCAACGGGGTCGCCTGTCTGCTGACGCATGAGACTCCACGCTGACGCGCTGGCCCCCGACCGCATCGGCGCCACGGTCGAGGAAATCCTGCGCTTCGACCCGCCTTTGCACGTCTTTGAGCGGTTCGCCTACGAAGATATTGATCTGAATGGCGTGATCCTTGCCGAAGGGCGACAAGATCGCGCTGGTGCTGGGGGCTGCGGGTCGCGATCCGTCACTGTGGGATAATCCCGACAGTTTTGATCCAGACCGCCCGGCCAAAGCGCATGCTGCCTTTGGCGGCGGGCTGCATTTCTGTGTCGGCGCACCGCTGGCGCGGCTGGAGCTGCAGATCGCGTTGCGCGTGCTGTTCGACCACGCGCCGCATCTGCGGCTGACCGAAAATCCGACCTATGCCGATACCTATCATTTCCATAAATTAGAACGGCTTATGGTGCGTTGTTAAAGCGGCAACATGGTCGTCGACTTTATCTCCTCCATCGACAACAAGGCCGTGACGTTATGCACCCGCACCTCTGAAATCAGCGCCTGATAGAACGCGTCATAGGCCCGCGCATTCCGGACCCGCACCTTGAGGATATAGTCGATGTCGCCCGCCAGACGGTGTGCTTCCTGCACCTCGGGGCGGTCCTGCAATGCCTTGAGAAATGCCGCCTGCCACTCCGCCTCATGCTCTGACGTGCGGATCAGGACAAAGAAACACGCCTCGAAACCCAGTGCCTCGGCATCCAGCACCACCGTGTGCTGACCGATCACGCCTGCCTCGCGCAGCTTGCGAATCCGGTTCCAGACGGGCGTCTTGGATGACCCCACTTCGCGGGCAATATCGTCCAGCGACTGGCTGGCATCCCGCTGAAGCTGCGCCAAAATTTTCCGGTCTACGTCGTCTATCCGAACATCCATTCTGCGTTTCCTTGGCTTTGTGGTCCGTTGTTCTGTTTGGCCTGCCAGACAGAACATATGTCCTTATCTGCCGCGCCATCTGGCGATTTATTGGAATTGTTTCCTATATTGAGCTTAAGAAAAGCGCAAGGACAGGCACCATGGATCACTTTCCGATATTCCTCTCGACCAAGGGTCAGCGCATCGTGCTGTCCGGCGGCGGCGAAGCGGCGCTGGCCAAGCTGCGTCTCTTGATGAAATCGCAGGCAAAGATCAGCGTCTACGCGCCCGAACCTGCGTCCGAGATCATCGCTTGGGCCGCCGAGGGTCGCTTGACGCTCCACAAGCGCCCCCTGCGCCTTGGCGATGTGCTGTGCGCCAAGCTGTTCTATGCCGCCGATGAGGACGAGGCCGAAGACGCCCGTACCGCCACCATCGCCCGCGCCGAAGGGGCGTTGGTGAACATCGTCGACAACCTGGACGACAGCGCCTTTATCACCCCTGCCATCGTGGACCGTGACCCCGTGACCATCGCCATCGGCACCGAAGGCGCCGCCCCCGTTCTGGCCCGCGCGATCAAAGCCGATCTGGAAGAACGCCTGCCCGCCACGCTGGGAACGCTCGCCCGTATCGGCAAGGGGTTCCGCAAGATGGCGGACGCCCTGCCCTTTGGCCGCCCGCGCCGCGATTTCTGGCGCGATTACTATTTCAACGCGGGGCCGCGCGCGGTGGCAGAAGGTGAAAACGCCGTTGAAGGCGCGTTGCACACGCTGCTCGACGATCACCTGACCCGCGCCGCACGCCCCGGCCACATCGCTTTTGTCGGCGGTGGCCCCGGCGATCCCGAACTGCTGACGCTGAAAGCCCGCCGCGCCTTGGACGAGGCCGATGTCGTGATCTATGACCGCCTGATCAGCCCCGAGATCCTTGAGCTTGCCCGCCGCGAGGCGCTGATGATCGACGTGGGCAAGGAAGGCTTCGGCCCCTCCACCTCGCAGCAGACGATCAACGACCTGCTGGTGGAACACGCGCAAAGCGGCGCGCAGGTCGTGCGCCTGAAATCCGGCGATGCCGACCGTGTTTGGCCGTCTGGACGAAGAAATCGACGCCGTTGATGCGCACGGGATCGGCTGGCATATCGTGCCCGGCATCACCTCGGCCTCTGCCGCCGTCGCAGCCATCGGCCAAAGCCTGACAAAGCGCGACCGCAACGCATCGCGTGCGGTTCCTGACCGGCCACGACATGAAGGGGTTTGCCGATCACGACTGGTCCGCCCTTGCCCGCCCCGGTGAAGTTGCAGCGATCTATATGGGCAAGAAATCCGCGCGGTTTATCCAAGGCCGCCTGATCATGCACGGGGCGGATCGCGCCACCCCGGTGACCGTGATCGAAAACGCCTCGCGCCCCGATCAGCGGATTGTGGAAACCACGCTCGACCGGATGCCCGCCGATCTGGCCAAGGCCAACCTGACCGGCCCGGCCCTTACGTTCTATGGCCTTGCGCCGCGCGCGGCTGCACGTGCCTCAACAGAAATCCTGCAAGAGGAGATGGCATAATGGCCAAGCCCTTCACCCCTAAAATCGTCACCGCAAATGCCCTGCTGGAAGGCGACGTGATCTACCAGACCGCGACCGGCTGGACCCGCGATCTGGCGCAGGCCGAGGTGCTGACAGACGAAGCCGATGCCGATCTGCGCCTGATCGATGCCAGCCAGCAAAGCGCCGACGTCGTTGGTGCCTATCTGGCCGAAGTCGATACCAGCACAGATACCCCCAAACCCACCCACTTCCGCGAGGCATTCCGCGCCAAAGGCCCGTCGAACTATGCCCACGGCAAGCAGGAGACAGCGTAATGTACAGCTATACCGAATTTGACGACGCTTTTATCGCGGAACGCAACGCGCAGTTCCGCGCACAGGTCGAACGCCGCATCGACGGCTCCCTGACCGAGGATGAATTCAAGCCGCTGCGCCTGATGAACGGTCTTTACCTGCAACTGCACGCCTACATGCTGCGGGTCGCGATCCCTTATGGCACGCTGAACAGCCGCCAGATGCACAAGCTGGCCGACATCGCGGATAAATGGGACAAGGGCTATGGCCACTTCACCACGCGCCAGAATATCCAGTACAACTGGCCCGAACTGCGCGATGTGCCCGATATGCTGGACGCGCTGGCAACCGTGAACATGCACGCGATCCAGACCGTCGGGGAACACGATCCGCAACGTGACCGCCGATCATTTCGCCGGTGCCGCCGCAGACGAGGTTGCCGATCCCCGCCCCATCGCCGAACTGATCCGCCAGTGGTCCACCGATCACCCCGAATTCCAGTTCCTGCCCCGCAAGTTCAAGGTGGCCGTCTCCGGCTCCCCCCATGACCGCGCGGTGATCAAGGCGCATGACATCGGCCTGCGCATCGTGGACCGCGACGGCCAGCAGGGGTTCGAGGTTATCGTCGGCGGTGGTCTTGGCCGCACGCCCATGATCGGCAAGGTGCTGTATGAATTCGTGAGCGCCGAGGACCTGCTGCCCACGCTCGAGGCCATCGTGAGCGTCTACAACCTGCTGGGCCGCCGCGATAACAAGTACAAGGCGCGGATCAAGATCACCGTGCACGAGAACGGCATCGAAGACATCCGCGCCCGCGTGAATGACCGCTACGCTCTGATCCGTCCACAGTTCACTGGCGTTGACCAGCAGATGCTGGCGCGGATCGAATCGGATTTCGCCTCGCCCGACTTCAAGACCGCGTCCCTTGGCGCATATGAGACCGCCTATACCAACGACCCGGTTTTCCGCGCATGGGCCGATACCAACCTCGCCGACCACCGTGCGCCGGGCTATGCGATCGTGTCGATCAGCCTCAAGGCGCACGGGGCCACGCCGGGGGATGCCACATCGCACCAGATGCGCGTGATGGCGGATCTGGCGCGGGACTTCGGCCATGACGAGCTGCGCATCAGCCACGAACAGAACGTGATCCTGCCGCATGTGCATCGCAGCGATCTGCCCGCACTTCATGCGGCACTCAAGGACGCGGGCCTTGCCACCGCCAATATCGGCCTGATCAGCGACATCATCGCCTGCCCCGGCATGGATTATTGCGCGCTGGCGACCGCGCGGTCGATCCCCATCGCGCAGGAAATCGCGACCCGCTTTGACGCGCTGAAGCTCGAACACGAGATCGGCCCGCTCAAGATCAAGATTTCGGGCTGCATCAATGCCTGCGGACATCACCACGTGGGCCATATCGGCATCCTTGGGCTGGACCGTGCTGGCGTGGAAAACTACCAGATCACGCTTGGCGGCGACGGCACCGAAGACGCCACCATCGGGGAACGCGCGGGCCCCGGCTTCTCGGCCGACGACATCATCCCCGCCATCGAACGGCTGGTACTGGGCTATCTCGATCTGCGCCATGACCCGTCCGAGACGTTCCTGCAAACCTACCGCCGCCTTGGCCTTGCCCCGTTCAAGGCCGCCCTCTATCCGGAAGCACAAGCTGATGCCGCGTGATACCCTTGTTCCAAATGGACAAAAAATCCTCCCCGAAGGGCCGGATCGCGTCAAGGCTCTGACCTCTCGGGTGGAAACGCTGAACGCTGAGTTGCGCCATCACAGTGCGCCGGATGTTCTGCGGGCGGCGATCGCGCATGTGCCGACGCTGGCGCTTGTCTCAAGCTTTGGCGCGGAATCCGTGGCGTTGCTGCATCTTGCATCCATGGTGAAACGCGATCTGCCGGTGCTGTTCATCGACACCGAAATGCTGTTCGCGGAAACGCTGGTCTATCAGCAGGAACTGTCAGAACGGCTTGGCCTGCACAACGTGCAGATCATCCGCACAAACGAGGCGCATGAAAAAGACCCCGACGGCACGCTGCACCTGCGTGATCCCGACGCGTGCTGCGCGTTTCGCAAGACCGTGCCGCTGCAAAATGCGCTCAAGGGCTTCGACGGCTGGATCACGGGCCGCAAGCGGTTCCAGTCCGGCACCCGCGCCTCGCTGCCGTTTTTCGAGGTGGAAACCCCCGCCGATGCGCCTGCGCGGATCAAGGTGAACCCGCTGGCGCATTGGCAGGCGGGCGATGTGGCGGATTACATCAGCGAAAACCGCCTGCCCCGGCATCCGCTGGTGGCCAGGGGATATCCCAGCATCGGCTGCGCGCCCTGCACATCGCCCGTCAAACCCGGCGAAGACCCCCGTGCAGGCCGCTGGCGCAATCAGGAAAAAGAAGAATGCGGCATCCATTTTGTCGATGGCAAAATGGTGCGCAAAGGAGCAAAAACATGACCCAACTGATCAATGACACCGGCTTTGTTGCCGATGACTGGACCGAAGGCTTTACCGTTCTGGGCTGTGCCAACGATGCGCGGGCGCTGCACGTGCCGTCAGATGCGATGCCCGACGAAATCACGTTGAGCAGCGCGTTGCGGATCATCCGCGTGGATTTCCCGAATTTCGCGGATGGGCGCGGCTTTACCATTGCACGCGCGCTGCGCCTGCGCGGCTACAAAGGGCGGCTTCGGGCGCATGGCCATGTGATCGCGGATCAATACGCGATGGCGCGGCGCGCGGGCTTTGACGAGGTGGAAGTGTCCGACCATATTGCCGCCCGCCAGCCTCAGGAACAGTGGCTTGCGCGGGCCAAATGGCAAGACAATGACTATCAGTCGCGGCTGCGTGGCTAAGCCAAGCCTTTTCCTCGCGCCTTCCTTCCCCTAAGACTTAAGGCGGCACCGCCCATGCAGTGCCGATGAAACCATGACCGAGCACAAACCAGTGAACCAGATCGAAGCCAAGCCCGTACCGACCCTGCCTGACGCGCAGACCGTGACATCCGTGAAACACTGGACCGACCGGCTGTTTTCGTTTCGCGTCACGCGTCCTGCCTCCCTCAGATTCCGGTCGGGCGAATTTGTGATGATCGGCCTGATGGGCGACCCCGACCCCAAGACCGGCAAGCAAAAGCCGCTGTTGCGGGCCTATTCCATCGCGTCGCCCGCCTGGGATGACGAGCTTGAGTTCTATTCGATCAAGGTGCAGGACGGCCCGCTGACATCGAAGCTTCAGCATATCGAACCGGGCGACCAGATCATTCTGCGGCCCAAGCCCGTGGGCACGCTGGTGCATGACGCGCTGCTGCCGGGCAAGCGGCTATGGCTTTTCGCGACAGGCACCGGCTTTGCCCCTTTCGCCTCCTTGCTGCGAGAGCCCGAGACCTACGAAAAATTCGACGAGATCGTGATCACGCATACCGTGCGCGACGTGGCCGAGCTGGAATACGGGCGTCAGTTGATCGAAAGCCTTGCGACAGACGACATGATGGAGGAACTGCTGGGCGCGGATAATCTGGCCAAGATCCGCTACTATCCGACAACGACCCGCGAACAGTCGCCCAAAATGGGCCGGATCACCACGCTGCTGCAAGACGGCACCGTTTTTCGCGACCTTGGTATCGACGGCATTCACCCCGAAACAGACCGCGGCATGGTCTGTGGCAGCCTGAATTTCAACCGCGACATCAAAGAGGTGCTCGAGGGATTTGGCCTTGAGGAAGGGGCGAATTCCGACCCTAAACATTACGTCGTCGAAAAGGCCTTTGTCGGCTAGCCCCTGTTGGGGATGAATACGCGCCGACGGATTACATCAAAAAACCGCGCCCTCTTGCGAAGGCGCGGTTTTTTTCGTTTGAAAGCTGTCACCCTCAAGCTTTGGCCCTAAAACTTTGGCCCCTTGGATCAGATGTTCAGCTCTTCGCGGACACGCGCCAGAATGGCCCGCAGCGCGTCAGGGTTGGACCCGGCCGATTCTAAGACCGCGCAAAAGCAGGGTTTTCTGGATCGCGGGCAGATCTGATTTTTCAATCATGTCATGGACCTTTTCCATGTCAAAGCCGTCTACGGTGGTCAATTCCTCTGGCGTCGGCGCGGTCGCGTCTGCGCTGGTGTCTGTCGATGTCTGCGCCGCAGTACCTGTCGTGTCCGCGGTCGCGTCCGCCGTGGCGGCGGGCGCGCTCGTCCCTGCCTGATCGGTCCCTGTCTGATCGGTGGTGGCCACATTGTCGGCTTGCAGCGCCTCTGCCGCGTTTTCTGTCGCCGTCGCTGCATCCGTCGCCACCTCGGACGTGGCGGACAGGGTGGTGCTGGCGGCGTCTGATGCCCCCTCCACGGCGTTGCTGGCCGCCTCATCCGCAACCTCGGCGGCGTCGCCCGCCAATGTTGTCCCCGCATCAACCGCATCGCTTGCGGTATCAGCGATACTGTCAGCGGCGTCCGATGCGGCGTCTGATGTCGTGGCCATGGCGCTGTCAGCGGCGGCCTCAACCTCGGCTGTGGTGGTGTCTGCGGCATCGCTTGCGGCCTGACCGGCGTCATCGGCCATCTGGGCCGCATCGCTTGCGGCCTCGTCCGTGGCGGTTGCGGTGGCATCGGCGGCGTCATTGGCCGCTTGGGTCAACGCATTCGTCGCGGTATTTGCCGCGTCGGTGGTTTCTTCGACGGCAGTTGCCACGGCACCCTCTGTCGCCTCGACCGCCGCGCCAATGTTCTCGCTGGCACTCTCCAGCGCCGTGGGCGCGGACACCGCTTCAGACGTATCTGCGGCAATTTCCTGCACGGACCGGCCGGAATACAGGATATATCCCATCAAAGCGATCCCCGCTGCGACGATGATCCAGATAATGTTTTTCATGGCGAAGGTCCTTATTACCGTCCAAAATTTCATGGCGTATCCGGCAGAATACACCCCCCTAAGACGAGATGGGCCGACAAAGCGCCCGTTGCAAGGTTAAAACCACCGATTTAGCGCATCATAGCCCCATTTTGCGACTTGAAGATGGGCGGAGGCGGGTTTACCTTCCTACCTCGATATTCGTGAACAATCAAAGGACCACCATCATCGCTCGTAGACCACACAACGCGCCGCCACAAAGAGATACAGGCCCGCGCATCAACGAAAACATCCGCTCCAACGAAATTCGCCTGATTGGCGCTGACGGCGAGAATGTCGGTGTTGTGACACCGGACCGCGCCATGGAGATGGCCGAAGAAGCAGGGCTGGATCTGGTCGAGATTTCTCCCAATGCCAACCCGCCCGTGTGTAAGATCATGGATTTCGGCAAGTTCAAATACGAGACGCAAAAGCGCGAAGCAGAAGCGCGCAAGAAGCAAAAGATCATCGAGATCAAAGAGGTCAAGTTCAGACCGAACACAGATACCAACGACTATGATGTCAAGATGCGTAACGTGTTCAAGTTTCTCGACAATGGCGACAAGGTAAAGATCACCCTGCGGTTTCGCGGCCGCGAAATGGCACACCAGAATCTGGGCCGTGAATTGTTGGAACGCGTCGCGGAAGACACAAAGGAAGTGGGCCGGGTCGAGAACTTTCCCAAGATGGAAGGCCGCCAGATGGTCATGCTGATCGGGCCGATGCCCAACAAGTAGGTCTTTCCAGCCTTCTCAAACCCGAAAGCGCCCCCTGCGATAGCTCGCAGGGGGCGCTTTTTGTTTCAGCCTTTGGGGCCCGGTCAACTTTGACGATCTGTGTGCCTACTGGCGCAGCAGCCCCGTGATGTTGCGCACAACGGCACGACGATTGGCAGGCTCCGCCGCGTTGGTAGGCACTTTCAACGCGCTTTCGCCATAGCCTTGGGTGATCAGGTTCGCGGGCGGCACGTTGAAATATTCCGTCAACGCAAGCGCCACAGTTTCGGCGCGCCGGTCGGACAGCGCCAGATTGTAGCCCGCATCGCCGACAGCATCCGTGTGCCCCTCAACCAGGATCACGGTGCGCGGGTCGTTCTTGATGGCATCGCTTAACGCGGTGCCGATCTTGGCCAGCGCACGCGCCTGTTCTGGCTGAATGGCCGCCGATCCGGTTTCAAAGCGCACGGCGTCCAGTTCAACCTGCGGTGCAAGGTCGCGTACCTGCTGAATGTCACGCACCTGCCGCAGCGAGAACGTCCGGGACTGATCGCCGCGCAGCTGCGTCTCAAGGGCGGCACGCAAGGCTTCCTCGTCTTGCTGGCTGGCCAGTGTGTTGGTCTGTTTGACCTGTGGCAACTCGTTTACCACGATGCGTTCTTCGGCTTGGGTATCGTCGAAAAGAACATATTCATTGCCTTGAGCGTCGACATTGATCCGCCGTAGAACAGACCCGTCACGCCCAAGGATCGTCACGACCTGACTGCCGTCCGGCTTGGTCACAGTGGTGCGCGAAGAGCCGTCATTGAAGGTCTCGCGGCGCACTTCGTCACCCGCCTGCCGCACCAGCGCATCATCATCCTTGAGCACGCGCAGATCGCCATTGGCGTCTTCAACCACCACACGGTCGCCAGAGTTGCTGACAACCTTTGACCCGTTTTTCAGAACAGCACCGACGGCAACGGCACCGAGCCCCAGCAAAAGCGCCTTTTCAAACTTGCTCATGCCTTTCTTTTCCTGCGTCTGCGCGTCGGGCGCGGTTTGCCCGGCGACGCTGGTCGAAAACTCCTGATCCGAAGCGCGGGTGTCCTGTTCGGTGATTTCTTCGGTCACGACCTCGGCCTCGGCCTGTCCGCTGTCTGCCGCAGCGGCAGACGCAGCAGCGGCTGCGGCATCGGCAGCGCGCTGTTCCTGACGCTGCTGCTCTGCGGCTTGCTCCGCCGCGATCTGCTCATCTGTTTTCGGGGCTTCTACAGCCGAGGCGTCAGCGTCGGCCTGAGGGGCGCTTTCAGCAGCGGCCTGTGCATTGGCCGCATCCTCCGCCGTCTGCGCATCCGCAGCCGCTTGCGCGTCCTCGGCGGCCTTCGCCTGATCAGCAACAGCCTGTGCATCGGCAGCGGCTTGTGTGTCAGCAGCCGCTTGCGCATCCTCTGCGGCTTGCGCATCCTCGGCGGCTTGCGCATCCTCGGCGGCCTGTGTGTCAGCAGCGGCCTGTGCGTCAGCAGCAGCCTGTGCGTCAGCAGCAGCCTGTGTGTCAGCAGCAGCCTGTGTGTCAGCAGCGGCCTGCACGTCCTCAGCCGCCTTCGCCTGATCAGCAGCAGCCTGCGCGTCAGCAGCGGCCTGCGCGTCAGCAGCGGCCTGTGCATCCGCAGCAGCCTGTGCATCCTCGGCGGCCTGCGCATCCGCAGCAGCTTTTGCCTCGGTATCAGCCTTTATCTGGGCCTCAATTTCCGCCTGCTTCTGTGCGGCTGCTGCCGCATCGCTATCGGCGGGGGCCTGCGCCTCAGCGCTTGATTGATCCGCAGGCGCGGCCTCAGTGCTGGTAGCCTCAGTGGTGGCAGGGTCAGTGCCGGCAGGGTCAGCCGCCTGAAAACTCAACAATTGGTCCAGCGATTCAACTTCGGTGCCATCAGGCAGCACGCAGGGAAATTGCGCTATTTCACCGTCCGCGACACACGCCTCTGGCGTGGTTTGGGCAAATCCGCCAGCGGGCAGCGCCAGAGCAAGACACATGGTCAGCGAAGTCGTCGATTTTAGTACTCTATACATTCTCGGTCCTCACGGGGGTTTTCTCACAAACGCCGTTCGGGCAGCGTTACGGTAACAACCCCTGCGCCGCGAAAGCGTTCCCAAGCCCCACCGGAACAGCAAAAAGCCGCCTCTGGTTTCCCAAAGACGGCCCTGGCTTGGTGCACCGAAACTGTGTCGTATCAGGCGAGTGCTGCAACCGCCCGCTTGGTCATCACGCCCACAAGATGCGCACGGTAGTCACCCGATCCGTGCAGATCGCTGATCATGCCGCCACCGTCCACCTTCAAACCGGAGATCGCATCGGCGCCAAAGTCAGCCGACAGTGCCCGCTCGGCCTCGGTCCAGCGGAACACGCCGGTTTCAGATGCCCCTGTCACGGCCACACGCACCCCATCAGCGAACTTCGCGACGAATACAGCAACCAGCGGAAACCGCGAGGCAGGCTGGATGAACTTCTCGTAATGCGCCTTCTCGGGCACAGGAAACTTCACTTCGGTCACAATCTCACCCTCGTTGAGGGCCGTGGCAAACATCCCTTCAAAGAAATCATCCGCAGCGATCTCACGCGTGTTGGTGACGATTGTCGCGTTGCTGGCCAGCACCGCAGCCGGATAGCAGGCAGACGGGTCGTTATTGGCCACGGATCCCCCGATGGTGCCCCGGTTGCGCACTGCCGGATCCCCGATCCGTGCCGCAAGCCCCGAAAGCGCAGGATAGGATTGGGCCGTCTCTTTTGCCACTGCCGCATGCACAGTGCCCCCACCGACACAAATGCGCCCGTCATCATCGGTGCAGATGCCCTGCATTTCCGCAATGCCCTTTAGCGATACCAATACCGAAGGCATCGCCAACCGCGCTTTCAGCGTCGGGATCAAGGTCTGCCCGCCACTGATCGGCTGCGCCTCGTCCCGGCCCAAAGCCTTGACCGCATCCGCGATGGTGGTCGGTTTTTCCACGTCGAAATTATACATCTTCCGTCCTTCCGATCAGAGAGTGCGCCAAAGGCCCCTGCTCTCCTCTTCATTTTGCCAAATAAATTCCGGGGGTGTCGCCCCAACGGGGCGCCTTCCGGTAATGAATTCCGCGCCATAGCGCGGAAAGGGGGGCTGGCCCCCACTCCCGTCCCTTCAACTCAACCGTTCATAGCCGCCCACACGCGCGCGGGCGACACAGGCATGTCGATATGCCCCACGTCCTTGCCGCCCGACCGCATGGCATCCAGTACCGCGTTCACGACTGCGGGAGGCGATCCGATCGCGCCGGCCTCGCCGCAGCCTTTCACGCCAAGCGGGTTGTGCGTACACGGCGTCTGGCAGGAATGATCGACCGTATAGAACGGCAGATCGCTGGCCCGCGGCATGGCGTAGTCCATGTACGATGCGCTGAGCAGCTGGCCGTCGCTGTCGTAGGAACAGTTCTCCATCAGCGCCTGACCGATCCCCTGCGCCAGTCCGCCATGGACCTGACCGGTCACGATCATCGGGTTGACGATGTTGCCAAAGTCATCCGCCGCCGAGAACCGCTCGATCGTGACGTGGCCCGTCTCGGGGTCAAGCTCAACCTCGCAGGCATAGGCACCCGACGGGTAGGTAAAGTTCGACGGATCGTAGAACGCCGTCTCTTCCAGACCCGGCTCGATGTCTTCCAGCGGGTAGTTATGCGGCACATAGGCCGCCAGGGTCACATCGCCCCAGGCCACGGATTTATCCGTACCCGCCACGCTGAACGCACCGTCCTTCAGCTCGATATCGCCCTCGGACGCTTCCAGCAGGTGGGACGCGATTTTCTTCGCCTTGGCGATGATCTTTTCGGTTGCCCGAACCATCGCAGATCCACCAACCGCAAGGGATCGCGACCCATAGGTCCCCATACCCATCGGCGTGTTGGCGGTGTCACCGTGCACGATTTCGATCATGTCTTCGGGGATACCGATCATCTCCGCGATCACCTGCGGAAAGGCTGTTTCGTGCCCCTGCCCGTGGCTGTGGCTGCCGGTCATGACGACCAGACCGCCTGTCGCGTTGACCCGGACAGTGGCGAATTCGTACAGACCCGCCCGCGCGCCAAGCTGACCGACAAGGTTCGACGGCGCGATGCCGCAGGCCTCGATATAGCAGTTCACGCCGAAACCGCGCAGCTTTCCCTTGGCCTCGGATGCCTTGCGCCGCTCGGCAAAGCCCGTGATGTCGGCAATCTCTTCAAGCTTGTCCATCGTCGCCACATAGTCGCCGGTGTCATATTCCACCGCCACGGGCGTGGCATAGGGGAATTCGGTGATAAAGTTCTGACGCCGCAGGGCAATCGGATCGACACCCAGCTCATGGGCGCATTTATCGACCAGACGTTCCAGCTGATACGTCGCCTCGGGGCGGCCAGCACCGCGATAGGCATCGACCGGCACGGTGTTGGTAAACACGGCCTTCACGTTCACATAGATCAGCGGCGTCTTGTAGTTGCCCGCCATCAGCGTGCCGTGCAGCCATGTGGGAACGATTGGCGCAAAAGTAGACAGATACGCGCCCATGTTGGCGTAGGTGTCGGTGCGCAGCGCGGTAAAGTTGTTGTCCTTGTCCAGCGCCATCTGGATCTTGGTCACGTGGTCGCGGCCATGGGCGTCCGACATGAACGCTTCCGACCGGCTTGAGGTCCATTTGACCGGACGGTTGCACGCCTTGGCGGCAAAGGTAACGAAAGCCTCTTCCTGATAGTGGAAGATCTTGGTGCCGAAACCGCCGCCCACGTCGGGGGCGACAACGCGCAGTTTGTGTTCGGGAATGCCCAGAACGAATGCGCCCATCAACAGACGAATGACATGCGGGTTTTGCGACGTGGTATAAAGCGTGTGATCGCCGGTGCCGCGGGCATAATCGCCGACAGCCACGCGCGGCTCCATCGGGTTTGCGACCAGACGGTTGTTGACCAGTTCCAGCGTGGTGACATGGGCGGCTTCTTCGAAGGCCTTGTCGACAGCGCCCTTGTTCTCCTCGACGAAACCCCAGTCGTAGCACAGGTTCGACGTCAGATCGTCGTGGACCTTTGGCGCGCCTTCCTTGACGGCCTCCTTCATGTCGATAACGGCGGGCAGATCGGTGATGTCGACCACGATCGCCTCGGCGGCGTCACGCGCCTGCGCCAGCGATTCTGCCACAACGGCCGCGATAGGTTCGCCCACATGGCGCACCTTGCCATGCGCCAGCACAGGGTGGCGCGGTTCCTGCATCACTTCGCCATGCTTGTCCGTCACCTGCCAGCCGCAGGGAATGGACCCCACCGCCTCAAAATCAGCGCCGGTGAAGATCTTGACCACGCCGGGCATGCCTTCAGCCGCAGACGTGTCGACCGAATTCAGCGTTCCATGCGCAATATCAGAGCGCAGAAAGAACACATAGGCCTGCCCGCGCAGGTTGATATCGTCGGTGTAATTGCCTTCGCCGGTCAAAAACCGGATATCTTCGCGCCGCTTGCTGCTGGCACCAATTCCGCCATCCTTTGGCATAGTTAATCCTCCCTATGGTGGTGCGTCTGAGGGCACCGTCGCATTTGTTGGTATCTTTGATTATGCGGCGCCACCCTTGGCGGGATACGCCTTTTTTGCGACGCCTTGCCGACGCCTTAAACGTGATGCCTGCGTTTTCCCGCCCCGCATGGGGCCCGCAGGCATCGCTTGAGCTTATTCGGCCGCGATTGCGCCCACGTCCTGTCCGGAAGCCGCCATGATCGCCTTGACGATGTTATGATAGCCGGTGCAGCGACAGATATTGCCATCCAGATAGTGGCGCACTTCGGCTTCTGTCGGCTTTGGGTTGTCCTTCAGCAGGGCTGCGGCGGACATGACCATGCCCGGCGTGCAGAAACCACACTGAAGCCCGTGGTGATCCTGAAATGCCTGCTGGATCACGTTCAGCGACCCGTCGGCATTGGCCATCGATTCAATCGTCTTGACGTCCGCGCCATCAGCCTCGATCGCCAGCATGGTGCAGGCCTTGACCGCTTCGCCGTTGACATGGACCACGCAGGCACCGCACTGGCTGGTATCGCACCCGATATGCGTGCCGGTCAGACCAAGGTCTTCGCGCAGGAATGCTGCCAGAAGCGTGCGGCCTTCCACGTCGCCGGACGCGGCTTTGCCGTTCACGGTCATTTTGACCTGTGTCATAGGTATCCTCCCTTAAGTGTTCTTGATCTCGTTGCGCGGAGTTA
>CAVSLU010000011.1:0-42773 GCA_963728645.1 uncultured Alphaproteobacteria bacterium | reverse complement strand
GTTATCTTTACTGTCGCGTTTACTGGTTCGGTTGCGTATTGCTCGCGGGCCCGCGAAAGCCATTTCGCCGTTTTGTCCTTGCGCAACAGTTTTCACCTTGGACGGCTGGGGGATTGGGGCGCGATGGCGGCAGAGGCGGGGTTTATCTGCATTCTTTACGCCAATGTTCTGTCCCCAAGGCCCCTCGTGGCCCCGTTCGGTGGCAGCGACGCACGGTTCGTGACCAACCCCTATTGCACGGCGATCCCGGCCACGGACAAGAACCCGATGTTTCTGCTCGACATGGCGACCAGCACGATTGCGATGGGCAAGGCGCGTGTCGCACATCTTGGCGGCAAACCGGTGCCCGAGGGCAGCTTGATCGACGCCGCAGGCCGTCCGACAACCGACCCCGCCGTTATGTTCGATGAAGCGGGCGGGGCGCTGACGCCGTTCGGCGCGCACAAGGGCTTTGGGCTGGCGTTGCTGGGCGATATTCTGGGCGGATCATTCAGTGGCGGCGGTGCCTATCTGCCAGAGCGCGAAGTGCCGTCGAGGATCCTCAATAACATGATGGCGATCCTGATTGATCCCAACGTGTTTGATTTGGCGGAGGCGTTTGCCAGCGACATGGACAATTACGCCGCCTGGGTAAAGGCATCGCCGCCCGCCCCCGGCACCGATGGTGTGCAGCTGCCCGGTGACCCGGAAAGGCGCAGTGCCAAAGACCGTCAGGCCCGCGGGCTGTCCCTGGACGCGGGCACAGTGGCGCAACTGGCCGAGACGGCCTTGCGCGTTGGTGTCCCGCAGGCCGATCTGTCCTGTCTGAAGTCTGCCTGATCTGGAAACCCGCGCGTGTGTCTGCCAGACTTGGGGCAACAGGAATGAAACAACAACGAAAGGAACACGCAGATGACCGATCTTGAAGGGCGCATTGCATTGGTCACGGGGTCGTCCACGGGGCTGGGCCGGTCAATTGCCGTCAAACTGGCCGAGCGCGGGGCAGAGGTGATCGTCAACTACGCCCGGTCTGCCGCCGAGGCGGAAGAAGCCGCAGATCTTTGCCGGGCGGCAGGTGCGCAGGTTGAGATTGTGCAGGCCGATGTGTCAGACCCCACTGGGTGCAAAACCCTAGCCGATGCGGCCCGGAGGCGGGGGAGGCTGGATATTCTCGTCAACAATGCTGGCATCACCCGACATGCGCGGGATCATTCCGACCTTGATGCTTTGTCCAAGGCGGATTTCATGGATATCTACGCAGTGAATGTCGTTGGCCCCTATATGATGCTGCAGGCCACCAAGGATCTGCTTGAGGCGGCGCATCAAACCACACAAAGGGCCAGCAGCGTGCTGAACACGTCGTCGATTGCGGGCGTCAAGGGGATCGGGTCTTCCGTGGCCTATGCCGCCTCTAAGGGGGCGCTGAACACGATGACCCTGTCGCTGGCCCGCGCGTTGGCGCCCGCGATCCGCGTCAATGCGATTTGTCCCGGCTTTATTGGGACACGGTGGTTCAAGGACACGATGGACGAACAGGCCTTCGAAAAAACGCTCCACCGGATCGAGACGGCTACCCCGCTTGGTGTCGCCTCTGGCCCGGATGACATTGCGGATACAGCGCTGTTTTTCCTGTCGGACGCATCGCGCCACGTGACAGGTGAGTTGCTGTTGGTCGACGCCGGATTGCACCTAAGCTGACGGGTGCAAACTAGGGGCGGCGGCGACGCGGCCCCTTTCGCGACAAAAAAGCCGCCGCTTGTGAAAAGCGGCGGCTTTTTGTTCATGGCGTCTTTGGCCCCTCGCAAAGCAAAGCCCCCCCGCCAACCGGCAAGGGGGGCGATGATCAGAAGTTCAGCGAGATGTCGCGGTGGTCCGCACTGCAACTTGCCATATAGAGCGCCTGTTCACGGTTCAGACGGTCCTGACTGCGCAGCCCCAACGTATTGCGGATAGCGTCGACATAGCGGCGCAACTCGGGGCGAAGCGATGCTTCGGCGTTGGCGCGCCAGACGGCCTGACGCTCATATTCCGCCAGCGCGTCGTCGTACTCCTCAAGCGCCTTTTCGCGGTCGGGACTGTTCTTGTCCTTCAGCGCCCGTTCTGCCTTGTTGAGCGCGGATTTGATGTCACCGGCCCCTTCCACATCGTTGAACTGATCCTTCAGCGCATCGACGACACCGGCCGAGTCTGCTTCGGGCTGTGCCGCGATGACGTTGCGCAGATCCCTGAGGGGTTGTTCAAGCGCTGCGAAGGCATCGTTTGAGTTCAGAATGGCAAGCACCTCAACCGGAGCATCCCATGCTGCATCCGCCTGACGTTCAAACCCAAGGCGCGCCTTTTGCTCGGCCGCTGTCAGCTTGGCAAATGCGTCATGCACATCTTTCCAACCATCGGGGATTTGCGCCAGCAGCGCCTCGATTTCGGCCAACTTGGCCTCGCGCCGCTTTTCAAGGCGGGCTTTGGCTTCGGCCTCTGCTTCCGACCGCAACCGGCTGATGCGCAGCTTCAGATCATCCGCTTCCTGTTCAATCCGGCGGATGTCTTTTTCAAGGGCGCGTACCACGATTTGCTGCGGGCGGTATTCCGGCGCGGCGGCGTTTACTGCGTCCTGTGCATCAAACGCGGCCTGCAACTGCGCAACCGCATCGGTGCCGCTTTTGATGCCCTTGGCCAGATCATTGGCCAGATCTTTTGGCAGCACGGACAGATCAAGCGCCTGTGCATCATTCAAAGCGGTTGTCAGCGGCCCGCTTCCGGTGATCTGCGCGCCCACGTAGTCCTCGATGCAGTATTGCAGTTTGGGATTGCGCGGCGGCGGAGATGTCTCGCCCAGAAAGGACATGCGGTTCGGCAGATAGTTCACCAGCGGCGGATAAAGACCGACAATGGCAAGCGCCGACAACTGCAGACCGATAAACACCACGACGCCCTTGTACATCGATACCGTCTTGACCACGGCAGGCGCAACCCCGCGCAGATAGAACAGCGCAAAGCCGAAGGGCGGCGTCAGGAACGAGGTCTGGATATTCAGGCCGATCATCACACCCAACCACACGGCGGTGATGTTCGCGGACGGGTCCGCCAGCAGGATGGGGGCCACAATAGGCACGACGACCACCGCGATTTCGATGAAATCAAGGAAGAAGCCAAGAATAAAGATCACCGCCATCACGATGATGAACTGGGTCCAGAACCCACCGGGCAGCCCGACAAGGAAATTGCGGACCAGCTCCTCACCGCCAAAACCGCGGAAGGCCGCTGTCAGCATCGCGGCACCCAACAGGATGATGAACACCAATGATGTGGTCTTGGCCGTTTCCAGCATGACGCCTTGCAGCGTGTGTTCGATCCGCAGCACGCGGATGCTGCTCCAGACGATAGCGACCAAAAGCATGACGGTGGCAAAAAGACCCAGACGAATGCCGAACATGTCCTGTGCCGTGTTCACGGATTTCAGGTTCATCTCATAGGTCGAGATGCAAAAGGACAGCAGCAAGAGCGACACGATACCAAGGATCGCGGGCACATAGGTCAGCTTGCCGCCGCCCGTGTGCAGCCTGTAGCCCGCCATCATCAGCGCCCCTGCGGCACCGATCGCGCCCGCTTGGTTCACCGTGGCAACCCCCGTCAGGATGGAGCCGAGCACCAGAAAGATCAGCGTCAGCGGCGGGACCAGCGTAATGAACACCTTGCCCCAAAAGGCCGCATCAAACTTGCCGCCTGTGTGCACGGCAGGTGCCGCCTTGGGGTTCAGGGTGGCGTAGACCAGGATATAAATCATATAAAGGGCGACCAGAACCAGGCCGGGGATCAGCGCGCCCAGAAACATCTCGCCCGCCGAGGTGGACGCGACATCGAAAGCCGACGGCATGCTAAGCTCGCCGGTCGCCTGTTTATACAGCGCCTTGCGCGCGGTGCTGGCCTGATCGGTTGCAGAGGCAAGCTGGTCCGCCAGAATGATCAACACAATCGACGGCGGAATGATCTGCCCCAACGTGCCCGAGGCCGCAATGGTCCCTGTCGCCAACGAGGGCGAGTAGTTGTTGCGCAGCATCGCAGGCAACGAGATCATCCCCATCGCGACCACGGTCGCCCCCACGATGCCCGTTGTCGCCGCCAGCAGTGCGCCCACAAACACCACGGAAATGCCCAGGCCGCCGGGCACGGGACCGAAAAGCTGTGCCATCGTGACCAGAAGGTCTTCGGCAATCTTGGACCGTTGCAGCATGATGCCCATGAAAATAAACAGCGGGATCGCAATAAGCGTGTCCCGTTCGACTTCCCAATAGACGCCGCGCAGGTTTGTCACCCCCGCCGACAACCACTGCTGTGGCCCGCCGGAATGAAAATATGCGTCAGGGCTGCCGGCAAAGAAATAACCGCTGATCGCCGCAGCGCCGATGGTGATGATGGCGGAGCCGGGCAGGGCGAACGCCACCGGATAGCCTGATATCAGCGCCGATGCCATGAGCATGACCAAAAGCGCGAGAAAGAGTAATTCCATATCCGCTGATCCTCTTAGTGGGAAATGGGGGTCGCTTCGCGCGCACCCGGTTGATCGCGCCAATCGGCAACGGATTCAAAAAAGTAACTGACGAACTGGATCAGCATGGTAATGGCAAAGATCCCCAGGAACGCGGCCATCTGGTATTTCACATACATCCCTGTCGTGCCCGACTGGGTCACTTCAAAGTTCAGCACGGGGCTGTTGATGATCGAGGTCTTGCCGTTGAAACCGATCCAGATGATCACCCAAGCCGTTGTCATCCCCAGCAGCAGCGACCCCCATGCGTTCACGAAGCCCTTTGTCGTCTTGCCAAAGCTGGCATAAAGCACGTCCACGCGCACATGCCCGTCGTCGAACAGCGTATAGGCCGACGCAAAAAGGAACAGTGCCGCATACCAATAGCGCACCAGATCGCCCATCATCGCCTGTTCATACGAAAATACGAACCGCGAGATGACGATGGACAATTCGGCCCCCACGATCATCAGCGCCAACCACGGAAAGCCCAAGGTGCGGGTGAATAGTGCAATCACCATCCCCAGAACGACAAGCGGCATGTGAATATGCGTGCCCACGTAGGATGCGCGACCCAGACTGTTGATCATCTCGGGACTGAAAAACGGATCAAGCAGCCCCTCGACGCGGGCAAGGGCCAGAACGGCATCCGTAAGCCCGACCATAAGCACGATCCAAAAGCAGGCGCGGATGATATAGGCGTTGAAATTGTGGATAGCGAAGGCGTCTGCGCGCAAAGCGCGGTAGGGGGTGCGCAGGACAAACACCACCGCGAGGGCGATCAGCGCCGCGTAGACCGCGATATTCACGATGCCGCCCCCGCCGCCTTGGGAAAACGCGGCAAACACACCGGGAAAGCCCCATCCCACCATCAACACATTGTTAATGGCAAACGCGCTTAAAGTAGCGAGCATACCCCAGCCAAAAATTCGGACAATCGGGGCTGGTTCCCCGGGTGCCGCCAAATGCGGATCATATGTTGCGGTCATGAAGTTCCCCCGGCGAACACGCGCTCGCCTGCACGCACGGCAGGAGCATTCGCGTGAAAAATAGAAAAAAAGGGCGGGGCCTTAAAGACCCCGCCCGGTTTTGTCATGCTTTCGGTTTATGTGATGCCCAGCACGCGGTTACGCTGGTTGACATAGCCGGTCTCGAATAGCGACATCATGGTGCCGATTTCGCGCAGCGACGCCTGGAAGCTGTCATCGATCCGTGCCGCCAGTTCAGAATGTCCGCGCACTTCGTCGAACACTTCTGCTGCGGCACCGCCGAAGGCGTCCCAGATATCGTCGTTGAAGTTGCGGATTTCCACACCATGCTCTTCCTTGAGCTTGGTCAGGTATTCGCCGTTCTTGGCGACAACTTCGTTGTGCGATGTCTGGTGTTCTTCGGTACAAGCAGCCTGAAGAACCGCTTTTTCATAGTCCGTAAGACCATCCCAGAATGCCTTGTTAAAGCCCATGGCAAGACCGCCACCGGGCTCGTGCATGCCGGCGGTGTAGTAGTACTTGGCTGCTTCATAGAACTTCATGAAGTAGTCGTTGTACGGGCCAACCCATTCTGTCGCGTCAATGGAACCGGAAACAAGGTTTTCATAGATCTGGCCACCTGGCAGCGACACGGTGGACGCGCCCAGTTTGGTCAGAACCTGACCGCCAAGGCCCGGAATACGCATCTTCAGGCCTTTGAAATCCTCGGGGGATTCGATTTCCTTGTTGAACCAGCCACCGGCCTGCGTACCGGTGGAACCACACATCAGCGCTTTCACGCCAAAGCTGCCCGACAGTTCGTCCCAAAGCTCTTGACCGCCGCCGAAGGTGATCCAGGCGTTCCACTCTGGTGTGGTCATCCCGAAGGGGACGGATGTGAAATAGTTGAAACCAGGGTGCTTGCCGCCCCAGTAATAATCGGCACCGATATAGGCCTGGCTGTTGCCTGCCGCCACTTCATCAAAGCAGTCGAATGCGCCGACGCGTTCGCCTGCCGCGAAATATTCAACGTTGAACATCCCGTCAGAGATGATCCCGATCCGTTCAGCAAGGCGCTGTGCGGACGTTCCCAACCCGGGGAAATCCCGCGGCCATGTAGACACGATTGTAAGCTGTTTCGCGCTTTGTGCCAGTGCAGGTGCGGCAAGCGTCGTTGCACCGACACCTCCCAGAACCGCACCCTTCAAAAATTTACGACGTTCCATTTTGGTCTTCTCCCTGGTTCGCATTTTTTTGTTTTGCAGTTCCGGTACACTATTCAAAAAACATTTCGATACAAGGGAACAGTGCCTTTCAAACGCCAGTAAATAGGCAATTCTTTCGATTTTTCTGCAAAAGCAGGCAATTTGATCTGGCCTTTCCCGATTTAGTGCTTGGATATTCGCCAAATACGGGATTGTTGTGGAAAATTGCCCTGCGAGGCACGGGGGGGCGAACCGGCCTAAAGCTGTGCGGCTACCGCCAATACGACCACCATCATCATCGAGACAGCCATGCCGATGTTGATTGCCCGATGCGCGCGCGGCGGCAGATCCAGCCGGCTCAGCGTGACACCTATCCAAAGCCACGCAACATGGATCGGCACCCATATGGCGTTCATGATCAAAAACTTCAGCCCAACCTCGGCTGCATAGCTTGAGGGGAGAAAAGCAAATCCGGTAAAGAAGGCCGTGTTCACCGCATAGGCCTTGGGGTTGATCAATTGCAAAAGAACGCCGCCACTGACACCGGGCGCACGCGCCTTTTCAATGAACGCCAGCTTTGATCCGGCAAAGGCAATGCGAAACGCCAGATAGCTAAGATAGCCGAAGGACAGCACGAACAGGACAGTGCGGATGCGTTCATCGGCAAGGATCAGGGCCGCCAACCCGCTGACCACCGCAAGTGCGACCAGATTGGTCCCCAGAAACAGCCCCACGACATAGCGGCTGCCGGCACGATAGCCAAAGCCCGCGCCGACGCCTGCCGTCGACAAGACCCCCGGACCGGGCGTGATGATAAGAAAGAAGACGGCGGCGGCAAAGCTTAGCATCACGCGACGTTACGGCGCTTGCGGGGGCGAGGCAACCTTGGGATGAGGGGCGGGGCCGGTTGAGGTAGGGGGGCTGGTTGAGTTGGGGCGGGGCCGGTTGAGTTGGGGCGGGGCCGGTTGAGTTGGGGCGGGGCCGGTTGAGTTGGGGCGGGGCCGGTTGAGTTGGGGCGGGGCCGGTTGAGTTTTGAAAATCGACGGCCGAAACCCTCCTCTTTGCGGCAAGCGATATCGCGGGCCCAACTTATATTTTTCAACCCATCTTGAAGCACACACCTTCAAGGCTGAAATGGTGTGGGGCGGCGCAGGTGCCGCCTTTTCAGAGGTATTGATGGACTATCTTTTTATCGTGATCGGCTTGGCCGGTCTGTTTTTTGGTGGCGACGCCCTTGTGCGTGGAAGCGTCAGTATCGCGCACAGGCTGGCGGTTCCACCTTTTGTAATCGGATTGACGGTCGTCGGTTTTGGCACTTCTACACCCGAACTTCTGGTGTCGGCGCAGGCCGCCCTGCAAGGTGCGCCCGATATCGCGGTTGGAAACATCGTCGGGTCCAACGTTGCAAATATCCTTCTGATTGTGGGGCTGACCGGCCTGGTCTGGCCGATCCATGTTGCGGGCAGGTCGCTGAAGCGGGATCTGGCCTTCATGGTCGGCTCCGGCCTGGTTCTGATCCCGCTTTTTGCGATGGGTACGGTGGGTCTTTCGGCGGGCGTGGCGCTGGTTGCGGGTTTGGTCATCTACCTGCTGTGGGCCTTTCTGAAGCCGGGGCAGGGCGCGTCTGACAGCGACGACACTCAACATGCTGCGTCCTTGGTGGGGGCGCTGCTTTGGGTGGCGGTTGGTCTTGCAGGCCTGCTGATCGGTGCGCGGTTTCTGGTGGAAGGTGCCGTGTCGATCGCGCAGGATTTCGGCGTGTCCGAAGCCTTTATCGGTCTGACAATCGTCGCCGTCGGCACATCCCTGCCTGAACTTGCGACATCGCTGATTGCCGCGGTCCGCCGCCAGTCGGACATTGCTATCGGCAATGTCGTCGGCTCCAACATCTTTAACGTTTTGGGCATTCTGGGTGTGACCGCGATCATCACGCCGATCCCGATCGCACCGCGTTTTCTGACATTTGACGGGCCGGTCATGATCGCGGCCTCTTGTGTTCTGGCCGGTCTGTTGCTGAAGCGGGCGCAGATCGGGCGTCGCGTGGGCGGGGCGCTTTTGGTGGGCTATGCGGTCTACATCTGGGCCGCGCAATAACCGCCGCACACCATGCGGCGGTTTCGCGCACGCGGGCCCAAGCGGGTGCCTAGGGCAAAAAGATCGCTTTGGCGTTGACGAATTCCTTCATGCCAAAGCCGCCGTGCTCGCGTCCGTAACCTGAATCCTTGACCCCGCCGAACGGCATGTTCGGATCTGCGGCCCCGAATGAATTGATGCGGATCATCCCTGTGTCGAAGTGATCTCTGGCCATCGCCAGCGCGCGGTCCTCGTCCTGGGAAAAGATGCCGCCACCCAGACCATAGCGGCTTGCGTTGGCAATGCGCATCGCATCTTCGTCATCCTTGGCACGGATAACCGATGCAACAGGGCCAAAGATCTCGTCGTCATAGGCGGGCATCCCCGGCTTCAGATCCCCCAGCACGGTGGCGGGATAATAGGCTCCGTCGCGGTCGGGTGCTTGTCCGCCGCACAGGACACTGGCACCTTTGGCAACGCTTTGGTCTACCTGATCCTTCACGCGGTCAAACTGCTCCTGACTGGACAGCGGCCCAAGCTGGGAGTTCTGATCCGTAGGGTCGCCCAATTGAATATCCTTCATCTGCGCGACAAAGGCGTCGACGAATGCGTCGTACACTTTGTCCGCAACGATGAACCTTTTGGCTGAAACGCAAGTCTCGCCGTTGTTGTAAAGCCGCCCCATGACCGAAAATTTGACGGCCGTTTCGATGTCGGCGTCTTCAAGCACCAGATATGCGTCGTTCGATCCCAGCTCAAGCACCGTCTTTTTCAACGCCTTGGCTGCAACGGAACCGACATGCCGCCCTGCTTCGTCGCTGCCCGTCAGGGTAACGCCGCGCACCTTTTCCTGCTGGATCAGCCAGTCGCTGGTGTCGTGGTCGATCAGGATCACCTGAAACAGGTCTTCGGGCAGGCCCGCTTCGATGCACAGCTCGCGCAGGCGCAACCCCGAGCCGGTGCAGATGCTGGCGTGTTTAAGGATGCAGCCGTTGCCCGTCATCAGATTGGCCGCCAACACGCGCACGGGCTGGTAAAGCGGGAAATTCCAGGGCTGGATCGAATAGATCACCCCAAGCGGTTGATAGCTGACCACACCGCGCTTGCCTTTTGCGCCGTGGGTGCGTTCCTCGTCCGCCAGCGCGTCGGGCCCCGATTTTGCGGTGTATTCAAAGATCGCGGCGCAAATCTCGACCTCGGTCTGGCCGTCTTTCAACAGCTTGCCGGTCTCTTTGGTCATCAAGGCTGCCAGTTCATCGGCATGGTCGCGCAGTTTTTGGGCGATCTTGGTCAGGTACGGGCTGCGGTCTTCATGCGAAAGCGTGCGCCATTTCAAAAACGCCGCATGACAGGCTTCCAGTTTTTGGGACACCTCGTCTTTGGTCATCAGGTCGTAGGTCTGGATTTCTTCCTGGGTGGCGGGATTGATCGTGGTGATGGTGGACATATGCGCACTCCTCTAAAGGTTCGAGGAGGTAACGACCGGCACGCGGCCAGAGTTCCTGTTTCATTGCAGCCCCCGCGGGCCTCGGCGCATCGACAAGCGTATTGACGCGCAAAGGTTTACCGTATCGGGGTGCGACACTTGCCTAGGCAGGCGACAGGATGTGGATCTTGCGGTCGGCAAGCATGTCCTTGGTAAGTGCGGCATAAGCTTTCATGTGTTCAGACCGCGCATGTGCGCCAAGCGCTTCCATGGAAACCCATTTTTCAATCACGACAAAGGTGTCAGGACCAAACGCGGTTTGCATCGGCCCTGCGTTCTGCGTGTCGGTCGCTGCCTCGTAGGCGATGCAGCCGTCTTCGGCCAAGACGGCCGGAACATTTGCGGCGAAATGGCGCAGCACTTCGGCGCGTTGGCCGGGTTTGGTTGTAATGACAGCAACGACGTGGATGTGGGACATGGGGTTGGTCTTCCTTTGTTTGAACATATACCGGCCAAGGCTACCCGCTGGGTTCGGGCGCGGCAACGCGAGATGCGTTTTGGCGCAAGGCCCTTTCCCAATCGTCGCGCCCGCTGGCACCTCGGGCGATACACCCAAATCCCTGTGGCCAGACTTATTGCGTCGTTTGCATCGTTGTGGGTGCCGCCTTTACCGCCTCAGGGCAGCGCCTTGAGATATGTCGCGATTGCAAGGCGGTCCTTCTCGGTCAGGTGCCCCAAATTGGCAATGACCGAAACCATATCCCCGCCAGCGCTGTCATAATCGGGGGTCAGGCCCGTTTGCAGGTAATAGGCGATGTCCTTGATGCCCCACTTAAGCGTTTCGGGGGCAATGCCGGGGATCTGGCCCTTGCCGGACGGGTTGGGGGCACCGGCCAGCCAGCGGCTTCGGTCCAGCCCGCCGGTCACGTTGCGCGGCGTGTGACACTCGGCGCAATGGCCCAACGCCTCGACCAGATAGCGGCCACGTTCAAGTTCGGGGGTGTTGGCATCCTGCAACACCCAGTCGGGCGACAGGTTGGCAAGCTTCCAAAGGCCGATACCGCGGCGGATCGTGAAGGGAAATGACACCTCGTGCGGCGCGCTTGCCTCATCGGAGGGCGGCAAGCCATCCAGAAACGCCTTGAGGTCAACAACATCCTGCGTGGTCATGTGCATATAGGTACCATAGGGGAAGGCGGGGTAGTAATGCTGGCCGTCGGGCGATGTGCCATGCAAAAGCGCGTTTGCCAGATCTTCGGACGACCACGATCCGATCCCCTGCGACGAAGGCGAAATGTTGGGTGCAATGAACGTGCCGAATAGCGTCGCCATCCGGTATCCACCCGCAAGGATCAGACGCGCGTCGTCTTTCGCGTCCGGGGCGGCATGGCAGGAAGCGCACCCACCGGCCCAAAAAACTGTTTCGCCGTTTGCCGGATCGGGCTGAAGGGCGGCAACTGCATCCGGAGGGACCCGCGCCGGGCGGGTCAACAGCCAGAAGGTACCAGCACCCAGAACCAGCAAAAGGATCAGATAGCGCAGTAGGCGGGGCATATATCCTCCGGTCGGGGGGGCGGCGCGGCGTTTATCCGGCCGCCGCGCCCGGATGCGTTAGTCATCCGCCAAACGGTAATCTTCATGACAGCCGCCGCAGGCCTTGCCGACGGGGCCCATCGCGCCGCGCAGCGCATCCAGACCATTGCCTGCCGCATCGGCCATCGCGGCAGTGGCCGACGCCAGATCCTTCATCCTGTCGTCGAATTTGCTGTCATCGGCCCAGATCTTGACCAACGCTTCGGTTTGATCCTTGCCCAGTGTTTCGACGTCCGTTCCCGGCAGCCAATAGCGGCTTTCGTCCATTCGGGCGAGGGCCGCAAGATTTGCCGCAGCACCCGATGCGGCCTCGGCGTCATAGTCGATTTCGCCTTTGGCCATGCCCCCCAGCAAACCCAGATTGAAGGAATTCAGCTGCATATGCGACTGGCGCGCGTTGATGGCCTTGGCTGCCGTGCGATCAATACTGTCCTGACCGGTCGCCACGGTGCCTATGGCCCCCGCCAAAATCAGGCCACCGATGAAAGGGAACGTTATCTTCATTAAAACTCTCCTTTATTGATTTGATCTTATGGCGCTATCCTAGCACGAAAAATTCGGAACCGACTTCATTTATCTGCGAGGACGGCACAAGGTGGGCAGACAATCGCCCGTAGGTGTAAAGCTGGGGAATCATTCCTCGGGCGGGCGCAATGCGATGATGCGCATGCCCGGTGCGCCCTTGAATTCTTCATTTTTGCGCAAAAAACGGATATCGCCTGCGGCTGTGATCCCAGCCAGCAGCTTTGCATCGGGGCTGTCATTGCGCCAGTCCTCAAGAGTGAATTCTTCGGACAGGCGTGTGCTGCGGAAGGTCCAGCCGTCGGCGATAAGCTGTTCCATTTCGGCATGTGTCGCCTCGATCCCCAAAGGCCTGCCGCCCAAGGTGCGCGGCAATTGGTGACGGCGGCTTTCGGATTTCTCACGCATGATCTGAAACACGTTTTCCCGTCCGAATTCCGGTGCAAGATCCGTCGTGACCAGCGTGTTATAGGCATCGTTGTCGGTGGCCGCGATCAACGTGGCATAGCTGACCAGCTCGACCCGCTGCTCTGCCGCCTCTGAGAGGATGTCGCCTGAGAAGGTATCAATGCCGCCGGCGCGGGCCTTGCGGAGCCGGGTGAAATTGGGGTCGGTCATCAACACAGGAACATCGGCCTTTTTCAAGACCTCGGCCAGGGCCGTTGTCCAATCAGATCCGCCGATGATGACGATACCCGGCACGTCCGCCCCGGCAAGCCCCAGAAGTCGGGCGAAGGGGGCCAGCGTAAAGCCGTTCACCACGACCGTGACCGCAACCAGCACAAAGGCCAGCGGCCCCACCAGTGCGGCGTCGGCAAAGCCAAGGTCAAGCAGGCGTTCCCCGAACAATCCGGCCACCGCAACCAGCACCACGCCGCGCGGGCCGGTCAGCGCCACCAGAAGCTTTTCCTTGAACGGGATGCCCGTGCCGATCAGTGCGGCGAACACCGTGACAGGCCGTGCCACCAGCATGACCACCGCAACGAACGCCGCTGCGCGCCAGTCCAGCGCACCAAGCGCGTCAACATCCAGCCCCGCGGCAAGCAGGATAAACACGCCTGACACCAACAGCACGGTCGCGTGTTCCTTGAAGCGGCGCATTTCCTCATAGCTGGGCAGCTTTGCGTTTGCGATGACAATGCCCATGATCGTGACCGCCAGCAGGCCGCTTTCGTGCAGCACCGCATCAGACGCCGCAAACACCCCCAGCAAAAGCGCAAAGAGAACCGGCACTTTCATGTATTCCGGCACCCAGCCCCGCTTGAAGCTGCGCGACAGTCCAACGCCAGCGGCCCCGCCTGCTGCTGTCGCCACGACCGCGCCCAGCAAAAGTTCGGTCATTGCCTGTGATGCGGTGGTCGCGGTGTTCAACGCCAGCACGACTTCAAAGGCAAGAACCGCCGCAAGAGCACCGATGGGGTCATTGATGATCGCTTCCCATTGCAGCAGGGTGGCGGGCCTGCGCGACAGGCGGGCCGTGCGCAGCAAGGGGGCGATTACGGTCGGCCCCGTGACGATCATGATGCCGCCAAAAACGGCCGCGCTGGACCAGCCCAACCCGGCCACGTAATGCAGCGCCAGCGTCGACAGCAGCCACCCCAGCGGCGCACCGACATAGACTAGCCGTCGCACGCCGCGTACCGCGTCCTGCAAGGTGTGGAAATTCAGTGACAGGCCACCCTCGAAGAGAATGATCGCAACTGCGATTGAAATCATCGGACCCATCAGCGGGCCGATGTCGCGGGCAGGCACGAAGATACCCAAGACCGGCCCGATCAGGATGCCCGCCACCAGCATCAGCACAATCGCAGGCATCCGCAGACGCCATGCGATCCACTGCGAACCGACACCGATTGCGCCAACCAATGCAATCGCCGTTACAGGGGCCATTGCGCCAAGAGTTTCCGCCGCCACAATTTGACCCTTCTTGTTATGGGGTCAAAGGTAACACAGCGATGCCCTTTGGCAATGCCCGTCGCAATGCCCGTCGCAATGGCCGCATATCCTGACACGGGCGGGGCCAGATCACCATTGGAAGGGTGCCACCCGTGGCGGGGGAAGTTGACCGTCGAGCACCCCCGGAGGATGAGCGATCGCCTGCAATATTGTCCGATGCGCGGATTTGTGGTATCCAAAAGCACTTGGTTCTTTACCGATCATCGTTGCCGAAGCATGATGATTTGATATTTTTATCTCTTTTCAAGGCTTCTTTTCATGTCCCGATTTCGGTTTACATTTGTGTTGTCACTTCCACTTTTGCTGGGGCTGGTTCCGGTAAAACTGGCCGCGCAAAATGATCTTGCGACCCTTGCCGATGAAGGCCAGCGGCTGGCGACGCTGTTGCGGGTCGGTCGGGGGGTGATCTCTGGCAATCAGGATTTGATAAATGATCCCGATATTGGTGACAAAGGCCTTGATAGCGACAGATTTATCAAGATTGTGGAAACAACCTACAAGGATCTGACGGGGGCGATGCCGCTGGAACCGGGTCTAAGCGCAGAGCAGGTCATGCTGACCAGGGCGCAGCTGGACGCGATGGCCGAGATCATGGATGAAAACCAAGCGCTGATCAACGCCGAGGGGATGGGCTTCAAGGGGTTTATACCGGCCATTTTTGCCCGGCTGGTAAACGAACGTTTCGTCGAAAAGCAGGGTGAAAAGGCCAAGGTTAAAGTGACCGCTCCGCCTGATCTTGTGCGCAACCGCAAGGCCCGGCCCGATACGTGGGAGGCAACCGTTTTGAAAGAAAAACTGGGTAGCCCGTCTTGGGAAAGGGGGGTGCCCTTCTTTGAAGAAGTGACGGGTGAAGAGGGCAGCAGCTTTCGGATGCTGATCCCCGAATACTATAGTGAATCCTGCCTGACGTGCCACGGAAGCCCCAAAGGCGCGGTTGACGTGACCGGGTTTCCCAAGGAAGGCGGGGCGTTGGGTGATCTTGCGGGCGCAATCAGCATCACTCTCAAAAGATGAACAGCGCACCGGGCAAGCACCGTTTTGCGGGCCTGGCACGCAACAGTATTACGCTCAGGATCGGATCGCTTTCGGGGGTCTTGCTGGGCGCGCTGGTGATCAGCACGGCCGTGATGGTGTGGGACCTGTGGCAAACCCAGCAGCGCGTTGCCAAATCAACCGAACGATTCCGGTTTCTTGAAACCGCCGCCGAGGCCGACAGGGACTTTGGCGATATGCGCTATTGGCTGACCGATCTTTCAGTCAGCCTTCTAACCCTGTCGCAGCGCCGTGCAGAAGCCTCCCGCGCTGAGCTTGACGTCAAACTGGACGAGATAGAGACCTTCGCGCCAGAGGCCGCCCGGCAGATCAGGCAGGGTGTCGAAAGCTATGCCGACGCGGCGCTTCTTGCGGCGGATGCCTATACCGACGACAGGCGTGTGATCGGCAATACGCTGGCTGCACAGGCGCGGATCGGCAGCGATAGCGTGGATGCTACCCTCAAAGACCTGATCAGCAATCTGGCAAGCGAAGCCGCAGCCAGCGAACAGGCCGCCACGCGGGCGGCGCGGCGGTCCATGATGCGGGCTTTTCTGGCTTGCGTGGTCATCGTGGTCGCGGGTACGTTTTTGACGTGGCGCGTGCTGCGGTCGATCCTGGTCCCGCTCAAGGGCATCAACCGCGCGATTTCCGACCTGAACGCGGGCGCGCACACCGTTGATTTGCCGCCCGAGGGTGCCGATGAACTTGGCCGTATGTCCAGCGCTGTCAGGGCGCTGCAAGAAAGCCAGGCGTATCGCCGGCAACTGGAAGCCGAAGCGGAAAACCAGCGCATGACGATCCTGACCGCCATCGAGACGATCCCTGACGGCTTTGCGCTGTTTGATGCGGACGACCGCCTTGTGCTGACAAACAAGCGCTACAGAAGCATGTTTGCCAATATTTCGCACAAGCTGAAAACCGGCACGCCGTTTCGTGATATTCTTGTCGCGCAAGCTGCCTCTGATCCTTCGGTGCTGGGGGACATGACCGCGCAGCAGTGGGTCGAAGACCGGCTGCACAATCACGAAAAGCCCAATACGCGGCGCAGTGAAGTGAAAATCGGGAATGCTTGGGTGCACGTGACCAAAAGCAAGACACCCGGGGGGGGACGGTGGCCGTATACAGCGATATCTCGACGCTGATCGAAAAGCAGGCAGAACTTGAGGTTGCCCTGAAGGGGCGCCGACACCGCGAACGAGGCCAAGAGCCGCTTTCTTGCGTCGATGAGCCATGAGCTGCGGACGCCACTGAATGCGATTATCGGATATAGTGAGATGCTGATCGACGATGCCCGTGACGCGGGCGATGACACCCCGATCGAGGATCTGGAGCGGATCAAGAACTCTGGCCAGCACCTGCTGTCGCTGATCAATGACATTCTGGACCTGTCCAAGATCGAGGCCGGCAAGATGGAGGTATATGTCGAACGGTTCGACATCGCAGCCCTGATCGATGATGTCGCAAGCACCATTCGCCCGATCATCAGCAAGAACGAAAACACGCTCAAGACCCGCGTTGATCCGTCCCTGACCCAGATGGAGACCGACAAGACCAAGCTGCGCCAGAATCTTTTCAACCTGCTCTCGAATGCGGCAAAATTCACCAAGGCGGGCACCATTGATCTGATTGTCGCGGACGGCGGCGACAGTATTGATTTCACCATCCGCGACGACGGGATCGGCATGACCGAAGACCAAAAGAGCCGCCTGTTCGAGGCATTCATGCAGGCAGACAGTTCGACGACGCGCAACTATGGCGGCACAGGGCTGGGGTTGGCCATCGTCAAGCAGTTCACCGAGATGGTTGGCGGGGCGATCACCGTTGAGACGGAGCCGGGCAAGGGGTCTTCCTTCACGCTTAGCTTTCCCAAGGCCGCGCCGGCCACCCCCGCGCATGGTGCGGGCACCATGCAGAACGGAACGGGCGGGTGCATTCTGGTCATTGATGACGACCCCAAAGCCCGCAAGGTGATGACAGATCTGCTGGTTGCCGAAGGCTATCGTCCGCTTGCCGCGCATGATGCCCAATCGGGGCTGGATCTTGCCGCCACGCATCGGCCGGACGCGATTGTGCTTGATATCATCATGCCCGGGCGCGACGGGTGGTTTGTGCTTAACGCGCTAAAGGCGGACCCGCAGCTTTGCGAAATTCCGGTCATTCTGGCCACTGTGCTGGGCGATCGCGAGATGGGGCTGGCGTTCGGCGCGGTGGACCACCTGACCAAACCGATCAACGCGCAACGCTTGATCGACACGCTGGGGGCCTTTGCCGGGGGGGCCGACCGCGAGGTTCTGGTCGTCGATGATGATCCCGCCAGCCGCGCCTTGTTCCGGCGCATTCTGGTGCGTGAAGGCTGGGCCGTGCGCGAGGCCTCGGACGGGGTGCGGGCCCTCGCACAGCTCGACATCAAGCTGCCCACGATCATGGTGCTTGATCTGATGATGCCCAACCTTGACGGGTTTGAAACCCTGCGCGCCGTCAGGCAACGAAGCGAATTCAATGATTTGCCGGTGATCATCGCGACCTCAAAGGATCTCACCCGTGAAGAGATGGAGTGGCTGCAATCCAACGCGCGGGATGTTGTGCTTAAGGGGCAAACGGGGCGTGCCGATCTGATGGCCGCCATCAAGCGCACCCTTGCGGGATCAGACCAGAAAGGACGGGTTGAACCATGACCAGGATACTGATCGTCGAAGACAATGACATGAACCTCGACATGCTTTCGCGCAGGTTGAAACGCAAGGGGTTCGACGTGATCGCGGCCCGAGATGGACAGGCTGGCGTCGATCAGGCCAGGTCAGAGCGGCCCGATCTGGTCTTGATGGACATGAGCTTGCCGGTGCTTGACGGCTGGCAGGCCACCCGCGCCATCAAGGGTGATCCAGCGACGTCCTCGATACCGGTGATCGCGCTGACCGCCCACGCGATGGAGGCAGATCGCAAGAACGCGCTTGAGGCAGGGTGCGACGCGTTCCACACCAAACCCATCGACCTTGCCAAGCTGTTGGATCAAATCAATGCCCTGATCCCCGGTGGGCCGTGATGAAACAGGCTGGCCAGACCAACCAGACGGCGCTTCAGACCCGGATCGTGCAGCGGCTTGCCGGCCCGGCGGAAAGCATACTTGGTTTTCAGACACTGATCGTCAACGCCCTTCGGCGCGCCGGTGCGACCGACAGTCTTGAAGACGCAACCACGGTACTGAAGGCGGCGCAATCGCTGAACAAGATGATCAACACGCTATTGTCGCCCGAGGGGCAGGCGGCTTTCGCGACCTCAGACGATGCCACCCTGCGTCACGACCTGCGCACGCCGATCAACGCCATCTTGGGGTATTCCGAACTGATCCTCGAAGAAGCCTCGGGGCAGATCGATCCGTTGATCGAAACGGATATCCGCACTGTTGTGACGGAATGCGGGCGCGTGCTTGAGCAGCTTGAGGGGCTGGTTGATTTCTCGCGCGGGGACATGGATGCGATCGGCGTGGACGAGGCCGACGCCGACATCGCGGCGGCCCTCGCGCAGACCCTGTCGCACAAGGCTGCCACAGCGGACAGTCCGGGGGGCCGCATCCTTGTCATCGATGACATCGAGGCGAACCGCGAGCTGATGCGGCGCAATCTGGAAAACCGCGGCCATTTCGCCACCACCGCAGGCTCGGCCCGTGCGGCGCTGGATCTGTTGGAGACCCGCGATTTCGACGTGGCGCTGGTGGATATCCTGATGCCCGACATGAACGGGATCGACCTTTTGGCGCGGCTCAAGTCCAGCCCGCGCTGGCGCAACATTGCGGTGGTCATGGTGACAGGCCTTAAAGACATCGATGTGGTCGTCAAATGTATCTCTGCGGGGGCAGAGGATTATCTGCAAAAGCCGGTCGATCCGGTCTTGCTGTTTGCGCGGGTGGAAAGCTGTCTGGAACAGGTCCGTTGGAAAACGAGGGAACGGCAGTTTCTGGCTCAGATCGAATTTGAAAAGGCGCGTGCCGACAATTTGTTGCTGTCGATGCTGCCCGAAACGGTGATCAGCCGTCTGGCCGCCGGTGAAAGCGTGATCGCAGACCGGTTTGACGCCGCGACGATCATCTTTGCCGATATCGTTGATTTCACCCCGATGGTGGCGCGCACCGATCCGGTCAAACTGGTCAGCCTGCTGCATGACCTGTTTTCCGCTTTTGATACGCTGGCCGATCAGTTCGGCATCGAAAAGATCAAGACGGTGGGCGACGCCTATATGGCGGTCGCGGGCGTGCCCGAGCGGCAGCATGATCACGCGGATCGGGCTTTGGCCTTTTCGCGCGGTCTGATCAAGGTCATGTCCGAGGATTTCGGCGCGGACATCCCGCTTGAGCTGCGCATCGGTCTGAATTCCGGCCCGGTGATTGCGGGGCTGATCGGACGCAAACGCTTTGTCTACGATGTGTGGGGCGAAACCGTGAACCTTGCCAGCCGTCTGGAAAGCTCCGGCCACAAGGGGCGTATCCAGATCTCGCAGGCGACGCTTCGGGCGCTGGCGCATCCGCGGCCCGGCACAACTGTGAAATCAAGCCTGATCAAGGGGGTGGGGCGCATCGAAACCCATCTGCTGGATTGATCCCCCCTGTTTGAATACCCTGAATTGAACCTTCTCCAAAGTGATTGGCAAAGCTGTCAAAGCGCCACGCACATGCTAGGTCTGTCCCCAAGGGGAAACGCGATGGTGCTTAGGTTTGAAAATGTCGAAAAATCCTTTCGCGACAGCGAAGGGGTGGTGCCTGTGCTGCGCGGTGTCAGCTTTGACATCAAGGCGGGGCAAACTCTTGCCTTGCGCGGTGAATTAGGCAGCGGGAAAAGCACGCTGCTGCATATCGCGGGTGCGCTTGAGCAACCGGATGCGGGGCGTGTATGGGTGGCGGGGCAGGACATCACACCCCTTGGCGACCGCGCGCGCGCCGGCGTGCGCCAGACCGACATCGCTTTGGTTTTTCAACAGTTCAACCTGATTCCGTCGCTGACCGTGGCGCAGAACATCGGCTTTCAGGCAGCACTTTCCGGCCCGGTTGATCACGCCGATGTCGACCGGATCGCAACCGCGCTGGGCCTGACGCGGCAGATGCACAAATATCCCGAAGCGCTGTCGGGCGGGCAACAACAGCGCGTGGCCATCGCGCGGGCGATTGCCGCAAAACCCAAGCTGATGCTGGCAGATGAACCGACCGGTAATCTGGACGAAGAAACCGCGAACGCTGTGCTGGATCAGATGCTTGAACTGGTCGCCCAAACCGGTGCGGCGCTGATGGTCGTGACCCATTCGCCCGCCATTGCGGCCCGGATGGACCGGCAACTGCATCTCAAAAGCGGTCATCTGGCATGATCAGGCCTTGCCTTTTCGCGCTGATGTCGCATTGGCGGCGCAACCCTGTGCAGCTTTTTGCGTATCTGGCGGGGCTGGCGCTTGCGACGGCGCTATGGTCCGGTGTTCAGGCCATCAACGCCGAGGCCCGCGCAAGCTATGACGCTGCCGCCGCGACGCTTGGCGAAGGTCAATACGATCTTCTGGTGCCCCGACAGGGCGACAGCATCGCGCTGGATCGCTATGTCGCGCTCAGGCGGGCAGGGTGGCTGGTGTCGCCAGTGGTCGATGGCAGGATCAATGGCGCAAGGCTTGTCGGGGTCGATGTCGTAACGTCGCCCACGGGGGTGGGGGGGCGCGACCTGTCGGGTCTGGCGGCCACGGGGGCGGAAAGCCTGAACACCGTCTTTGCCGCAGCCGAGACGGCGCGCAAGCTGGAAGGGTATGTGCCTGTGACACGCGACGATGCCGTGGCACCGGGCATCGCAATCGGCGACATCGGGGTTGTGCAGCGCCTGTTGCAGCGACGTGATCTGACCCGCCTGATCGTGCTGCCGGGCCAACCGCGCGTCCGGCCCGACCTTGCCGACATTGCGCCCGGCCTGCGGCTTCAGCCTGCCCGGCAGGCGGGCAATGTGACCCGGCTGACCGACAGCTTTCACCTGAACCTGACGGCATTCGGGCTGCTGAGCTTTGCGGTGGGGCTGTTTATCGTGCACAGCACCATCGGGCTGGCGTTCGAGCAACGGCGCGGCATGATCCGCACCTTGCGGTCGCTTGGCATCCCCCTGCGCACGCTCATCGCTCTGGTCACCATCGAGATGATGACCCTCGCGCTGATCGGCGCAGGACTGGGCATCGTACTGGGCTATGTAATTGCAGCGCTGTTGCTGCCCGATGTCGCGGCGACGGTGCGCGGGCTTTATGGGGCGGAAATCGCGGGAACCCTGAAGCTGCGCGCATCCTGGTGGGGGTCGGGGGTGCTATTGGCCGTCGGGGGTACGGCCGCGGCGCTTTCATCACGGATCTGGCAGATCGCACATATGCCGCTTTTGGCCAGCGTCAGGCCCCGCGCCTGGGTGACAGCCACGGCCGCGCGGTTTCGGCTGCAAACCATCGGGGCCGCCGCGTTACTGGGGGCCGCCGCCCCGGTTTTCTGGATGCTCAGCGGGCTATGGGCCGCCTTCGCCCTTTTGGGTTGCATGCTGATCGGGGCTGCTTTGGCGTTGCCGGCACTTGCGGCGGGCCTGCTGACGGTACTGGAACGCCGCACGGTCGCGCCGATCTGGGGCTGGTTCTGGGCTGACACGCGCCAGCAGGTGCCGGGGCTTGGCCTTGCGCTGATGGCGCTGCTGCTGGCCGTCTCGGCCAACATTGGCGTCTCGACAATGGTGTCGAGCTTTCGGGTGACGTTTGTCGCTTTTCTGGATCAACGCCTTGCACCGGAACTTTTCGTGCGCACCGAAACCGCAGACCAAAGTGCCGCGCTTGAGGCGTTTGTGAACCAGTGCGGGCTTGAGGTCTTGCCGCTGTTGAAGACCCGGACCACGGTTGCCGATCGCGCCGTCGATCTTTACGGCGTGCGTGTCGGGCCGACCTATCGCAAAGCGTGGGTGTTTCTGGATGCCACCATCGACCCTTGGGACGCGGTTCAGGCGGGTACGGGCGTGGTGGTCAACGAACAATTGGCCCGCCGCGCCGATTTATGGGTAGGGGACACCGTGCAAATTGCCCAAGATCTGATCTTGCCCATAGCGGCAGTGGTGGGGGATTATGGCAATCCTCAGGGGCAGGTGATCGTGGCAGAGCAGACATTCAAGCGCCTTTACCCCGCGATCTATCCGGCGCAATTCGGCATCCGCACCGATAGCGCGGCCGACCTGCGCAAGGCAATTGTCAGGACGGTCGGGATCGACGCGGGCGCCATCATGCCGCAAGAGGGGATCAAGGCCATGTCGCTTGCGATCTTCGAGAAGACATTTGTTGTCACATCGGCGCTGAATATCCTGACGCTGGGGGTGGCCAGCTTTGCCATATTGATGAGCCTTCTGACACTTGCGGACTTGCGTGTGCCGCAGCTTGCTCCGGCTTGGGCGCTTGGGCTGACGCGCAGGCGCTTGGGCGCGCTTGAGCTTTTGCGTGCGGTGCTGCTGGCGGGGCTTGTGTTTCTTTGCGCGATCCCGCTGGGGTTGGGGCTGGCGTGGGTCTTGCTTGGTGTCATCAACGTCGAGGCGTTTGGATGGAAGTTGCCGATGTATCTGTTTCCCCTCGAATATCTGCGCCTTGGGGCCTATGCGATGATCGCGGCGTTTCTGGCCGCCGCATGGCCCGCGATACGCCTGATGCGCACGCCGCCTGCTACATTGCTAAGGGTGTTTGCCAGTGAACGCTAGATTGATCGTTTTTCTTCTGTTGTGGCCGCTTGGCGTGATGGCGCAGGGCTTTTCGAGCCTTGGCACCGATGCCGATGGCTTTGCCGATCCGGTGCCCGACCCGCACTTCGACTTTCCGCGCGACCATGCGGCGCACCCGGACTATCGCATTGAGTGGTGGTATCTGACGGCGACCCTGAAGGCGGCGGACGGGACCAACTATGGGTTGCAATGGACGCTTTTCAGAACGGCACTGGCCCCCGGCGAGGCTGCGGGCTGGCAATCGCCGCAAATCTGGTTCGCACATGCGGCGGTCACAACGCCGGACCGGCATTTTGCAACCGAACGTTTCGCGCGGGGCGGGATCGGGCAGGCGGGCGTCAAGGCCGCTCCGTTTCGTGCCTGGATCGACGAATGGGCGCTTGAGGGGCCGAATTTCGACGCGCTGACCCTTAATGCCCAAGGCCCTGACTTTGGCTATGAAATGGCGTTGGACGCCAAGGGGCCATTGGTGTTTCATGGCGACAAGGGCTATTCCGAAAAGTCGGCCGAGGGGCAGGCGAGCTATTACTATTCGCAGCCGTTCTTTCAGATCAGCGGGACACTGCATTTGCCAGACGGCGATGTTGCGGTCACCGGCAACGCATGGCTTGACCGCGAATGGTCCTCTCGCCCTCTTTCTGATCGACAATCGGGGTGGGACTGGTTTTCATTGGCCTTTGCAGGGGGTGCCAGGCTGATGGGATTTCAGGTGCGCCAGACCGATGGCACACGCTACAGCGCCTCGACGTGGATCGGCCCTGACGGCCAGACCACCGCCTATCCCGATGGCGCGTTCACCGCGACGCCGCTTGCCGACAGCACCGTGGCAGGGCGACAGATCCCGACCACGTGGCGCGTCACCCTTGCGGATCGCGGGTTGGATGCGCGTGTCACTGCGCTGAACCCTGAGGCGTGGATGGACCTTTCGGTGCCCTATTGGGAAGGGCCGGTCCGCGTTTCTGGCAGCCACGACGGGCAAGGCTATCTGGAGATGACGGGCTATGAGTGACCAAGATGACCTGAAGGCGTTTCTGGATGACGCATGGCAGCATCTGGCACGCGGTGCCGCCGACAGCCGGTCGCCAGCACGCTATCCGACCTTTGCAACCGTATCCCCCGACGGGATGCCAGAGGCACGCACCGTGGCCTTGCGGGCGGCCACCAGATCGACGGGTGTTCTTGAGGTCCATACAGATGCCAACACGGCCAAGATCAGCGCCCTGCGCCAGTCTCCTTTTGGGGCGTTTCACATCTGGTTGCCCCGAGCCAACCTTCAGATCAGGGCCGCCACCGCTGTCGAGATCCTGATGGCCGAAGCGGCAGCGGATCAATGGGCAAGGGTGCCGGACGCATCGCGGGTATCGTATGGCACCATCCCAGATCCGGGCAGGCGCATCGCCGCGCCCTTCGCCTATCAAAAACCTGTCGATCCCGCGCGTTTTGCCGTATTGAGATGCAAGGTGACCGAAATTGATCTGGTGCATCTGGGTGACCGGCACCGGCGGGCAATCTTTGCCTTGGCCGATGGCTGGGCAGGCAGCTGGGTCGCCCCGTGAACCCATAGCAGCCCGTTGTCCCGTGATCCGGCCTAGTGAACCGACGCTCTGGTAGAATTGCGCTTTTGCAGGCCGACATCACGCACAATTTCCCCGATCAGACCAAGCTGGTCAGCAAGCGGGTTGGTGCTGCGCCAGACCATGCCGATGGTGCGCGTCGGGGACGGTTTGGGAAACTTGACGATCGACACACCGGATGACCGCCCCTCAAGATCGATCGCGATTTCGGGGATCAACGTCACCCCCATGCCTGCGCCCACCATGCGCACAAGAGTAGAGAGCGAACTGCCCTCCATCAACTGGCGGGGCTGGGTGTCCGAGATCTGACAGACGGACAAGGCCTGATCGCGAAAGCAATGCCCTTCTTCAAGCAAAAGCAGCCGCATCGTGGTCAAAAGGCCGGGGCTGGGGATCGGCTTGTCGGCATCGCCTTCTGGACGGACCAGCGCGAATTCCTCGTCAAAAAGCGGGACTTCACGCAAGGTCGGCTCAGAGATCGGCAGCGCCACAACCGCAAGATCAAGAAGCCCGTCGGACAGATCCGCGATCAGCCCCTTGGTCATGGTTTCGCGCACCTCGAATTCGAGCGCGGGAAACCTGCCCGAAAGCGCACCCAGAATTTCCGGCAGGATATAAGGGGCCACGGTGGGAATGATGCCAAGACGCAGCCGCCCCGCCAGCGGCCCCTTCGAGGCCCGCACCAGGTCATCAAGCTCTTCCACGGCCAGCAGGATCTTGCGTCCTTTGGCGATGAAATCTTCGCCCACAGCGGTCAGTCTGATCTTGCGGGCGCTGCGTTCCACCAGCGTGGTGCCGAACATGCGCTCAAGTTCCTTGACCTGCAAGGACAGGGCGGGTTGCGAGATTGCGCAAGCTTCGGCGGCGCGTCCGAAGTGCTGGTATCGGGCCAGCGCATCGAAATATCGCAACTGTTTGAGGGTCAGGTCTTTCATAGGCACAGCTTATCGTTGCGGTAAGATTATTCAATTTGATTTTATGCAACCACGCGGCCTATAAAGCAACCGAAACCGCCGGTGGGGTGCCGTCGGCGATACTTTCATCAAATTCTGGAGGAACCCATGGACGGAAATAATGTGAACCCGGCAGGCGGCTGCCCTGTCATGCACGGTGGCAACACGACTGTGGACCAAAAGGTAACAGAGTGGTGGCCTCGGTCGCTGAAGCTTGACATCTTGCACCAGCATGGTGCGCGCAACAACCCGATGGATGCAGATTACGATCACCGCGAAGCCGTAAAGGGACTTGATTTCAAGGCAGTACGCGACGATCTTCACGCCCTGATGACGGACAGCCAACCGTGGTGGCCTGCGGATTGGGGCCACTATGGCGGCTTGTTCATCCGTCTGGCGTGGCACTCTGCCGGGTCTTATCGTCTGGGCGATGGCCGGGGCGGTGCCGGTTCGGGCAACATCCGTTTCGCGCCATTGAATTCCTGGCCAGACAACGCGAGCCTTGACAAGGCCCGCCGTCTTTTGTGGCCAATCAAAAAGAAGTACGGCAATGCGCTGTCCTGGGCCGATCTGATCGTGCTGTCGGGCACGGTGGCGTATGAATCGATGGGGTTGAAAACCTTTGGCTTCGGCTTTGGGCGCGAAGACATCTGGGGCCCCGAGATTGACATCAACTGGGGCAATGACCCCGTGCTGATGGCACCTACAGACGAACGTGTCACCGACATCGAAGACCCCAACACCATGTACAACCCGCTGGCCGCGTCGCACATGGGTCTAATCTATGTGAACCCCGAAGGCGTGAACGGTAACCCCGATCCGGCGCTGACCGCGAAATACGTCCGTATGACGTTTGCCCGCATGGCGATGAATGACGAGGAAACCGCAGCGCTCACGGTGGGCGGCCACACGGTTGGCAAATGTCACGGCATCGAAGGCGAAGTCGGCGGCTCTCCCGAGGAAGCGACGTTGGGCGACGCGGGTCTGGGCTGGAGCAACTCGAACTTCACCGGATTTGCCAACACCGCCAGCACCTCTGGGCTGGAAGGCGCGTGGACAACCAACCCGACGCAATGGGACAACGGCTATCTTGAGCTGCTGTTGAACCACGAATGGGAAATCAAGAAGTCGCGTGCAGGCGCGTTCCAGTGGGAACCAGTGAACCTGCCCGAAGACCTGAAATTCCCGGACTCCAGCGATCCGTCGATCAAGCACAATCCCGATCATGACAGACGCCGACATGGCCATGAAGGTCGACCCGATCTACCGCGAGATCGTCGAACGGTTCTATAAAGATCCGGCCTATCTGGCCGAGACATTCTCGCGGGCGTGGTTCAAGCTGACGCACCGGGACATGGGGCCCAAGGCCAACTACTATGGGCCTGACGTGCCTGCCGAAGACCTGATCTGGCAAGATCCGGTGCCAGCGGGCAACACCGACTACGACGTCTCAACCGTCAAGGAAAAAATCGCCAACAGCGGTTTGAGCGCGACCGACATGCTGACCACGGCATGGGACAGCGCACGCACCTATCGCGGGTCTGACAAGCGCGGTGGCGCGAATGGCGCGCGCATCCGTCTGGCCCCGCAGAAAGACTGGGCAGGCAACGAGCCTGACCGTCTGAACAGGGTGCTGGAGGTGCTTGGCCCCATCGCGACGGAAACCGGCGCATCGCTGGCCGACGTGATCGTTCTGGCGGGGAACGTGGCGCTTGAACAGGCGATCAAGGCGGGCGGTTATTCGGTCGAGGTGCCCTTTGCCAAGGGCCGTGGCGATGCAACAACCGAAATGACAGATGCACCCAGCTTTGACGACCTGGAGCCGGTTGCCGACGGTTTCCGCAACTGGATGAAGCAAGACTATGGCGTGCGTGCAGAAGAACTGTTGCTGGATCGCGCCCAACTGCTGGGTCTGACTGGCCCCGAAATGACCGTTCTTGTCGGTGGTATGCGGGTTCTGGGCACAAACCATGGCGGCACCAAGCATGGTGTGTTCACGGACCGCGAGGGGGCGTTGACCAACGACTTCTTCGTGAATCTGACCGACATGGGCTATCGCTGGCAGGCGGTGGATGACAAGGGCAACTACGAGCTGCGCGACCGCCAGACCGACGCGGTCAAGTGGACGGCGACCAGCGCGGATCTGGTGTTCGGGTCAAACTCAATCCTGCGTGCCTATGCCGAAGTTTATGCCCAGGACGACAACGGCGAAAAGTTCGTGCGCGATTTCGTGGCCGCATGGACCAAAGTGATGAACGCCGACCGCTTCGATCTGGCGGCGTGAAACACCACGCACCCGGGCAACGTGCTTTGCCCGGGTGAACCGATATCCACGCCGTCTGTCTTGGCGGCAACGGGGCCCCGCGGGCAAGCTGTCATTGCGGGGTCTGGTCGGTCTGTAAATCTTCGATAATTTCCTTTTTCAACGCCAGATCATCGCGCAGCGGCACGGTCTGGCGTTCGATCATGCGGTGCACAACCGGGCCTTGCGCCCCGCGATGCAACCCGTTCAACCTGTCCGACAGGGCCGCGTCCGATTGGGTGCGGCGTTCATTATGGCGCACGTATTCGCCCCATGTGGGGACGTGATAGCTTTCGCTCCAGTGTTCGGGGTGTTGCAGGTCACGCAGCAGCGCCCACTGCTGGGCCCCGTCGCGGATGCGAATGCGTCTGCGCTGGCTCATCGCGGTCAGGAATTCCTGCACGTCTTCTTGCGCGATCTCATAGTCGACCATCACCATCACCGGCCCGCTGCGATAATTGAGGTCGAACCGCAGTGTGGGTTCCTTGAAGCGGTTCAGCGGGTCAAGGTTCAGGCCGTGAAATTCGGGCAAGGGCAGGGGCAGGCCGATCAACGCGCCTCCGACCAGCAGCACGGCGGCCACGGTCAGCGTGGGGCCTGTCGTGAACTGTTCGGCCATCGCCCCCCAGATCCAGCTGCCCGCGGCCATACCGCCAAAGGTGCCTGTCTGGTAAAGCGCAATGGCCCGCCCCACGACCCAGCGGGGCGTCGAGAGCTGGATCGTCACGTTGAACATAGACAGCGCCAACACCCATGCCGCCCCGGCCAGCCCGATGGCAGGGCCGCTGATGGCGGGCTGTGTGCTGACCGCGGTCACAAGGCACCCCGCCGCAAAGGCGCAAAAAGCCCCCCGCGCGATCGTCTCGTTGCGGAACCGGTCACGCAGCGCCGCGTTGGCAAATGCCCCGCCCACTGCCCCAAGCCCGAAACATCCCAGCATCAGCCCATAGACCAGCGCCGTGCCTTCAAGGGTGACGCGCACGACAATGGGCAAAAGCGCCAGCAGTGCAATCGCTGACAGGCCGAACCAGAACCCGCGCAGGATGACCCGCAGCAAATTTGGCGACATCGCGACATAGCGCAGCCCGGCGGAAAAAGCGCTGCCCATCGGTTCGCGCGGCAGGTGCGTGTCGCGGGGCGGCGCGTGCCACCGCAGCAGCGCAAAAATAATTGCCACATAGCTTAGCGCGTTGACCGCAAACGCCATCGCCGCCCCCGCAAGGGCCACAATCGTGCCCCCGACCGCAGGCCCGATACTGCGCATCAGATTGAAACCCATGCTGTTGAGCGATACCGCCGTCGGCAATTCCTCGCGGGTGACGATATCGCCCATCGTCGCCTGCCATGACGGGTTATGCAGCGCCGTGCCGCAGCCGATCATGAAGGTAAACGCCAGCAGCAGCCAGGGTGTCAGCAAATGTTCAAACGCAAGAAACGTCAGGACGATCGACACCACAAACATGAACCCCTGGGCGATCAGCATCACCCGGCGACGATCGAAATTATCGGCAAAGACGCCCGCCAGCAGCGACAGCACCATGATCGGCAACGCGACGGACCCTTGCACCAGCGCGGCCATGGTCTGCGAATCTGACAGGGCGGTCATCAGCCAGGCCGCGCCGACCGCCTGCACCAGCCCGCCGAAATTCGAGGCAAGTGCGGCGACCCAGAGGGACCGGAAGGTCCGGTTCTGGAACAACACAAGGGGGGATGGTCTGCCTGGCACGGGGGGGCCTTTTCGCTAAATGTCGCCGCTGATTTCAGAGTACCCCCTTTGTGACGTCAAACGGGAAAATGCTCAACTGGGTTAAATAGCGGGCCGTGCAGGATGCCTCAGGTCTGTGCGCTGTGATCGGAAAGTCCCAGCGGCGTAAAGAAGGGCGTCAGGATCAGCACCACCGCCACCAAAGCGGCATAGCCGATCGACCCCATCATCGCTGACCGGTAAGCGGCCTGATCCCCGATTGCGGCATCGCCCAGAATGCCAAAGAAAATCCCACCCACGATAGCAATGCCAAAGGCCACGCCCAGTTGGCGGATCGCCTGTACCGCGCCGGATGCAGACCCGCTGTCGTTGTTGTCTGCCGCCGACAGGGCCACCTGAAACAAAGGCGACACGGTGTTGCCCAGACCGAACCCGCAAATGAAAAGCCAAGGTGCCAGATCCCACCAGGAAATCTGTGTGCCAAGGCCCCACACGATCCACGCCTGACCCACAAAGCCGGTGGCCAACAGGGCCCCTCCGCCTGCCACGCGCCAGCGCAGCCAGCGCGATCCGAACCATGCAGTCGCAGCAGAGGCGAACAAAATGCCCACCGGAAACGGTGTGGTTGTCAGCCCCGACTGCAAAGGCGACAGCCCGTACCCCGATTGCAGATAAAGGGCGATGGTAAAGAAAAAGCTCGGCACCGCAGAAAACAATACCGCATTCAGGATGCTGCCCGTCAGAAACGGACCGGAGCGGGCCAACCGCATCGGCAAAAGTTGCGGGGCCTGCCGCGCTTCCTGGTGCTTTTGCCAGCGGATAAAGCCCCAGAACAATGGCACGGATGCCAGCATCATAGGAGCCATCCACAGTTGCCAGCCAATCGTCGGGGCTTCGATCAGCGGAACAAGCAGAGCCAGCATGGTCAGCGCCGCCAACACGATCCCCAAGGCATCAATGCCCAGTTTGCGGTTGCCGTTATCTTTCGGCAAAAGCGTAAGTGCGCCGATCATTGCGATCACGCCAAGCGGAATGTTCACCAGAAAGATCGGCCGCCACGTCAGCCCCATGATATCGGAGTTGATCAGCACGCCCCCCAGGATTGGCCCGGTGACAGACGCCAGACCAGCGGTAAGCGCGAAAAGCCCGAATGCCGCGCCGCGCTGTTCGGGGGGAAAAGCGCAGGCACCAGTGCCAGGGTCTGCGGCGTCATGATCGCAGCCCCCAATCCCTGCGCCAGCCGCGCCGCGACCAGTGTTTCGATACCCGGTGCCATGCCACAGACAAAAGATGCCAGCGTGAAGACGCCGATGCCAACAGCGAAAAGGCGGCGGCGTCCGAACAGATCCCCCATCCGCCCCGCAGGCAGCAGCAGCAATGCAAATGAAAACGTATAGCCCGCGACGATCCACTCAATCAGGTTGGGCGGGGCCGAAAGCTCTGATTGCATCGAGGGCAGGGCGACGTTCACGATTGTGATGTCGATCAGGTTCATGAAATTCGCCAGAAGCAGTACCGTCACGGCGGCATAGCGGTTCAGGGGCGCAGCCTGCGGGGCGACTGTGACATCGGTCATAGGTTTATCCAAACAAGAAGGCCCTATCACCTAGGTGACGCAGGTCAGGTGTCAATCGACCGGTGCTTTCCTTGGCGGCTTGTTTGTGGACAAGCCCCTTATTCTATGCCTGACTTGCCGGAAATATATTTACCAGTCAGGGAGGATACCATGGGACAGTTGGACGGAAAGATCGCGTGGATCACGGGGGCCGGTGGCGGCATCGGAGAGGCGTCTGCAAAGGCGTTGGCGTCCGGCGGTGCCCATGTGGTTTTGTCAGGCCGCCGCGCATCCGAGATCGCGCGGGTCGCAGCCGAGATTGCGGATGCGGGCGGCAAAGCCGAAGCCGCGCCGCTGGACGTGGTGGACCCGCAAGCCACACAGGCGATTGCCGACGATCTGATTGCCCGCTTTGGCGCGATTGATATTTTCATGGCAAACGCCGGGATCAATGTGCCCAACCGCGCCGTCGCCGATATTCGCCCCGAAGATTTCGCGAGGGTCGTCGATGTCAATCTGAATGGTGTCATGAACGGTGTTCTGGCCGTCTTGCCGCAGATGCGGGCACAAGGGACCGGCACCTTGATCCTGACGTCGTCCTGGGCTGGGCGGCATCCTTCGAAATTGACAGGGCCCGCCTATAGCGCGTCGAAACACGCAGTTGTGGCGCTTAGCCATTCGATCAATCAGGACGAGGGCGCGAACGGCATCCGGTGCACCGCGCTGATGCCCGGCGAAGTGGCGACGCCGATCATGCAATCGCGGCCCAAGCCTCCGTCTCCGGAAGATCTGGCCAAAATGCTGCAACCCGAGGATCTGGGCGCGGTTGTTCAGTATATTGCACAGGCCCCTGCGCATGTCTGCCTGAACGAGGTTCTGATCAGCCCGACCTGGAACCGCGCCTTTGTCGGTGTCAGTGAATTGGGTGGCATGAAGCTTTAATCGCCTGCGCGGCTGCCAAAGCTGGGATCAATCGCAACGTGGCAAAGATTTTTGCCCGATGCTCACCAATGCTTAAACTTTTCACGCGATACCTGTCGGGAGATCGCGAAGTGAAAGGAGTTGCATCTGAAAAGTCGTGTTTATGTGTCGCGAATGATGGTGGCCAACCCGGCAGATGCGGGCCTTTTGGGGGCAAGAGGGGCGGTGTCTATGGGTGCCGCTGGCACAACCTAAGGAGAATCACACTTTTGGCTTTTTCAGGACGCAAAAGATTAAGATTTGGAAAAAACGCGAAAAATAAGCGCAATCAGAGCGATAAAGAGTGCTCGAATGCGCATTAAGTACACGTATTGCGGTAATCGGTGATCAAAGCCATTGATCGAAGATCAAAATAACTGCATATCCTAGATGCTGTTTTCGGAAGAGGTTACTTCAGGTAACCAAAGTTTAAGGTAAAATATGTCGCATCCCGTTGATATCCATGTAGGCAAGAAGCTGAAGCAGATACGCACATTGTGTCGCATGTCTCAGACTGATGTCGCCAGAAAGCTGGACTTGTCTTTTCAGCAGATCCAGAAATACGAAATCGGTTCCAATCGCATTGCGGCCAGTCGACTGTTTGATCTGTCGCGGATTTTTGATGTCCCGCCTTCGTTCTTCTTTGACGGGCTGGGGGATAACGCCGATTGCGCGCCAAAAGCCAATCAGGGCGTCGAGATCGCAACCGCAATCGCGGCGATCAAGGATGAGAAGATCAAGGCCCGCATCGTGACGTTTATCGAAGACATGTCGGGCGTCACAACGTTCCGCCGCAACTAAGCTGTCCCTGATCTGACCGATGGGTTGTGCCGCTGACCCGCCACAGGGGTTTGCCGCGTTGCACTGCGGTTGAACCGGATCTTTGGTTCAGGTGATCTATGCCGCGAACAAGTCGACACCGCCCCCTTTTCGAATAAGCCAGAGGGCGGCGTGACCGGTTTTCTTGGTAGCCTGAATCTGTGTTTCAGGCGACTTTGGGTGTTCTCGTTTTGATGAGCCCAGACTTGATCAACATGCGGTTCAGGTAGAGGGCGGCGTCAAGGTCGTCTTTTGTGGTCGCGTCCTCGATCTGATCGAAACAATAGTCGTGAAGCAACTCTTCGATCTGTGCATTCATGTCGGCGTGCATTGCGTTGATCTGCTCTTGGGCGGTACGGCCCGAAACATGTTTGCCAACGTCCGAAAGCGCCTCGGCTCTGGTGCTGTCGACAAATACATCGCCCTGCACACCGGCAAACGCCCGGATTCGGTTGATCCGATCGTCGGTGCAGTCCAGCAGCGCCGCCATCGCTGAGACTTTGCCCATCGGGGTTGTTTGTCCGACATAGCCGTAGGGTGCGCAATCTGATCGTTTCAGCACCCTGTTCATCACGGGGTCAATGACCGTCACGATGTCGGAAATGCCCGAGGCGCGTGCATATTCCAGCGAAGCGGCCATCAGCTCGCATGTGGCGTAGCTGATTGAATGCCGCGAAGCGCCCCGCTCTAGCACGTCGGTATCGACGCAAAAGCGGGTGGATTCCCAAAGCGTCGCGCTGCGCAGCGGCGGCTCCCCTCCAAGGATGCTTGAAAACACATCCGACAGCATGTGGGGCCCCGTCGTCTGAAGCGCGCGGACACATGATATGACCTTGTTATCGTCATTTAAACCAATCACATAGGCCGGATCAAGCGCATCGTACTGGTCAATTTCCAGCCCGTCCTTGATCTGAACCTCCCAGCCAAGGCGCTGACCAAATACGCGCGCTCTTAGCGCGAACATCTCGTCAAGCAGGCGCGTATAGCGGTGCCTGTTCATCCCATCGATAACAATAATCATGATCTCTCCTTGCTCACCAGTTATGTGAAATAGATCACATAGAGGCGCAATGGAGCTATTGGGGGAATCCCGTAGGCCAACCGGCGCGCCGTCTACAGGTCAGTTCGGATAGATCAGCCCCAATCCGATGGCGCGACCGACGGCCTGGGGTGTGGTTAATGCAGACAGCTTTGTACGGCTGGACCGCAAATGCACTTCCACCGTTCTGGTCGAGATCGCTAGGATATCGCCCACGTCCTGTTGCGATTTGCCCGCCGCGATCCATTGCAGAACCTCAAGCTCGCGCGACGACAAGGCCGGGTGCGCCAATACCCGCGTCAACGCATGCGCGGATACGACATGATCATGCAAATGCACCGCGGCGGTTTGCAATTCCGAAATGATCGAGGATTTAAGCAGGCCCCATTCCCGATCCGTACAATTCCGCGTGACACTGAACAGGCCCACATCCCCGAACGGGCCACGCACGGGAATGGTAAGCCCTTGTTCCGCAATGCCAAAGTCATGCGCTGCGCGAAAGACGGTCTTGAACGATGCCGCATCACGCAGCCGCTGCCAGTCCACCGGCGCAATGCTGCGGCTTGCCATCAAAAGTGCCGGATCGCTGTGCTGAAACCCTTGTTGGACGTATCGGGTTTTCCACGCGTCGGGATAATTCACAAAGCCGTGTACTGACTGCGCAACCGGATTGATGCCGGCATAGGCCGCGAAATCAAGCTCGTGGGTTTGGCAAACCGAATCCAGAAAAGCCCGAAGACCGTCCTGTGGCACAGGAAGTTTGCTCAGATCGACAACGGTCAAAGTGCTTTCTCCTCTCTACCCGCCGATCCCTTCGAGGGTAAGATTGAATATCCTGGCCCGCATGTGCGTGGGCTATCCCCAGGCAGGTAAACATAGTTAAAGCCGCATAGCGACAGCTGTCTTAATGTCGGGTTAATGCTTTGTTAAAATTCCGGTTCCTGCTGAGGCCATCGAAGGCACGGAGCTGTCATTTGCCGACGGCTGGCGCGACTGCTGTCCCGTCAAACGGGGTGGTGTCTTTGCTTTTCGGGGGCTTCGGTGGTGCTGACCTGATGGTAAGCGGCGCTAGGACGTCAGCGGTATTGAAACCTCCTGCGAGAAAAACTCCTTGATCTCGAAGTCCAGCGCATCCGCGATCTCGAAAAGCTGTTTTGCGCTGGCCCGCTGGCTTCCGCGTTCGATGGCGTCCACCGACCGGGGCGACAGACTTAGCACTTTGGCAAGGTCTTGTTGCGACAATCCGCGTGCCCGCCGCATGTCGGATATCCGGCTACCCACAAGGATTTCAATTTTATTCATATGAACACGCCCAAAACAAAGTCACTGGTAAATGCCATGGTCATTGGCATGGGCGGACCCAAAAATCAAGAAAATATCAGATTTGAAAGGCCGGATCATGCCCCAGGCGACCGACCTGAGAGGCGGGTGGCACCACCGTTAAAGCCACTGCTATCGCCCCGGTCAGAACGTTGATATCAAAGCCTGCAGACCGGCAAGCATCGCCGCATCGCGCGATTGTGTTTCGGTCTGGACACCTGCGTTTGAAAGGGCGCGGGCATAAAGCGGTGCCATGCCAGTGCCCCCCAAGATCATAACCCGCTGTCCCAGCCAATAGGGCCGTGCGCCTGCCAGATCAGCCCCGATCACAGCCCCCATCAGCCGTGCCCACCCAACCGCGGGGGACGTCCCGTTCATCAAAGCGTAGCTTGATATCCGTGCAAGCATGCCGCCAAGGTTCTGCGGGCGCGAGAGCGTGTCATCGACGGCTTGCAGATAGTCTTCGTCCGACAACGGGCCGTCCGCCACAGCGCGCCCCAGCGACGGGCCATGCGCCAAAAGCATCGCGATTTCCGGCGCAAGCGTCGTCAGAAAACTGACCACTTCTTGCGCACTGATGTGCGCCCATGTTGTCCGGCGGCCGACACTGCACACCACGCCATCAAATCCCGCGTTGCTCTTTAGAAATCCGCCAATGGCCGTTTCGCAGCCCTGCATAAGATCGACAGGCTTTTGCTGGCTCAGGCCGGGGACGGCCAGCAGGGTAATGCGCGGATCGGACGTGTCGAGGCGAAGCATCCCCGCGAGGGGCGTTGTCGGCACGGTTCGAAACGTCGTGGCGGGCAGAAACGGCAACCCCGCGCAGACCACCGGCGTGGGCAGGTCGTTTGACAAAAACGCCGCCAGATGGTCGCCCAACCCGCCAAGGTCATCCAACCCGGCAAGAGCCGTCAACGGCACATCAATTTCCTGCACGACTGCCCCGGTCGCGTCATGCACCAAGGCTTTGGGCATCGGGCGCGTCCAGTCGATGCCGATCCATGAATGTGCGTAGGGGGTCATGACAAAGCCTCGTCTTGTGTGGGTGCTAAAGCAAGGGCGGGGGCGAACAACGGCGGGGGGCGGCAGAAGGGCGCGTAACAGGGCTATCGCCCCGCAGGCCCCATCGCAAGACCGTGCGGGCAGATAAACCCGCTTGCATCATGGGGATTGTTGCCGCTCTAATGCTGCATCATCTGAGTAACAACCATGACATAAACGGGAGCCGACCTGCCATGAAAATTCTTGCAGCAACCACCGCCCTTTCGCTTGGCCTTGCCACCAGCGTGGCCGCCGAAGGATGCGATCAGATCACCTTTTCCGACGTGGGCTGGACAGACATCACCGCGACAACCGCCGCAACCACCGTTGTGCTGGATGCGCTTGGCTATGAAACGGATATCAAGATCCTGTCGGTTCCGGTGACATATACCTCGATGGCGGCAGGAGACATTGATGTGTTTCTGGGCAACTGGATGCCCACGATGGAAGCCGACATCGCCCCCTACCGCGATGCTGGCACTGTGGATACCGTCCGTGCGAACCTGAAAGGCGCGAAATATACGCTGGCCGTGAACAAAGCCGCCGCTGACATGGGGATCACGACATTTGCGGATATCGCGACCCATGCCGATGCGCTGGATCAGACGATCTATGGCATTGAGCCGGGCAATGACGGCAACCGGCTGATCCAGTCGATGATCGACGACAACGCCTTTGGCCTGAAGGATTTCAAGGTCAAGGAATCCTCTGAGCAGGGGATGCTGGCGCAGGTCAAGCGCACCTCGGGCAAGGGGGAGCCGATTGTGTTTCTGGGATGGGAACCGCACCCGATGAACGCAAACTTCGATCTGACATATCTGGAAGGCGGCGACGACTTCTTTGGACCAGATCTGGGGGGCGCGACCGTCTATACCAATACCCGTGCGGGGTATGTGGCTGAATGCCCCAACGTCGGCAAGCTGTTGAACAACATGGAGTTTTCCTTGTCGATGGAGAACCAGATCATGGGCGCAATTCTGGACGACGGCAAAGAGCCTGCAGACGCGGCAACGGCCTGGATCAAGCAAAACCCCGGCGTTCTTGATACGTGGCTTGCGGGCGTGACCACAAAGGATGGTGGCGACGCGATGGCCGCAGCACAGAAAATCGTCGAATAATGACCCGTTGACGATTTAAAGGGCCCGCCGCCGCGCGGGCCCTTTTTGGGCATCCATCCGGCCCCAAAGGAGCGTTACATGAATTGGCTTACCGACAACAAGATCCCGATTGATGACGGGGCTGAAGCGATGTTCGATTGGCTTTTGCTGCATGCAGGATGGCTGTTCGACGGGCTGTCGGTCGCGATGGAATGGCTGATCGAGGCTATTCTTTGGGTGCTGCAAAGCCCGCATCCGCTGGTGATTGTTGCGGTATTCACGGCTGTGACCTGGCTGATCCAGCGCAACTGGAAGATGCCCTTGCTGATTGTGACGGGGTTTCTGTTCATCCTCAACCAAGGCTATTGGGAAGAGACGACCGAAAGCCTGACGCTGGTGTTGTCGGCCTGTGTGGTGTGCATGGGGGTGGGGGTGCCTATCGGCATCGCCGTCGCGCACCGGCCACGGCTGTATCGTTTTATCGCCCCGGTGCTGGATCTGATGCAGACCTTGCCGACCTTTGTCTATCTGATCCCGGCGATTGTGTTTTTCGGCATCGGGATGGTGCCGGGTCTGATCGCGACGGTCATATTTGTGTTGCCTGCGCCGATCCGGTTGACCCAGCTTGGCATCGCGTCGACCCCGAAAGAACTGCTTGAGGCGGGGCAGGCCTTTGGCGCGAAGCCCAGCCAGACGCTGTGGAAGATCGAACTGCCCTATGCGCTGCCCCAGATCATGACGGGGCTGAACCAGACGATCATGCTGTCGCTGTCGATGGTAGTGATTGCGGCGCTTGTCGGGGCTGACGGGTTGGGGGTGCCGGTGGTGCGCGCGCTAAATTCGGTGAACACGGGGCTTGGTTTTGAATCCGGTCTGATCATCGTGGTCGTTGCCATCATGCTTGACCGGATGCTGCGGGTGACACGCAAATGACCGCAGATGTGCAAGACACCGTCGCAGCAGTGCCCGAAACCGCCGTCGCATTCGACAATGTCTCGATCGTGTTTGGCGACAAGCCGCGTCAGGCGCTGCTGCTGATGGATCAGGGCAAGGACCGGGCCGAGATCGAAGCCGCCACGGGTCAGATCCTGGGTGTACACAACTGTACGCTTGACGTGAAATCCGGCGAAATCCTCGTGCTGATGGGGCTTTCAGGGTCTGGCAAATCGACGCTGCTGCGGGCTGTTAACGGGCTGAACCCGATGGCGCGGGGCACTGTGGTGGTCAATGATGGCAGCTGGACCTGCGATGTCGCGGCAAGCTCTCCTGCGGATTTGCGCCGCGTGCGCCGCGAATGTGTGTCGATGGTGTTTCAGCAATTTGGCCTGTTGCCCTGGCGCAGTGTGCGCGACAACGTGGCCCTTGGCCTTGAGCTGTCTGATGTGCCCAAGCGCGAGCGGATTGGCCGCGCCGACCGGCAATTGGCGCTTGTGGGGCTGTCGGACTGGGCTGACCGAAAGGTAGGGGAACTGTCGGGCGGGATGCAGCAGCGCGTCGGTCTGGCCCGCGCTTTTGCTACCGAAGCGCCTATTTTGCTGATGGACGAGCCTTTTTCTGCGCTTGATCCGCTGATCCGCACCCGCCTTCAAGAAGAGCTGCTTGATCTGCAACGCGATCTGCAACGGACCATCATTTTTGTCAGTCACGATCTGGACGAGGCGTTCAAGCTGGGGGGGCGCATCGCGATCATGGAGGGGGGGCGTATCGTGCAATGCGGCACCCCGCGCGAAATTTTCTCGAACCCTGCGTCGGAGTATGTCGCTGAATTTGTAGCCAACATGAACCCGCTTGGCGTGCTGACCGCGCGCGATGTGATGGGCCCGGTTGACGCGTCCGACACCCCTGCGGTGGCTGCCGAAACCCCTGTGACAGATCTGATCCACCAGATGGGTGGCCCCGTCCAACGCATTCCTGTGGCAGAAAACGGCCAGACCATCGGCACCGTAACCGCCGCCAGCATCGTGGCCCGTCTAAAGACCCGCTGACCAAGGCTGCAATTTTTCGGATATTCTTGCAAATATCTGCCCTTGGCGTGTAATTTTTTACCGCAGGGCGATTTTATTGCTAGCATGGCGCATAAGCATAGCCATTTCATTTGTACCAGTATGCGCAGTCAGGTGTTATTTCGCGCCTCGATTTTCTGAAATCCCTATTGGTAAGGCCTCATTTCATGACATCTGATACAAGCACACATCACGCGTCCCGCGTTGTTGCCAAATTTCACGCCAAAGAGAAAAAGCACGGTCGACTTGACCTTTCAAAGGCGAAGGGCACGCCTTCGCTGGCGGGCTGGTTCCTTGGTCCGTTGGGCGAAAATGAAGCCGTGATGAAGGAAATGGTTGTCAAGGCGGTGGCGGCGAACGCGGGTGCGCGGCGCGCATACGGTGCGCAGTTTCGCGATCCTGTCTATGTGACAGATGCAATCAAGGCCTCCGCCGACTACAAGGCGACAATCAGCGCGCTTGAGGAAAATCTTGATCAGATGCTGGCCGCCCTTCACGGGTCGATCCCGTTGTCGAGCTATCGCAACCAGTCACATATGTACTGGGATTGCACGATGCCGGGCTTTGTCGGCTATTTCGCCGCCATGCTATATAACCAGAACAACGTCGCCGCCGAAGCGTCGCCCGTGACGACCCTGCTTGAGATAGAGGTGGGCAAGGATCTGTGCCGGATGCTGGGCTATACCGTGCCCGATACGGATGGCGAAACCGATACCAACGGCACCGATGCGATTGTGCCTTGGGCGCATATTACCTGTGACGGCTCTGTGGCCAATGCCGAAAGCATGTGGGCCGCACGCAACCTGACCTATTTGCCGGTGTCGCTGGCCAATGCGATCAGGCTGGAACCGTCGATGGCGGCGGCCAAGGATTTCTCTGTCACGTTGGTGCAGGGCGGCAGCGCCAAGCTGACAGAGCTTGATAACTGGTCGCTGATGAACCTTGGCGTGGACGAGGTGATCAGGCTATCGCCGCGTCTGCAATCGGAAACCGGCATCACCGAAGCCGTCATCAAGGACATCCTGAACAAATATTCAGTCCAGAACATCGGCCTTGCCGAGATGCACCGCACCTACCTTAAAGATGTGACGCAACTGCCCGTGGTGATGGCCCCCAGCACGCGGCACTATTCCTGGCCCAAGGGTGCCGCGTTGCTGGGCCTGGGTGCCAACAACGTCTGGAGCACGCACGTAGATCTGGATGGCCGGATGAAGATCGACCATCTGCGCGATCATATCGAGACGTGCTATCAAAACCGCCGTCCTGTTCTTGAGGTAGTGGCGGTAATGGGCACGACCGAGGAAAGCTCGGTTGATCCGCTGGCCGATATCGTGGCGCTGCGAGAGGAGTACCGCAAGAAGGGGATGGAGTTCACGATCCACGTTGATGGCGCATGGGGCGGCTATTTCGCGTCGATCCTGCGCACCCCCACCGGTGATGAACCCCAGTGGAAGGACGAAGCCCTGGAACACACCCCCGCCATGGTCATGAGCGACTATGTCACCCGGCACTACAAAGCCCTTGCCCATGCCGACACACAAACCGTCGATCCGCACAAGGCGGGCTTTATTCCCTATCCTGCCGGGTCGATATGCTATCGCAACGGGGCGCTGCGCGACCTGATCGCCTTTACGGCACCTGTCGTGTTTCATGGCGGGGTCGACCCGACCGTGGGCGTCTATGGCATCGAAGGATCGAAACCCGGTGCTGCGGCGGCAGGCATCTATCTGTCTCACGCGATCATTCGCCCCGATCAGTCGGGCTATGGCAAGCTGCTGGGCAAATGTATCTTCAACTCCAAACGGTTTTACGCACAGTTGCTGGCGCTGAGCAGTGAAAACGAATGCTTCAAGATCGTTCCCTTCCAGCGTTTGCCCGCGCAAAAGCAAGGCAAATCCGACGCCGAGGTTGCCGCCCAGCTGGCGCTGATCCGGACCGAGATCGCGACGCGCGAAAATGATGATCTGCTGACCTATTTTGATGCCAATCCCGACGCCCAAGAAGTATTCCGCGAGATGGGATCGGATCAGAATATTGTCACCTATGCGCTGAACTTCCGCACCGCAGAGGGCTGGAACAGCGATGTGAAACTTGCCAATGACTTTAACACAGCGATGTTCCGTGCTTTGAGCATCGGGGAATATACCGGCGGCCAGGTGCCAACCCAGCCGATGTTCGTGACCTCCTCAAGCTTTGAGGTGGGCGACTATGGGCAGGACTTTGTCGATGCCTTTGGTGCACGGCTCTCGCTTGCGCCCACAGACGGCACCGGCATCAACTTTCTTGTCTCGACGACGCAGGACCCATGGGTGACAGCGACCGAGAAGGGCAACTGGCTGCCGATGGTGCTGGAGGCGCTGAAGGAGACGGCGCTGGCCCAGACCAAAGCCATCGTGGCCGAAAACGGGTTGCGGCCCTGGACGGGGGGCTAGGCGCGATGGGCAAGACAACAGCCCCTTTCGGATCGTGGTCATCGCCCATCGCGGCGCACGACCTTGCCGCGGGCACGGTCAAGTTCGAACAGCTGTCGCTGGACGGCGATGACATCCTTTGGGTGGAAAGCCGGCCCGACGAAAAGGGCCGGTCGGTCGTGGTGCGCATGGGCAAGGACGGGCCCCAGGACATTATGCCCGCCGGGTTTTGCGCCCGCAGTCTTGTCAATTCCTATGGCGGGGGGGCGATGGCGGCCAAGGACGGGACCGTCTGGTTCACCAACTTTGCCACCGCCGATTTCCCGCAAACCAAAGACCAACGCGTCTATGCCCAGATACCGGGGCATTTTCCAACGCCGATCACACCGCGCCAGCCCGTTCATTTTGCCGATATGGTGCCGGACTCTGCACGCGGCGTGATCTTTGCGGTGCAAGAACGCGGCGATGTGATGTTGAACGGTCAGGCGCAACAAAGCCTTGTGGCACTGGACATGGCGGGCGTGGCGCTGCCGATCACCATTGCGTCGGGCGGGGATTTCTATGCGGCACCGCGCCTGTCGCCGGACGGCAACCAGATCGCATGGATCACCTGGGATTACCCGTCGATGCCTTGGGAAGGCACCCGGCTTCAGGTGGCGACGCTCGACGGGCGGGGCAATGCCACCGACATCCGCACCATCGGCGGTGCCCCCGCAACCACGATCGATCCCGGCCTGAACCCTGTCCTGCAAGACGCAATGCGCTATTCCGACGAAGCAATTGCCGAACCGATGTGGTCCCCCGACGGGAGGCTGTTCTGCGTCAGCGACCGGGACCCGATTGACGACACCCGCTGGTGGAACATCTACCGGGTCGATGGCGACGATCTGGTGGCGGTGACGCGCGAAGCGGCGGAATTTACGTCGCCTTTATGGCGGCTTGGCGTGACAAGCTTTGGGTTTGTCTCCCA
>CAVSLU010000010.1:0-597452 GCA_963728645.1 uncultured Alphaproteobacteria bacterium | reverse complement strand
CATCGTACAAGGTCTTCTCTTGTGCAACCTTGACGGGCCTGTCGAAGATGGCAGGCCGAGAACACATGAACATTATAACCAATTTCCATCCCGAAAGTGCTGCGCGTCGGACTGCTTGCAGATGCTGCCCGCCGCGCTACCTGCTGTTTGACATTTCATTTGGCTTGTCGGCGGATAACAGCCGCAAGACGGCTTGACCCCGTTACCGAGACCGCGCCGGTACGCGCCATGCGCGAATTCCTGCAAAAGGAACGCCCCGATGATGCGATTCTTGGCGAAGAAGAGGCGCGACGACGGGCACATCAGGCCTGACTTGGCCGCTGGATCCGATCGACGGGCGCGTGCGGTTTTATTTCTGGGACGCCAACGTGGGGCGTCTTGATCGCGCTTGGCGACGACAACGGGCCGTTCTTTGGATCGTCGACCAACCCTATATCGGAGACGGTTGATCGGGACCCCCCTGACTGCGGAGGCCAGCGGCCCCTTGGGCACGCAGCCCTTGCACACGCGCACAGCACGCGATCTGTCGCAAGCGACCGTGTTCACCGCCTCCAGACGGGGCCGCTTTTGCGCAGGTATCGCGGGCGGCGCGGTGACACTATGATGGATTGCTTATGCCTACGGCTGCGGCGAGCGGCATCCGGCGATCGAAGTGGGCTTGAATGCCTATGACATTCAAGCCCCGATCGCCGTGATCAAGGCGGCAGGCCGGATCGTCACGCACCGGCAAGGTGGCCCGGCACGGTGGGCGCGCTGGCGTCGCCGCCGCCGACCCCCAGAATCCCGCCCAAGTCGCTTACGATCCTCTCAAGGGCTGCGCCCCATGAACGGGCTTTGATCAAGGGGCCCATCACGTCCCGACGATGGATGATCCACGCCCGTCGCGAGCTGACAGGGGCCGAGATCTGATCGGGATGGCGAAATCATCGAGATTGGTCACGGACGAGACAGCGCTCGACGGTACTTGACGCAGGGACGCGTTGTCACGCCTGGCTTGGTAAACACGCATCACCACCTTTACCAGACGTGAACTGTGCCGCACGGCGAGCGCGCTGCTTTTCGGGGGCCGAAACGCTGACTTCCGACTCTGGGCGCGAGTCCACACCGGAAACTTCCCACGTCGGCCCAGAGGCTGGCGAGCTGGCGCTGTCGGGCTGCACGTTAGCTCGGATCACCTTTATCTTTACCCCAACGGGGCTGGAGGGACGATCCATGCCGCCGCCGCGGTCGGTCCACCTCACGCGCGGCGCGATGAGCATCGGCGAAAGCACAAGGCGGTCTGCCGCCCGATGCGGTCGTAGAGCCGGAGCCTCGCTGATCCTGGAACCGATCGCATTCCGTGTGATCGATGCCTTTCACGGACCAGCGCGCCGCAGTCGATGCTGCCGCTCCGCATCGGGCTCCTGCTCACCGTTTTGTCAGCCGTGACTTGATGGCGCGACGCCGCCTTGCTGGCCCGCGACAAGGGGGTGATGCTGCACACGCATCTGGCCGAAAACGACGAGGACATCGCCTATCCCCTCGAGAAATTCGGCTGCCGTCCGGGGCAATGCGCGCAGGATCTGGGCTGGGTCGGCCCGGATGTGTGGCACGCCCATTGCGTCAAGCTGGACCAAAGCGAGATGTATCTTTTCGCGGGTACGCGCACCGCATGCCCGTCGACCTGCCGCCTTGGATCGGGGATCGCACCGGTAAGGTATGCGGCGGCGGGCGTGCGCGTCGGAGGACCCGGGAGTGGACGGATCGGCAAGCAACGACGCGGGCACCCTGATTGCGGAGGCGCGTCAGGCGATGCCGTTGAAAGGGGTCCACGGGGTGCAGACGCGATGAGCGCACGCGAAGCGCGGAAATCGCGACCCGGTGCGGCGCGCGGATATTCTGGGACGCCCCCAGTGCCGGCGTATTTCCAGTGGGCGCACGCGCGGACCTCGCGGTCTGGGATTCAGCGGTATCGAAGCTGCGGGAAGCTGGATCCGGAGCTCTTTTGCTGGCGGGCCCCACAACGGCTGTGCGATCTGCTGGTCGAGGGCCGCGTGGTCGTCAGGGACGGAGCAGCTCGAACTATTATCCATTGCCGACACGAACAAAACCACAGGGCGCGCGCGATAAGGGACGGGATAAAACAGATGTTTTTTGGCATTTTGGGGGCGTGTTTCTTGGCCCGTTGGGTATGCCCGCCATCGCCGAATCCTCTGCGCCCAAGGCGACAATCAGCTGCGCGCGGGTGGCGGGGTGCCGCCGGTCGCCTATTCCCCAAAGCTTGAGGCCGCCGCGAAAGCACATGGCGGTCTCATATGGCCAGACAAGGCTATTTCGCGCATGAGGGGCGCGACGGATCCAGCTGGGCACAGGGTAAAGGCACAGGGGTATAGATGGTGTTCGTCGCCGAAACATTGCCAAGGGTCAACGGGATCTAGATGAGGTGATGCAGGGGTGGGACAGAATTTCCGGGGCACTAATGCGAATATGGTCAACAAGAACGTGGCCGAAGTCGGCGTGTTCGAGGGGCCGGACCGGATCTGGGTCATGGTGCTTGGGGCACCTTGCTGATCAGGTAAACGGTGCGGCGCAGCCGCACCGTTTACCTGATCAGCAAGGTGCCCCAAGCACCATGACCCAGATCCGGTCCGGCCCCTCGAACACGCCGACTTCGGCCGCGTTCTTGTTGACCATATTGGCATAGTGCCCCGGAGAGTCTGTCCACCCCTGCATCACCTCATCTAGATCCCGTTGACCCTTGGCAATGTTTTCGGCGACGAAACACCATGTGTACCCCTGTGCCCTTACCCTGTCGCCCACGCTGGATCCGTCGCGCCCCTCATGCGCGAAATAGCCTTGTCTGGCCATATCAAGCGCATGTGCCTTCGCGGCGGCCTCAAGCTTTGGGGAATAGGCGACCGGCGGCACCCCGCCACCCGCGCGCAGCTCATTGATCGCTTTGGTCGCTGCAGGATTGGCGATGGCGGGCATGCCCAACAAGCCAAGAAACACAGCCCCCAAAATGCCAAAAAACATCTGTTTCATATCCCGTCCCTTATCGCGCGCGCCATCTGGTTTTGTTGCATGATCTGTGCCGGCAGATCAATGGTTTCAAGCTGTCCGTCCCTGACCACCACGCGGCCCTCGACCAGCAGATCGCGCACCGTTGTGGGGCCCGCCAGCAAAAGAGCTGCCGGATCCCAGCTTCCCGCAGCTTCGATACCGCTGACATCCCAGACCGCGAGGTCCGCGCGTGCGCCCACTGAAATGCGCCCGCACTCGGGGCGTCCCAGAATATCCGCGCCGCCCCGGGTCGCGATTTCCAGCGCTTCGCGTGCGCTCATCGCGTCTGCACCACGTGCGACCCTTTGCAACAGCATCGCCTGACGCGCCTCCGCAATCAGGTTGCCCGCGTCGTTGCTTGCCGATCCGTCCACTCCCAATCCGACGCGCACGCCCGCATCCCGCATTGCCCTTACAGGTGCGATCCCCGATCCAAGGCGGCAGTTCGAACAGGGGCAATGGGCAACACCGGTGCGCGTACGCGCGAAAAGATCAATCTCGCTTTGGTCCAGCTTGACGCAATGGGCGTGCCACACATCCGGGCCGACCCAGCCCAGATCCTGGGCGTATTGCCCCGGACGGCAGCCAAATTTCTCAAGGGAATAGGCGATATCCTCGTCGTTTTCGGCCAGATGCGTGTGCAGCATCACCCCCTTGTCGCGGGCCAGCAGGGCGGCGTCGCGCATCAGGTCACGGCTAACCGAAAACGGTGAGCATGGGGCGATGCCGACGCGGCACATCGACTGCGGCGCACTATCGTGGAAGGCATCGATCACACGGATGCAATCGTTCAGGATCGCGGCTTCTGTCTCGACCAGCGCGTCGGGCGGCAGACCGCCTTGGCTTTCGCCAATGCTCATCGCGCCGCGCGTGGGGTGGAACCGCAGACCGACCGCGGCGGCGGCGTGGATCGTATCCTCCAGCCTTGATCCGTTGGGGTAAAGATAAAGGTGATCCGAGCTGAGCGTGCAGCCCGACAGCGCCAGCTCTGCCAGCCCGATCTGGGCCGACGTAAACATATGTTCCGGTGTGAACTGCGCCCAGATCGGATAAAGCGTTTTCAGCCACCCGAAAAGCAGCGCGTCCTGTCCGCCGGGCACTGCACGGGTCAGCGTCTGGTAAAGGTGGTGATGCGTGTTCACCAAGCCCGGCGTGACAACGCATCCCGCTGCGTCAAGTACCATCGCAGCGCTGTCTATCCCGTGACCAATCTCGACGATTTCGCCATCCCGTATCAGAATGTCGGCCCCTGCCAGCTCGCGACGGGCATCATCCATCGTCAGGACGTGATCGGCCCCCTTGATCAAAAGCGCGTTCATGGGGCGCAGCCCTTGAGGATCGCAAGCACTTGGGCGTGGATCTGGGGGTTGGCGGCGGCAACAGCGCGCCCGCCCGCGTGTGCCGGGCCACCTTGCCAATCCGTGACGATCCCGCCTGCCGCCTTGATCACGGCAATCGGGGCTTGAATGTCATAGGCATTCAAGCCCGCTTCGATCACCAGATCGACCTGACCGCTGGCCACCAGCGCATAGGCATAGCAATCCATGCCATACCGTGTCAGCCGCGCCGCCCGCGATACCTGCGCAAAAGCGGCCCCTTCGGCGTCTGAACCGACCTCTGGAAAGGTGGTGAACACGGTCGCTTGCGACAGATCGCGTGCTGCGCGTGTCCGCAAGGGCTGCGTGCCCAAGGGGCCGCTGGCCTCCGCGGTCAGGGGGGTCCCGATGAACCGTTCTCCGATATAGGGTTGGTCGATGATGCCAAAGAACGGCCCGTTGTCGTCGCCAAGCGCGATCAAGACGCCCCAGGTTGGCGTGCCGGAAATAAAACCGCGCGTCCCGTCGATCGGATCCAGCACCCAGGTCAGGCCTGATGTGCCCGTCGTCGCGCCGTATTCTTCGCCCAGGATCGCATCATCGGGGCGTTCCTTTTGCAGAATTTCGCGCATGGCGCGCTCTGCCGCGCGGTCGGCCTCGGTAACGGGGTCAAAGCCGTCTGCCAGCTTGTTATCCGCCGACAAGCCAATCGTGCGGAAAAACGGCAGGGTCACGCGGCGGGCAGCATCTGCAAGCAGGTGCCCGACGCGCAGCACATCGGGATCAAAATCAGACTTATGTTTCATGTGTTTCGGCCTGCCATCTTCGACAGGCCGTTGCAAGGTTGCAAAGCCTTTGTCAGGCTACGTCGCTTAACACGCGGGCCAGTTCAAACAAGCGGCGGCGCTGATTTTCGGGTATCGCATAATAGGAACGCACCAGATCCATCGCTTCCTTGTCGCCCATCAAATCGGCAGGGATATTATCCGGCACCGATTTATTGCCAGATTTGTCATGTTCGAGCCCTTCAAAGAAATGCGCGATATTCACATCCAACGCATCCGCAATATCCCATAACCGCGAGGCGCTGACCCGGTTCGCACCGGTTTCGTACTTCTGGATCTGCTGGAATTTTATGCCAACCAGTTCCGCAAGTCTTTGTTGGGTCATCCCGGCAAGCCAACGCCGCTGCCGGATCCGTTTCCCTACATGAACGTCTACTTTATGAGGCATCTCTATCTTCTTTCCACAAATGTGCGCGTACTCGGGCGCTGTTCGTTCACTCCGCGGGAAACGGTAGGCAAAGCCCAATTTAGTCCAAATGGAAAACGCATGAAAATGCGCAAACCGCGCAAATGGTTAATCCACGTTGACCCGCGCTTGTTGTTCGTTGGCATTCCCTGAAGAACGCAGCAGTTGCATTCTTCCTGAATACATCGTCGCATCTAGATTGTTGCATAACAACATAGTTATGGTTCACGTCTTTGAAATTCACTCATTTAAATTTTTTCAAATATTCGTCCTTAAGGGTCGGTTCTATGGCCACCTAAATTCACTCTTTATAACATGATGGATGCCATTCACCGAATTGTAAATAATCATGACACGAAAATACGCGTCTGACGAGAGTATCTTTTGAGACCAATAATTTGTCAACTGATGCCAAGTGTCCCACTGACCGACAATCATAAGTTATAACGGTCACATTCCGGCAACATGATCTGCGCAGGTTATCATGTGTTTTCGCGCTGTGGCTGTTTCGTTTGATGCGGTAGCATGGCGGCGCAGCCAAGCAGTCACGCGTACCCGCAACCCGCTGCGCCAGCTTGAAAAATCAGGGTGCCGCCTGTTTTTGCGGCCTGCGCCCATCAAAAGAGCATTTGATAAAAGAACCTGATGCTTTAATCGGCTTAAAACTCTTGAAAAGAGATGATGGTGCCCCGATATTCTGTGCAATGCCGCGTTCGGATCCCCGACCGCGCAATTTTTCAACCTTGGAGGACATTCATGGCCGACGTGAACACCATCCGGTCCGCAGCCGGATCCCGCGCCGCCGCTATCGACGAAGGGCTGCGCACCCATATGAATAAGGTGTATGGCACCATGTCTATTGGCATGCTCATCACCTTTGCCGCAGCTTGGGCTATCTCTGGCCTTGCTGTAACAACTGACCCTGCTGCTGCCGCTGCGCAGATCAGCGCTGACAAATACCTTACGTCATTTGGTTCGGCGATATACATGTCGCCACTCAAATGGGTCGTGATGTTCGCCCCTCTCGCTTTTGTGTTCGGCCTTGGTGCCGCCATGAACAAGATTTCGGCCGCGACAGCGCAGACGCTGTTCTATGTGTTCGCCGCCGTAATGGGTGTGTCGATCAGCTCCATCTTTCTGGTATTCACCGGCTATTCGATCATTCAGATCTTCCTGATCACCTCGATCGCGTTTGCGGGATTGTCGCTGTGGGGTTACACCACGAAAAAAGACATCTCCGGGTGGGGCAGCTTTCTGATCATGGGCGTAATTGGCCTGGTCGTGGCATCTGTCGTCAACATCTTCCTTGGGTCGCCTGCGCTGGTTTTCGCGATCTCCGCCATCGGCGTGCTGATCTTTGCGGGGCTGACGGCGTATGACACCCAGAATATCAAGAACACCTATCTGGCACATGCCGGACATGGCGATCAGGAATGGCTGGCGAAATCGGGTATCATGGGCGCACTCAGCCTGTATCTGAACTTCATCAACATGTTCATGATGCTTTTGCAACTTTTCGGCAACCGCGAGTAAGTTTTTCGTACCCTCGCAGGGTGGTAGAAACCCCTCATAGCGCCCATCGGACATATCCTCCGGTGGGCGCTTTTTTTTGCGACTGGCGTGTAAGCCTGAAGGGCAGACCACCAACGTCACCAGCGCACTTGCGTCGTGCTGACACTGCAATCAGGACGATTGTCGCACTGCCGGCCAATGCTCCACTCGGAAGGCCCTGCGCAAGGGCCAAAGCCGATACACCTGTGGCCGGAAGCAGGCTGGCTTGCCCTTCCAGCCCGCTTTCAAACGTTTCAAAGTCTGTTGTCAGAAGTGTGAGCCGCATGGGCACGCTGCGCATCGAGGGCCGGTTATCACGTCCCCCTGCAAGCTCTCCGAGCTCTGGGTTCGGGTCCTCCAAGCGCGAAGCGTTTCCGCCTTTGGGCTGCCACTTTGACATCGGCCTGGGCGGTCACCGAAACATATTACCGGGCTGACATCCCACCGACCGGCAGGCGCGACGGCTATAGTATACTCGCACCGCCGCAGCACGCAGCGGGTCCATACAATTGAACCAGTGGCCTTCTTTGGGCATCACTCAATTTTACGAGCGTTCGAGAAAGCAACGCGAAAATGAAAAAGACCGCACACGAAACGGTGCGGTCCAATATTCGCATAAAAGGGTCGGATCTTACTTGATCTTGCCTTCTTTGTATTCAACGTGCTTGCGCGCAACGGGGTCGTACTTTTTGATGACCATCTTTTCGGTCATGGTACGCGCGTTCTTTTTGGTGACGTAGAAATGACCTGTGCCCGCGGACGAGTTCAGACGGATCTTGATCGTGGTTGGCTTCGCCATAGTCGTTCTCCTGCAACAACAAGCGGGCCGCCGATCGACCGTCGCTCGTGAAATCCTGAGTTTCGGGTTCTAGCTACGCCTGCGCCCGAGTCAACCGCTAATTCCCGACGTCAGAAGAAAGGAGCCGGAAAATTCGAATTTTCCGGGCCGGAATTTTTGAAAAATTCCGATACTCTCCCTCAAAGATGCGCGGAAGGCCTATAAGCCGGATTTTGTCCCTGCCAGACGACAGGGGATGACCATTCCTCTGACCGTACAGTTGCCTGCACGGCTATAGCTGCCAACCCGGACCTGCTGGGGCAGAAGCGGCCCCGCCTTGTCTGTTGCCAGACGCGGCACGCGGTCCCTATTTGGCATTGCTCCCGGTGGGGCTTGCCATGCCGGGGATGTTGCCATCCCCGCGGTGCGCTCTTACCGCACCGTTTCACCCTTACCATGCGCGCCCGAAGGCACACAGGGCGGTCTGTTTTCTGTGGCGCTGTCCGTCGGGTTGCCCCGCCCGGGCGTTACCCGGCACCGTTTCTTCTGGAAGTTCGGACTTTCCTCGACGCTGTTGCCAGCCCCGCGGCCATCCAGCCTTCCGCGCGTTGCAGCCCTAGCGGCTAAAATCAGGCGGGGTCAATCGGTTTCGGGCCGCGGATGCCTTCGGCGAGGATTTAATTCCATTTGGAACACCGAGAACCCCATTCACGGCAACCGATTCTCAAGACAATGGAGATCTTCAGCCACGAGCGGGCCGTGGGCCTGTGGCCGGAATCGCAGCCGGATTGCCGCCAACAGAACAGCGTCGTCAACCTGCGCGCTATAGCCTGCCGCTTTGGCCAAGCGTCTGAACAAGGCTGGATCAGGACCTATTGTGCCCAAACCGTCTCGCCCGGCATTGTGTCCGGGCCGTGCAGCCAGCCCTTGACGCGCGAGCCGCATCCAATCAAACCTTGGGCCGGGATCGGATTTGCGCCCCGGTGCCATATCGGAATGGCCGATGACCCCCGACGCAGGGATATCCCATCGGTCCATGATACCGCGCCAGAAGGATTTCAAGGGCGTTCATCTGGGGATCCGCAAACGGGTGGTCTCCGCGATTGTCCAGTTCGATCCCGATTGATCTGGAGTTTACATCATCACGCCCTGCCCATTCCCCCTGCCCGGCGTGCCAGGCGCGTTGCGCCTCGTCCACCAACTGAAAGATCTGGCCGGGCGCTGAAACAAGATAATGCGCAGACACTTCAGCCTGCGGATCGCACAGCCGCCCCAGCGCCGCATCGGCGCTGTTCATGGCGGTGTAATGTATCACAATCAGCGAGGGCCGCAGCCCATCACGGCGCGGCCCGAAATTTGGCGATGGGTGCTGCCTGACAGGTCCTACCACTCAAGCTCAGCCATTGATGCCTTTGCGAAACGGCGCAGGATCCCAGCCGCAGGCGTAACCATCGCCATCGGGGTCCATGCCCGCGCGGTCCCGTTCCGGTCCACCCGCGCTCAGGAACGCGATCTGCGCCTGATCGGGGTGCGAATACTGCCCGCAGGAGCGGGCATATTTGCGGTCCTTATTGAACCCGCGGCGTTTATAAAGCGCGGTTCCGACGGGATGTGGGTTCTGCAACGCATAGGCAACGATATTGGGTCCTGCGTCGGCGCGATCGGGCAAAGCCTGCGGCTGTACAACGCTATATTGCGCACGGTTGGCCGCAATACGCGCGGCATCGCCTGCGATGCTGCGCTCGCCCGATACGGCGTCAAAGCTGTTTTCCTGCGACAGCCCTTCGGCATTCAGGACCGGCGGCGCCGGGTTCGACGGGCTTGCCATCAACGGCGCGATACCGGAATTTGTTGCGGCGTCATTGCCCAGACCTCCGGGCCGTGTCGCATCCAGAACCCGCGCCGTTTCGGCAGCGGTTGCCGCAGCTGATCCGTCGTTAAAGGGTGCAAGCGGTGCCGCATCAACAGCGGAGGGAGCCGGCAGAGCCGCCCCGTTTGCCGCCAACGCCGCGTCCCGCTGGATTTGCTGCGTTTCAAAACTTCCATCAAAGCCAACGCCCTGTGCACTGTCCGGGATGGCGGGCTGGCACGCAGCCAGGGCAAGGCCCAAGGATGCGATAAGAGAGACACGTGTGATCATGGAACCTGCTTTTACTATCCGCACTGCTTTAGAAACGCACCGTTACCACCATTTATCGGGTTTGGCCACAAACCCGGCCGCTTGTTCCAGCGCATAGGCGGTAGATCAGCAGATCGGCCTCTTCCCAGGGCCGGCCGATCAATTGCAGCCCAGCGGCAGACCTTGGGCATCCACGCCCGTGGGCACCGCAATCCCGGGCAAGACCAGCCAGATTGACCGTGACGGTGAACACATCGTTCAGATACATCGCCACAGGATCCGCATCGGTCATTTCCCCAAGGCCAAAGGCTGCCGAGGGCGTGGCGGGTGTCAGGATGCTGTCAATCCCACTGGCGAACACCTCTTCAAAGTCTCTCTTGATCAGCGTCCGCACCTTGCGGGCACGGTTGTAGTACGCGTCATAGAAACCGGCGCTCAGCACATAGGTGCCGATCATCACGCGACGCTGCACCTCGGCCCCAAACCCTTCGGCGCGGGTCTTTTCGTACATCTCTGTGATGCCATCGCCCTGATCCAGCTTGGCGCGGTGGCCATAGCGCACCCCGTCATAACGCGCGAGGTTCGATGACGCTTCCGCTGGCGCGATCACATAATAGGCCGGCAAGGCATATTTCGTATGCGGCAATGAGATATCGACGATCTCTGCCCCGGCATCGCGCATCATCGCTATGCCGTCTTGCCACAGCTTTTCGATCTCTTCGGGCATGCCGTCCATGCGGTACTCACGAGGGATACCGATTTTCTTGCCTCGGATATCGCCGGTCAGGGCTGCCTCGAAATCCGGCACGGCCAGTTCGGCGCTGGTGCTGTCCTTGGGGTCATATCCTGCCATTGCGCCAAGCATGATCGCGGCGTCGCGCACCGATTTGGTCATCGGGCCTGCCTGATCCAGCGAGGACGCAAACGCCACGACGCCCCAACGCGAACAGCGCCCATAGGTCGGCTTGATGCCCACGGTGCCGGTAAACGCGGCAGGCTGGCGAATCGACCCGCCCGTATCGGTCCCTGTCGCGGCAAGACACAGATCAGCCGCAACAGCCGCCGCAGACCCGCCCGACGACCCACCGGGCGTCAACGCCGCAACGTCATTGCCGCGCCGCCAGGGGTTTACGGCGTTGCCATAGACAGAAGTCTCGTTCGACGACCCCATCGCAAACTCGTCCATGTTGAGCTTGCCCAACATGACCGCACCGGCGTCAAACAGGTTCTGCGAAACGGTGCTTTCGTATTCCGGCAAAAACCCTTGCAAAATACGCGATCCGGCCTGCGATGGTACACCCTTGGTGCAGAAAAGATCCTTGATCCCGATCGGCAGGCCACACATCGCAGGCGCATCGCCCGCCTTGATGCGCACATCCGCGGCACGGGCCTGATCCATCGCCAGATCACGCTGTGTGATGCACAAAGGCATTCAGCGCGGCGGCCCCCTCGATCTCGGCCAGACAGGCCTCGGTCAGTTCAACCGATGTGGCATCTCCCTTGCGCAGGACGTCCCGCGCCTCCGCCAGCCCCAGCTTGTTCAGATCAGCCATTATTCCACCACCTTCGGCACTGCAAAAAACCCTTCCCGTGCATCCGGCGCATTTGCCAGAATTTTAGCCTGCTGGTTGCCATCGCGCACCACATCATCGCGTCGCTTCAACGTCTGAGGCGTGACCGAGGTCATCGGCTCGACCCCGTCCACATCCACCTCGTTCAACTGCTCGATAAAGCCTAGAATGGTATTGAACTCCTGTGCCAGTGCGGGCAGCGCGGCAGGCTCGACCTTGATGCGGGCCAGTTTGGCGACCCGTGCGGCCGTTGTCTCGTCGATGGACATGGGTGCTCCTTCCAAAGTTTCCCCGCCGTTTACCGCCCCCCGCTGCCCCCTGCAAGTCTGGGCTGGCACCAAAGGCCCAATCGCGACGCCCTGGCTTCATTTTGCCAAATAAACTCCCGCCGGAGGCTCCCCAAACCAGCAAACTGCGCTAACCTTCCGGTCACAAGTAAAACTGGAGAGACACAATGAACATCATCTGGCTTGGCCACGGCAGCTTCCGCATCGAACTTGAAGATCAGATCATGCTGATTGATCCCTGGCTGACAGGTAATCCGATGCTTGACGAAGAACACCACGAGGCCGCCCTTAAGGGGGTGACACAAATCCTTGTCACCCACGGCCACTTTGACCACACGCAAGACCTCAAGATGGTCGCTGAAAAGACCGGCGCACCGGTTGCGGGGATGGTCGAACTGATGGGATATTTTGCCGCGCAGGGCGTGCAAAACACGACCGGTTTCAACAAGGGCGGCACGATCCGGTGTGGCAAGGTCGCGGTGACGATGGTGCCTGCGTCGCATTCGTCTTCCGTAGACGGTGACGCCGGACCCATCTATATGGGTGCCGAAATCGGGTTCATGATCGCGGGCGAAGGGCATACGATCTATGTGTCGGGCGACACCGGGATCATGGCCGATATGGCATGGATGGGCGACTATCACAAACCCGATATCGGCATTCTCAGCGCCGGGGGCCACTATACGATGGACATGGCGCAGGCGGCCTATGCGGCACGGAAATACTTCGACTTCAAGACAGTGATTCCGGGTCACTACCGCACCTTCGGGGCGCTGGAACAATCGGCGGAAAAGCTTGCCGAGGGGCTGCCGGGCGTGAACGTGATCGAACCTCAGGTGATGCAGGCGATCAAGCTTTAGCCTTCAGCGGCCGTGCGTCCCTTGAAACAGGCAAGCCCCCCCGCCCGCAGGATCAGCTCGTTTTCAAACGGCAAGTCCCTGCGAGCGGCCTTTGGATCAACGGCCAGTCTGGCGCAAATCTCGAACGCGCCGTCGGACAGGCGGGTATAGATGAAGGGCGCGCCGGACACAGGATCGTCCAGCGCGACCGGCTTGCCGCCTGAGCAGGGGTCAAGATCCTCAAGCTTTTCCGGCAGGGGCCGGGCCGGATGGCCCACGCACGTCAGCTGCGCCGCGATGTCCTTGATACGCATCACCCGCGTGCGGTCTTCCTTGAGCATGCGGGCATAGCGGGGGCCACCGACAACCCAAAGGCCGCCCGCGACAGCCCCTCCGACCAAGGCGCAAAAGCCGATCAGCAAAACCCCGTTCATGGCACGTTTCATGCCGCGTCACCGGTGCGGATGTCAGTGAGGTAATACACGAAAATGCCGCCCGCCAGAATCAGCACGATCAGCGCCTTGGCAAGGAATTGCAGCGTCAGATCGCCAGTCAGCAGGGCATAGATCGTGGCGATCAGATCGCCAAGCAACGTCATCGCCGCCAGCAGCAGGGCGATATATGTCACCCATTTGCGCACAGCCGACCGGTAAAGTGCCGGATCTTGCGCCAGTTTCCGCCGCTCGCGCACCGTCAGCCAAAGGTACAGGGGCATCGTGACGATCAGCACCGATACACCCCAACGAATGCTGCCCAACGCACCATAGCTTTCGTCGTAAAAGGCCACGTCGACCAGCGCCTGAAGCACGATCACAAGATTGAAGGCCCCAACGATCAGCACCCCGAAGGTCAGCGTATAGATAAAGAAATCCCGCGCCGAGAACGTGGCTGTCGGGCGCGGTATCGGCGGGCTGAACGGGGCTTCGTCCCAACTGTGCAAGGCGTCCGCGGTCTCGCTCCTGCTCCAGCCGGCACCGGTAAGGGCGGCCGCGATCTCGTCACGGGATCTGCCGGCGATCAAGGCGTCGCGGACAAAAACGCCTAGCGCGTCATTGTTGGCCATCGCGGTCTATCCTTTTCTTTTTTCAACAAAAAACTGCTTCAACAGCGCCTCGGCCTGGGGCTCGGCGATGCTGTCAAAGACATCGGGTGCGTGGTGGCATTGCGCGTGCGAAAACACCCTCGCGCCCTGCGCCACCCCACCCGATTTGGGGTCGGACGCGCCATAGTACAGGCGCGCGATCCGCGCGGCGGAAATTGCGCCTGCGCACATGGCACAGGGTTCCAGCGTCACGTAAAGCGCGTGATCCCCCAGCCGCTGCGATCCCGCAACAGCGCAAGCGGCACGGATTGCAAGCATTTCGGCGTGGGCCGTCGGATCGTTCAATTCGCGGGTCCGGTTGCCTGCGGACGCCACGATCTGTCCCCGCGGTGACACGACCACAGCGCCCACCGGCACCTCGCCACGGGTGGCGGCAGCGCGCGCCTGGTCCAGTGCGACATTCATGAAAGACGTAAAAGCCATGCCCCCACATGCCCGCAAATGCCGCCCTTTCGCAAGCGCCTGAAACAGGGTAAGCGCATGGACCATGAGCGAAGATAAACCCACACAGCCCGCCAAGCCCGCCCCCCCTGCCGGGGACCGCATCGCCAAGGTTCTGGCGCGCGCCGGACTTGCCAGCCGCCGCGAGGCCGAACGCATGATCGAGGCGGGCCGCGTGCGCGTCAACGGTGTGCAGATTGCAACGCCTGCATTGAACGTGACGCCCGCCGACACAATCACCCTTGATGGCAAGCCCGTGGGCGACCCGGAACCGCCGCGCATGTGGCTTTATCACAAGCCCACCGGCCTGGTGACAACCAATCGCGACGAAAAGGGCCGGGGCACGATCTTTGATGATCTGCCCGATGACATGCCCCGCGTGATGAGCATCGGGCGGCTTGACCTGAACTCGGAAGGTTTGCTGCTGTTGACCAATGACGGCGAGGTCAAGCGCAAGCTGGAACTGCCGTCGAACGGCTGGCTGCGACGCTACCGTGTGCGCGTCAACGGCCGCCCAAGTGACGCCGCACTCGAACCTTTACGCAAAGGCATCACCGTCGATGGCGAGGATTTCCAGCCCATGACTGTCACGCTTGATCGGCAGCAGGGCGCAAACGCTTGGCTGACGGTCGGCCTGCGCGAGGGCAAGAACCGCGAGATTCGCCGCGCAATGGAAGCTGTGCATCTTTCCGTCAACCGCCTGATCCGCACCAGCTATGGCCCCTTTCAACTGGGCGAACTGAAACCCGGCGAGGTTGAGGAACTCAAACGCAAGGTCGTGCGCGATCAGTTGGGCATCGAACTGCCCGACAGCACCGGCACAGCGCAAAAGAAAAAGCCAAGCCACATCGTCAAGCGCAAGCCGCGCAAACCTGGTGAACCTGGCCCCGGCCGTCCGGGCCTGCCCAAAGCGCCTGATGAAAAGTCGGCAACCGGCAAGTCGCCCGTCAGCAAGTCGAAACCCGGATACGGCAAGTCGAAACCGGCCCGGTCCGCACCTGACAGCCCAGCCCCGCGAAAGTTCGGCGCACGGGTCAAACGCACGCCGAAATAGACCAAGGCTGCCTTGCGCGACCTTTCGCTTTTATTTGGCGTGTGCGCCCCCCGATGCACCGCCATACGTCCCCATGCGCCGCTGATCGACGCAAGATGGCCCCCTGATCTGCGCTGCCGCATCTGGCGACCAGCGCCCAAACTGCCTATATGAAATGGCCAAAGGGGTAAAAATGATGAGCCGTGTCATTCTGTTTCTTGTTTTGGTGGCGCTTCTGGCCGTCGCTGTTATTGTTTTGACAGCAGCCGTGACTCGCGCGATCGAGGTTGGGCAGAAAGCGCTTCGTACGTCCCATGACCAAAGAAATGAGGGCCTGATGGTACCTACGCAATTTCAGAAAATCACCTATGCCGCACTTGTCGTCCTGCTGTTTGGCGTCACGACCGGCTGGCTTGGGGGGCTTTAAGCCATGGCCAAGCGATTTGGCGGCACATACAGCCGGACAGGCGACACGTCGCAAGCCCCGCGCCCCAGGAAGATTGAGGTGGATCCGGTCGGTGGGCGGACCAACGTCTTGTTCATCCCCGCAATTCCGTTGGTTTTCATGTCGCTCAACGATGGCGCGCAGGGTCTGGCGCTTGGGTTGATTGCGGCGGGGGCGCTGACGGGGGCCGCGTTGATGCTGCGCGAGGGTCTGAAGGCCGAAGCGGCCTACCGCGCCCGCAAGGTTGCCGAACGTCCCGCCCTGCCCCGCAAGATGATCGCAAGCCTGCTGACAGGCGTCGGCGTTGCCCTTGCCGCCTATAAAAACGAACCGGGGATCATTGCGCCGATTATCTACGGCATCGCCGCCCTCGGCCTGCACATGTCGGCTTTCGGGATCGACCCGCTCACATCCAAGGGTATGGAGGGCGTTGACAGTTTTCAGAAAACCCGCGTCGCCCATGTGGTTGAGGAAGCGGAAAAGCACCTTGCCGCGATGAGCACAGCCATTGACCGCGCCCGTGACCGGCAATCGCGCGAAAGGCTGGACCAGTTTCAGCAAACGGCGCGCACCCTGATCCGCACCGTCGAGGATGATCCACGGGATCTGGCCGGGGCGCGGAAATATCTGTCGGTATATCTGCTGGGCGCGCGTGACGCGACGATCAAGTTTGCAGACATCTATACCACAACCCAGGATGAACAGGCGCGGGCCGATTATATCGCTTTGCTTGACGATCTTGACAAAAACTTTGCCGCACGCACCCAAAAGTCGCTAATGGATGATAAAACGGATCTGACCATTGAAATCGACGTCCTGCGCGAACGCCTTTCCCGAGAGGGTGTTCGACTGGACTAAGCCCAATATTCTTTAAGTACGCCGATGTACTTTCAAAACACCAATGTACTTTCAAAAAGTAGGAACACATGAAACATGTCTGATACCGTCCGCGAGAAAGCGACCCAATCCGTGTCCCTGGTCGATGAAGTGAACGCGCTTGTGCTGCCCGACCCCACTCCCGCCGACGATGTCATGTCGCTGGAAAAGGCGGATGGGCCAAAGTCGGCTGAAATCAAAAGCCGCATGGCGGAACTTGATATGGGCGATACGCAATCGATTATCGGGTTTGGATCGGGCGCTCAGGCTGAGTTGCAGGAAATAAGCCAGGCGATGTTGCAGGACGTCCGCAACAAGGATGTCGGACCCGCCGGTGACAGCCTGCGCACCATTGTTTCCACCATCCGCGGCTTTTCAGTGTCCGAACTTGATGTCCGCCGTGACCGCAGTTGGTGGGAACGTCTTTTGGGCCGCGCCACCCCCTTTGCCAAATTTACCGCCAGATTTGAAGAGGTGCAGACCCAGATAGACCGCGTGACAGACGAACTGCTGACCCACGAGCATACCTTGCTGAAAGACATCAAATCGCTTGATATGCTCTATGAAAAGACCCTGCAATTCTACGATGAGCTTGCGCTTTACATCGCAGCCGGTGAGGCGAAGCTGGCCGAGCTTGACACGACCACCATCCCCGCGCAGGCCGCGAAAGTTGATGCCGCCGCAGAAGATGATCAGGTGATGGTGGCCCAGCAGCTGCGTGATCTGCGCGCCGCCCGCGACGATCTGGAACGCCGCGTGCACGATCTGAAACTGACGCGTCAGGTCACCATGCAATCGCTGCCCTCGATCCGGCTGGTGCAAGAGAACGACAAATCCCTGGTCACAAAGATCAATTCGACGCTCGTTAACACGGTGCCGCTTTGGGAAACCCAACTGGCCCAGGCCGTGACCATCCAGCGCAGCGCCGAGGCCGCCGAGGCCGTGCGCGGGGCCAATGACCTGACCAATGAACTGCTGACCTCGAACGCGAAGAACCTGCGCGACAGCAACAAGATCATCCGCACCGAGATGGAGCGGGGCGTGTTCGATATCGAGGCTGTCAAACAGGCCAACGCCGATCTGATCGGCACGATCGAGGAATTGTTGCAGATTGCCGATGAAGGCAAAGCGCGCCGCGCCTCGGCTGAACAGGATCTGCAAGAGATGGAAACAAAGCTGCGCGACACGCTTGCCTCTGCGCGCGCTGCCAAACCCGCGCCGGTCGCCGGGGCATAAACGGTCTGTCGCGATGGGATACGGGTTTTTTCACAGGGCAAGAATTGCAACGATCGGGTCGGCCTTCGCCGTGCTTGCCGCCTGTGCGTTCGGTCCACAGGTTGAGCCGACGCTGAAACCGGTGGCCCGCCCGTCCCCTGTGGCACTGCCTGCCCCGATCGTGGCCCGACCCACCTCTGAAAAAAGCGCGCGGTTGCGCAGTTATTTCAACGAAGTTCAGCAGGCCCAGCTAAGCCAAGGGTTGCTGCGCCGCGACGGCGGCGGGCCGGATACGCCTTTCACCGCCGAAATGCTGATGCGGAACTTTGAACAGATTGCGTTTTACAACGAATACAACGCCGACCTTTCGGGTCACGGTGAAAAAACGCTCATGCGTCGATGGGAAAAACCGGTGCGCATGGACATCATCTTTGGCGATTCCGTGCCGCCTTCGGATCGTGTAAACGACACAACCACGATCAAATCCTATGCCAGGCGGCTATCAACGATCACCGGCCACCCCATCAGCGTGGGGGCTGCACCGAATTTCATAGTCATCGTCGCGGGCGAGGACGATCGTGAAGCGGCGCTGGAACAGGCCGCCGCACGTATCCCCGGTGTCACCCCCTCCAGCCTGGCCGCGCTCAACGCCATGCGCCGCGACACCTATTGCATTGTTGCGGCCTATGCCGGCGGCGCCGAACCCAGCACCTATACCGCCGCTGTGGCCGTGATCCGCGCCGAAAACCCGTCGCTCATGCGGCTGTCCTGCATTCACGAGGAACTGGCACAAGGGCTGGGGCTGGCAAACGACAGCCCCAGCGCACGCCCGTCAATTTTCAACGATGACGACGAATTTGCGCTGCTGACGCGGCACGACGAAAAACTGCTCAAGATGCTGTATGATCCCCGTCTTCACGCCGGGATGAGCGCCGAAGAAGCCGCCCCCATCACCCGCATCATTGCCCGCGAACTGACCGGCGGGCCGATCTAGCCTCTCCCGAAAGGACCACATCCATGGGTATTCTCGATTTTCTGTCCGGCCAATTCATCGACGTCATTCACTGGACGGACGACACCCGCGATACGATGGTCTGGCGTTTCCAGCGCGAGGGCCACGAGATCAAGTACGGTGCCAAGCTGACGGTGCGCGAAGGCCAGGCTGCCGTCTTTGTGCACGAAGGGCAATTGGCCGATGTGTTCACCCCCGGTCTTTATATGCTTGAAACCAACAACATGCCGATCATGACATCGTTGCAGCACTGGGATCACGGCTTTAAAAGCCCGTTCAAGTCCGAGATCTATTTCGTCAACACCACGCGTTTTAACGATCTGAAATGGGGGACAAAGAACCCCATTATCGTGCGCGACCCTGAATTTGGCCCGGTGCGTCTGCGCGCTTTTGGCACATATGCGGTCAAGGTCTCCGATCCCGCGCTGTTCCTGACGGAAATCGTCGGCACCGATGGCGAATTCACCATGGACGAGATCAGCTATCAGATCCGGAACATCATCGTACAGGAATTTTCCCGCTCGATTGCACTGTCGCGTATCCCGATCCTTGATATGGCGGCCAACACCCGTGAGCTGGGCAAGCTTGTCAGCACAGAGATTTCGGCCACCATCGCCGAATATGGCCTCACCATACCAGAGCTTTACGTCGAAAACGTGTCGCTTCCTCCGGCGGTGGAACAGGTCTTGGACAAGCGGTCATCGATGGGGATGATCGGCGATCTGAACCAGTACACCCAGTTCCAGGCCGCCGAGGCTTTGGGCCGCGAAGGTGCCGCAGGTGCGGCGCTGCAGACAGGTCTGGGGGCGGGATTGGGCATGCAAATCGGACAGGCCGCCGCCGCGCAGGCAGGCCCCTGGGGGCCGCGCCCTGCGGCGGTGGGGGCCGCAGCGCAGACGCCCCCGCCCCCACCACAGCCCGACAAGGTCTGGCATCTTGCCGAAAACGGCCAGACCAAGGGGCCGTTTTCAAAAGCTGCCCTCGGGCGTATGGCAGGGGATGGCGGGTTGACCCGTGAGACCTTTGTCTGGACGCCCGGCCAGGACGGCTGGAAGAAAGCCGATGACGTGGATGAGCTGGCGCAGCTTTTCACCGTCATGCCACCGCCCCCGCCCCCTGCGGGCTAGGCTGCGACTGGTCGCATGTTTTCGGCTTGCCGTGCACATGATGAAACTTCATCGGGGTCTTGCGCGTGGCTTGGGTATGACCGACTTCGGATATATCCAACGCCCCGACGGGCGCGCCGTGCTGAAGGCCCTTCATTGGGCGATGGTGCCGCTTTTTGCATGGTTTGTTCTAGTCCAGCCTGCCGATGTGGCGCGGATGGGTGCGGGGGCGGTGCGTTTCCATTCGTTGATGGGGCTGGTTTTCGTCAGCACCGCTTTATTCTGGACAGCGCTTCACCTGCGGCGCGGCTTATTCAGCCGTCCGGGCCCTAAACTGCGGGGCTGGGCCCGCTGGCTGCATCCGGTTTTGCACAAGACACTGATCTGGGGCATCTTCGGCGTGGCCCTGACGGGGCTGTTGATCGGCATCACATCGAGCGTGCAATTATGGGCAGGCGGCATCGTGCCGATTGCGCTGCCGCTGGATCTGCCTCGCGCCAACGACTGGGTCGGCATGATCCACAGCATCGAATTCTATGGCCTTGCGCTGATCGCTGCTGCCCATGCCGGGTTCCACATCTGGCGCCACCTTGCGCTGCGCGACAACGCGCTCAGGATCATGGCCCCCAAAGTGCTGCACCGGTTTTTGTAAGTCTGCTCTGGCGACCCATTGCCCGGCGCGTTATGTCTTGGCCGATCCCGATCAAAGGACTACCCATGGCCCGCAGCCCTGACCATGATATGCCGCCGCCGCCACCCGGCCTACAGACTGGCACCCTTGATGGCCCTCAGAATGGTCCTGTGGATACACACCGCTTTCCCTGTGACACCTGCGGTTCTGACCTGCGCTATGATCCGCAAAAGGCGCTGCTGGTGTGCGACCATTGCGGCAATACCGAAAATATCTCGGGGACACGCGGCAGACAGCACGCCATCGAAGAACAGGATTTTCACGCCGCCCTCGCCCGCGAATTGCCCCTGGCCGAGATGGAGGAAACCCGCGTCACCACCTGCCCGAACTGCGCAGCACAAGTCGAATTCGACGCCGGAAAACATGCCACCGAATGCCCTTTTTGCGCCACTCCCGTCGTGGTGGACACGGGCGTCAGCCGTCATATTAAACCGCGCGGCGTGCTGCCCTTTGCCCTGACGGAAACACACGCCAAAGACGCGATGACACGCTGGCTGGGCAGTTTGTGGTTCGCCCCCAACGGGGTACAGGAATATGCCCGCAAGGGCCGCCGCATGCAGGGCATCTATGTGCCCTACTGGACCTATGATGCCAACACGCGCTCGGCCTATACCGGCGAAAGGGGCACGGTCTATTATGTCACCCAGACCGTGATGCGCGATGGCAAACCGGTGCAGCGGCAGGTGCCCCGCGTGCGCTGGAACGCCGCCTCGGGGCGGGTGGCGCGGTTCTTTGACGATGTGCTGGTGCTGGCGTCGAAATCCCTGCCCAAACGGTTCACCAGCGCGCTTGAGCCGTGGGATCTGGCCGCACTGGAACCCTATGCCCCGGAATATCTGGCCGGTTTCCGCGCCGAGGCCTATGCCATCACGCTTGACGAAGGCTATACCGAGGCGCGCCAGATCATGGATGCGATGATCGAGCGCGATGTGCGCTTTGACATCGGGGGCGACCGGCAGCGTATCCACAGCATCCAGACCCAGGTCAGCGATGTGACGTTCAAGCATATCCTGTTGCCGGTCTGGCTGGCTGCTTATAAATACCGCGGCAAGACATACCGTTTCGTGGTCAATGGCCGCACCGGGAACGTGCAGGGCGAACGACCCTATTCCGCCCTTAAAATCACCTTCGCCGTGATCCTTGGCCTGTTGGTCGCCGGTGTCGTCGGCTTTATCATGGCGCAGCAACAATGACCCAGATAGATACCCTTTCAGACATCCTTGCGGCCCGCTATTCGTGCCGTGCGTTCCGCCCTGATCCGGTACCCGATGACGTGATCACACAGATCGTACAGGCCGCGCGGCATGTTCCAAGCTGGTGTAACGCGCAGCCCTGGCAGGTCAGCATCACCAAGGGGGCCGCGACCGACAGGTTTCGCGCTGCCCTGACCGAGGCCGCGCAGCAAGGCACCGCAGCAAAACCCGATCTGGACTGGCCGACAGGGTATTCCGGCATCTATAGCGACCGGCGCCGCACCTGCGGGTTCCAGCTTTATGATGCGGTGGGGATCGACGAATCGGACCATGCAGGCCGGCGGGCACAGATGCTGCGCAACTACGCTTTGTTCGACGCACCCCATGTTGCGATTATCTCTTCTCCGGCCGAGCTTGGGCGTATGGCGCAATGGACAGCGGCGGTTTTGTCACGGCGTTTACGCTTGCAGCAACCGCCCTTGGAGTCGCGACCATAGCGCAAGCGGCCATCGCCGCCTATGCGCCGTTGGTCCACGCGCATCTTGAGATCCCCGATGACAGGCTGGTGCTTGCCGCGGTCTCGTTCGGTTATGCCGATGAAGCGGCCCCGATCAATATGTTCCGCACGCAACGCGCCGATCCTTCTGACATCATCGATTGGAAATGCTGAGATGCGCGCAGTTTTGCAAAGGGTAACTCAGGCGTCCGTCACCGTCGAAGGGCAGACCATCGGCCAGATCGATGCGGGCCTGTTGATCTTTGTCTGTGCGATGCCCGAGGATACCGAAGCCACCGCAGCCGCGCTTGTCACAAAGATTGCCAAGCTGCGCCTTTTCAAGGACGAGGCCGGCAAAATGAACCTGAGCCTGGCCCAGACTGGCGGCAGCGCGCTAATCGTCAGTCAGTTCACGCTGGCTGCGGATACGTCGCGCGGCACCCGCCCCGGTTTTTCCTATGCCGCGAAACCGGATCACGCCAACGCGCTTTATGAACAGGTGATCAACCTGCATGAAAGCCCAAGGGATCCCCACACAAACCGGTAAATTCGGGGCCGACATGTCGGTCGCCCTGACCAATGACGGCCCGGTCACGATCTGGATGGACACCGACAATCCCTGATAGATATCCCACCTTCTTTTTTTGGGGGGGGCGGCGGGCGAAATTTCGGCCGCTACGGGGTCAAACCAAACGCCGAGCGGGTGAAAGAACGGCCTGCCTCAGGGCTCCCGAAACGCCTCGGTGGATTTATAGAGCGGTTTGAGCAGGTATTGCAGCACCGTCTTTGAACCGGTGTGCAATTCGACGCTGGCCTGCATGCCGGGTCTGATCTGCAACGATGCCTGCCGCTTTGTCAGATGGGACGTGTCAACCTTAAGCGTGACCTTGTAATGTGGATCACCATCGGGCGCGCGGGATCGTTCGTCTTTGAACGTATCCGCCGACACCAGCTTTACAGTGCCTTTCAGCGTGCCATAGATCGTATAATCATAGGCCGACAGCTTGATTGTCGCCTCTTGACCGGGGCGCACGCCCGCGATGTCCTTGGGCTTGACGCGGGCTTCGACGAACAGTTCCTCGTCCAGCGGGATGATCTGCAGGATTTCTTGCCCGGGGCGTACGACGCCGCCGATTGTGGTAACGCTCAGGTTGTTGACGATCCCGCGCAGGGGGCTGACCAATACGGTGCGGTTCAACTGATCCGTGCTGGATTTGAGGTTCTGCTTGAGCGTCGCCAGTTCCTTGAGGACATCCGAATATTCCTGCGCGCGCTTCAGCTCTGTGCCGGTGACGATTTCATCCAGCTTCATGCGGGCATCGGCATCGACCTTGCGGGCGCGGGTGACTTCGATCAGGGACACGATCTTTTTCTTCAGCATGTTTTCCAGCAGCTCGCGTTCCTTTGCCGCCTGACCCAGCACATTTCTGGCCCCGTCGCTGCGCGAAACGAAATCGGCCTGCCGGGCCTGAAGCAAGGCACGCTCTGACGCGACGATGCCGGGCGTGCGGTCGGCAAATTTTTCGGGCACATCAAAGTCGAATTGGCCCGCCAGTTCGGCCTCAAGCCGCAGGCGGCGGATTTCAAAGGCGCTGATCTGGTCCTGAAGATCGTCGACCGAGGATTGAAACTGCGTGCCATGCAGCCGCGCCAGAACATCGCCCTTGTTCACGATATCCCCCTCGCCCACGGCCAGTTCGGCCAGAATACCGCCTTCAAGGTTCTGGATGATCTGCGGGCGCGAGGATGAAATCATCGACCCTTCGGCGCGCACGATTTCGTCCACCCATGCGAACGCCGCCCACAGCAAAAAGATCAGCACCGTCGCGCCGCAAAGCCACACGACCATCGACGGGCCGCGCAACTGTTTGTTCAACTGCCCGCCGAAATGTGTCGTGCTGACCGTGCTCATGCGACATGCCCCCTGTTGGGGATCACCGCAGTGTCGGCCCTGAGGTGGCCCGCCAGATGCGCCAGAACCTTGTCCTGCGGTCCATCCACCGTCATGCGGCCGTCTTGCAAGACAAGCGTGCGATCGGTCAGGGCCAGAATGGGCGCGCGGTGGGTCGCGATGATCGCAGTGCGCCCCGCCATCCACTGCGTCAGCCGCGTCACAAGCGCCTTTTCAAGCCGCTGGTCAAGCGCTGCGGTAGGTTCATCCAACAGACAGATCGCGGGGTCCTGAAGCCACAACCGGGCCCAGCCGATAGATTGGCGCTGACCGATCGACAGACCCGCGCCCGCATCCTTGATCTCAAGGTCGAGCCCCTTGTGATGGTTGCGCACAAATGACCCGAGACCCGCGAAATCAAGCGCCTCAAGCAGGCGGTCGTCGTCGCGTTCAAGCATGGTCAGGTTCAGGTTATCGCGCAAGCTGCCCGAGAACAGCCGCACGTCCTGCCCCAGATAGCCGATCAGACGGCGCAGGTCGCGCGGCTCGATCTGGGTCATCTCGGTGCCGTCGATCAGCACGCGGCCCTGGGTCGGTGCGTAAAGCCCGCTGAGCAGTTTCAGCAGCGATGATTTACCCGACCCGTTCGCGCCCAACACGGCGACATGCTGGCCGGGTTGAATGACCATCCCCTTGATATCAAGCGTCGGGGCACCGTCGTCTTCATAGCGAAAGATCACATCACGCAGCTCGAACTGGCCTTTCAGCCGCTCGCGGCGCAGATAGGTCCGCCCCTGCGCCAGATCCTGTGGGGCGGTGACAATCGCATCAAGCCCGTCCAGCGCCCCTTTGACATTGCCCCACCGCGCCATCGTTCCCGAAAGCTGGGTCAGCGGGGCCAGCGTGCGCCCCGTCAGGATGCCTACCGCAATGATTGACCCCACGGTGAACTGGCCCGCGAAAACCAGATAGGTGCCCACGATCACGGCCACGACATAGGTGACCTGCTGGATGCCCTGGCTCCAGAAGGTCAGAAAGGACGCCAGCTTGCGCTGTTCTGATGATTTGACGGCCGCAAGCGTGTTCAGCTCTGTCCACAGTCGCATCACGCGGTCTTCGGCACGCTGCGTCTTGACAGTGTCCAGCTCAAAGATGGCTTCGTGCAACAGCCGCGAGGATTTGGTCGATGCGCCTTGGGTTTCGTGCGTCAGCTGGATCGCCTTTTTCTGCAAAAAGAAACCCGGCACCAGCATCAGGATGCCGCCCAGCACCAGCACCCAAACCACATTGCCCGCAATGCTGGACACCAGAAACAGGAACACGAAAATAAACGGAATGTCCGCGATGGTGCCGATGGTGGAGGCGGTGAAAAACTCGCGGACCGATCCGAATTCGCGCATCGCCGAAAACAACTGGTTGGGTGCCTGAGCGCGATGGTCAGAGCGCATCCCCAGCAGGCGCTTCATGAGGATATCCTGCACCGAAAGCTCGATCTGCCGCCCCGCCCCGTCCATCAGACGCGCCCGCGCCATCTTTAGAAACGCCTCCATCAGCAAGGCCAGGCCGGCACCTGCGGCAAGCACCCACAGCGTTGCTTCGGATTGGTGCGGAATAACGCGGTCGTAGACCTGAAGCGAAAACAGGGCGACGGCCACGGCCAGCAGGTTCGCCACGAATGATCCCAACGCCACTTCGCCCAACTGGCGGCGAAAGCGTGGAAACTGGCCCCAGAACCAATGCGCAGGGGCGCTGTCGGTCTTGTGGGTCTTGGCCACCGAGGCAAGCGATGCGTCCGCCCTGATAAGCAGCCCCGAAAAGAACGGTTTGAAATCGGTGATCGGCACCGTCGCACGGTTGTCGGTGCAGGTTGTGTCGAACACCGTCAGATCGCCGCGCGACTGGCCCATCACCAGCAACATCTGCCCCGACGTCATATAAACCAGCGCAGGCCACAGATCCGCCGACAGACCGTCAACGCGGCTGACCTGCGTCAGCAGCCCGGCTGCTTCAAGGCTGCGTGCCAGCGCCGTGGCCTCTTGCGCGGGATTGGCCCCATTGGCGACAAGCGGGGCTGACACATCGAACAGATCCCGCGCCGTGGTCGCAACGCCCAGAATGCCGGCATAGGTCGCGGCAAGGCCTGCACGCGCCATCAGGCGGTCTTCGATGCGGTTGGTGTTTTCAGCCTTGGGCGTTTGCGCGGGGGAAGGTGCTGCTTTGGCCTGACCGCCGTTGGTGATCGTCAGCGTGAACGTTGGTTTCTGGGTCAAATCGCGCTCCCGTCTGCGAGAACGCCTTGGATTTGCGCCATGTCGATGCGCAGGCGTACGACATCATATTTCAGCACGACCTCGGCCTGCTGCTGGCGTGCATAGGTTTCATAAACCCCGACGACATCCATCACTTGCCGTTGACCGGCATCATATTGTTGTTGAAACACATCAAGGTTGCGTTTGGCCTGCGCGGCAAGGGCTGCCGCCTCGGCGGCCTGTCGCGTCTTGGCACTGATCTGCTTTTCCAGCCGGCGCAGATCGCGGTTCGAATCCTCGACCGATTGGGCAACGTTGCGGGTGGCGGTTTCCTTCGCCAGCGCGATTGCCTCCAAAGACGCGCCGGTGCCGAAGCCCAGCAACTGATCCGCCTTGACCCGCAATCCCAGCGAACTGCCTGCCCCGACGGTGCCGCCCGCCGAAAGCCCCGGCAACTGGCCTGCACGTTCAACCTTGGCTGCGGCGATCGTGCGGGTTCTTTCCGCGCGCGCGCGCACGACAGCCAAAGGTTCGCCTGTGTCTGCGTTCACCGGAACATCCGGTACGCCCCGCAGATCCCCCAGCGGTTCGATTGACATCGCGTTCAGTTCAGACATCGACGTCGCCTCGCGCTCTAGTGCCGCCTCATAGCTGGCACGGATTTCCGCAAGTTTCTGGCGCAAAATGGTGAGGTCGGACATGTCCGAGACGCCCCCCTTGACGCGTTCCTGCATGACCCATTCGAAATGCGTCATGTCCTTGAGCGTCGCTTGATCCAGCGCTGCCGTCTCGCGGGCCTCGGCGGCGCTTGTGTAAAGCCGCAAGGCGGTGGCCACGCGTTTGTTGGTGTCCTGTGCAAGCGAGACGGCGGATACCTCGACATCGGCCAAGGCAAATTCACGTTCGCCTTTCAGACGGCCATTGTCGAAAAGCACCTGATCGACGACCAGATTGGCGGCAAGTGTTCCAAGCGATGTGAGGCTGATCTGCGGGCCGATCCGGGGCAGCCAGTTCTTGCTCGCCGCCTCGGATCGCAGGGTGGCTGCGCGCAATTCCGCTTCGGCAGTGCGGCTGTTGGCGGCCAGAACCGATGCTGCAACGGTGTCTGATACGGTGCCACGGGGCAAAACCGATGTCCGGCGGGCCAGTCCCTGAATGATCGGGCTGTCGGCTGTGATCTTTTCCGCGTAGGTCGGTTTGGGCGTGAGGGTCGCGTCGGGTGCCCTGAAGCGCGACACCAGGTCAGAGGGGGCAAAGCCCGCGCCTGCATCCGACATGCAGCCAGACAAAGCCAACGCCACTGCGCAGATCCCCCCGGCCCGATTTACACTTTGCCCCATTTCCTGCCCTTAACGTGCCGGTTCTTATTGGTCTTCAAGACGCGGGGAACGTTGCCCCCGCGCCGTCGCCTTTTACGGGCGTCAGATCACCACGTTGATGTCGTGGTCGATCATCAAGGTGCCCTCTGTCCCGAGGGTATAGATGTCATAGGCTTGCGTACCGATCAGTTCCGACCCTTCAAGCGTGGCCCCCGTGATCGTGACCGTGTCATCACTGTGACCGCTGACAATCAACGTGTTGGTGTTGCTTGACAGGTTGACCAACGCGGCCTCGGTGATTGTCAGATGGGCCTCTTCCGCGAATTGCAGATCCACCGTTTCGATGTTGTAGTCGGCCAGATTTGGGTTGGTCAGCGACAACTGCGTGTTGGCCACCTGATCGTCCAGTGCCAGATAGGTGCCTGACAGATTGCCCGCCGCGTCTGTCGCGGTCACAATCAGGTCAGACCCGTCCGGTACATTGGTGGTAAACTGGAAATTGCGCTCGCCATTTTCGCCGGCTTGGGGAACGTCATAGCTTGTTGCTTCGACATCAATGATAGACCGCTCTCCGACCACCTGATGGACGTCCAGTGTGTCTGGGCTTATCTCGGTCGAGATGCCCCTGATGCCGTCGCCATCGCGGGTATAGGACGCGATCACAGGGCCATCGGGCGCGTACGTGTCGATCGCCAGCGTGTCAGAGATAGACGCAACGTTGCCCACATGATCCGTAGCCGTGACCGAGATATCGGCCCCGTAGGTGCCGGGGCGCACATCCGAAGGCGGGATTGTCACGCTCCAGTTGCCCGACGCATCGACTGTCGCGGTATAGTTGGTGCCATCAAAATTGACGACCACGGAAGACCCGGCTTCGACCTGACCGTTCAGATCAATGCCAAGTGCTGCTTCGCGGGCACTGACAACGTTGTCGGTGCCGCCCGCTTGGTCCATGCCAAGCGGATCAACAACCGTGTCCACCAGAACCGCGTGGGCACTGATGGCGGTATTGCCCGCAAGATCGGTCGCCTTCACAGAGGCGGTGACCGTGTTGGTGCCCTGCGGCACCTGCGCCGCGCTGAACGTCGCTGTCCAGTTGCCATTGGCATCCATCACACCCTGGACCGACGCGCTTTCCAGGCTGACGATAACCGAGGATCCGATCTCGGAGGTGCCGGTGATCACAACGCCGCCGTTCGCCAGACGCTCTGCGCCGGTGATCACGTCGTCGCCGGTCACGGCATCAAGCGAAAGGTTGTCCACGCGCGTATCGACCTTAACGCTGTCTGACGCGTGACGGACATTGCCCGCGCTGTCTGTGGTCATCGCCGTGATTTCGGCTGTGTATACGCCTTGCGCCACTTCACCGGCTGCATAGTTAGAGGTCCAGCGGCCGTTGGCATCTGCAACCGTCGTGTGCGTGACGCCCGCTAGCGTTACCTGAACCGTGGCACCCGCATCTGCGGTGCCCGAGACTTTCACACCATCGCTGGCCTCGACCGCGTTGACGATATCGTCACGCTCGATCGGATCGGGGCCGATCGTCAACGCGCCCGCTTCGGTATCGACGGACACCTGCTGGCTCACGCTGTCGGTGTTGCCCGCCTTGTCGGTCGCGGTGGCAACCATCTGCATCGTATAGGTGCCTGCCGGAATGTCGGTTTGGGCAAACGTCACTGACCATGTCCCATCCGCGGCAACCGTCGCATTCTGCGTGGCCTGGCCCAGTTCGACCACCACGGCAGAACCCGGTTCAACCGTGCCCGTCATGACGATACCTTGCGCCGCCTCGTTCGCATTGACCACCCCGTCACTGCCGCCGGTAGAGTTGGTAAAGGCAAGATCGCGCACGAGAGTATCGACGACGATATCCCCCGTTGCCGTCGCACTGTTGCCAGCGCTGTCGGTCGCAACGGCTGTGACCGTCGCTGTGGTTTCGCCCGTCGGAATGTCGGACGCCGCAAAGGTGGCGGCCCAGTTGCCGTCCGCATCGACGGTCGCCGACTGCGTCACAGCACCAAAGGTCACCTCGACACTCGATCCGGGTTGCGATGTGCCTGTCAGGGTCACGCCATCGCCACGCTCGGCTGCGTTGATGATGCCATCGGTTTCCACGCTGGCTGTCGCAACAGAAACTTCGGACACGGTATCAACCACCAGCTTTTCAGCCGATGTCGTTGCGTTGCCAAAGCTATCGGTGGTCACGATCGTGACATCGCCCACGTATTCGCCAGCCGGCAGGGTGCCCGACTGCCATGTGGCAGACCATGTGCCCGCGTCGTTCACGGTTGTCGTGCGGGTGATACCGCCTATTGAAAGCTGCACGGTTGAACCGGGTTCACCAGTGCCCGCCAGTGTCACGCCGTTCGCGAAGCTTTCGGCGTTGAAGCTGTCGCCAGCCGATTGCACGCCCGATGTCACGGTGGCTGTCGGCGCTACGGTGTCGACCAACAGCGTGTCGGTCACCACAGTGGTGTTGCCCACCGCATCCGTCGAGGTGATTGTCACGCCGGTTTGATATTCGCCGCCCTGAAGCGTGCCCGTTTCATAGGTCACTGACCATGTGCCATCCTCGGCAACGGTTGTGTCGCGCACGATCCCGTCTACGACGACTTCAATTCCCGCCCCTGCCTCGCCCGTGCCGGTCAGCGTCACACCGCCTGCAAAGCTTTCGCCGTTGAAGAAATCCGAAACGCTTTGGACGCCGCCGGTGACATTGACAGCCGGAGGTGTCGTATCGATCGCAAATGCCGGGCCATCAAGCGTTTCGCTGACCCCGCCTGTGGTCACATCCACAACCGCCTCATAGTCGCCATCGGCGGGGAAGTTATCGCCCTCGAAAACCGCCTCGAACGTGCCGTCTTCGGCGACTGTCGTCTCGACCGACTTGTCGCCGATGGTCACAACCACGTCGGCCCCCGGCTCGCCGCCACCGGTAACGGTCACGGATTTGGTCGCGCCGTCTCCACCCACGGTCGAGGACGTATCTGCCGCATTGACGAAAGGCGGTATTCCAGCCCCGGCACCACTGCCGCCGCCACCACCGATGACGGCCGCGCCGCCAACCGCTGCCGCCGCTGCGGCCGCCGCTGCCGCACCGCCGCCGCCACCCAACAGACCCGCACCCAGCAAGGGTGCCGCCAACATCGACACTTCGTTGCTTTCAGCACCCGACGTCGCCACATCGACAGGCGGGGTGATCATGTCGCCATTGCCAAGATAGATCAGATCGTCTGACGGGCTCCACTTGCCCCATTGTTCGGTCGGGCCGTACTGCGCATAAAGACCGCCACCGTCGGCATCGACAAACGTGACCTCGTTAAGGTAGCCGTCGGACGACACAAAAAGACGGTTCGCTGCACCGGCCTCGTTGAAATAGTTTTCGATGGTAATGACCGAACCGTCGGTCGTCGTGATCACCAGGTCATTGCCCGCGCGTTGCTGTGACTGGAAATCTGTTTGACGCAGGTTCAGTGAGATTTCCTGACCTGCCTGTGCCTGTATGACGTGGAAGTTGGAACCCGCCGGAACTGTACCACGTTGCAGACCGCCCGCTTGATCGCGAACGACGAAATCTATCGCCTTCATTTTACCACCGCTCTACCTCGATGTCCGTTCTATGCGGATCATCCGGTTATTGATCTGACTGCCGTTCCGTTGATCGGATCGTGCAGCCGCCTGAAATTCTGTATCTCTTTAGAGATTACGCATTACACTAATTCATACGCGGAATGCCTTGAAAAAGCCAAGTTTTAATTCATTCTGGCACATTACTGCCTTATTTGTAGTGCACTGGAGTCACAGTTTCTAGCATGGGGGGAACATTTTAAGGCCGGAGGGCAGCTTTGCACCCTATCACCTTGATTTGATGCCCTATCATGCGAACGCGCCCCCCGGCAATCGAGCGAACGCGCGTCGATGGGCCCTTACCCCCAGCATCCTGTTGACAAGACAAGGATGCACGGCAACGATCCCGATCATGGACACACCCTTGAATGCCTTGTTGCCGCTGCTTGAAGATCCCGACCTGGGGATCACCCTTTCTGACGGATGCAGACTTTCTGCGCGGCTGTGGCGGCCCGAAAATTCTGCACAGACCCCTGTACCGGTCATCCTTGAATACCTGCCCTATCGCAAACGCGACGGCACGACCGCGCGCGACGCGCTGACCCATCCCTGGTTCGCAGAGCGCGGCTATGCCTGCATCCGTGTCGATATGCGGGGCAACGGCGACAGCCAGGGGCTGATGGAGGATGAATATACGCCGCAGGAACAGGCCGACTGTATCGAGGTGATCGAATGGCTTGCCGCACAACCCTGGTGCAATGGCAACATCGGGATGATGGGGATCAGCTGGGGCGGGTTCAACGGATTGCAGGTCGCCGCGCATGGGCCAAAGCCGCTTAAGGCTGTGATCACGCTGTGTTCGACGGTGGATCGCTTTGCCGACGACATTCATTATAAAGGTGGGTGTCTTCTGAACGAAAATCTGGGCTGGGGCGCCACGATGTGGGCTTATTCCAGCCGTGCGCCCGATCCTGCATTGCGCCCTGACTGGCGTGAAATGTGGCTTGAGCGGTTGGAGGCGGAACCCTTCCTGCCGTCGCTCTGGCTGCGCCACCAGTCACGGGATGCGTATTGGAAACAGGGGTCGGTGATTGAAGATTACAGCGCCATCAAGGCCAAGGTGCTGGCCATCGGCGGGTGGGGCGATGCCTATAAGAATGCCGTCCCCCAACTGGTCGAGGCGCTGCCCGGTGCAAAGGGGATCGTCGGCCCCTGGGTGCATAAGTACCCGCATTTCGCCATTCCAGAGCCGCGCATCGGGTTCCTGCAAGAAGCGTTGCGCTGGTGGGATCGCTGGCTCAAGGGCATTGACACAGGCGTCGAAGACGACCCGGATTACCGCGCCTATCTGATGGATGGCATGCGCCCCGCCACGTGGGTGCTTGAACGTCCGGGCCGCTGGATCGCACAGGCAAAAGGCGCCACTTCCGGGCTGCCCCTTGAAACGCTTTACCTCACCGACACAGGGTTGGCAGCCAAAAGCGGCAAGCTGGATGCAACTGTCGCGTCGCCTGCACATTGCGGTGCCGAAGCGGGCGAATATTGCGCGATTTGGCTTGGCCCCGAAATGCCGGGGGATCAACGCCACGATGATGCGCTTTCCGTCACGTTCGACAGCGCGGCGCTGACGCATGACATGGATATCGTGGGCGCGCCCCGCCTGACCCTGCGGCTGGCCAGCGACAAGGCGCAAGGACAGATTGCCGTCCGGCTGAACCACATCCACCCTGATGGTGCCAGCGCCCGGATCACCTATGGCGTGCTTAATCTAAGTCACCGAAACGGGTCAGAGCAACCTCGAGGCGATGACCCCCGGCGAGACGACCGAGATCGCGCTGAACCTGGATCACATCGCCTACCGCGTACCGAAAGGGCATCGGTTGCGCGTGTCGATCTCGACCGCGTATTGGCCGCTGATCTGGCCCGCGCCAGACGCGGCGAGCCTGAAGCTTGAGGCGGGCCAGATTGCCTTGCCACAGCGGCCCACACCGAGCGGAGATGAGGTTGCCTTTGCGCCCCCCACCGCCGCAGACCCCTGGAAAACCGAAACCCTGCGTCCCGAAGATCACGTTCGGCGGCAAGAAATTGACAGGGTCACAGGTGATGTCACGCTGATCATCACCGACGATTTCGGCAAGGTCCGGGATGCCGATCACGGGTTGATCGCCGGATCAGTCGCGCGCGAACGCTGGACCATAAACCCCAACGACCCGCTAAGCGCCCGAGGCACCTGTCACTGGACCGAGGAATTGGAACGCGACGCCGTCAGATTACGCACAGAAACCCACAGCACGATGTGGTCCGACGCGCACCACTTTTATCTGTCGGCCCGTCTTGAGGCCTATGAGGGAGACACGCTGATCTATGAACGCGACGTAGAGGATAGCATTCCACGACACTTTATGTAACAAATCCGTCATCACCCGAGGGTTATTAACCCTTGCGACACCACTGGAAATGCGCAAACTTGATGCATCAGTCAATAAAAACCGCCTCAGAAGGCGCGGGAAAACCAATCAACAAAACAGGGAGAATTGATCATGGATGATCAACTTAAGTTCATGTCAGGCCAAGTAGCCAAGGGCACAATGACGCGCCGCGAATTTGTGGGCCGCGCCGCCGCTCTTGGGGTCACGGCTGCCGTCGCCAATTCGATGCTGGCAAACAACGCACAGGCCGCAGCACACGAAGCACCAATTCGGGGCGGTACGCTCAAGATCGGGTCGTCGGGCGGTGAATCCACCAACACGCTTGATCCTGCACTGACCGCGTCCGAAGTGCCCCTTGATAACCTGCGTCACCTTTACGAATCACTGCTCGAAGTGAACCCCGAAGGCGCGCTTGAGCCCCGGATGGCCGAAAGCTTTGAAGCGTCCGCCGATGCGAAGACATGGGCCTTCAAGATCCGCAAGGGCATCCAGTTTCACAACGGCAAGGACATGACCCCCGAAGACGTGCTGATGACCATGCAGCGCCACTCGGACGAGAACAGCGAATCCGGTGCCTTGGGCATCATGCGCGGCATTTCCAACATGAAGGTCGATGGCGACAATTTTATTGTCGAGCTTGATGTCGGCAACGCTGACCTTCCGTATCTGCTGGCGGATTATCACCTGATGATCCAGCCCGGCGGCGGTATCGACAACCCCGGTGCGGGTATTGGCACGGGCCCCTACACGCTCGAAGTTGACGAGCCCGGTGTGCGCCACGGCTTTACCCGGAACGAAAACTACTGGGATGCCGAAAACCGTGGTTTCACCGACTATAACGAAGTGCTGGTTCTGAACGACGCGACCGCGCGTACGGCGGCACTTCAGTCCGGTCAGGTCAACATGATCAACCGCGTCGACCCAAAGGTTGCCGCCCTTCTGGACCGCGCACCAAATCTGAGCGTGAAGTCTGTTCAGGGCCGTGGCCACTATGTGTTCATCGCGCATATCGACACCGCGCCATTCGACAACAACGATCTGCGTCTGGCGCTGAAATACGCCATCGACCGCGAAGAGATGGTCGACAAGATCCTGCGCGGCTATGGCACAATCGGGAACGACATGCCGATCAACGCGGCATATCCGCTGTTTGACGACAGCATTCCGCAGCGCGAACACTCGATCGAAAAGGCGAAAGAGCATTATGCCAAGTCCGGTCACGATGGCAGCCCGATCATCCTGCGCGTTGCCGATGGGGCCTTCCCCGGCGCGGTAGAGGCTGCATCGCTCTTTCAGGAATCTGCGAAAGCCGCCGGTATCCCGTTGGAAATCAAGCGTGAGCCCAATGATGGTTACTGGTCCGAAGTCTGGAACAAGCAGCCGTTCTGCGCATCCTACTGGGGTGGCCGTCCGGTACAGGACCAGATGTATTCCACAGCCTATCTGTCAACTGCAGACTGGAACGACACCCGCTGGAAGCGCCCCGAATTCGACGCGATGCTGCTTGAGGCACGCGCCGAGCTTGACATCGCCAAGCGCAAGGAAATCTATTCCAAGATGGGCATGATGGTGCGTGACGAAGGTGGTCTGATCCTGCCGATGTTCAACGACTTTGTGGATGGTGTTGCCAGCAACGTCGGTGGCTGGATCGAAGACCCGAACGCCGAGTTGATGAACAACAAGGCACCCATCAAATGTTGGGTCAAAGACGCATAAGGGTACACGTAGATGCACCCGATCCTGAAACTGATCGCCCAACGCTTAGCGTTGGGCCTTCTGCTGCTCTTTGCCGCGTCGATCCTGATCTTCGTCGGCACCTCGATTTTGCCGGGCGACGTGGCACAATCCATCCTTGGTCAATCCGCCACCCCCGAAGCGCTGGCGAACCTGCGCCGTGAACTTGGCCTGAACGACCCCGCCGTGACGCGCTATTTCGCTTGGCTGGGGGGCGTGCTTCAGGGTGATCTGGGCACCGCGCTGACCAATGGCCGTGACATCGCCGAAAGCCTTGGCGGACGGCTGAAAAATACGCTTTTCCTTGCTTTCTGGGCCGCCGCGATTTCTGTCCCGCTGGCCATTTTCCTTGGCCTTCTGGCGGTGCGCTATAAAGACCGCTGGCCGGACAAGCTGATCTCTGCGATCACTTTGACAACCATTTCCATCCCCGAATTCATGATCGGCTATATCCTGATCTACTGGGTCGCGATCCGGGGCAATCTTTTCCCATCGGTCGCCATCATCAACGACAGCATGAGCCTTGGCGCAAAGCTGAACGCCATCGCGATCCCTGTCATGGTGCTGACCCTCGTGGTACTTGCCCACATGATGCGCATGACCCGCGCCGCGATCCTGAACGTGATGCAATCAGCCTACATCGAAACCGCCGAGCTTAAAGGGCTGGGCATGCTCAAGATCATCCGCAAGCACGCCTTTCCGAACGCCATCGCCCCCATCGTGAATGTGGTGATGCTGAACCTCGCCTATCTGGTGGTCGGCGTCGTCGTGGTCGAAGTCGTCTTTGCGTATCCCGGCATGGGCCAATATCTGGTGGACCACGTCAGCAAACGGGATGTGCCGGTGGTGCAGGCCTGCGGGCTGATCTTTGCCGCCGTTTATATCGGGCTGAACCTGATTGCCGACATCGTGTCGATCCTGGCAAACCCAAGGCTGAGGCATCCAAAGTGACTTTTTCTCAGAAGATCCTTATCCTGCCCGACGAAGCGCTTTTTCCAGGCAAAAACGCGGAAAGATGCCGTGATGCGTTCCGGCCCATACGCCGGGACGGCGGGCGGCGCGCTTTTTACGCCAGCCCAACAGCGGCGCACGCGATCCCAAAGGCCAAGACATGAAAAATATCCCAATCTCCGCCATGATCGGCCTCTTTTTCACAGGTATCTATTTCCTGATGGCGATCTTCGCGCCGTGGCTTGCGCCTTATGGCATGGCCGAAATCGTCGGGGGCGTGTGGGAGCCGTCCTCGTCCGAATTCCTGCTGGGCACGGACAGCATCGGCCGCGACCTGCTTAGCCGGATGATCTATGGCGGGCAGACCACGATTTTTATTGCAACCTCGGCCACGATACTAAGCTTTACACTCGGCTCCACGATGGGCTTTTTTGCAGCGGTGTCGGGCGGTTGGGTGGACCAGACGCTGTCGCGCTTTGTTGATTTGATCATGTCGATTCCGTCCCTGATCTTTGCGCTGGTGGTTTTGTCTGTGATGCCCACGACAATGACAATCCTGATCATTCTGATGGGCCTGCTGGACAGCACCCGCGTATACCGGCTGGCGCGCGCCGTTGCGGTGGACATCACCGTCATGGACTACGTCGAAGCCGCCCGCCTGCGTGGCGAGAAAATCGGCTGGATCATCTTCCGCGAGACTTTGCCCAATGCCCTGTCGCCGCTGGTGGCTGAAATGGGGCTGCGCTTTATCTTTGCGGTGCTTTTTGTGTCGACCCTGTCGTTTCTTGGCCTTGGCGTGCAGCCCCCGCAGGCCGATTGGGGGGGCATCGTGAAAGAGAACAAGGAAGGCATCAACTATGGCATTCAGGCAGCCCTTTATCCGGCCTATGCCATCGCAACGCTTTGCATCTCGATCAACCTGGTTGCGGACTGGATCCTGACCCGCACCACATCACTGAAAGGGGGCCGGGGATGAGCGATCCGCTTTTGAAAGTACGCGGCCTCAAGATCGGGGCGACGGCCTATCCTCCGGGGGAAAGGCCAAAGGCCATCAAGATCGTGCACGGCGTTGATTTTGACCTCGAGGCAGGCAAGGTTCTGGGTCTGATCGGCGAATCCGGCGCGGGCAAGTCCACCATCGGCCTTGCGGCCATGGCCTATGGCCGTGGCGGTGTGAAGATTACAGGGGGCGAGGTCTGGGTAAACGGGCGCGACATCCTCAAGGAAAATCTGCGCAGCCTGCGGCGCCTGCGCGGTTCCGAAGTGACCTATGTGTCGCAATCTGCCGCCGCGTCGTTCAACCCTGCCAAAAAGATCATGGAGCAGGTGACCGAGGCCGCGATCTTTCAAAACAAGTTCTCGAAAAGCGAAGCCGAAGCGCGCGCAGTCGAGCTTTTCCGCAAGCTTGGCCTGCCCGACCCGGAGAACATCGGCAACCGCTATCCGCATCAGGTTTCGGGCGGGCAGTTGCAACGCTGCATGACGGCCCTGGCGCTTTGCCCGGAACCCGATCTGGTGGTATTTGATGAACCAACCACAGCGCTGGATGTAACCACCCAGATCGACGTGCTGGCCGCCATCAAGGAAGCCATTGCGGCCACAGGCGTGGCAGCGCTTTATATCACGCACGATCTGGCCGTTGTGGCACAGGTAAGTGACCACATCATGGTGCTGCAACAGGGCGATATGGTTGAATACGGGACGGTCGATCAGATCATCAACGACCCGCAGGAAGACTATACCAAGGCGCTGGTTTCGGTTCGTTCTATCCGTCACGAGGAAAAGCCCCCCACCGAGACGCCCGTGTTGCGGGTTGAAAACGTCACCGCGCGCTACAAGGGCACGAATTTCGACGTCCTGAAAAATATTAGCGTTGATATACACCCCGGACAGACGCTGGCCGTGGTGGGTGAATCAGGCTCTGGCAAATCGACACTTGCCAGGGTGATTACCGGCTTGCTGCCCCCCACCGACGGGGAAATCACCTTTGACGGCAGAATTCTGACACCTGCGCTGGCCGCGCGGCCGCTGGATGACCTGCGCGAGATGCAGATGATCTATCAGATGGCCGACACCGCGATGAACCCGCGCCAGACGGTCGGAACCATCATTGGACGCCCGCTTGAGTTTTACTTTGGCCTTAGAGGCAAGGCCAAGCAAAAGCGTATTCAGGAGCTGCTGGACGAGATCGAGCTTGGGACAGGTTTCCAGGATCGCTATCCCGCCGAGTTGTCGGGCGGGCAAAAGCAACGTGTGTGCATCGCGCGCGCGCTGGCTGCAAAACCCAAGCTGATCATCTGCGACGAGGTGACGTCGGCGCTGGATCCGCTGGTCGCGGACGGGATCCTGAAGCTGCTGTTGAACCTGCAGAAGGTGGAAGATGTGGCGTATCTGTTCATCACCCACGATCTGGCCACAGTGCGTGCCATCGCGGACAGCATCGCGGTGATGTATCAGGGCAAGGTCGTGCGCTATGGACCCAAAAGTCAGGTGCTGTCCCCGCCGTTTGATGCCTATACGGATCTGCTGCTGAGTTCTGTGCCGGAAATGAAAATCGGTTGGCTGGAAGAAACCATCGAAAACCGCCGCATGGAAAGCGCCGGAAACTGAGGGAGACGGATTTTTTCAAAAAATCCGGGCTGGAAAATTTGAAATTTTCCAATGCTTCCTCGCAAAGGTAGGACATTATGGATCACAAACTGCTGCTCATCATTCTGGACGGTGTTCCCTATCGCAACTTCAGGCGTCTTTTTGGCAATCTTGAAGGATGGGTGGACAGCGGCGAAGCCCGCGTCTGGACCCAGCGTGCGGTGCTGCCGTCGATCTCGGCGTCGTGCTATGCGTCGATTCACACGGGCGTTGCCCCAGCCGAACATGGCTGCACGGGCAATGGCAACGTGTTCCGCCTCAGGCACAAGGACGTGTTTGCGCAAGTCCGTGAGGGGGGGGCGTCACCGGCGCTGTCGCCCATTCGTTCTGGTCCGAATTTTTCAATCGTCACCCCTTCGATTTCGTGCGCGATATCGAATATGACGAGCCAGCAAGCGATACCATTAACCACGGCCGTTTCCACACCATGACGGGATACGGGCTGATCAACCAGATGACCCCTTCTGATGTCGATCTGTTTGGGACGCTGACCAACCTCTGCGGGCGGTTCGGGTTGAATTATGGAATGCTGCACACCTGCACACTCGACAGCATGGGCCACCGGTTTTTCCATGACTGTCAGGAAATGGATCATGCCTGCGCGGTGATGGACGAAATGCTGGCCCCGTTCATCCCGAAGTGGCGGGCAATGGGCTATGAGGTCATCGTGACCGCTGACCACGGCCAGGACGACAGGGGCCACCATGGCGGACGCAGCGCGTTGCAGCAGGAGACGGCGCTATATTATTTTGGCGATGCCAAGGGACCATCGGAAGAGACGGTTATCGACCAGTTGCAGCTTGCGCCGACGATCCTGTCGCGGCTCGGTGCACCCCTCGCCGACACCATGAAGGCCGGATCTTTTCTGAGCTAGGCCAGGTTGCCCGGCCCCGTCGCCCGCCCCCAGAGATGTAATCGCCTTTACGATCCTTTCAAAGCTGGCAGCGGCCCTTTGCGACATCCTGCGTGCGCGCAGATACCCGTGGACCAGCCCGCGTTCCTCAATCCAGACGGCTTGGCCCCCGGCGTTCAGGATGGCGTCGCGGTAGCTTTCGCCGTCGCTGGAAAGCGGATCGCACTCGGCGGTGATTATCACGCTGGGCGGCAGGCCCGAAAAATCGGTGTCGTGAAGGGGGGCATAGCGCGGATCGCCCTTGGGGGGTGTGCCGCCTGCACGGATCTGTTGGTAGAACGCCATATCCGCGACGGTCAGTTGTGGCGCGTGTGCATGGGTGACATAGCTGCCCTGCCCCCAATCGCCGCCCAGACCCGGATAGATCAGCACCTGCCCCTTGATACGGCCCTCAACGCGCCCTCGTGCGTGATGCGCCACCGCTGCAGCAAGGTTGCCACCAGCACTGTCGCCCGCCAGCACGATATCGCCGGGATGGGCCGCTGCAATAGCGTTGAACGCGGCCCACGCATCCTCAAAGCAACCGGGAAAGGTGATCTCTGGGGCCAGGCGGTAATCTACAGAAATCACGCGAAATCCGGTCTGAGCGCAGATCTCGGCGCAGATGTCATCGTGGCTGTCCAGACCGCCGACAACGAAACCGCCACCGTGATAATACACGACCGTCACCCCCGACGGACCCACCTCGTAGCGGCGGCACGCGACCCCGCCAAAGGGCGCGTCCCATGTCTGTACGTTTGCGGGGCACCCCTGGTGGAACGCGGCGCACATCCTGTCATAGACTGCACGTTGGTCTTTGATCGAAAGACCCACAGCGTCCGGCGGATAAAATTCTTCCGAGCGTTTGATATACGCCCAAATCTCATCATCCAACAGAACGCCGTAGTCAGGCATCAGGCAGCCTCCCAACCGAATGTATAGACGTTCAGCGCGTTTCCGACTTCGGCTTCGTTTGCGCCATTCAGCGTCACCCGGGCGACAAGGCCGCGCTTTTTGTCGTCGGTCACTGACGTGACGCGGGCTTGCGATCCCGCCGCCTCAAGCGCCTCGTTGTAGATGCGGGTGATTGCCATCTTGCGCAGATCGGGTTTGAAGATCTTGCCAACGGCCGTTTTGGGCAGTTCCGGCATAATCGTCATGTGCTTGGGCTGGGCTGCGCGTTCATGCACCTTTTCCTTGCAGAAATTCAGCAGCTCTTCTTCGGTCACGGTTGCCCCGCCAACAAGCTCGACAAAGGCGCAAGGCACCTCGCCCGCGTGGGCGTCGGGTTGGCCGATGGCACCGGCAAAAGCCACGGCATCGTGGCCCAAAAGCGCTTCTTCGATCTCGGCGGGATCGATGTTGTGCCCGCCCCGAATGATCAGATCCTTTGCGCGGCCCGTGATCCACAGATACTGATCCGCGTCGATCCGGCCCAGATCACCGGTGCGCAGATATTTGTCCCAATAGTAGAGGTCCTTGTTCTTGTCCTCTTCTGTATAGGTGTGGCCCGCGTATACACCGGGGTTCGAGATGCAGATCTCTCCGATTTCGTCCACCTCTGCCTCGACGGGACCATCATTCGTGCCCTTGATAATTTTCACGTCCGTATAGGGGAAGGTGATACCAATGCTGCCAACCTTTTTGACACCATCAGTCGGGTTACACGAGACCAGGCAGGTTGCCTCGGTCAGGCCATAGCCCTCGACCAGCGTAATGCCCGTGGCTTTCTCAAAACGTCGGAAAAGTTCAAGTGGAAGTGGTGCAGACCCGGAAAAAGCGGTCTTTACGGTTGAAATATCAGCATCGATGGGGCGCTGCATTTTGGCGGAAATGGCCGTAGGAACCGTGATGATAAAGGTGATCTTCCACCGCTCGACCAGTTTCCAGAAATTGTCGAACACACCCTCGCCGCGATAGCCTTGGGGCGTGGGGAACACCACATGCGCACCCGATGTCACCGCAGCCATCAAGATCACATGGCAGGCAAACACATGGAACAGCGGCAGCGGGCACATGATGTTGTCGTTTTCGGTATAAAGCAGGGTGTGACCGATCCAGCCATTATAAACCATGCCCGAATATTTATGTTGGGCGACTTTGGGCATCCCCGTGGTCCCGCCTGTGTGGAAGTAGAACGCCACGCGGTCTTCCTGCGGATCGTCAAAGGTCAGCTCGGTTGGCTGCTTGGAAAGCTCGGCGTTAAAGTTCCTGTACTCGGCATTGTTGCGAACCGTCAGCTTGGGCCGGATCAAAGGTACGATCCAGGATTTGGGCGCGGTCAGATAGCGGCAAAGGTCAACCTCAAGCACATGTTTGACATTGGGTGCCAGTGCGACGGCCTGGGCCGTTTTTTCGGCCACATCGGTTTTCGGGAAAGGCCGCAAGGTGACGACAATCTTGGCACCCGTCTCGCGGAGGATAGAACCGATTTGTTCGGCATCCAGCAGCGGGTTGATCGGATTGGCAATGCCCGCAACCGCCCCGCCCAGCAGGGTGATAACCGTCTCGTTGCAGTTGGGCAGCACATAGGCCACGACATCCGTCGGGCCGACGCCAAGCGACCGGAAAAGGTTCGCCGCGCGCGCCACCTGCCCGCGCAACTGGGACCAGCTTAGCGTTTCGGCGTGATCCTTGGGGCCTGAAAGCAACTGATAGCTGATGGCGTTGTGGTCCGGGAATTTGCCGCTGGTCGTGCTCAGCAAACTCCAGAGCGTCTTGGCAACCTTGCGGTCTTCCCAAGGCATTTCATTTTCGATTGCATTGCGGTCGTCAATTCCGGCGAATGTCATGTCTGTCCTCCCCATAGGGGTGGTGTTCCGCCCCCCTTTTGTTCCCTGTCCGCAGGATGGTGTGAAAAGTCGCGGTCCGCAAGCATTTGGCGGGCTCTGAACGCCGCGTCAGGGCTGTTGACCTAACGGAAATCCAGGAAAAAGGGCAGCAGAGGCGATCTGCTGCCCTTTTTCGGCGTTCTGGACACCACCCTTTTAAAGGCGCGGATCAGGCTATTTCGCAGGGATACGCAGCATTTGGCCGGGATAGATCTTGTCGGGGTGGGTCAGCATGGGCCGGTTCGCCTCAAAGATTTCCTCGTAGCGGGAACCTTTGCCAAGGGTCTTGGCGGAAATGGCCCAAAGCGTGTCGCCTTTTTCCACAGTGTGGAATGTACCGTCTCCGTCGCCGCCCTGAATATCTTCCTCGACGGCGGCCACGCCTTTGACGTTGCCTACAGCAAGGATCACCTTTTCCTTCATCTCCTGGCTGACAGCTTTGCCTGATACCGTCACCTTGTCGCCATCGACAGAGATATCCAGACCATCCGCATCCAGCCCAAGATCCTTCAGTTCATCCTGAAGCGCCGCACCGGTCACTTCTTTTTCGTCCTCACCGCCAAAAACCTTTTTGCCCGCGTCTTTGACGAAGCTCCACAATCCCATACTGTTTCCTTTCCAGAAATAAAGTCAGCCGATTGTTTCTAGCAAGTGACGGAATTTGCAACTGTTTTATTCGGCGGCGATCCCGTCCGTGAATTGCAAACGGGCCAGTCGGGCGTAAAGACCGCCCTTGGCGACAAGTTCGTCGTGGGTGCCGGTGTCAATGATCCGGCCTGCCTCAAGCACCACGATGCGGTCGGCTTTCTTCACCGTGGCAAGCCGGTGCGCGACGATCAGCGTGGTGCGATCAGCGCTTAGTTTGTCTACGGCGGACTGCACTGCGCGTTCGCTTTCGGCGTCCAGTGCGCTGGTAGCTTCGTCCAGCAGCAACACGGGCGCATCGCGCAGAATGGCGCGGGCGATCGCGATCCGCTGCTTTTGCCCGCCCGACAGCATCACCCCGCGTTCGCCCAGATAGCTGTCATAGCCATCTGGCAGATCGGTTATAAAGCCATCGGCGGCGGCGGCTTGGGCGGCAGCGGTGATTTCAGCATCTGTGGCGTCGGGGCGGCCAAAGCGGATATTTTCACGCGCCGAGGCGGCAAAGATCACCGGATCTTGGGGGACCAGCGCAATCGACCGGCGGAACGCATCGCGTGCCACGTCGCGCAAATTGACCCCGTCCAGCGTGATCCGACCTGTATCGGGGTCGTAAAATCGCAAGATCAGCTGAATGATCGTCGTCTTGCCAGCCCCCGAAGGCCCGACAAAGGCCACCGTTTCGCCGGGGTTGATCGTCAGGTTCACGCCGTCCAGCGCCTGAACCGCAGGACGCGCGGGATAGGCGAAATGAACGTCTTCGAACGCGATACGGCCCGCGACGGGGTTTGGCAAAGCGATCGATTGGGCAGGATCCTGAACCGTGTCTTCGGTCTTGAGCAATTCCACCAGACGCTCGGTCGCGCCCGCTGCACGCTGCAATTCGCCCCAGATCTCGGACAGGGCCGCAACACCGCCTGCCACCAGCACGGCATAGATCACGAATTGCACCAGCGCACCGGGAGACATGTCGCCCGCACGCACATCGCGTGCGCCCATCCACAACACCCCGACAATGCCCGCGAACACCAGAAAGATCACGATCACCGTCATCAGCGCACGTGTCGTGATCCGCCGCCGCGCAGCATCATAGGATGCTTCGGTCATCTGGCCGAATTGGCCACGGGTTGCGGCCTCGTTGGTAAAGGCCTGCACGGTTTGCACAGCTGTCAGGCTTTCGGATGCGTTGCCAGAGCTGGCAGCGATCCAATCCTGATTCTCGCGGCTGATGACCCGCAATTTGCGCCCCAGCACAAAATCGGCACCACAACCGCCGGCACGATCAACAAGACCATCGCCGTCAGTTTTGCCGACGTGAACAACATCAGGATCAAACCGCCAATAAAGATCAGAACATTGCGCAGCGCGATTGATACGGATGATCCGATCACGGACAGGATAAGCGTGGTATCGGTGGTGATCCGGCTCAGCACCTCGCCTGTCATGATCTTTTCGTAGAACGCGGGGCTCATGCTGATCACGCGGTTGAACACGGCCTTACGGATATCAGCCACGACGCGTTCGCCAAAGCGCGTCACCAGCGCATAGCGCAGCCCTGTCCCGATGGCCAGAAGGGCGGCTATCGCAAGGGCCGCAAGGAAATACCTGTCAAGCAGCTGGGTGCCGCTATCAAAATTATCCACGACCCTGCGCACCGCAAGCGGCAACGTGAGCGAGATCATCGCGGTCACCACAAGCGCAAGAAGCGCCGCGACCATGAGGCGGCGATAGGGCCTGATAAACGGCACCAGCGCACGCAGCGCCTTTAGTTCGCGGGATTTTGCGCGTTCTTCCTTGGCTGAAAGCGGCGATGGAGTACGTGCCATGAAACATCCTTTTCGATCAGATGTGTCATGGCCCGCGCATCGGGTGGGGTCAAGACCCGCAGGCCACTACGGCTTGCGGCAAACTGAACAATTGAAAACGGCTAACGGGGAAAAAACGATGGAGCGGGCGGCGGGAATCGAACCCGCGTCTTCTGCGTGGAAGGCAGAGGTCTTACCATTACACAACGCCCGCTTATCGATCACCGAGGTATGGCACCCAAGCTGCTTCGTCAAGTGAAACAAGGGCAGCAAATTGCGCAAAATGTTGCAAACAAGGGCTCTGCGGCTCTTTACCTAAGGTCTTTTATTGCGCAAGTTCCAAGTCACGTTGCAGCGGAAAAGGACCCTAGCTATGGCGAACCCACTATATGACGCGCTATTCGGTCGCCATACCGGTCAAAACACACCATTTCTGCAACTTCCCGATGGGCGTACGATCACGCACAATGAATTTATCAAGTCAGCGGCACGCTACGCCAACGCCTTTACCGCAAAAGGGCTTGAAGCGGGCGACCGTGTTGCCGTCCAGATCGGCAAGTCTCCGGATGCCCTGGCGCTTTATGCCGCTTGCGTGCAGGCCGGGCTGGTGTTTTTGCCGCTTAACCCCGGCTACACCCCCGCCGAAGTGGATTATTTCGTGTCCAATTCGGGCGCCGGACTGTTGGTGTGTGACCCTGCAAGCCTTGAAGCGCTGACCACCATTGCAGCCAAAGCCGGCGCGCAGGTCGAGACAATGGACAGCACCGGGCGTGGCACCCTGCGTGATTTGGCCGCCGAGCAATCGGATGATTTCGCCACGGTTGACCGCACGCCCGACGATCTGGCCGCGTTCCTTTATACCTCCGGCACGACCGGCCGGTCTAAAGGCGCGATGCTGAGCCAGCAAAACCTGCTCAGCAATGCGCAGACCCTCAAGGAGGTGTGGCGGTTCGACAAGTCGGATGTGCTGCTGCATGCGCTGCCGATTTTTCATACACACGGGCTGTTTGTGGCGACAAACATCATGCTGCTGGCGGGCGGCGCGATCATTTTTCTTCCCAAGCTTGATATTGACCGGCTGATCCGCTTCATGCCCCGCGCGACCGTGCTGATGGGTGTGCCAACCTTTTACACGCGGTTGCTGCAATCGGATGATTTCACAGCAGACGTGACAGCCCATATGCGGCTGTTCATTTCCGGTTCGGCCCCCCTGCTTGCCGACACGCATACCCAGTTTGAAGAACGCACGGGCCACCGTATCCTTGAGCGCTATGGCATGACCGAAACCAACATGAACACCTCCAACCCTTATGACGGGCCGCGCCGTGCGGGCACGGTGGGCAAGCCCCTGCCGGGTGTCGAACTTAAGGTTTGCGACCCCGACACCGGAGAGACCCTGCCCGAAGGCGAGATTGGCATCATCGAGGTGCGGGGGCCGAACGTTTTTCAGGGCTACTGGCAGATGCCCGAAAAGACCGCCGCAGAACTTCGGGAGGACGGGTTTTTCATCACTGGCGATCTGGGAATGATCGACGACCACGGCTATGTCCAGATTGTTGGGCGCGGCAAGGATCTGATCATTTCGGGCGGCTACAACATATATCCAAAAGAAGTAGAGCTGATTCTGGATGACCAGCCGGGGGTGCGCGAAAGCGCGGTGATCGGCGTGCCGCATCCCGATCTGGGAGAGGCTCCGCTTGGGATTCTGGTGCCCGACGGCAGCGCAGAGCTGGATCGCCGAAGCGATAAGCGACACCGTCTCTCAAAGCCTTGCGCGGTTCAAATGCCCCCGTCTTTTGGTGATTGCCGATGAATTGCCGCGCAACACGATGGGCAAGGTGCAAAAAAACCTGCTGCGCGAACAATTCGCAACCGTGTTTGCCAGCTAGGCTTGCCGCACCATCCCCAAACGCCCCGGTATCCGGCACGCCACGCCTGCGTGCCGTGCCATATCCCAAGCCAGCACCTGATTGCTTGAGAGGCAGGTCATTCCGGTTTTCGCCTCGATCGGGTCGATCACGCCGAGTGTGCGCAGATTGGTGCAGCTGAGGAAAATCGCATCCACCCCGCCCCTGCCCGCCAGATCGACCGCCGCGCTGATGATCGACGCCGCAGCGATCCGCACCACCCTCGCCTCTTGCGCCTCGTCAAAGCTGCCGAAAACTGGCGTTGTGATGTCTTTGGCTGCCAAAGCGGTGCGCAGTTTTTCCGATACCTGCGCCACATAGGGCGACAACAACGCCAGCCGCGTGATGCCAAGCGCACGGCAGGCCGCGATCAACGCGCTTAGCGGATCAGTGACATGCGGTGCGTCCCTGCCCGACCGGATAAAGCCCGCGACCCGGTCGGACCCGATTTCAGCCGCCCCCGACGTGCAGGCATAGGCGATGCTGGCGAAACGCGCTCCCGACGGCAGCAGCCCGGCGGCACCGGCAAGATGCGCGGCCATCGCGCCCAGCGTTTCCGGGGTCACCTCGGCTCCGCTTGGCACACGACTGACGTGCAGTTCCGTTTGCGGGGAAAACATCGCCCTCATGTCCCCTTCGATCGTCTGATCGGCCTGCAAAACGATCAGCCCCATTGCGGCGTCCAGATCGGGCACCGTGTCAAATGCGTAGGTCATGACAGCCCCACCAGATCGCGCCCCGCACGCGGGCTTAGAAAGCGGCAGCCGGTTTCGGTGATCACGATGTCTTCCTCAAGCACCATGATGTGTCCATTTGTCGTCGCGATCCCCGGCTCCAGTGTGATGACCATGCCGGGGGTCAAAACGGTCCGGTCATCGGGGATCAGCGACAGGCCTTCGGTCAGTTGCATTCCCAACCCGTGGCCCAGACGCCCCGCCTCTGACGTGCCGGTGCCACCGGTCACGATCCTGTCCATTGCGTGAAACACTGCGCTGGCGGTGGCACCGGGGCGCGCCGCCTCCGCGCCGGCATCGACCGCATCGATCAGGCGCAAGTGAGCGGTGCGTGCGACCTGCGTCGCGGGGCCAACGACGAAATTTCGATCGTAGTCGCAGAAATACCCGTCATGGACAGCGCCCGTGTCCAACATCAGCACATCACCGCGTTCAAGCGGCTGGTCGCTCGCGGGTGAAATCACGTCCGCGTATCCGTTCGGCCCTGCGCCACCTGCCAGATAGGGCACCCAGTCCGCGCCCTCGTTCAGCAAAAGCGCCTGAAAGTCGCGGAACACGGCCGACACCGCGCGGCCCTCGTGCGCGATCTCGGGCACGCGGGCAAAGGCACGGCCGGCGATGACGCAAGCGGTTTCGATCTTGGCGATCTCGGCGTCCGATTTGACGGCCCGCAGCCGCGCCGTGATCCCGCCATCGCCCACGACCCTGCCATCGCCCACGACCCCGCCATCGCCCACGACCCCGCCCCTCAGGCCCGCCATGATCTGGTGCCAGTCGTCCTGTGGCACGCGCAAATAGGTCTCTGGCCCCGACGGCACGGCAATGCGTCCGCCCTGTGCCACCTCGTTCAAAGTATCGACCAGCAGGCTGATCCCGTCATCTTGCGGTTCAGGAGCGCGCCAGGTGCGGATGTCTTTCACCCAGGTCTGCGCCATCAACGCCGCCCCGATCGAAGGGATCACCGCAATGGGGGCACCGGTGCACGGCACGACCAGATACCACGGCCGCGACGGGCTTTCCCAGAACCGGGTCAGAAAACCGCTGAAATAGCGGATTTCGGCCTCGGTCGTCAGCAACAGGGCCGACAGGTCTTGCGCCGCCATCATTGCTTGTGCCCGCGCCAGACGGCCTTTGTATTCCGCAAGCGCAAAGCCACGGGTCACGCGGCGGGCCCTTCACTTAGCACTGTCAGGATAATGGAATGGGCGGTAATGCCCAGATCCGCCTTTTGATCGTCGGACAGCGCAAGCAGCCCCGCGATCCCGGCTGCCCCCGACGGGGTCGATGCAAGCCCTGCGACCATCGCAGCCCCGGCACCGGCCTGGCCTTCCGCTTCAGAGATCAGCGCAAACGCATCCGCGTCACGCGCCAGACCCCGCAGCGCGATAAGCGACGGCATCTTGCAGTCGAGCCGCCCCATCTCGCTGACGGGACCGTGGCTTTCGGTCGGTCTTCCTGCCTTGATCGACCCAAAAAGGGCGGCGGCGGCAACCGGTTCGACCACGATGATGCAGGGGGCCTTGCCCCACGCCTGCCGCGCCAGCGCAGCGCAGGCACCGGCCAGTCCGCCCACACCGGCTTGCAGAAAGATATGCGTGGGCGCGGCGGGCATCTGCGCAATAGCCTCGGCCATCAGCACCAGATAGCCTTCCATCAGACGGTGGGGGCGGTCGGTGTATCCGGGCCAGGAACTGTCCGACAGCAAGGCCCAGCCATTGACCTTGGCCGCGGCCCCGGCGGCGGCCATACTGTCTTCATAGGTCTCCCCCTCGCGCACCACTTTTGCACCCTGTTCGGCCAGACGGGCGGCAAAGCTTTCCGGGACGGTCTGCGCGATATAGACGACCGACGCCGCCCCAAAGGCCTGTGCACCTGCGGCCACCGACATGCCATGGTTGCCTGCACTGGCCGTCACGTAGGTGCGCCCCCGATGATCGCCGCGTTCCTTGTCACAGGCGATGACATAGGCCGCCCCAAGCGCCTTGAAGCTGCCAAGCCCCATGCGCCCGCGTTCATCCTTGACCCACAGCTGCGCCACCCCCGCTTCGACCGCCAGGGCTTCGGCTTCGATCAACGGCGTCTCGGCGGCCACCGGGCACCGGGCGACCAGCGTTTGTGCGGCTTTTGCGTCAACCGACGGCATCGGGATACCATCCAGACCGGAAACGGCGGCGGGGCGGGGGGTGCGTAAAATTTCCATGGCCTACCGAACAATCTGGCTGCCGTGGGGTCAAGCGGTATCGGCCCGGCCTGATTTTTTCAGGGATCTGTAGCACAAGGAGTGCCCGCCGCTGCCCACAGCGCAAGCGCCGCCACAAGGTCATCAAGCCTGCCGGGCGGTTTGATCCGATCTGCCCCCGGATCAAACCCCCATGCCACAAACCGCGAGGTTTCCAAATGTGCCGCCAGTTCATCCATCGTGAAGCTGCCGTTTGTCTGCGGGTCGCGCAGCCGGGTACAGATGTCTTTGCTTGATTTGCCATGCCACGCCAGCTTTGCCGGGGGCAGACGCCAGGCGTCGTCGATCATGGGTGGCGCATGTGGGGTCACGTTTCGCGACCGCGCAGCCACGTGACAGGTGCGGCAAGGCACAGTTTCGGCACCCACCCGGCTGGCCCCTGCGCGCACGTTCATGCCATGCGCCGCATTTGCGCCATAGCCAAGGCCGTTCCAAAGGGGCACGCCGCTGTCACCGACATGGCAATTGCTGCATCGCGGGTGGGTGGTGACGGCAAAGATATGATCCCACGCGGCAAGCCCCTGAGTGCGGGTAGGGTTTGCTGCTGCGTTCTGTGCCCCCAGATCAGAGGCGAAAGGCACGGCCAGCGCCAGAGCCAGCCCCGAGTCGCAGTCGCGCCAGCGCCTTCATACGAAATCGATCGCATTCGCAAACGGCATTTCGCGCAATCGGCGGCCCGTGGCGGCAAAGATCGCGTTCGCCAGCGCGGGGGCCGCAGGTGGGACGGCGGGTTCCCCGATCCCCCTGATCTTGCTGCCGTTTTCAAGCCCCCGCACCATGATTTCAGGGGTCTGGTACAGCCGCATCCCTTCGTAGGCGTGGTAATTTTCCTGTTCCGCCACGCCATCTTTATAGGTCAGTTCGCAGTTCATCGCGTGGCCAAGGCCAAAGATCACCCCGCCCTGCACCTGCGCCTCGAAATTGACGGGGTCAAGAATGCGCCCCACATCGGCCGCGACAAAAACGGTGTCGATGCGGATGCCGGCACCGGTATCGGTCACTTCGACGACCTCGGCCACCGGCACGCCAAATGCCAGCGTAAAGGCGATCCCGCGCCCGCGCTTGGGGCCCATGTCACTGCCCCAGTTCGACATCTCTCCGACGGCCTCAAGCACCTTGCGCGACGCATCGTGCCAGCACAGACGCAGACGTTCGTGCAGCGGATCAGCGCCCGCCGCATGGCACAACTCATCAACAAAGCTTTCGTGGATGAACCCGTTGCCCGACGCCCCCACCGACCGCCATGAACTGACCGGCACCATCGCGGGCGTGCGGTAACCGGTGACGCGGTAGTTGGGAATCGAAAACGGCTGATCCCAGGTGCCTGCGACAATGGCAACATCGGGGCCAATCGCCGGTTGCCCCAACCGCGCAAGCGACGATTCCGCGACAGAGGGGGCGGCGATCAACAGATCCATCGCGTGAAGCTGGCCGCTTTGCGTGGCCCCCCTTGCACGGCCTATAGCCAGCGGGCGTGGGAAATCATGTGTGAAATCCTCTTCGCGCTGCCAGACCATCTTGATCGGTGTGTCGGGCATTTGCAGGGCAATCTCGACCGCCTGACCGATATAGTCGTCCTCAAGACGGCGGCCAAAGCTGCCCCCGGACATCAGCACATGCACGTGGACGTTTTCGGCGTCCAGTCCGCTGAGCTTCGCCATATTGGCCTGTACAAAACGCGGGATCTGAGTGCCGGTCCAGATATCCAGACGGTCCTTTGTCAGTTTTACCACCACGCTCATCGGTTCAAGTGCGGCGTGGGCCAGATAGGGAATGCGGTATTCCGCGTGGGTGATTTCCGCACCTTCAAGTGCGGCGGACACGTCGCCCTCGTCCTTGAATCGGCTGTCCAGATGATCGTCGGTGAACGATGCCGCCACCGCATCGAACTGATCCGCCGAGTTGCCGATATAGGGCGACGGCCCCCAATCGCACGAGACGGCTTGCGCTGCCTGAAATGCACGCCATGTGTTATCGGCAACGACAGCAATACCGTCGGTAATGGGCAGCACGGCCTGAACCCCGCGCATGGCTTGCGCCGCTTCAGGGTCAAACCCGGCAAGACCACCACCGCGCGCGGGGTTTGTGCGGGTGGTCGCGATCAGCATCCCTTCCATCATCATGTCAATGCCATAGCGTTGGGTACCGGTGGATTTTGCAACAATATCGGTGCGGGTGTGGGGTTTGGTCAGATAGCGCCATTCAGAGGGATCGCGCAAAGTCACGTCCTGCACCGGCTCGATCTCGGCGGCGGCAGTGGCAAGATCAAGGTATTCGATCTTCAGCCCGTCCGGCAGCACGACACAGCCGTCCTAGCGTGCTCAGCTGTTTGCGCGGCAGGCCGGTCTGGATCATCGCGGCCTTGATCAGCGTCTCGCGGGCGACGGCCCCTGCCATGCGCAACCGGTCGTACATATCGGGCACGGTCGAGGATCCGCCGGTGATGTGCAACCCCATCAGCTTGCCCATGACATCAGCCGCTCCGCGCCCGGTACGCGCCAGCAGCGTATCGGACGTGGCCGCGATTGGCATCGCTTCGGCACCGACGACACCGTTGTAGTAGATCGCGCTGGCCGGGCCAGGCGACAGTGTGGCGGTGGCGGGGTTGATGTCCAGCTCTTCGGCAATCAGATGCGCCTGCATCGACCACGCGCCCTGCCCCACATCGGCGCGCGGCGTGATGAGCGTGATCCCCTGGGCGTCAATCTTGACGTAAGGGGTGATCGCGGTTTCTCCCGGTTGCAGATCGGCCAGCAGCGGATTGGCCCCCTCGCGCTTATACAGATAGGTGCCAAAGGCGACACCGCCCGCGATAGCAACCGACCCGATCAGAAAGCTGCGCCGCGCGATGGTTTTTGCACGCCCCATCCTAAGCCTCCTTCATCTTGACCGACGCCGATTTGATTGCGGCACGGATGCGCGGATAGGTGCCGCAGCGACATAAATTCCCGCTCATCGCGGCGTCGATCTGATCGTCGGTGGGATCGGGGTTCAGATCCAGAAACGAGGCGGCCTGCATGATCTGGCCCGACTGGCAATAGCCACACTGCGCGACCTGATGATCGACCCATGCAGATTGCACCGCGTGCAGCGCCACGGGCGTGCCCAGCCCTTCGATCGTGGTGATCTCGCCCGTGACATCCCCCGCGTTCAGTTGGCACGACCGTACCGCGACCCCATCCATGTGGACTGTGCAGGCCCCGCATTGTGCGATGCCGCAGCCATACTTCGGACCGATGATCCCCAGTTCATCGCGCAACAGCCACAGCAGGGGCATGTCATCTTCGACATCCACCTCGTGCTCTGTACCGTTTACCGTCAGTTTCATGGGCGTTCTCCGGAAAGTTATGGTTCAGAATACAATGTCAGTGGACCGGGTAAAGAGAGCAGCACAGAATGGTGAAGATGCCGACTGCGTTATTCTCATCCCGAATTTACCGTTGATACATAAAGAAAAACGCCGCCCGGTGCAGGGCGGCGTTCATGGTGGCGGGATGCTGGCGGACGCTTAAAATTCCACCACTGCGCGAATCGACTTGCCCTCGTGCATCAGATCGAATCCGTGGTTGATCTCGTCCAGCGTCAGCTTGTGGGTGATCATCGGGTCAATCTCGATCTTGCCGTTCATGTACCAATCCACGATCTTTGGCACATCCGTGCGCCCCTTTGCGCCGCCGAAGGCAGTGCCGCGCCACACGCGGCCCGTGACCAGTTGGAATGGCCGGGTCGAGATTTCGGCACCCGCAGGTGCAACCCCAATGATGATGCTTTCCCCCCAGCCCTTATGCGCGGCCTCAAGCGCCTGACGCATGACCTTGGTGTTGCCTGTCGCATCAAAGGTGTAGTCCGCGCCGCCGTTGGTGAGCTCGACCAGATGGGCCACAAGATCACCCTCGACCGCGTTGGGGTTCACGAAATCGGTCATGCCGAAATAGCGGCCGGTCTCTTCCTTGTCGTCATTCAGATCGACGCCAACGATCTGATCGGCACCCGCAAGCCGCAGGCCCTGAATGACGTTCAGACCGATCCCGCCCAGCCCGAACACCACGCAACGCGCGCCGATCTCGACCTTGGCGGTGTTGATGACCGCGCCGATGCCCGTGGTCACGCCGCAGCCGATATAGCAGATCTTGTCAAACGGCGCGTCCTTGCGGACCTTGGCAAGCGCTATTTCAGGAATGACGGTATGGTTGGCGAAGGTCGAGCAGCCCATGTAGTGGTGGATCGGCGTGCCATCCATCATGGAAAAGCGTGTGGTGCCGTCGGGCAGCAGCCCCTGCCCTTGGGTCACGCGGATCGCCTGACACAGGTTGGTCTTGCCCGAGAGGCAATATTCACATTCGCGGCATTCAGGCGTGTAAAGCGGGATTACGTGATCGCCGACTTCAAGCGTGGTGACGCCCTCGCCGATTTCCAGCACGACGCCCGCACCTTCGTGGCCCAGAATGGCCGGGAAGATCCCTTCGGGATCGTCGCCGGAGCGGGTGAATTCATCGGTGTGGCACAGGCCGGTGGCCTTGATCTCGATCAGGACTTCGCCTTTGCGGGGGCCTTCCAGATTGACCTCCATGATTTCTAGCGGTTTGCCTGCGGCAACGGCGACGGCGGCGCGGGTCTTCATCATTGGACATGTCCTTGTGCTGTTTGATGGCAAAAGGCCGAAAACAGACCGCGATGTCAAGGTGCCGATGGAGTATGGGGGCGCTGCCCCCGGTGCCGCGCTGCGGCCCCTCCCCCGGGATTTAGATCCATTTGGAAAGAGGGGCGGCGCGCGCCAGTGCAGGTCAGTCGGCGTCAGTGAACATCATGGGTGATGCGACCGTTGCAGATGGTAACGCGGGCGGAAGCGTCAGTGATGTCTTCTGGCGCAAGCGTGGTCAGATCATGGGACAGAACGACAACATCGGCAAAAAGACCGGGGGCAAGCCGGCCTTTCTGATGATCGCGAAATTCGACCCAGGCGTTGTCGCAGGTATAGCTTTTGAGGGTTGCCATCAAGGTTTGGGTCTGGTCTTTCCACGCGCCGCCAAGCTTTAGCGGCGCGATGGCGGCCTTGATATTGGTCATCACCTCTACCCCGATGACGGGCCAGTCGGTGCTGAAGATCACCGGCGCGCCGGTGTCGCGGATCTGGCTCCAGGGGTATGCGGTGGGGATCTGGTGATCGTGCAGATATTTTCCAACGCCAGTGGCCGGAAAGATGCCGCCAAAAGGCGCGTGTCCCGGCTGGATCGATGCCACGGCCCCAAGGGCGTGGATGCGCGGAATGTCGTCGGGGTGCATGGATTCAAGATGCTCGATCCGGTGGCGGCTGTCGCGCGCGCCGTTCGTCTCGCGGGCGGTTTGATAGGCGTCGAGCGTGCGGCGCACACCCCCATCGCCAATGGCATGGACGGCGATCTGGAGGCCCATCGCATCAATGCGCGTGCAGGCGTCGTTGAAGTGTTCCGCGCTGAACACAGGGTCGCCGTACGTATCGTCGGTACCGGGATAGGGTTGAAGCATCAGGGCCGTTCGCCCCTCGATCACGCCATCCACGAACATCTTTACATAGCCGGAATACACCATATCGCCGGTATAGGTTGCCGCCATTTCAGCGGCCTCGGAAAGCCGTTCCAGCGGGTCTTCGGCCTTGAGGTGGAACGGCACCGATGTGCGGCACAGCAGCGTGCCTTCGGTTTCCATCTCGGTCAGCAGTTCCAGCTGGTAAAAGTTGCCATCCATGCAGTGCACGCCTGTGATCCCCTGCGCCGCCAGGTGCTTCATGCCTTGGGCGATCGCCGCCTTGTCCTTGGCGCGGTCCGCACCGGAGGGTGCGGGGACGGGGGATTTACCTGTCACAAGCCCCGCCATGTCGCGGCCCCCGTGGCGCGTCAGCTCAAGGATCGGCGCATAGGCACCCGGTTCGCGCAGTTCGCCGGTCGCAAGGCCATCGTCGCCCATCACGATCAGGCTGCCGGCCGCCGTTTCACCGCCCCGCATCAGGCCCGCCAGTTCCAACGCGGCGGTGTTGGCCCAGACCGTATGATGATCGGGCGCGAACATGGCAAAGGGGCGGTCGGGGCACGCGATGTCCAGCTCTTGGCGCGTCGGTGTTTCACGATCATGCAAAATGGCGTAATCGGCCTGAACGGCAAACACGATCCTGTCGTCAGGGTGCGCGCGCGCATAAGGGCCAATCGCGTCGGCCAGCGCCTTAAGACCGTGCACCCCCATCAAATCGAGGCAGCCCAGTTCAACCGACCCGCCAAAAAGATGCACATGACTGTCGATAAAGCCTGGCATCACCGTGGCCTTGGCCGCGTCGATGATCCGCGTTTTTGCCCCTGCCATCGCCTGAATATCGGCATCCGTGCCCATGGCCATAATGGTGCTGCCTTTGATGGCTATGGCCGTCGCGCCTTTGGTGCTGTCATCAAAGGTGATCAATGCACCATTCAGGATCGCGATATCGGGTGTCTGATCCATGGCAGTTGTCTTTCTCAAGTGTTGAAATGGGATAACGGAGGTCGCGCGGCCCCCTGAAAAAAAGGCCGCGCCACAGGTTACTTCTGAAGTTCGGTCCAGATCTGGGTGTAGATCTTGGACACATCAGCAGGACAGGTTTCCGCGATATAGGCTGCGGATTTCAGATCTTCCGGCACGACGATCTCGGGGGCTGATTTCATGTCTTCGGGCATGAATTCTTCCGAGCCTGAGATGCCGTTTGCGTAGCGGGCGAAAGACGACAGCATCGCAGCATTTTCGGGGTCCATTATGAAATTCAGGAACAGCTTGGCATTGTCGACATTCTTGGCATCCGCGAGGATTGCCGCGTTGTCCATCCAGACGGGATACCCTGTCTGCGGATAGCCGAAATGAATATTCTCGTTCTCGTTGCGCGCACGGAACGAGGCACCATTCCAGTTCACACCGGCTGCCAGATCGCCCTTGGCGTATTTTTCGATGTTGCCATAGTCCATCGACAGCCAGTCTTTTTTGGCCTCGACCAGAACGTCGCGGACTTTTTTCAGCACTTCCTTGTCGCCGGTGCAGGTTTCGCCGCCGACATAGTGGATCGCCATCCCCATCACATCGTTCATCTCGGGGACGACGTTGATCTTGCCCTTCAGCTCTTCCGGGGCGTCAAAGATGATGGCGGCGGTGTTGATATCCCCGTCGTAGACAGCAGTATCCACGGTGACACCCACGGTGCCCCATTGCCACGGAACGGAATATTCACGACCCGGATCAAACGCGACATCAACCCACTGCGGATCCATGTTCTTGAAGTTTTCCATCTCGTTTGGCATCGATTTCATCAGCAGGCCCTCGCCTACGAAAATCGGGATATAGGTGCCGGAGGGAACCACAATATCAAAGCCATGCCCGCCGGCCTTGATTTTTGCCAAGGCGGTGTCGTTGCTGTCGTAATCCGTGATCGTGACCTTGACGTCATACTCTTTTTCAAATTTCTCGATCATCTCGGGCGACGTGTAATTTCCCCAGTTATAGATGTTCAATTCGCCCTCGGCGACGGCGGCCGTGGCGAAGGCCCCTGCCAGCGTGGTCATCAAAAGTATTCTTTTCATCTTGTTGTTCCCCTTGTTGGTGGTTGATCGTTTCGTTGCTATTTCTTGATCCGGCTCACGAAGAAAAAGGCGATCACCATCGTGACGGAGATGCCCAAAAGCACGGTCGAGATCGCGTTGACCTCGGGGGTGATGTTGCGGCGCAATTGGCCCAGCATATAGGTTGGCAGCGTGTCCTGCCCGGCAGATTTAACAAACTCTGTGATGACAACGTCGTCAAGGCTGATGACAAACGCAAGCATCGCGCCAGCCAGAATTCCCGGCCAAAGTTGCGGCAGTGTGATACGGCGAAACACCTGAAACGGCGTGGCGTAAAGATCGGCGGCGGCCTGTTCAAGGCTCAGGTCCATGCCTGTCAGGCGTGCGCGTATTGGCAGATAGGCAAAGGGGATGCAAAACGCCGCGTGCGCGATGATCAGATAGGCAAGACCGGTATAGCCGGTCTGAACCTTGATCCCTGCAAAGAAGATCAGCAAGGCGACAGCGGTCACGATTTCGGGGACCATCAGCGGTTGATTGATCGCTGCGAACACGGCCGAATAGCCCCTGAACGGGCGCACGCGGGTGGTGGCAAGTGCGGCAAGCACCGCCGCAAATGTGCTGATACCAGATGCCCAAAGTGCGATCACCAAGGATCTGACCGTCGCCTCCTGTACTTGGGTGTTTTCCCAGGCCGACTGGTACCAGCGCAGCGAAACGCCTTCCCAGATCGCGATCGAGGAACCGGCATTGAAGCTGTAGATCACCAGCAGGACCACCGGCAGATACAGTGAGACAAAGCAGATCATCGCGATCGTGGTAAAGCCCCACTGTTTGCGCACATCAAAAGGCTTAGCCATGGTTGATCTCCTCTTTGCCCGCAGCGCGGACATAGAAAATCAAGGCGACCATCACGATGGCCAGCAACGTGATCGACAGCGCCGCCCCCAGCGGCCAGTTCCGCCCCTGACCGAACTGAAGTTCGATCAGATTGCCCAGCATCAGCTGTTTGCCGCCGCCCATGACGCGCGGCGTGACATAGGCGCCAAGGCTTGGGACGAACACCAGAATGGACCCTGCAATCAGCCCCGGCTTGACCAGTGGCAGGATGATCCGGCGCAGCACGGCAAAGCGGGTTGCGTAAAGGTCATAGCCCGCTTCAACCAGACTGAAATCCAACCGCTCCATGCTGGCATAAAGCGGGAGCACCATCAGCGGCAGATACACATAAAGCATCCCGATCATGATCGCAGTTTCGGTGAACAGGATCTGGATCGGCTCATCAATAAGGCCCGTTGCGATCAGCAGCGTGTTCAACGTCCCTTCGTTACGGATCAGTTCCATCACCGCGAACGTGCGGATCAGCAGGTTGGTCCAGAATGGAATGATGATCAGCAGCATCCAGAAATCACGGTGGGTCCGGGGCCGGGTGGCAATAAAATACGCGGTGGGAAAGCCAAGGATAATTGCACCAACCGTAGTCATCAGCGACAGCTTGACGGACCGCCAGAAGATCGACAGATGCGCGTCGGCAAAGCTGAGCGTGTCGTCGAAGATATCGCGCTGCAAGATCACGTTGAACCATGCGTCGGTTGAGAATTTCCATTCCACCCCACCATAGTCACCGGGTGTCAGAAACGAATAGGTCAGCGTAATCAAGAGCGGTCCGGAGGCGGCAAAGATCAAAATGGCAAGCGCCGGCGCCAGCAGCAACCAGCGGTTCCGGGCAGCGGCGCGTTCGCGTGCGGATGCTAGATCTGCCATATGCTCAATCCCTAAGAACCTGACCGACCTGCGGTGGAAAGGTGACCCCGACAGGATCGCCCACACTGAATCCGGGCTGCGCGCCGGGAATGTTTTGTGCCCGCACCACAAAGCTGTCTGCGCCAGCCAGATTGATGTGATAATGGGTGTCCGTCCCGAAATAGACGATGTTCGTCAACGTGCCGGTCATCAAAGCGCCGTCGGCGGGCACCAGCGTTGCATGCTCGGGACGAACGGCAAGGGTGCTGGAGCCGCCTTTGGCCCCTGCGACAGCGCGCGCTTCGATGTGCTTGCCGGACGGCAAGGTGATATCCGCGATCTCAGCATTGATCGAGGTGACTTCGACGGGGATAAAGTTCGTGTCCCCGATGAAATCGGCCACAAACCGTTCTGCCGGACGATCGTAGATATCGCGCGGGCTCCCGATCTGGCGGATGGACCCGGCTTTCATGACTGCGACCCGGTCTGACATCGTCAATGCTTCTTCCTGATCATGGGTCACAAAGACAAAGGTGATGCCGGTCTCGGTTTGCAGTCGCTTGAGTTCGATCTGCATGTCCTTGCGCAGTTTGAAATCCAGCGCGGAGAGCGGTTCATCCAGCAACAGGACCTTGGGCTTTGGGGCCAGGGCGCGGGCCAGGGCGACACGCTGCTGCTGGCCCCCGGAAATCTGGCCTGTCTGCCGGTCAGCCATCGCGGTCATCTGAACCAGAGCCATCATTTCATCCACTGTCGCGGTGATTTCGGACTTGGGTTTTTCCAACATCTCAAGCCCGAAGGATATATTCTGCCGCACGGTAAGGTGCGGAAACAAGGCATAGCTTTGGAAAACGGTGTTCACCGGTCGGCTGTACGGCGGTAATTTCAGCAGATCCTGACCGTTCATCGTCACGGTGCCGCCGGTCGGATCGACAAAGCCCGCAATGGTCCGCAAAAGCGTGGTCTTGCCGCAGCCCGACGGCCCCAAAAGCGTAAAGAATTCGTTTTCCCTGATCGTCACCGACACATCATCAAGCGCCAGAAAACGGGACCTACCTGTGCCGTACGCCTTTGAGACATTGGTTATTTCGATCATGCGCTTTTCCCAACCGACCCTTCGCCACGGGCAGAGAAAGCGACCCATGCAGCACCGCAACCCCGCACAGGCCTGTCATCCCCACCCGACACCCCAACGCTAGCGTGAAGTGGAAAAACATAGCAAGGGTCTTGATGAATATCCCCGAACCGGGGCTAGGTCGCTGTCGCATCTTTAAGCGCTGCGATCATCGCAGAGACCTCTGATGACAGGGGGGCTTCGTCGCGCAGGCTGATGCCGACAGGCCCGGCCAGCATCGGTGCCTCCAGCGACAAGGCGCGCAGACTGCCGGTTGCCAGCTCTTCTGCGACGACGCCGCGCGAGATGAACCAGATCGTATCCGTGTGGCGCAGAATTTCGCGTCCAAACGCCAGCGAGACCGTCTCGAATGCCGTGGGCACGTGGTCCACGCCGATGCTGCGCAGATAGGACCGCACAAGCGGGCCGATCACCGCGCCGGGGGGCGGCAGCATCAGCGGAAACTGCCCCAGGTTTTCGGCGTCGAACCGATCTGCCCACGGGTGGCCACCCCGCACCACGGCGACCACGTCTTCGGTATAAAGCTGGCGAAAGCTCAGCCCCTCCATCCGGCCCGCCTCGGCCATGCGACCCACCACCAGATCAAGCCGCCCTTCGCGCAATTGCGACAAGAGCAGCCAGTTTGGTCCTGTAGATACGCGCACCAGACAATGCGAATGTGCCGCACGAAACCGGATTGCAGCCTGCGGCACCAGCCGCGTCGCTGCGGTGGGCAAAGCCCCGATGGTCAGCCGTGTCCGGGTCGGACCGCCGCGTCGTTGCGTGGCACGGGCAAGGGTTGTCATCGCTGATCCCGCCAGTTTCTGAAACTCCTGCCCTGCCGCATTCAGTTGCAGCCGACGCGCCGTGCGGTCAAACAGCGTGTGACCCAGAATATCCTCAAGCTCGCGCAGCGTCTTGGACACGGCCGGTTGCGTCACGCCCAACCGCCCAGCTGCCGCCACGATAGAACCAGCTTGGGCAATTTCCAAAAACGTTGAAAAATGGCGCAAGCGCAGGCGGGGATCCATACTCATAACCTGTAGATTATATATCCGCCTGCATTTCTCAATATATTTGGCGCAGACGTTATGCGAAAAGCCCTCAGGATCTAGAGGGAGACAACGATGTCAGACAAGTTTGACGCCGGGATGAAAACCCGCCGCGCTGTGTTGGGCGACGCGCATGTGAACAAGGCCGAGGCGGCAAAGACAGATTTTGACGCCCCTTTTCAAACGCTTATCACCGAAGGGGCTTGGGGCACCGTGTGGTCCAGCGACAATATCACCAAGCGTGAGCGATCGATGCTGACGCTTGCTTTGCTCGCCGCTACGGGAAATTTTGAAGAGATCCCCATGCACATCCGCGCCACCGCCAACACCGGTGCCAGCAAAACCGACGTGATGGAGGCATTTCAGCACGTTGCGATCTATGCGGGGGTGCCAAAGGCCAACCATGCGCTTAAACTTGCGAAACAGACCTATAAGGAAATGGGGGAGGACCTATGACCGACCAGAATGGCGCGTTTTTTCATCGTGATCGTGGCTGGCATCCGCCCGCCTTCACCCCCAACTACAAGACATCCGTGGTCCGGTCACCGCAAAAGGCGCTGATCTCGATGAATACAACGCTTAGTGAACAGACGGGGCCGGTGTTCGGTCACAATATGCTGGGCGACCTGGATAACGATCTGATCCTCAACTACGCTGCCCCCGGCGAGATGGCGATTGGCCAGCGCATCATCGTACACGGCCGTGTGCTGGACCAGAACGGGCGCGGCATCCCCGGTGTGCTGCTGGAATTCTGGCAGGCCAATGCGGGCGGGCGCTATCGTCACAAGAAGGAAGGGTATCTGGCCCCACTCGACCCCAATTTCGGCGGCTGCGGGCGGACGATCACGGATGAGAACGGCGGCTACAGTTTCCGCACGATCAAGCCGGGTGCCTACCCCTGGCCGAACCGTGCAAACGACTGGCGCCCCGCGCACATCCACTTTTCGCTGTTCGGCACGGGTTTTGCGCAGCGGCTGATCACCCAGATGTACTTTGAGGGCGATCCGCTGATCTGGAAATGCCCGATCGTCGAAACGATCCCCTCGCGCGAGGCGATCGAGCAGTTGATCGCACCCCTCGATATGGAAAATACCATCCCGATGGACGCGCGCGCCTACAAGTTCGACATGGTGCTGCGCGGCCGCCGGTCGACCCATTTCGAGAACCGCAAGGAGGGAAATTGATGCAACCGCTGAACCACCTGCACGAAAGCCCGTCACAGACCGCCGGGCCCTACGTCCATATCGGTTGCGTGCCGAACTTCTGCGACATCACCGGTGTATTCCCGCATGATCTGGGCGACACGATGGTCAATGCCGACACCAAGGGCGACAGGATCACGATCAAGGGCACCGTCTATGACGGCACCGGCACCCCGCTGAAGGATGCCATGGTCGAGATCTGGCAGGCCGACGCGGACGGGATTTACCCCGGCAACGATCCGCGGGGGTCTGCCGATCCGAACTTTACCGGCTGGGGCCGCAAGGCGGGTAATTATGACACGGGCGCATGGGCCTTCGACACGATCCGCCCCGGTGCCGTGCCATTTCCCGACGGGCGGATGATGGCGCCGCATATCAACTTCTGGATTGTTGCGCGGGGGATAAATATCGGGTTGAACACCCGCATGTATTTCCCCGATGAAGATAACTCGGCCGATCCGCTGCTGATCCGGCTTGAACATCAGAACCGCGTCCCGACCCTGATCGCGACGCAAGAGGCCCCCGGCGTCTATCGGTTCGATATTTACCTTCAGGGAGAGAAAGAAACGGTGTTCCTAGATGTCTGATCCTTGTATCCTTTGCGTTGCCATCACCGGCAGCGTTCCGACCAAAGCGGCCAACCCGGCCGTGCCGATTTCCATCACCGAACAGGTTGAGAGCACACATGAGGCGTTCGAGGCCGGAGCCAGCATATGCCACGCCCATGTCCGCAACGAGGATGAGACGCCTTCGTCTGACCCTGACAAATTCGCAGCGTTGAAGGAAGGACTGGAAAAGCACTGCCCCGGCATGATCATCCAGTTTTCCACTGGCGGGCGTTCAGGTGCGGGCAAGGCGCGCGGCGGGATGCTGTCGCTGCGCCCCGACATGGCATCGCTGTCCGTGGGGTCGAACAACTTTCCGACCCGCGTATATGAAAACCCGCCGGATCTGGTGGAATGGCTGTCGTCAGAGATGCGCCAATACGAGGTCGTGCCCGAGGTCGAGGCGTTCGATCTAAGCCATATCCTGCAGGCGATCCAGCACCACAAGGACGGCAAGCTGTTCGGGCGGCTGTATGTGCAGTTCGTCATGGGTGTGAAGAACGCGATGCCCGCCGACAAGGCCGTGTTCGATTTCTATGTGGAACAGGTCAAGGCACGTGCGCCTGACGCGGCCTGGTGTGCGGCGGGGATCGGCCCCAACCAGATCGTCGTGAACGAATGGGCGATTGCAGCGGGCGGGCATACGCGTGCCGGGCTCGAAGACAATGTGCGCCTTGACCGCAACACGCTGGCCCCGTCGAATGCGGCGCTGATCAAGCGGGCGGCGGATCTGTGCGAGAAATACGAGCGCCCCGTTGCGACGTGGCAGCAGGCCCGCGAAATTCTTGGCCTGCGCAGCGTCAGCGTTTGAAACGGTCCTGCCCGCTTGCGTCAGTTCAGGCGCACGGGCAGGTTCAACGGCCCCCGAAAGCCGAAGCCCGACCAGACCACGCTTGAGGGATCGACCAGCTCCATGTTCGGGAACCGCTCAAAGATCATCGGCAGCATGATCTTGCCCACCGTGTGCCGCGAGATATGGGTGCCCATGCAATGATGTGGCCCGCTGCCGAACGACTGATGCGGCGCGGGCTTGCGGAAGATGTTGAAGAGATGCCCGTCTTCAAAAAGATCCTCGTCATGGTTGGCAGAGGCTTGGACCGTCATCAGGATATCGCCCTTGGAAATCGTTATCCCGCGAATCTCGGTGTCCTCAAGCGCACGCCTTGAGCTGGCCTGAATGGGCGCAACCCACCGCACACCTTCCTCGAAGGCCGCGCTCCAGTTGCCGGATGATTTGACCGCGTCCAACTGGTCGGGGTTGGTCAGAAGGCCGTAAAGGATCGTCAGCAGCGCATCACGCGGCTCATTGATGCCCCCGCCAATGGCGATCTTGATGTTGGATACGATCTGGCTCATCTCGATGGGGTCATCGGCGTTGACCATGACAGACAGCGCCGATTGATCCGGGCTGGCCTTGAGGATCGGCACCATCCGCTTCAATTCGGCGTTCATCGCGACATTGGCCTTGGCGACGCGGGCAAAGGGTTCATCGGCCCAGCCGAAGTTGCCCGCACCATCAATCAGCGCCTGGGACCAGTGTTGCAAATCCTCGTCCGACGCGTCGGGCAGACCCAGAATCTCTCCCAGTATCCTTGCAGCCAACGGCCCTGCGAGCATGGGGAAAAGATCAATCACTTCGTCCCTTGGAAGGCGATCAAGGTAATCGCTTGCGTGTTTTTCGTACGAGGGGGCCCAGATCGTCTTGATATTGCGGGCCGAAAACGTGGGCATCATCGCGGTACGTTCACGCATATGCGCGGCACCGTCCTTGCGCATCAGGGTGTGCGCCTCGAACGCCTTTTCCATCGGGGTGTTCGGATCGTTTGAGCTGAACACCGCCGGATTGTCCTTGACCGCGCGGGTGTCTGCGGCCTTGGTCAACAAGGTGCGCCCCAAGGATTTCACCCGCAAAACTGGCGAATTCGCCCGCAAGCGCGCATAGATCGGGTACGGGTCTCGGGTCAGATCAGCGATTGTGATCGTCTCGTCCAAAGGTGCAAGCGGCATGTGTCCCCTCCCAAGGCTTGTCCCGTGCAAAGTGTTCGATAATCGAACGATAGCGGGCAAGGCTGTGTTAGGCAATCGGTGCTGAAGGGTGCGGCAAAGATTTCGCTCTGGCCCAGGATATCGCCCCACAGGGTCTGCCGCCCTGCCCCACGTTTTGGGATCATCGCAAGCCTTGCCGCGTCAGAACAGCCCGGTGAACCGGTCCGGCAAACGGTACAGTTCCTTGCTGCGACCGCCGCCAAAGAACGTGACTTTACCGTCGTGCAGATCCTGCGCCTTTTCCAGCATGCTTGCGCGGAATTCGGGAAAGTCGACCGTCGTATCCTTTGGTTCCTGACAGGCCAGACGCGTGTAGGTCTCGATGCCTTTTGCCCAATCGTCTTTCTTCTTGGCGTCCGGTTTGTCGTAGATATCCTTGCGCAACACCGCGCGGCCTTTCAGGCGGTCAACGCTTAGTTCGAAGTCATAAAAGCGAAGGTGGATGAGATAGAGATGGTCGTCTAGAAACCGGGGCTGGTGGTTGTTGGCATGGCCACCGTTGGTAAAGCTGACATCCTGGCGGACGATGCAGGGTTTGGCGTAATTGGAATTCAGCCGGAACAAGCGGCGCTTGCCAAGGATCGTACCCTCGTCTTGCAATGTCTCTTTTTCAAGATCAGGGTTGTGCACGATCTCTATCCCGAAAGGGCAGATCGATTTCGGGGCTTTCGGCGTTTCATAGCGCTTGAGATAGTCCACCAGACGGTCGCCCTGATCGGGATCAAGCGCCACAATCTCGTCCACGTCGCCCGATATCATCCAATTGTAATACCGCAGCAGCCCATTGGTGAACTGACTGATCATGAACCACCGCCGGCGGTCCAGCTGGAACATGGTCGGGTCGCGGGGGATGTTGATCACATTTGCCCCTTCGGCAATGCGCCGATGTTCCGGGTCGTTGCCGTGGCTCAGGATGTAAAGATGCGCGCGACCGACCTGTTTTTCGTAATAGTTGACCCAGTTCCGTAACAGGTCATAGTCCTGATACACCATTGTCATCACGCCAAGCGGCGCTTTTGTCGGGTCAAAAATCGGGCGAGGGGCCATGGCGTTTCTTTCAGGTTGAACGGGCAAAGGAGGGACTGGGCGCGTCTCTCAACGGGTCAGCTTTTTCAGGATACTCTTCCGCGCGTTCTGCGCCGCTTTTCACCGTGTCATGGGCCATCTGCCAAAAGTCTCAGCTTTGCCGTTTTGCGGTTTTCGTGCGCGATGCCCCGCCCCCCGCCGACATCGCCTTTTTTGGCGCATTCTTTGGCGCAGACATCGACGCAGAGATGGGCGTAGTCTTTGGCATTGCCAGCGGGGCGTTCGAGGACGATTGGTTTTGCCGCAAAAGCGCAACTGCGGCGTTCAACACCAGCGCGCCGAATTCAGGGTTCTTGTGGGTCACATCGCCTCGCGCTTCGTGGTCCTTGACCGCGAAGTCAGTGTGGGTGCGATATCCGTTCACCACGGTGTCATCAGGTTGCGGCAAAAGCCCGATACCATCCTCCTGCAAGATATCCGCTACCACCGCCCAGATCGCCGTGCGGTCCTCTTGCGTGGCTGCGTCGGCCGCGGTGAATTTTTGCGGGATCGTCGCGTGGGGTCCGTCCGTGTCAAACGACGTCGGAGAGAGGACGATACGGGCAGCCCCCTGCGCGGCAAAGTTGCGCGCAAAGTGATAGGGCGGAAGCCGCATCAGAAAATCCCGGACATAACGCCGCTCCACCCCAGATGACAAACGTGCCGACGGCGTGCGACGGCGATGCAGCAACTCGGGGAAGATACGGTAAAGATCAATCCTGCATCCCTGAAACAGGATCATATCGAAATCTTGCGCCTCAAGAACCGTCCTGCCCTTGACGTTCGTCTTGGCAAAACGGCGCTCCGTAAAGTCATCCATCGGTTCGACGCGGTTATTGCGCCACGTCAGAAATCGGAATTGCTTGCCAATGTTGCCCCAAAATTCAACATCGACACCCTCGCTGTCGGTCAATCCGCGATCAAACGCGGATTTGACACATGCAAAGTGGCTGTCTCCGAAAACACACAGACGTTTAGGGCGTGAAGGCATCTAGCAACTCTTCCTCGCACAACGCTTCCTCGGCGGCATCTTCGGCGGCTTGCTTGCGCGTGATTTTCTTTTTCGAGACCGTCTTGTTCGGCCCCACGACCTGCTCTTCAATGGTGCCGTAAGGGCCCTGAACGGTTACCGTTTTGGCAAACGTGGTGAACTGGTCGCGAAAAAAACTGTCCATCACGAATTCCACGCCCTTGGGATCGACGCTGCGCATGTTCGGGCCAAAGAACATGCCACGGAAGGCTGGGTGTGTGATCATCTCGTACGAGGGGAAATAGTCAACGTATGGGTTGGCAAGCTTCATCTCTCCTGCCACGGCACGCAGAACCGACTTTGAATGGCTTGTCGCCGTCAGCACGTGATCTTCCGAGGCGGTAGCGGTCAAGGGCACCGGCGAGACGGTCAGAATGAAACGGATGCGCTTGTTGATCTTTCGCGCCAGATTGATGGCCGACCGGAGGCTCTTGAAGGTGCTGGTAAACCCGTGGTTTACATATTCATGCTTTTCAGGATCGAAGGTGCCCGCCACAGTGCCGGGGCAAATAGCGTATTCAAATCCACCCTCGCGGTCGATCCAAGCCTCGGTCAGACCAAGCGTAAAGACAAAGACGGAAGACGTTTCGATCGCTTCGCGCACCGCCGCAACAGTGACTCTGCGCGAGGCATAAACCTCCTCTTCGGTAGCGAACCCGCCCAATTCCACAGTGGGCCGGAAGGGGTCATAATACCGTCCGTCCTTTTCCCAAACGACTTTCGGCGGTTCTTCTACACCCAACGCCCAGCTTAACCACTGGCACAACATGTTGGGCGTATAGATATTGCCGGTGCGAAAGCTGAATGTACCATAGTGGTAATCGCGCTTTGCTTCATCCGTCATTTTCTCGGGTGCGGGTTCCGCATCAACCCATTGATACCCCCGTGCTACCAACGCGCGACTGATGTGTTGGGCAAAACACGATCCGGCCGTAATGATCTTCGTCCGCTTCTTGATTGCAAAGCGGGGTGTCCATAGCCCCTGGATCTGAAAGGCAGAGCGATCCGCCACCGCCGTGCGCCAGAATTTCTGTGCCGGAAGGGACTCGTAGGGGTGGGACATATCGAATTACCTCTGATGTGGGGCTGTCAGCGTCTGATGCGCGCGGATCTAGGCACCCTTTTGGGCCAGGTTGGGATGGATGATTGCCGACTTAAGTTTTTCAAGATCCTGAATACCATCGATCAAAACAAACGAAAGACCAAGGCTCATTTTTACACCATTTTCAGTAAGTTGCATTTCGGGCACCGTTGGCCAGTCCGACAGATCGATTTCATAGCCTTTCATCCAGGACCGCAGATGGGTCACGCCGCCATAGGCAATCGTGAACCGGACCTCGCCCTTTCCCGTAGAGATATCGTTGCGTCCGCTGCCCACAAAGATGGTGTCCGCGCCGCTTTTCGATACCACAGTGTTGCGCCCCGGCCCGGTGTGGATTTCAGAGCCGCCGGTGCCGTCGAAAATCTGGTCGTTGCCGGGGCCGCCGATCAGGATGTTGTGGTTTCCGTTGCCATGGATCACGTCGTTGCCGGGACCGCCGTCAAGAATATCCTTGCCCTGTGCGCCGATCAGCGTGTCATTCCCCGCGCCGCCATAAAACCGGTTGCGGGATTTGTTCGGGGCCAGGGCAATCAGCATGTCATCGCCCGCACCGCCGTGAAACGTGGACACGGCGTATTTCGATCCGATCATGACATCGCCGCCCCGCGTGCCCTTGACGTCAACCGCGACCCGCTCAGAAGTTTCGAAATGCATCGGAGAGTCAGGATGCCCGACCACGTGGATCTTGCGCCCCGGCTGGGTATTGCGGTCTACCCCCTGCTCGGCTTCGGGCCGTGCGACCACGGTGCCGATCCGGATTTTCTCGATATTGGCGGGCATGTGTACCACATAGTCGTTCGGCCCCCCCATGTACCAAAGCACGTCCGTGCCGCCGTGCTTGTCTTCCTTGATGCGCTCTACATCGTCACCGTATGCCCAATAGTCATTGTTGCCCGCCCCGCCTTCCAGCACCACGGTTCCATCTACCGCCATCATCGCGTTGACCCCGTCAGCGGGGTTTTCAAACCCACGCAGATCAAGCCCTAGGTTCAGCGCGCCCTCTACCAGCTCCTTGCGCAGCGCCTCGGTTGGGGCGGTGTCGACAAGGTTCGTTGTCTCGCCGGGGTCAGCCACCAGATCATAAACATGCTCTTCGCCATTGGGGTACCGGAAATAACGGTACTGGCTTAGCCCCTCGACCGACGGGCGTACCGACAGGGTGCCAAAGACCGAGGTCACGGGCGATTTGGTCCGGTCGTAGGTGCCGAAATCCTTGTGGATCAGCGGCAGCAGGCTTTGCCCCGACGTCCAGTGATGGCGCGGCGGGATGCCCGCCAGATCAAAGATCGTCTTGGGCAGGTTGTGCAGGGACACCGGCGTATCGATGACCTTGCCCTTGCCCATTTGCGCGTTCCAGATCGCGAGGGGGATGTGCGCGGCACTGTCCCACTGGCTCATCTTGTGAAAGCTGTCGTGGTTGCCCAGATTGAAACCATTGTCCGACAACAGCAACACGGTTGTGTTCTGCCCCATCTCGGACGCGCTCAGCGCATCCATAAAGCGGCCGATCTCGTGATCCACATGGCTGATCGCGGCGAAATAGGCACGTACCACCTGACGCCAGCCATTGTCGCCCGCACGTTCCGGCGTCCAGTTGCCATTGGCGATATAGGCTGCTTCATAGACCGCGAACCCCGGCTGCGGCCCATAGAAATCCTCCGGGGCTGCGATGTCGGGCCACTTGATCTGCGTGGCGTCGTACATCTGGTAAAACCGGTCCGGACATTCCAGACTGTAATGAGGATGCTTGAATCCAAGCTGCATCAGATGGCGCCGCTTTGGGTCGGCCGTCGACAGGTACTTGATCGCATTTTCGGTGACTTCAAAGTCATAGAACTTGTGGTCCTGCGCGCCGTCGTCGTCGGGATGGTTCACGCCGCAGATGCCGGGTCCGCGATCCAGATAATCCTTGGTGCCCGTGCGGTTGCCCTTGTCCGTGCACTTCCATTCCTCATGGAACAGCACCCGTTTATATTCCGCGCTCATCGGTTTGTAGTTGCCGTCCACCTTTCCGGTCTGAAAGGTCTTGAAACCGGCGCGGCGCAGATCAAACTGCCAGCCCGATGTGGGCGGCAGTGCCTCGCGCCAGATCCGGTTCAAATCCACCAGACCCGACCGGAACGGCGAGATGCCCGTGGCCAGTTCCGCCCGGCAAGGCGCGCAAAGAGGGATGGTCGCATAGGCGTTGGCAAAGCGCACGCCCGTCGCCGTCAGCCGGTCTATGTTCGGTGTCTTGATCTGAATGCCGAATGTCTCGCGCCAGGTGAATACGTCGATCATGTCATCAATCCAGATGACGCAGATGTTGTCGTCCTTGATGCTTTTTTTGGTGAACGCCACGTCTAGACCTCCCACAGATCAGGCAGATCAAGCGCCTCTAGGGTTTCGGCATGTTCAGGCTCAAGGATGTTGCGATCGGGCCAAAAGAAAGCGTCCCGCAAGGCAAATGCACCCAGTGTCTTTTGCAGGCCATTCTTGTTGCTGCGGCAGCCCAGAAACAGATTATGGGGCATGGCAAGATCGACGCCAGCCTTGACCGTTGTCGCCTCTACCGGACCATCGTGCACCCGCAGCCACAGCCGGTCCCCCGACATGCCCGCTACAATCAGTCGCGATCCGCTGTCCGGTCCGACGCTGTTAACAGTCAGTTCCAGCGTGGAGCGTTGGTCTTTCAGCGTGGTCTGGCCGGCCTTTTGCTGCAAGAAAACATAGTTATCCACGCTGTCAGAGTTCAGCGTGAACAGCGTGCGCGGATCGTCACCGCCCGTCTGGAACCGCACCGCGCAAGACCAGGTGTGCCCGCTTGTGCCCAAATCCGTCGCCACATAGCCGCAATGCTGCTCTGCGATGAAGGTCAACCCCCTGGCCTCGGCGGCGGCATTATCGAACCGGTTCTTTTGGTGGGGCTGCGTCGGCTTTAAACGCGCGTCTGATGTGCAACTGCGCACCGCATCGACCGAGCGTGGCGATCCTTCGGCAGCGTCGAAGAATGCGGGCTTCATGCGAAACCAATGGGCCCCGATTTTTGTAAGATGGCCTTGCAGATCAGTGATCTTTTCTGGCAGCAGCACCGCATCCGGCACATGGACGTCGATAAAAAGCATCTCTTTCCCTTCACCAGACCGGCAGTGCGGCGGGCAGTGCCCACCGATGCAACGTCACGCCGGTCTTGCTTGGTTGCGCCCAGTCATCGCGCAGCGCTCCGCAGGCGGACGGATAATCAAAAGCCGCGCGGTCATACGACAGACCAAAGGCATAGCGGATCTCCAGCGCATCCCCCTGCGGTGCGCCGTCGAATGTCAGGATCAGATCCTTTGGATCATCCTTGGCGACGGCGACCTTGATCAGCGTCGGCGCATTATCCGCGCCAGCCAGCGAGAACCCGCAGCAGGGCCCCGCCCCAAAGGGATCGTCCGTATCGATGACCAAACCCGATTGCGCCTGCGCCTTGACACGGATCTGCCTGGGATCGGGCTCGCGCTCTGCCAGCAGGAAGATCGGGCAGGTCCAGTCCTGATCGCGGTGCAACACCTCAAGCGCACAGGCGTCCATTTCCGCCATCTGCCACAGGGCTTTGGCGTCGGGGCGGCCAAAGCTATCCTGTTTGAACATGTATCCCGGTGCGCTGTAGCACAGGCCGTGGCTGGCCCCCTGCCACGCCAGATCCCACTGCGCACGCAAGATCGGATGATCGCTAAGCGTGTGCGTTCCACAATCGAAATGGGCCAGAAACGGCGGGCAATGCAGACGCAGCCGCGCAATCTCTGCTGTCAGCTTGCTGATCAGATCGAACATGCCGTTGCGGTAGGTGTCGCCGTCGCTGGTCACGTCTTCCAGCGTGAAATCCAATCCGATCCCGTAAAGCACCGGCTGACGGCCCAAGCGGGCCGCAGCCGCCTTGAGCGACCGGATCGCCGTCAGAAAATTCGCAAAGGCCTTGCCTGACGCCAGATCCGCCACCGACCCCGACGTGTCAGTTTCGGCACGCGCCACAAACAACGACAAACCGCGGTGGTTCTGATGCTGCCCGGCGACGATCACATCCGCAATGGCCGCATCGCGGGTCAATTCGGGCAGACGTTGCAGCGTGTCCTGCACCGACGCGTCTTCTGTCCCGGCCAGACCAACCGCGCCTATCTCGTCTGCGGGGGCCAGAACGTGCCAGGGAAATGACAACGGTTCGTCAAAACCTTCGGCACGGCGTGCGCCGCCCAAGCTTATCATGCCATAAATCGGTCCGGCACCATCGGCAAAAATGCTCGGTTCGCTTTCGGCGTCCGGGGCGACTGCCAGCCTCCGAAAAAGACGCGGGCCTTGCTTGCCGTCAAGATTGGCGTTGAACAACAGCCATTCTCCGTCGCGGCGCAGATCCCAGGCATCCACATCGCCCAGAACGGCCGGATCAATCCATTCGGGTGCCTCGATGCCCGAGGCGGGCAACCGGCGCGCGATGTCGTTGATCACAGTGTCCGACAAGACCATCACCATACCGGTGCTGTCGAACCTCAGGATGTCGCCATTTGCGGCGCGAATGATCGTGCCTGAAGGGGCGGCCGATCCGCCATCTGATTTGCCAGCCATGCTCAACTGTCCCTGACTGCGTACCCGCTATAGTAGTGTCTACCGGGAATACCGTCAGACAAGTTCGGTGCCGCGTTTACAAAGCCGGCGGCTTGCGGCTAGTGTACTGGCAAATAACGACTGTTTTCAAGGTACGAATGGCATGGACGACACCAAGGCAGCAGTAGCCGCGATGACGATGGTCGGTGGCGACCATTTCTTTTTGAAGCGATGGGTGGACTACTATGGCAAACACCTTGGACGCGAGCACCTTTATGTTCTGAGCCATGGCGGAGACCCCGAACACCGCAGGATCGCCGAGGGCTGCAACGTGATCTATCTGCCCCACGATGCGACGCGGTATTGTTTCAACCAGCGGCGATGGCAAATGCTGTCGATGTTCACCTCGGGTTTTACGCGCTATTATAACTGGGTGCTGACCGGCGACGTGGACGAGATCGTGGCGGTCGACCCGGCGGTGTCTGACAACCTTGTCGATTATCTCAATCGGTTCGACGCAGACGCCCGCCCGCCCGTCATCTCGCCCCTTGCGATCGAGATGGTGCATAACCCCACGCTTGAACCCGAAGCGATCACAGATGATCGTAACGTGCTGGACGTGCGGCGCATCTTTCGGCTAAACGCCAATTACAACAAACCCTGCATCACCCGAAACAAGATCACCCTTGCACCCGGCGGGCATTTTGCAGACGAGCGGCGCAAGTTTCTTGACCCTGATCTGTACCTCTTTCACCTGCGCTTTATCGACCACGACATGACCAAAGAACGTCTGTATCTGCGCAAATCGCAACGCGACCAGCAAAGCGGCAATATTGAAGAAACCGACCGCAAGATCACCGGCTGGGACAATGCCTGGAAGACCTATGAACAGCTCAGCACGCTTGATCCGGTCGCCGAAACCGTCGATTTCCCTGACGTGCGCAAGGCCCTGAATGACGGATGGCGGCGCAAGGATGAGAAAAGCCCGTTTTACACCTTTGGCGGGGGCCGCAGCAAAGAGGTCTACAAACTGCCAGAACGCTTTGCGGCAGTGTTCTAGAATGGCCGCCTCAGAAACTTCGCCCGAAAAGACGCCGCCGATCGATTTGCCGCCCGCAGTCGGTCTGGATCAGGTTTACGACAGCGATCACTTTCTATTGGAGGGTGAGCACGGCAATCTGTGGTTTGAATACCGCTCGCCCACGCTGTTTGTGACGTTCGACAATCTGGCCACGCTTGATCACCCCTACCCGCGCATGCCGTGGATGTATGACCGGGTCGAAATGCTTGGCTATTCAATCCTGGGCGTGCAGTCCTTCCAGAAAGACTGGTTTCGCCAGCCCACCACGCCAGCACAGATCGCGGCGCTGGCTGCGCAGGGTTTTTTCGCAAGATTTGACCGTATCGTTTTCATGGGCGCGTCGATGGGTGCCTTTGCAGCGTTGAACTATGCGCCCTTCGTACCAGATGCCTGGGTTCTGGCATTCAGCCCCCAATCCACGATGAACCGCGACATCGCCCCGTTCGAGCGCCGATTTCAATACGCCGTCAAGCGGTCCAACTGGGAAGGTATGCCCTTTCTCGATGCAGCAGCGGCAGTGCCCTACATTCCGAAGATCGCAATGCTTTATGACCCGTTTGAAATGGAAGATCACAGGCATGCAGCCCGGCTTGACGGCCCAAATGTGCAGCGGCTGGCCATCGCGGGCGCAACACATCAGGCGATCCGTCTTGTGGTCAAGTCAGATGCACTGCCCCAGATGATGCGCGAGTTCGCGCAAACCGGGCGGCTTGGGGCAGAGTTCCGGAAAAACATGCAGGCGCGCAAGCAGCAGCGCAGTTGGCGGCGCGCGCTTGTCCAGAATCTTGAGAAACGCAACCACCCCGAAATTCTGTTCAAGGTATGCACGGCTTTTGTGGCTGAAAAAAACTATGCTTTTGCCGAGGCTGCGTTAAAGAGATTGAAGAAAAACCAAGCAGAACTTACCGATCGCCCCTGATCGCCCTGCGAAAGCCAATAGGAAGAAACATGAAGCAACCAGGTCCATACAAGCAAGCGGTCATCGACGCTGTCGAGGCATCAAATGCAGTCCGTATTGACCGGGACGGCGAAACAAGACACCAATATCCGGATTACGAGACATACAAGCAGGTCCAGATCGCGGGCAACAAAGCCAAGCTGAAAATGCAGTTCGTCAAGGAAATCCACATTAAAAAGCTGTCCGACTATCTTGGTGCGCGGTTTGAAAAACTAGATTTCGGCCTTTGTCACGGGACACGTCGCGGGCTTGAGCAGGCTTGGTTCCATGCGCATCTCAAGGGTGCGCCAGATGTGATCGGCACCGAGATTTCAGATACAGCCGATCAATTTGAAAATACCGTCCAATGGGATTTTCATGACGAGAACCCCGATTGGACGGGCCGTGCCGACTTTGTCTATTCAAATTCGTGGGATCACGCGCTTGAGCCAGAGAGAGCTTTTTCAGCTTGGGCGAAACAGTTGAAACCCGGTGGCGTGTTGTTGCTGGACCACACCAAAGGCCAAACCCCTGAAGACGCGAACGCGCTTGATCCGTTTGGCCTGACAGCCGAGGCGCTTGGTAAATTCCTGACAACCTGTCTGGCAGAATGGGGCAACGTGACCGAGATACTGGATTATACGGATCAGAAAGAGTACCGCGCCAGAGTATTCGTCTGGACACGGTCATAGTGGCACGCGATATCGCATTATCATCCGACGCTGAGAAAACACCAAGGATACCAAAATGAGTTCCAGACGCCCTGTCGCCTCTCTCTGGATCGGAGAGAGCCTTCACTACATCAACCAGCTCTGCCTGAAATCGCATGTGCTGCACGGCCATCCGGTGACGCTGTATTGTACCGACGATGTACAGAACGCGCCCGAGGGTGTCGAAATTCGCCCTGCTTCCGAGATTATGGATCTGGATCTGGATCTGGTCGAGGCCACAAGTGCGTCATTCCTGTCGAACGTGTTCCGCTATAAAATGATCCAGAAGACAGGCGCGATCTGGGTCGACTGCGATGCCTTCTGCCATGCACCTTTCGACGATGATCAGGCGTTTATATTTGCCGGTCACGGCATGCTCGGCAACCTGAACTGCGGTGTCGTCGCGATCCCGCAGAAATGCGAACTGATGGATCAGTTGCTGGATTACTACGACGAGCTGCCGGATTATCCGCCCTGGTGGAACAAGAACCAGCGCAAGAAGATGGACCGCCTGCAAAAGCAGGAGATGAGCCACGCCGCCCGCATCTACAAGGCCGAGCGTACGGCATTTGGCCCGCAAGCGTTCACGTATTTCGCCAAGCAGACCGGCGATTTCTCCAAAGCGATGACCCCTGATGTTCTGTATCCCGTCCCGTTTCAATTGAACGACGTCTTCTTCGACCCGCATGGTCGCGTAGAGGGACACTTTACCGAAAAGACGATCTCGGTGCATCTTTATACCAACGGGACCAAACCGTGGTGGCGCAAGAACCCGCCGCTTCCCAATTCATACGTCGCGCGGATGTGCGAGCAGGTTGGCATCGACCCCAGGAAGGCGCTTGAATAGGCAGGCAAGGTCACGACATGACACTCAGGATCCTTGAGACGACAGGCCGGACCATCTGCGTACCCCGCCTTGCGCCAGTTCCCGAGGCGCAGGGTAAAGGTATGGGTCTGAGGCAAATCCCTGCACGAAACGGGTTTGTTGCTTCAGAATGACCCAGCTTCACAAACATGTCAGCCCGCATGGCCGGATTACCGCCGTTTCGATGATGAAGGACGAAGCCCCCTATCTGCTGGAATGGTTCGCGCACCATCTGGCCGTGGGGTTCACCGATATCCTGGTCTACACCAACGATTGCAGCGACGGCACCGACGACATGCTGATCCGCCTTGAGGAAATGGGCCTTGGCTATCACCGGCGCAACGATATCCCTGAGGGCGTGAAACCTCAGCCGTCTGCCCTCAAATATGCACAAGGCGAACCGATCGTGCGAGAAAGCGATTGGGTCATCGTTTTTGACGCCGATGAATTTCTGGTGGTCAAATACGGCGATGGAACGCTGGACGATGTGCTGACGGCGGCGGGCGACAATGATGGTATCGTCATCACCTGGCGCACCTTCGGCTCTGGCTTTGTCGAGGATTGGTCGACAGATCCCGTGACCGAGCAATATCAATACGCAGCCCCCGCACTGTGGAACAAGGGCTGGGGCGTCAAGACCCTGTTCAAATTCGATGCTGAAAAATGGAAATTGGGCATTCACCGCCCCTCGTTCAAAAACAAGGTGCTTGATACCGACTATCCCACCACGATCAACTGGTTGAACGGCTCCGGCCTGCCGATGGAAGACTACTTCAAGTTTCGCGGATGGCGTTCGATCCGACGCACAGTAGGCTATGACTGGCTGCAAATGAACCACTATGCGGTCAAAAGCATGGACGCCTATGCGATCCGGCGGTTGCGCGGCAATGTCAACAACAAGGCCGACAAATACAACAGCGACTATTGGGCCTTGCAAGACCGTAACGAGGTCAAAGAGACCTCGATCTCACGCCACTTCCAGAAGCGCGCCGAGATCATGGCTGAGCTGCTGAAGGATCCTGTCCTGTCAAAGCTTCACCAAGCTGCCATCGACCGTGTTGAAACGCGGCTGGCCGAGCTTCGCAAGACCCCTGAATACGAAGAACTGCGCGCTGGCCTGCGGTCTGCGGCGCAGATCAGCATCAATGACGTTGTCGCCAAACCGCCCAAGGCCCGCGACGCCGCCAAGATCGCCGATCTTATGTCCGAGGTCGAAGCCCGCACCACGGGAAACGACAAACCGGAACGCCCTAACAAGGCCGTCGCCGATGGCTTTGTCAGCCCCGGCATGTCGTCCATCTATAACCCCGCCCCCCTTGATCTGAGCACCGAAATCGTGTTCGGGCACCACCCGAACCACGAAATCGCGCTGCCCGCCGATCCGCGCATCTTCAGCCCGTCGGCAATCGAGGATATTGTCGAAGGCAAATTTGACCGCCGCAACGCGCGCCACATCGGCAACCTGCTTGCCGCCGGTGACAGGTTGCTCAACGTCGGGTCGGGCGTGGGCTTTGTTCCGATGGTCGGGTGCCGTTCCCTGCCCGACCTGGTGGCGCTGGCGCAGGAAGAACGCGGTGATCTGGCGCAGATCGCACGCGACATCGCCAAAGCCAACGCCCTTGATGGTGACGACAGGCTCAAGATCGTCGATGGCCCCCTCATCCTCAGATCCGATGCCGATGGTCAGGCCAGCGGGCTGCGGGCCTACATCACCGATTTCCGCCCCACCGTGCTGCGTCTGTGCGACTACCGCGTGACTCCGCAGGTCTTGTCCAGTCAGCCGTTGGAAACCGTTCGGCGCATTATCCACACAGGCATCGACCCGAAGAAGGACACCGATGCGCTGGCTGTGTTGCTTGAACATCTGCCGGACTATATCCTGAATCCTGACAGCGAAAACGCAGGTGTGGCGGTGCTGGACAGGGCTTTTGGCGGACAGGCATCACCATCCGCAGGGTCGTAATCCAAAAACATTCGCCGTTTCGCGTGGTGCACCAAGATTGACTTGAACGCCGTCCCGTGAGAGGCGTTAAAGCGACGTAAATCACCACCTAAGTCAGGCGTACCCTACCCTGTGACACGCATTCTTGCCGTAACCTGCATGCGAAACGAAGGGCCCTATTGCCTTGAGTGGATTGCCCACCACAAAGCAGCGGGTGTCAGTGACTTTCTGATATTCACCCATGATTGCGACGATGGCACCGATAGGATTCTGGATCTGGTGCCCGGTGTGACGCATTTCCCATTCACACCCGATCCGGACAAATCCGTGCAGTGGCAGGCGATGCGGCTGGCGGATGGCCATCTTCTTATGGCGCAGGCGGACTGGGTGATTTTTTTCGATTGCGATGAATTCTTGTGCCTTGAGGCACCCATGCGGACATTCGGCCATTTGATCGCATCGGTTGACGAAAAGACAAATGCCATAGCGCTGCCCTGGCGTTTGTTCGGCGCTGCCGGTCAAGAGGGGTTGGCCAATACCCTCACGCCGACGCGGTTCCGGCGGGCGGCCCCCGATCCGTTCTTTTTGCCTGCGGGCAGTTTCTTCAAGACACTATTTCGGCCGTCTGCGTTTCAGAAACTGGGCGTGCACCGCCCCAAGAACAAAGGGAACAACGGTGGCGTCTGGAACCTGGGCGGCACACAGGCGGCACCGGACGGATTTTCGCAGACAGAAAACCGTATCAATCTGTACGGCATGATGCAGTCTTCTGCGCAGGCGCGGCTGAACCACTATTCACTGCGCTCTGCCGCGGAATTCATGGTCAAGCGCGGGCGTGGATTGCCCAACCGGACCACCAAAACCCTTGATCTGCATTACTGGGCAGAGCGTAATTTCAACACCGTCGAAGACCGCAGCATTGATCCGATGCTGATTGCGACGGACGCGGAATTAGCTGCGCTGCGTGCCCTGCCCGGAGTCCAGGAAGCGCACGATTGCGCGATCCGCTGGCACCGGGACGCCTTTGACGCGCTGATGCGCGATCCTGCGGAAATCCAGTTCTATTGGCATCTGATCCTGCTAGGTAGCAGCACGCCGCCTGCCCCCGCGCAGACGCACGCCCATCTGGCACGGCATGCGGCGGCTGACCAACGCTAGACGAGGCGACATTGCACGCCTGCAAAACCTTGCCCGCTTGCAAACGGGCTGGATAGCTTGAACCGAGGTCTTCAACGTCGCCCTTAAAGGGCCTGCGGTCAGGATCCGGTGACGAACCTGCGCACCGCCGCGTTGATCGTGTCGCTGATCGCGGCCCCCAAATCACCGTCAAGCTGGCGGGTGTACATGCGCGACAGGACGCGGGCCGAAACGGACTGGCTGTTGATGGTCCCGACCAGCTGGTACAGATCGGCCAGGATCTGGGCGTCGGATGCGCCGCGCCGGTGCCGCGTCTTGCGCGCCATTGAAAGCAGCATATCCAGATAGGGCTTCAACGGCAGCGCAGCCGCTGCGTCACTGTCCAGAATGGCCCGCATTGCCAGCCGTGCGTCGTCTGTCCGGGTCATCACCGCCTTGGTGTGGCGGGTCAGATAGCCCGCCAGATGGGCTTCGGGATCGGGGTCAAAGGCGGCGTCAACCTCGGTGAGCAGGCGGATCGACAGATCATTCAGAACTTCGGCGTAAAGCCTGTCCTTGGTGTGAAAGAAATGCAGCAGCGCCTGTTTGCTGACCCCTGCATCCCCAGCGATCAGCGAAAGGCTTGCCCCATGAAACCCCACGCGCGCAAAACGGTGCGCGGCGATGGCGATATACCGGGCGCGCGGATCAGCTTGCTGCGACATGGATATTCCCCTGATTGCGGATGCGGGGAAAAAAACGCCCCTACCAAGTGGTAAGTCTGCGCATTGGCACCCTTGTTTGCAAAGGAATTTGACCTGCGTTTGGTCGAAATGCGCCGGCTGGCGTGAAATTCAGCAGTTTTCCTTCAGATACCAGTCGAAAGGCCCCTGCGTTGTCGCCTTGGGTCAGCGGGAGGTTTTCGGCGCATCGGGCCAGAACTTTGTGCCTGCGCGTGCACATCCTCCGCCGATGCCCATCACCGTGCCGTCCGCACGCCAGCACGCCGCACCGGTCTTGGCCCCGCCGTGCCCGAATTCAATCGCGGCCATCCCGCCACCGACATGCGGCACGCGCAACGCGGCCCAGCCTTTCGTCTGGCTCAGATCCCGTGACAGCGGGCCATAATCTTCCTCAATTTCGATCTCTTGGCCTTGGGTCCAAAGGCGCGGTGCCTCGACTGCTTCCTGAAGGGTCATGCCGTGATCGATCAGGTTGATCAGCGCCTGCATGACTGTCCCGAAGATGCGTAACCCGCCCGGCACGCCAAGGGCAAAAACCGGCCTGTCCCCCTGCAACACAATCGTGGGTGCCATTGATGTGGTCACCCGCTTGCCCGGCGCAACCGACAGGGCATGGCCGGGATGAGGGTCGAACAGACACATATAGTTGTTGGGGATGATCCCCGTACCGGGGATCATGAACCGCGCCCCGAACAGCCCATTTATCGTTTGTGTTGTGGCCACGATATTGCCCTCAGCATCGGCGGTGCTGACGTGGGTGGTGTTGGCAGATTCCATTGAGGGCACACCCGCCTTCCAGTCTTGCGTGCTGTTCATGTCGATCCGCGCCCGCCGTTCAGCGGCATAGTCCTTTGACGTCAGCAGGTCGACCGGCACCTTGACAAAGGCCGGGTCGGCGGTGGCGGCGGCCCTGTCGGCAAACGCTATCTTGAGCACCTCACCCAACAGATGCAGCGCCTCGTCAGAGCCAAAGCCCATCGCGCCAATGTCGTACCCCTCAAGGATGTTAAGCATTTGCACCACGTGCACCCCCCCGGCAGAGGGCGGCGGCGGCCCGAAGACGCAGTAGCCGCGATAGCTGCCCTTGACCGGCGCGCGGGTGATTGTGCGGACCGCCCGAAGATCATCAAGTCGTGATCAACCCCCCGACGCGGCCCATGTGTTCAGCAACGGCCTGACCTAGTGGCCCGCCATACAAAGCCTCTGGTCCGTCGCGCGCAATGGTGCGCAAGGTTTCGGCATAGTCGGCCATGACCAGCCTTTGACCGGCGCGCAGCGGCACGCCATTTGGCATGAGGTGGCGTGCAATCTCGTTGTCGCGGGCAAGCGTGTCGGCGGCTTCGGCAATGCAGTTTGCAAGATAGGGTGTGACCGCGAACCCATGGGCGGCGTGGCGGATTGCGGGGGCCATGACCTGGCCAAGGGGCAGGCTGCCGAAGCTGTCAAGCGCGTCACACCAGCCCCGCAAACTGCCGGGGGTCGCGACCGCCTTTGGCCCGATTTCATTCTCGTGGCCTTCGACCTGCATGTAGGTGGGCGGCTGATCAGAGACGGGGCGAAACACATCGGCAGACGCGGCAAGGGGGGCCGCGCTCAGCCCGTCAAGGACCACATGATCGCCGCTTGCCATGCGTATATGCGCCACACCGCCGCCGAAAATACCCACCATCATCGGTTCGACAACTGTCAACGTGAACAGCGCCGCAATGGCGGCATCGACGGCATTGCCGCCCGCCGCCAGCATTTCGACCCCGGCGGCAGTGGCAAGAGGGTGGTTGGCAACGACCATGCCTTGTGCGCCTGAGGCAGGCGTCTTCTCGCAGTCGAACACGGTCTTGGCGATGCTGCGCCAATCGCGCAATCGGGATTGGGCCGATGTGTTTGCGTCGTGTGTCTTTGCGTCCTGTGTGGTTGCGCCCTCTGTCATGGCATCGCGTCCTTGCTGATCAGAAGGTCAGTATCCCGCCACAGAGCGCCCCACGCAACACCCGTTCAGTGCGGCTGCGCCGATTGTATTTTTGCCGGGTCGACGGGCTGCGCGTCCGGATCGGCCGCCTTCGGGTGGCGTGGCGGGCCAGCACGCCGGATCAGCCACGCAGCCCCCAACAGATCGGGAATGCCCACCAGTGCCCGTGAAAGGTTGTTGTATTTCGACTGCCCGCCATCGCGCTCCTTATGCGTGACGGGCACCGTTTGCACCTGCCATCCCTCACGCAGCATCATCGCCGCCATAAAACGGTGAATGTGGTTGAACCACGGCAGATCCATATAGGCCTCGCGGCGGAACGCCTTGAGCCCGCACCCCGAATCCCGCACGCCATCCTTCAATAGCGATCCTCGGATGGCGTTTGCGGCCTTGGATGCCCAGCGTTTGGCCGCAGTATCCTGACGGCCCTGACGTTCGCCCTGCACCAGCCCCAACATCTGCTGGCTGTCTTTTTCAAACGGGGCCAGCAGCAGCGGCACCTGATCAGCCGGATTTTGACCGTCGCCATCCAGCGTCACGATCAGCGTGCCCTGCGCCATGCGCACCCCCGCGCGGATCGATGCGGATTGCCCGATCGGGCTGGGGTTGGAATGCCAGCGCATCCAGGGAAATTTCGCGGCCAGTCCGGTCAGGGCGTGACGCGTGCCATCGACGGATCCATCATCAATCACGATCACTTCAAACGCGCGGCCAGCCAATGCCGCACCCACTTCTTCGACCAGAGGTTTGATGGCGACCACTTCGTCACGGGCGGGGATCACCACGCTGATGTCCAACAAGGGATGGGTCATTTCGAAAGCTCCTGAACCGGGCGGTCGGCGACGTGCCAGACCGCGAAGGGCGCGTTGCGGTAAAGAATGGTCTCGCGCGGTAACCAATCGGGGGTCAACCTGTCGCGGCGGGCGATGATGACGCCTTGGGGGTGTTGGTCCATCCATTCGGTCATCTTGTCGGGTGCCGGGATGTCAACCACAGGTTTGGTAAGACGGCCCGCAAAGTTGAACTGCGCGTGCCCGCCCAAACCATAGCTCGCGATGCCCTCGTCCTGGAACGGTGCGATCACGTCGGCGATGTGGTGGGTGTCGTAGATCTTGTAGGACGACGTCAGCCCGATCAGCAAATTCAACGACGCGACACACCCCAGCGTCAGTGCCAGCCCGCCCTTCAAGCCGCCAAGCTGCATTGCCAGCCAACAAAACGCCAGCAGCAAAAAGCCCATCGCCAGCAACATTGAATTGGGGTCAATCAACTGCGCCACCTTGCCCAAGGGCACCAACCCCGAGGCCGCGAGGATCACCACAAGCGCCAGCAACACCATCGGTATAAGCGCCGGGATCAACCGGAACCGCGGCGCATCCCGCAGCAAGCGGGCCACAATCAGCGCGACGGCAGGCATTTCGGGGATAAGATAATGAAGCTGTTTGCCACTGATCAGGCTGAACAGCACAAAGGCCGTCATCGCCCAGATCACCGCCAGACGCATGCCCGGCTCTGACCAGTTGCCGCGAAAGGCCGCGCGCCAGATGAACGGCACCCAGATCCACGGAAACAGCATCAACGGCAGGGCGGCAGCAAAGAACCAGATCGGCCGGGCATGGGCAAACGATTGGGTCACGCGCCCTGCGCTCTGGCTCCATAACACGGCATCGCGGTATTCGGGGCCGCCCGAGATAATCGCAGGCACCAGCCACAGACAGACCAGGGCGATGCCAACGCCAAGCGCCAGCAGACACCCAAGTGCGACCTGCCTTGCGCCGATCACGCTGCGGCCCCGCGCCCAGAAAGGCACTGTGACCATCGCGGGCAGCAGATGCAGCAAAATGACCGGCCCCTTTGCAAGCACACCCAACGCGATGGCCACACCGATAACCGCCCACCAGCGCCACGCGCCGGTCTGAATGGCGCTGATCAGTGCGATCAACCCCAGAACCGTCGCCGCCGCAAGCATCGCGTCGAACATCGTGCTTGATCCGTAAATCGCAAACGGGATCAGCCCCGCCAGCGCCAGCATTGCGCGTCCGCCGATACCCGCGTCTTGCGGCCAAAGCCTGCGTGCCAAAGCGCCCGTCAACACGACTGTCGCCAACGCATAGGCAGGGCCTACCAGCCGGGCTGCGATCTCGGATACGCCAGTCACGGCCCAGACCATATTGATTGTCCAGAACAAGAGCGGCGGTTTGTGGGTATAGAGCGCGAAGTTCTTTGTCGGCACAAGATAGTCGCCCGACAGCCACATCTCCCAGGCGACGGCGACATAGCGGGTCTCGTCAATCGGCAAAAGGGGGCGCATCAGCACACCCAGCACACAGACCGCAGCAAAGAAGATCACTGCCACCCAGCTGAAACGAACGGCTCTCATGCTGCGTCATCCTCGCGCTTCTTGCGCCCGATCAGTGTCAGGTTGCGGACATAGACGATCAGCCCTGTTGCCTGCCCCATGATAAAGACCGGATCCTTGCGCCAGATGGCATAGCTTAGCAGCGTTACGCCGCCCAGAAGACTGAACCACCAGAAGGCGATCGGAATGACGCTTTCGCGGCGGCGTTCGCTGATGATCCATTGGATTAGAAAACGGGAAGTGAAAAACAGCTGGCCAAGAAAGCCGATGCCGATCCAGATGGTGGTTTCAGTCAAGGTATGTCCAATGCGTTGCGGGCCGGAGGCCGGCCTTTTTTGGCGCTTTGATCCTGCGAACCTTACGGATTGCTGACGGAATGTTGTTGATGATAGAAATTCCCCAACTATCGGAGGGTACATGCGTCTGTTGATCGTCGAGGACGAGGCTGATCTGGCTCAGGCGGTGTGCGCCCATCTGCGCGATGCGGGCCACGCCATTGATCTTGCGACCTGCGTTGCGGATGCCGAGGCGGCGGTGCGTGGCACAGAATACGGCCTTGTTTTACTTGATCTTGAGCTTCCGGATGGCAACGGACTGGACGTTTTGCGGGGGCTACGGGCGCGGCGCAACAATGTGCCCGTGTTGATCGTGACCGCCCGCGACCGCATCACCGACCGGATTGCCGGGCTGGACGCGGGGGCGGATGACTATCTTATCAAACCCTATGATCTGGACGAGATGCTTGCGCGGATTTCAGCCATTCTGCGGCGGGCCGACAATGATCGCCAGCCGGTTCGCCAGTTTGGCGGGCTGTTGATCATGCCCGACAGTCAGGTGGTCATGCAGGATGGTCAGACCAAGACACTGACCCGCAAGGAATGGGCCATTCTTGACCGGCTTAGCCGGCGCCCCGACATCATCGTGACACGTTCAGACCTGGAAGAAACCCTTTATGGCTTTGGGGAAGAGGTCGAAAGCAACGCAATCGAGGCTCATGTCAGCCGCCTTCGGGCGAAACTTGGCAAGAATGTCATCGAAACCGTACGTGGCTTTGGGTACCGGATGGGCAAGCAATGAGACGGGGCAGCCTGTCGCGGCGGTTGGCGTTTCTGATCAGCCTTGGCTTTGCGGCGATCTGGGTGCTGTCGATCTTTGTCATGGGGCTTGTTCTGCGGTCAGAGCAGGAAGAGTTGTTTGACGGGGAACTGGAACAGATGGCTTATCTGTTCCGCCCGCTGGTCACGCAGACACTGACGCAGGATGCGGTTGATATCAATGCGCTGAATGACGTGATCAGCGCGCGCACCGGCGGCGCGGCCAATAGATCGCTGGTCTATCAAATTCTGGACAGCGCGGGAAACGCGGTGATCCAGTCACCCCATATCGGCAGCGCAGATCTGCCCCCTGCCCGCCTCAATTCACCTTTACGCACCGGTCTTTTCGTGACCAACGACACATACATTTTACACCACGGATCTGAACACAAGCGGCTATGCCGTTCGGGTCGGTGACCCGCTGCGCGAACGTAAAGAGGCGTACCGGGACAGCTTTGTCGCCTTCCTGCTGCCGATGCTTGCAATGGTGCCCCTGGCCTATTTTCCTGGTCGGCGCACTGGCGCGTGTGGCCCTGCGTCCGCTGGATGATCTGCGGCGCGATATCGCAAGCCGGGGCGACACGCGGCTGGCCCCGCTTGATGCCAGAAACCAACCGGCCGAACTGGCGGCGATTTCAGCATCGCTTAACGGGTTGATGATCCGTCTGGCGCAATCACTGGATGGGGAACGCGCCTTTGCCAGCTCTGCCGCGCACGAGCTGCGCACGCCGGTGGCCGTGGCGCTGGCGCAGGTGCAACGGCTTCAGACCGCAACCACCGACCCGCAGGCGCTGGCCGCCATCAAAAAGGTGGAAGATGCATTGCGCCGCATGGCCAGGCTGGTGACCCGCCTGCTGCAAATGGCGCGCGCGGATGCGGGTGTGGGCCTTTCGGAAAACACCACGGACATCGCACGCATGTTGCGCTTTGTCGTGGATGAAGGTCTGCGCGACCTGCGCCGCGCAGACCGGATCGCGCTGTCGGTGCCCGATGCACCGGTTCTGTCGCATATGGACGCGGATGCCTTCGCCATCGTCGCGGGCAACCTGATCGACAACGCATTCGAACATGGCGATGACAAAGACAAGGTCACCGTCGTCCTGTCGGCGGCCGGCGATCTGCGCGTCAGCAACGCCTGCGACACAATCAAGGCCAGCGATCTGGCGCATCTGACAGACCGGTTGCACCGTGGCCAATCGGCCCGCGAAGGGTTCGGCCTTGGGCTTTACATTGCCGACCGGATCGCGCGACAGGTGGGCAGCCGGCTGGAGCTACGTTCCCCGCCTGCGGGGCGTGCGTCAGGCTTTGAGGCACATTTCGCGGTGCCCAAGGCGTGACCCCTGCGCTATCTCAATTGCTGTAAAAGACCCTGTGACGGATCACCGGAGGCAGGCAGGCCCGCGCTTTGCTGATAGGCCGCGATCGCCTCGCGGCTTTTGGGGCCGATCACACCATCTGATCCGTCGGTGTCAAAGCCGCGTGCGGTCAGGCGTTGTTGCAGCTCTTTGCGGTCGTCGATGGTCATCCCGTATTTATCCGGGCCGAACTTGGCCTGAAGCGGCCCGCCCCCTGCGATGCGGTCCGCCAGATGCCCCACACCGATCGCATAGTTGTCAGAGTTGTTATAGCGTTTGATCGCCCTGAAGTTATCAAAGACGGCAAAGCGTGGGCCGCCTTCATCGGGTTGCAAAACAGCGTTTGCCGAGGCCGAATTCGCCGCTGCGCTGCCCATTTCGCCACCCCATTTCTGGCCGGACGTCCAGCCGGACTTGGCAAGGTAGGCCGCCGTGGATGCCAGTAAATCGGTTGGATCCTCTGACCAGATATCGCGGCGGCCATCACCGTTGAAATCAACCGCAAACGCTTGATATGACGTGGGAATAAACTGGGTATGACCCATCGCCCCAGCCCAGCTTCCGGTCAGCCCAGAGGCCGACACATCGCCCCGTTCAAGGATTTTCAGCGCCGCGACAAGCTGCTTTTCAAAAAACGCGCCGCGTCGGCCATCATAGGCAAGCGTAGATGTTGACGACACGACCGGCACAGCGCCCCGCCGTTCTCCGTAAAAGCTTTCTAGACCCCAGATGGCGGTCACGATTTCGGCGGCAACCCCATAGCGCGCCTCGATCTGGGTTAATGTGCCCTGATGGCGGGCAAAAGCCGCGCGCCCCTTTGTGACACGTTCGTCAGAGGCGGCGATGGCCAGATAATCCTCAAGCGAGCGGCTGAATTCAGTCTGGTTCCTGTCGCGTTTGACAACGCCGGGCAGGTATCCCGCTGACGCAAACCCACGGGACAGTGTGGCATCTGATATCCCCTGCCCCGCCGCACGCGTGCGAAAAGACGCGACCCACGCGTCATAGCCCGCATTGGCCTGCGGTAACAGATCAGGCGGCAAGCCCGCCTCGCTGCGGGGCACGACAGAGCCCGCGTTGCCCACACTGTCGCAACCTGCCAGCCCCAAAGCCGTCATTCCGATGGTAAAGTTTCTTCGTGTGATGTTCATCTGCCCGCGCCCTTTTTATCTGTGGCTTTGGCACAGACTATCGCAAGGCGGCGGGCCGTCAAAGGGCTTGATCCGCCTTGGCAAAGCTTTGCCTAGTTGCCTGACTGGTACAAAGGGACCGTGGACATCGACATCTTGGCAGACCCGTTTTGTACATCCCGTGCATGGCTGATGTAGATCAGCGTGTTGTTCTTTTCGTCAAAGATACGCTTTACCTTCAACGTCTTGAAAACAACCGACCGGCGTTCGCTGAACACGGTCTCGCCCTCTTCTCCGCGATCAATGTCGCCCAACTTTATCGGCCCTGTCTGGCGGCACGAGATCGACGAATTCGACGGATCTTCGAACCAATTGCCCTTTTGTAGCCTGTCGATGATGCCGCGGTCGAAATAGGCCAGATGGCAGGTAACGCCTTCGACCTTGGGGTCTGAGACCGCTTCGATCACGATGTCATTGCCCAGCCAATCCACATCGACATTGCCCACGACATCCGCCCGCGCAGTGGAAACGGCTGCAAAGATCGCGAAAACGAGGCAAAGCGATGGCTTGTGGCGTATCATCATAATTCCGGTCCGGTATCAAAGGAAAGGTGCGGCACAGATCCAAGCCTAGCTGGACCTGTGCAAAACGTAAATCCGTTTTGCGCGCCCTTCCGGTGCGGGACGGAACGCGGGGCGTTGCCGCAATTTTACCGGGCGGACCATTGAACATGACGATAACAACGAGGGCGACAGCACCCGACCGGGCAGATATATCAGATGGAAAACCAGCAAAGCCTCGCGCTGCGCCGCCCAGAACATCCGGAGACCGCATGAAGATACTGATCATTGAGGATGACAGCGCGACCGGCAATTACATCGCGGATGGCCTGCGCGAGGAGGGCCACTCTGTTGATCTGGTTGCCAACGGGTCAGATGGGCTGCTGCAGGCGACAGTCGGCACCTATGATGCGATGGTCGTGGACAGGATGCTGCCGGGCCTTGACGGCATGAGCATCGTCAAGACGCTGCGCGCGACAAAAAACACCACCCCCGTGCTGTTCCTGACATCGTTGGGGGGCGTCGACGACCGGATCGCGGGACTGCGTGCGGGTGGTGACGATTATCTGGTCAAGCCTTTCGCCTTCGGAGAGCTGAGCGCGCGCATTGCCGCGATCTGCCGCCGCCCCAGAACCGAAACAGAGGAAACGGTGCTGAAGGCCGCTGATCTGGAGATGGATCTGTTGCACCGTCGCGTCACCCGTGGCGGTCAGGTGATAGATCTGCTGCCCCGTGAATACGCCCTTCTGGAACATCTCATGCGCCGCAAGGGCCGGGTCCAGACCCGAACCATGTTGATGGAAGCTGTTTGGGACATTCACTATGACCCGCTCACCAATGTGGTCGATACCCACATCAGCCGGTTAAGGGGCAAAATAGATAAGTCCTTCGATACCGAGCTGATCGAAACGGTGCGTGGGTCCGGCTATCGGATACGCGAGGGATGACGTTTGGTCAAATCCGGTCGACCCCGCTGCGCCTTACGGCGATCCTGCTGACCATTTTCACTGTGGCTGGGGCTTTCTGTCTGGCCGTCGCCTACAACGTGACGCGCGCCGAAATCGATGCCACGCTTGATGCGGATCTGCGCCAGACCTTCAGCACCTTTCGCGCTGTCGACGAGACCCACGAACTGACCGAGCTGTTGAGCAAAGCTGTCGCCAACACCGACCCCGAAGTGCGCATCGTGCACTACCGCCCTGATCAGGGGCCTGTCATCTCGAACGTGGGGCGTTTTCCGCCGGTCAAGGGCCTTACAATTGTCGCACAGAACACAATCGTCGGGGACGCGCGGGGGCTGGCCGAAAGCTATCTCGCCCGCAGCGCGCGTGTTGGCGCGGGCCAGCTTATCATCGCCCAAAGCCGCAATCAGATTGTCGAAATGCGGGAAGTCTTTGTCGGTGTCATGTTGATCGGCCTGTTGCCTGCCTTACTGATCGCAGGTGGCGCGGGATGGTCTGTGGCCCGAACCGCCCGCAGGCGCATCGACGCCATCGAAGCAGCGCTGCGCGATCTGACAGGCGGAACGCTTTCGGCGCGGGTGTCCGGCATTGACGGGCGTGCAGATGATCTGTCGGGCATCGGGCACAGCGTCAACGCCATGGCCACCGCGCAAGAGGCGCTTGTCGCCTCAATGCACCAGATTTCAAGCGATATCGCCCATGACCTCAAGACGCCGATCCAGCGGGTCGCAGTTGTTCTGGACAGGATGCGCACCCGCACGGTTCTGTCGGACGGGCAGGAAGATATGCTGAAAACCGCGCTGGACGAGACCGACCGCATCGTGCGCACGTTTCAAGCGCTGCTTCAGCTTGCCCAGATCGAAGGCGGTGCGGTGCGCGACCGTCTGGCCCCCGTCAACCTTGCCGACGTCGCCCGCGATGTGGTCGATTTTCTTGAGGTCGAAGCCGAGGGTCACGGCGTCGCCCTGACGGTTGAGGCCCCCGAAGATGCGCAGATCCGCGGCGACCGCCATCTTTTGTCGCAAATCCTTGGCAACCTGATCACAAACGCTTTTGTCCATGCCGCGACACACGGCCCCGTCACTGTTGCCGTCAAGCAATGCACGAACGGCACCGTCCTGACCGTGTCTGACCGCGGGCCCGGCATCCCGCAGGAAGAACGCCTGAAAGTGCTGCGCCGCCTTTACCGGCTTGAACGCAGCCGGACGACGGACGGCAACGGTCTTGGCCTTAGCCTTGTGTCGGCCATCGCCGACCTGCACGGCGCAACCCTGACGCTTGAGGACAACGCACCGGGCCTTACGGTGCGGCTGGTGTTCCCCGGTCTTGTGCTACCGGGTGGTGCAAGGTCATGACTGCGGGCCTCTGCTCCGGAAGGACCAGATGCTGGCGATGGACAGACTGCCCGCGTAATGCGCCAGCAAGGCCATCGCGGCATGGCCAACCAGATAGGCCCAGACCAGCGCGGCAAGCGTCGTGTGCACATACATCGTTACGCCCACCAACCCGCCCGCGTCTGGGTCACCTGTGTTTATGAAATAATAAAGCGTCCCCGACGCGGCCATGGCTGTCATCAGCAAAAGGCCCAGCCCGTGTGTCGCCGATGCAAGCGGGCTGTCTTCGGTCCGGCGGGGAAAACGGCCTTTCATCGCCGCCGATATATGCGATCTGATGTCATCCCATAGCGCGGCAATGCGCCGACCGCTAAACCACGGTATCAACAGACCAAGCGGCGTTCCGCGCCGCCGCACGACGGCCAAAAGCCAAAAGGCGAATGTCAGCGCCAGCGCCGCAAGACCGCTGTATTCATGTACCTCGAAAGCGAAATTCCCCGCGCCGTCCGGATCCATGAACTGGCTGCTGAAAAGTTGCGTGATAATCGCTGCCGTCAACCCTGCATGAACGAGGCGCGTCGGCAAGATATGCTGTGTCCGTGGTGAAGCCCCCTCAAGGGTTGCACCCTTTTGCCGATTGGATGTCATAAGTGTTCTGCCTTGAATTGGACGAGCGAGATGCTGCCCTTACGGGAACACACCACACGCCTTTGATGTCGGCAGGATGTCCCAAAGATGGATTATTTGTAATGTTTTCCATATCCTTCCCGCGAGACACGCAATCAAAGTCGTCCGGCCATGGGGGAACAGTTTGGAAAAAATACTAAAGTCCATTGCAGCTGACATTTTGCAACAGGATGACTGGGGGCAAACGGCGCAATATATTCCCGAGCTTGCGAGCGTGGATCCCAAACAATTCGCCATAAGCGTCTGCCTTGCAGACGGTCGTCTGATCAACGCTGGCGCATCGGACAAACCGTTTTCGGTTCAAAGCATCACCAAGGTATTCGCCCTTGCCGCTGCATTGGGCCGTGTCGGTGACCAATTGTGGAGCAGGGTCGGCCGGGAACCCACCGGCACGTCGTTTGATTCAGTCGTTTTGCTTGAAAAGGAAAAAGGACGCCCCCGAAATCCTTATGTAAATGCCGGAGCAATCGTCACCACGGACGCGCTTTTGTCCGGGCGGGAACCGAAAATGGCCCTGGCGGAATTGTTGGGTTTGATCCGCTATATGGCGGAATCCGACAGCATTTACATCAATGAAACGGTAGCGGCATCAGAACAGGAAACCGGCGCACGTAATATGGCACTTGCCTATTACCTGAAATCGCACGGCAACCTCGAAAACGCGCCGGAGCGTACATTGGGCACCTATTTTCACCAATGCGCGATTGAGATGACAACAGACCAATTGGCGATGGCAGGCAGGTCGTTTGCAGGGCTAAAGGACGCGCCGAATGCCATATCCCTCAAACGGGCCAGAAGGGTGAATGCACTCATGATGACGTGCGGCCACTACGATGGGTCCGGCGACTTTGCGTTTCGGGTCGGGCTACCGGGCAAAAGCGGTGTCGGGGGCGGTATTCTGATGATCGCACCCAATGTGGCTTCTATTGCAATATGGTCGCCCGGACTTAACCGCTATGGCAATTCACACGCCGGCACCCGCGCGGCAGAGCTGCTTTCAAATGCAACAAAATGGTCGGTGTTTTAATGACAAGCAGCGTTCGTCAGGATGCAACCTAGTACGCCCTCGATTGTCTGGCAACGTGCAGCGCTGGCGGCTTAGAAATGGATCCGAGGGGCCCTGACTGACCCGCCCCGCGTTTGTCGAAGACCCGAGGTCCAACCAATAAGAGAGGCCTTATGACGGTGCCAAGGTCGCCCCGCCGGACCGACGCACGCATATCCTGCCAGACCCGTTCTGTTGCAGGAGCCATCCAGGGCATTTCTGTGTGCAACGCACTCGCGATCTCGTCAGCGCGGTGTTCGGTCTCCAACTCGATGGGAACACATCCGTTGCGCAAGCGCATCAAGGCATTCCTTGTCCTTACGCTGTAGGTGGCTCATGCCCGACCGTCTTGCAAGCGCGCCAGCATAGGCATGAGCTCGACGCTCGATTTTGTCATTATTAGCTTCAGACAAATAAAGGATTTCTTTGGAGTTACCCGTCTTCTTTCGGTAACCTGAGAGAAAGCTCTTCAGGCGGTTGCCGACTTGGTAGCTGCAAAGAGCATCTTCCGAGAAGAAGTTTACTTCAGCAAATGGGATACGGGGCATAGTTGACCTCTCTTTGCGGACCCGCCACTTCGACGGGGCCCGCGAAAAGCAGCGCGTCGCTGCCTTGGTTTCAATGAGAGGATCCGGATCCATGGCCGTAAAGTGAGATGAAGTCGCGATCCCGGTCAAGTGTCGGGCCGTCATTCGCAGAGCTCAAACAAAAACGCCGACCCTTTCGGACCGGCGAATTTTTAATGAGCGATTTCAGTATCTTACATTCAGTGTTCGTTTTATACCCAACAAAAGGTCGTTTTTTTGGCCCAATGTCTCTTAATTGCCCGTCAGAACACCTCATTCTCAGGCAGAAAAAGGAAAAGGCTTCTCAAAAGCGCGGCCGCTTCAAATTAGAAAATCGAAAAAATACTTCAAAATCAAATCCTTAAACCGTCTATTTTTTGGATAAAAATCAATAGTGTGCGCAAGAAAGCAAAAGCGTGCGCAAGCTTTTGCGGGAATACTAGCAAAAGCCCTCTTGGGATCGCTCGTGCTCTTTCAAATGTTTGGAAGACACAAAAAAACCCGCGCCAAGGCGCGGGCTTTAACTTGCCGATGTTGCTAGGTTTAGTGTTGGATGGAGCTCAGAAATGGATTGCTGCGACGGAACATCGTTTCGTAGCTGTCGTGAGTGAAGGGTGTTACGAGGCGCGATAAACGCGTTTTTTGACCCATACATCCACAAAATGCTCACGTCCGAGCGTCTGCGCTCCTTTCGAACGGGCTATTCCAATAGCGCATTCGGTTATCTTGATAAGGATGCCCCACCGAAAAGCACCAGACGTCGCAAGCCTTTTATAGAAATCTTCACTCGCCAGGTCCCCCGCCACCTCAATTCTCCCATGGATAGCAAAGCTGCCAACTATTTCATGGATGAGCTGGTAATCATCAGGAAGGCTGATGTCTTTGAAGTGGTTCCGTGTCATCAGCCGGAATAGTTGTTCTTCACTTTCGATGTATCCCGCAAGTTCTTCTATGCCAGTGAAGATTAGCATCAGTGGCCATTCATCCGACTTCAGGAAGCGTGCCTTTGAAAAAGTCAAGGATGGCCAAGCATTCTGTTTCAGACTTCCCGCGGAAAATATGTTGAGCTTCATCGTAATGAATACCAACAATACCCTGCTCTTTCGCCTGCAGGACAAACTTTTCCCAAATCCTCTCTTGTGTGTTACTTGACGGGTTTCAGCGATCGGATAGCCGACTGCCTTACAGCTGCTTTTTCCGAGACCCTTCCACCCGGAGATACCCCGCAGTAGGCAACTGACAAACCGGGCTGGCATGCCAGATGGTAGCGTCGCCTTGCTCTGATTAAATTCAGAAATAAGATGCCGACACTTCTTTGGTTTTCCCGGAACCAAATTCACCTGTCACCAGGATGCCTTCGGCTTCAAAATGCTCCCCAGCGGCCAGGTTCCCAAGGTGACGGCTAAAAATATGGGCAAAAGAAACTTGAAGTTCCCTGCTCCGTTCAAACTGAAAATGTTGGCCCGAAAATAGGGCGGTGGTTTCTCTAATCTGCTCGTTGATGAACGGGTTCATAGCTTACTCTCCGTTATAGGCTTGAATATTCTAGGGTCGGCTTCTGTTATGGAATGGTCAGACAAATACGGTCCATCTGGTGTGCTCCGGCCGACGTTATAAATTGCCGGGTGAGGCCCCGATCCATGATGCCGCTGGGAGGCACAGTCGGTGCTGATGGTCCCGAGGGAACAAATTCAACCTCCAGCAACGCGTCTGCCGCCTGCTGCAACGCTTCAATTCCGCGGTAACTATCCGGAACGTTTGGAGACGAGAAAAACCCGATACTCCTTTGCGCGCCGCGATCTGGCGTCCCATAGGTATTGTTCCATGGAGCTGACGCCTTTCAGGGTTGTCGTTGACCGCCCTTCTCATCACCTCAAGAGCCTCATTCAATGTGAGGTCGTTGAAAGCGGTCATGGTCAGCTTCGCATGCATGATTTCCGAGCGGCCCTCGACCTGATCGTCACCTTACGAAGATCGTCAGGATCAAGGTGAACATTTACCTTTTTTGAAGGAGACTTGTCAGCGAATCGCTGCAATTCGGTGGAATTGAATGGAAGGTTGAAAACTTTCACTCCTTCGGAGGTAACAGAAACAGTCCTACTTTCACCAAGATGGATCCGGCGATCTTCCGGACTTGGGGGGAATCCCCATAGGTCTTGAGGATTTCTTCCATTTTCTGATAAGGCGTTGACCCGAACTGCCCTGTGCCCCGGCTTGGTGCAAACGGCTTCTCATCAACAAGGTATCGGGTTATCATTCCATATAGTTGATCATGGGTTAGCCCTGCACTCCCCTTAGGTTATAGCCCGGCAGTTCACCCGGCCGACTGCCTGCATAGCCCGGTAGGAAGTTCAGGACCTGTGTTTGAAGGATGCCGAACTGGCTCTCGACACCGGGCTTGTCATTCGCATGATATGTTCGCCCGTCGATTACAGTCGTATGCAGATCCCAATTGGCCAGCGCGGACCCTTCCATTGCGGGTAGCCGTGCCATTATCCGCGAGCCCGATCATCAAACCAACCGGTGGTGCGGGATCCCTCTTGCAGTCATAGCGGACTTTTTCCCTCGTCTTATCACGCGTTGCCATCCGAAGTAGAGCCATACTGTGGTTAGCATCTGCCGTCTCAAAAGGACCCAAGCAAGAGGCATCCCCGAGGCAACATCATAACAAAAGTGAAACCAGGACCGTTGGATTTCGTTTGTTTTCAGAAGCGTGTCCTCCTTTTTGCGGCCTGCGCCCTACTCTATTTTTCCATTTAATTGACCTGTTTTGTCCGTGAATATCGACAAATAAGCTTGGTCAATCTCGGTCCGTTCGCCGACATATTGGCCCGCCGATCCGGTGGACCCTGCCCCTTTGAGGTTTGGTGCCTGCCGTTTTCCCTCACGGCCTAGAACAGCGACTGTTCTAGGAATAGCTTTAATGCGTGCCCGCATGGTGGTGGATGGAACGGAAAATGGAAGCCTTCTCAATCGCCTCAACTGGTGGGTAAAATGGGCTTTAGCTAGCTGACAAGTGGTCCAGCTTTACTTTAGTGGGATTAAGCGATGTGTAATTAGGTAGTCATGAACCGGGCTCTTGAAAAACACTGAGCTTTTTGCGCGCTTCCCCCTGAGGTCCCTTCAGGTTCTCGCGATGCATAAGGGCGACCGGGTTTCCACTAAACTGATGAATAAAGCTGATATATTTCTGTAGTGTGCGGCCGCTTAGGATCTCGAAGCTTGCCTCAGTCTTGCCAGTGCAGCGACGAGCAATGGAATAATGGCCTTTTTCTCTTCTCTCCGATTTCATCGCCCAGATCTTTCAGTCGTTTTCTGATGTCAGGCCGACTGAGAAACCTCTGCGTGATTTTATGTCCTTCACGTGTTGATTGTCACTGAGAACTGACCCGGCAACTGCAGAAATTGTCATTGAGAATTGACCCATGTGCAACCTTGCCCCTGCTTGATTCAGCTGGGGGCTCATGGAGTGGTAGACATGGGATTTTTGAGGGTTATTCGAAAATGGGCGCTGCGGGATAAGATGCCTATTCGCGAGATCGCGCGGCGGACAGGCGTATCTCGCAACACGATCAAGAAGTATCTGCGGGCCGGGATTGTTGAGCCAGAATTTCAGGTTCCGGACCGTCCGAGCAAGCTGGATCCTTATGCAGAGAAGCTTACTGCGTGGCTGATGACTGATCAGCGCAAATCACGCAAGGAGCGGCGAACGGCGAAGCAGATGCATGCCGATCTTGTACAGCTTGGCTATGATGGTTCATATGAGCGTGTTGCGGCCTTTGTGCGGGAATGGAAGGGTGAACGGCAGCGTGCGCATCATACGACAGATCGTGGGATTTCGTGCCGCTGGTGTTTCAGCCTGGCGAGGCGTTTCAATTCGATTGGAGTGAGGACTGGGCCTATGTCGGCGGCGAGCGTATCAAGCTTCAGGTCGCGCATATCAAGCTGTCGCACAGCCGGGCATTTTTGGTGCGGGCCTATCTGCTGCAAACGCATGAGATGCTGTTTGATGCCCACTGGCATGCCTTCCGGGTCTTTGAAGGCGTCCCCGGGCGTGGCATCTATGATAACATGAAGACCGCGGTTGACCGGGTTGGCGTCGGCAAACAGCGCGATGTGAATGCACGGTTCCTGGCCATGACCAGCCACTATGTCTTCGATCCCGAGTTCTGCAATCCAGCGGCAGGGTGGGAGAAAGGTCAGGTCGAGAAGAATGTGCGCGATGCCCGACACCGTCTATGGCAGGTCATTCCTGTCTTTCCTGACCTCGCTGCGCTGAATGAATGGCTGGAAGATCGTTGCAAGCTCCTGTGGGCGGAGACTGCGCATGGCACCCTGCCTGGCAGCATTGCTGATGTCTGGGAGGCCGAAAAGCCCGCGCTGATGCCACTGCCCACGATGTTTGATGGCTTTGTCGAGCAGAGAAAGCGGGTCTCACCGACCTGCCTGATCACATTCGATCGCAACCGCTACTCAGTGCCCGCCAGCTTCGCGAATCGGCCCGTCAGCCTGCGCATCTACCCCGAACGGCTGGTCATTGTCGCCGAAGGTCATGTGGTCTGCACGCATGAGCGGATCATTGAACGATCCCATCGTCAGCCGGGGCGTGTCATCTATGACTGGCGCCATTACCTGGCGGTCGTCCAGCGCAAGCCGGGCGCATTGCGGAATGGTGCGCCCTTCGTTGAAATGCCAGAACCGTTCCGGAAGCTGCAGGCTAAGATGTTACGTCAGCCCGGTGGAGATCGCGAGATAGTCGATATCCTGTCACTGGTGCTCCAGCATGATGAACAGGCCGTGCTCTGCGCTGTGGAATTGGCGCTGGAGGCAGGAGTGCCCACCAAGACCCATGTGCTGAACCTGCTCCACCGGCTGGTGGACGGCACGCCGATAGACCAGCCAGACGTAAAACCTCCAGCAGCCCTTTCGCTGAGCAAGGAACCCGAGGCAAATGTCGCACGGTATGACGGATTGCGCACCAGGAGGAATACGCCATGCGTCATGATCCCGCCGGTGCTGCCATCGTCATCATGCTGCGCAGCCTGAAGATGCCGGGCATGGCGCAAGCTGTGCAGGACCTGCATGAGCAAGGATCGCCCGCATTTGAAGCCGCCATGCCGATCCTGTCGCAACTGCTCAAGGCGGAAATGGCCGAGCGCGAGGTGCGCTCTATCGCCTATCACATGAAGGCGGCCCGCTTTCCGGCATACAAGGACCTCTCTGGCTTCGACTTTGCCGCCAGCGAGATCCGTGAAGCCTTAGTCCGCCAACTCCATCGTTGTGAGTTCATGGACGCGGCCGAGAATGTGGTGCTGATCGGAGGTCCTGGGACGGGGAAAATCCATGTTGCCACCGCCCTCGGCATTCAAGCAATCGAGCATCATCGCAAGCGCGTGCGCTTCTTCTCGACGGTCGAGTTGGTTAATGCGTTGGAGCAGGAAAAGGCCCAAGGCAAGGCCGGCAAGATCGCTGAGGCGCTGGTCAAAACTGACTTGGTGATCCTGGATGAGCTGGGGTATCTGCCGTTCAGCGCTTCGGGCGGCGCATTGTTGTTCCACCTTCTCAGTAAACTTTACGAGCGCACAAGCGTCATCATCACAACCAACCTGAGCTTCAGCGAATGGGCCAGCGTGTTCGGTGATGCGAAAATGACCACCGCGCTACTCGACCGTCTCACCCATCGCTGCCACATCCTGGAGACCGGCAATGACAGCTATCGGTTCAAGGCCAGCTCCGAGACAGCGAAAAAAAAACGAAAGGAGACAGCACCATTGACGCCATCATGACGCGAAGAACATAACGACTGGGTGGGTCAGATCTCGGTGACAATGCCGGGTCAGTTCTCAGTGACAATCAACAGGTTGGACCAACTATAGCGAGAAAGCCAAGCGATTCTGGTTTCGTAAAGATTTCTACGTCTGAAAAATCTGTAGCTACCTTCTAAATTTGCAGGGATAATTGTCTTGTAAGCACTACTGGTTCGCTTTTTTATTTCTCATCTGATTGCCACTGATGCAGAGCAATCACTCGCAGTGAGCTTTCAAGGCATTTCGGTACCTGCGCCTGAAATGTTGTATTGCATTTTTCCACATTTTCTTTCTCTAAAACCCAGATAGAGACGGGCAACAGATCATTCGCTGGCAAAGATGCCGGCAGATTGCCTTAAATTTCTCGCGAGCATGATAACTGGAATGATATTTCAGCGGGATCCGAATTCCTGTATTCAAGCAAGAAAGCGGCTCAAGATGATGAGGAGAAGGCAACTTGCAAAAAGCTTCGCCAAATGTCGAAATAGACAACGAGTTTTGCATCGTGACGCGGTGGACCTTTCCACCTCAAACCGCGACAGGTTGGCATCGGCACGAGAAAGATTACGTCGTGATGCCTACGATCTCGGGGCGATTGACGATCGTGCATGCTGATGGGTCCGAAGTGGAAACTGAAATGGTTGCCGGACAACCCTATGCTCGAAATGTGGGTGTCGAGCATGATGTCCAAAACAGGTCAGAGATGGTCGTCGAGTTCCTGGAAGTTGAGATCAAACGATAATCTGGATATCAGGACCGGCCATCCATTTTTTCTTGCAAGATCTCTAGCCCAAGTGAGAGATTTCCAGGCATCTCCAGCGTTTCGTTCGACCTGCTTTTCAAGCCGAGAAGGGTGAATTGAACGCTTTGTGAAAATAGGCGTAGATCATGTCCATCTGGGGTGAGAATGTCGCTCCGCGTCGCCAGGCAAGGCCGACATCCATGGTGGGTACGGATGAGCCGGGCAGAACTGTTGCGATCCGCTTTCCCTCAAGCGACCAAGGGCGGTACACCATGTCCGACAGGATGGTGATACCCTGGCCATTTGCCACCATAGACCGCACCGCTTCGATCGAACTGGTTCTCAGGCTGATCCGCGGCTGTGTCGCCTGAGAGCTCCAGTATTTCATGGCCGTGTTGGCGGCTTCATCGACGGTGAGCAGGATCATCTCTTCATCCGCGATTTCTTCAAAGCTGATATTGCGGCGCTGTGCGAACCGGTGCCCGCTTGCGACCCAGACGCGTCTCGTGGATCGCAAGAGCGTTTCGCTTTCCAGCCGCGCATTGGTGATGTTCGAGGTGAGCATCACAGCGACGTCAAAGCGGTCTCCGAGCAAGCCTTCCTCGATGCTGTCGCGGTTAAGTTCATGCAATTGTATGTCGAGATTTGGGTGCAGCCGACGCAACCTGTCCAGATGGTACGGCAGGAAATATCCCATCACGGTATAGCTGGCGGCGATGCGAATTGTCCCTGATAAATCCGTATCTCGATGGCGCAAATTCTTCGCGTCTTCCAGCTTTCCCAGGATGACGTAAGCCGATGCTAGCAGCTCACGACCAGCATCCGTCAGGTCCATGCCTTGCTGCGTCCGATGGAACAGCTTGGCTCCGAGCGAAGCTTCAAGATCTCTGATTGCTGTCGTCACGGAGGATTGTGAAATCGATAACGCAGAAGCCGCTCTGCTGACTTGAGCGGTCTCGGCCGTGGCTACGAAATACTTAAGTTGCCTTAATTTCATGCAGGTGCGCCTATAAAGTGATTATCGGATTTTCCGATAACTGTGCCCCGGAAAATTCAATTTTACAAACACTAAATCGCGCCGCATCCTTTTTGAAACAGGCAATTTTCGGGGGTGTCGCGATGCGCAAGGTTATCGATCTTAACTGCGATATGGGAGAAGGTTTCGGTCACTGGAGCTATGGGGATGCGCCTGACGAAGACCTGATGGCTTTGATCAGTTCCGCCAATATCGCGACCGGTTACCATGCGGGTGACCCCAATTCGATGAACAGGATGGTGTCACTTGCCAAGGCCCATGGTGTCGCTTTGGGAGCCCATCCTGCCTACAAGGATCTGCAGGGTTTTGGCCGGCGTAAGATCGATGCAACGAATGAGGAGCTCGTCAACGACATCCTTTATCAGATCGGGGCGATGCGCGAATTTGGACGGCGACACGATATGCCGCTTCAGCACGTCAAACCCCATGGGGCGCTCTATATGGAGGCGGCGTCGAACGAGGATCTGTCGCGGCATCTTGTTGAAACGCTTCAGGCGACTTCGCCTGACCTGATCCTTTACTGTATGGGCCCTGCGCTGACCTATGACGTGGCCAAGCGGCATTCGCATCCGGTCGTGCGTGAGTTTTTTGCGGACCGCGATTATGGCGACGACGGCATGATCATCTTTACCCGCAAGGGGGCTGCCGCCGATCCGCAGGCGATTGCACAGAAATGTCTGCGCGCCTGTCAGGAGGGCAAAGTCGAAACCGAAAGCGGCAAGGTGATGGATGTAGAATTTGAATCGATCTGCGTCCATTCCGATACCCCCGGCTCGGTCGAGATCCTGACTGCGATCCGCAAGACCCTGACAGACAACGGTATTCGCATCGCATCGGCGCGCGATGTGCTGGCAGAAAACGCCAGCGATTAATCACAAGGAGAAACACCAATGGCTGATATTCAATCACCTGTTCCCGGCACATTCTATCACAAACCCTCACCTGAGGATCCGCCGTTCAAGTCCGAGGGCGATAAGGTCGCCTCGGGCGAGACCATTGGCCTTGTCGAGGTGATGAAGTCCTTCATCGAGGTTCAGGCCGAAGAAGATGGTACCTTTGGCGGGTACGCGGTCGAAAACGAAGCGGCTGTTTCAGCGGGCGACGTCCTGGCGACGTTGAAGTAAGATGAGCATCAAACGCCTATTCATCGCGAACCGGGGCGAGATTGCCGTGCGGATCGTGCGCGCGGCGAAGAGCCTCGGCATTCATACCATTCAGGCGCATTCCGAAGCGGATGCTGAAATGCTGGCGGTCAAAGATGGCTGACGAGGCTGTCTGCATCGGTCCGCCCCAGGCTTCCAAAAGTTATCTGAACGTTGATGCCGTCGTCCAAGCGGCAAAAGATACCAATGCCGACGCTGTGCATCCGGGGTACGGGTTTCTGGCCGAAAGTCCGAAATTCGCCCGCGCTGTCGAAGAAGCGGGCATGATCTTTGTCGGCCCATCAGCCGACACCATCCAAAGCATGGGGGACAAGGTTTCTGCCCGTCAGGCCGCTGAAAAAGCGGGTGTTCCGGTGGTGCCAGGATCGGACGGGCGGGTTGATGACATGGACATAGCCGCACAGATCGCAGAGCGGATCGGTTATCCTGTCATGATCAAAGCAAGCGCGGGAGGGGGCGGTCGCGGTATTCGCATCGCTGAGACGCCGGATGAGTTGAAGAAACTTGCACCTCAAGCGCGTCAGGAGGCCGAGGCCGCCTTTGGTGACGGTGGGATCTATATCGAAAAGGTCATCCCAGAGCCGCGCCATATCGAAGTGCAGATCATGGCGGACGGCAAGCGCGCCGTTCATTGTTTTGAACGTGAATGTTCATTGCAACGCCGCCGTCAGAAAGTTTGGGAGGAAGCGCCTGCTTTTGCTCTGCCCGAGGCAACGCGGACCGCCATGTGCAAGTCAGCTGTCGATCTGGCAGAGGCTGTTCAGTATCGCGGCGCCGGGACCGTCGAATATCTGTACGACAGCAAAGATGACGCGTTCTATTTTATCGAGATGAACACGCGCATTCAGGTTGAACACCCTGTGACCGAAATGGTCACTGGTCTGGACCTTGTCGCCCTGATGATCCGCGTTGCCGATGGCGAAGCGCTGCCCATGCAACAAGACGAAATCAAACTGAATGGCCACGCGATTGAGGTTCGCCTGAACGCGGAAGATCCGCTGAAGAAATTCATGCCGTTTCCCGGTGTAGTTGGCAAACTTGACCTGCCCGAAAACGATGGCATCCGGCTCGATCACTTTCTCTATGAAGGTTACCAGATTCCGCCTTTCTACGACTCTCTCATCGGGAAGCTGATCGTGCATGCCGAAGATCGGGATGCCGCGATCGACAAGATGCAAGAGGCGCTTGAGACAATCGAAATCGGTGGACTGAAAACCACCATACCGCTGCACAAGGCGCTGGCGAAATCGCCCGATGTGCGCGCGGGCCGCATCCATACCCAATGGCTCGAGCCATGGCTTGATGCGGGCAACCTTACTGATCAGACAGGAGGAGCAACGTGAAGACACGATATTCATACGGCGGCGACGAACATATATTCGTCGAGATGGACGAGGAAATGTCGCTGGACGCTTTCTTTAAGTCCCTCGCCATGAGCAACGCAGCACGCGATGCCGACATCGAAGGCGTGCGGGAAATCTGCCCCGCGAACGCATCCTTTCAGGTGCGCTATGATCCCGAGGTGATCGCGCCCGAGGATATGATGGCCAAGCTCAAGGAGTTCGAGGAAAAGGCCATTAACGCTGAAAAGCGGCTGGATACGCGCATCATTGAAGTGCCGGTGTTCTATCAGGATCCCTGGACCCACGATTGCGTCATGCGGTTTCGCGAACGTCATCAGGACCCAAGCGGTACCGATCTGGATTATGCTGCGCGGATCAATGGTTATGACAGCGTTGAAGCGTTTATCGAGGCGCATCATTCGACGCCCTGGTTTGTATCGATGGTCGGGTTCGTGTCGGGCCTGCCGTTCCTTTATCAGCTCGTTGAGCGCGACAAGCAGATCGAGGTGCCGAAATACCTCAAGCCGCGCACGGATACGCCCAAGCAGACGGTCGGATATGGCGGTTGTTTCTCGTGCATCTATTCGGTGCGGGGTGCAGGCGGATACCAGATGTTCGGCATCACACCGCTGACGATTTTCGATGCTGATCAAGAGGTAAGTTATCTCAAGGATTTCATGGTCTTTTTCCGGCCCGGTGACATCGTGAAATTCAAGCCCATCGACCGCGAGGAGTACGATCAGATCCTCAAACAAGTCGAAGACGGCACCTACGAGCCCCGGATCGCGCCTGTGACTTTCGATCTGGAAGATTTCAATGGCGATCTTGAAGGTACCAACGCCAAACTGATGGAGGCTCTCAATGACGTTTGAAGTTGTCAAACCAGGCCTGCTGACCACGATCCAGGATTTGGGTCGGCCCGGCTATTTCCACCTTGGCATCCCCGAAGGCGGTGCGATGGACCGCGCAGCCATGCGGATCGCGAACTTGCTGGTGGGCAATCCAGAGGATGCTGCGGGTCTTGAAGCGGTATTCATGGGGCCTGAGCTGAAGTTCAACGATGATGCGCTGGTCGCCATTGGCGGGGCAGAGATGCCCGTGCTGGTCGATGGGGAAGAGCGCGATTGCTGGTCCTCCTTCACGGTCAAGGCAGGGCAGACGCTGAAATTCGGCTATCTGAAAACCGGCGCGCGCATCTATATCGCCATCGCTGGCGGCATTGACACGCCGCCCGCTCTTGGCAGCCGGTCGAGCCTATCCGATCGGTGCGCTTGGTGGGTTTAAGGCCGTGCCTTGGCCGCTGGCGACACTGTTCCTGTGGGGCAGGCGACGTCTGCCGCGAAAGAACGCACACTCGATCGAACGCTGCTGGCCAAATTGCCTAAGCCGGTTGAACTGCGCGTGTTGCCGGGCCTCTACTGGCACCGTCTGACCGAAGGATCGCAGAAGCAGTTCTTTGCGGACGAGTGGAAAGTCGCGCCCGAAGCGGACCGCATGGGCTATCGTTTCCGTGGCGGCAATCCGATGGAATTCGTCGAGCGCGAACAGCCCTTCGGTGCCGGGTCGGACCCGTCGAACATCGTAGACGGGTGCTATTCCTACGGGTCAATCCAGATCCCAGGCGGGTCGGAACCAATCGTGCTGCACCGGGATGCGGTGTCCGGCGGAGGATATTTCACCATTGGTGCGATCATCTCTGCTGACATGGATCTGATCGGTCAGCTGCAGCCAAATACACCTGTGAAATTCAAGCAGGTCGATATGGAGACGGCGCTGAGCGCACGACACGAGCGCACGGCCCGGCTTGACAAGATCCGGAGCGCGCTGAGCTAGGGCGCGTCCGGACAAGACGAAAACTAACTAAAATGGCGGCCACAATGATCGCCAGCAAACTCAAGGGGAGTTACGACAAATGACGAAGACATTGACAAAACTCACGCTCAGCACGGCATTGGCGGTCGCAAGTCTGCCCGCCACCGGCTTTGCACAAGATGCTTGGTTTCCGTATGAAGCCGAAGAGACGACGCCTGCTTTTGCCGCTGATGGCGAACGGACACCCATCACCTATGAGGCGTTGGACAAAGCGGCACAGGCCTGGAACATCTGCGCCGTGCTGCCACATATGAAAGATGCGTACTGGCTTGGCGTTGACTACGGTCTGGTCGAAGAGGCGCGTCGTCTTGGCGTGAAGCTGAATGTGACCGAGGCTGGCGGCTATACCGAACTGGCCAACCAGATCAGCCAGATCGAGGATTGCGTCGCGGGCGGTGCGGACGCGGTTATCGTTGGCGCGATTTCGTATGATGGTCTGAACTCGGTCATCTCCGAGGTCGCGGGGCAGGGTATTCCGGTGATTGATGTGATCAACGGTGTGTCCTCGCAGGATATCGCGGGCAAGGCGCTGGTATCGTTCAACACGATGGGGTCAGAAATCGGCAAGTTTCTGGCCGAAAAGCACCCGTCCGGCAGCGAGGAAGTGACCGTCGGCTGGTTCCCCGGTCCTGCAGGCGCGGGCTGGGTCGAAGCTGCGAATACCGGCTTCATGGCCGCCGTTGAAGGAAGCGCCGTTAAGGTGCTTGAGCCACGCTATGGCGATACCGGCAAGGAAGCGCAGCTCAAGCTGGTGGAAGACGTGCTCCAGGCCAACCCCGATGTGAACTACATTGCGGGCACGGCGGTGACTGCGGAAGCGGCGCAGGGCGTTATCCGGTCGCGGGGATTGATGGATCAGACGGGCATTCTGGCGTTCTATCTGACGCCCGGTGTCTGGACAGGGATCGAGCGTGGTTTCATCACCGCGGCACCCGCTGACTCGATGGTGATCCAGGCGCGCATGGCGGTAGACCAGGCTGTGCGTATCCTCGAAGAAAAAGACGTGGTCAAGCACGTTGGCCCCAAGATCTTTGTGGTTAATCAAGACAATATCGCTGATCTGGACCGCAGCACCGTGTTGCCACCCGAAGATTTTTCGCCCGTCTTCTCGGTTGAATAACCCCTAAATCATGTGCCGGGCAGGTTTGATTGCCCGGCACATTTCAGAAGTGATCCTTCCTATCATGTCGAATATCCCTCTCATTCAGACCAAAGGCCTGACGCGCACCTATCCGGGTGTCGTGGCGCTGGATCATGTCGATTTCGACGTGAGGGCCGGTGAGGTACATGTTCTGTTCGGTGAAAACGGCGCGGGGAAATCAACGCTCATTTCGCTGTTGGCTGGCGCAAATACACCCAGCGATGGCGAAATCCTTGTAGACGGCCAGCCGGTTCACTTCTCATCAGTCTCCGACGCGCAGGCGGCTGGCATTTATACTGTCTTCCAGGAATTTTCCCTGATCCCGACGATGACCGTGGCCCAGAACATGTTCCTTGGTCGCGAGCCCGGTATCGGACCGTTCACAAATCACGGCGAAATGCGGCGCAAAGCGCAATTGCTGATCGATCAGCTGGGTTTTGATGTGCCGGTCAACGCGCCGGTGGCGCAGCTATCGCGCGCACAGCAGCAGATGGTGGAAATCGCCAAGGCCTTTCACGGCACGCCGAAGGTGCTGATCCTGGACGAGCCCACCGCATCGCTCACCGATCGCGAAGTCGACCACCTCTTCAAGACGATACTGAAGTTGAGAGAGCAGGGCGTCGCGATCATCTACATCTCGCACCGCATTCATGAATTCGAACGCATCGCCGACCGGGTCACGGTTTTGCGTGACGGTGCTTATGTGGGCACGACCGCGATGGAGAAGACTGATGAGGCAACCCTTGTCGAGATGATGGCGGGCCGTGCGATCAAGGATATCTACCCTGATATTCCGCATGCGCCGACAGACGTCCTGCTGAAAATTGAGAACCTCAGGTCTTGGGGCGTGCGCGGTGTGTCGTTGGCGGCAAGACGGGGCGAAGTGCTTGGCATCGCAGGGTTGGTGGGGTCAGGCAAATCGCGCATGTTCCGTGCCATCATGGGCTTGCAGAAAATTCGCAGCGGCAAAGTGACCTGGAAGGACAAGGACGTGACCGGTGCCGCGACGCGCAACGTGATTGGTGCCGGGATCTATTACCTGTCTTCCGATCGCAAAAGTGAAGGTCTGGATCTGGCCAAGTCGTCCTGGCAGAACCTGAACATCGACCTGATGATGGGACGCGAGGCGCGCGGACCGATGATACGCCCACGTGCGCTGCGCACGACCGCAGCCGGGATTTTTGAGACAGTCGAGCTGAAGGAAAGCTACCGTCCGAAACCTGTCGCGCAACTTTCAGGTGGCAACCAGCAAAAGGTTCTTTTCGCGAAAAGCTTTGGCCATGACGCCGAGCTTTTCATCTTTGACGAACCAACCGTCGGCGTCGATATGGGCACCCGCGCGGCGCTTTATCGATTGATCGCTGATATTGCGTCATCGGGCAAGGCGGTGATCGTGATCTCGTCCGATCTGCCCGAAGTGCTTAACCTGTCACACCGCGTGCTGGTGATGGCCGAAGGGCAGATCACTGCTGAACTGACTGGCGACGCGCGAACAGAAGACAATGTTCTGCGCAACTTTTTCAACGAGACCGGAGAGACAGTATGACTACCGCTCAGACCGACGATGAACCCAAGGATAACCTTCTGAAGCGGTTATTTATTCAGCTCGGCGTCCTTCCGTTCTTTCTGTGTATCGCCGTGATCGTCTTCACGATCATGTCGGATCGGTTTCTGACCATCCAGAACCTTATCAATGTCGGGCGGCAGTCTGTCTATCTGATCCTTGTATCCCTGGGGCAGATGTTAGTTCTGATTTCCGGTGGGTTTGACCTTTCGGTCGGTACGGTAATCGCGCTCAGCTCGGTTATCTCGGCCACGGTCATGGTGGCGATGGCTCCGATTTTCCCGGATGCGATCTGGCTGGCGATTGCCATCGGCGCTTTCGCGGGCTTTGGTGCTGCGCTGATCGTGGGCGGCATCAACGGCATCGGTGTGGCGGTTTTCGACGTGTCACCTTTTATCATGACGCTGGGTGTGTCTTCTGTCGGTGCCGGGCTCGCCCTGTTCCTGACCGGGGGCATTCCGGTGTCCGGCCTGCCATTCGAATTTGGCAATGTATTCGGGTTCGGGCGCCTTTGGGGGGTACCGGTGCCGGTGATAGTCGCCATTCTGTGCATCGTCGTGATGTGGGTCTTCATGGCGCGGACGCGTTTGGGCGCACAGGTCTATGCTGTTGGCGGCAACATCAAGGCTGCACATCTTTCCGCGATCAACACCAAACGCACGCTGATGATGGCCTACATCCTGTGTTCATTGATTGCTGCGCTGACTGGTCTGTTGCTCACGGCACGGGTTGAATCAGGAGAGGCGAACCTTGGCGGCACAATCGCGCTTGAATCCATCGCTGCCTGCGTCATTGCCGGCGTATCACTACGGGGTGGACTGGGACGGGTTGAAAACGTCGTTCTGGGCGGCTTCTTCATCATCCTTGTCCAGAACGGCATGAACCTCGCGCAGGTCAGTTCCTACATGCAGATGGTGCTGCTTGGTGTCTTGCTCATCCTTGCCGTGATCTTTGACCAGCTTCGTTTTCGCATGATCATGAGCGGACGATGAACTGGTCAGGGACTAGCGTTTCGAGAAGCGTAAAAATGGGTCTACGGTTTCAAAAGGAAGGTGGTTGATGCCACAGTCACAAGCAATCGTATTTGCAAAAAGCGTTGAAGACGCGGTGGATCAATTAGCTGCCGATCCTGAACTTACGATCCTCGCTGGAGCCACGTGGATGATGCGCTCAGCTGTGCGCCACGAGCTACTTGCCGCGCGCTATCTGGCGCTTTCCCGTGTCGTTTCCATGCGCGAAATTGGCGTGACCAGTGACGAAGTTTCCATCGGTGCGATGGCCACACATGCGCAGATTGCCAATGCAGTGGCGCATCACGACGATCTTGCCGGTCTATTCCAAGCCGCGAATACTTCAGCCAATCCGGGCGTCAGAAGGCTGGCGACGATCGGTGGAAACATCTGCACCAAGGGTTTTGCGGCGGCAGATCTTGTCCCTGCCTTGCTGGCCTTGAATGCAGATGTCGAGGTCATCCAAGACGGTTGCACCAAAAGGCAGCCTTTGGCTGAATTTATCGGTGAACGGCATGGGGGCAAATCTGCACTCTTGACCCGTGTGGTGATAACGCGAAAAGGGGGGGTCGCCGCCCATGCGCGTCTGACAATGCGCGCCGCTGGGGATTATCCTGTCGCAATTGCCAGCGTCTGGCAGTCTGACGGCCAGAGCGAAGCCCGTGTCGCGATAGGCTCGGTCGAGATGTCTGCCCGCCGGTGGCTTGCGTTCGAAGAAGCACTGGAGATGGGAACAGACGCCGCTGGCGCAGAGCAACTGGCCAAGCAATTGCTTCATACGGTTGCAGGTCGCGACGCGGTTGATGCCAAAGGATCGTACCGTGTCCGGGTTTTGCCCAGCCTGATCCGGCGCGCGTTTGCCGCGTGCAAAACGGCGGAAAGCGAGGTTTCATGAGCATCCGGTTCAAAATAAACGGTGAAGAACGAGAGTTTCATGGCGACCCGCACACAAGTTTGCTGAGTGTCTTGCGTGATACTTACCGACTGACAGGTGCCAAGGCCGTTTGCGGCGAAGGGTTCTGCGGCGCGTGCATGGTGATCGAAGACGGCGCCGCCGTCCCGGCATGCCTGCGCCCAATCGGCCTGCTTGAAGGGGCGGAGATTTCCACCATCGAAGGCTTGTCCGGCCCCTCAGGCCTATCCAGACTGCAAGATGCCTTTGCCAGACACGATGTGGTGCAATGCGGTATGTGCTTTCCCGGAATGGTCGTCAGCCTGACCGCGTTTCTTCAGGAAAACCCGTCACCCCACAGGGAGCAATTGAAAACTGCGCTCGTTGGCAACCTTTGCAGATGCACTGGCTATGAGCGGATCATTGATGCCGTGATGTCGCTGCAAGAAGAGGAGCCCATTGAATGACCGAGCATCCCCATAAGGCCGTCATGGATTATCCCCGACGCGATGCCGCAGACAAGTTGCGTGGCAGAACGAAGTATACAGTCGATATGGCGGGACAGGATGTTCTGCACGCGGTTCTGGTACGGTCGGATGTTGCGGCGGGTGTGATCAGGGAACTGGATTTGACCGTCGCCGAAAAAATGCCCGGTGTGCGCGCCGTGGCTTCTGCCGCCGATGCGCCGGGGCTCCATGGTCTGGGCATTGCTGACCACCCGATATTTGCGCGTGACTTGGTGCGCTATAACGGCGAACCTGTGGCTGCCATTGCCGCGGATACTCTTGAACAGGCGCAAGCTGCGGCACAAATGGTCAAGACCCGGATTGACCCTATTACGCCTGTGCTGACCATGGCAGATGCGCTGGCCGCGGATGCGCGCGATGTTCATCCCGATTGGCAAGACTACGAAGTGCTGGTTCCCGGAGCCAAACGGGGCGGTAACGTCGCCTGGGAAGCGAGCGTGATCCGAGGTGATATCGCTGCCGCCTTCGCCCGCGATGATGTGACAATCGTTGAAGGGTGCTACCGTGTCGGACCAGAACCATGTGGCCTTCGAGCCGCGGTCGGTCATCGCGAGCTTTGAAGATGGCCGCCACCATATCGTGACATCAACGCAAGCCCCTTGGACGGTCCGCGCAGTTACAGCTACCGCATTGGGGATCTCACCTTCTCAGGTGCGCGTGACCGTTCCGCCCGTTGGTGGCGGATTTGGGCTGAAATTCGACTGCTCGGTAGAACCATACGCCGCGATCCTTGCACAGAAATCCGGTCAAGTTGTCAGCCTGTGCCTGAGCCGCGAAGAAGAGATGCTGACCTGTCTTTGCCGAGAGAATGCCGAAATTCATCTGCGGTCTGCCGTCACGAAAGACGGGGAAATCGTTGCGCGCGAAGGCACGGTGTTGATGGACTGCGGTGCCTATGGCGGCGAGCAGGTTTTTCTGACAACGATGACCGCGCATACCCTGGGCGGGAATTACCGGCTTGGATCCGTGAACCTGACGACCAAAGCGGTTTACACTAACACGCCGCCGAACGGGGCGTTCCGTGCCTGCAATGGCGTGTATAATACATTCGCCCTTGAGCGGCACACCGACGAAGTCTGCGCCGCGATAAACATGGACCCGATCGAATTCCGCAAGCGGCATGTGGTCGGTGCTGGCGCTTTGGGCGCGACGGGCCAGGTATTTGAAGGTGATGTCCTGCGCCCCATGCTGGAGCGGATGGAAGATCTGATCAGGCGCCAACCCTTGACCGAACGCGACCCTGAACGTTTTACCTATGGGCGCGCGACAACGGTGGGGACATGGTTCATCTTTGTCGGACCCTCTGCCGCCACGGTGAACCTCAATGCGGATGGAAGCGCCACACTGGTGACAGCAGGCGTTGAAATCGGATCGGGCACAATGATGCAATCCTTGCCGCAGATGGCTGCCGCCGAGCTTGGCATTCATCCAGACCAAATCATCGTCAAGACGGCCGATACTGATGCTTCCGGGCGTGATCTTGGCGTCGGCGGTGGTCGGACCACGGTATCAATCGGTGCAGCAACATCCGCCGCCTGCGCCGAAGTGCGCGCAAAGCTTTTGGATATCGCTAGCGAAATGCTGCAGACGCCCGCTGCAAAGCTTGTTCTTGCAAACGGCAGGATAGAGATCGAGGGCCGTCCTGGCACAGGCATGACGCTCCAGTCCGTCATCGCAGAAGCAGAGCGACGTCACGGCCCGGTCTCGGGCACCGGGGCGTTTACGGCCCCTGGGACCCCATCCATGCCTGGTTGTGCTGCAGGCCACTTTATCGATGCGATCGATATTCCCGTGTTTGCGGTGCATAGTTGTGACGTCGCTGTGGACAAGGATACCGGGCATGTACATATCCTTGACTACCGCGTGGTACAGGACGTTGGCCGCGCGATAAATCCCCGCGCGATCACCAGTCAGGTTCAAGGCGGCGTCGTTCAAGGCCTTGGATATGCTTTGCATGAAGAAGTCACGATTGGTACCGATGGCAGGATCAATCAATCCTGTTTTGAGACGTACAAAATCCCCGGGGGAGGGGATGCCTTGCCGATAAAGCTGGAAATGTTCGAGGGCGCACCTTCAATCGGACCCTTGGGCACAAAAGGAGCGGGTGAGGTGCCAATTCTTAACGTGGGTGCCACGATTGCCTGCGCCATAGCGAACGCCACTGGAAAGCAGGTTAACGAACTGCCTCTCACACCACAGCGCGTCATGGATATCATTGATAATGAAAGCCGTTCTTCGGTTTTAAATCACCTTACCGATAGCCGGATAGTGTCTTAGCAGATTGACCTGCACGTAGTTTTAGTCTGTCTATATTAAGACCCTAGGATTGAGCCAATAGATCTAAGAAATCAAAGAGTTGGCGAATTTACCTGTGGAAAAGCGCAGTAATTTAGGATGATGAATGACCACCAGAGTTCGCCGATATCACCACCCCGTAGATATCAAGAGTTCTGCTGTGATCCTCTATATTAGTTGAAAGATTGACTAAGTTTCGCAGCATGCAAAATATATTCTTGTCCGAAATTCTGAGCCCGGTCGCGACTGCTTAAAATAGCCGCGGCAGCTTCTTGATGGCGGCCATTTTCAGGTCAAGGGGAGATTCTCCTCGATAGACAGACGTGTTGGTTTGCTCGTTCTCCGATTTGACGTGGCCGACGAGATCATAGCGCACGGCCTCCAAGACATCTGATGAGAACAGGAAAAAATCATTCACGTGATGGCGCATGGAATGCATGCAAAGTTTTCTCGGGTTTCCGTCCAAGGCAGCTTCAAGTGATTTGCGCCACATGTAGTCGATGAACTCGCCGAACTTGTCCACCATCAGGGCGGAATCGGAGGCCGCTGCCCTGCGAGATTCCTTGCGGGGTTTCGGGACAACGTCCGGAAACAACAGTTTCTCGCCGCGACCTGTCATTTCGGCGGCATGTTTGCACAGGTCCAGTTCGATGAGATGGGGATGCAGCGGCACGATGCGGGTCTTCTTGTACCGTTCGTCCGTCTCGCCCGGTTCCTCCCCCTTGATTGACCGGTACTCGTTTGCCTGAATCACGATGCAAGGATGACCTTCGATATCCTGGATGTCACTTGCCTTGAGGCCTGCGATTTCTGCCCGACGTGCTCCGGTATACGCCAGGATGAGAGGGATCCAGTAGCGCGGAATCCCGGACAATGGCTGATCCCGGCTCATGACGGCTTCCTTCACTCCGGGCACCTTGCCACAGGCTATGCGCAAAGACCTTTTTCAATTCTTCCGCAGTGAACACCGATCTCTGCTTGTGTTTCGCGCCTTTTCCCTTGGCTTTCGGTTTGACTTTCTTGACGTCAAGGCTTGTGTCGAGGAGGTGACCTTCGGACGCCGCCCGGTCCAGAAGAAGCTCCATCGATTTGATGTGCCGCTGCCGGGTTGCGATACTGAATCCCTTTTCGTCCCCCGGGAGGAACCGCGCCTCGTGCATTATCTCTTCAATTGTTTTTTCACCGTCGCTCGGTGATTTCATGAAATGCTTCGGGAGCGACGTGACGCTGTCGCGAAAGCTGGACAGATGGTGCTGCCGGATATCATCGACCCTTTGTACGCCGGTGACAAAACTGAAAAGCCGGACACTGGAAGCTCGCTGCGCGTACGTCTCCTTTCCGAAGCCTTCGGAAATGGCCATACGCCAAAAGATACTCGCGATATCGGGACCATCGGCAACCTTCTCATGGCCGCGGGCCACTGCCTCCGCCTGCGCTTGCTGCGCGCGAAGAGCATTGATCGTCAGTGGCTTCTGGATTTCGGTAACCCCGGGGGTGAAGTCGGCTTTTGGATTGTCCATAGGGGTCGGCTTCAGGAGTGCGTGCGGTTTCGCAGGTGATGGGGCAGAGGCTTTCTGCGGCGCTGCCGACGTGACAACTGCTGCACTTTTCGGTGCAGACGACACCCGGGGCAACGCATTGCCCACGACGGGTGAAGACGCTGTTCCGGTCTGGGAACGAATTTTCTGGCCAGTTCCGCGTAGGCTTCAACGCGTAGCTGCTGATTGTCACGCTCCACATCAAGTGCCGCGAGCCGCGCATGGAGATGCGCTTCGAGAATCTGGTATTCATGTTCGCGCGAGTTCGGCTTCACGCCCGTGGCGGCTTCGAAATCGTACAGGATCCGGCGGCGCGGTTCACTCGCTCGCAAACCACTGACTTCCCTTGAGTAGAGTGTGACGGCAGCTTCCACTTCGTCAGGGGACCAGGACGGATCAATCCATGCAGGAGCCAGTGCGGGATCCATTCCGTCATGGATCAAGGCAGTCAGGACAGTGCGCTCTACGCGGTGGGTTGCATGCGGGACCTTTTTGTGTCCCGACATCCGTTCCATCCGCTGCTGGCGGCGCAAATCATTGACGACCTGTTGGATTCGCGCCCGGAAATATGAGGCGATCAGCTCTTCCGGGAGCGGATCGAGGATAAAGGTAAAGGCATCCAGCATGGCATCGAACTCTGTCATCAGTGTTCTTAGCCATGTAAGAGCCGTTTTCTGATCTGTCGTGCCCATGGCGACCTGAACCGGGCGGATAGATGTGGATAACCCGGGAATTCGGCGTCTGAAATGGAAGTGACGGCGTTGCCGGTAAAGATGATTTTGCTGCGGCATGATGCCCTCGTAATGAGGGGCACCCAGACCTGACCTGTTCAACCGGTGTGACTGCCGTGTGCAACCCAAGTGCAACATCTGCAGCAATACCAGCAAAAACCATCGGAGTTAAACTCCGAAGTCTCAGTCTTTCCAATACCTTAGAGGGGAATTGGCTCCGACGGTAGGGATCGAACCTACGACCAATTGATTAACAGTCAACTGCTCTACCGCTGAGCTACGTCGGAACGGTCTGGGCGATATAGCAGTGGGATATTGTGGCGTCCAGAGGGTTTGGGGCAGTTTTTCAGATTTTTCTTTGCGGCGTTTACGTCAGCTTGAATTCAGCATCCGCAGAGAGTGGACCAAGAGGCGAAACGCGGTCTTTTCCTGCCAAATCAACAAGGTGCGCAAGGACATTTCGCGTCGCGGCCCCCAGCAGTGCCTTGGGCGTATCGGTATATATCTGTGCTGCAAGCGCACGGGCCGTCGCGGGGCCAGCGGCAAGGGCGTGCAGAATGTCGGCTTCGCGCGACTGGCGGTGGCGGATCAGCCAGTCAAGCCGCGCCGCCGGGTCTGTTATCGGCGCCCCATGGCCCGGATAGAAACAACGCCAGTCCTGCTCTTGCAGCCGCGCGCAAGACGCCATGAAATCGGTCAGATCACCGTCGGGGGGCGACACAAGCGAACTGGCCCACCCCATCACATGATCCGCCGTAAAGCAGGCATCGTGCCAGCCCAGGCTCAGGTGATTGCCGATATGACCGGGCGTGTGCAGCACGCGCAGCGCCCACCCGTCGCCGGATATTTCTTCGTTGTCGCTCAGGGTTTGATCGGGGGTAAAGTGTGTGTCTATACCTTCGCCTCCGCCGATCTCGGTCGCCGCGGCCAGTTGCTGCATCACGGCAGACCGGCCCGCGTGCGGATCGCCAAATGCCAGCACCGGGGCCCCAGAGGCCTTTGCAAGATCCCGCGCAAGCGGCGAATGATCCAGATGCGTATGGGTCACGATAATGTGGCTGATGTGTTGATCCGGCGTGACGGCTGCCAATATCGCCTCAAGATGCGTGGGCGACACAGGCCCCGGATCAATGACCGCCAGCCCGCGGTTGCCCAGAAGATAGGTGTTGGTTCCCCGGTAGGTCATCGGCGACGGGTTATCGGCCACAATGCGGCGCAGGCCGGGTTCCAGTGTCTTGGCAATACCAACCGGGGGGTCAAAGTCGTCGGGGGGCAGCATGGATTGGCCTTTCGCAGGGGCAGGGGGCTGGTTAAGGTCTACCCATGTTCTTTGTCTGGCTCAAACGATATATGCCGCGTGGCCTTTATGGGCGTGCCGCCCTGATCCTGCTATTGCCGGTTGTGATTCTGCAACTTGTCGTCACCGTGATCTTCGCGCAGCGCAACTACGAAGGCGTGACCAAACAAATGACAGACACGGTGCTGCGCGAAGTGGCGTTGGTGTTGGATAGTGTCGATCAGGCACCTTCGGAAGTCGCGGTGGAGGATACGGTCCAAGAACAGCTTGGCCCTCTTGCTATCACCGCGCGGCCGGTTTTGGAAACGGATGTGCCCGCGTCGAACCTTTTGTCTTGGTATGACTATTCGGGGCGGGTGATGATCCAGCGGTTCGAGGCGCGGTTGCCGGGTTTCAGGCGGCTTGACCTGTTGGATCAGAGCAGGGTGCATCTTTACACGCAATCGCGTTTCGGCCCCATCGAGATCATATTTGACCGGCGCAGGATCTCGGCGACCAACCCGCACCAGTTGTTCGTCTATACCTTTGTGTTCGGGTTTCTGATGACGCTGATCGCTTTTCTATATCTGCGCAACCAACTGCGCCCGATCAAGCGGCTGGCCGCATGCGTCCCAGGCGTTCGGGCGCGGCAGGCACGTTCCCTACAATCCCGCAGGTGCGGTCGAAGTCCGCGCTGCCGGCAACGCCTTTATCGACATGCGCGCAAGGATTGAACGGCAGATCGAACAACGCACGCTGATGCTGTCGGGGGTCAGCCACGACCTGCGCACGCCGCTGACGCGGATGCGCCTCAGCCTGTCGATGCTGGACGACGACGAGGCAGATCAACTCAGACAGGACGTCGACGATATGCAGCGGATGCTGGATGAGTTTCTGGATTTCGCCAAGGGCGCTGCCGAAGGCGACCCCGAAAAGCTGGACCCTCATGCGCTGATGCAAGAGGCCGTTGCCGCAGCCCAACGCGCCGGGCGCAGCGTTACTTTGCTGCCGCCCGATGGTGACGGGTCTGGTACGGTGCGCCTGCGCAAGACCGCGATCTTGCGCGCGGTCGATAACCTGATCTCGAACGCGGTGCGCTATGGGACCAAGGCCGAAGTATCCGTCATGATGACAGCCAAGACCCTGCGGATCCGGGTCGAGGATGATGGCCCCGGCATTCCCGAAGCCCAAAGACCCGAAGCCGTCCGCCCATTTTCCCGACTAGACCCGGCCCGCAACCAGAACAAGGGCAGCGGCGTCGGTCTGGGCCTTGCCATCGCCACCGACATCGCCCGCGCCCACGGAGGCGTGCTGCGCCTCGGGCAATCAGAAAACTTGGGCGGTCTGCGCGCCGACATCGTCATCGCGCGTTGACAGAAGTGTGGGTTAAAAAACGTTGTGGAGTGTTGGAGCGGGTAACGAGAATCGAACTCGTAACTAAAGCTTGGGAAGCTGCCGTGATACCTTTTCACCATACCCGCGCGCCTGCCGTGACTTAGGCCGTGATGCGCCCTGCGTCAAGTCACGACTTTGTCGCTGTGAACAGGTTGATTTCCGCAGGGATGCCGGCACCGTCGAATGCGCCAAAGGCTTTGGCCATCGCGTCTTCGATGCGTGATTGCGCGGCGTCGTCGGCTTGGAAATGCGCGATCGTGCCTTTGGCGGGGCCGATCTGGCGGGACAAGGCCGCGATTTGCGCGGCACCGCCGGGCAGGGACAGCGGTATCTCATATGCCGTGCCCGACACCTGCGACAACCCCGCGCTACGCAGCAGGCCGCAAACCTTGTCGATGTCACGAAACGCAAAGGGGCCGGGTGCATCGGGATCACTTTTGGGCGGGGTGCCAAGCGCTTCTTTCGCGATGCGGGCGGGCAGGGTGAACCACGGATTGTTCTGGATCTGGCCCCAGGTGGCAAAAGTGATCTGTGCACCGGGCTTTAGCGCGGTCGCGATATTGCGAAAGGCAGCGACTGAATTGGCAAAGAACATAACGCCGAACCTGGATATCGCATGATCGAACTGGTCAGGCTCAAAGCTGTGATCCGCCACGTCGGTCAGGCTGAAATGCGCCTGCGGCATCTCGACCGCACGCGTTTTCGCCCGCGCGATCATCGTGGCCGAGATATCGGCGCCCAGCGCAAAGCCGCCCGGGCCGACCAGGCGGGCCGCTTTGAGCGTCGAGTGGCCCGTGCCACAGCCGATGTCGAGCACGGATTGATCAGGGCCGATCCCCGCTGTCGTCAGAACCTCAGACAGGACGGGCGCAAGAAATGCGTCCAGAAGCCCTTCTTGCGCGACCCACAAGGGGCCTGCGTTTGTGGTCCAGAATTCCTCTTGATCGTGGTTCGCATCCGACATGGGGGTTATGTCCTTTTTGTAGCCGAAGATCAGCCGCGCCGCCGACGGCGTCCGCCGCCTGATCCTTCTGCGCCGCTGCCGCCCGTGTTGAAAGTGGCCGTGGGAAGCGTGACGATGCTGTTGAGGATCGGAAACGGCTCGACCGCATTTGGGATCGCTGAGGCATTGACGAAATGTTCCTGAAACCGCGGCTCGATCGCGGTCTCGATCTTGTGGATGTTGCGCACGGTTTCTTCGATCTCGGCGCGGGTGGCACTGTTAAGCAAGGCTATGCGCGCCCCCGTTCCCGCTGCATTTCCCGCAGAGGTGACCTTGTCCAACGGGGCGTCCGGGATCATCCCCAGGACCATCGCATGCTTGGTGCTGATATGCGCGCCAAATGCCCCGGCAAGCACGATGCGGTCCACCTTGTCGACCCCGAATTTATCCATCAACAGCCGCGCCCCCGAATAAAGCGCTGCCTTGGCCATCTGGATTTCGCGGATGTCGCGGTTGGTCACGGTGATGCGCGGCCCGCCATTGGCCGTGCCGTCATAAACCAGATAGGAATTCGTGCGCCCATCGGCGAAGACCGAAGGCGATCCGGTTTGCGCGGCACTGCCGATCAGGCCGGGGGCATCGACGATGCCGTGCAGACGCATCTCTGCGACCATCTCGATGATGCCCGAGCCGCAGATGCCGGTCACGCCGCTTGCGGCAATTGCGGCGTCAAAGCCCGGATCATCCGACCAAAGGTCACTGCCGATCACCTTGAACCGTGCAATCTTGGTTGTCGGGGTCGATCTCGACCCGCTCGATGGCACCGGGGGCGGCGCGCTGGCCGCTGCTGATCTGCGCTCCTTCGAACGCGGGCCCGGTGGGCGATGAACACGCCAGCACCTTCTCGCGATTGCCAAGCAGGATCTCGGCGTTGGTGCCCACATCGACGACCAGTACCAGATCGTCCGATTTGTCCGGTGCCTCGGACAGCGCCACTGCCGCGGCATCCGCGCCCACATGCCCCGCGATACAAGGCAGAAAATACACCCGCGCAGAGGGGTGGATGCTCAGATCCAGATCCACCGCCCGCAGCCGAAGCGCGTTCGATGTGGCCAGCGCAAACGGCGCCTGGCCAAGTTCGAACGGATCGATGCCAAGAAACAGGTGGTGCATCACCGGATTGCAGACGAAAACGGCATCCACGACCAGCCCCTTGTCGATGCCGCCCTCGGCGCAGATCTCGTCAAAAAGCTGGTTCATACCGGCGCGTACGGCGCGGGTCATTTCATCCGCACCCCCGTCGTTCATCATGGAATAGCTGACGCGGCTCATCAGATCCTCGCCAAACCGGATCTGCGGGTTCATCACGCCGGACGATGCAATCACCTCTCCGGTCTGCAAGTCGCACAAATGGGCCGCGATGGTAGTCGATCCCAGATCGACTGCCAGCCCATAGAGTGTCCCCTCGTAGAACCCCGGCCACAGGTGCATGATGCGCGGCGGATTTTCATCGTCGCCCAGATGGACAGCAACCGTGACTTTCCAGTCGCCCTTGCGCAGAATCTTTTGCACCGATTGCAGAATGACAAGATCGGCCTTCACATTCTCCAGCGCCCACTGATCTTTCAACGCCGTACAAAGCCGCTCCAGATCGCCCGATGGCTCGTGCATGTCGGGCTCCTGAACCTCGACGTAAAACAGCTTGGTCGACGGGTTCAACACGATATCGCGCGCCTCGGCCCGCTTGCGCACCACCTGCTTATGGACCTGGCTCTCGGCGGGCACATCAATCACCACATCGCCCATCACCTGCGCCTGACAGCCCAGACGGCGCCCGTCGATCATGCCGCGCTTGTCCTTGTAGCGTTGCTCGACGCTGTTCCATTCGGTCAACGCATCGTCACTGACGGTCACGCCGTGCTTGGAAAACTTGCCATATCCGGGCGACACCTGGCACTTGGAACAGATCCCGCGCCCGCCACAGACCGAATCAAGATCAACGCCAAGTTGCCGCGCAGCGGTCAGAACCGGCGTGCCTTTCGGAAAATGACCGCGTTTGCCCGAAGGCGTAAATACCACGAGAGGATCGTTGCTCATTGTTCAGCCCTTAAAAACCTTTGCCGCAACATAGCGAAGGCTGCGGCAGACGAAAGCCAAGATGCGTCGCAAATTGCGACATCCGCGCCCCCGCTTCTCTGGCTTTCAAATATCCCGGGGTTTGGGGCAGAGCCCCAAGTCGCCGTTACCCCTCACGCGCAACCCGCGCGTGGAAAATGAACCCCAGAAAATTCAGCAGGATCTGCGCCGCAAGAATGCTCGTTGATCCGGTCGGGTCATAATCCGGCGCGACCTCGACCAGATCGATGCCGATAATGTCATGCCGTTTTGCGGCGGCCTGCAGCAATTCCAACACCTCGTAATACAAGAACCCCCCGTGCGACGGTGTGCCCGTTCCCGGCGCAATCGAAGGGCAGAACGCATCGATATCAATCGTCACATACAGCCGGGCGCCATCCGGCACATGCCCCAGCACCCCAAGCGGTCCCATTTTGCGGGCCTGCCGGACCGAAAGGATGTCAGACCCCATGGCGCGTGCATCATCATAACCTTCACGCGCGGTCGAACTGACATTGCGGATGCCCACCTGCGTCAGACCTGTGACATAGGGCCGCTCTGCCGCGCGGCGCATCGGGTTGCCGTGTCCATGGCGCACCCCGTGCCTTTCGTCGACAAAATCCAGATGCGCGTCGATTTGCAGGATGTGGAAATCCCCTTGGGCATCAAATGCGCGGACACACGGAATATTGATCGAATGGTCGCCGCCGATCACGACGGGCAGGGCACCAGCGTCCAGAATGGCCCGCACGCCTTTTTCGATATTGGCGTGGCTTTGCTCTGTGTCGGTATGCACGATGTCGGCGTCGCCGATGTCGACGATATTGACGTCACCGGGCAGATACACCGCGTCGTCTTCGTGGTCATAGGCCCCTGCATGGCCAAAGCTGAACAGGGTTGACGCCTCGCGCACCCCGCGCGGGCCAAACCGCGCCCCGGCCCGCCATTGCGTTCCCGCATCAAAAGGAGCCCCCAATATCGCAACATCAGCGTCCAATGCGGCCCAATCGGGTTGATAGGGTCGCTTGCCGAAGGTCGATATTCCGACAAACGGCAGATCCAGCCTGCCGCCTTCGTATCCATGATGCGCCATCCGTCGTCTCCCTCATGATGCGGTGCAGCGCAGCTTTCTCCAGCCATTTGCTGATTGCAATGCTGCCGATGCATAAATGGCGCTTTCCAATCCGGGCTATCCGTGAAATAGGAAACCGCCAAATGAACCCATGCAAGCCGAGGTGCAAAATGGAGATTCGCGAGGCTCTGACCTTCGACGATGTTTTATTGGTGCCCGCGGCATCCAGTGTGCTGCCGTCGACGGCCGATATGACCACCCGCGTCACGCGGTCGATCGCGCTGAACATCCCGCTGATCAGTTCGGCCATGGACACGGTCACCGAAAGCCGCATGGCCATCGCCATGGCGCAGGCCGGCGGGATGGGTGTCCTGCATCGCAATCTGGCCACCCCCCAGCAGGCCGCCGAGGTGCGCCGCGTGAAGCGGTTCGAAATCGGCATCGTCTACGATCCGATCACGCTGCGGCCCGACCAGACGCTGGCCGACGCCAAGGCGCCTGCAGGACCAGTACAACGTCACCGGCTTTCCGGTCGTGGATGAGCAAGGGCGCGTGCTGGGCATCGTGACCAACCGCGACATGCGCTTTGCCAGCGACGACACGACCCCGGTCCGCGTGATGATGACCGGCGATAACCTTGCCATCCTGCGCGAGCCCGCCGACCGGGACGAGGCGATCAGCCTGATGAAGGCGCGCCGCATCGAAAAGCTGCTGGTGACCGACGGCGCGGGCAAGCTGACCGGTCTGCTGACGCTGAAGGACACCGAAAAGTCGGTGCTGAACCCGCACCGCCTGCAAGGACGAGATGGGCCGGCTGCGCGTAGCCGCGGCCTCGACCGTCGGCGACGAGGGATTCGAGCGCAGTCGCAGGCGCTGATCGATGCGGGCGTCGACCTGGTCGTGATCGACACCGCGCACGGTCATTCCGAAGGCGTGGCCGAGTCGCCGTCCGCCGCATCAAGGATCAGTATCCGAACGAGGTACAGGTCTGCGCGGGCAACATCGCCACGGCGGACGGCGCGCGCGCGCTGATCGACGCGGGCGCGGATGCGGTCAAGGTCGGCATCGGGCCGGGCAGCATCTGCACCACCCGCATCGTCGCGGGCGTGGGCGTGCCGCAGCTGACCGCGATCATGGATTGTGGTCGGCGGCGCGGGCGATGTGCCGGTGATCGCCGATGGCGGGATCAAGTTTTCCGGCGATTTCGCCAAGGCCATCGCCGCGGGCGCATCCTGCGCGATGGTCGGTCAATGATCGCCGGCACCGACGAAAGCCCCGGCGAAATGATCCTGTATCAGGGCCGCAGCTTCAAAAGCTATCGCGGGATGGGATCGCTTGGCGCGATGGCGCGCGGCTCGGCCGACCGGTATTTCCAGAAGGACGCGGCCAGTCGACAAGCTGGTGCCCGAAGGCATCGAGGGTCAGGTGCCCTACAAGGGCATCGCCGCCGCGGTGCTTCACCAGCTGGTCGGCGGCCTGCGCGCCGCCATGGGCTATACCGGCAGCGCCACGGTCGAAGAGATGCGCAGCAACTGCGAGTTCGTGAAGATCACCGGCGCCGGGTTGAAAGAAAGCCACGTGCACGACGTCCAGATCACGCGGGAATCGCCGAACTACCGGATAGGATAGGCCCCCTTGTCGCGCTTTTCGGGGGCTGCGCGGGTTGCGCTGTCTATGCAACCGAAGATGCTATCAACTGATCAAGGTGAGGGTGCGCGAAGGTGCGCGGTGCCGTGATGGCGTAAAAGCTTTCCACGATGTCGAGCGCAAAGGGCGCACTGACCAGCAGGCCCTGCGCCAACTCATCCGCCAACACGACAGCGGGGGTGATGCGCGAGGCCCACGTCATTGCGGGCCAGCAACCTGACCATCGCCATGTCGTCAACGGTCGCGGCAATCTTGGGCGTCACGCCAAGGCGCGCCACAAGGCTGTCAAACCCCGTCCGGATCGAGCTTTCGGTGGGCAGGATCACGGGTTCCATCCGCAAGACCTGCTCAAGCGTGGCGTGGTTCAGCCGCCGGGCGGTGCCGTGCAGCCCCACTGGCTGTTCCGCAAGGCGGTGGGCCACAAGGCCCGGAAAGCTTTCGCGCGGGGGGGGATCGGTCAGCAGCACCACGTCAAGCGCCAGATCCTCAAGCGCGCGCAGCAGGGTTTGGCTGCTGCCCGAAGACAGAACCAGCTCGGTCCCCAAAGCGAGGGCGGGCTTTAGAAAGCGCAGCTGAAAGTTTCGCGACAGCGTGGACAACGCGCCCACCCGAAGCGGCGCGGCTGACCCGCTTTGCGATGTCAGTGTCGCGACAAGATCGTCACCGACACCAAAAATCCGCTCCGCATGATCAAGCGCGATGCGCCCCGCCTCGGTCAGGGACATTTTCCGGCCCGCACGATCAAACAGGGCATGCCCCAGCCTGTCCTCAAGGCTTCTGATCTGCGTTGACAGCGCCGATTGCGACAGGTTCAGACGCGACGCGGCGCGGGTCAGGTTCCCCTCCAGGGCGACCGCGTGAAAATACCGAAGATGATGATAGTTGAGCTGCATGTCGTTCACTTAAAGCGAACGAAGTGATCCACACAATGTATTTTTCTTTATGATAGGCAGAATCTACACCTGCCGGAGTTCAAATCCGGAGGTTTCGATGAGTTTCCTGCTTCTTCTTGCGCCCTTTGCGTTGGCCGCTTCGGCCCTTGCGTTGCGGCTTGATCCGCCCTCGCGCGGCCACTGGCGTTTGCGCCTGCCTGAAATCGCTGCACTGGCGGCTCTGGCGGGGGCCGCCGTGTGCGCCGTTGATCTTGCGGTTGCGGGGCCGTCAACAAGCCCGCTGATCGGGATTGCGTCGGTGGGGCTGTCGGCGCGGCTTGATATCGTCAGCATCGCAATGACCCTGACGGTCGCCTTCGTGGGCTGGATCGTGCTGCGGTTTTCACGGGTGGCGCTGGATGGCGAAGCGCGCCAGCCCGCATTCATGGGTTGGATGGCGGCGACGATTGCGTGCGTCTTGCTGCTGGTGGGGGCTGGCAACGTTTTCCAGCTTGGGTTTGGATGGGTCGCGACCAGCATCACGCTTCACCGGCTGTTGTTGCACTATCCTGACCGGCCCCGCGCCCGGAGGGCCGCCCGCAAGAAAGCGCTTAGCGCGGGCGTGGCAAGTGGGGCTTTGGTGATCGCCTGCGCGCTTTTGCTGGCCGCCTTTGGCACCTCTGACATCGCCACAATCAACAGCGCGGCGCAGGCGGACGCGGGAAGGGGGCAATTGTGGCTGGTCGCGCTGTTGCTGGCGGTGGCGGCGATTTTCAAATCCGCGCTGGTGCCGACGCATGCGTGGCTGACAGAGGTGATGGAGGCCCCGACGCCGGTGTCTGCGCTGCTGCATGCAGGCGTCGTGAATGCGGGTGGGTTTTTGCTGATCCGGTTTGCCGATGTGCTGCTGACAGCGCCGGGCGTGCTGGCCGTGCTGGCGCTTGTAGGTGGCTTTAGCGCGCTGCTGGGGGCTGCGGTGGCACTGACACAACCGGCGGTCAAGACAGCGCTGGCGTGGTCTACCTGCGCGCAGATGGGTTTTATGGTGCTGCAATGCGGGCTGGCGCTGTTCCCGCTGGCACTTTTGCATATCGTGGCGCACTCGCTTTACAAGGCGCACGCCTTTCTGGCCTCGGGCGGCGCCGTGACCGAGGTCGCCTCGATCCGCAGGCCCGGCCCCGTGGCCGTACCCGACCTAAGAGCGGTTGCCCGCGCGTTCGGTTTGGCGCTGGCGCTTTATGTCCTTGTCGGGCTGGCCTTCGGGATTATGTCGAAACCCCCGCAAGCCATCGCCCTGGGGGCGATCCTGATTTTCGGCGTGGTGTATCTGATTGCCCAAGGGCTTGCGGATCTTGCGCCACGGGCGTTGGCGTGGCGCACAGTGGCGATGTCCGTGGCCGCCACCGTCGCCTATTTTGCCTTGCAGCAGGGGGTGACCTGGCTGTCGGCGGGCATCCTTCCCGCACCCCCACCGCCTGACGGGCTGATCTGGGCAACGATTGTTCTGGCGCTTGCCAGCTTTGCGGTTGCGGCGGTGGCACAGACGACCTTTCCGCTTTGGGCGTGGCATCCGGCAGCTGCGGATCTGCGTGTGCATCTGATGAACGGTCTTTACATCAACGCGGTTCTTGAGCGGTGCGCGGGCCGCTGGGCCGCCAAAACGGGAGCATCACAATGAATGCGCATATGACCTGGCCGGGCCAGACCCTTGAACTTTTTTCTTGCGCCGACGCGGCCTTGCGTCAGATCCCCCCGGCTTTCCCGCTTGAGGCGACGGTCGCTGTCAATCCCTGGGTTGGCCAGATCGGAGAGGATCGCACCTGCGCTGCCGCCCGGATGGCGCGTGTCGGGGGTGCAGACATATTCCTGCCGCGTCATCTGGTGGCGGCCATGATCGACGCGGGGCAGGTCACGACGCAAGATCTGGCCGCTGCTGCTGCCGCACACGGGCTGTCACCGGACGCGGTGTCGAATGCCGCCGGAACCGCCCCGCCGTCCCGCGCGCCCCTGCCGACGCTGGCAGAGCTGTCGCAGGCGCAACACGGCCTGGACTGGCCCGCGCTTGTCGAAGACCGGATCAGCCACTGGGCGGCGGCGCATTTTGATCGTGGACAAGCGTTCTGGCCTGCGCCGCAGATCGGGGCCTGGGCCGCGTGGCACGCCTATGCCAGCCGCGACATGACGCCGGACATCGCAGGGCTGACGGGGTTCGCGGCGCGGGTGGCGGCATTGCCCACAGACGCACGCGCAACCTTCGCCGAGGCGTGTCAGGCGCTGGATCTGACGGCAGCTGCAGCACCGCTGTATTTCCACCGCCTGCTGGCCAGCTTGTCCGGCTGGGCGCAATATGCCCGCCATCTGGGCTGGACCGCAGAGCGTGACGGCGGACGTGACGACACCCTTTTTGAGCTTCTGACGATCCGCCTTGTCTGGGAGGTTGCTTTGCTTGAAGCGCCCAACGCGCCCGCCGATGCCTGGGCAAGGGCGCAGATCGACTATGCCAAACCCATTGAGCCCGACGCTGAATTGCGGCTGGACGCGGCGCTTCAGGAAGCGGTGGACCTTGCCAACGAACGCCGCCTGACGCAGCTGTTGTCAGGGCAAGTGCCCGAGCATACGCAAACCGACCGTGCCGCTGTTCAGGCCGCATTCTGCATCGACGTACGCTCGGAACGCCTGCGCCGCGCGATCGAGGGCACGGACCCTGGCATACAGACCATTGGTTTCGCAGGGTTTTTTGGACTGCCTCTGCGCCACCGGGGCCACGGGTCAGACGTGATCGAGGCACGCGCGCCGATCCTGCTGGCACCGTCAATTTCCACCCGTGCTGGCATTGAAGCGCCCAAGGAAACGCAGGCGAGGGTCCGTTTGCGGACGGTGCGCGCGTGGGGCCGGTTCAAACGCGCTGCCGTGTCGGCCTTTGCCTTTGTCGAGGCGGCCGGCCCGCTTTATATCGGCAAACTCGTGCGCGACTCGCTTGGCCTGACCAGTGCCTTCGCCCCCGAACCGACTTCCGAACCGGCCCCCGAACTGGACATGCCGCGCGCTGACCGCATCGGGGCGGCGCACAACATCCTGCGGGCGATGTCACTGACCGATGGATTTGCCCGGCTTGTGCTGGTCTGCGGCCACGGTGCCAGCGTGACCAACGCACCACATGGCAGCGCGTTGCAATGCGGGGCCTGTGGTGGCTTTGCGGGCGATGTGAACGCACGCATCCTTGCGGGGCTTTTGAACGATGATGCCGTGCGTCAGGGACTTGCCGCCAAGGGGATAGAGATCCCGGTGGACACGCAGTTTATCGCGGGCCTGCACGATACGGTGTCTGATGCCGTGCGGCTGTTTGCGGACACGCTGCCTGATAGTCACGCGGCGGATGTGGCGCGCCTGCGTGCCGCGCTGGCCAAGGCGGGTGTGCCTGACCAGGACAGAGCGGGCGCAATCCCTGCCACGCGGGGCTGTGGGATCACTGGGCCATCGGGGCCGCGACTGGTCAGAGCTTCGGGCAGAATGGGGCCTTGCCGGTTGCCGCGGGTTCATCGCGGCCCCGCGCAGCCGGACGGTCGGGCGCGACCTTGAGGGGCAGATCTTCTTGCACGATTATGACTGGCACAAAGACCCCGAGGCCGCCACGCTTGAGCTGATCCTAAGCGCCCCGGTCGTGGTCGCAAGCTGGATCGCGCTGCAATATCAAGGCTCTGCCGTATCACCCCGGATGTTTGGGGCGGGCAACAAACTGCTGCATAATGTTGTCGGCGGGATCGGCGTGCTGGAAGGCAACGGCGGTCCGCTGCGCGCTGGCCTGCCGTGGCAATCTGTCCACGACGGAGACGGGCTGCGCCATATGCCGAGCCGCCTTGTCGTCGCCGTCGAGGCCCCCCAAGAGATGATCAGCCGCGTTCTGGAGCGTCAGCCGGACGTGCGCGCCCTTTTCGACAACGGCTGGCTGACGCTGGCGGCGCTTGATGCGGGGGAAAGGTCTCGCGCCGCTATGACAGGGGCCGTTGGGTTACGTGCCACACCGACGGTGCAGCCATCCCCGACGCCGCTTGATAACGGTACGGGTCTGGGGCCCGCCCTGCGGTCAGGCCCTAGACCGGGTATATTGGGATAACTTCGCTCAAATGTTCTGCATATGGTCGGCCCTTGACGGTGAAGGGTTGCGATAGATACTGCCACTCCCGTAAAGCGGAGAGACGAAATCGATGTGATCCGCGTTTGTTCACATCAAATACACCCAAAGCCTGAATAGGCTTTTAACAATAGGTGAAATGATAATGACCCCCGGTGCCCGTGTCTCGGCTGCGATTGAAATACTGAACGCGATGGCCGATGGCGTTCCTGCGGAACAGGCGCTGACGCGTTGGGCCCGCGGCAGCCGCTATGCGGGGTCAAAAGACCGTGCCGCCGTGCGCGATCACGTCTTTGACGTGCTGCGCCAACGCCGGACAGCTGCGCATCTGGGGGCCGAGACGGGGCGGGGGCTGATGATCGGTATTCTGCGCGCACAAGGGGCAGATCTTGAGGGGATTTTCAATGGTCAGGGTCACGCGCCACACCCTTTGACCGAGGTCGAAAGCGACACCCCCGCTTTCCCGCAAGACGAAGCGACCCGGTGGAACTTGCCCGATTGGCTGATCCCCGCGTTCAAGGCGTCGCTGGGGCCGCGCGCCGAGACCGTGGCGACGATGCTTCAAGCGCGGGCACCGATCACCTTGCGGGTCAATCTGGCCAAGACTGATGTGGCTGCCGCTGCCGCGCGTCTGGCGTCCGAAGGCGTGGAACTGCGCCCCAATCCCCTTGCTGAATCCGCGCTGACTGTGCTAAGCGGTGAACGCAAAATTCGTAATTCTGCCAGTTACTTGGAAGGCGAAGTTGAACTTCAGGATGCGGCCAGCCAAGCCATCGTCGCCGCAATGCCACACGGCGCACGGGTGCTGGATTACTGCGCAGGTGGTGGCGGCAAGGCCCTTGCGATCGCAACGGCCCCGTCGGCCACCGTTTTCGCCCATGATATTGATCCACGCCGGATGTCAGATCTGCCTGCCCGCGCGGCCCGTGCGGGGTCTCAGGTCACTCAAGTCGAGACCGCAAACCTCGCAGATCAGCCCCCGTTTGACGTGGTCCTGTGCGATGCGCCCTGTTCGGGCAGCGGGGCGTGGCGGCGTGCGCCCGAAGGGAAATGGACCCTGACCCAGCCGCGCTTGACAGAACTGTGCGGTATTCAGGACAGTATTCTGGATGCGGCCGTCGCGCATGTCGCACCGGAAGGGACACTTGTCTATGCGACCTGTTCTGTTCTCACATGTGAAAACGAAGACCGCATCGCGGCGTTTCTGGCCCGGCATCCTGACTGGCAGCAGGTCTTTGCGCGGCGTTTTGATGTCGACGCTGACGGAGACGGCTTTTTTACGGCACACTTGAAGCGTGCATAGAAATATATAGGATCGACTTTAACGTGTTTTGTGGTTGATACGCCCGGCGTTTAACAGCTGATTAACCTCCCTGCGCGTAGATGATGGCGTGCTTCATTGCGAGGGGGGCTCTTTTTGGCAGATCGATCCGGTACGGCCCAGACGACGCGTCGCCGCGTCTTGTGGCTGTTTTGCTTTTCAATTGTGGCGTCTGGCAGCGCGAATCTGGTGCCGGATCCGGTGCTTTCGCTGGCGCTTTTGGCGGTCGGCGCTGCGATGATGCTGGTGTCTGTGGTTTCGCTTCTGTCCGGGCGCAAGGCGGCCGGCCAATTGGCCGTTGCGCATCGGGCCGTGGCTGATTTCATCGCGAACGACACCAGCCCGACCGTTTTCGCAACGGAAGACGGGGCTTTGACTGCCCGTAATCCGGCCGCTGAAACGATCTTTGGGAACAGGGACGCAGACACGCTGGGTGCGCTCTTTTCCAACCAGTTCGCCAACCCCGCCGCAATCATCTTTCGGTTGCAGACCATCGCTGCGGGGGCGGGATCGGCCAAGGAAGATATCGTTACGCGCGGCGGACAAATGCGCATTTCTGCGCACCGCGTACAAGACGGCTTTTTGTGGCGGCTCGAAGCAATCCAACCAAAGATCGAGCATAAGCGCCAATCCAGTGACCCGCTTTTGCCGATGTTCATGGTGGGGCGAGCGGGGGCGATCCTGTTCATGAACGACGCCGCGCGGGGACTGATGGGATCGCGTGTCAAAACGCTTGACCGCGTGTTCAAGAAACTGCCCGTCGCGCATGGTGCGCTGGCCGAAGTCACGACCGCGCACGGGGCAGAGGTGATGATGGTCGGCGAAGTGCCTGCTGGTGCGGGCCGGCGCGCGCTCTATCTGCTGCCGGGCCATTCGGGGCATCCCGTGGATCCCGGCTGGCAGGCCTTTCAGCAGCTTCCAATCCCCCTGATCAAGGTGGCCCCCGACGGGGCTGTGATCTCGTTCAACACGATGGCGTCCAATCTGGTCGGAAAATCACTGACGCCGGATGCGCATCTGTCCAACTTGATGGAAGGCCTGGGCAGGTCGATCACCGACTGGTTGTCCGACACGCTGAACGGGCGGCTCACACAGAAGTCAGAATTCTTGCGGATCAAACGTGAAGATCGTGAAGTATTTGTCCAGATCACCCTGAACCTGGTCGCCGAAGAAGAAGGGCCCGCGCTGGTGGCGGTACTGAATGACGCGACAGAGCTGAAGACGCTGGAAGCGCAGTTTGTTCAAAGCCAGAAAATGCAGGCAATCGGGCAGCTTGCGGGCGGCGTGGCGCATGATTTCAACAACTTGCTGACAGCAATTTCGGGACATTGCGATCTTTTACTGCTGCGCCATGATCAGGGGGACCCTGACTATAGCGATCTGGTTCAAATCAACCAAAACGCGAACCGTGCGGCGGCTTTGGTCGGACAGCTGCTGGCCTTCTCGCGCAAGCAGACTTTGCGGCCCGAAATATTGAATATGCGTGACACGCTTGCCGATTTGACCCATCTGTTGAACCGTCTGGTCGGCGAAAAGGTAACACTTACGCTAAGCCACGATCCCGTTCTGAAACCGATCCGTGCGGACAAGCGCCAATTGGAACAGGTGCTGATGAACCTTGTCGTGAATGCGCGCGATGCGATGCCCGCTGGCGGAGAGATCAAGATCTCTACCGAGTGTATCGATTTGAACAGTGCGCTGACCCGCGACAGGGTGACAGTACCTGCGGGCAAATATGTGACGGTTCAGGTGACGGACGAAGGCATCGGAATTCCGCCAGACAAGCTTCAAAAGGTGTTTGAGCCGTTTTATACCACCAAACGCACGGGCGAAGGCACGGGGTTGGGTCTTTCCACAGCCTATGGAATCGTCAAACAGTCGGGCGGCTATATCTTCGTCGACAGCACGCTGAACGTGGGCACTGTCTTTACGCTTTATTTCCCCGTAATGGCGCATCAGGAAATAACCCGAAGTGTGCCCATCATCACGCCGACCCCTGTGGCTGCCCAGCATGACGACGGCATCGTGCTTACTTGTCGAAGACGAGGCCCCGGTGCGCGCCTTTGCCAGCCGTGCGCTGCGGATGCGCGGGTATACCGTGCTTGAGGCTGAATCAGCTGAAGCTGCCTTGAAGACGCTTGAGGATGAGACCCTGAATATTGACGTCTTCGTGACGGATGTGATCATGCCCGGCATGGACGGGCCAAGTTGGGTTCGTGAAGCCCTTAAGGGCCGACCGGGCGTGCCCGTGGTTTTTGTCTCGGGCTATGCCGAGGACAGCTTTGGCGATGCGCAGACGGCGATTCCAAACTCAGTATTTTTACCGAAACCGTTTTCGCTGACGGATCTGACCAACACCGTGCACCGGCAGTTGCGCTGATCATTGATCGAAGTCGTACAAAGCAAATTCGGCCTCGAATTTGCGGCGAAACCTGCTTTCGACATCTGCTGACAAGGCCAGATCCATTTCGGGAGACACATTTTCACGCTGTAGATCCAATGTCACATCAAGCCGCTGCTCAAGGAAGGACTTGAGCCGCGGTTGGTCCTCATAGCGGAAATAATGGGTGATACCGGTGCCGTTGGGCTGCGGTGCCATAAAATTCAACTGACTGCCCACATCGGCAAATCCCGGTTTGTTGCCCTTCATGTAACCAAGGATAAATTCGTCAAAACTGACATCAAATGTTGCGTTTGGTTTACCTTGCATGAATGGCCTGCGGCGATAGCGGTACCAGCTTCCCAGCCAACTGATCGGTTCGCGCATCACGGCCATCAGTTCAAGTTCGACATCGCAGACTTTCAAAAACATCGGCCGCACAAACCTGTTGTAGCGATAGACGGGCGCGTGTTTCAGCATCGGGGGTTCGGAAATCACCATATCGGCACGCGGCGCAAGAGCGGTCTCATACGCCGTTGTTCCGGTCTTGGGTACAGATAGAAAGGCAAGCCTTTCTTTAAAGAAAACAAGCATCTGCACGAAATCCTTTGTTTGCCACGGTCATTTGCCACGCCCGTAAACAACTTTTTAATGAGTTCGGTGGAAAGATCAAACCACAAACAAATCGATTGAAATGTTCTACTTTTGGTCCCATAAGGAACAGACGAAGAACAAACAGGCGTGTTGCATGCAGTGATTGCGGCAAGCAGGCCACTGTGACAGTAAGGGATAACCTAAAATGGCAACGGCAGATCTTTTGACAATGGACAACAAGAAACAAGCTGAAAAGCAAAAGGCCCTCGACAGCGCGCTGGCACAGATCGAACGCCAGTTCGGCAAAGGCTCAATCATGAAACTGGGCGCGGAAGGTGCCATTCAAGACATCAGATCCAGCTCGACCGGGTCGCTTGGTCTGGACATCGCGCTTGGTATCGGTGGTCTGCCAATGGGCCGCATCATCGAGATTTACGGCCCCGAATCCTCGGGCAAAACCACGTTGACGCTGCATTGCGTGGCCGAGCAGCAAAAACAGGGCGGCGTTTGTGCTTTCGTGGATGCAGAGCACGCGCTTGACCCGCAATACGCCAAGAAACTTGGCGTGGATATCGACGAGCTGCTGATCTCGCAACCTGACACGGGCGAACAGGCGCTCGAAATCGTGGATACGCTGGTGCGCTCTGGCGCGGTGAACATGGTTGTCGTCGATTCCGTCGCCGCACTGACGCCCAAATCCGAACTTGAGGGTGATATGGGCGACAGCTCTGTCGGGGTTCAGGCGCGCCTTATGTCGCAGGCGATGCGCAAGCTGACAGGATCGATCAGCCGGTCGAACTGCATGGTGATATTCATCAACCAGATCCGGATGAAAATCGGCGTGATGTTTGGCTCGCCCGAAACCACGTCCGGGGGCAACGCGCTCAAGTTCTATTCTTCTGTGCGCCTCGACATTCGCCGGATCGGTGCCTTGAAAGACCGTGACGAGGTGGTCGGCAACGCAACCCGCGTCAAGGTTGTGAAAAACAAGGTGGCAGCACCATTCAAACAGGTGGAATTCGACATCATGTATGGCGAAGGCATCTCGAAGATGGGCGAACTTCTTGATCTTGGCGTCAAGGCCGGCGTTGTGGACAAATCCGGCTCTTGGTTCAGTTATGGAGACGAACGGATCGGGCAGGGGCGTGAGAATGCCAAGACCTTCCTGAAGGAAAACAGCGCGATGGCGATGGATATCGAAGACAAGATCCGCGCCGCGCACGGGCTTGATTTCAACGGGTCTGAAAATGATGATGTCGATATCCTTGAGGCCTGAACCGGCCTGCCTGGAACGGATAATCGGAAAGGGCGCGTCAGGCTGGCGCGCCCTTTTTCGTTTGCGCACCCTGTGGACAGCGCCCCCCTGCAGGGTTATCTGAGGCAAACGCATTTTGCCCCTCGAAAGGCCCCGCATATGAAGACGCTCAACGATATCCGATCCACCTTTTTGGGTTATTTTGAAAAGCAGGGCCATTCGGTACAGCGCTCCAGCCCGCTTGTGCCGCGCAATGATCCCACCTTGATGTTTGCCAATTCGGGCATGGTCCAGTTCAAGAACCTCTTTACCGGCGTGGAAACGCGCGATTACAAACGCGCCACCACCGCGCAGAAATGCGTGCGCGCGGGCGGCAAGCACAACGATCTGGACAATGTGGGCTACACCGCGCGGCACCATACGTTCTTTGAGATGTTGGGAAATTTCAGCTTTGGCGATTACTTCAAGGCCGAGGCGATCGCTTTTTCATGGGAGCTGATCACCAAGGAACTGGGGATTGACCCGAACCGACTTTATGTGACCGTCTATCATACGGATGACGAGGCGGCAGAGATCTGGAAGAAGGTCGCGGGCCTTCCCGACGACCGCATCATCCGCATCGCCACCGATGATAATTTCTGGATGATGGGCCCCACCGGCCCCTGCGGCCCCTGTTCCGAGATATTTTACGACCATGGCGATCACATCTGGGGCGGCCCTCCCGGCTCTCCGCAGGAGGATGGCGACCGGTTTGTCGAGATCTGGAACCTCGTTTTCATGCAGTACGAGCAGTTCGAGGATGGCACACGCAAGCCCTTGCCGAACCAATCCATCGACACCGGCATGGGGATCGAACGGGTTGCGGCGCTGCTGCAGGGCACCAACGACAACTATGCCACAGACCTGATGCGCAACCTGATCTTGGCCAGCGCCAATGCGTCCAACACGGATCCCGATGGGCCGGGCAAGACCCATCACCGCGTCATCGCGGATCACTTGCGGTCGACATCCTTTCTGATCGCCGATGGCGTGATGCCATCGAATGACGGGCGCGGCTATGTCTTGCGCCGGATCATGCGCCGCGCGATGCGCCACGCGCATCTGCTGGGGCTGCAAGATCCGCTGATGCACCGTTTGGTCCCTGAACTGGTCCGCCAGATGGGGGGGGCCTATCCAGAGCTTGGGCAAGCGCAATCCTTGATCTCAGAGACCCTTTTGCTTGAGGAAACCCGGTTCAAAAAGACGCTTGAGCGCGGGTTGAAGCTGCTTGACGATGAATTGCGAGATCTTCCCGCCGGGGCCAACCTGCCGGGCGCGGCCGCCTTCAAGCTTTATGACACATATGGCTTTCCCGTCGATCTGACCCAGGATGCGCTGCGCGAACAGGACCGCAAAGTGGATATCGAAGGCTTCAATGCCGCGATGGACAAGCAAAAGGCACAGGCCCGCGCCGCATGGTCAGGGTCGGGCGAGGCTGCGGATGCGACCGTCTGGTTCGATGTGGCCGAGAAATCCGGGACCACCGATTTCCTGGGCTATGATACCGAAACCGCTGAGGGGCAGATCACCGCACTTGTGCAGGACGGGGCGCAGGTTCAGGACGTGTCGGTCGGCGACGCCGTTCAGATTGCGATGAACCAGACCCCCTTTTATGGCGAAAGCGGCGGTCAGGTGGGCGACACTGGCGTGATCAAGACCGATACCGGGGCAGTGACCGTGACCGACACGCGCAAGACGGCGGGCGTGTTCATTCACTTCGGAACAGTGACCGAGGGGTCGGTGGCCAATGGGCAAGCCGCCGTTCTTGAGGTCGATCACCTGCGTCGCACGTCGATCCGTGCCAACCACTCCGCCACCCACCTGCTGCACGAGGCGTTGCGCAACGCGCTTGGCGATCACGTGGCACAACGCGGGTCGCTGAACGCTGCGGATCGTCTGCGCTTTGATTACAGCCACAACAGCGCGATGACGCCATCCGAAATCCGTCAGGTCGAGGAAGAAGTGAACAGCTATATCCGTCAGAATGCCGCCGTCGATACGCGCATCATGACGCCCGACGACGCGCGAGCCTTGGGGGCACAGGCGCTTTTCGGCGAAAAATATGGCGACGAAGTGCGCGTCGTGTCCATGGGCCGCAGGCCCGGTTCGGGCAAGGGCGCAGATAAGGCAACCTATTCGCTGGAACTGTGCGGCGGCACTCATGTGCGCCAGACAGGCGACATTGGTGCATTTGTGCTGCTTGGTGACAGCTCCAGCAGCTCGGGCACCCGCCGGATCGAAGCGTTGACCGGCAACGAGGCGCTGAGCTGGCTGCGCAGCCAGGAAGCCGCGCTGTCGCGCGTCGCGTCAGAGTTGAAAACCTCGACCGCTGATGTGCCCGATCGGGTACGCGCGCTGATAGACGAACGCAAGGCACTTGCGAACGAAGTGGCACAGCTGCGCCGCGAATTGGCAATGTCAGGTGGCGCATCTGCCGCCCCGAGGCGCGCACCGTGAACGGCATCACGTTCATGGCGCAGGTGTTGTCGGGCGTTACAGGCAAGGATCTGCCGGCCCTCGTCGATGACTTCAAGGCCAAACTCGGAAGCGGTGTCGTGGTGCTGATTGCGGATGCCGATGGCAAAGCCGCCGTCGCCGCCGGTGTGACCGCCGATCTGACCGACAAGGTGTCGGCCGTTGATATTACCCGTGCCGTGGTTGCCGAATTGGGCGGAAAGGGCGGCGGCGGTCGTCCCGATCTGGCCCAAGGCGGGGCTAGGGACGTCGAAAAGCCGACGCGGCCATCAAAGCCGCCGAAGCTCTCTTGAAAGGATAAAAGCCATGCCAGCTCTCTGGATCGCGCATGTCACCGTCACCGATGAAGACGCATACGCCACCTACGCCAAACTTGCAGGCCCCGCGATTGCCGACCATGGCGGCACCTTTCTGGCGCGGGGCGCCGGTTCGTTCAGCTCGAGGGCAAGGAACGCCCGCGCAATGTCGTCGCCCGCTTTGCCTCGCTCGAGGAAGCGGTGGCCTGCTATCACTCGCCCGCGTATCAAGAGGCGCTGAACCACGCCAGGGGCGCCTCGGAACGCGAATTGATGGTTGTCGAAATCGAAGGCTGATCCGGGCCAGGCTAGGGGGGCCATGCGGTGCTGGCTGCGCCCCCCACGGTATTACGCCGCAAAGCATTACGCCAACATCCACGATCCGTCATGCGGGTTGTCCCGTTCATCATGGAACGTGTCGCTGCTGAAACGGCCCTGGTCGGACCCTTTCAGAGTGATCTATCGCCCTGATTGCCGACAAAAAAAGGGCAGACCAAAGTCCGCCCTTATTCCAAATGGAAAAAAATCCCGGGGTCCGGGGCAGAGCCCCGGTTCTTGCCCGAATTTATGCAGACTTTGACATCCGCTTGCGCTCATGCGGGTCCAGATAACGCTTGCGCAACCGCACGGCGTTTGGCGTGACTTCCACCAGCTCGTCGTCGTCGATATAGGCAATCGCCTGTTCCAGTGACAGCGTGACCGGCGTCGTCAGGCGCACGGCCTCATCCGTGCCCGATGCGCGCACGTTGGTCAGCTGTTTGCCCTTGAGGGGGTTCACTTCAAGATCGTTGTCGCGGCTGTGTTCGCCGATGATCATGCCCTGATAAACGGCTTCCTGCGCACCGATAAAGAACTTGCCGCGATCCTCGAGCTTCCAAAGCGCGTAGGACACCGATGTGCCGTTTTCCATCGAGATCAGCACACCCGCACGCCGACCGGGAATCGTACCCTTATGGGGGGCCCAGCTGTGGAATACGCGGTTCAGTACGCCCGTGCCGCGCGTGTCAGTCAGGAATTCACCGTGGTATCCGATCAACCCACGCGACGGCACCAGCGCAATAATGCGTGTCTTGCCGGCACCGGCTGGCTTCATCTCGGCCAACTCGCCCTTGCGCGGCCCGGTAAGCTTTTCGATCACGGCACCCGAATATTCGTCATCCACATCGATGGTGACTTCCTCGACCGGTTCCAGACGTTCGCCGTTCTCGCCTTCGCGGAACAGAACCTGGGGGCGCGAAACCGAAAGCTCAAATCCTTCGCGGCGCATGTTTTCGATCAGAACACCCATCTGAAGTTCGCCACGACCGGCAACCTCGAACGCTTCGCCGCCGGGTGTGTCGGATACTTTGATGGCAACGTTCGATTTGGCTTCTTTCATCAAACGGTCGCGGATCACGCGTGACTGCACTTTTTTGCCGTCACGGCCCGCCAGCGGGCTGTCGTTGATGCCGAATGTGATGGTGATGGTCGGCGGATCGATGGGTTGTGCGGGCAGGGCGGTATCGACCGACGGTGCCACGATGGAATCTGCAACCGTGGCCTTGGTCATGCCCGCGATGGACACGATATCACCGGCCTCTGCGACCTCGATCGGCTGTTGGGCCAGACCGCGGAACGCCATGATCTTGGTGACGCGAAAGTTTTCGATCAGCTTGCCGTCACGCGACAGCGCCTTGACCTGCTCGCCGGTTTTCAGCGTCCCGGTTTCAACGCGGCCGGTCAACATACGCCCGATGAACGCATCCGCGCCCAGGGTTGTCGCCAGCATCGTAAAGGGCTTGTCGATGTTTGCCAGCTGCTTTGGGGCCTTCACATGCTCGACAATAAGGTCAAACAGCGCCGACAGATCCTTGCGCGGGCCGTCCAGCTCCATATCCGCCCAGCCATTGCGGCCCGAGGCGTACATATGCGGGAAATCAAGTTGTGCGTCATTTGCGCCAAGGCTGGCGAACAGATCGAAACACTCGTCCAGGGCGCGGTCGGGTTCGGCATCGCCCTTGTCGACCTTGTTCAGCACAACAATCGGGTTCAGCCCCAGCGCCAGCGCCTTGGAGGTCACGAATTTGGTTTGGGGCATCGGCCCTTCGGCGGCGTCCACCAACAGGACAACGCCATCGACCATCGACAGAATACGTTCAACTTCGCCGCCAAAGTCGGCGTGGCCGGGGGTGTCGACGATGTTGATGCGCACGCCCTTCCATTCAACCGATGTGGGCTTGGCGAAAATCGTGATGCCGCGCTCGCGCTCAAGGTCGTTGCTGTCCATGGCGCGTTCGGTGGTTGCCTGGTTTTCGCGGTAGGTGCCGGATTGTTTCAAAAGTTCGTCCACCAGCGTCGTTTTGCCGTGGTCAACGTGAGCGATGATTGCGATGTTGCGCATGTCCATTGGGGTATGCCTTTGATAGGAAACAGGGCCGCGTGCACTGTTGCACCGCAGCATTTGGGCCGCGCATACCGTGGCGCGGCCAAGAAAGCCAGCCCTAAAGGTGCCTCGCTTTCGCAGGTTCGTTATTTCGCAGCGTCTTTTGCGCCTTGCGTCTGTTTTCACGGCAAAGCTTTGAGGGGTGCCGGTGCTGTTTAAGGGCTCGCCTGTGTATTTACGCGATCCGCGGGCGATTTTCAACTAGGGCAGGGACTGGGGCGGACTGGGTCAGTGCGTGGTGCTGTTTGAAAACAAGTGAATCACCAGGATGCCCGCAATGATCATCGCCAGTCCGGCGACCGCCGCCAGATCCAGCTTTTGCCCGAAGACCACAAAGCCGATGGCCGCGATACAGACGATCCCAAAGCCAGACCAGATCGCATAGACAATCCCGACCGGCATTACCTTAAGGGCCAATGCCATGAAATAAAATGAGATCAGGTAAAAAGCCACCGTCATAACCGAGGGCACCAATCGCGTGAATTGCTGCGAGGCCTGCAACGCGCTGGTGCCGACGGTTTCGCTGACGATGGCGATAAAAAGCCAAAGATAATGCATGAATGAAAACCTTTTCAAAGTGGCGGCGATAAACGGACGTATGCGCAGCCTTGCCACCCAACTCCCGTTCACGTCGCGATATAGCGGTCGCGGCGGTGGTTGAAGGTGATGATCAGGTTCAACACAACGGCCCCGATCAATGAATACGCCACAACCGAAGCGGGGAACAGCAGCAACGCGACGGCAAAGATCACCGCGTCGGTGATCAGCTGAACCCAGCCCGCCTTGAACCCTGTGGTGTCCTGCACCAGCAATGCGACGACGCCCAAGCCCCCCAAAGACCCGTTGTGTCGAAACATGGCAAGCAGCCCCAACCCAACAAGCGATCCGAATATCACCGCGCCAAGGGCCGGATTCAAGGATTGAACCGTAAAGCCATATGGCAGAAATTCCGTAACAACCGACAGCAAGGACACCGAGATCAGGGATTTGATCGTAAACTCAAGCCCCAGCCGTTTGTAGGCGATAAAGTAGAACGGCACGTTGATGGCAAAAAACACCGCGCCAAAGGAATACCCGCTGAGATAAGCGATGATCACGGCCAGCCCCGCCGTCTGGCCGGTGATAAGACCAACAGAGGTCAGAAAATGGATGCCCAGACCGCACAGGAAAACCCCAAGGCCTAGGCCCTGAACGTCGTCAATAATGCTGTGGTCGGTGCTTTGATCATGGTTCATGCCTGCGCAGGTAGGGCAGCTATATTGACCTGTCTAGGGTGCATGGCGTTATAAAAGGGGCGTGCGCGCCCGACGCTGCGTTTCCGGGCGCAAATGCACAAAAAAAGGGCCACATATGGATGTGTGACCCTTCTTTTTCAGCCCCCAAGGGCCTTGTTCAAATTCTCGTCTACCTTCTCAAGAAATCCCATCGTGGTCAGCCAGCCCTGATTGGGGCCCACAAGCAAAGCAAGGTCCTTGGTCATGTGGCCGGATTCAACCGTATCGACGACCGTTTTTTCCAACGTCTCGGCAAACCGTGTCAGTTCTGCATTGCCGTCCAGCTTGCCACGGTGCTTCAGCCCGCCTGTCCAGGCGTAGATCGACGCGATCGAATTTGTCGATGTTTCCTCGCCCTTTTGGTGCTGGCGGTAGTGGCGCGTCACGGTGCCATGCGCCGCTTCGGCTTCGACGGTTTGGCCATCCGGCGTCATCAGCACGGATGTCATCAGCCCAAGGGATCCGAAGCCCTGCGCCACCGTATCAGATTGCACATCGCCGTCATAATTCTTGCAAGCCCAGACATAGCCGCCGTTCCATTTCATGGCACAGGCCACCATGTCGTCGATCAGCCGATGTTCATACGTGATGCCCGCCGCCTTGAATTTGTCAGCGAATTCAGTCTCGTAGATGTGCTGGAACAGCTCAAGAAAACGCCCGTCATATTGTTTGAGGATCGTGTTCTTGGTGCTTAGATACACCGGCCAGCCCAAGTTCAGGCCATAATTCATCGACGCACGCGCAAAGTCGATGATCGACTTGTCAAGGTTGTACATCGCCATCACCACGCCGGCATCGGGGGCGTCGAACACTTCGCGCTCAATCTCGGTGCCATCGTCTCCGACGAATTTCAGCGTCAGCTTGCCCTTGCCGGGGAATTTGAAATCCGTCGCCTTGTACTGGTCGCCAAAGGCGTGGCGGCCCACGACAATCGGCCGGGTCCAGCCGGGCACGAGGCGGGGCACGTTCTTGCAGATGATCGGCTGGCGAAAAATCACGCCGCCCAGAATGTTCCGGATCGTCCCGTTGGGCGAACGCCACATTTCCTTGAGGCCAAATTCCTCGACCCGCGCTTCGTCAGGTGTGATCGTCGCACATTTGACGCCGACGCCGTATTCCTTGATCGCGTGGGCGGCGTCGATGGTGATCTGGTCGTTGGTTTCGTCGCGCACCTCCATCCCCAGATCGTAGTATTTCAGATCGATGTCGAGATAGGGCAGGATCAGCTTTTTCTTGATAAAATCCCAGATGATCCGGGTCATTTCATCGCCGTCGAGTTCAACAACGGGGTTCTCCACCTTAATCTTGGTCATGGGCGCATTTCCTTTGGGCCAGGTTTCAACGCGGTATTAGACCATCCGGACGTGGTTTGATAGGTGGTATACAACGGTATACCGGAAAAATATGCGAAGAATTGAAAAGACCCGCGTGTCGGCTGGAAAAATTCTGTCACTGCATAAAATCGGGGCACTTTGCCCACCCACTTCGCGGCTTAGCGGTGTGCCGCAAACCACTCAGCCACGCGCTTTTTTGCATAGTCCCAAAGCCCCGGTGCCCCGGCTGCGATTTTCGAGCCTACTTTTTCAACGAACTGGTCTTCGGTCACGTTGTAGTCGATCCAGCTGCCGCCGCCCGACGCGAGGTTCTGCATCGGGGGCTGAAACCGGTCCAGTGATTTGGCAAAGCGGGCAGTCGGGGTGCTGTTGGCCTCAAACTCTTCCCACGTTGCGCGAAGATCGTCGCGCAAGTCATTGGGAAGAAGTCCAAATATGCGATCAGCGGCGATCTTCTCCTGCGCTTCCATTGCCGCCGGATCATAGTCGCCAAAGATCGGGTTATCGCCTGCATCAACTTCGACCAGATCGTGCAGGATCAGCATTTTGACAACCCGTGTGATATCGACGTCCGGGCCCGCCTGATCCGCCAGGACCAACGCATAAAGCGTCAGATGCCAGCTGTGTTCGGCCGAATTTTCGTGGCGCGAGGCGTCACACAACAAAGTGCCGCGCGTGACCGACTTGAGCTTGTCCGCCTCATTGAGAAAGGCGATCTGTTGCTCAAGCCGTTCGGTCACGCCTGCGGGGCTTTCGCTTTGTGCGAGGCCAGCGCCTGTTTAAGGAACTGGCGCCCCTGATGGGTGGCCATCCGGGTTCGGATCGCCGTCACAAAAGCCTCTTCCATGGTTTGGGACGACGCTCCCAGCACCTTGGCTACCTCCATGAACAACCGGTCCTCGCCCGTCTCGCGTTGGACGGCCAGACATTCTTCGGCCAGTTGGTTGGCCATGTCGATGACGTTCTGGTCGGACATCAGCGGGTGGTTTCTGTCAAACGGCGTTTCACGTAATCGGTGGTCGAGGTGATCAGCGTGTCCATATGCGGCTCTTCAAAGAAGTGACCTGCACCTTCGACCTCTTGATGGGTGATCGTGATGCCTTTTTGTTCGTGCAGTTTGTTGACCAGATTGACGGTATCCGCAGGCGGGGCCACGCGGTCGGCCGAGCCGTTGATCACCAGACCCGACGCCGGGCAGGGGGCCAGAAAGCTGAAGTCATACATGTTCGCGGGCGGTGCGACCGAAATGAAGCCAGTGATTTCGGGCCGCCGCATCAAAAGCTGCATGCCGATCCATGCGCCGAACGAAAACCCCGCAACCCAGCAATGCTTGGAATTGTTGTTCATCGATTGCAGATAATCGAGCGCGGAGGCGGCATCGGACAATTCGCCGATCCCCTGATCATATTCGCCCTGGCTGCGCCCCACACCGCGAAAGTTGAACCTGAGCACGGTAAAACCCATGCGGTAAAAGGCGTAGTGCATATTGTACACGACCTTGTGGTTCATGTTGCCGCCGAACTGGGGGTGCGGGTGCAGCAGAATGGCGATGGGCGCGTCGCGCTCTTTTTGCGGATGGTAGCGGCCTTCGAGGCGGCCTTCGGGTCCGGGAAAAATAACCTCGGGCATGGGGTTCCCTGCTTGGGGGTCCAAAGATGCAGCGGAATAGTTGACGAATTCGCTAAGGCACCTTAGAACGGTTCTAACTTGTATGATCCCGGTGTTTCCGGGGGTCAGGCATTGCACTTAGGCATTTACGCCGCTGACGTCAATCTTGCAGGCGCCAGACGCGAAGGGAATGGACATGAAGCTGTCAACGAAGGGGCGCTATGCGATGGTGGCACTGGCCGATATTGCGTTGCAAGGCGGGGGCGGGCTGGTCACTTTGGGTGATATCGCCGAGCGTCAGTCGATCTCGCTGCCCTATCTTGAGCAGCTTTTTGTGAGGCTGCGCCGCGCTGAGCTGGTTGCATCTGTGCGGGGCCCGGGCGGAGGATACCGCTTGGCACGGCCTGCGTCGGACATCCGCGTGGTGGATATTCTGGCGGCGGTCGATGAAAAGGTTGACGCGATGCACGTCGGCGCGGGCGCGTCAGGCGGATCGTCGGGCAGCCGTGCGCAATCGCTGACCAACCGCCTGTGGGAGGGCCTGAGTGCACAGGTCTATGTCTATTTGCACCAGACGCGGCTGTCGGATGTGATCGACAATGATCTGGCCCCATGCCCGGCGGTGCCCAGTCTTTTTGCAGTGGTCGACGAGCTATGAAAAATGCCGCGCGGGCGCGATTCCTTTTCAAGAAGGATGAGGGACGCTGTCCCTCAAACTCCCTGGGATTTTTTACCATTTGGAAACATGAGTGAGGACATATCTTGATCATAATGCGACCACGCCCCTGAGGGCGGAGGCCCGCGAGGCGATGTTGGCCGCGATGGATATCGTGGGCAATCCGTCAAGCGTGCATGCCGAAGGCCGTGCCGCCAAGATGCTGGTAGAGCGGGCGCGCGGGCAGGTGGCAGGTCTGGTCGGGTGTGATGTTTCCGAGGTGATTTTCACCAGTGGGGCAACCGAAGCGATTGCCGCAGTTGCGCATGATGCTGGCGCGGTCGTGGGGGCAGAGATTGAACATGAGGCGGTGCGCAGCTGGTGCGAGGGGGGCGCGCATGACCTGTTGCCCGTCGATCGCAACGGTCACATCCGTCTGTCGCAGCTTGGCGACGGGGCCCTGGCGGGGGCGGTTCTTTTTGCGCAGCGTGCCAACAGTGAAACAGGCGTGCTTCAGCCGCTGGTTGCGGGTGATGCGCTGGCGCGTGTCGGCCTGACGCCGTCATGCGTGTTTCGCGATGCCGTGCAGGCGGCCGGGAAGATCGCCGATCTGGGGCGTTTGCGGTCAGACGCCGGGCGTCACGCGTTTCTGGCGATTTCAGCGCATAAGCTGGGGGGGCCGAAAGGTGTCGGTGCGCTGATCGGCGGCCCTGAATACACCCCCGGTCTGATGGATCCGATGCTGCGCGGGGGCGGCCAGGAACTGGGCCGTCGTGCGGGCACTGAAAACGTGATTGGCATTGCCGGATTCGGTGCGGCCTGTGCCGCCGCCGGTCGCGATTTGGCGGAAGGTGTCTGGGAGCGGGTTGAAGAATTTAGAAATGTTCTAGAAAAGGCCCTTGAGGCTGCGTCAAAGAAGACTATTTTTGTCGGGAAAGAGGTTGAGCGGCTGCCCAACACGTCGTGCTTCATCACGCCCGGCTGGCGCGGTGACATGCAGGTCATGCAAATGGATCTGGCAGGTTTTGCGATCAGCGCAGGATCTGCATGCTCCAGCGGCAAGGTCGCATCAAGCCGGGTCTTGAAGGCGATGGGCTTTGAGGATGCCGAAGCGGCCTGTGCCGTGCGGGTATCGCTGGGGCCGCAGACCACGCAGGAAGACGTTTTGCGGTTCGCGGATGCATGGGCCGGAAAACTGAAGAAACACGAGGAGCGGGCCGCCTGACGCGTGCCCCCATTGGAAGGACAAGAGCATGGACAGCACAATCGTAAAAGACGGTGTCGATCAGGAAACAGTGGATGCCGTGCGGGAAGTCGGGGGGGCCTATAAGCACGGGTGGTCGACCGACATCGAGATGGACTATGCGCCGCTGGGGCTGAACGAGGATATCGTGAAGCTGATCTCGGAGAAGAACGAAGAACCGCAGTGGATGACAGACTGGCGGCTGGAGGCCTATCAACGCTGGCTGACCAAGAAGGAGCCCGACTGGGCGATGGTCGATTACCCTGAGATTGATTTTCAGAAGCAGTATTATTATGCGCGCCCCAAGTCGATGTCCGTGAAGCCCAAGTCGCTGGATGACGTCGACCCGAAACTGCTGGCGACCTATGCCAAGCTGGGAATCCCGCTGAAAGAGCAGATGATCCTTGCCGGTGTCGAGGGTGCCGAAGAGATGACCGAGGCACCGCGTCAGGTGGCTGTGGATGCGGTGTTCGATTCTGTTTCCGTGGGGACGACCTTTCAAAAGGAGCTGAGGGCGGCGGGCGTCATTTTCTGTTCGATTTCCGAAGCGATCCGCGAGCATCCCGAGTTGGTCAAGAAATACCTCGGTTCGGTCGTGCCTGTGAATGACAATTTTTATGCGACGCTGAATTCGGCCGTTTTCTCGGACGGGTCGTTTGTCTATGTGCCGCCGGGCGTGCGCTGTCCGATGGAGCTGTCGACCTATTTCCGCATCAACGCGGAAAACACGGGCCAGTTTGAACGCACGCTGATCATCGCCGACAAGGGCAGCTATGTGTCCTATCTTGAGGGCTGCACGGCGCCGCAGCGTGACGAATCGCAATTGCACGCCGCCGTGGTGGAAATCATTATCGAGGAAGATGCGGAGGTGAAATATTCCACCGTTCAGAACTGGTATCCCGGCGATGAGAACGGCAAGGGCGGGATCTACAACTTCGTGACCAAGCGCGCCGATTGCCGGGGCGACCGCGCCAAGGTGATGTGGACGCAGGTTGAAACCGGCTCTGCCGTGACGTGGAAATACCCGTCCTGCATCCTGCGCGGCGATGACAGCCAGGGCGAGTTCTATTCCATCGCCATCGCCAACAACATGCAACAGGCCGATACCGGCACCAAGATGATCCATCTGGGCAAGCGCACCAAGTCGCGGATTGTGTCCAAAGGGATCAGCGCAGGCAAGGCGCAGAACACGTATCGCGGGCTTGTCTCGATGCACCCAAAGGCCAAGGAATCGCGCAACTATACGCAATGCGACAGCCTGCTGATCGGATCGGAATGTGGGGCGCACACGGTGCCTTATATCGAGGTCAAGAACAACAGCAGCCGTGTTGAGCACGAGGCGACGACATCGAAGGTTGACGATGAACAGCTGTTTTATTGCCGGTCGCGCGGCATGGACGAGGAAGAAGCCGTCGCGCTGGTTGTGAACGGGTTCTGCAAGGACGTGCTGCAGGCATTGCCGATGGAGTTTGCGATGGAAGCGCAGGCGCTGGTGGCGATCTCGCTTGAAGGATCCGTGGGGTAGATCGTATGCCGTACCGGCTGACATGGGAAATCATCGCGGCATCCTTGGTGTTTTGGGTGCTGATGACGCTGTTTGAGACCGGCGGACTCAGCTCTGACGGGTTCAGAGGCACGGTTTTCCAGACGCTGGTCTTTGCGATGATCTATGGCGCGATCCGTGTGGCGCTTTTCGTATTCAGGGGGAAAGACAAGTGATCCTGACCACAACCCAATCCATCGAAGGTCGCACGATCACCGCCTATGAGGGCATCGTGGTCGGCGAGACGATCATGGGCGCAAACTTCGTGCGCGACATGTTTGCGCGGGTCACCGATATCGTCGGTGGCCGGTCGGGCCAGTACGAAAACAAGCTGCGCCATGCGCGTGAAGCGGCCATGAGCGAGCTTGAGGCCGAGGCGCGGGGCATGGGGGCGGATGCAGTTGTGGGCATCGATATCGACTATGAAATCATCGGCGACAGCATGATGATGGTGTCGGTTTCAGGCACTGCGGTAAAGTTGGGCTGATGCAGATGGCGGCTGACACCACACCCTTGCGGTTGCATTGGTGGACGGCGGTCCCGAACTTCGGGGATGCGATCAGCCCTGTTGTGCTTGCGCATGTCTCGGGTCGCGAGGTCGTGGCTGCGGGGGTCAAAAAGGCCGACGTCTGGGCCATCGGATCGCTGTTGCAGGTGGTCAAGCGCGGCTTTGCGGCCCCGCGCGATCATACACCGTTGATCTGGGGCACGGGGCTGCTGCACCCGGTGAACGGCACGGCGTTTCTGGATAACGTCAAGGTGGCATTGCTGCGCGGGCCGATCACGGCGGCGCTGCTGGGGCTGACGGTTGACCGGTTTGGCGATCCGGGATTGCTGATCTCGGATGTGTGGCCGTGCGACCGTGCGCCCAACGGCAGGATCGGGATCGTGCCCCATCACACGCTGCTGGATGATGTCATTTTGCAGGCCTTGCTGGAAAGCGATCCGCGGTATCTGCTGATTGATCCGCGCGACCCTGCGCAAGACGTCTGTGCCGCCATCGCCGCGTGTGATCATGTCTTTGCGTCGTCGTTGCACGGGCTGGTTGTGGCGGACGCTTACGGTGTGCCCAACACCTGGCTGGCCCCGGTGGGGCAGTCGCGGCTAAAGTATCTTGACTACGCGGCGGCGGTCGGAAGACCGATGCCCGCCCCGGTCTGGCTTGAGGATATTCCGATGGCAACGCTTCCCGCGCCAACTGCGCCGTTGCCCTATCAGCATGGCATCGACGCCTGCAAAAACGCACTTTATGCGAGTTTTCCCAAAGCGTTACGCGCAGGGAGGGCCGCATGAACATCTTCACGGAAAACACCCGCACACCGGGGTTTTCTTTCACTCAATTCACTGTCATTGCAGCGCAGACGCGCAAGAAAAGGAGCCTCCCATGCTGAGCATCAAAGGCCTGAAGGTCAAACTGGAAGACGAAGACAAGCAGATCCTGAAAGGTGTCGATCTCGAGGTCGAAGCCGGCAAGGTGCACGCGATCATGGGCCCCAACGGGTCGGGTAAATCGACGCTTTCCTATGTGCTGTCCGGTAAGAACGGCTATGAGGTGACCGGCGGTTCCGCCACGCTTGAGGGCATTGACCTGCTGGATCTGGAACCCGAAGAACGCGCCGCTGCGGGCCTGTTTCTGGCGTTTCAATACCCCGTTGAAATTCCGGGCGTGGGCAACATGACATTCCTGCGCACCGCTGTGAACGCGCAGCGCAAGGCCCGTGGACAGGAAGAAATGTCCGCCGCAGAGTTCCTCAAAGAGGTTCGCGCCCGCGCCAAGGAATTGAAGATCGACGCAGAAATGCTCAAGCGTCCTGTGAACGTAGGGTTCTCGGGCGGCGAGAAAAAGCGAAATGAAATCCTGCAAATGGCCATGCTTGAGCCAAAGATGTGCATTCTGGACGAGACCGATTCAGGGCTGGACGTTGACGCGATGAAGCTGGTTGCCGATGGTGTCAACGCGCTGCGCACCGAAGGCCGCGGCTTTCTTGTGATCACCCACTATCAGCGGCTGCTGGATCACATCAAACCTGATGTGGTGCACATCATGTCCGATGGGCGCATCATCAAGACTGGCGGGCCGGAACTGGCGCTTGAAGTTGAAAACAACGGATATGCCGACATTCTTGCCGAGGTGGCGTAATGGCCGAAACAGCCCTCAAGCAAACACCGACCGATGCGATGATCGCATCGCTCGACATGCCCCGCACCGGCTGGGCCGACGCTGCGCGCAAGGATGCGCTGGCGCGGGTTCAGGCGATGGGTCTGCCGCAGCGCCGCGACGAATACTGGAAATTCACCCGGCCCGATACGCTGATCCAGCCTTTGGCGATCCCCGCCGCCCTGCGCGACAAGGATGATACGGTGCTTTTCGATCAGGTTGATCGGCTGAAGATCGTCTTCGTCGATGGTGTTTTTGATGCCGACGCTTCGGATGATCTGGCGCTGGAAGGCATCACGATCGACCGTCTTGCCACCGCCACGTCAGATCTGCATTGGGCGCGGGATCTTTACGGAGCGCTTGAAACCCGTGGGCAGACCCCTGTGCCGCGTGCGTTGGCCGCGTTGAACACCGCCTTTGCGCCCGACGGTATCTTGATACATGTCACCGCCAAAGTGTCGAAGCCCGTGAACTTCATCTATCGCCGCACGTCGGAAACCGCAGACGCGATGCTGCACCATTGCATCAAACTTGATGCCGGTGCCGAACTGACACTGCTGGAAAACGGGCCTGTGGCGGCACGTTTTAACGGTGTTCTCGAGGTGGACGTGGCCGACAATGCGGCGCTTCATCACGTTCGGGCACAAGGCCGCGATCACGAGCAACGCGCCGCCACTCACGTCTTTGCCCGGCTTGGTGCCCAATCGACCTTCAAGTCGTTCACACTGACCGCAAACGGCGTGATGACGCGCAACGACTGCGTTATCGAACTTACCGGGGATGACGCGGCGGCCCATGTGGCAGGGGCCAGCGTTGGCGATGGCGGTGATTTCCACCATGACGACACTGTTTTCATCACCCATGATGCGGTCAATTGCGAAAGCCGTCAGGTCTTCAAGAAAGTGCTGCGCAACGGGGCGACGGGTGTCTTTCAGGGCAAGATCCTTGTGAAGGCGGGCGCGCAAAAGACAGATGGCTATCAGATCAGCCAATCCTTGCTTCTGGATGAGGACAGCCAGTTTCTTGCCAAGCCCGAGCTTGAGATCTATGCCGATGATGTGGCCTGTTCGCACGGGTCCACCTCGGGGGCGATTGATGAGGATGCGTTGTTTTATCTGCGCTCGCGCGGGGTGCCAAAAGGGGCTGCGACCGATCTTTTGACCCTGGCATTTCTGGTCGAGGCCGTGACCGAGATCGAAGACGAAACCCTTCGTGACGAGATCAACGGCCGTCTGGCCGCCTGGCTTGAGCGGCACGCCGCCTGATGTCCGCCACCGGCGACATCGTTGCAAGCTATCGCAACCCGGCAGCTGTCGTCAGGCGGTTGCTGGGGCAGGGTACCCGCGAAGATCGCAATCTGATCTATCTGATGGTCGCCTGCCTGATCTTCTTTGTCGCCCAGACCCCGCGGCTGGCGCGGCAGGCGTATGTCGACGGGACAGAGCTGAACATGCTGCTTGGTGCAAGCCTGATGGCATGGCTGTTCATCGCGCCCTTGTTGTTCTACGCACTGGCGTTCCTGAGCCAGGGGATCCTTAAGCTGTTGCGCGGCACACCGACCGGATACAGCACCCGACTGGCGCTGTTTTGGGCGCTTCTGGCGTCCAGCCCCGTGGTGCTGTTGCACGGGCTGACCGCGGGCTTCGTGGGGCCGGGGATCGAGCTTCAGATCGTGGGTTTCATCTGGCTTTGTTTATTTTTATGGTTCTGGATCAGTGGCTTGGCCACCGCATATAAGGCGCGGATATGAACGGCATTGATTTTCGTCTGGTCCTGACCAATCTGGTCATTCTGTCTTTGAAAGAGCCGCGCAAGGCGGCCGAGCAGATCATCGGTTGGCGGTTTGACCGAACCACATTGTGGACGGCGCTGGCGCTCGCGGCTGCGGTGAACACACTGATCTTCTCGCTCAGCATCATGATGCAGCCGACGCCGGGTATGCCTGCGTTCTTCACCAGCCCGCTGTCGATGTTTGTGCTTCTTTCGGGGGTTCTTGTTGTCACGACACACGGGCTTTATTGGACCGGACGCGCCATTGGCGGCGAAGGAGAGCTTGGCGATGTGCTGGCGCTGGTGGTCTTCTTGCAGGTGCTGCGCGTTTTGGCCCAGATCATCATCGTCGCATTGATGTTCGTGTCGCCCACCGCGTCGGTGATCGTGTCGTTGGCGTCCGGCATCCTTGGTCTGTGGATCCTGGTCAATTTTATCGCGGTGGCCTTTCATTTCCCGACACTTGGACGTGCTTTTGGTGTGCTGCTGATTGCCATGGCGATGATCGTTCTGGGTCTGAGCCTGCTGCTGTCGATCGTAGGGATCGCCGCGCAAGGAGTTTTGCCAAATGTATGATGTAACAGAAATTCGCAACGACTTTCCCATTCTCGCCCGCGAGGTGAACGGCAAACCGCTGGTTTATCTGGACAACGGCGCGTCTGCGCAAAAGCCCCAAGTGGTGATTGACGCGATCAGCCATGCCTATTCTCATGAATATTCAAATGTTCACAGAGGGTTACATTACCTTTCTAATCTTGCGACCGACCATTACGAATCCGTACGCGGCACCATTGCGCGGTTTCTGAACGCAGGTGACGAAGACGAGATCGTGTTCACTTCGGGCACCACGGAAGGCATCAATCTGGTGGCCTATGGATGGGCGATGCCGACCCTGCAACCCGGTGACGAAATCATCCTGTCGGTCATGGAACATCACGCCAATATCGTGCCTTGGCATTTTCTGCGCGAACGGCAGGGCGTGGTGATCAAATGGGTCGATGTGGATGCCAGCGGCGCGCTGGACCCTCAGGCGGTGATTGATGCCATCGGCCCAAAGACCAAACTGGTCGCGATCACCCAGGTCTCGAACGTGTTGGGCACGGTTGTCGACGTCAAGACGATCACGGCGGGTGCCCATGCCAAGGGCGTGCCGGTGCTGGTGGACGGGTCTCAGGCGGCCGTGCACATGCCTGTCGATGTGCGCGACATCGGCTGCGATTTCTACGCCATCACGGGTCACAAGCTTTATGGGCCGTCAGGTTCGGGCGCGATCTATATCAAAAAGGCGCGCATGGCCGAGATGCGCCCCTTTCTGGGCGGCGGTGACATGATCCGCGAGGTCACCAAGGACGCGGTCACCTACAACGACGCCCCAATGAAATTCGAGGCGGGAACCCCCGGCATCGTGCAAACCATCGGTCTGGGTGTGGCATTGGACTATATGATGGGCATCGGCATGGAAAACATCGCCGCGCACGAGGCCGCTTTGCGCGACTATGCCGTGCAACGGCTTGCGGGGCTGAACTGGTTGCAGGTTCAAGGGACCACACCAGACAAGGCCGCGATTTTCAGCTTTACACTGGACGGGGCGGCCCATGCGCATGACGTATCGACGATCCTTGATAAAAAGGGCGTTGCCGTGCGGGCGGGGCAGCATTGCTGCGGCCCATTGATGACCCATCTGAACCAAACGGCCACCTGTCGCGCGTCCTTCGGGATGTACAATACCAAGGCCGAAGTCGACACGCTGATCGAGGCGCTTGAATTGGCACATGATCTGTTTGCGTGACGAATGGGGCAATTGGGCTGATTTTGTAATTGCAGGGGGCGGCGTGGCTGGCTATACGACCCCTCAGACGGACCCATAGCTCAGCTGGATAGAGCGCTGCCCTCCGAAGGCAGAGGTCGCTGGTTCGAATCCAGCTGGGTTCACCATTTTCAGAAAATTTAGATATGTGGTTGTTGAGGCGGGGTATGCCTGTGCGCTGCACACATGTCGGCAATCGTTTGGTTTCAGTCGTCGCGTCCAGCTTCGTCTGGATTGTCGCAGAACAAGGCAACCTTGTTTCCGTGAGGATCGCGAAGATAGCCAACGTAGAAATGAGGGCCGTATGAAGCACGAAAGCCCGGCTGACCTTCGTCCGCTCCGCCAGCAGCAAGGGCCGCTGAGTGAAGCGCGCGCACTTGGGCTTGACTGCTTGCCGCAAATGCTACCATGCAACCGTTACCAGCCGATGCAGGACCGCCGTCGAAAGGGCGTTTTACATAGAAATCGGGCGAGCTTGGTTTTTGACCTGGTTGTGCCGGTGGGATGTAGCTCAAGTCACCATGGTACTCTTCTACGGCATAGCCAAGGGTGGGCAAAAAGGCAGAGTAGAACCGTTCTGCGCTTACAATGTCATCCGCACCGACTGTGACATAGGCAATCATCTCACGCACTCCTCTATAAGCACTTTGAACCCCGGCTCGTGAATAGCTCTTGTTGGAACCTTTTTCCATCTACTGGAAAATCTGACCCTGGCGCACGTGCGGCGAAATGGCGCTTGGTCCCGCATGGATTACCGACGCAATACGCGAATACTCCACCAACACGGAAACCCCTGAAGGACCATCGTCCATCAGGGGTTTCATTTGTCCATTCGCAGTAAAGACCTTACCCGCGACGGCGTCCGCCGACACGGCCCGCGCGGCCGCGGCCTTCCTGGCCTGCTTTGGGGGCGACCTTGTTGAACTTGATCCAGTCGGTACCGTTCGGATCGCGGTCATATAGGAAGTTGGCGGCGCGGATAGCCTCCATTTCCTTGCCGGGTGTCGCTTTGGTCGATCCCAGACCAAAGAGGGTCACAAAGGTTTCGTCGTCGATATCGTCGGGCAGGATGATGCCCGCGGCCATGATCAAGGCCTTGTGTTCCGCAATCTTGGTCTGGTTCACGGGCAGGGCGATCGGATTCATGATCGCCGATGTCATGCCGGCCCCCATCGCCATTGGCAGGAATGCGTTGTTGATCCCGTGACGGTTGGGCAGGCCAAAACTGATGTTCGATGCACCGCAGGTGGTGTTCACGCCCAATTCCTCGCGCAGGCGGCGTACAAGCGTAAAGACCTGATGACCGGCTGTTGCCATCGCTCCGATCGGCATGACCAGCGGATCGACCACGATATCATGCGCCGGAATTCCGAAGTCGGCGGCGCGTTCGACGATCTTCTTGGCGACGTTGAACCGCACATCGGGGTCTTCGGAAATGCCTGTATCGTCGTTGGAAATCGCGACGACAGGGACGTTGTATTTCTTGACCAGCGGCAGAACCAGCTCCATCCGCTCTTCCTCGCCGGTGACAGAGTTCAGCAAAGGGCGCCCTTCGGCCGCCGCAAGGCCGTTTTCCAGTGCACCGGGAACCGAACTGTCGATACAAAGCGGAATATCAACCACGCGCTGCACGACCTCGATCAACTGCCGCATCAAGGTGGGTTCGACAAAGTTGTTGTCCGCATAGCGGGGGTCTTCGGCCATCTTGTTCGAAAACACGGCACCCGAATTCACATCCAGGATATTCGCACCAGCGGCCGCTTGCGCGATGGCGTCTGCCTCAACCCGGCTGAAATCGCCGCGCTCCAGCTCTTCGGCCAGGATCTTGCGGCCCGTGGGGTTGATGCGCTCTCCGATGACGCAGAACGGCTGGTCAAAGCCGATGATCGCGGTTTTCGTTTTGGATTCGACGACTGTTCTGGTCATGGTGGTTCTTTCTTTCAGACAGCATTGGCGGGTTGGGCTGCGGCCCCGCCGTTTTCAATGGCCCACGTGGCATTCGTCTTGATCCCCCCCAGCGGGAAGAAATGCACATGGGTAATGTTAAAGTCGGGGTTGGCGGCCTTGTGGGCGGCCAGTTCGCTGATCACGTCGGTCGGCTCGTAGGGGAGCAACAGCTTCGTCACATCCATCGCACGCTTTTGCAGCACTTTCAAAGACGGGCCGACACCGCAGGCGATGGCGAATTTGATCAGCGTTTGCAGCTTGGCGGGGCCCGCGATGCCAATGTGAATAGGCAGGGTGATGCCCGCGTGTTTCAGGCTGTCGGCCCATTCGATGATCGGCTGCGCCTCAAAGGCGAATTGCGTGGCGATGGCCATCTTGGCATCGGTGCGTTCGGAAAACCCCTGCTTCCAGCGCAGCGCGTCGTCCACGCGCAGGCGGGTGCCGTCGGTGTCGATGTCGCGGTTGCCTTCGGGGTGTCCGGCAATGTGCAGCCGCTCGAAGCCGTGCTTGTCAAACAGGCCGGTTTCCATCAGCTGCATCGAATCCGAGAAATCACCGTGGGGCGTGGTCACCCCACCGGCCAGCAGCAGCGCCTGTTTCACGTCTGCTTCGCCCTGATACATGGCGATCCAGTTTTCCAGCGTGGCCTTGTCCTTGATGATCCGTGCGGGCATGTGCGGCATCACCTTGAACCCGTCGGCGTTCAGACGCGCGGCGGTGGCGACCATATCCTCGATGGGCGTGCCTTCGATATGCGCGATATAGACGCGGGTGCCCTGGGGCAGCAGATCGCGAAAGTTTTCGACCTTTTCGGCGGTGCGCGGCATTACTTCGATGGAGTAATCCTGCATGAACGCCTCGACTGCCGGATTTGGCAGATCGGCGGCAGGGGCTTCTTTGCGTCGAAAATTGAGAAGGGCCATGAGCATTTCTTTCATGCTGAGATCAACTTTTACGCCCAGCCATCATTGGCAATCAGCGTTTTAATGCGGTCACGATCGTATTCCGCATCAAGGCGAGCGGCTTCGGCATCGGCCACCGCCTCGGGGTCGCCATCGACCACATAGGCATCGGCCTTGCGCCATTCGGCCAGATAGGCATCGCTTCCGTCCGCACCGATTTTCATCGCTGCGCGGTCGATGGCCTGTTCAAACCGTTCGGGCAGTTGGCGCTTGGATCCGCGGCGGCCTTTGCCGACGATGATCTGAGCGGGAATATCACGCCAATAAACGATGGTGACTTCTGGCATGGTTGATTCCCTTTCGGCTGCGCTGCACGTTTTCTATCGACTGTTGATCTGTCCCCGTCGCCGTTTTTCGACACTCAAAACGGCGTCTGCGACCTTGCCTTGGTACACGCAGATCGCATCGGAGGCGAGGGCGGGGCCTTGTCAAAATTCTCAAGATGGTTGTGAGGACCACAGGGGCCTTGCACTGGCCTTGCACTGCGCAATTGTGACGGCGCTTTCGGCGTTTCCCGCTTGCTCCTTGACCCAAACGTCACTACCTTGGGGGCAACTCGTAATGAAAGGCGCAAACCATGGCGCCACAGCGTCCCAAAGGTGCGGGCGCGCTCGATACACCGCCGGCTCTGAGCCCCGCGCCAGTTCCGCCCAGATCGTCCGACCTTTATGCGGCCCTTGATCTGGGCACAAATAGTTGCCGCATGTTGATCGCCCAGCCCAGGGGCAGCGGTTTTCATGTCGTGGACAGTTTCTCGAAATCCGTGCAGCTTGGCGCGGGTCTTGAGAAGACCGGGCGATTGTCGCGCGGATCGATGACACGTACCATTCAGGCCTTGCGGATCTGCCAGCAAAAGCTGCGTCGCAACAAGGTGCGCCGGATGCGTCTTGTCGCGACCGAGGCGTGCCGCCGCGCCGCAACGGCGCCGAATTCATGGCCGCATCCAGCGCGAAACCGGCCTTAAGCTGGACATCATCAAACCCGAGGAAGAGGCCCAGCTTGCGGTGATTTCCTGTGCGCCGCTGGTCAGCCGCAAGACGCATAATTTGCTGGTGGTCGACATTGGGGGCGGATCGACCGAATTGGTCTGGATCGACTCTCGAAGGTGCCCAAGGCGACCGTGCGCAATCGATCATGCGGCTGCACGGCGGCTTTCATCAAGGTAAGGACCGGCATCCCCGAGGCGCGTGTGGTCGACTGGATCAGTGTCCCGCTTGGGGTGGCGACGCTGCGCGATCAGTTCTCGGACGTCGAAGACGACGCAGCGCGCTTTGCCTTGATGAGCTGGTTCTTCGAGGAGAACCTTCAGAACTTCACGCCGTATCAGACCACGCAATCACAGGATCATTTTCAGATCGTCGGCACCTCGGGCACTGTGACGACCGTCGCAGCAAGCCATCTTGGGCTGAAACGCTATGACCGGACCAAGGTTGACGGCCTGCGCATGACGTCGGCCCAGATCGACAAGGTGATACATTCCTATCTGGCGATGGGCCCCGGCGGGCGGCGGGCGACCCGCGCATCGGGCTGGACAGGCAGGCGCTGATCATGTCGGGCGCGGCGATCTTGCAGGCGTTGATGCGGTGCTGGCCGACAGATAGATTAAGCGTGGCAGACCGTGGCCTGCGCGAGGGGCTGCTTTATGCCCAGATGAGCGCGGATGGCGTGCTGGAAGAAGGATTAGGCTGATGGCGAAGACACCAACCGGCAAGAATACATCGGGGCGCGGCCAACGTGATCTGAAAGTGAAGGTCAAGTCGGCACGCGGCCGCAAGCTCAGCTCGACGCGCTGGTTGCAGCGCCAGTTGAACGACCCTTACGTGAAACGCGCCAACGCCGAAGGCTATCGGGGCCGGGCCGCCTATAAGATCATGGAGCTTGATGACAAATACCGCTTTCTGGTGCCCGGTGCGCGGATCGTCGATCTGGGTGCTGCCCCCGGCGGGTGGTGTCAGGTTGCGGTCAAGCGCTGCAATGTGTTGGGCGAAAAGCAGGGCAAGCGGCAAGGCACGATCCTTGGCATTGACTTGCAGGAGATGGAACCGATCGCGGGCTGCGAGCTTCATGTGCTTGATTTCATGGAGGACGACGCAGACGAGATCGTCAAGGGGTGGCTTGGCGGCAAGGCCGATGTTGTGATGTCGGATATGGCGGCCGCCAGTTCGGGTCACAAGCAGACCGACCACAACCGCATCATCGCGCTGTGTGAAGCGGCGGCATATTTCGCGTTTGACGTGTTGGAAGACGGTGGCACGTTTGTGGCCAAGGTGCTGGCAGGCGGTGCCGAAGGGGATCTGCAACAACTGCTCAAACGCCGCTTTACGAAGGTCGCAAATATAAAGCCGCCCGCCAGCCGTCAGGACAGCTCAGAGAAATTCGTGGTGGCGACCGGCTTCAAGGGCGCGTTGCCCGAAGGCCAGTCTGACTATGGTTCGGAGTGATATTTGACGGCAGGTCAGATTACGCCCCCGCGTGAATCACGCGGTTACGCCGGACAGCGTCAGGACGGGGGCCAAGACAGGGACAGGGCTAGGGACAGCGGCGATCCGTCTTGGTTTCCGAGTGCATTGGATAAATTGACGCATATTACGATAAATGCCCTTCCAATGTGAAAAGACATACCCTATCTCTTTTTGCCGCTTTTTAATCCCCCCACGGCCCCCTGAAAAAAACCGCTTTAAACGCGCTATTTCCTAAGGAAATCGTCAATTTGGGGCTGGTTGTTTCGGCGTGCCTGTTGAATAGTCGGGCGCATGTCTTTGTTCTTGATCATCGCCCTCCCGTTTCTTGGTGCGCTTTTGCCCGGCCTGATGATTCAGGCGGGGCGTCAGACGTGCTTTATGGTCACCTTTCTGGTAACGGCCTGCGCCGCGATCGGGCTTGCCACCCACGCGCCCGCCGTCCTCGCCGGAGAGGTGGTGACCGCGCAGCTGAACTGGCTGCCGCAGCTTGGGCTTAACGTAAATCTGTTTCTTGATCCGCTGGGGTTGATGTTTGCGGGCCTGATCCTGGGCATCGGGCTGCTGATCATCACCTACGCGCGCTTTTATCTGTCGCGTGACGACAACATGGGCGAATTTTACAGCTATTTGCTGCTGTTTCAGGGTGCCATGGTGGGCATCGTTCTGTCTGACAACATCCTGATGTTGCTCATTTTCTGGGAACTGACATCGCTTTCGTCATTCCTGCTGATCGGCTTTTGGAAGCACCTGCCCGAAGGACGGCAGGGGGCACGGATGGCGCTGGCGGTGACCGGCATGGGCGGGCTGGCCCTGATCGGTGGGATGCTGCTGTTGGGGCAAATCGCGGGCAGCTATGATCTGACCGTGATCCTTGAACGGCGTGATCTGGTGCAAGCCTCGCCGCTTTATGTGCCTGCGCTGATCCTGATCCTGCTGGGCTGCTTCACCAAATCGGCGCAGTTTCCGTTTCACTTCTGGTTGCCGCACGCGATGGCAGCGCCCACACCCGTTTCGGCCTATCTGCACTCGGCCACGATGGTAAAAGCCGGACTGTTCTTGCTTGCGCGTCTCTGGCCGGTGCTGGCGGGGACAGATCTGTGGGTGATCCTGGTCTGCTCTGCGGGGTTGATCACGATGGTTCTGGGGGCGTTGATCGCGATCTTCAAGAACGATCTGAAGGCGCTTCTGGCGTTCTCTACGGTGTCGCATCTGGGGTTGATCACCTTTTTGCTTGGCACCGGGACACCATTCGGGGCGATGGCCGCCGTGTTCCACATCCTGAATCACGCCAGTTTCAAGGCGGCCTTGTTCATGTCGGCCGGCATTGTCGATCACGCGGTGCACACCCGTGACATGACGCGCTTGGGCGGCCTGCGCAAAGCGATGCCGATCACCTTTGTCATTGCCACGCTGGCGGGGTTGTCGATGGCGGGCATTCCGCTGCTGAACGGGTTCCTCTCGAAAGAGATGATGCTGGAAGAGGCATATCACACCACGCTTTTCGGCTCGCCCTATCTGGTGGCGGTCGTCGCGACACTGGGTGCGCTGTTTTCGGCGGCTTATTCCTTCCGCTTCATCTCGCATACATTCCTTGGCAAACTGCGCGATGATTACCCGGCCAAGCCGCATGATCCAGAATTTGGCCTGTGGCTGCCGCCCGCGTTGCTGATTATCCCCGTCGTGCTGATCGGCGTTGCCCCGTTTCTGGCAGAACCTTTCGTGCGCACGGTGACCCAGGCCGTGATCGGCGTCGGCACCGAGATGCCGCACCAGCATATCAAGCTATGGCACGGTGTGGTGCCCGCGCTTTGGATGTCGGTGATCGCTGTCGGGGGCGGGCTGCTGCTGCTTGCCGCTTTCGCCCCGCTGGCCCGCGCATGGGCCGCCACCGCCGCGGCCCGAGGCGAAAGAGATTTTCGACCGGATCATCGCCGCATCGGTGGCGCTTTCCGCGCAGGTGTCAGACCGGCTGCACAACAATTCATTCACCCGGTACGCCGCGTATTTCGTCATTACAGTTGTGGCCGTAGGGGCCCATGCGTGGTTCACCGGCACAAACGCAGGCCCCACCCGCGAGATGCTGCCGATCACGCCCGTCGGATTTGCTGGCTGGGCGATGCTGATTGCCGCAACCGGGTTCCTGGTGCGCGTGCACCGCAACCGTCTGGCGGTGTTGATCCTGATGGGCATCATCGGCTGATGGTGTCGGTCGGCTTCAACTATTTCTCGGCCCCCGATCTGGCGCTGACGCAGATCTCGGTCGAGGTGGTGACGATCATGCTGTTGCTGCTGGCGCTGAACTTTATCCCCAACCGCACGCCGCGTGAATCGGCCCGCCGCGCCGGACCCGCGACGCGGTGCTGTCGATCGCGGGCGGGCGTGGCAGCGGCAGGGCTGATCTATGCGATGCTGATGTCCGATTTCCCGATCACCTCGATCTCGGACTATCATCTGGCAAACTCCTACAAGGGCGGCGGCGGCGACAATGTCGTCAACGTGATCCTTGTCGACTTCCGGGGCTTTGATACCTTTGGCGAAATCATCGTCCTGGGGATCGCGGCGCTCGTGATTTATGCGCTGACCGAATCGCTGCTGTATGGGCCGGTGCGCAGCCGATTGCTGAACCGGGGCTATGAGGAAGCCCGCGCCGGCGACGCCCACCCGCTGATGATGGTCGTGCTGACGCGCGTGATGATGCCCGTGATCCTGATGGCTGGCGTCTATATCTTCCTGCGCGGCCACAATGCGCCCGGCGGCGGCTTTGTCGCGGGGCTGATCGTGGCGATCGCGGTGGTGATGCAATATATGGCCAGCGGCTTTACCTGGGCCGACAAGCGCCAGCGTTATCCCTATCACGGGATTATCGGGGCAGGGGTGCTTGTGCGCCGGTCTGACGGCATCGGTGCGTGGTTCGCGGGCGATCCGTTCCTGACATCCACCTTCGGCTATTTCCGCATTCCGCCGCTGAGAAATTCGAACTGGCGACGGCGATGGGCTTTCGACCTTGGCGTCTTCCTTGCCGTGGTCGGGGCCGTGATGCTGTCGCTGGAAAGTTTCTCAAGCCTGGGCCGCCGGGCCGGGACCGAGGACAGCGAATATGCCGATGGACATCGACCCGTCCCGCGCCGACATCGCGACCGGAGAGGAAGGCTGACATGGAATTTCTCATCGCCTCCGCCATCGGCGTGCTGACCGCCGCCGGCATCTACATGGTCCTGCGCCTGCGGACCTTTCCGGTCATCATCGGCACTTCGCTGCTCAGCTATGCCGTGAACGTGTTCCTGTTCGCGTCGGGCCGGCTGGCGCTGAACGCACCGCCGGTGCTGCGCGACGGGGTGGATGTCTATACCGACCCGTTGCCGCAGGCGCTGGTGCTGACGGCGATCGTGATTTCCTTTGGCATGACGGCGGTCGTCGTCATCATGGCGCTCGGTCCTACCTGAGCGCGGATGACGATATGGTCGACGATCCCGACACGCCTGGCCGACACGCAGAAGGCCGACCCCGCCAAGCGCGGCGGAGGTGTCGCATGACCCATTGGCTCGTCTCTCCCGTCGTTCTGCCCGCGATGCTGGCCGCGATCCTGGTGCTGGTCGCGCGGTTTCATCTGTCGGTGCAGCGCGTTCTGTCGCTGGCGGGCACGCTGGCCCTGCTGGCGATTGCGCGCTGGGCCTGTTCTGGCAGGCCTCGTGACGGCACGATCAGCGTCTATCAGCTGGGCAACTGGCAGCGCCCGTTCGGCATCGTGCTGGTCGCCGACCGGCTGTCCACGCTGATGGTGCTGATCACCGCGATGCTGGCGCCGCTGGTGCTGCTTTACGCCATCGGATCGGGCTGGGACAGCCGCGGGCGGCATTTCCATCCGCTGTACCAGTTCCAGCTGATGGGCATCATGGGCGCGTTCCTGACCGGCGACGCCTTCAACCTCTTCGTGTTCTTCGAGGTGCTGCTGATCGCGTCCTACGGCCTGATGATCCACGGCGGCGGGCAGCGACGGCTGCGGGCGGGCACGCAATACGTGCTTTATAACCTGCTCGGCTCGACCCTGTTCCTGTTCGCGCTGGGCACGCTCTATGCCCAGACCGGCACGCTGAACATGGCGGATCTGGCGATGCGGGTCGCGCGCTCGATGCAGGCGACAGCGCCGGCATCCGCGTCGCGGCGGTGCTGCTGCTGCTGGTCTTCGCCGTCAAGGCCGCGATCCTGCCGCTGCATTTCTGGCTGCCCGGCAGCTATGCCGAGGCCCCCGCCCCGGTCGCCGCGCTGTTCGCGATCATGACCAAGGTCGGTGCCTATTGCATCATCCGCATCTACACGCTGGTCTTTCCGCCGCGACCTGGCGATCACGCAGGGCCTGTTCGACACCTGGCTGATGCCCGCCGCGCTGCTGACGCTGGCGATGGGCATGATCGGCGTGCTGGGGTCGCGCCCGCGATCGACCGGCTGGTCGCCTTTTCGGTCATCGGATCGATGGGCATGCTGCTGGCGCGGTGGCCGTGTTCACCCCAGCCGGGATCGCTGGCGGCGCTCTACTATGCGATCCATTCGACGTTTGCGACGGCGGCGCTGTTCCTGCTGGTCGACGTGTCCGTGCGCGACCGGCGGCGCGGCGTGCGGTGTCTGGCTGCAGCGACGCCGCGCCCGTGGCAGGCGGGCCGCTGGTGGCGGGCATGTTCTTTGTCGCGGCCATCGCGCATGACCGGCCTGCCGCCGCTGTCGGGCTTCGTCGGCAAGCTGCTGATCCTCGACGCCGCCCGCGGTTCGGCCTGGTGTGGTGGGTCTGGGGCACGATCCTGGTGGGGTCGCTGATCGCCGTCGTGGGCTTTGGCCGCGCGGGCAGCCAGGTGTTCTGGCGGTCGCACCAGGTCGCGGCAGAGCGCGACGACGCCCCCGATCGAGGCGGGCGACGCGCGCGATACCGAGGCACCGCAAACGTCAGCCTTGCCGATGGTCGCCTATCGGCAGTCTGCTGGCGCTGCTGGTCGCGCTGACAGTCTTTGCCGGGCCCGTCACGCGCATCTGCAGCGCGACCGCGGCGCAACTGTTCAACCCCGAACCCTATATCGCCGTGGTGCTGACGACGCCGGGCAAGGAGATCAAGGACGACCACGCCGAACCGTCAAGGATCAATGCGGATGGTTCAGCCAAGCAAGACGCTGCATCGGCCACGGCTTACAGGAAAAGGATCACTGACATGCCTTTGCGCTGACCCGCCGCTGCCGCACCCGCTGCTGACCGCCCTTCTGGTAATCGTCTGGTGCCTGCTGATCAATGAGACTCAAGCTGGGGACGGTCGTTTTCGGCGTCGATCCTTGGCCTGCTGATCCCGATCGCGACCTCTGCCTATTGGCCCGACCGCCCGCCGGTCGCGCGGCCCTTGAAGATGCTCAGCTATTGCGGCTGGTGGTCTGGGATATTCTGGTCGCAAATGTCGTGGTCGCCATGATTGTCCTGTTCAAAGGCAACGCCAAAATGCAGCCGAACTGGGTCGTGATCCCGCTGGACCTGCGCAGCCCGAGGCGATCACCATGCTGGCCGGCACCATCACGCTGACGCCGGGCACGCTGACCGCGGATCTGTCGCCGACGGCAGGGCGCTGCTGGTCCACGCGCTGCACGCCGGTGATCCCGACGCGGTGCGCGACGACATCAAGGACCGCTACGAGCGTCGACTGAAGGAGATTTTCGAATGATCCCGATCGCCCTTTACATCGCCGTCTGCAGCCGTGGGCCTTGCGCAGGTTCTGGCCATGGTCCGGCTGCTGCACGGTCCCCACATCGGCGACCGGATCCTGGCGCTGGACACGATGGTCATCAACGCGATCGGGCTGATCATCCTGCTGGGCATCCGCCTTGGCACGCAGATCTATTTCGAAAGCGCCATGATCTTCGCCATGTTGGGTTTCGTTTCAACGGTCGCCATGCCGGTTCGTGTTGCGGGGGGATATCATCGAATACCATCTGGGCCGTCATTCCTGAAATCATGGTATCCGTGCTGCTGATCATCGGCGCATTCTTTACGCTTGTCGGATCCTCGGGCCTCTGAAGCTCAGTAACCCGATGTCGCGCCTGCACGCGCCGACCAAGGCGTCGACCCTTGGCGTAGGCTCGCTCTTGCTCGGCTCGATCCTTTATTCCTTTGTTGCGGGTACAGGATCGGTGCACGAGATTCTGGTGATGGCCTTCCTGTTTGTCACCGCGCCGATCTCGGGCAATTTCATTGCCAAGGTGCACCTGCACCGCCTGCGCGGCAAGAAAGAGCTTCCACCGCCCCCGTCCGAGCATGTCTGGGGCACGTATTCCGACAAATGATGTCTTCGCGCCATCAGGGCCGGAAATCGAAAGCGGACCCGGTAGACAGACATTGGAAAAAGTCGTGGAAAAACGGTCGTGGAAACGTGTTTCAGATTATTTTTCATAAATCGGCACAAACTGTCCAAAAGCCTGCTTGACGGGGGCAGGGCCAGACCCTATGACCTCCCAACGCTTTGAAGGAAACGACAAAGCGCGCAGTGGGCGGTTGTAGCTCAGTTGGTTAGAGTACCGGCCTGTCACGCCGGGGGTCGCGGGTTCGAGCCCCGTCAACCGCGCCACCGCTGCATAATTCAAAGATCATGCACACGCGGACGGACCCCTTTTTTGGGGTCCGTCTGTGTTTGGTCTGTTTGTGTTGGCCCGTCTGTGTTTGGCCCGTCTTGTTTGGCCCGTCTCTGTTTGGCCCGTCGCTTTTCGTACCCTGGAAACCGTGCAGTGAACGCCCCCGTGACAGTTTGCAAAATTCATCGTGTTTCGGTGCCGTTCACCGCTTGACGCACCCGGTGGCTTGGCCTATCCAGCCCTCATTGCGCGGTTGTAGCTCAGTTGGTTAGAGTACCGGCCTGTCACGCCGGGGGTCGCGGGTTCGAGCCCCGTCAACCGCGCCATTTTTCTTTATATACGTGAAATCATATACGTGAAATCGCGCCCCAGCTTGGGGTAAAGCGGGCCCTTGGGCCCGCCTTTCATTCAGGTCAACGCATCCAGGATGCGTGCCCAGCTTCTGATGCCTTTGTGAAAGCTCTCCAGATCGTATTTCTCGTTCGGAGAATGGATCGCGTCGTCGTCCTTGCCAAAGCCGATCAGCACCGGCGTGGTGTTCACGATTTTCTGGAAGTGCCCGGCGATAGGGATCGATCCGCCGCAACCGACATAGGCGGCGGGAATGTCCCATTCATCGCTAAGCGCCTTGCGGGCTTTCTCAAATGCGGGGTCCACGGTTTCGAACACTGAACCGCCGCTGGCACTGTGATCCTTGAAACTGACCTTGCAGTCGGCTGGGATCATCTCGGTTACCATTTTGCGAAAACTTTCGCGGATGGCGTGCGGATCCTGATTGCCGACCAGCCGGAAGCTGATTTTTGCGTGTGCCTCAGAAGGCAGCACGGTCTTGAAGCCGGCACCTGTATAGCCGCTCCACATCCCGTTGACCTCGCAGGTGGGGCGCGACCAGATCATCTCGATCGGCATGCGATCCTGTTCGCCTGCCGGGATCGACAGACCCACATCACCCAGAAACGTCTCGTGGTCAAAGGCAAGGCCCTGCCACTGCGCCTGAATGGCGTCGGGCAATTCAGGTACGCCGGCATAGAAGTTGGGTACGGTGACGCGCCCCATATCATCGTGCAGGGATGCGATGACCCGCGACAAGACCCGCGCAGGGTTCATCGCAACGCCGCCATACATGCCCGAATGCAGATCCAGATCGGGGCCGGTGATGGTAATCTCTTCGCCCAGCAGACCGCGCAGCATGGTGATGATGGACGGCACCTTGCTTTGGAACATGCCTGTGTCGCAGATCATCGCGTAATCCGCGGACAGCTCATCGGCATTCTCTTGCATGAAGGGCACAAGCGATGGCGAACCGGATTCCTCTTCGCCCTCGAAGAAGAACGTCATCCGGCAGGGGAAATCGCCGTTTACGGCTTTCCACGCGCGCAGCGCCTCGACAAAGGTCATCAGCTGGCCCTTGTCATCCGCAGCACCGCGCCCCCGAATCACACGGCCCTTGGCGGTGTCTTCAATGGCGGGGTCGAACGGGTCACGCTTCCACAGGTTCAGCGGGTCCACCGGCTGCACATCATAGTGGCCATAGAACAGGATATGCGGCTTGTCCGACGGCCCGTCGACATGGCCCACGACCATAGGATGGCCGGGGGTCGGGCGTTTGGTGGTCTGGATGCCGATGCTGTTAAGATCCTCGACCAGCCAGTCGGCGGCGCGGTCGCAATCGGCCTTGAAGGCGGGGTCGGTCGAAATTGACGGGATCCGCAGCAGATCCAGCAGACGGTCTGTGGCGGCGTCCAGATCGCTGTCGATCCGGTCCAATACGTGAGTGAGAGACATGTGCAAGGTCCTGATGTCGTGGAAATTGCCGCGACCGTATCAGCAGGCAGGCCGGTGTCCAGTGGGGTTCCCGGCTCTGCGCAACGCAACGCCGTTCCGCGCCCAGGTAACCGGTGCCATGAAGGGGCAGGGGGCCGGTTTGCCTTTCCCCTTCGCCAGTCGGGACGGTTGCGCATCGACCGCAAGCTGAGTTCCCACCCGCCATGTCCTGAACGCCATTTCCACCACGGGGCCCCGCCAAAAACCCCGCGTGTCGGCCGGCGGAACCAAAAAATTCCATGGCTCTTTGCCCTGCAAAACACGCTGTCAACGGGCAATGAATCATGCGTATGTCGCATGTTTGCGCAATATCAGGACGGCACCTGCGACAATGGGTGCCGATTATGGCATTGAAACGCGGCCCCCCAAACGATAATCATTCTAAAATACGAATATGGCGCCAGACCTTTCCGCCTTTACTGGTCTCGTCAGTATCTGAGGAGGAAGGCGTCATGGATTTCACCCAACAGCTTGATCAGGCGATTGACCGTCTGCACGAAGAGGGTCGCTATCGGACCTTCATCGATATCGAGCGCCGCAAGGGCCAATTCCCCCACGCCGTCTGGACAACACCCGAAGGCGACGAGAAAGACATCACCGTGTGGTGCGGCAATGACTATCTGGGGATGGGGCAGAATCCTGTCGTTCTGGCCGCAATGCACGAAGCGCTGGATGCCACCGGGGCCGGGTCGGGCGGCACGCGCAACATTTCGGGCACGACCGTGTATCACAAGCGCCTTGAGGCAGAGCTGGCCGACCTGCACGGCAAGGAAGCGGCATTGCTGTTCACCAGCGCCTACATCGCCAATGACGCCACGCTTTCCACCCTGCCCAAGCTTTTCCCCGGTCTGATCATCTATTCCGACGCGCTGAACCATGCGTCGATGATCGAAGGCGTGCGCCGCAACGGCGGTGCCAAGCGAATTTTTCGGCACAATGACGTCGAACACCTGCGCGAACTGATCGCGGCGGATGACCCCGCAGCGCCGAAGCTGATTGCATTTGAATTGATCTATTCGATGGACGGCGATTTCGGACCGATCGAAGCAATCTGCGATGTGGCCGATGAATTCGGCGCATTGACCTATATCGACGAAGTGCACGCCGTGGGCATGTACGGCCCCCGGGGGGTGGCGTGGCCGAACGTGACCGTCTGATGCATCGACTGGACATCATCAACGGCACGCTGGCCAAGGCCTATGGCGTGATGGGGGGCTATATCGCCGCCTCTGCAAAGATGTGCGATGCGATCCGGTCCTATGCGCCGGGCTTTATCTTTACCACATCGCTGCCGCCTGCCGTTGCGGCCGGGGCGGCGGCATCGTCGCCTTTCTGAAATCCGCGCCCGAACTGCGCGAAAAGCATCAGGAACAGGCCAAAGCGCTGAAACTCAGGCTCAAGGGTCTGGGCCTGCCGATCATTGATCATGGCAGCCACATCGTGCCGGTCATCGTCGGCAATCCGGTTCATACCAAGATCCTTTCCGACATGTTGCTTGAAAAACATGGCATCTATGTGCAGCCGATCAACTTCCCCACCGTGCCGCGCGGCACTGAACGTCTGCGGTTTACACCGTCTCCGGTGCATGGTCCGCTTGAGATCGACGGGCTTGTACGCGCGATGGATGGGCTCTGGTCGCACTGTGCGCTAAATCGCGCCGAAATGGCTGGGTAAGCACAATTTGTGACGCTATTTCGTTGATTTATGTTACCGATAGGGAAAGAAGAGGCTTATCTCGAATCAAAAAATTGTATCGAGTAAGGGCAGCGGGCATAGCTACGGGACATTTTTATGATTGGGCGTTGGGCTTCCAAGTCTACAGAAGAAGAGCATGTTGAAGCCAAGGGTTTTGATGCGTTTGAACTGCGACTTGGCGATCTCATGCGGGGGGAACGGGCGACCCTTGGAAAGTCGTTGCTCGATGTTCAGCGCGAGCTGAGGATAAAAGCGTCCTACATCGCGGCTATCGAGAACTCCGATCCCGAAGCCTTTGATACCCCAGGATTTATCGCCGGTTATGTGCGGTCCTATGCGCGGTATCTGAACATGGACCCCGATCAGGCATTCGCGGCCTTTTGCCAGGAATCCGGGTTTTCGGTCGCGCACGGCATGTCTGCCGAAGCGTCTGTTGTCAAAAAACCGACCCGCGAAGAGCGGATGACCCGCACCCCCGAAAGCGATATTTTCAAGCGTCCCGCCACCCCCTTCACCCCTGCGGGAGAATCGTTTCTCAGCCGGATCGAACCCGGCGCGCTTGGGTCGGTGCTGGTGCTTGTGACCCTGATTGGCGCGATCGGCTTTGGCGGTTGGAGCGTCCTGAAAGAAGTACAGCGCGTGCAGGTGACACCTGTCGATGAAACGCCTGTTGTGTTGTCTGACCTTGATCCGTTGGAGGGGGCCCTGACAGCCGCGCCGGACACCACGTCAAACGACATCAGCGCCAGCCCGATGGCGCCCTCGCGATCAGATGCCCTTGACCGGCTTTACCGGCCCGCGGCGCTGGACGTGCCGGTGCTGGTGGCCCGTGATGCGCCGATCGCGTCGATTGATCCGCGCAGCGTCGGCAGCTTTGGCGGCATCGACAGCACCGACCCCCGGATGGCGGAAGCCACCCAGCCAGAGACACCAATCACCCCCGGTGCCATTGCGGTGCCGCAGGTTGTTGAAGGTCCGGTTCCTGCATTGCGCATGGTCGCCGCTTACCCGTCGTGGGTGCGTGTGCGTGCAGCCGATGGCAAAGTCATCTTTGAGGGTATCATGAACAAGGGCGACAGCTGGGATGTGCCCGCCACGGAAGAACCCCCAACCCTGCGGACCGGCGAATCCGGTGCCCTTTATTTTGCGATGGATGGCCAGTACTACGGCCCTGTTGGGGATCGCGGTGCCGTGACCTCTAATCTGCCGTTGCAGCGTCAGGCCCTGGCCGATCTCTACGAGCCTGCGATGATCGAGGAAAATTCGGCACTGGCCACGATGGTTGCCGAACTTCAGCAGGCGGCACCCTTGCCAACAGAATAGCCTTGTTGCCATTGCAAGCGGGCGTCTGCCTGAATAGGTATGGATCACCCGATCTTTTGCCGAAAGGTGCCTCATGTCGCTGAACCATATCCGTCCCTGGCGCAACATCTACCGCCGCAAATCCCGCCAGATCATGGTTGGCGCAGTGCCGGTCGGGGGCGATGCACCGATCACGGTGCAGACCATGACAAACACCCTCACAACCGACATCAAGGCCACGATCGCGCAGGTTCAGGCCGCAGCCGACGCAGGGGCCGATATCGTGCGGATCTCGGTCCCCGACGAGGCGTCGTCGAAAGCGCTCAGGGAAATTGTGCGCGAAGTGTCGGTGCCCATCGTGGCGGACATCCACTTTCACTATAAACGCGGAATCGAAGCCGCTGAGGCAGGGGCCGCCTGTCTGCGGATCAATCCGGGCAACATCGGCGATGAAAAGCGTGTAAAGGAAGTCATAAAGGCCGCGCGGGATCATAATTGTTCGATCCGCATCGGCGTGAATGCCGGATCTCTTGAGCGGCATCTGCTTGAGAAATATGGCGAACCATGCCCTGATGCGATGGTTGAAAGCGGGCTGGACCACATCAAGATCCTTCAAGACAACGATTTTCACGAATTCAAGATCAGCTGCAAGGCGTCCGACGTTTTCATGGCCGCCGCCGCCTATCAGCAGCTTGCCGAACAGACCGACGCCCCCATCCATCTGGGCATCACCGAAGCGGGGGGGCTGACCTCGGGCACGATCAAATCCGCCATCGGTTTGGGCAATCTGCTTTGGATGGGCATCGGCGACACGATCCGCGTTTCCCTGTCTGCCGACCCTGTCGAAGAGGTCAAGGTCGGCTATGAAATCCTGAAATCACTGGGGCTCAGGCATCGCGGCGTCAACATCATCTCGTGCCCGTCCTGTGCGCGGCAGGGATTTGACGTGATCAAGACAGTCGAGACGCTTGAGAAACGTCTTGAGCATATCAAGACCCCGATGAGCCTGAGCATCATTGGTTGCGTCGTGAATGGCCCCGGAGAGGCATTGATGACGGACGTGGGCTTTACCGGGGGCGGCAACGGTTCGGGAATGGTGTATCTTGCCGGTGCACAAAGCCATAAGCTTAGCAACGAAGGGATGATCGATCACATCGTTGAACAGGTAGAAGCACGCGCCGCGCAGATTGAGGCTGCGGATCAGGCGGCAGAATGATCTGTGAAAGGCCAGCCGGGCAATTTGCCATCGACAGGCAAATCCGCATTTCATATCAATAGATATGGCGAATTCCCCGGATCAGACCCCCAAATATGCCGAATTTTTCTGCGGCGGTGGCATGGTGCGCGCCGCCCTGCAAACCCGGTGGGACTGCGTTCTGGCCAATGACATCGACCCGATGAAATGCACGGTCTACGCGCAGAATTGGGGCAATGACACCCTTGTTCAGGGGGATGTCGCCGCTTTGCCCGACGGTCTTTTGCGCCAGCCCATCGATCTCTACTGGGCCTCAAGCCCGTGTCAGGACTTCAGCCTTGCGGGCAAGGGGCGGGGGCTTTCCGGGGCGCGCAGCGGTGTTTTTGCCCATTGGGCAGACAAGATCACCCCCGCGATAGAGGCGGGTTTTGCGCCCCGCATCATCGCATTCGAAAACGTGGTCGGGCTGGTCTCGCGCAATGCGGGGGCTGATCTGAACACGGTGCTCACGCGGTTTGTGCGTCTTGGTTACAAGGTCGGCGCGCTTGAGATTGACGCCCGCCGGTTCCTGCCCCAAAGCCGCCCACGGCTGTTCGTGGTCTGTGTGCCGCAATGATGTCGATATTTCAGGCTTGACGGTGCCCAAGCCAAGCCACGTGTTTCACGGTAAAAAGCTTCAGAAATTCCTGGGCGTGGCCACGCGGCCTGTGCGGTCAAACTGGGTGTGGTGGAAGCTGGACGACCACGCGGGGTCTGGTCCGGATCTGGCCGATGTGCTGGAAAAGCGACCCAAAATGCCGTGGTTCAATGATGCCGATACCGACCGGCTTTTGACGCTGATGTCGCCGCCCAGCCTTGAAAAGCTGCGGGTTGCGCGTGCCGCAGGGCGCACGGTGGTGGGCACGATCTATAAACGCGGGCGCCCCGATGGGGATGGCACCGTCCGGCAGCGGGCCGAATTGCGGACAGACGGCCTTGCGGGGTGTTTGCGCACGCCTGCCGGCGGGTCGTCGCGGCAGATCTTGATGTTCATCAAGGGAAACCGGACGCGGGCGCGGCTTGTATCCTCGCGCGAAGTGGCGCGACTGATGGGGCTTCCCGACAGCTACCGGATGCCTGACACCTACAACAACGCTTACCGCGTGGCAGGGGACGGCGTGGCCGTCCCGGTTGTGCGCTATCTGGACGAGGTGCTGTTCGCGCCGCTTCTGGAACGAAGCCGTCTGGAAGCGGTCGCGTGACAACTGCGCAGGGGTTTCGGGGGCGTGCTCTTGGTGCGTTGACCAACCAGATCGGCGTCTATGCCTTGTGTGACCTCGATGAGCAGCCCATTTATGTCGGCCAGTCCGTCGATGGCATCCGCACGCGGGTGCGCAGGCATCTGACATCCGCGCGGTCGGATGTGATTGCGAACCGGCAGATAGATGTCTGGGAAATCGCGTTTGTCTGGGCATGGCCCGTCGCGACCAAGCCCGAGGTCGAACCGCTTGAGCGCGCGATATTCGCGCATTACGACGCAGAGCTTCCCTTGATGAACGGTAAGGCAATGGTTCAGGGGGCAGCGGCCATCGACTGGCCTGAAAAACAGACCGTTCAAGTGATCGACGAGGACGAGCGTCAGTCAAGACTGACCCCGTCAAACCGCCTGCCACGCCAGATCAAGCAATATGACCTGCTGGTCGATTACATTCTTACCGTAAAAGAGGCACCGCATCTGAAACGGTCGCTGGACGCGCATTTTGAACGCATGATCCGCTATCACCGCCGCTTTCTTTAGGGCGTTTGCGTCAAATACCTGGTCAGCACAACGGCAGGCATATGCCCGCGCAGGATCATCTTTGGCATGACATAAAACGGTGCGTCGGTCATGCCAAGCTTTTCCGCCAGCGTGGCACCTTGCGGCGTGGTGATGTCATGCAAGATAAAGGTCGCGCCCGAAGTCTTTGTTATGTCTTGCAATTCACTCTGCGCCGCTGCGCAGTCCCCGCAGCCGGGTGCGATGAACAAGGCGATGTCCGCCCCGTCAAGAATCTGGGCTGACAGCGTGGCAAGCAACCTCAAATCATCGTCCGCTTCCTGTTGATAGGCTTGCGCTGCATAATTTGGCTGCGCCAATGCCGCACCGACAATCGCGGGCTCCTCCAACAGCAAACTGCGTATTTCGGCACCAAAAGCTGCCCTTTCGGCATCCTCTAGCGCGCCGAAATCCGTTTGCGCGCCAACCGGAGCGGCCAGCGCGCAGAACACCATTGCCAAACGCATGACTTAGCCGCGTTTTTCTTCAACAATGGATTTCATCTGGTCATAGGGCAGGTAGCCGCGCAAAAGTTCGTCCTGCATCACAAAGGTGGGGGTGCCGGAAATTTGCAGCGCCTGCGCCAGATCGCGGGTTTTCTGGATCGCGTCCGTCACCTCGGCACTGGCCATTTTTTCGGTGATCGCATCACCGTCCAGATCAAAGCTTTCGGCCAGCCGCTTCAGCGTTGTGGGCGTGATATCCCCGTTAAAGCTCATCAGGGCGTCATGAATGGACTTGTACGCTTCGTCGCCCGCGACAATCTTGGTGGCGATCGCAAAGCGGGACGCGACGACCGATTGTTCGCCTAGAATCGGCAGCTCTTTGACGATAAAGCGGATATTGCCGTCGCCATTCACCAGTTTCTCGACCTCGGGGAAGGCCTTTTTGCAATAGCCGCAGCGGTAATCCATGAATTCCACGATGGTGATGTCGCCTTGCGGGTTGCCGCCGACATAGGAAAAACCGTCGTTGAAAATGGCGTCGGAATGCGCGCTTACAAGCGTGAAATCCGCTCTGCGCCTGCTGCTTCTGCTTCGCGCTGTTGCAGCTTGTTGACGGCTTCCATGATGACTTCGGGGTTTTCCATCAGGTAGGCGCGGACCTCGGCGCGAAACTGCGCCCGCTCTTCGTCGGTCAATTCGGTCAGGTCCATCGCAAAGGATGGCCCCGTCAGGGCAAAGGCCATCACGGCGAGGGCGATCAGTTTTTTCATAGGGGTCACTCACTTTTGGTTGCGTGGGGTGGCAGGCACCGTTGCCGGGGGTGGTGCTTGATTTTTCGCCAGCGCACAAGGGTTGACGGCACCTTGCGGGTGCGGTGAATAGGCGTTGCTGAACTGTAGGAGCAAGCGGATGCGCATTTCAACCCGGTCTCAGGTCGATCCCTTTATCGTGATGGATGTAATGCAGGCCGCCGCCGCCGCGGAAGCCAAAGGCCGCCACATCATCCACATGGAGGTGGGCCAACCCGGAACCGGCGCACCCCTGGGGGCCACTGCCGCGCTGACCCGCGCAATGGCGGACGGTGCATTGGGCTATACCGTCGCACTTGGCTTGCCCGCACTGCGCCAGCGGATCGCCCGGATGTACGGCGACTGGTATGATGTCGATCTCGACCCCAACCGCGTTGTGATCACCTCTGGCTCTTCGGGCGGGTTCATTCTGGCTTTCACCGCGCTTTTTGACACGGGCGACAGGGTCGGGATCGGCGCACCGGGGTATCCCAGCTATCGCCAGATCCTCAGGGCGCTTGATCTTTGCCCCGTGGATTTGCCGTCGGCCCCGGCGCATCGGTTTCAGCCTGTCGCGGCGGATTTTGCGGGGCGTGATCTGCAAGGCCTGCTGGTCGCGTCCCCCGCCAACCCAACCGGCACCATGCTGGACACCACACGCGATGCGTGCCCTGATCGACGCCACGAAAGAGGCGGGCGCGTCTTTCATCTCGGACGAAATCTATCACGGCATCGAATACGAGAAAAAGGCCGTGACCGCGCTTGAGATCACCGATGAGGCATATGTGATCAATTCGTTTTCCAAGTATTTCTCGATGACGGGGTGGCGTGTCGGGTGGATGGTCGTGCCTGAGGACCACGTGCGCGTGGTGGAGCGGATTGCGCAAAACATGTTCATCTGCGCGCCCCACGCCAGTCAGGTTGCAGCCCTGGCCGCGATGGATTGCGACGAGGAGTTGCAGGCCAATATGGACGTCTATCGCGCCAACCGCGCCCTGATGCTGGACGGCTTGCGCGATGCGGGGTTTACCGACTTTGCACCGCCTGACGGGGCGTTCTATGTCTATGCCGATGTGTCTGCGATCACCGATGACAGCCGGGAACTGGCGCGTGATATTCTGGACCGCGCCGGGGTTGCGGTCACGCCAGGCCTTGATTTCGACCCCGTGCGCGGCCACCACACCTTGCGGTTTTCCTATGCCCGCAGCACCGCTGACATTGCCGAAGGGCTAGGGCGGCTCAAGGCTTATATGGCGGCGCGCTGAAACGCTGGTCGGGCAGGGCACAGCGTGATATAAGCCTTGCAAAACACCTCGATCAGAACGGTGACAGGCATGCGGTTTCTTTCCCTTGTGGCGGCGCTTTGCGCGTTCTCCGCCCCCCTTGCGGCGCAGGACATGACGGCACTTGCGCGCGTCGATCCTGGCCCCAGCAACATCACCGACGGCTGGTTTGGCGGCACCACGCTGACTTTGCACTTAAGCCAGGGGGTGCCGTTTCGCGTCTTTTTGCTGGATGACCCGGCGCGTCTTGTCGTCGATTTCCGCGAGGCCGATTGGACTGGCGTCAAGCAAAGCGATCTTTTGGGCAAACCGGGCCATGTCACTGCGCTGCGCTTTGGCCCGTTTCAACCCGGCTGGTCGCGGCTGGTGGCCGATCTGGGCACGCCCATGCTGCCGCGCGAAATCGGGATGCCGGTGGATGCAGGATCGGGCAAGGCGACGCTTGAGATCAAGCTTGAAAGCGTGAGCACGGAAGAATTCTCGGCAGCGGCGGGCACGCCGGTTGACCCCGGCTGGACGCTTGCCCTTGCCGCAGCCCCCAAATCCGCTGAACAAGGCGCGGACCATCCGTTTCGCGTGATCCTTGACCCCGGCCACGGCGGCATTGATCCGGGTGCCGAAAGCGGCGGCGTGACGGAAAAGGATCTGATGCTCAGCTTCGGGCAGGCCTTGCGTGACGCCCTTGTGCGGGATGGAATCGATGTGGTGATGACCCGCGATACCGATATTTTCGTGCCGCTGGAAACCCGCGTCGCCATCGCCCACCAGGCCGAGGGGGATCTTTTTATCTCGCTTCATGCCGATATTCTGCGCCAGGGCGGTGCCAAGGGCGCGACCGTCTATACATTGTCCGACGAGGCGAGCGATACCGCGACCGCACAACTGGCGGCACGCCACAACCGCGCGGATATTATCGCGGGTGCGGATCTGACCGGCTCTGACGATCAGGTCGCGGGGGTGCTGCTGGATCTGGCGCGCCAAGAGACCGAGCCGCGGTCGGTTGCCGCCGCCCGGACGCTGGTCACCGGCATGAAGGCGGCGGGCGGACCAATGAACCGCCATCCACTGCGCAACGCAGGCTTTTCGGTGCTGAAATCTGCCGATATTCCATCGGTTCTGATCGAGATAGGGTTTCTAAGCTCGGAACGTGATCTCACAAATCTGCGGGACCCTGTGTGGCGCGCCGTGATGGTATCTGCGATTGCCGATGCGATCGCGGTCTGGCGCGATGACGATGCCGCCCTTAAGCCGTTGATCCGTCAGTAACGTTTGCGACGCACGGATCTGCCTCAGGCCGGGTCGAGTTGCGCGGTTAAATGCCGAAACGGCACTGCATCGTGTTTTGACGCGACCGCAACAGTTGCGTATAGACGGACAATCTGACTAGCCTTGCAAGGGACTGCCACACGTGTTTCGCCTGATCCTGTCTTTCTTCGGGGGTATTTTTACAACCCTCACCATGAGCATTGGCATGGTCGCGCTGACCATTGGCGCGGTTTTCTGGATGTATGGGCGCGATCTTCCCAGCCACGAATCCCTTGCGCAATATGCGCCACCCACGATCAGCCGTATCTATTCCGGGCAGGGCCGCCTGATCGATGAATTCGCCAAGGAACGCAGACTTTTCGCCCCCGCCGACACCATTCCCGACCTGGTCAAGCAGGCGTTCATTTCTGCGGAAGACAAGAATTTCTACACCCATGACGGCTATGACCTGCGCGGCATCGCGGTGGCCGCGATTGACGCGGTGCGCACACGCGGGCGCGACGTGCGTGGCGCGTCCACGATCACCCAGCAGGTCATGAAAAACTTTCTGCTGTCAGGCGACCGGCGTGCGGAACGCAAGATCAAGGAAATCATCCTTGCCGCCCGGCTTGAGGAAACCTTGCCCAAGGAAAAGATCCTTGAGCTTTACCTGAACGAAATCTTCCTCGGCCAGAACTCGTATGGCGTCGCGGCCGCGTCCGAGACATATTTCAACAAGACGCTCAGCGAACTGGCCCCGCACGAGGCGGCCTTCCTTGCGTCCCTGCCCAAGGCCCCGTCCGACTATCACCCCGTGCGTCAGAAAGAACGCCTTTTGGCACGCCGCAACTATGTCCTGAGGGAAATGCACGACAACGGGTATCTGACCGATGCCGTCTACAAGACAGAACGCGAGGCCCCGTTGAAATCCGTGCAGAACGGTGATTTCGCAGGCTTCAAGAACGAACTGCCGCCGCGCGATTATTTTACCGATGAAATCCGCCGCCAGCTCAGCCGTGACTTCGGCGAGGGCGAGTTTTTCACCGGCGGTCTGACCGTTCGCGCCACAATCGACAACGAAATGCAGCCGATCGCGGCGAATGCGCTGCAACAGCAGCTTGAAGAATACGACCGTGGCGTCGGCATCTGGCGCGGCACAGGCAAAACCATCGCAGCAGACAACCTTGGGTCCGAGGAAAGCTGGCGCGCCGCCTTGGCCGACACCCGCGTGCCGCGTGACGTAAACCTTGAAAGTGTGTGGCATCCCGCCGTGGTGCTTGAGATCGGGGCCAATGATGCGCGGATCGGCATCGAAGGCGTTGATGAAACCGCAGAGGGTCACTTTATCCCCGCAAAAGATGTGCAATGGGCCCGCAAGCGGCTCGAGAACGGCAAGCTGGGACCGCGTGCGCGCGTGGCAGGTGACCTGCTTGAGGTGGGCGATGTGGTGCTGGTCCGCAAGATGACGGCGGACAGCGACGGGTCTTTCATCCGCTGGACGCTGCGCCAGATCCCCGAGGTCGAAGGTGGCTTTGTCGCGATGGATGTGAATACGGGCCGGGTGATTTCCATGCAGGGCGGGTTTTCCTATCAGGCATCCGTGTTCAACCGCGCCACACAGGCAAAGCGCCAGCCCGGTTCCAGCTTCAAGCCCTTTGTCTATGCCGCGGCCCTGGACAGCGGCTATACCCCCGCAACAATTGTCGTGGATGCCCCGATCGAGATCAACACTCCGCAAGGGCTTTGGCGCCCGCGCAATTCCTCCAACAAGTATTACGGGCCAACCCCGCTGCGCACCGGGATCGAGATGTCGCGCAACCTGATGACGATCCGGCTTGCCCAGGAAGTGGGCATGGGGACTGTCGGGGCCTATGCTGAACGGTTCGGTGTCTATGATGATCTGGCACCTGTGCTGGCCAACGCGCTTGGGTCACAGGAAACCACGCTTTATCAAATGGTTTCGGCCTATGCGATGTTTGCCAATGGCGGCGAACGTGTGCAGCCGACATTGGTGGACCGCGTGCAGGATCGGTATGGCCGCACTGTCTATAAGCACGATCAGCGGATCTGCAACGATTGCCAGCTTGCCAGCCTGCCCGCAGGCGTGGGCCCCCGCATCGTGTCGAACCGCGAGCGGGTGATGGACCCGATCACGGCCTATCAGCTGACGTCGATGATGAAGGGCGTCGTGGACCGGGGCACCGCAAGCGGGGCTGTCAATCTGCCAGTGCCGATTGCGGGCAAGACCGGCACGACCAACGATGCCAAGGATGTCTGGTTCATCGGCTTTTCCAGCAACATCGTGGCGGGGTGCTATATCGGCTTTGACAATCCACGGTCCTTGGGCAAACGCGCCTATGGGGCAGGGATGTGCGGGCCTGTGTTCCAGCGGTTCATGAAAGAGGCCATCAAGAAATATGGCGGCGGCCCCTTTGCCGTGCCGCCCGGCGGGCACTTTATCAACATCGACCGCTTTACCGGGGCCCGCCTGTCGGACGGCGCGTCGGGTGCCAATGTGGTGGCCGAATATTTCCGCGACGGCGAAGAGCCACTGTTCGGGATCGCCTTTGACGGCGGCTTTGCCATGGGGGCAGATCTGCCGCTGGTGGATGAAGCCGGGGGATCGGCCTCGCGCGAGGTGACGACATCGACCGGCAAGAAGGCACGTGTCGGACCGAAAGCCAGCTTCGGCTCCATCAGTTCGGGCGGCTTGTATTGACCCATCAGAGCAACGGCTGACGCTTGCCCATGGGGCGGCGCTGGTCTATCTCTCAACCGGCCCCGGCGTTCTTCGGGGCCGCGACCCATTTCAAAGGCAGGCATACATGCGCGCAGAGGCACAGAATACGGCAGATCAGATCGGCAAATCGCTGGAGCTGCTGGCCCAGCGTTTGAACGTGGAAACAGCGCCATACCGGCTGGAGGAATTCAACGCCCGCGTCGAGGATCCCAAGCTGTGGGACGATCCCGATGCGGCGCAGAAGCTGATGCGCGACCGGCAGGCGCTGGTCGATTCCATCGCCACCTATGAGGGCATCAAGCAAGAGCTGGCCGACAATGTCGAATTGATCGAAATGGGCGAGATGGAGGACGACGCCGAAGTCGTCGCCGATGCCGAGGCCGCGCTCAAGGCGCTGGCCGAGAAAGCCGCCCAGAAAGAGCTTGAAGCGCTGCTGGATGGCGAGGCCGACGGCAATGATACATTCCTTGAGATCAATGCCGGTGCAGGCGGGACGGAAAGCTGCGACTGGGCCAATATTCTGGCGCGGATGTATGTCCGCTGGGCAGAGAAAAAGGGCTACAAGGTCGAGCTTCAGTCCGAGAGCCCCGGTGAAGAGGCGGGGATCAAATCTGCCGTCTACAAGATCAGCGGCCAGAATGCCTATGGCTGGCTGAAATCGGAATCCGGCGTCCACCGACTGGTGCGCATCAGCCCCTTTGATTCGGCAGCCAAGCGGCACACGTCGTTCAGTTCGATCTGGGTCTATCCCGTCGTCGACGACAATATCGAAATCGAGGTCAACCCCAGCGATATTCGCATTGATACCTACCGGTCCTCCGGTGCAGGCGGCCAGCACGTGAACACGACCGATTCCGCTGTGCGTATCACGCACCACCCCACCGGGATCGTCGTCACCAGCTCTGAGAAATCCCAGCACCAGAACCGCGACATCGCCATGAAGGCCTTGAAATCGCGGCTATATCAGATGGAGCTGGACCGCCGCAACGCGGCCATCAACGAGGCGCATGAAAACAAGGGGGATGCGGGCTGGGGCAACCAGATCCGGTCTTACGTCCTGCAGCCCTACCAGATGGTAAAGGACCTGCGCACGAACTATGAGACATCCGATACCAAAGGTGTGCTGGACGGCGATCTGGACGGTCTGATGGGGGCCGCGCTGGCGCTGGCCGTATCAGGCAAGAGCCGCGCTGAAGCGCAGGCAGGCTAGCGGGATAGGGGGCGCTGCCCCCGGCCTATTCGGCCTCCCCCGGGATATTTAAGAGCCAGAGAAGCCAAAGGGCTTGTGCCCCGGCCCCCGGTTGCGTTTCATAGGTGCAAACGGAGGGTTGGGCTTGGATATTTTGCAGATGGGCGCGTTGGCACAGTCGGAGGCCATTGCCAACGGTCGCCTGACCGCCGAGGCACTGATGCAGGCCACATTGGCCCGGATCGCGGCCGTGAACGGGCCGGTCAACGCCATCGTCTCCTTGATTGACGCGGATGCGTTGCTGGCACAGGCGCGGGCGGCAGACGCGCAACCGCGCAAGGGATGGCTGCACGGAATTCCCATGGCGATCAAGGATCTGGCGGACGTGGAGGGCATCGAGACCTCGATGGGGTCGCCGCTGTTTGCGGGGACCGTTGCCAGAAAGGACAGCGTGTTTGTCAGCCGTCTGCGGGCGGCGGGTGCTATTTTCATTGGCAAGACCAACACGCCGGAATTCGGTCTGGGCAGTCACACGTTCAATCCGGTACATGGAGCGACCTGCAACCCCTATGATCTTGGCCGGTCTGCCGGAGGGTCATCGGGCGGCGCGGCGGCGGCGTTGGCGTGTGGCATGGTCAGTGTCGCGGACGGGTCTGACATGATGGGCAGTCTGCGCAACCCCGCCGGATGGAACAACGTCTATGGGCTGCGGCCCAGTTGGGGCACCGTCCCGGGGGAGCCTGAGGGCGACATGTTCCTGCACCAACTGGCGACGGCAGGCCCGATGGCGACCAACCCGCGTGATCTGGCCGCTTTGCTGGATACGATGACGGGCAAGGACGACCGCCAGCCGCTGGGGATCAGCCCCGCGCCGACCTTGCCGATGCTGGGGACGGCGCTGTCACCGCTTAGGATAGGATGGCTGGGGGATTGGGGCGGGGCGCTGCCCTATGCCGATGGCATCCGCGAGGTCAGTGAGGCCGCGCTGATGCAGATGAGCGACCTTGGTCATGAGGTAACAGATCTTGACGCGCCCTTTGACGCTGAACGGATGTGGCAGAGCTGGACGACGTTGCGGTCTTTTTCCGTCGCAGCGGGGTTGGGGGCGATCTATGAAAACCCCAAACAGCGCGGCCACTTGAAGGAGGCGGCGCAGTGGGAAATTGCGCGCGGGCTTGCGATGTCAGCGATGCAGATACAGCGCGCCAGCGTGGTCAGATCCGAATGGTACCGTACCGCGGCCCGGCTTTTTGATGAGGTCGATGTGCTGGTGTTGCCCTCGGCGCAGCTGTGGCCTTTTCCCGTCGGGGATGTCCATCCCACCGAAATCGCGGGCCGTGCGATGGATACCTATCACCGCTGGATGCAGGTTGTTGTTCCCGCCGGACTGATCGGGCTGCCGGTCGTGAACGTTCCCGCAGGGTTTGGCGATGCTGGGATGCCCGCCGGTCTGCAACTGATCGGGCGCCACGGCAGCGACGCCATGCTGTTGCAACTGGCGCAGCACTGGCATGAGGCAACCGCCTGGCCCCAGCGCCGCCCGCCGGTTTTCGACTAGACGGGTGTTTCGCGGCCCTGCGCGATCAGATCTTCGCGCAAACCGGGCGCATCCGGATGGCCCGCTTCCAGTGCGAAAACATAGGCATGGGTCAGGAAAAATCCGGCGGCGTCGGCGTTTTGCGCAGTCTGCGCCGCCTCACGGTAGAGGGGGATCAGCGCTGCGGGGTCGCCCGCCGCGTGGGCGGCCAGCAGGCGGTGTTGCAGATCTGTCATACGCGCGCCCGCTCGACCTCGAGCTGTTCGGCGATCCAGTCGTGAAACATATGCGTCGGACCGTCCATCGCTGGTGAAAAACGCCCGCCATCGAACGCAACCGCGTGACGGCCGCGCTGCATGCCTTCCACAACAAAAATATCCTCTTTGAAGACCTCTTTCCACTGGGCTGTGTTGCGAGCGCGCAGATCGGGGTCGGTGTTGGGGCTTGCATAATAAAGATGGATGTTTTCGGTGGTTTTTTCGGCACCGTCTGGCATCAGAATAATGGCAAAGGCGTGGTCGCGGTGGACGCCCAGCAGGACGTTTGGGTAGACGGTGACATATTCTGCGGCTGTGTCCCATCTGGCTGGCAGTGCGTCAAAATCGGGAAAGCTGTTGCCGTTGTCGTCTGCTAGCTGGCGATAAACCAGCGTGCCTTGGCCCGAAAATCTGCCCTTGTTTTCAATGTTGTAATGATCCTCGAGCCGGGAATAGCTGTTCAATCCCGGATGTACCCAAGGCAAATGGTAGCTTTCGCAATAGTTTTCGACGGCAAGCTTCCAGTTGCAGTTGACGCCAAGCTGAAAGCGGCTGTCGGCACCCCCGTGATAAAGCGGTTTGTCGAAATCCGACCACCGGGCCAGCAAATCGGCGTTTGCCTGCTCGAACGGCAGCGCGGTACCCGAGATGTTGATCCAGATGACATCCATCCAGATGTGGCTGCGTATTTCGATGAGGCCCAGCAGCGCGCGATCAATCCCGGCATGGGTGTTCTGGCCGGGGCCACCGACATGGGGCGTTGATACAAGACGTCCGTCGGTGCTGTAGCACCAGCTGTGATAGGGGCAGCGGATTGCCCCTTCGATCTTGCGGGGCGCATCGACAAGGATCATGCCGCGGTGGCGACATGTGTTCTGGAACACCCGCACTTTGTCGGCCTTGTCGCGCACGACCAAAAGCGGGGTACCCATGAAATCAAGGGGCACCGCGTCCCCGATTTCCGGCACATCAGAAGCGGTGGCGAGGCCGGACCAATTGTTGAACAAAACCGCCTGCCGTTCTTCTGCGAACACGGCAGGGTCGGTATAATGCGCGTTCGGCAGGCCGTTGGCCTGTTCGATCGGGCGGCGCACGGTGCTGAGGTCGGTAACGGGAATATTCATAAGCTCTCCTCGCTTGCTGCAAGAACCTAGCAAGAAAGCGGCCCTGATTGCGGACTCTAAGCGACCCGTTTTTCACATCTGCGACACTTCGGGTGCGCCCCTGTCAGGCAAACGCCTCGTCAGTGCGAAGCAGGCGACGGTGGAAGGGTTCAAGCGCTTCTGCGCTATAGAACCCTTGTCTGCGCGCCGCACGAAGAATGGAGCTGGCCGTATCCGGCAATTTTTCATAGACCAGACGGGTGGCACGCAGGCCGGACGGTGTTTCGGGGACGGTACGGGTGACATAACCCACCCAGAAGTTATTGTCGAAAGACGGTGCCCGGTTAAGGTAGTTGAACGAGGATGTCATCGCGTTCTTGCGCGACACGATGATGGATATCCCTTCTTCCTGTTGCAGTACAATACCGCGAAACTCGCGCACCTTGGAAGAGACAGGCAGGCTTTGCCAGCGCATTGCCTGTGGTGTTTCATAGCCCCTCAACAATGTGTTGCGCCCGTCCCGGAAGATTAAGACAAGGCCCACAACGAACTTGTTCTGGTCCAGAAAGCTGCGGCGGGAAAACCGGTAAAAGCCGCTTGGAAACGTATCTTGCGGCAGATCATGTGTCTCTGATACGAGGAAATCATCCAGAAAACCGGGATATCTGGGGTTTCTTTTCGATTGAACTGCTGCGATCGGTTCCAGCAATATCCGCGCGTCGACCTCGAAAAAATCACAAATCCGGGCAAGAATATCAGGGCGTGGAAAGCTTTCGGCGGTCAGGTATCTGTTGAACTGGGTGCGGTTGATGCCCAGGTTTTGCGCCAGGACGGTAATGGAAGGATAGTCGCGCGACAAAATCTGAAGATTGTTGCCGAAGATAGTTCGGATTTCCGACGGTCTGGTCAATTTGCCTACCTCCCTATGTCATTGTTCAATACATAGTGCTCCATATTATTTTGACACATGTTAATTTGACGCGGGTTAGCGTCAACTTGTTGCTAGTTGGCGTCTAAGTGGGAAAGTTCCGACACAAAATTGTTCACCAAAGAAATCGACAAATAGTTAAAAGATGACGAATATATTAAAGTAGTTTAAATACAGAGGAATTCCCAAGATGTACGGAGTGGTCCTTTGGAGCGACTTACTGGAAAACAAGGCTGTGTTCTGGTGCGAAGATCAGGGAGACCTCGTATTCTTCCACGCCAACCCTGAAACTGATAGCGAATGCAGCGGCGATTTTGACGCGGGTGACCTTGTTCAGTTCGATGTCTACGTCGACAGCAAATTGCGCAAGGCCCGCAACCCGCGGGTCATACTTGAAAAGCTAAACGTCGAGCTGCCGGAAAAATTACTGCGTCAAGACCTACAGGCTGATCCATGCGCACAGACCGCTGAAGTGGTGCTATTTCCCGCCAATGGTTCAGTGTCGCGGGCTGTGCCTTGGGCCGACGCAGCGAAAGTCGGCCTTTAGGGCGCGATCAGTTCCCGCGGGGCAGGGCGGCAACGCCGGTCCGCGCGACATCAGACAACCCCAAGGGGCGCATCAGATCGGCAAAAGCGTCGATCTTGTCGGGGGCACCCGTGATCTCGAACACGAATGTCTCAAGTGTGCTGTCGACGACATTTGCCCGAAAAATATCCGCCAGACGCAGCGCTTCCACACGTTTGTCGCCCGTTCCCGTGACCTTGAACATCGCCAGCTCACGCTCCACCGACGGACCTTCCACGGTCAGGTCGTGAACCTCGTGAACCGGGACGATCCGGCCCAACTGCGCCTTGATCTGTTCAATGACCTGCGGCGTTCCAGAGGTGACGATGGTGATGCGGCTGAGGTGGCCGGTATGATCCACCTCGGCCACGGTCAGGCTGTCAATGTTATAGCCGCGGCCCGAAAACAGGCCAATGACACGCGCCAGGACGCCAGGTTCGTTTTCAACCAGAACCGCCAGCGTGTGGCGTTCGATCACGTCTGAAAAGTTGGGACGCAGGTTATAGGCGGAATGGCTGGTAGAGCCTTTTTTGATTTTCAGGGCTGACATCTGACTGTCCTTATAATTTACGTTTGTCGCCGGAATTTTTCAAAAATTCCGATCCGCTTTCTTTGAAAGAAAGCGCGCTACACCAAAACCGACCCTTTGGCGTCAATCACACCTTGTGTGCCAACACCGGCCAGCAGCATTTCGTTATGCGCCTTGCCCGACGGGATCATCGGAAAGCAGTTTTCGTGCTTTTCCACCAGACAGTCAAAGATCACCGGACCATCATGCGCCAGCATTTCCATGATCGCCTCATCCAGATCATCGGGATCGGAACAAATGATCCCCTTGGCCCCGAACGCTTCTGCCAGCTTGACAAAATCGGGCAGGCTTTCGGACCAGCTTTGGGAATAGCGTTCGCCGTGCAGCAATTCCTGCCACTGGCGCACCATGCCAAGTCGTTCGTTGTTAAGGATGAACTGTTTGACAGGCAGGCCGTATTGCATCGCCGTGCCCATTTCCTGCATGTTCATCAGCCAGCTTGCCTCGCCCGCAACGTTGATCACCAGACTGTCAGGATGCGCCATCTGCACGCCGATGGACGCCGGAAAGCCATAGCCCATTGTCCCAAGCCCGCCTGAGGTCATCCACCGGTTCGGATCCTCAAAGCCAAGGTATTGCGCGGCCCACATCTGGTGCTGGCCCACTTCGGTGCAGATATAGCGGTCGTGGTCCTTGGTCAGCGCCTCAAGCCGCGACAGCGCATATTGCGGCTTTATGATCTTGCCCTTCTGTTCAAACTTCAGGCAGTCTACGCTGCGCCATTCATTGATCTTTTTCCACCACTTTTCAAGGGCTTCACCGTTGGTCTTGCGGCCCCGCGATTTCCAGACTTTCAGCAAATCCTCAAGAACGTGACCCACATCGCCCACGATGGGGATATCGACGCGGATGATTTTGTTGATGGAGGACGGGTCGATATCGATATGCGCCTTGGTCGATTTGGGGCTGAACATGTCGACCACGCCGGTGATCCGGTCGTCAAAGCGCGCGCCGATGTTGATCATCAGATCGCAGTCGTGCATCGCCATGTTGGCCTCGTAAAGCCCGTGCATCCCCAGCATACCAAGCCATTTTTCACCCGACGCCGGATAGGCCCCGAGACCCATCAGGGTCGATGTGATCGGAAAGCCGGTCGCTTCGACCAGTTCACGCAAAAGCTGCGACGCGCCGGGGCCGGAGTTGATAACGCCGCCGCCGGTATAGAACACAGGCCGCTTTGCGGTCTCGATTGCGGCGACAAGTTCGGTGATTTCTTCCATGTCGCCTTTGACGGGCGGTTGATAGCGCGACACGGACGGTTTTTTCGGCTCGTAGGTGCCGGTGGCAAATTGCACATCCTTGGGGATGTCCACCAGAACGGGGCCGGGGCGGCCGTGCGTGGCCACGTGAAACGCTTCGTGCAGCACACCGGCGAGGTTGTCAGTATCTTTGACCAGCCAGTTATGCTTGGTGCAGGGCCGCGTGATGCCCACGGTGTCGGCCTCTTGAAACGCATCGGAACCGATCATGAAGGTCGGCACCTGGCCGGTCAGCACGACAAGCGGAATTGAATCGAGCAAGGCATCGGTCAATCCGGTCACCGCGTTGGTGGCACCGGGGCCCGAGGTCACCAGCACAACACCGGGCTTGCCGGTCGAGCGCGCATAGCCTTCGGCGGCGTGCACCGCCCCTTGTTCGTGGCGTACCAGCACGTGCTTGATGCTGTTTTGCTGGAACACCTCGTCATAGATCGGCAGCACCGCGCCACCGGGATAGCCAAAGACTGTGTCGACACCCTGATCAATCAGGGCTTGAACGATCATTTTCGCTCCGGTCATTTTGCGTGTCATCTTGGTGCTCCGTCAGGCGGTGGTTGGATCCGAATTCTAGTGTGCAAATAAAAAAGCCCCCGGTTTTAACGGGGGCGCATGGTGACGATTATGGTCTGCCGTTACCGGCCCATGCGCGTGTGTCCCACAATGACGACTAGGGTAGTCATGGCCAAAGGCTCCTCTTTGCGTGCGGGGACATTATGAGCGCCTTAAAGGGGCGTCAATGGGCAAATGCATGAAAATATGTCGTGGCGGCGATAAAATCTTTGCAATTGTTGCGCGTCGGGTTGATTTTCGGTGTGTTTGGAAATCGCAGCGCTGCCTGCCCATCGGCCCACAGAATAGCGGGGATAAAAAGGTGGCATCCGGTCCGCGCCCTTTGTGCATCAGCGATCTGTTGATGAGGGGGCTGTCTGCCCCCTCAAACTCCCCCGAGGATATTTCAAAGCCAGAGAAGATCCCCAGGGAGGCACCTGAGGAGATGAAGAATGTATCAGGGTTTGGTGGGGGTAAGATCGGGTAGGGCGATGTTGGCCACCTGTTCGGCGATCGGGTCCGAGTTCAGAGGATGCCGATCGGGCGAGAAATCATCGGGATTATTCATCTTTTGCCAGGCCCCGCCCATGTAGACTTCGAGGCCCGAGAACTTGGCCTTGTAGCCCATCTTCTGGCTGCCCGGCACCCAATAGCCAAGATAGACATAAGGCAGGTCCGCCGCACTGGCGATATCGATGTGATCAAGGATGATATAGGTGCCCAGGCCATCGCGGGGACGGTCGGGCGTGTAAAACGAATAGACCATGCTGACGCCGTCGGCCAGCACATCGGTCAGGCAAACGCCGATCAGCTCGCGCGATGAGGTGTCTGTATATTCGATGACGCGGCTGCGGATCGGTGTTTCTTCGATCATCGCGGCGAATTCGAACACATCCATATCCGCCATGCCGCCGTCGGCGTGGCGGCTGTCAAGATAGCGGCGGAAAAGTGCGTATTGGTCTTCTGTCGCCCAGGGAGATGTCGCGCGGCGCGTCAGCCCTTCGTTGCGCTTGAGGGTGCGGCGCTGGCTTTTGCTGGCCTTGAATTCCGCAACATTGATCCGTGCGGACAAACACGCCGAACAATCGGCACAAGAGGGGCGGTAGAGAACGTTCTGAGAGCGTCTGAACCCCTGACCCGAGAGGGTGTCATTCAACCGCGAGGCGGAATCACCTTGCAGGGCAGTGAACAATTTCCGCTCCATCCGGCCCTCAAGATAAGGGCAGGGCTGGGGGGCCGTAACATAAAACTGCGGGGCAATCGGAAGGGTATGACGCATAATGATCCAGTGTTGTTGCCCAAAGGATAACAACAGCAGGATTATACGCCAACCCCAAGATGCAAGCCCTGCCTAGATTTCCTTGCGGCGATTGAGCGGCACCGTGCCGAGCACCATATCGCTGATGCCCTGGCACCGCGCCGTGCTGCACATCAGTATGATCGATATCAGCTGAAGTGGCATCATGCTGATACTGACCGAATAGCCCAGTGTGTGCGCAAAAGCAGTGCCCAGATCGAGAACGCGATCATCCGCCGTCCTGATCTCCATCCCCATCAGGCGCATGCCCCAGGTGGCAGAGCCGTTCGCCAGCGTGATCACCCGATAGGCAAAGCCGACCATCAAGAGCATGAGCGGGAAGAAAAACAAGCCGGTGAAGGCGGTGAAAGGCAGGATCACCACGCAGGCGATGACGATCAGGATCATGTCGACAATCCACGCCACGAACCGTTTGGTGGGAATACCTGCGTAAAATTCGGGCTGGCTGTCGGGATCGGGGGTGCGGGTCATCGTGTGGTCCTTGGTCAGAGAGAATGCTGGGCAGAGCGCCCGTCGTCTGTGCGCTGTCGTGTGTCGCGTCAGGCTTGCGCGCTTTGATGTCGCGTCAGGCTTGCGCGCTTCGGTGTCGCGTCAAGCTTGCGCGCTTTGGGTGTCGCGTCAGGCTTGCGCGCTTTGAGTGTCGTCGTCCTTGCGGGCGCGTTCGGACATGAACTGGTCGAACTCGGCTTTGTCCTTTGCCTCGCGCAGGCGGGCCAGAAACGCTTCGAAGTTGTTTTGCTCTTCTTCAAGACGGGCCAGCGTGTCAGCCTTGTAGGCATCGAACGCGGCGTTGCCGGTGGACCGGCCGGTCATGTGGCGGTAGCTTTTGCGCTTGGCGCAGGAATTGGATTTGAACATGCGTTTGCTCCAGATCATATAGGCAAGAAGGGCGAGGCCGACAGGCCAGAATGCGATAAATCCGACGACCATCGCGGCGATCCAGGCACCTTTGCCCTTGTCGTCAAGGAAGTCTTCGGCGCGGCCAAGCCAGCTGCGGGGTGCCGCATAGGCGGGGGCATAAGTCTGTGTCATCAAAATACCTTTCGGTCAGAGTGTGGGGGCCCTGAACACTGCGGGCCTTGTGAGATGTGAGCGGCGATGTGAATGCCTTTCACATTACGATAGATTGGGATGCAGGCCGGGCCTTGCAAGGGTCTATGTGAATCTTTTTTACATTTTTTGCGATTTTTGCAGATCGCGGCGGTTTTCAGCTGTTTTTGGGCCATTGACCCGCGCCCGTGAACCGGCGAATGCTGGGGGCATGACATCACTCGCCGCGCAGATCACCCGCATTCCCCGCATTTTCAAAGCCGATCAGGCCCGCGACGCCCGCGCGTTGATGCCTGATGTGGCCCCTGAGGTGTCTGACCTGCTTGCGGGGGTCGGGTCGGCGTCGCCCTATCTGCTGGATCTGATGAAAAAGGAAGCGGCATGGTGTCAGGGGGCGCTTGACGATCCTCAAGCCGCCCTTCGCGACGTGATCGACGGCGCAGCACATGCGGCACCCGACAAGATCGCAAGCCACTTGCGCGAGGGCAAGCGGCGTGTCGCGCTGTTGACAGGCCTGGCGGATCTGGGAGGCGTCTGGACGCTGGAACAGATCACCGGCGCGCTAACCGATTTTGCCGATGCGGCCTGTCAGGCGGCACTGGTTGCGGCGCTGAAGGCCCAGATCAAACGCGGCAAGCTGCCGGGCATGACCGAAGGGGATGCCGAAACCGGGGCTGGCATGGTTGTGCTTGCGATGGGCAAGATGGGGGCAAAAGAACTCAACTATTCATCGGATATTGATCTGATCTGTCTGTTCGACGAAACCCGCTTTGATCCCAATGATTTTCACGAAGCGCGCACCGCCTTTGTCCGCGCCACGCGGATGATGTGCGGCACACTGAGCGATCTGACCGGCGAAGGCTATGTGTTTCGCACTGACCTGCGTTTGCGGCCTGATCCCGGCGTCACCCCGGTGTGCATGGCGATGGAGGCGGCAGAGCGCTATTACGAAAGTCTGGGCCGCACCTGGGAACGTGCGGCCTATATCAAGGCACGTCCGGCTGCGGGCAATATCGCGGCGGGGGATCGGTTCCTGTCGACATTGCGGCCCTTCGTGTGGCGCCGGCATCTGGATTTCGCGGCGATACAGGACGCGCATGACATGCGGCTGGCGATCCGTGAACATAAAGGGCTAGGCGGCCCGATCACATTGCCCAGGCACAACATGAAACTGGGACGCGGCGGGATCCGCGAGATCGAGTTTTTCACTCAGACCCGGCAATTGATCGCGGGGGGCCGCGACCCCGATCTGCGGCTTCGCGGGACGTGTCAGGGGCTGGACGTGCTGGCCGACAAAGGCTGGGTGCCGCGCGATGTCGCCGAAACGCTGACCGATCACTACCGGGCGCACCGGACGGTTGAACACCGCATGCAGATGATGCGGGATGCGCAGACCCACAGCTTGCCGCAGACCGATGAAGGTTTTGCGCGGCTGGCCGCGATGATGGACGTCGATGTCGCCGACCTGCAAGCCGATCTGCATCGCCGCTTGGCAGAGGTACACCGGCTTACCGAAGGCTTTTTCGCGGGGTCTGCACCGGCACCGGTCACGGATGCGCATGTGTTTGACACGGGCATCCTTGACCGATGGCTCAGCTATCCGGCGCTGCGCAGCCCAAGGGCCGCCGATCTTTTTGCCGAACTCAGGCCCGGACTGCTGGCGCGATTGGCGCAGGCGCACAAGCCGGACGAGGCGCTGCTGGCCTTTGACGGCTTTCTGCGCGGGCTCCCTGCGGGGGTGCAATTGTTTTCGCTGCTCAAGATCAACCCGCAGTTGGCGGATCTGCTGATTGATATCGTCAGCACTTCGCCCGCGCTGGCCGAATACCTGTCGCGCAATGCCGCCGTTCTGGATGCTGTAATCGACGGTGATTTCTTCAGCGACTGGCCGGGAGAACCCGCGCTGCGCACCGCGTTGGATCAGACCCTTGCGGCAGAGGCCGACTATGAAGCGCGTCTGGATGCCACCCGCCGGTGGGCACGGGAATGGCATTTCCGCGTGGGCGTGCATCATCTGCGTGGCCTGATCGATGCACGCACCGCCGGGGCGCAATATGCCGATCTGGCCCGCGCCGTTCTGCAAGGGTTGTGGTCTGTGGTCGTCGCAGAGTTTTCGCGCCGCCACGGCCCGCCGCCCGGTCGGGGGGCCGTGCTGGTGGGCATGGGGTCGCTTGGGGCGCGGCGGCTGACGGCTTCGTCGGATCTGGACATGATCGTGATCTATGATCCCGACGGGGTCGAGACATCACAAGGCAAGCGGCCTTTGGCGTCGCGGCTTTATTATGCGCGGCTGACGCAGGCCATGATCACCGCAATGACCGCCCCGATGGCGCAGGGGCGGCTTTATGAGGTTGACATGCGGCTGCGGCCTTCGGGCAATCAAGGGCCTGTCGCGACAAGTCTGGCGAGTTTCGAAAGCTATCAGAAAACCGAAGCGTGGGTATGGGAACATCTGGCGCTGACGCGCGCAGAGGTCGTCGCAGGCCCCGATGATCTGGCCCGCGATGTCGAGACCCTGCGCCAGTCCATCCTGAGCCAGTCTATCCAAAGCCAGTCTATCCAAAGCCCGTCTATCCAAAACCAGTCTATCCAAAGCCATCCGCGCGGTCGTGCCGCCACCTTGCACGAGGTCGCGCAGATGCGCGCGCGGCTTGCCGCGGCGAAGGGGGCAGGTGGCCCGTGGGATGCCAAGAACGGGCCGGGCCGATTGCAGGATATCGAACTGCTGGCGCAGGCAGGTGCCCTGCTCAGCGGCGCACCGGGCGGCGACATCATTGCGGGGCTTGATGCGGCCTGTGGCGCGGATATCATCGACGCTGACGCCGTGGCAACGCTCAAGGCGGCCTACCGGACCTGCTGGGCGCTGCAATCGGCCACGCGGCTTTTGTCGGCAAAAGCGGTGCGCAGCGAAACGCTGGGGCGCGCAGGGGCTGCCTTTTTGATCAGATCACTGCATTGCGACACGCTGGACGATCTTGAGGCGCATTTGCACAAGACCTATGCAGAGGCCGCCCGGATGATATCAGCGGCTTTGGCCCCCTATGCCGATGCGGCGCGAAAGGACACGACATGAAAAAGGGCGATACGAACGATCCCAAGGGCCTGATCTTCGAGGCCTACCAGATCGACGGGATCACCAAGCCCGAATGCCGGTCAATCTTTCTGGACTGGGCGCTAAGCCTGCCGCTGGATGCAGACACCGGCCCCACGATCCGTCTGATGCTTGCGCAATATGCGCAAGACAACCCCGACCACCCGATGACGCAGGTCATGCAGGAAGGCCTGAACGGCATGGCCGCCCCACGCCGCCGTGGCGGTTGGAAAAGCCGCCCGCGCAACTGAATTAAGACGCATCGGTGCCAGAAATACCGCGATATGGCCCCGTGATTTGGCCATTCGCGCCGCAAACACGCCCCATTTAGCCAGCATATCCGTTTCAACGACAACCACATGCCGATCGCAGGCACTGGAGACAACGATGAAACAATACAGATTTTTTGCAGCTTTGGCGCTTGTTGGATTTGTGTCCGCTTGCGGCACCGTTGATATTGCCAGCCGGAACGCCACCATTGATCAGACTTCTCCCACGATGATGCTGCGGGCGATGCCAGACGCGATCATCGCGCCTTCGCTGCGGATTGCAAAGATCAACGTGTCGGTGCCGCAGACCCTTAAGGTGTCCGAAGCCAACCGCTATTACCCCAACAGCGATATCGTGTGGCGTGGCGACCCGATCGGGGACCGTCACGCCCAGATCAAGGCGATTTTCGAGGCCGCCTTGAACAAGACCCAAGCCGAGGGCGACGTGCCCGCCGAACTGGACGTCGAAGTCATGCGCTTTCATGCGCTGACCGAAAAGGCCCGCTATATGACCGGCGGCGTGCATTCGATCACTTTCCGCCTGACCGTGCGAGACCCCGCGACAGGGCTTCCAATGGCCACACCACACATCATCCAGGCCGACCTCGACGGTTTCGGCGGCCAGCAGGCCATCGAGGCAGAGCGTGTCGGCCAGACCCAGAAGGTGCGCATCACCGACCATCTGTCCGAAGTCTTCCGTCAGGAACTGATCAAACCCGGCGGCTACCGGAACACACATTTGGGCGTGTTGCAGACGTTGACCCAACTCTGAGCTTTCCCAATCCATCCAAACCGACTAGAGGGGGCGTTATGACAACGCCCCCTTTTGCATCCGCCCCGACCAATCCCCTTGACTTGCCAGTGGTTCGCCTGCTGCCCAAGGCCAATGCCCGTGCCATCCGTCACGGGTTTCCGTGGGTTTACGCCAATGAAATGGTCGTCGACCGCCGCACCAAGGGGCTGCCCCCTGGCAGTCTGGCGATTCTGGAAGACAGTGCGCGTCAGGTGATGGGCGTCGTGGCGGTGAACCCGCTTTCGAAAATCTTTTGCCGTATGCTGGACCAGAACGCCGAGGCCGTGGTGAACGAAAACTGGTTTGCAGGCCATATTGCGCGGGCGTTGCAACTGCGCGACCAGCTTTATGATGAACCGTTCTACCGCCTGATCCACGCCGAAGCCGACGGGTTGCCCGGTGTGGTCATCGACCGTTTTGGCGACACCGCCGTGATCCAGCCGAACGCCGCGTGGGCTGATGTGCAGCTTGACGCGCTGACGGCCGCATTGGTCGAACAGACCGGCATCCGCCACGTTTTGAAGAACGCCAGCGGCCGGACACGCACGCTTGAGGGGCTGGATGATGTCAGCACCGTCGTGCATGGCACCGCGCCCGACGGCCCGATCCGCGTGCCGATGAACGGGGCGACCTATATGGCTGATCTGACTGGTGGTCAGAAAACCGGCATTTTCTATGACCAGCGCCCGAACCATGCGTTTGCGGCGAACCTGTCAAAAGGAAAGCGCGTGCTGGATGTGTTTGCCCATGTCGGCGGGTTCGGGCTGGCCGCGCTGGCCAACGGGGCGGCGTCTGTGCTGGCCATCGACGGGTCTGCCCCCGCGCTGGCACTGGCCGAGCAGGGCGCTGCCGCAATGGGCGTGAGCGATGCCTTCGCGACCCGTCAGGGCGATGCATTCGATCTTTTGACAACCCTTCGGGCCGAGGGCGCAGAATTTGACGTGGTGATTTGTGATCCGCCCGCCTTTGCGCCCGGCAAACCAGCGTTGGAGGCAGGCCTGCGCGCCTACGAGCGTTTGGCCCGGCTGGCGGCACCTCTGGTGGCGGAAAACGGTATTCTGGGGCTGTGTTCGTGTTCGCATGCGGCAGACCTGACCCAGTTCCGCACGTCTTCGATCCGCGGGATTGGCCGTGCGGGGCGCCGTGCGGCGATGCTTTATACCGGGTTTGCGGGGCCGGATCATCCACAGCTGCCGCAGCTTGCGGAAACCGGATACCTCAAGTCATTGTTCTTCCGCCTTTGATGGCTGAACGGATCCTGATAGACACCTGCGTTCTTTATCCCACAGTCATGCGTGCGATGGTTCTGGGCGCAGCGCAGGCCGGCGCTTTCCAGCCGCTTTGGTCCTCCCGCATCCTTGAGGAATGGGCGCGCGCCGCAGTCAAGCTGGGGCCGTTGGGCGAAACCCAGGCGCGTGCAGAAATCGCGCTGCTGCGTGCCGCGTGGCCGCTTGCCGAAGTGCCGCCAGCCCCCGGTCTGGAGCGGCGCTTATACCTGCCCGACGAAAACGACATCCATGTCCTGGCCGCGGCGATTTCAGGCAATGCCGATCGCCTGATGACCCTCAACGCTAAGGATTTTCCCCGCGCGACCCTTGCCGAAGAAGGCATTTCCCGAAGCGATCCTGATGGCTTTCTTCATGGCCTTTGGGGGGCAGAACCGGACATGATGGAAGCCGTGGGTGCCCGCGTGCTGGCCGATGCGCGGCGGCTGTCGGGGCAGGATTGGGACATGCGGCGTTTGTTGAAAAAAGCACGGCTGCCCCGATTGGCCAAGGCGCTTGGCTGATCTAGGCGTCCGGGTGAATTAGGCGTCTGGCGCGTTCTGCCAGCGGTTTTGCAACCGCGTCAGCGCCGCGATCCTGTCTTCCGTCTTGGGGTGGCTCATCAGCCAGGCGGGGGCCGTGCCGTGGTTGGACTGCGTCAGCGCTTCAAGCTTTTTAAAGAGCGAGATTTGCGGCGCGACACCGATACCGGCCTTTGTCAGCAGCGCGGCGGCATAGGCGTCCGCCTCGTATTCATCGCCCCGTGACAGACGTGCGGCAAGCAGGGTTGCCAGCATGTTCGCGATCCAGATCCCGATGCCGGGCAAAATGCGGCCAAGGATCATCCCAAGCGCCGCGCGCATCGCGTTCTGCCCCGAAAAGTCGATCATCCTGCGGCGCGAATGGCCCAAGGCGACATGCCCCAGCTCATGCGCGATCACACTGGCCAGTTCCTCGGCTGTGACATCGCCCGACTTGAATTTGTTGTAAAACCCGCGTGTGATGAATATCCGCCCGTCGGGGGCCGCAAGCCCGTTGACAGGATCGACCTCGTAGATGTGAACCTTGATGCGCGGCAGATCAAGCGCACGGGCCATTTTCGCGCTGATCTCGCGCAGCGTGGGGTCCATCAATTCGGTAGATTTTTCGTCAAGCTCTTTCGCGGTTCGCCACGCGGAAAACCGGTACATGGCCAAGCCGTAGAGGATGGCCAGAACAATGGGAAGCACGCGTATCATAGCGCCAATATGGGGATGCCCGCGCGAAAAGGAAAGCGCCACGGCCTGCGACACTTGGACGACCGGCGAAGGCAAGAAAATATAGGGGGGCGAGAGGGGCGGGATTGGGACAAGGCTTCAATATGATCTGCCCCCCGTGCGGAAACCACACCAGGGGACTGACCACGGGACACGCGATCTGGCAAAAAATACACACCAAATTCAGGTGCCGACCCAAACAACCGTCTGAAAAGAGGTAAAGCCGGCGGTGCGTGTCTCGAAACTGTTAACCCAGTTTTGCTTCCATCGTGATTTCTGCGGTCATCAGCTTGGAAATGGGGCAGTTTTCCTTGGCGGTCTTGGTTGCCTCTTCAAACTGTTCCTGGGTTGCATTGGGTATGATGCACTGTACGTCCAGATGGATTTTTGGCACGTGAAAGCCACCGTCCTTTTCTTCAAGAAACACGGTCGCCTTGGTCTCGATACTGTCTGCGACCAGATCGTGCCCCTCAAGGATCATCGACAGCGCCATCGAAAAGCACGACGCATGGGCCGCGCCGATCAGTTCTTCGGGGTTGGTGCCGGGTGCGCCTTCAAACCGGGTATTGAACCCATAGGGCTGGTCGCTCAGCACGCCTGTCTGCGTGGACACATGGCCCTTGCCCTCTTTGAGGTTGCCTGTCCATTTGGCGGATCCTGATTTCTTGATCATGGTGATATCCCTTCGATAAGTGGTTCACCCGATCAACGCCGGATCATGGGATCTTGTTCCATATAATATCGGGCGATTAAATGGTGCACGATATAAATGCGCTGGAAACCGTGTGTGTACGCGAATGCAGATGCGTGCTGTCTGGCATTGCTTGCGCAGGCACGGCCCACCGCTTAGCGTGGGATCAATATCGAGAGGTGCCAATGACCAACCCCATGCAACCCGAAGCAATGCTTTGCTTTGATGTCTATGCGTTGCAGCAGGCCTTTGGCAGGCTCTATAAGCCGTTGCTTGACCCCTTGGGGCTGACCTATCCGCAGTATCTGGTGATGGTGGTGCTTTGGGAAACCGCGCCGCTGACCGTCGGGCAGATTGGTCATCGTCTGGGGCTGGAGTCCAGCACGGTGACGCCGATGATCAAACGGCTTGAGAAGACGGAACTGTTGACCAGAGCCCGCGACAAAGAGGACGAGCGCCGCGTGCAGGTCCATCTGACGCAAGCGGGCAGGGATCTGGCCACCCGCGCGCGCGATATTCCGGCGTGTATCGAGGCTGCGACTGAACTGGACGATGCGGCCATCATCCGGCTGCGGCACACGCTGACAAAACTGCGCGGTGCGCTTGGCCGCAACACCTAGCGGGTCAGGGCCTTCATTCCGCGGCTCAGCCCTTCAAGCGTCATGGGCACCATCGCGTCCTCGCCAAAGATTTCCTGAACCATCTTGATGGATTGCGTGTAGGGCCAGTATTTTTCCGGGATCGGATTGATCCAAAGGCTGCTGTTCCACTGATCCCGCGCGCGGGTCAGCCAGACCGACCCTGCCTCGGGGTTCCAATGTTCATTCGCCCCGCCGGGATAGGCGATCTCGTAGGGGGACATCGACGCATCCCCAACGAAAATACATTTATAATCAGGCCCGTAGGTGCGCAAAATCTCGTGGGTCGATTGCTGCTCGGCCCAGCGACGCCGGTTGTCGCGCCATACGCCTTCGTAAAGGCAGTTATGGAAATAGAAATGCTCAAGATGCTTGAATTCGGATTTGGCGGCGCTGAACAGTTCTTCGACCGTTTTGATATGGGGATCCATCGAACCGCCAACATCAAGGAACAAAAGAACCTTGACGGCATTGCGTCGCTCTGGCCGCGTTTTCACGTCAAGATAGCCATGCTCGGCCGTGGCGCGGATCGTACCGCCCAGATCAAGCTCTTCCTGCGCGCCGTCACGGGCCCACCGACGCAGCCGCTTGAGGGCGACCTTGATGTTGCGGGTGCCCAGTTCAACGGTGTCGTCCAGATTCTTGAACTCGCGCTTGTCCCACACCTTGACCGCACGCTGGTGGCGGCTTTGGTCCTGGCCGATGCGCACCCCTTCGGGATTATAGCCATACGCCCCGAACGGAGAGGTGCCGGCCGTGCCGATCCATTTGTTGCCGCCCTGATGGCGTTCTTTCTGGTCGGCCAGACGCTCGCGCAGCTTTTCCATCAGCTTGTCGAATCCGCCCGCGGCTTCAATCTCGGCTTTTTCTTCTGGCGTCAGATGCTTTTCAGCCATCTTTTCAAGCCAGTCCTTGGGTATATCGACCGCTTCAAGAACGTCGTCCAAGCTGATGTTTTCCAAGCCTTTAAAGGCTGCGGAAAAGGCCTGGTCGAACTTGTCGATGTTGCGTTCATCCTTCACCATGCTGACCCGCGCAAGGTAATAGAACGCCTCAACGTCATAGGTGGCCAGACCCGCCGCCATGCCATCCAGAAACGCCAGAAACTCGCGCATGGACACGGGCACCTTGTGGCGGCGCAGCTGGTCAAAGAACGGCAGGAACATCGCTTAGGCCCCGGTCATAACGCGGTCGATCACGACGGTAAGGATCATCCCGACGATGACAAACGCCATGGCATAACCCACGGCGTATTGCGCGATATCCTTGCGGTTTCCCTGACGTTTTCTGGCGGTGTACCCGCCCAGAAGCGCCCCGACGATGGCGAAAAGTAGTACGATCATTCTAGCCCGCTTCGCTTGTTATTTGAGCGGGTTAATCGACGCAATTTCGCGCATTTTCCCCCGCACAGCCCAATCAGAGCCAAATCCGTAACGCGCCCAGCCCAGACTGTCCAGCCTCACGGCCTGTGCTTCTCCGGGTCGGTTTTCCAGATCCAACGCCTCGGCACGCAGCAAAAGAAGGGTGCTGAGCAAAGCTGCGTTTTCGTGGGCCCGCGCGGTTTCGACATGTGGGCCAATAAGCCGCAGCGCCTCGGCACCGTCCCCCTTCGAGATCGCATAGGCACCAAGCTGCGTCGCGACATAGGCGCGGTGCAGATCTGTGCCGGGGTTGCGGGCATAAAACATGTCGGCCATCAGATACTGCTTGTGCGCGGCTTCGGGATCGCCCGCTTGCAAGGCCCGGCCCATCGCGTAATGGGCAAAGGCACGGCGGTGGTCCTGCCAGCCAAGGGTCTGCGCGATTTTTATTGCGCTATAGGCGGCATCCTGACGTTCCCCGTCGGTGCGCCCCGGACCAAGTGCGCCCTGCACGGCCGCGTTCCATTCACGCGGCGTTCGTGTGGCAAACCGCGCCTGGGTCGATGTGCCGCCCGGATTGATGCGCGCAAAAATGCCCGGCAGCAGGTTCGCCACCTGGCCCCGCGTCATGCCGGATCGCAGCGCAGGATCGTAATAGGCACGCAAGATCATCATGTCGAACGCGGTCAGGACCGTGTGCACATTATCGTCATTAAAGACGGAATCGGGCAGCCGGTACAGATCATTGAGCGGCCCCAGCGCTTGTGCCAGTTCCTCGTGCAGGCAATCGCGCACCTCTTGCGGGCTGACATCGTTGGGCAGAAAAATCGCGATGCGGTTGCGGGTTTTCATCAGCGACCAGTTGGTTTGTGACGATCTGCGGGTTTTCTTGTATTCGGCGATGCTGCTGACATTCGGGGCCACAAAACAGGCAGCCTGAGGCAGGATCTGCCGGATCTTGGCGCGACTGACGGCCTCGATCGTGATGTTGGCGTCGGGCGCTGCCGTGGGGCTGATGTCGATCCGCGCTTCGGTACGCAAACGGTTGATAAGCCGCGTCAGGTCCGCCCCCATCGTCGGAGAGGGCGCGCCGATGACGCGCACGGTCACAGGCCCCTCGAACCGCGTCAGAACCGTCAGGTCCTTGCCGCTTTCCATGCGAAAGGCCAGTTCTATGAAATCAAGCGACAGATCGTTGTTCGATTTCGGCGCGGGCAGGGGATGGTGCGCCCCAAAGACCTTCATCGCGGGCAGCGCGGTCACGGAAGGGTCGATGGCACCGCGCGACACCATGTTGGAATGCGTCGTCGGCACACAGGCGTTGAAGACCAACAAAAGCGGAAAAAGGATGCGGCTTTTCATGCGCCGGCTTTTCGCAACCTGACATGTCATATTGCGTCACTGCGTACAGTGCGCCGCACCGCCCACATCCTGTCCGCCAGAACATGGAAAACCCAATGCACATAACGTGCCGCAACCCTATCAATCATTTTTCCGCCTCTGAGCTGTTATAGGGTCTTGTCGTCCGCCAACCCGACCATTCTAGGGAGCAAACATGTCAAAAAGGAGAAAAATGTTAACGATTGGGGCAGCCATGTGACGCACGTGTCCTGCACGCCACAAGAGAATATGGGGCATCCCCACCGATGCCCCCAGATCTGGCGCGCCACGCTATTTCTGGGCGCGCGCCATGAATGCCAACCGCTCGAAAAGATGCACATCCTGTTCGTTCTTCAACAGTGCCCCGTGCAGTTTCGGCAGCGCCGACTTGCCATCCTTGCGCAGGTCCGCGGCGTCCATATCTTCGGCCAGCAGCAGTTTCAGCCAATCCAGCACCTCTGATGTGGATGGCTTTTTCTTCAGACCTTGCTGGTCGCGTATTTCGTAGAATTGCGTCAAAGCCGTGGTCAGCAGGCTTTCCTTGATGCCGGGGTGGTGCACCTCGACGATCTTGCGCAGGGTGTCCATCTCGGGAAACCGGATATAATGGAAAAAGCAGCGACGCAAAAAGGCGTCGGGCAATTCCTTTTCGTTGTTCGAGGTGATGATCACGATGGGGCGGTTGACCGCCTTGATCGTCTCACCGGTCTCGTAGACAAAGAATTCCATCTTATCGAGTTCTTGCAACAGATCGTTTGGAAACTCGATGTCGGCCTTGTCGATTTCGTCGATCAGCAGAACCGTCTTGCCCTCGGCTTCGAATGCCTGCCAAAGCTTGCCCTTGCGGATATAGTTTTTCACGTCATGGACACGCTCTTCACCAAGCTGACTGTCGCGCAGACGGCTGACGGCATCGTATTCATAAAGGCCTTGCTGGGCGCGGGTGGTGGATTTGATGTTCCATTCGATCATCGGCAGCCCCAGGGCGTTCGACACCTGCCGCGCCAATTCGGTCTTGCCTGTTCCCGGCTCTCCCTTGACCAGCAGCGGACGTTCCAGCGTGACGGCGGCGTTTACCGCGATTGTCAGATCGTCCGTTGCGACGTAATCATCTGTTCCTTGGAATTTCATCTTGTTATCAACCTTCTTTGGTGCCCCAATTTGCGTCCTTAAACCAAGAAACGTCCGCATTGTGTAGTGACAATCTTCAACGGCTGGTTTAGATGCCTGCAAGAGAAGCGACGTCGACTGACACGCTTTTACGGAATGGATCACGGTATGGGAAATGCAATGAAGCAGGAAGTTTTTGTGTCGGAAACCTATCGTCCGGCCGAAGATGAGCCATTCATGAATGAACGGCAAGTCGAATACTTTAGACGCAAGCTGTTGAACTGGAAGGCTGAACTTTTAGAAGGCAGCCGTGACACGATTGAAGGATTGCAAGACGGCACACGCAACATCCCCGACGTTGCGGACCGCGCATCCGAAGAAACGGATCGCGCACTTGAGCTGCGCACGCGCGACCGTGCCCGCAAGCTGGTAACCAAGATCGATGCCGCCTTGCGCCGCATCGAAGACGGCGAATTCGGCTATTGCTCGGTCACGGGTGATCCGATCTCGCTCAAGCGTCTTGACGCACGCCCCATCGCCACCATGACGCTTGAGGCTCAGGAACGTCACGAGCGGCGCGAAAAAGTGCACCGGGATGATTGAACAATCAATTTGAAGAGACGGCAGGAAACGTCGGGGTGAAGGCCCCGGCGTTTTTTGTTCAGGGCAACGAAAGCAGCGGAATGTTCAGCAATGCAATTGTGATCGGTGGGGGCATAGGCGGACTTTCGGCGGCGGCAGCCCTGTCGCGGCGTGGGATGCCGGTCACCCTGATTGAAAAAGCACCGCAGATCACCGAAGTGGGCGCGGGGTTGCAACTAAGCCCGAACGGCATGGCGGTATTATCCGCAATGGGTCTGGAAGAACGGCTGAAACAGCGCGGGGCCGTGCGGGGCCGGGCGGTTGTGCTGGCAGATTACGAGACTGGTCGACAGGTCGCCCGGCTGGATCTGACGCGCAGCCGGGGCACACATCCCTACATGTTCGTGCACCGCGCCGACCTGATTGACATCCTCCACGAAGCCGCACGGCGCGGCAATGTATCGGTCGAGATGGACGCCGAGGTGGTTCAGGTGCACCCCGGCCATCCGCCGCTGCTGCAATTGGCCGAGGGCACCAGTCGCCGCGCCGAGCTTATCGTGGATGCAAGCGGTATCCATTCCAAGACACGCGCCGTGCTGAATGGGGCCGATGCGCCGCAATTTTCGGGGCAGGTGGCCTGGCGGGCTGTCATACCCAATCATTTCAACCACCCGGACGAGGCGCATGTCACGATGGGGCCGGGCCGCCACATCGTAAGCTATCCGTTGCGCGGGGGGACGCTGATCAATCTGGTGGCGGTCGAAGAACGCGATGCCTGGGCCCCCGAGGGCTGGAGCATCGCAGATGATCCGGCCAACCTGCGCCGCGCCTTTGCCGGGTTCGGGGGGCGTGCGCATGAAATGATCTCGGCCGTTGAGACGTGCACGCTTTGGGGGCTGCATCTGCATCCGGTCGCGTCGGTCTGGCAGTTGGATGGCGTGGCTCTTTTAGGCGATGCAGCGCACCCCACGCTGCCCTTTCTGGCGCAGGGTGCGAACATGGCCCTCGAAGATGCGTGGGTTCTGGCCGACTGCGTGTTGGGGCAACGCGGCGCCGAAGCGTTGCGCAGCTATCAGGCGATCCGCTTGCCGCGCACCCGCCGCGTGATCAAGACGGCACAAGGCAACGCCGCCCGCTATCACCTGGCCCCCGGCCTGAAACGCACCGGCGCGCATCTGGCGCTGCGTCTGGCCAGCACGCTGGCACCGGGGGCGATGATCGGCGCGTTCAACTGGCTTTACCGCCACGATGTGACCGCGCCCAAATAACCGTCAGCCCGCCCGTTGCAGCATCCCGAACAGGTCACGCGGATCTTCGGGGTCGGCCAGCAGATCCAGCGGATCGAACAAGCCCGTGGCGCGGATCTGATCGCGGACATAGCGCAGCGCCGAAAAATCCTCGATCGCGAAGCCCACGGAATCGAAAAGCGTGATCTGCTTGTCATCGCGCCGCCCCTGGGCCTGACCGGTCAACACCTGCCAGATTTCAGTCACCGGGTGATCCGCCGCAAGCTGCTGGATCTCGCCCTCGATGCGGGTTTGTTCGGGGTATTCCACGAAAATGTCCGCGCGGTGCAGAATAGCGGGGGCAAGTTCGGTTTTGCCCGGACAATCGCCGCCGATGGCGTTGATGTGAATGCCGCTGCCCACCATGTTGTCGGTCAGGATCGTGGCATATTGCTTGTCCGCGGTGCAGGTCGTGACGATCTGTGCGCCGACCATCGCGTCTTCTGCGCGTGTCGCAGGTCACAACCTTGATGCCCTGGCCTGCCAGATTGGCCGCACATTTTGCCGTGGCGCGCCGGTCGATGTCGTATAGCCGCACCTCGTCGATCCCGACGATGGCCTTCATCGCCAGCGTCTGGAATTCGGATTGCGCCCCGTTGCCGATCATGGCCATCACATGCGCGCCCTTGGGGGCCAGCAAACGTGCCACGACGGCGGATGTGGCCGCCGTGCGCAGCGCCGTCAGCAGTGTCATTTCGGACAGCAGCACCGGATAGCCGTTGGCGACATTGGCCAGCAAGCCAAAGGCCGTCACGGTCTGCAAACCTTCAGCCGTGTTCGAGGGATGCCCGTTCACGTATTTGAAGCCATAGACCTCGCCGTCCGACGTCGGCATCAGTTCGATCACCCCGGCGTCCGAATGGCTGGCGACGCGCGGGGTCTTGTCGAACAGTTCCCAGCGGCGGAAATCGGCCTCTATATAGTCGGCCAAGCCCCAACAGCATCTTTTCGATACCGATGTGGTGAATCAGTTTCATCATGTTGTCGACACGGAAACGAACGGCACCAGCGCCTTGTCCGAGGGGTTCAGGTTGGTCATGGTCAGGCTCCTTTTCAGGGATCAATAGGCACGGGTGGGCCGGTCGAACACACGGCGACCCAAGGCCGAAGCGGCAAGATCCACCATCAGCTGCGCGGTACGGCCGCGCTCGTCCAGAAACGGGTTCAGTTCGACCAGATCAAGCGATGTCATCAGGCCGCTGTCGTGCAGCATCTCCATGACCAGATGGCCTTCGCGCACGGTAGCACCGCCGGGAACAGTGGTGCCAACGGCGGGGGCGACGGACGGGTCCAGAAAATCCACGTCAAGCGACACATGCAGCAGCCCGTTCGCCGCCGCGACCTTTCAAGAAAGGCGTTCAGCGGCGTGGCGATGCCGGTCTCGTCGATCTCGCGCATGTCGACGCGCTGGATGTCGGTCTCCTGCAAGGCCGCACGTTCGGCGGCATCGACGGACCGCAGGCCGATGATGGCAGATATTGTCGTCGGGCAGGTGGTCGGGCAAGTCGGGGAAGGCATCGAAACCCGCGCGCCCGGTGACATAGCCCAGCGGCGTGCCGTGCAGGTTGCCGCTGTCGGTGGTCTCGGGCGTGTGGAAATCGCTGTGCGCGTCCAGCCACAGGACGAACAGCGGGCGGCCCGCGACTGCGGCATGGCGCAGCGCCCCCAGCACGGTGCCCGAGGCCAGCGCATGGTCGCCGCCCATGAAGATCGGCATGCCGTCGTCCATCGCAGCTTCGGACGCGGCGGCCAGGCTTTGGTCCAGGCGACGGTTTCGTCCAGCGCGTGCAGCTTGGGGTGCTGGCCGGGGGTGAATGGCGGCGGGCGCGACGTTGCCGCGGTCCGTCACGCTGTGGCCCAGATCTGCAAGCGCCCGCGCCAGTCCCGCCGTGCGGTAGGCGTCAGGCCCCATCAGGCACCCCGGACGGCGCTTGCCACTGTCCATCGGTGCGCCCAGCAGTATGCACGTTTTGCCGTGTCATCGAAAGACCCTCATGTATACGTTGAAACCGGGATACCTGTCTGGTCCGGTCAGTCACAATCGTATAAAGTGATCAAATCGGAGATTTATTGACCAATTTGGACAGCCGAGTATGGACAAAACGGATGAAGCCCTGATCGCCGCCCTGCGCGAAGACGCGCGCGCGTCCCTGTCCGATCTGGCGGCGGCGCTGAGCCTGTCGCGCACCACCGTTCGGGCACGGCTGGCACGGCTTCGAACAAAGCGGCGAAATCCTTGGCTTTACGGTCGTCACCCGGTCGGATGTGCCGGCCGATCCGGTGCGCGGGCTGATGATGATCGCGATCGAGGGGCGTGGCACCGAACGGATCACCCGGACGCTGAGGGCATGGCGCAACTGCGGGCAGTCCATTCGACCAACGGCCGCTGGGATGTGATCGTCGAAATCGGCACAGCGACGCTAGAGGATTTCGACGCGGTGCTGGCCCGCATCCGCAAACTGGACGGTGTTGTTGCCAGTGAAACCAGTTTGCTGCTGAAGACCCGCAAAACCGGGCAGGGCGCACGGGTAGCCTAGGAGCGCGTGCGCGCTGCCGTGATCCACAAAGCCACCAGGGCGAAACTGAAGACCGCGTTCCAGCCGGCCATCGACAGGCCGAAAAGTTGCCACACGATCTCGTCGCACATGACCAGCCCCGAAGGCGCATCCATCGACAACAGGTCGCTTCCGCTGAGCGCGCCCAGATCCAGACCGCCACCGGTGCACGAGGACGGACCGGGCCACCACGTCCATTCGACACCTGCATGATAGACACCGATCCCGCCCGTGATCGCGGCGGCAACAGCCCCGACCCAGATCAGCCCGCGTGGTGCGCCAAACAAGACGATCAAGCCAATGATGACCGCCGCCGCATGGGGCCAGCGCTGCCACAGGCACATCTTGCAGGGCGCGTACCCGCCCAGATGCTGGAAACCGAACGCCCCCAACAGCAGTGCAGCCGACCCCAGCGTTGCAAGCAGAACAAATGTGCGACGTGTCACTACATATACCTCACCATGAAGAAGCCGCCAAACAGCAGCACAACGCATACCGTAAACACCAACGGCAAGCGACGCTCGATAAAGTCGCGGATCGGGCTGCCGAATTTCCACAACAGGGCCGCAACGATATAGAACCGCACTGCCCTTGCCAAAATCGAGGTTACCACGAAGGTCACCAGCGGCATGCCCGTCCAGCCCGACATGATGGTGATGACCTTGAACGGGAATGGCGTGATGCCCGCCGCAAGTACGGCCCAAAAGCCCAGCCCGTTGAAGCGGGTGGAAAATTCGGCCATCGCATCGGTCTTGCCAAGGGCCGCCAATATCGGTGCCCCGACCTGTTCGAACGCCAGCGCCCCGATGGCATAGCCAAGCAGCCCACCCAGAACAGAGGCGATCAACGCCACCCCCGCGATAAGCCAGGCGCGCCGGGGACGGGCCAGTATCATCGGGATCATCAACACATCCGGTGGAATCGGAAACACCGAGCTTTCGATGAAGGCGACAAAGGCCAGCGCCCAAAGGGCATGGGGGTGGTTTGCCAGACTGATGACCCAGTCATATAGCCGTCGGATCATCGCCAAACTCCGCTAAAATCAAAATGCTTGCATCCAACACCACGCCCGTCCCCTAGGGTCAAGAGAAAGCCACAAAATTGCACTTGCCCCCCCCGCAGCGGCGCGATAACAGAGCGCTGTGCCCAAGTGGCGGAATGGTAGACGCAGGGGATTCAAAATCCCCCGCCGCGAGGCGTGCCGGTTCGAGTCCGGCCTTGGGTACCAGCGATCCTGTTGATCGTGCCGCATAAAACCAACGGTCTTACAGCATCCGTAAGACAGTGGTTTCATCATCAAACTCTTTAGAGATTTCAGTATCGGTCGCTTCCGCGATTTGTTTGGAATGTGGCATGCTTACACGTCATTGTGAACAAATACGGCCGAACAGTGCCGATTGGTTCCAATTTGATGCCGCGTGTTTGGGCGCGCCTTGTTTCAAGTTAAAGTGATGTTCGGTTTTCTGTTTGTAGAGGAAGTTGAAACAATGGCGCTTCTTGTCACAAGGCCCCAAGGGCAGAACCTTTCCAAACAGTAAGGTTTCTTTAGTTTTTAGCAAAATTCGAAGTTGTCCAAACGGAAACAGTCTTACCGCTTACGTAGAAGTAGATGAAATCTCTGGTTGGATCTGCTTGAAGTGGAGAAGACCCCATCGGCACTTTTATGCCACTTTTCTCTTTCTGTACCGCCAAGGTATCGATAGAAAGAAGATGCCCAACTGGGGGGCAAAACTATCTTTAGGTCACGGGGGCGACCGCATGGAACGCGTACATGTTTGTACGGGGATTGTGTGTTCGCCAAGCTCAAGAGCTTACGAATACAGCATGCGCAGGGTTTCCTGACGCAAGTGTCGCATGCGACCAGATTTCCCCTTCAAGCAGGCAAGTGTTCCGGGCGCGTCGTCGCACAACGGTGAAGGCGCGCCTCGAGGTAATAATTTTGCTGCTTGCAAAGCAGCCCGTCGCGTTGGCGGAAACAGGAGACGGACATGGATAAAGATACACATATCAAGTCGATCAGGACCGTGCATGGGCCAAACACGCATGCCGCGACAGACGCAGCGTCTTTCGGCCACTCCTTTTCGCTCAGCCACTATTTCAGTGCAGTCTTATCCATGCGCGCAGTGGAACGCAGGTCGACCGACCAGACCAGAAGCGCCACCGAGAACGCAGTGCACGATGATACGAATGTCGTGCGGTTCCGTCCATCAAGCCAACGCGCCCGACCCCGATTTAACCAATTCGACCTAGGCCGCCGGACACACTGACCGGGAAATCCCGGACAAGCATCCATCAAGATCACATGGCGCACGGCAGAGACCTGACGCGGCCGACAAACATTCACGGAGTCGACACTCATGACATATAAGACACCCAAACCGACAAAAGATGGCATCGTTGAAGGCAACAACAATGCGAACCTGATCAACGCCGCCTACACCGGTGACCCCGAGGGCGACCGTGTGGATGCGAACGACGCCGTCCTTGGTCACGTAGGATCAAACGACGACGTGATTGTTGCGGGCGGCGGAAATGATACCGTGCTGGCCGGTGAGTGGTAACGACACTGTCTATGCCGGGTCTGGAAATGATAGCGTTCTTGGGGAAGGTGGCAATGATGTCCTGATCGGGGATGGCCGGAACTCGGCCGTGAATGACACCGTCACAGGGCTAGGCCATGATACTTTGATCGGTGGCGACGGCGACGATGTGATGTATGGTGATGATGGCCGGCAGTCGGGCGTGGTGCGTGAAAGCTTTGAATGGGAAGGCGTCACCGACAAGCAGATCGACCTTGGTTTCTCTCAGGATACCGGGAATGTGACCGTAAATTATTCGCGCACCATGGATACCGGTGCACATAATTCAAACCCAAGCGATGCAGAGCTTTACGTCGGCGGTCTGAATTCTGGTGGCGAGGCGATCGACACCAACAGTTCGCTGTACTCGGTGGCCAACGGCAAGGGCAATGTGGGCCAGTTCGCCTGGGATTTCTCGGCACCTGTCCAGAATCTTGAATTCAACATCAACGACCTTGACGGTGACGGTCTTGTCACCGTGACGGCCTTTGACGCGAACAACAATCCGATCACAGTGAATCTGTCGGCAGGGGATGGCATTACCCTCAAGGACACCGATGGCGTAGCAGGTGCCGATACCGGCGACAGCAACGGCGGCTACGCCGATATCGCGTCCGAGAAATATAACATGACGGTCGAGATCCCCGGACCCGTCAGCCGGGTCGTCGTGACGCATACTCAAGACGGCGTAAATAACACCGCCATCAACGTCACCGAAATGTTTTATGACGCGCCGACGGATTTTAGCCTGTCCCAAGGTGGCGACGACAGCCTCGTTGGCGGCGCGGGCAATGACACCATCTTTGGTGAAGGTGGCGATGACACCATCAAGGGTGACGAAGGCGCGGATAAGCTTGAAGGCAACCAGGGCAACGACGTGATTTACGGCGGGTCCGGCAACGACACCATCTATGGCGACAGCTCTGACCCGGCAGGCGGCGCGGGTGTCGGGCCGAACCTGATCCAGAACGGATCGTTTGAAGACGTCCATGGCATGACTTCAACTGGTTACGGCTATGTTGGCCACGGCAGTATTCCAAACTGGACGGCCCCTGGCTTTGACATTGACGTGCACAATGATGACCGTGGTGGTGTGCAGCCCACAGACGGCAACAACTGGCTGGACCTGGAAGCAACGCCGGGCAACATCAAGATCGGCCAGGACGTACATGGTGTGGTCAAGGGCCAGGACTATCAACTGACGTTCGACGCAGGTGATCTCAAGACAGCTGGCGATGGCACGGAACGGGACAACACCGTAAAGGTAATCTGGAATGGCCAGGCGATAGCAACCCTGAACCCGGTCGATGGCAGTATGGAAAGCTTTTCGTTCACCGTGACGGGCGGGTCTGGCAACGGCTCCGACCGGCTTGAATTCATGGGGGGCGGCCCGGACCTGGACAACTTTGGTGTGTCGATCGACAATGTCAAACTGGGTGCGCTCATTCCGTCAGACGCAACCGGAAACGATGTCATCAACGGAGATGACGGCGATGATCTGATCTACGGTGACAACGGGGCCAACGGAAACGGTGGCAGCGACACTATTGCTGGGGGCAACGGCAACGACACCATCTATGGCGGTGGCGGCCATGACACGATCACAGGCGACGCTGGCAACGACAAGATTTCCGGCGGTGACGGGAATGACACCATCAAAGGCGGTCAAGGCGACGACACTATTTTCGGCGACGCAGGCCACGACATCTTGTCGGGCGATGACGGCAAGGATCGGATCGCAGGTGGCGATGGCAAAGACACCATTTATGGCGGCGCAGACAACGACACCATTTGGGGCGACGCCGGCAACGACCGCATCTATGGCGACGTGGGCGATGACGTGCTTTATGGCAACGAGGGCGACGACACCATCTACAGCGGCGACGGTGACGACAAGGCTTTCGGCGGCGAAAACAACGATGTTATGCATGGTGGGGGCGGCAACGACACCCTTTATGGTCAGGACGGTGATGACACCATCTGCAGCAATGAGGGCGACGATGAGGTCGATGGCGGCACTGGCAACGACTTCCTAGACGGCGCTGCGGGGAACGACACCCTAAAGGGCGGCGACGGTGACGACACGGTCGTCGGCGGCTTGGGCGACGATATCCTCCATGGCGGTGCCGGCAATGACACCCTTAACGGTGGAGACGGCAACGACACCCTTTGCAGCAACGAAGGCGACGATGTTCTTCGCGGCGGAAATGGGAACGACTTCCTCGATGGCATGGATGGCAACGACACCATCTGGGCCGGTGCAGATGATGACACGGTCATGGGCGGCTTGGGCAACGATGTCCTTTATGGCGAAGGCGGCAATGACATTGTCAAAGGCGGCGAGGGCGATGACACGCTGGAAGGCGGCGACGGCAGGGACAGCATTGACGGTGGTGCCGGCAATGACGTGATCATCGGCAATAAATCAGGCGTCCTCGGTGTGCCTGACGCCGACCTCCCTCTGGTGGCGGTACCGAACGATCAGGATGCACAGCCCAACGACGACAAGGACACCCTGTTTGGCGGTGCTGGACATGACACCATCGATGGCGGCGACGATGCCGACTATATCGACGGTGGCACCGGCAACGACGTCCTTGAAGGCGGGATCGACGATGATACGATCTATGGCGGTGACGGCAACGACATCATCACGGACATCCAGGGCTCGGACAGCATCTTTGGCGGCGCGGGCGACGACTTGATCGACGCCGGTACGGATACCTTCTCGGACTATGCCAATGACCAGCCGAAGTTGGTCGGTGGCATCCCCAACCCGTTCTACAAGACCGGCGATCCAAATCCGAACGATGGCCGCGACTTTGTCGATGGTGGCGATGGCAATGATACGATCAACACAGGCGACGACGCTGACACGATCCTTGGCGGGACCGGCGATGACCGGATCAACGCGGGTATCGATGATGACGTCGCTGAAGGCGGCGAGGGCGATGACTTTATCATTGGCGGCCACGGCTCTGACACACTGCAGGGCGGGGCTGGCAACGATACAATTTACGGTGGCTTCGGTCCAGAACCGATCCCCGGCTATGCCTCGGAAGAGATAGACGCGACGGATCCTCAGCCCGACAACGGCAAGGATCGGATCGTCGGCGGGGAAGGCAACGACGTTCTCTATGGTGAGGACGACGACGACACCATATTCGGGGGTGCCGACAACGACTATATCAACGGCGGTCTTGATGACGACCTGCTTTATGGCGGTGACGGGAACGACACCATCCTGGGCGGTCAAGGCGACGACAGCATTTCTGGCGGCGATGGCAAAGACGACATGTCCGGTGGCGAAGGTCGTGATACGTTCACCGATGTCAACGGCGGCGACACGATCTCTGGCGGCTCGGGGAACCTTGCGACAGATTATGACGTCATCGATTTGCGCGGATCGCTGAATGGCGGATCCTACAGGATCGAAAACCGGACCGACGATTTTGATGCCGGGGACACTGACAACACTGACAGCACCAACGATGGCTATGACGGGACAATCGTTTTCGTCGACGCCGGCGGCCACGACACCGGGCGGCTGGACTTTACCAACATCGAAAAGATCATTCCGTGCTTTACACCCGGAACGTTGATTGCGACCCCGAAAGGCGAACGCAGGGTCGAGGATCTTAAGGTGGGGGATCGTGTCATCACGCGTGACAACGGCATTCAGGAAATCCGCTGGGCCGGTGCCCGTGACATGCCCGCACAAGAACTTGCGCGGAACGCACATTTGCAACCGGTTCTGATCCGTCAGGGCGCATTGGGCAACAATCTGCCCGAGCGCGATATGCTGGTCAGCCCAAACCACCGCATTCTGGTGGCCAATGACAAGACAGCGCTTTATTTCGAAGAGCGCGAAGTTCTGGTCGCGGCCAAGCACCTGACCGGGCTGGAAGGGGTTGATATCGTTGAATCTTCGGACACGACATATATCCATATCATGTTCGACCATCACGAGGTCATCTTGTCCGATGGCACCTGGACAGAAAGCTTCCAGCCCGGCGATATGAGCTTGGCCGGGGTCGGTAACGCGCAACGCAATGAAATCCTCGAGCTTTTCCCCGAGCTTGCAACGCGCGAAGGTGTAGATGGTTATATGTCTGCCCGCCGGACATTGAAAAAGCACGAGGCCACGCTTCTGACGAAGTAGGCCTCGGGCACCCCAGAACACGAAAGCGCGCGCTTTTGATGTGAACGGAAACGGGACAGGCGACTGTCCCGTTTTTCGTTTGCAGATGCGAAACGGGTTATCCCATTTACGGGGAAATGCTGATCTGGCGTCTGCGTCCCGATTGAAAGTCAAACAATATCAGAGGTTAACGCTCCGATCTTAATCCTTCTTGCGCTTGGACCGCCACGCCGCCCAGTCTTCGGGGGTATCAAGATCAAGCAGCGCGTGGTCGCCGGGCAAGGGCACAAGAACCGTCTGATCCTGATGTGCCGCGATGATGCTACGGCCCCCCGCATCGCCGCTCAAGCTTGCGATCTGGGCGAAATGAGCGGCGGAAAAGACTGTCGGATGGCCCGGTTTTCCATCTTCTGTGGCACCACGCCATATGGAAGAATTTCACTGATAAATCAACGGATTGCATAACGAACTTAAGGTCATCCACCGTTAAATCCGGCAAATCCGCAAGCAGCACCATGGCGGCCTGCGCGTCTTTTGGCAAAGCCGCAATCGCACGCCGTAAAGATGCGTTCATTCCTTCGGCTGCGTCCGGAACCGGCACAAGCGTCACGCCCAATCCGTCCAACACATCATAGCGCGGGTGCGGGGCGGGCGGCAGCAGCACCAGAACCGGCCCTTCCGTCGCAGACAGGGCGCGTATCGCCTGACGGCGCAGCAAAGGCACGCCGTCAATCGGTTCAAGCAGCTTGTCGCGCCCCCGCATCCGCGAGGATTGTCCAGCCGCAAGCAGGAGAATGGGGATATCTGACCGGTTCATGAAACCAGCCTAGCGCGCTTTGAAGCCCGCCGTAAGGTCAGCCGCGCATCCGTGCCCCATCCGCATCGAAAAGCGGCGTTGTGATCAGCCGGGCAGGACACATCTTCCCCAAAATCTCGATCTCGACCATCAGGCCTTCGCGGGCGCTGCCGGCGGGCACAAACCCAAGCGCGATGGATTTGCGGGCAAAATGCGAATACCCGCCCGAGGTGCAGAACCCCACCACCTGACCATCGTGCCAGATGGGTTCATAGCCGTGCACATCTGCGTCAATGCTATCCACCTCGAACGCGCAAAGGGTGCGCGTGGCACCCGCCGCACGCTCGGCCTCGGCGGCGGCGCGGCCGATGAAATCAGTGGTTTTCTTGAAACTGATAAAGCGGTCCATCCCGGTTTCCGTGGCGGTATAATCGGGCGAGAATTCCGACATCCAGCTGCCAAAGAATTTGTCCAGCCGCAGCGACATCATCGCACGCATCCCGAAAGGGATCATATCGAACGCGGCACCCGCTGTCCAAAGTGCCGTCCACAAGCTGCGCTGATCCATAGGGTCGCAGTACACCTCGAACCCCAGATCGCCGGTATAGCTGACGCGCTGTACAAGGCAATTCACCATGCCGACGGTCATCTTGCGGACATCCATGAACCGGATCGAACCGGCATCCTCGCGGGTGCAGGCCTGCAAGACCTTTGCGGCATTCGGCCCCGCAATCTGAAAGCCTGTGCGCCTGTCCGAGATGTTCTCGACCTGAACATCCCCTTGTAAATGCTGGGTAAACCAACGCATGTGAAACGCCTGCGCCCCATAGGACGCGGTCAATTGAAAGCACTGCGCGTCCAGGCAGGAAATCGTGAAATCACCGATCAGCTTGCCGGTGTGCGACAACATCGGCGTCAACGAAAGCCGGCCGGGCCGGGGCACACGGCCTGCCATGATCCGGTCCAGCCAGCCGCGCGCATCCGGCCCCGTGACCAGATATTTGCCGAAATTCTGGACCTCGTTTATACCGACCGACCCACGCACCCCGGCAACCTCGCGGGCCACCGCGGCAAACGCATCAGAGCGGCGGAACGACGGCGTCTCAAAGGTTGGCTCGTCGGCTTTGGCAAAATAATTTGCGACCTCCAGCCCGTATTGCTGGCCCCAGACCGCACCCATCCGGCTGAAGATATCGTACATCGGCGTGGTCCGGTGCGGACGGGCTGCGGGCAGTTCCTCGTTGGGGTATGACACCGAAAAGCGCTTTTGGTAATTCTCGATCACCTTGGGCAGCGTATAGCCGGGGCTGATCCAATCCCCGAAACGGGCCACATCCATCGCCATAACATCGCGTTCGGGTGCGCCTTCAACCATCCATTGCGCCAGCGTCAGACCTACGCCGCCCCCTTGGGAAAAACCGGCCATCACACCGCACGCCGACCAATAGTTGCGCACCCCAGGCACCGGTCCCACCAGCGGATTGCCATCGGGCGCAAAGGTGAACGGCCCATGGATCACCGATTTAACGCCCGCCGTAGCCAGCACCGGGAAGCGTTTATAGGCGAATTCTATGCTTTTCTCGATCTTGTCGAAATCGTCGGGCAGCAGTTCGTGGCCAAAGCCCCAAGGTGTGCCGTCGACGGCCCAGGGACGGGCGTTTTGTTCGTAAAATCCGATACAAAGCCCGCGTCCTTCTTGCCGCAGATAGCTTTCGCCGGCGGGGTCCATGACATGGGGATGCTCGGCATCGCGTTCATAGATCTCGGCGATGTCATCCGTGACGATATATTGGTGCTCCATCGGGTGCAGCGGAAAGTATACCCCCGCCATCGCCCCGACTTCGCGCGCCCAAAGCCCGCCCGCATTGATCAGATGTTCAGTGTGGATGGTGCCCTTGTCGGTGACGACATCCCAAGTGCCGTCAGCCCGCTGGTTGGTTTCGCGCACCATGCAATGGGTTTCGATTGTGGCCCCCCCCATGCGTGCGGCGCGTGCATAGGCGTGCGTCGTGCCCGAGGGGTCAAGATGCCCGTCCAGCGGATCGTAAAGCCCGCCGATGATCCCATCAAGGTTGGTGATCGGGGCGATCTTGGCAATTTCCGCAGGACCGACGATTTCAGTATCCAGCCCCATAAAGCGGTGTTTCGCACGCTCGGCCAGCATCATGTCGAACCGTTCTGGCGTGTCGGCCAGGGTGACACCGCCCACATGGTGCAGCCCGCAGGACATGCCCGTGATCTCTTCGAGTTCTTTGTAAAGCCGGATGGTATAGCCTTGCAACGCGGCCATATTCGTATCACCGTTCAGCGTATGGAACCCGCCCGCCGCGTGCCACGTGCTGCCCGAGGTCAGATCGGACCGTTCGACCAGCATCACGTCTTTCCAGCCCAGTTTTGTCAGATGATAAAGAACCGACGCGCCAACGACGCCGCCCCCGATCACAAGTGCGCGGGTGGTGGTTTGCATAGGGGGGCCTCCGAAAGCTGCATGTGCGCTGACCGTCGCAAGCACCCGGCCCGAAGGCATGTCGCCAAACGACGCTTTTTGTCGAATTTTGATCATGAGCGGCGGGAACCAAATCCGCCCCACATGCGTTTGCTTCATTCAAGCGTCCATTTGGGCCATGCTGTTCGCGATACGCCACTGACCCCTTTGGACCTTGCAAAATGAACCTTGATTTCCTGATCTCCTCGACGTTGATCCGCAAGGCCCGCGAATACGCCAAAAAGCTTTGGGTGCGGGTGCTGGTGATGGGCATGCTGGCCGTCCTGTCCCTGTTGATCAGCACGCTTCTGGAGCACTGGATCCCGGACGAGCTTGCCCGCAGCCTTGACGGCCCCGCAGCCGACCGTCTGCTGTCGATCATTGCCAACGCGATGCTGGCGGTCACCACCTTTTCGCTGAGCGTCATGGTCACGGTCTATCGCAGCACGTCTACCCAATGGACGCCCCGCATCCACCGGCTGATCATTCAGGATCTGACCACACAGAACACCCTTGCAGTGTTCATCGGGGCCTATGTCTATGCGCTGATCGCCATTATCCTGCGTGAATTGGGCGTTTTCGACGAAAAAAGATCGTTTGTCCTGTTCATCATGACGGTGATTGTCCTGTCTGTCATCGTCTTCTATCTCATCCGCTGGGTCGTGCACCTGCAAAGTTTTGGCAGCCTGATCGATACGTCGCGGCAGGTCGAAAGCACCACGCGCGCCATGTTCGAGGATCGCCTGCGCAACCCGTGCATGGGGGCCAATGCGCTGGTCGATGATATTCCCGAAGACACCGAAACCATTGTGGCGTCGCAAAGCGGCTATATCCAGCACCTCTATCCGGAATCGCTGAACGAAGTGGCAAAAAACCACGGCGTGAAAATCTATCTGTTGCAAAACATCGGGCATTTTCTGTTCGTCGATGAACCGATGGTGAAAATCCAGCGGGTTGGCGCACCTAAAGACGATGAACACACTGACGAGACGCTGCATGCGGGCATCCGCAGCAGCATCAGCCTTGGCGATCTGCGCACCTTCAGTCAAGACCCCCGCTTTGGGTTGATCGTCATGGGAGAGGTCGCGTCGAAGGCGCTGTCGCCCGGGGTCAACGATCCCGGCACCGCCATCGATGTGATCACCCGGATTGGCCGCATTCTGACCGATTATGAAAACGAGGTCGAAGGCGACCGCGACAACGTGCTGGAGCATATCTTTATTGCACCGCTTAACCCCAGCGACCTGATCCAGGACGCATTCGGCGCACTTGCCCGCGACGGCAGCACCGTCGTCGAGGTGCAACAACGCCTTCAACGGATCCTGAACGGGTTGATGCGCCACCCGGACAAGGGCCTGCGACGTGCCGCACGCACAGCCGCCGAACGTCATTTGCGCAGGGCGCTGTCGGTGATTGATTTTGAACCCGACCGCCAGCAACTGATGTCAAGCGCCCACCCATCGGTGCGCGAAATGGTGCAGGACATGACCGAGCAAAAGAAAAAGCACGATGACGCACCACAGATGAACCGCAATGGCGACGACGGCTGATCGATCGATGCGCAGCCTGTCCCGATGGCGACCGGATCTGTCGGTTTTGGGCAACCGCAGCGGGGCGGCCCGCGTCAGTCTGTAACGATTGAAACCCATATCCGGACGGTCAAGAATGCGCACGCACGCCTCGGCAGTAGTCATCGGGGGCGGCGTTATCGGCTGCTCCATCCTTTATCATCTGACCAGGCTTGGATGGACCGATGTGGTCTTGCTGGAACGCTCCGAGCTGACTTCGGGAAGCACATGGCACGCAGCGGCCAACATTCACGGGCTGCATGACAACAACAACATCACGCGGATTTAGAACTATACGATGGATCTCTATAACGCGCTTGAAGCCGAAACCGGCCAAAGCTGCGGCGTGTTCCAGCCCGGCAGCCTGTATCTGGCCCAGACAGAGGCACGTGAACACCAGTTACGCCTGCAAGCGGCCAAGGCGAAATATTACGGCCTGCCGTTTCGCGAAGTTGACCGCGCCGAGGCCGAGGCGCTGCACCCGCTGGTGAACTATGACGGCATCCGCTGCATCATGTTCGAGGAAAACGGCGGCAATGTCGATCCGTCTGGTGTGACCAACGCCTACGCCGCAGGCGCACGCCAGAAAGGGGCCGAGATCATCCGTTTTTGCCCCGTGACAGGCACGGAACAGCAATCTGATGGCACGTGGATCGTGCGCACTGAAAAGGGCGATATCAGGGCGCAATGGGTTGTTAACGCCGCCGGGCTGTGGGGCCGCGAGGTGGCGGCGATGGCGGGGCTGACCCTGCCGCTGCAACCGACCGAGCATCAGTATTTCGTGACCGAAACCATTGCCGAAATCGCCAGCCTTGACCGCCGCTTGCCTTCGGTCGCGGACCGCGACGGCGAATATTACCTGCGCCAGGAAGGCAAGGGCCTGTTGGTCGGTGCCTATGAGAAAGACCTGCGGTTCTGGGCCGAGGATGGCACGCCGCAGGGGTTCGGTCACGAGCTGTTCGCCGATGACCTTGAGCGGATCGAACCCAACATGATGCGTGCGATCGACCGGGTGCCTGCCGTGGGGACGGCAGGGATCAAGCGGGTGATCAACGGCCCGATGATCTGGTCGCCGGACGCCAATGTGCTGTTTGGGCCGGTGCCTGAACTGCGCAATTATTTCTGCTGCAACGGGATCATTCCGGGGTTTTCGCAATCGGGCGGCATGGGGCTGTTGGCCGCCGACTGGATCGTCTCGGGTGAAAGCCGCTATGACATGTTCGCCTGGGACATGGCCCGGTTCGGCGATTGGGCGGATGCGGCCTTTACCAAGGCCCGCGTGGGTGACCAATATGCCAACCGCTTCAAGATCCACTTTCCCAACGAGGAACGCAGCGCCGGTCGCCCGGTCCGCACGCGGCCGGTTTTTGAGACCCAAAAACGGATGGGCGCCGTGTTCGGGCTGAACTATGGCTGGGAACATCCGCTGTGGTTTTCCGATACGCCCGGAGCGGCGGATACTGACGGGTTCACGCGGCAAAACTGGTGGGGTCCGGTGGGCGACGAATGCCGGATGCTGCGTGACGCCGCCGGCATCATCGACATATCGAATTTCGCAAAATACCGCTGCACCGGGGCCGGGGCGGAAAGCTGGCTGAACAGCGTCTTCGCCAACACCATGCCCAAGGCCATCGGGCGGTCCTGCCTGACGCCGCTGATCGGGGTGCGCGGCGGGATCGCGGGCGATTTCACGGTGACGCGCCTGGCCGAGGATGAATTCTGGATCATCGGATCAGGCATGGCGGAACGCTATCACCAGCGGTTTTTCAACGCGGTGCCGTTGCCGGAGGGCACGCGTTTTGAAAGCCGGACCGTTGCCATGTGCGGTTTCAACGTCGCGGGGCCCAAATCACGTGACATGCTGCAACGGCTGACAAATACCTCGCTTGCGACAGCGGATTTTCCCTTCATGCGCTCAGGCTGGCTTGAGGTGGCGGGCGTGCGCGTGCTGGCCCTACGGGTATCGTTTACGGGCGATCTGGGCTGGGAACTGCACTGCGCCACCGAGGATCAGGAGAAACTCTATGCGGCACTGCTGGCGGCGGGGCGCGATTTTGCTGCGGGTCCGGTCGGATCGCGTGCGCTGATGTCGCTGCGGATCGAGAAGGGGTATGGATCGTGGGGGCGCGAATACAGCCCCGAGTACTGGCCGCAGGAGGTGGGGCTGGAGCGGCTTTGCAAGCTGGACAAGGATTTTTTGAACAAGGCGGCATTGCTTGAGGTGCGCGCCCGGCCCGCGCGGGAAACGCTTGTCACGCTGGCGCTGGACGCTGATGCAACAGATGCGTCAAATGCCGATGCCACGGGCGGCGAGCCGATTTTCAAGGATGGCGTCGGCGTCGGGCGCGTCACGTCGGGTGCCTACGGCTATACCGTCGGGCAATCGCTGGCGCTTGGGTTCGTGCGCGGTATCGCCCCCGGAGAGCGGGTTGAGGTGATGGTTCTAGGACGGCCCCACCCAGCCACCGTGTTGGAGGCAGCACCGTTCGACCCCGATGGCACGCGGTTGCGGGGCTGAAAGGACGGGGTGCGTGTTTGCGCCCGATGCGTTCCGCATCGGGCGCGACCGGGGGCGCTGCCCCCGGACCCCCGGGATATTTGAAAGCCAGAGAAGGGATCAGAGGGGTCTGATCTTGAGTTGGGTGATGCGGTTGCCGTCCCGCGCGATGACTTCGAAGCGGAAGCCGTGGAAGGAGAAGACCTGACCGGGGGTCGGGATCATCTGAGCCTCGTGGATGACAAGGCCTGCGACGGTGTTGGCTTCTTCGTCGGGAAGATCCCATTCGGTGGTCCGGTTGAGATCGCGAATGGTCATGGCCCCGTCAACGAAATATTGACCGTCTTCCGCCTTGGTCACGCCGTGGTCGGCGTCGGGGTCGAATTCATCGGTGATCTCGCCCACGATTTCTTCGAGAATATCTTCGAGCGTGATCAGGCCCTGAAGCGAGCCATATTCATCCACGACCAGCGCGAAATGGGTGCGGCGGCGCAGGAACTGGCGCATCTGTTCATCAAGGGTCGAGGTTTCGGGGACGAAATAGGGTTTCATCGCGACATCAGCGATCTTGAAATCCTTGAACGGGGTGGGGCTTCCCTCGGCCTCGTCTATCCGTTTATGCATGGCGCGCAGCAGGTCCTTGGCGTGGATCACGCCGATGATGTTTTCGGGATCATCGCGGTAGACGGGCAGGCGGGTGTGATTGGACAGCAGGATCTGTTCGAGGATCTTGGACGGCTCGTCTGCGGCATCGATCATCTCGATTCCCGACCGGTGGAGCATCACCTCTTCGACCATGCGCTCGCGCAAATCGAGCGCACCAAGGATCCTGTCGCGGTCCTCCTTTTCCACGACCCCTTCGGATCGGCCCAGTTGCAGCGCACCGGCGATTTCTTCGCGCACAGCCAGAATGTTGCTGTCGGGGTCGATCGTCACCCCGAAAAGGCGCAAAATCCCGCGGACCAGAAGCCGCACGGCCCCGACCATCGGGCTGAATACCAGAACAATCAGGGCGATCGGACGCGACACAAGGGCCGCTGCCGTTTCCGCATTGGTGATGGCATAGGTCTTGGGCAGTACTTCGGCAAAGATCAGCACCAGCAGGGTCATCACCAATGTCGCCAGCGCCACACCGGATTCACCGAAAAGCCGCGTGAACAGCGCTGTCGCCAGCGAGGCTGCAAGAATGTTCACAAGATTGTTGCCCAGCAGGACAGAGCCGATCAGCCGTTCGTTGTCTTCGGTGATCTTGAGCGCACGTTCCGCCCCGCGCGAGCCCTTGTCGGCCTGGGCCCGCAGCTTGCCCCGCGAGGCCGCTGTCAGCGCGGTTTCAGAGCCGGAAAAGAACCCGGAGAGCACCAGAAGAAGCAGAATGATCCCGCTGCTGATCCAGAATGCGCTGTCTAGCATTGCGGGGGCCGTGTCCATTTGAGAAAATACCTTTCAAGAGCGTTGACTAGGTTTATGGGCGTCTGCGCGGTTTCATTCAAGGGAAGAGCATGATGAAGCACCGAGATTTGGGCACGATTGACGGCCCCGTGCTGTTGTTTGGCGGGCCCTATTCCAACCTTGAAGCGACATATGCCTTGATCGGCGTCGCACAGGCGAGCGGCATTCCCGGGGCGCGGATGATCTGCACGGGCGATGTTGTGGCCTATTGCGGGGATCCAGGCGGCACCGCCGATCTGATACGGAACCTGGGCGCGCCTGTGGTGGCGGGTAACTGCGAGCGGCAGTTGGCATCGGGTGCCCCTGATTGCGGCTGTGGCTTTGAGGCGGGGACAGTATGCGACGTCTTGTCGGCAGGGTGGTTCGGCTTTGCCGCATCGCACATATCGCAGGATCAGCGCGACTGGATGGCGGCGGTGCCCGATGTGATCAGTTTCCGGCAGGGTGGCAAACGGTATGGCGTGATCCACGGCGGTGTCACGGATATTGCGCGGTTTATCTGGGTCAGCACGTCCGAAGCGGTACTGACGGCGGAATGGGACGCGCTTGAGCAGGCGATTGGCCCCGTGGATGCGATCATCGCGGGCCATAGCGGCATTCCCTTTTTGCGCCAGACCGACCGGGGCAGTTGGATCAATGCAGGCGTGATCGGTATGCCGCCGCATGACGGTGCGCCGCACACGCGCTATGCGATCCTGTCGCAGGGCAATGTCACCTTTCACGCCTTGTTCTATGACGTGGACGGTGCCGTGACCGCGATGAAAAGGGCGGGGCTGACGCAAGGCTATGACAGGGCGTTGCGCACCGGCTATTGGCCGTCCGAGGATGTGTTGCCGCCCGATTTGCGACGCGCCGCCTTGGCGAGGGGGTGATTTTCCAAAACCAGTTCGGAAAGCCGTGCGTCAAGGACGTGGGTATAGATCTCGGTCGTGGCCACATCGGCATGGCCCAGCATCGTCTGGATCGCACGCAGGTCGGCGCCGTGGGCCAGAAGATGCGTGGCAAAGGCGTGGCGCAAGGTATGTGGCGTGACCTTGGCCGGATCCACGCCCCCCGCGACGGCAAATTCCTTGATCAAAAGATAGAACCGGTGGCGGGTCAGATAGCCCGCAGCCCCGCGTGAAGGAAACAAGAAGCGCGAGGGGGCCTGTTTCTTCTGCTGCGCCTCGGCGTCGATCCTGTCGCGGACCTTCAACCACTCTGTCAGGGCGGCGCGGGCCGGGGGAGAGAGAGGCACCAGCCGTTCCTTGTTGCCTTTGCCCATGATCAGCAAAAGCCGTGGGTCGCCCCGCGCCGCACTGACCGGCAGACCGACCAGTTCGGTGACACGCATCCCGGTGGCGTATAAAAGCTCCATCAGGCAGGTGTTGCGCAGTTGATCGTGCAAAGATCTGCCAGACGCGCGGGCCGCCTCAAGCAGGCGGTCCACTTCGGCTTCCGACAGGATCTTGGGCAAGCGCTTGTCTTGTCCGGGCCCCGAAATCTGGATTGCCGGATTGTCATTGCGCCAGCCTTCCTCAAAGGCAAAACGGTAGAGTTGCCGGATGGCCGACAGCCGCCTTGCGCGGGTCGATTTGGCCAGTCCTTGCGCGTCGCACCACACCAGATAGTCTTCAACATGTCCCGCGTGTTGCAGCTGAAAAATCAAGACTGCGCCGGGCCAGAAACCCGTCAAAATCCTTGAGGTCGCGGCCATAGGCAAGTTGCGTGTTGGTCGCCGACCCAAGTTCGGCCGATTGCGCCTCAAGGAAGGTCGAGATCCAATGAAACGTGGGGCTTTGCATCAGCTTCGGTCCAATATAAGCGCTTGAAGACTGGCGCGGCGTGCCGTGTCCTCCAGCCCCAGGGCGCGCAAGGTGGACAGCGCATCGCGCAAGGCGGCGGTGTCGCCGCGTGCGCCGTCTTCCAGCAGGGCAATCGTGCGCAGGATTGTGACGCCAAGCTGGCTGTCCTTGGCCGCCGCAAGCAAATCCTGACGGGGGGACGGTGCCTGAAACGCAGCAGCGATCGCGTCGGCATGAGGGATGTCGGGCACGGTCTTTGGTGCGCCACCATGCGCGATGGCCGTCAGAAAGGCCATCTCGGGCGAGGGGGTGTCAGGCATGGCGACGGCCTCGTAAAGCGGTGACAGCAACACCAGGCGGTCGCGCAAGGCGGCGGTAGCCCCCTCAAGCGCGATCTTTTGCAGCGGCTCCGCGTATAGCGTGGCAAAGCTGACCTCAAGCTCGGCGTCCTGCATCGCACGCCAGGCCGGGCGCAGGGTTTTCGCAATCGCCTCTGCGCTGCCGGTGCCCAAGGCCACATCAAAACGTTGCAAGGCCGCGACCCGGTCCCAGATACCCCCCGAGGCGGCAGGTGCGCGGGCCGTGTAAATCCCCAGAAACCGATTGTCCGGCAAGGCACCGATGCGGGTCAAACGCTCTGCCGCCTCAAGTTGCGCTTTCCAGCCGACGATATCGCGCAAATCGGCCACGGCAAAGGCGGGCGGCAAGGACCGCGTTGGCTGCGGCTCTCCGATCGCTTCAAGCAGGCGGAAATTGAGCGGGTCGATCGTGCGCGGCGGGGGCAGGGGCGCCGACCCGTCATAGAGATCAGGGTTCAGGAACCGGTCCAGCAGCGACAGATCATCCACCGGCAAAAGCTGCAAGGCCTGCGCCGACCCCAAGGTAAGCGCGGCATTGTCCCATTTGCCCGACCGCGCAGCGCATAGGATGCGCACGCCGAAATCTGTACTGAGATACGGCTTTTGCAACAACAACTGGCAGGCGCGGTCTTCGGTGCCCAAAAGCAGGCTGATCTGCATCCAAAGTGCGAAATGTTTGGGCGACGTCGCGACCCCGGCCTGTTCAATCAAAGAAAGAGCCGGGTCAAGCGCGCCAGCATCCATCAACGTCTTGACGCGCACCAGCGCCAGCGCGTCGCCCTCCTGTGCGTTGCTTTGGGGGGCGGTCGCTTCGGCCAGAAGCAGGGTGTAAAGCAGGGCGCGCGAGGCCGGAAGCTGCAAATCAGGCAGGTTTGAAAGCAGCTCTGAAATTTCGCCAACACTGCTGCCGGTCCAGATGTCATGGGCAAGGCCGGTCACCGCAGGTGGCACAAGACCGATCGCCCGCGGGCTGCCGGTGCCCAGTTTTGTCACAGTCACAGGCGGCGGAAGCGCAGAGGTGGCCACTGCCGCCTCGTTCGCACTGGGGTGGGGCCGGTTGCGGGGGTCGGCGGATTTTGGCCGCTCGCCCAGCCAGTCGATCACCGACAGGGGCGGCTCTTGGGCTGGTTGCGCCACTGCGAAACCGGGCAACCCGATCAGGCACAAGATACTCGCATGCCTGAGAAATTTCATTATTGGCTATCCAAGGTCACAGGTTCACGGATTTCGACCTGAGGAGGGGCGAAGTCTGCGCCGAAAAATGGCCCTACATATGCGTAAATTGCAAGTCCGATAAACCCAAGTATAGCGAGATAAATCAGAAACTTGATCAATTTGCCCATGAATCCTGCCTGCCTTCTTTCGAATATTTTGGTCTTCTATATATGGCCTTTTCCCCAAGATCACGTCATTCAGATAAAAATGAGCGGATTTGTGCAACCCCCAGCCGATACGGCCCTTGACCAACCACGATACCATCTCAAGAAGACGGTTGTCATGGTGGGTATGATGGGGGCTGGCAAAACGGCAGTGGGCCGCGCCCTGGCCCAAAAATTGGGCGTCCCGTTTCTGGACAGCGATCACGAAATCGAAGCCGCTGCCAATCTGACCGTCCCCGAAATATTCGAGCGTGACGGAGAGCCGTTCTTTCGCAAGCGCGAAAGCGAGGTGATCGCGCGGCTTCTGGATGAAAAACCGGGAATTTTATCGACCGGGGGTGGCGCGTTTCTGTCCGAGATCAACCGCCGCAACATCTCGGACAAGGGTGTTTCTGTCTGGCTGAACGCGGATCTGGATCTTTTGTGGAACCGGGTGCGCTATAAGACGACGCGCCCGCTTTTGCGCACGCAAGACCCGCGTGCCACATTGGCCGCGCTGTATGAAAAACGTGTGCCGGTCTATAAATTAGCCGATCTTTCAGTGGCTTGTGCGCCCGCGCTTTCAATTGACAGCATGGCCGCGCGCGTTATCCAGACGCTTCTGAGCCGCCCCGATGTAGTAGAGCAAACCGATGCGTGAGAAAGTACATGTGGGCCTTCCGGGCCGCGAATACGACATTCTGATCGGGCCGGATCTGCTGGCCGAGGCAGGCAGGCACGTGGCCCCGCTGCTGCGCCGCCCCCGCGTCGTGGTGATCAGCGACAATACCGTTGCAGATCTGCACATGGAAAGCCTGCGTGCCGGGCTTGCCGCTGATGGCATCGCGATGAACTGGCTGGGCCTGCCCCCCGGCGAGGCGACGAAATGCTGGGCCGAATTGACGCGCTGCGTGGATTGGCTGCTGGATCAGAAGGTCGAGCGGGGTGATGTCGTCGTGGCCTTGGGCGGCGGTGTGATCGGTGATCTTGTCGGCTTTGCGGCGGCGATCTTGCGGCGCGGTGTGCGTTTTATTCAGATGCCCACCTCTCTTTTGGCGCAGGTCGACAGTTCGGTCGGGGGCAAGACAGGGATCAACGCGGCGCAAGGCAAGAACCTGATCGGTGCCTTTCACCAGCCCGCGCTGGTGCTGGCTGACACGGCCGTTCTGGGTACGCTCGAACCCCGCGATTTTTTGGCCGGCTATGGCGAGGTGGTCAAATACGGACTGCTTGGCGACGCGGCGTTTTTCGGTTGGCTCGAAGACCGCGGGCCTGCGCTGACCGCAGGTGACATGGCCACGCGGGTCGAAGCGGTGCGCCGGTCGGTTCAGATGAAAGCCGATATTGTGATGCGCGACGAGACAGAGCAGGGCGAGCGTGCATTGCTTAATCTTGGGCACACCTTCTGTCACGCGTTGGAATCGGCCACCGGATATTCCAATCGGCTGCTGCACGGTGAAGGGGTCGCCATCGGATGCGCGCTGGCGTTCGAGCTGTCCTCTCGGCTGGGCCTGTGTGCGCAGGAAGACCCAAGCCGGGTACGCGCGCACCTGAAAACGATGGGCATGAAGACCGACCTCAAGGATATTGAAGGCGCGTTGCCTGATGCCGACGGCCTGCTGCACCTGATGGGTCAGGATAAAAAGGTCGTGGATGGCGAGCTGCGCTTTATCCTGGCACGGAGCATCGGGGATGCGTTCGTAACCGGCAATGTGCCCCGCGATGCAGTGCACAAGATGCTGGACGAGGCCCTGTCGGACCGCTGACCGGGCCAGGAGCCTGAGCAGGGTGCGGGCGTGATCCACCGCCCTCCTTCAAGCAAAGCCGTCCTTCAAGCAAAGCCATCCTTCAAGCAAAACGACAATGGGCCCGATCATGTCGGACCCACTGCCTGGATTTTGCAAGTTTTGTTACTCAGAACGGAATTTCGTCATCCAGATCACGGGAAGAACCACCGCCACCCCCGCCGCTGCCACCGCCGGAGGGTCCGGAATCATACCCGCCGCCATATCCACCCGGATCTGATGGGCCGCTGTCATAGCCGCCCCCGGATCCGCCGCCCGATCCACCACCGTCGCGGCCATCAAGCATGGTCAGCGTGCCGCCAAAGCCTTGCAGCACGACTTCGGTGCTATAGCGGTCCGCACCTGATTGATCCTGCCATTTGCGCGTCTGCAACTGGCCTTCGATATACACCTTGGAGCCCTTCTTGAGGTACTGTTCGGCGATCCGCACCAGCCCTTCCTGAAAGATTGCGACCGTATGCCATTCGGTCTTTTCACGGCGCTCGCCGGTGTTGCGGTCTTTCCAGGTTTCCGATGTCGCAATGCGCAGATTGCACACCTTGCCCCCGTTTTGAAACGAACGCACCTCGGGATCGCGCCCGAGATTGCCGATAAGGATCACTTTATTCACTGAGCCGGCCATGATGCCCCCTGTCTGTCTTTAGGATGAGACGTGCGCGAATCCCGCGCAGCCCTTTTGCTGAACGATGTTATACCCACCGCAGTCTGCCAGAAACAATGCCAAGGATCGGTAAATGGGATCGCAGCCTTGATTGCGGCGATAAAAAGGTGGCGGGAGGCGTGATTTTTGGTATGGTTCAAGGCGATACTTTCCGCCAGCTGGGGGGCTGCATGAAGAAATTTCTGATGACATCATTCTGCGCAGCCTCATTTTGTGCTGCCATTGCTTTGGGCGGACCAGTCGCCGCCGATGTTTTCTCTACCAAGAGCCGGTCCAAGCTTTTCGCATCTCAGGTCAAGCTGCTTGATACCCGCGCCTCCAAACAATATGCCGCTTCGGTGCGGTTGCAGCCGCAACGTGTCGTGACGCCAACGAAATGGGGCGTGCCGAAATACAATGGCAAATACCGCGGCGTTTATCATGGCATGGCCCGTGAAGCGGCCCGCCGGCACGGCATCCCGGAGGATCTTTTTCTTAGGCTGGTGCAGCAGGAAAGCGGCTGGAACCCGTCGGCAAAATCACACAAAGGCGCTCTTGGCCTTGCGCAGTTGATGCCCGAAACCGCCCGAAAGTTGCGCGTGAACCCCGCAGATCCCTATCAGAATCTTGACGGCGGTGCGCGCTATCTCAAAACGCAGTTCCGCGCCTTTGGAACATGGAACCTTGCGCTTGCCGCATATAATGCGGGGCCGGGGGCGGTTCAGAAATACGGCGGTATTCCTCCCTATGCCGAAACGCGCAACTACGTGAAAGTGATCGCAGGACTTTAGCAAGCGGCAAAAAGGACTGCACCGCGTTGGGCCGACTTCCGCCAGCGCCTTGACGGGTCGCGGAACCAACCCCATCCATCCTTTGTTATCTTTGCACAACGCACGCCGGACATGGTTCATGCCCGGTTCGTGCAAAAAAGCAGAGGAAGCATTACGATGTTCATCACAGTAAAAAGTATCGCTCTTGCCACCGGTATTAGTCTTTTCGCATTGTCCAGTGCGGCGTTTGCGGACGAAACCATTGCCTTTTCCGAGATTGATGTTGAATTGTCAATTTCCGCCGCGCAGGACGCGAACGCGATGACAGTCTACCCCCAGATTACGGCCGATCTGCAAGCCGCAATCAGCGACCGGGTGATGGGCAGCGATGACGCCTCCAAGCCGACCATTCGCGTCGATATCCGCAAGATATCGCTGAATGGCAACACCATGCTGGATAACACCAAAACCTTTAACGAAATCGAAGGTGTGGTGTCGATTTCAGATGAGAACGGCAGTATCGGCGCGCAAAGCTTTCCGGTGAATGTCATCGCAACCGCCCCCACCCAGGCTGTGCCCGAAGGCTACATCGCCGTTCCCCCCTCGGACGCTGATTTCTATGTCGTCATGATCAACAGCTTTGCCGATGTCGTCGCCGAAAACGTGGCCAATCTGAACACAAGTGGCGAGGGCCGCGACAAGTAACAGCACACAAGAAAGACCAAGGGGCGGCCATCACAGACGCGGTGGCCGCCTGTGCTATTCAGCGGCGACGTTCAGCTCGATCACCGGCTCCATCTCGGCCAGCTGTGCGTCTGTAAGGTGACATTTCACCTGATGCCCCTCGGCGAGCGTGCGCAATTCCGGCACAACCGTCTCGCAGGTGTCGCCCGGCACCTGCGACTTCCAGCGGCAGCGCGTCTGGAACGGACAGCCCGGTGGTGGGTTCATGGCCGAAGGCACATCCCCCTCAAGCACGATATGTTTCTTTTTCACCCGCGTGTCGGCGATCGGCACGGCAGACAGCAAAGCTTCGGTGTAGGGGTGATAGGGCGGCGCGAACACCTGTTCAGTGGTACCAAGTTCAACCACATGGCCCAGATACATCACCATCACCCGGTCAGCCAGATAGCGCACAATGCTCAGATCATGGCTGATAAACAAAAGCGTGGTCTTTTGTTCGCGCTGAATCTCCATCAGCAGGTCGGTCACTGCGGCCTGTACTGATACATCAAGCGCCGAAACCGGTTCATCCGCCACGACGATGCGCGCGTCGCCTGCAAAGGCGCGTGCGATGCCCACCCGCTGCTTTTGCCCGCCCGACAACTGGCGCGGCATCCGCCCCGCAAATTCACGCGGCAGCTTGACCAGATCCAGCAGTTCAAGCATCCGCACGGTGCGGTCCTTGTTGTTCTTGCCGATCTTGAAGATCTCAAGCGCACGAATGATCTGGCGCCCGACCGTCATGGACGGGTTCAACGTGTCAAAGGGGTTCTGGAACACCATCTGGATGGCCGCAACGTTTTGCGTTGTGCGGTCTTCGATGGGGACATCCCCGATGTTTGCGCCATCCAGCAACACCTGACCGGATGTGGCGGTTTCAAGCCCCATCAACACCTTGGCAAAGGTTGATTTTCCGCACCCCGATTTACCCACGATCGCAAGCGTTTCAGATTCGCGGGCCTCAAAGCTAAGTTCCTCATTCGCCTTCACCACTTTGGTGGCCGACCCGCCGAACATCGAATTCGCGGCAACCTCGTAGTATTTTTTCAGCTTGTCCATCTTCAGGACAACCTCGCCAATGTCGCCCTTTTGCTTGACATCAGCCAGCCCCAGCGGGGCCTTCCAGTCAATTTCGTCGAATTTTACGCAGCGCGTCGCGTGGCGCTCGTTGCCCGGCACGTCGGCCATCATGATCGGGCCTTTATCACAGCGCCCGGCTTCAAAATAGTCACAGCGAGGCCCGAAATTGCACCCCTTCGGGCGCTCATGGGGCAGGGGAAAGTTACCGGGAATGGCAACAAGAGGGCGCGTGTTCTTGTCGGCACCGGGCAGGGGGATCGACCGGAAAAGTGCTTGGGTATAGGGGTGCTGCATCTCGTCAAACACATCTTCGATCGACCCGCGCTCGACCGCTTCGCCGGAATACATCACACAGATCCTGTCGCAGGTTTCCAGCACCAAGCCCAGATTGTGGCTGATAAACAGCATCGAGGTCCCGTATTTGCGCCCCAGATCCTTGACCAGTTCGACGATCGAGGCCTCGACAGTCACATCAAGTGCCGTCGTCGGTTCGTCCAGGATCAGCAACGCAGGCTCCGACATCAGCGCCATCGCAATCACGATACGCTGCTGCTGCCCGCCGGAAAGCTGGTGCGGATAGGCTTTGAGGATGCGTTCAGGATCGGGCAGCTTGACATCATTGACCAATTGCAAAGCCCGCGCGTAGGCTTCTTTTTCCGACAGACCCGCATGGATCATCGGCACTTCCATCAGCTGACGCCCGACACGCATCGCAGGGTTCAGCGATGCCATCGGTTCTTGATAGATCATCGCGATCTGGCTGCCGCGAATATTGCGCAACTCACCATCGCTCATCTGGGAAAGATCACGACCCTTGAATTTGATCGTACCCCCCACGACGCGGCCATTCACGCCCAGATCCTGCATGACCCCAAGCGCCACGGTCGATTTCCCGCAGCCCGATTCACCCACCAGCCCCACAGCTTCGCCCGGTTTGACCGAGACCGAGAAATCCATCACCGCAGGAATTTCCCGCAGCCGCGTAAAAAACGAAATCGACAGTTTATCGATCTCAAGGATGGGGCCGTCATAGTCGGGTTCTGCCATTGTCCGTCTCCCTTGCCCGATGAACGCCGTTCAGGCTTCCAAATGGTTCAATATCCCGGGGGTTCCGGGGGCTGGCCCCCGGTCCCGTCCTCACATCAGTCGCGCAGGCTTTCTTCCCGCAGTCCATCCGCCAGAAGGTTCAAGCCCAACACCAAACTCAGCAATGCCAACGCAGGCGCAATCGCGGCGTGCGGATAAAGCGACAGCAGCCGCCGCCCCGCGTTGATCGTGGTGCCCCAATCCGGGCTTTCCGATTCAAGGCCCAGCCCGAAGAAACCCAAGGTTCCCAGAAGGATCGTGGTATAGCCGATGCGCAAGCAGAAATCGACAATCAAGGGCCCGCGCGCGTTGGGCAGGATCTCCCACAGCATGATATACCACGGGCCTTCTCCACGGGTCTGTGCGGCGGCCACATAGTCGCGTGTCTTGATGTCCAGCGCGAGCCCGCGCACGATACGAAAAACCGTCGGGGCGTTCACAAAGACCACCGCCACGAACACCACCAGCAACCCCGGCCCGATATCGAAAAGATCCAGAAACGGCGGCAAGCCGGGGATCTTGTAGGTTGCCGTCGTTACCAGCGCCCCGTTGTTTGATATCATTGACAAATAAAGCCAGCCGATCAGCCCCAGAACGATGATCAGCACTGGCGTGCGCAGCGAGGGTTGCGTGTAAAGCCGCGAATTCAGCAGCACCGCAAGGAACACCAGCGGAAAGATGAACAGCACGATCGCCATATAATTGGGCAGACCAGTCAGCACGATTTCGGGCGTGACCAGCAGATAAAAGATCAAGATCACCGGAAAGGCGAGGATGAGATTGGCCAGAAAGCTCAGGAACACATCAAGCTTCCCGCCATAGTACCCCGCAGGCAGGCCCAGCGTGATCCCGACCATAAACGCAAAAATTGTGGCCATCGGTGCGATCTGGATCACCACCCATGACCCCTTGATCAGGCGGCTGAACACATCGCGGGCCAGATTGTCGCCCCCCAGCAGAAACCACTGGTAGTCGGACGGTTCCGCACGTGCGAGCGCCGTACCGGGCAGCTTGTTCTTCATGCCGGATACCTGGCTCAGGCTGTCGTGGGTCACGATCATATCGAACACGCCCCCGAATACCCCTGTGAACACCCAGAACATGACCAGCCCGAAACCTATCATCCCTACGGTGCTGTCAAAAAGCTTGCCATAAAGCCCCAGCCTGCGCTTGAAGGTGATCGACACTGCGAATGTCACGATCAACGCGATCCAGACCGGCACAAACTGCCGCGCCATGCCGCCGAAAATACCGGCACTGGTGCCGATCACGACCCCCGCAAGCAGATAGAACAGCACCAACACAAGACTGGCGAAAAATGCGTATCCTCCGACGGTGCCCAAAAGCCCGGTCAGCCCCTGGTTGGCCGCCGCCACACCGCCTGTGCCGATTGTCCGACTGCCCGCAGCCGGCACAAACGATAGCAAAATCTGCACCGTATAGGCCACCACCATGATGCCGACAGCGACCCCAAGCACGGGGTTCAGCCAGCTCAGCGCGCCTGTCCATGTCAAAACTTCCATGCGCTTGCCCTTTCTTTACGTGATGCGGATGCGGGGGTTCAAAAACACATAGCCGATGTCCGAGATCAACTGCGTGGCCAGAACCACGATGACAGACACGACCGAAACGGCCAGCAAAAGCTCAATATCATTGTTCGACGCGGCCTGCACCAACAGCCAGCCGAAGCCTTTGTAATTGAACAGCGTCTCGACAATCACGACACCGTTCAACAGCCACGGGATTTGCAGCATGATCACCGTAAAAGGCGCAATCAGTGCGTTGCGCAAGGCATGTTTCAGAACGATGTCGCTGAATTTGACCCCTTTCAGCCGCGCCGTCCGGATATATTGCGCCGTCATCACCTCGGTCATCGAGGCGCGGGTCATGCGCGCGATATAGCCCATCCCGTAAAGCGAGATTGTAAGCACCGGCAGGAAGAAATTCCAGAACGTCGCATCTTCCATTGCACTGGTGGCCGACCCCAGAAACAACGTTCTGCCCTCGATCCAGCCCCAATCCGACAACAACGGCGACAGCCCGAACCGTGACGAGGCAAGCACCGCAATGAAGATCACGCCAGATACATATTCGGGCGTCGCGGTCGTGGCGATGGAAAAGGTCGACAGCGACCGATCCAGCCGCGACCCCTCGCGCATCCCCGCAAGCACGCCCACCAACAGTGCCGCAGGCACCATCAGCAGCAAGACGCACAGCATCAGCTTGCCCGTCAGCGCAAGCCGGGTCAGGACCGTGGGGCCGACGTCTTCGCGAAAAACGGTGGAATAGCCCCAATCGCCTTGCAGGATTCCGCAATAGGTGTCGCGCTCTTCGACGGGCGTGCCGTCGTTGAAGCAGCGGCCAAACACCTTGCCATCGGCAGTTTCCGTAACCCAGCCTGGCACCACACCCAGCCACCGGCCGAATTTTACCGGCGTCGGATCAAGATAACCGCGATTGCCCAGATAGCTTGCAACGGCCTCGTCCGACATGCGGAAGTTGCCTTGGGTCTTGGCCAGCTTTTCAAGGTTGGGGTAAAGGTTGGTCAGCCAGAAAACGATAAACGTCAGACAAAGTGCCGTGAGGATGATCACGCCAAGACGGCGAAGAATGAATATTCCCATGGAATGTCCCTGTTGCGTGGCGGCGGGTTGACCCTGCCGGATGTCGCGGACGCAAGGCCCTTTTTTGTCGAATGTGCAAAGCCTCTGTTGGGGCGTTGTGCTTCCCAAACTGGCTGTAACTCTCCCGGTGGTGTCTTGCGATCTAGCCTCACGTGCCAGAATTCACAGGACTTTCTTCTTTTTGTTGTCTCCATCAGGCATAAGATTGCCATCAAGGTCAATGTCGGGTTTCGCCATGTTGGGGACAAAACGCGACATCCTTCTAGGCTGAACGCGACAATTCCTTCAAATCTTGGTCGCCCGCAATTTGCTGGGGGTCTGTCCGGTATGCTGCTGTATATAGCGGGTAAAGTAGGCCGCAGACCCAAATCCCAGGTGGCGGGCGATATCCTGCGCGGAATGCTGGGTCGTCAAAAGCAGATCACGGGCGGCATGTACAACACGTTCGGTCAGAATATCGGCGGCGGTCTTTCCGGTCGCTGCCTTGACCGCACGTGTCAGATGGGTCGGCGTCACATCAAGGGCCGCAGCATAGGACGCCATCGTTTCACCGCTGGCATAGCGTTCGGCGACAAGGCTGAAAAACTGTGCACTCAGCCGCGCCGCAGCGCTGCGGCGGTCCGGGATATGGTCGTCCATCGCCATCTGACGTCGCAGCCAGACCGACGCAAGCGCGCCGTGCGCCTCAAGCGCGTCAAACGACAGGGGGCGGCGGGTTTGTTGTTCGCGCTGTGCCGCCTCGATCAGGCCGGTCAGCTCGTTCTGGGAATGCACATCGCGGATCCGAAGATGGCAGGGGGTTCCGGGCAGACGCAAAGGCGTGCCATCGGGAACAACCAGCACCTGGCCAAATCCCTGCCGCCCCATGTCGATCGCAAACAACGCACGGGCGGGAATGAATATCGCGTTATGCGCCCCGACCCCGCGCCGTTGTCCGTCAAGCTGCAAAAGGCCTTGGCCTTTCGTGATCCAGATCAACAGATGGGCGGGATGATCGTGGCAAAGCGTCAGCCGCCAGTCTTGCCCTGATGACAACTGGGCCAGTGTCAGAATGTGGACGGCGTCGGGTGTCATCATCGCGTATCCTGGCCCTTTGTTGTCAAAGTATAAGCAATCCCTGCACATATTCGGGTTTTCGGCAATGAAAAATCACTTCTGTGCAACTCTTATCTTGCCCGCGCTGGCGCGTACCTGTGCCAATCTGTGGTATTCTTGCGCAACCATGTCCGTTGGCGTTTGGCATATTGCTGTGTGGCAATGATCGCATCGTTGCGAGCGGCGTCAAGGCTGCACCCCCCCTCAAGATGGCGGATCAGTTCCGGCACGCCGATGGCGCGGTGCGCGGGCAGGGACGGATCATAGGTGGGCGCGACCGCCGCGATTTCGTCCAGCGCACCGTGTTCCAGCATCTGATCAAAGCGCTTTGCGATGCGCGTGTTCAGCCACACCTTGTCGGCCTCCACGGCGATTGCGGTGCATGACGCCAGCGGCAGAAGCGGCGGCGGCGTGCTGTCGTGCCAGTCGGCCAGACCACGGCCCGTTGCGCGCAACACTTCCCAGGCACGCTGCACCCGTCTGGGGTTGTTCAGATCCAGCCGGGCCGCCGTCGGCGCATCCAGTTCAGCAATCATCGTTTCAAGGGGCATCGCGTTGCCCGCCTCGCGCACGACGTCGGGTGTTGCGGGGATCTCGGCCAGTCCACCGGTCAACGCACCGAAATAAAGCCCCGTTCCGCCCACAATGATCGGGCGTCGGGGGCCGCCAAGCACCTGTGCCACCTCGCGCAGCCAGTGCCCGACGGAATAGGGTGCCCCGGCGCTGACATGCCCGTAAAGCAGATGCGGTGCACGCGCTTCTTCGGCCCGCGACGGGCGTGCCGAGATCACCCGCCAGCAGTCGTAGATCTGGCTTGCGTCGGCGTTCACGATCACGCCGCCCTGGGTTTCGGCCAGCGCCAGCGCAAGCGCCGATTTGCCCGACGCAGTCGGCCCCATGATCAGCACGGGCGCGTCGGCGGCGGTGTGGGCGAGAACCGCATCGACCGAAGGAAAGGATTGCATTGGCATTTCTTTGCGCTGACCTTTGACGGAAGCATTGAACCTTCCGTCTATTTGCGACATTTTGCGCCACAAAGAAATCCCCCCACCCGTGAAAGGTGCCCCGATGACCGATAGCCTCCCCCAAGTGACATTCAAACGGGTCATGCTGAAAATTTCAGGCGAAGCGCTGATGGGGGATCAGGGCTATGGTCTGCACCCGCCCACCGTTCAGCGCATCGCCCGCGAGGTGAAATCCGTGCATGATCTGGGTGTCGAGATCTGCATGGTGATCGGCGGAGGCAACATTTTCCGGGGCCTGCAAGGCTCTGCCCAGGGGATGGAGCGGACAACGGCCGATTACATGGGCATGCTGGCCACCGTGATGAACGCCCTTGCGATGCAATCCGCGCTTGAAGAGCTGGACATTCACACGCGCGTCATCTCGGCCATCACCATGAACGAGGTGGCAGAGCCCTATATCCGCCGCCGCGCCGTGCGCCACCTTGAGAAAAAGCGCGTGTGCATCTTTGCCGCCGGTACCGGCAACCCTTATTTCACCACCGATACCGCCGCGACGTTGCGGGCCAACGAAATGGCCTGCGAGGCGATCTTCAAGGGCACCAAGGTTGACGGCGTCTATGACAAGGATCCCGCCAAACACGACGATGCCAAGCGCTATGAGACCGTGAGCTATGATGATGTGTTGCAAAAACGTCTGGGCGTGATGGACGCATCGGCGATTGCGCTGGCGCGTGACAACAACCTGCCGATCATCGTGTTTTCACTGGATGAACCGGGCGGGTTCCGGGGCATTCTGGCCGGGCAGGGCACCTATACCCGCGTGCAGGGCTAAAGACGTCACGTCCCTTTTCGCCTTCACCCTCCCTATACAATCGGGCCGGTATGGCGCTATATCGACCTGAATTTGCAAAGTTACCAACCGACCGGGGACACTATGTCAGACGATTTTATGCTGGATACCGACGATCTTGAACGCCGTATGGATGGCGCGCTCGCGTCACTGAGAACCGAATTTGCATCCCTGCGGACCGGACGCGCGTCGGCATCGATGCTTGAGCCGGTGATGGTCGATGCCTATGGCAGCAAGACGCCGATCAATCAGGTGGGCACGGTCAACGTGCCCGAACCGCGCATGGTGACGATCAATGTCTGGGACAAGGGTCTGGTCGGCAAGGTTGAAAAGGCGATCCGCGAATCCGGTCTTGGCATCAATCCGCAGCTGAACGGCACCATCATCATGCTGCCGATCCCCGAACTGAACGAAGAACGCCGCACCCAGTTGACCAAGGTCGCGGGCCAATATGCCGAACACGCCCGCGTATCCATCCGCAACATCCGCCGCGATGGCATGGACCAGATCAAAAAGGCGAAATCCGACGGCATGTCGGAAGACGACCAGAAAGTCTGGGAAGGCGAGGTTCAGGAGATGACCAACAAGTACATCGCGCTGATCGACGAACAGCTTGAGACGAAACAGGCCGAGATCATGCAGGTATAAGCCGGTTTTCCCGGTCCGACCGCAGTGCAAAGGAAGCTCGATGCCCGCAGCGCCACATCCTAAACCTGACCGTGTTCCCGGCGCACCGCGGCATGTGGCGATCATTATGGATGGCAATGGCCGGTGGGCCACCCAACGGGGGCGGCCCCGGCTTTTCGGCCACCACGCCGGGGCAAAGCGCGTGCGCGAGATCGTCGAGGCATGCCCCGATTTCGGCGTGGAGTATCTGACCATCTTCGCCTTTTCGACCGAAAACTGGAAGCGCACCCAGGTCGAGGTCGCAGGCCTGATGAGCCTTTTCCGGCGCTATATCTCGAAGGAAACGAAGGCGCTCAGCGAATATGGTGCGCGGGTCCGATTTATCGGGGACCGGGTCAAGCTGGACCGCAAACTGATCAAGCTGATGAACGAGCTTGAGATCGCGACCCAAGACAACACCCGCGTGCATCTGACCATTGCGCTGAACTATGGCGGGCGCGACGAGGTCGCGCGTGCGACCCAGCGGCTGGCCCATGACGTCGCCTCGGGTGCGCTGGACCCTAATGACGTGGACGAGGAAACGTTGCCGCGCTATCTTGACACCCACGTCTTGCCTGACCCCGATCTGGTGATCCGCACCAGCGGCGAGGCGCGGATTTCCAATTTCCTGCTGTGGCAGTCGGCCTATGCGGAATATGACTTTATCGACACCTTGTGGCCCGATTTCTCGAAAGAGGAATTTGGCCGGTTATGCGCCGCCTACGGGGACAGGGACCGGCGTTTCGGTACTGTGCCCAAGTGATTGCAAACCAAGGGGAGGGGCATCATGACGACATCTTCTGAACGCTGGTCGGATCTGGCCGCGCGGATGGGATCCAGCGCTGCAATGGTCGTGATTGGCCTTGGCGGCATCTTTCTGGGTGGGCACGTGTTCCACATCATGGTCGCCATTATCTGCGGTCTGATGGCATGGGAGCTTGTCGGTATGCTAAGCCCCGACAACCGTGCTGCACGTATGCAGATGGGGCTGCTGGCGGGGGGCGGTACGATGGCAGCGATCTATCTGCCGCTGGGATTTGCGCTGCCGGTGGTGCTGGCACCCGCTTTGGTGGGGTTCTATCTGCTGTCCAAGCACCGCACGATCTTCATGTGCTTCACGGTGTTGATCATGCTGGCGGGGTTTGGCCTGTCGCAGGTGCGCGACAGCTATGGTTTCGGCTGGCTGATGTGGTTGGTGCTGGTGGTGGTTGTCACCGATGTGGTCGGCTATTTCGCGGGCCGTGCGATTGGTGGGCCGAAATTCTGGCCCCGCGTCAGCCCCAAGAAAACCTGGTCAGGCACGGTCGCGGGCTGGCTTGGGGCGGCGATTGTCGGGTTGCTGTTCTCGATCAACGGCGACGTAGGACTTGAGCTGATCGGCGTGTCGGTCGCGATGTCGATGGCCTCGCAAATGGGGGATATTGCGGAATCCGGCATGAAGCGTCGGGTCGGCGTGAAAGACAGCTCGAACCTGATCCCCGGTCATGGCGGGCTGCTGGACCGGTTTGATGGCATGTTGGGCGCGGCACTGTTCCTGCTGATCATCGGCCAGTTTCTGTCCATCACTCCGACGTTGACCTGATCCGGCATGGCGCGGCGGGTCAGTATATTCGGGGCCACCGGCTCTATCGGGCAGAATACCCTTGATCTGATCGCCCGCGCCCCACAGGATTATGACGTTGTGGCCCTGACGGGGGCGGGAAACATCGCGCAGCTTGCCCAGGATGCCCGCCAGCTTGGTGCCGCGCTGGCCGTGACAGCCCACGACCATCTGCTGGACGATCTGCGCACGGCCCTTGCCGGCAGCGGGATTGAGGCGGCCGCCGGTGAAGCAGCAATCGTTGAGGCCGCCACGCGACCTGCGGATTGGGTCATGTCAGCCATTATCGGTGCGGCCGGTCTGGCACCGGGGATAGAAGCGCTCAGGCAAGGGGCGACACTGGCGCTTGCAAACAAGGAATCGCTGGTATGTGCAGGCAAGCTGATGCTGAGCACCGCACAAGCGCACGGCGCCACGATCCTGCCGGTCGACAGTGAACATTCGGCCATTTTTCAGGCGCTGATAGGCGAAGATATCAACGCGGTCGAGCGGATCATCATCACGGCAAGCGGCGGGGCCTTTCGCGATTGGCCGCTGGACCAGCTGGCGCATGCCACGCTTGAACAAGCCTCTAACCATCCCAACTGGGACATGGGCCAGCGCATCACGATCAATTCCGCCTCCATGTTCAACAAGGCGATGGAAATCATCGAGACCCGCGAATTTTTCGGCGTGGCCCCCGATCAGATCGAGGTGCTGGTCCATCCGCAATCAATGATCCACGCGCTGGTCGGCTTTTCCGACGGGGCGCTGATGGCGCATATCGGGCCTGCCGACATGCGCCACGCCATCGGCTTTGCGCTGCACCACCCCGACCGCAGGCACTTGCCGGTCGACCGACTGGACCTGGCAAAAATCGGCAGCTTCGAGTTTCGCGCCCCGGACGAGGCGCGCTGGCCCGCGCTGCGTCTGGCCCGCGAGGTGATGGCGCGGGGCGGCATGGCGGGGGCCGTATTCAATGCCGCAAAGGAAACGGCGCTTGACGGGTTTATTGCTGGTGCGTTGCGATTTCCGCAGATGGCCGACGTGGTCGAGGACACGCTGACGCAGCTAAATGGCCCTCGGGGCCTTATTGATGCCACCATGACCCTTGATAACGTGGCCTCGGTTGACCATCTGGCAAGACAGACGGCAAAAGCCGTGATCGAAAAAAGGGCAGGATAGCGATTTGGATATATTTGCGTTGATTCCGCAGTTTAGCGGGCTGATCTGGACGTTGCTGGCCTTTGTCGTGGCGCTCTCGGTGATCGTGGCCGTGCATGAATACGGGCATTATATCGTGGGGCGCTGGTCTGGCATTCATGCAGATGTGTTCTCTTTGGGGTTTGGGCCGGTGCTTTACAGCCGGTACGACAAACGCGGCACACGGTGGCAGATTGCCGCGCTGCCGTTTGGCGGATACGTCAAATTTGCGGGCGACGCCAATGCTGCATCGGGCAAGGACACCGCCGCGATGACCGAAGCACAGGATGATCCGGTGCGCTTGCGCAGCACCATGCACGGCGCCCCCTTATGGGCCCGTGCGGCGACGGTTGCGGCAGGGCCGGTATTCAACTTCGTGATGTCGATCGTGATCTTTACCGCTGTCACCCTTCAGATGGGCGTGACCAGAACTCCGCTTACGGTCGGGGCGCTGCGCGACCTGCCGTTCGCGCAAAACCAGCTTTTGCCGGGGGACGAGATCATCGCCGTCGGTGGCGTTTCCTTTCCTGCGGTAACAGATGACGCCGCCTTTTCGACCGCGTTCGACAATGTGCCGCTGGTGCAACCGCTGCCTTATGATGTGCGCCGCGATGGTCAGGAAATGACCGTGTCCGGCCCCTACATCATGCCCTCCCTGATCAAACAGGTCATGCCGCAATCCGCGGCATATGACGCGGGGCTGGCGGCGGGCGATGTGATCACCGCCGTCGATGGCACCCCCATCTTTGCCTTCGCGCAACTGAAAGAGATCGTCGAAAGTTCGGACGGCGCGGCCCTTTTGCTAAGCGTTTGGCGCGATGGCGAGACGCTGAAATTCACCATGCGCCCCAAGATCACGGACGAGCCGCAACCCGATGGCACATTCAAGACCCAGATGCGCATCGGCATCGTGGGCGGCACCGCTTTTGACACCGCGACCACGACCCCCGGCTTTTTTTACGCGCTTTGGGACGGCGTGCAGAACACGGGCCGCATCATTCAAGGATCGCTCGCCGGGCTGAAACAGATGATTATCGGCAATATCAGCACCTGCAACCTTAGCGGGCCGGTCGGGATCGCGCAAACCTCGGGGGCGATGGCATCGCAGGGGGCGCAGTCGTTCATCTACTTTATCGCGGTGCTGTCGACCGCCGTGGGAATGCTCAATCTGTTTCCGGTTCCCGCGCTCGACGGGGGGCACCTGGTGTTTTACGCCTATGAAGCCGTGACGGGCAAACCTCCCAGCGATGGCGCGTTGCGGATCTTGATGACGATCGGGCTGACCCTTGTGTTGGGGCTTATGGTCTTTGCCTTGGGGAATGATCTTTTCTGCCCGTAACTTGGCAAAAATAAAATTCAACTCGGCTAAAACCGGCATCGCCGCATTTCCGCCACATTTCGTCAAATCGTTGCCTTAATCCCGCGCTAACACCTCTGGCAAAGCAGAATGGGGATCTTGCAATGCAGACGATTAAAACAAGCTATCGGGGGTTGAGCCTTTTGGTGGATTTGAACTGGGACCGGCTTTTTTATGCGGGCGCTTTGACCGCCGCACTTGGGCTGGGAGCATGGATCAGCTCGCTTTAAGCCCCGCTCCCGCGATACCTGATGATGATAATCCGGGCCGCCTGATACCCTATATAGGGTGTTTGGCGGTCTGTTGTTTTTGACAACGGGCCATAACCTGTCTAGTCAGAAACATACCATTTATTAACGAGCGGGTAGGGCAAATGAGGCAGAACTACAGGTGGAAAAAATCCACTGACAAGGCAGTTGCGCAACCATTCAGGGTTTCCCTGCGCGACATTTCTTTTTGTGTAATGATGTCAGTTGCTTGGCTTGTACCTACGACGCAGGCCGACGCACAGGACTATCGTTTTAGCACGGTACAGGTCAACGGCAACGAACGGATCGGCGACGGCGCGATCCTTAGCCGGGCTGGAATCGCACGTGGCGCATTGGTCACAAGTGGTCAGTTGAACGACGCGTATCAGAAGCTTCAGGCAAGCGGTCTGTTTGAAACTGTGACAATTGAGCCGCGCGGCGGCACTTTGGTCATCAACGTCGTCGAATTTCCCACGATCAACCGCATCAGCTTTGAAGGCAACGCGCGCATCGATGACGAGGCGCTGGCCGCAGTGATCAATTCCAACGAACGGCGGGTCTTTAACCCGGATCAGGCTGAAAAAGACGCCAACGCCATCGCACAGGCCTATAGCAACGACGGGCGCATCGCGGCGCGGGTTCAACCCAAGATCATCAAGCGCAGTCAGAACCGCGTCGATCTGGTGTTCGAGATCTTCGAGGGCGACAACGTCGAAATCGAACGCCTGAGCTTTGTGGGCAACCGGGTATATTCCGACAGCCGTCTGCGCCGCGTGTTGGGGACCAAACAGGCTGGCCTGTTCCGCCGGCTGGTCAGACGTGACACCTATGTGCCACAACGCACCGAGGCAGACCGCCAGCTTTTGCGCGATTTCTATTTGTCCCGCGGCTATGTCGATATGCGGATCTCTGCCGTCAACGCGCAGCTTACCCAAGAGCGTGACGGCTATTTCGTGCAGTATAACATCCAGGAAGGCCAGCAGTTCAGGTTCGGTGCCTTGACCGTATCCTCGACAATTCCGGGCGTCAGTGCCGAGGCGTACAAAGACATCATCCAGACCCGGTCAGGGTCCGTTTACACCCCCGCGCAGGTTGAAACCGATATCGCCCGGATGGAACGTCAGGCGATCCGCGACGGCATCGATTTTCTGCGCGTCGAACCCGTGGTTTCACGCAACGAGCGTGATCTGACGCTGGATGTGGAATATCGGATCACCCGCGGCCCGCGTGTGTTTGTTGAACGCATCGACATCGAAGGCAATACAACCACGCTGGACCGTGTGGTGCGCAGTCAGTTTGACAGCGTCGAGGGCGATCCGTTCAACCCGCGCGAAATCCGTGCCAGTGCCGAACGCATCCGCGCCTTGGGGTATTTCGAGACAGCAGAAGTCAACGCCCGCGAAGGATCAACCCCCGAGCAGGTCGTCGTTGACGTCAACGTCGAGGAAAAGCCGACCGGGTCGCTGAACTTCGGGGGATCGTTCTCGAACAATGACGGGATCGGTGTGGCGATCAGCTTTGCCGAGGAAAACTTCCTCGGGCGGGGCCAGAAGCTGTCCTTGTCTGTCAGTACCGCAACCGACGCGCGGCGTTATGGGCTTAGCTTTGTTGAACCCAGCCTTCTGGGCCGTGATGTGGCCTTTGGGTTGAACCTTGATTATTCGGAAACCAACTCGTCCTATACGTCTTTCGACACGAAACGGTTTGTCTTTCAGCCCAGCATATCGTTTCCCGTCAGTGAAAACGGACGTTTAAGGTTGCAATACACCTATGACAGTCTTGAAATGCTGGCACGTTCCACGGCGACAAACGGGCCGGTTATTGACGATGACATTGCTGCGGGCCGTCAGGACGCGTCATCGCTTGGCTATACCTACAGCTATGACACACGGCGCACGGGGTTGGACCCGACGGCGGGCGTCTTGCTGCAATTTGGTCAGGATTTCGCAGGGGTTGGCGGTGATTCCAAATTCATCAAGACCACGGCCAAGGCCATCGGCGAAAAGCGCATCCTGAACGAGGAAGTGACGCTGCGCGCCACGCTTGAGGGCGGTGCACTATCCTGGCAATCCGGAAACAACCGTGTATCCGACCGTTTCCTGCTGGGGCCGTCGATCATGCGGGGCTTTGAATACGGCGGCATTGGCCCGCGTGACCAAACAACCGGATTTGATGATCCTCTGGGGGGCAATCTTTACGTTGTTGCCCGCTTTGAAGCCGAATTTCCAATCGGGCTTCCCGAAGAATATGGCATCAATGGCGGCGTGTTTTACGACGTCGGAAATCTTTGGAACCTGGATGACGTGAATTTCAACGGCGGCACTGTTGTCGGTGAATTGGGTGCCTTCCGGCACGTGATCGGTCTATCCCTGTTCTGGACCACGCCGCTTGGCCCGCTTCAGTTCAATGTCTCGAAGGCGCTCCAGAAAGAGACATATGACAAAGAGCAGCGGCTTGAAGTCACTCTGAAAACCGACTTCTGATACGTGATGCGGCTAAAGGCACTTATCATTTGCCTGATCCCGGTGCTGCCCCTTTGGGCAGGACCGGGGGCCGCACAGCAGACATCGTCTCCGACCGAACGGACCACGATAAAAAGCCCTATACTTACGATAAATTCCGACCGGATCTTCAATGAAAGCGCCTTTGGTCTAAGGGTTGCGGCCGATGTCGAAACCAAAGGCAACGCGCTGGCCGCTGAAAACCGCAAGATCGAAACCGATCTCGAAGCCGAAGAAAGAGCGCTGACCGCCAAGCGCAAGACGATGACCCCCGAAAACTTCCGCGCGCTGGCTGATGCCTTTGACGAAAAGGTGCAGGCCATCCGGGCGACACAGGCGACCAAAAGCCGCGCCCTGAACCAGCTTGTCGACACAGAACGCGAGGTGTTCCTGAACGCCGCCGGTCCGGTTCTGGAAGAGCTGATGCGCGCCGCCGGTGCTGCCGTCATTCTTGAACGGCGGTCGGTCTTTGTCAGCGCAAACGCGATCGACATCACCAACGACGCCATCGCGCGGCTTGATGCCACATTGGGCAGCGGCAAGAACTAGCGGCCCCGCTTGCCCAAGGCCGTCAATATTGTTAGCCAGACAAAGCTTTAATGAGGACAGGAACCGCAATGACAGACACTTTGCCAAGTGCCGATATCCAGTTGATCCAAAGGATCATTCCCCATCGTTATCCCTTTTTGCTGGTGGACAGGGTGATTGATATCCAAGGCACGCAAAGCGCAGTGGGCCTCAAGAACGTCACGATGAACGAGCCCCATTTTCAGGGGCATTTTCCCGGTCTGCCGATCATGCCCGGTGTTACGATCATCGAAGCGATGGCCCAGACGGCCGCCGTCATGGTGGGCGTCACGCTTGAGATGGCCGACAAGGAGATGAAGGTTTACTTCATGGCAATCGACAAATGCAAATTCCGCCGCAAGGTTGTGCCGGGGGATGTGTTGCGGATGGAACTGACGACATTGCGCGGCAAGCCGGGTGGCAAGGTCTGGCGCTTTGCCGGCGTTGCGACCGTGGATGGTGAAATGGCGGCTGAGGTTGAATTCACGGCCATGATGGATCTTTCCTGATGGGCAATATCCATCCCAGTGCGGTGATCGAAGACGGCGCGCAAATTGATCCGTCCGCAACCGTGGGGCCGTTCTGCGTGATCGGGCCTCAGGTGGTGTTGGGCGCGGATGTGGTTGTCAAATCGCACAGCGTCGTCACCGGCCAGACCAAGGTGGGCGCGGGCACGACGATCTTTTCCTTCGCGGTCATCGGCGAGATCCCCCAAGATCTGAAATTCAAGGGCGAGGCAAGCCGTCTGGTGATCGGAGAGCGCAACCGCATCCGTGAACATGTGACGATGAACTGCGGGACCGAAGGGGGGGGCGGCGTGACCCGGATTGGCGATGACTGCCTGTTCATGGCTGGATGTCATATTGCCCATGATGCAATCTTGGGCGACCGGGTCATCGTGGTCAACAACGCCGCCGTGGCTGGTCACTGTATCCTGGAAGACGATGTGATCATCGGGGGGCTGGCCGGAATTCACCAATTCGTGCGCATCGGACGGGGGGCCATCATCGGCGCGGTCACGATGGTGACCAACGATGTGATCCCCTATGGGCTGGTACAGGCCCCGCGCGGAGAATTGGATGGGCTGAACCTTGTGGGTCTCAAACGGCGCGGCGTCTCGCGCGCTGACATCACCGCCTTGCGGGCCGCGTTTCAGATGCTCGCCCAAGGCGAAGGCACGTTTCATGACCGCGCCCGACGGCTGGGTGACGAAACCTCAAGCGCCTATGTCCGCGAAATCGTCGATTTCGTGATGGCTGACACAGGCCGACACTTTTTGACCCCGCGCTGATGCTGGCGTTGATCGCGGGGGGCGGCGGACTGCCCCGGCGTATCGCTGATGCCCAGCCCACGCGCCCGATGATCTGCGCCTATGCGGGTGCCGCGCCTGACGGGCTTGACCCTGATATGACGTTCCAGCTGGAAACTTTCGGCACGCTTTTGCAGGCGATGGCGGTTCGGGGCGTAAAGCAGGTGTGTTTTTGCGGCAGCGTGACGCGCCCCGGCTTTGATCCCGCGAAACTTGATGCCGCAACGCTGCCGCTGGTGCCACAGTTTCAAAAAGCCCTCTCTTGCGGGGATGACGGCGCGCTGCGCGTCTTGGTCGAGATCCTTGAGAACGCGGGCTTTTCAGTCGTCGCGGCACAGGATGTGGCACCCGATCTGCTGGCCCGGCCCGGTCTGTTGGGCACCCTCAAGCCCGATGCGCAGATGCACATTGATGCAACGCGGGCCAATGCCGTGATTGCAGCGCTGGCCCCTTTGGATGTCGGTCAATGCTGCGTTGTGGGCCAAGGACAGGTTTTCGGGATCGAGAGCATCGGCGGCACCGATCATCTTCTGGCAACATTGCCCGAGGCGGTCAGATCTGCCTCGGCACTTCTTTTCAAGGGGCCGAAACTCGGCCAAAGCCGCCTTGTCGACATGCCCACCATCGGCCCCGCCACACTTGAGGCCGCGGCGCGCGCAGGTCTTGCTGGCGTCGTGATCGAGGCGGGCGGCGTGATCGTGCTGGAACCCGACCGCTGCGCCCGATTGGCCGATGACCTTGGCCTTGTCGTTTGGGTGCGCGACGTACCATGAAGGTTTTCATCATATGCGGTGAACCATCGGGTGACCGCTTGGGCGGGGCGTTGATGGCCGGACTGAAAGAGCTGCATCCCGATGTGACATTCGAGGGGATCGGCGGCAGTGACATGGCGGCAGAAGGTCTGGAAAGCCGCTTTGACATGTCAGAGCTGACGGTGATGGGGATCGCCGAGATTCTGCCCAGATATAAATCCCTGATGGCGCGGATCAACGAAACCGCACAGGCCGTTGTGCAGGCCAAACCGGATGTGCTGATCACCATCGACAGCCCCGATTTCTCGCTTCGGGTTGCCAAGCGGGTCAAGGCTAAATCCTCCATCCGCACCGTGCATTATGTGGCCCCGACGGTTTGGGCGTGGCGGCCCGGGCGTGCGCACAAGATGGCACGCTACATTGATCACGTGCTGGCGTTGTTCCCGTTCGAACCGCCCTTGATGCAGGCAGCGGGCATGGACTGCGACTTTGTGGGGCATCCCGTTGTCGCCGACCCCCGTGCCTCAGCCCAAGAGGCTGACGCCTTTCGCGCGGCGTTCAACATCGGTGATGCCCCTTTGTTGCTGGTGCTGCCCGGGTCACGCCAATCCGAAGTTGCACGCCTGTCGGGTGTTTTTGGTCAGGCCGTCTCGCGGTTTGCGAAAGAGTGTCCGGGTTTGCGCGTCGTTATCCCCGCTGCGGGTGCCGTTGCCGACGCTGTGATCGCCTCGACCGCTGACTGGCCCGTGGCCCCGCTTGTACTTGACCCGCGCGAAATGCCGCGCGACGTCGCTCAGGCGCAAAAACGCGCGGCGTTTCGTGCAGCGGATCTTGCGCTGGCCGCCTCGGGCACGGTTTCGCTGGAACTGGCCGCCGCAGCCACGCCGATGGTGATTGCCTATACCATGCATTGGATCAGCTTTCGGCTGATCAAGGCGATGGCGCTGATAGACACCGTCACTTTGGTCAATCTGGTGTCGGACACCCGTGTGGTGCCCGAATTTCTGGGGCCTGACTGCACGCCGGATAAGATCGCCGGTGGCCTGAAGCAGGTCTTCAGCGACCAAGGGACACAGAAGTCGGCAATGGCGTTGACGATGAAACGACTGGGCCAGGGCGGAGAAGCGCCGGGGCTGCGGGCGGCACGGGCTGTTCTGGACAGGATGTAAGGTGCCGTGACGTGAGGGATGAGGGGCGCTGCCCCTCAAACTCCCCGGGATTTTAATCCATTTGGAAACAGATCAGCCTTTATGTATCCAACCGCCGCCGAAGATGCGCGGGCTTTCGGGATCATAGAAGACGCAGGCCTGACCGGGCGAAACGCCTTCTTCGGGCGTAAGAAGCTCAACCTCGGCAGTGGTGTCCGTGATGGGCCGCAAAATCGCATCAATCGGGGGGCGGGTAGAGCGCACTTTGACCGCGATAGGCCATTCGGCCTTTGAGGTGAGCGGTGCATCGCCCAGCCAGTTGATCTCGCGGATCGGGACTGTGCGCGTGGCCAGCATCGATTTTGGCCCGACCACGACCTGAGCCTTGTCCGCGTCCAGACGCACCACATAAAGCGGATCTGCAAGTCCGCCGATGCCAAGCCCCCGGCGCTGGCCGATGGTATAGTTTATCACGCCATCGTGCCGGCCCAGAACCGCGCCTTCTGCATCGACGATGTCGCCGGGATTGGCAGCTTCGGGGCGCAGTTTGCGGATCACCGACGCATAATCGCCGTTGGGCACAAAGCAGATGTCCTGGCTATCGGGCTTGTCCGCCACGCTGAGCCCGTATTTCGCGGCCAGCGCTCGTGTATCGTTCTTGGAGGGAAGGTGGCCCAAGGGAAACCGCAGATATTCGAGCTGGTCGGGAGTGGTGGAAAACAGGAAATAACTTTGATCGCGATTGGCGTCGGCAGCACAGTGCAGCTCGGCCCCGCGTTCCCCCATCTTGCGCTGAATATAGTGACCCGTCGCCATGCAGTCGGCTTCGAGATCCTTGGCCGTTTCCAGCAGATCCTTGAATTTTACACGCTCGTTGCACCGGATGCAGGGAACAGGCGTGGCACCGCCAAGATAGCTGTCTGCAAATTCGTCGATCACCGCGTCCTTGAAAACGTTTTCGTAATCAAGCACGTAATGCGGAAACCCCATGGTTTCTGCCACCCTGCGGGCATCGTGGATGTCGATCCCGGCGCAGCAGGCACCCTTGCGGGCAAGGGCGGCGCCATGGTCGTAAAGTTGCAAAGTTACCCCCACGACATCATAGCCTTCTTCCGCCAGCATAGCCGCCACAACCGAGCTGTCGACCCCGCCTGACATGGCAACGACAACGCGCGTGTCAGCCGGCGCTTTGGCAAAGCCAAGTGAATTCAGCGGCGGGGTGCGATCAAGGGGCATGTCAGGTCTCCGGGAGGTTTGACGCTTAATATATGAAAATGCGCCCTATTCTCAAGGGGCAGGGTTCATTTGTCTTTAAGCCCGATGCGGCCACAGTGACAGCCGTATCAGTGTTGGGTGAGTAACATGTATCTTAAGAAAGTAGCAGGGCCGCGTGCGGTGACTTTGCCAGATGGATCAACCTTTAGCCACGCCGATCTTCCTGATCGGCAGACCCGTCGGTGGGTGGCATCACGCAAGGCGGCCGTCGTGCGGGGTGTGGTGTACGGATTGATCACGCAAAAAGAAGCGCTTGAACGGTATCAGATCAGTGCGGATGAGTTCACGGAATGGCTGCGTGCGGTGACAGAACACGGCGAACCCGCATTACGTGCAACGGCGTTGCAAAAATATAGACAACTTTAAGTAGCTTTGATAAACAAAAATCATCGTTAACGTGTGGTTAAGTATTTTTGTTCACGGTACAGTCTGTATCCAATTCAATTCTAGCGGAGAAGCTGAATGCGCGTATTGCTGGTGGAAGATGATCCCACGACATCAAAAAGCATCGAAATGATGCTAACCCATGCCAATCTGAATACCTACTCCACAGACATGGGAGAGGAGGGAATCGATCTTGCAAAGCTTTATGACTATGATCTGATATTGCTGGATCTTGATTTGCCCGACATGAATGGCCACGAGGTTTTGCGCCAGCTGCGCCTCAGCAGGATCGAGACGCCCATTCTGATCCTGTCCGGTTCAGACGACACAGAGAGCAAGATCAAGGGGTTCGGCTTTGGCGCGGATGACTATCTGACCAAACCATTCCACCGCGAGGAACTGGTGGCGCGGATCCATGCGATCATTCGGCGATCAAAAGGGCATTCGCAATCGGTGATTGAAACCGGTCAGGTCTGCGTCAATCTGGATGCCAAGACGGTCACAGTCGATGAAAAGACCGTGCACCTGACCGGCAAGGAATATCAGATGTTTGAACTGCTGAGCCTGCGCAAAGGCACGACCCTGACGAAAGAAATGTTTCTGAACCATCTTTACGGCGGCATGGATGAACCCGAACTCAAGATCATCGATGTGTTCATCTGCAAACTGCGCAAGAAGCTGAGCGTGGCCACGGGCGGAGACAATTATATCGAAACCGTCTGGGGGCGCGGCTATGTGTTGCGTGATCCCGATCCTGCAGCCCTGTCCCCGCCCAGTAAACTTGCCGTGGGCGCATAGCAGAAAGAACTTTCAAATCTGCTAGACGTATCAGACAGCGCTGCGTATTTATGCCCCAGTTATCATTGCGGACTGGGGCAAATCCTTGAAACATGACATCGCGATTGCGGATTTGACCGAAGATCAGGCGGCAGCAGAACTGGCGGTCCTTGCCATGAAACTGGGGCAGGCCAACGCGGCCTATCACATGCAGGACGCCCCAGAGATATCGGACGCCGACTATGATGCCCTGAAACAGCGCAACCTGGCCATCGAAGCGCGATTTCCCTCTCTCAAGAGGGACGACAGCCCCTCTGACAAGGTGGGGGCGGCACCCTCGGACGGGTTTTCCAAGGTTAACCATGCGGTCCCGATGCTGTCGCTTGGCAATGCGTTCAACGATGACGATGTGATCGAATTTGACGCCCGGATCAGGCGATATTTGGGCCTGCATGCCGACGCAGAGCTGAACTTTACCGCAGAACCCAAGATCGACGGGCTTTCGTTGTCGTTGCGGTATGAAAACGGTGTTCTGGTTCAGGCCGCCACCCGAGGCGACGGGGCTGTGGGTGAAAATGTCACCGCAAACGCACGCACCATCGATACGATCCCGGACCGCTTGACGGATGCGCCCGATCTGCTGGAAGTGCGCGGCGAGGTCTATATGTCGCACACGGATTTTGAGACCCTGAATGCCCGCCAGACGGAAAGGGGCGGCAAACCCTTTGCCAATCCGCGCAACGCCGCCGCAGGATCCCTGCGCCAACTGGATGCCGAAATTACCCGCGCGCGACCCTTGAAGTTCTTCGCCTATGCTTGGGGTGCGCTGTCCGATCCGCTGGCCACAACGCAATATGATGCAATAAGGCGGCTCGAAAGCCTTGGATTTTCGACAAATCCCTTGACTGTGGTCTGCCATTCTCCGGCGGAGATGATTGCGCATTATCAAGACATTGAAGCGCAACGCGCCACCTTGGGCTATGATATCGACGGCGTCGTCTACAAGGTGGACGATCTCGCGCTTCAGGACCGGCTTGGCTTTCGGTCCACAACCCCGAGGTGGGCGATCGCGCATAAATTCCCCGCCGAACTGGCCTGGACCACGTTGGAAGATATCACCATTCAGGTCGGGCGCACCGGTGCGCTGTCGCCCGTCGCACGCTTGCATCCTGTCACGGTGGGCGGGGTGGTCGTTTCAAACGCGACATTGCACAACGAGGATTACATCAAGGGGCTGGACAGCAAGGGCACCGAGATCAGAGAGGGCAAGGACATTCGCATCGGAGATTGGGTTCAGGTCTACCGGGCGGGCGATGTGATCCCCAAGATCGCCGATGTGGATCTGGCCAAACGCCCCGATGGGGCGGAGCCTTTCGTCTTTCCACACCTGTGTCCCGAATGTGGCAGCGATGCAATCCGCGAGGAAGGCGACGCCGTGCGGCGCTGTTCTGGCGGGTTGATCTGCCCCGCGCAGGCTGTTGAAAAGCTGAAACATTTTGTGTCGCGGGCCGCTTTTGACATCGACGGCTTGGGGGCCAAGCAGGTCGAACAATTTTACGCCGATGGCTGGATCGCAGAGCCCGCAGACATCTTCACGCTTCAATCGCGTTACGGCACGGGGCTGCAACAGCTTAAGAATCGTGAAGGATGGGGCGAAAAATCAGCAGAAAAGCTTTTCCAGGCGATTGAAGACAAGCGCACGATCCCGCTTGCCCGCCTGATCTTCGCCCTTGGCATCCGCCACGTCGGAGAGGCGGCGTCAAATCTGGTCGCGCAACATTATGGCACCTGGGCTGCTTTTGCCAGCGCGATGGACACCGCGCAGGATGACGGATCGTCCGCGTGGCAAGACCTGATCGATATTGACGGCGTGGGGAATGTGATGGCGCGTTCTCTTGTCAACGCCTTCGCGCAAGACGCCGAACGCGCCTCGATTGATCGGCTTGTGGATCTGCTTGAGGTGCGTGAGGCTGTGCGCCCTGACACTGCGGGATCGCCCGTGGCGGGAAAAACGGTGGTCTTCACCGGCACGCTTGAAAAGATGACCCGCGCCGAAGCCAAGGCCCGTGCAGAGCGGCTGGGGGCCAAGGTCGCAGGGTCGGTTAGCGCCAAGACGGATATTCTGGTGGCCGGCCCCGGTGCCGGGTCCAAGGCCAAAAAAGCGGCGGAACTGGGGGTCGAGATACTGGACGAAGACGGCTGGCTGGCCCTGATCGAAGACGCATGAAAGGCAGGCCCGAACCGCTGTTCCCGCTGTTTGCAGGGTTGGAAACCCTTGAAGGGGTTGGCCCGAAGACCGCGCAACACTTCAGCCATCTGGGCATTCAGGCCCCGCGTGACCTGTTGTTTACTTTGCCTTATTCCGGCATTGACCGTCGGTTGATCGCCACCCTGAAAGACGGGATTTTTCCGGCGACCGTGACCGTCGCCGTCACCGTCGGGCCGCACCGCGCCCCCAGCACCAAGGGCGGGGCCTACAGGATCCATGTGGAGGACAGCGCCACGTCGTTTCAACTGGTGTTCTTTCACGCGCGCGGCGATTACTGGAAGCGCCAGTTGCCCGAAGGGTCGCGCCGGATCGTGTCGGGCCGGGTCGAACTTTTTGACGGCATCGCGCAAATGGTCCACCCCGATTTTGTCGTTGCAGAAGACAGCGCGAACGAGATCCCGACGTTCGAGCCTGTCTATCCGCTGACCAGCGGCGTCACGCAAAAGCTGATGTACAAGGCCACGCGGGCCACGCTGACCCGCGTGCCCCCGCTGGAGGAATGGATAGACCCCGCACAAAAAGCCAAGGCAGGCTGGCCCGATTTCGGCAGTGCCGCCGCATCCGCGCATGACCCCCATACGCAGGCCGATCTGTCGCCAACGGCCCCCGCGCGGGAACGGCTTGCCTATGACGAACTTTTCGCGCATCAACTGACGCTTGCGCTGGCCCGCGCGAAAGAGCGGCGCAAAAAGGGCCGGATCAGCCACGCCGACAAAAGGTTGCAGGCCCGCGTGATGTCCGCCTTGCCCTATAAAGCCACCGGGGCGCAGACCCGCGCAATCGCCGAGATCGCCCAGGATATGGCAAGCCCGCTTCGGATGAACCGGCTTTTGCAGGGTGATGTGGGTGCGGGCAAGACCTTGGTGGCGTTCATGGCGCTGCTTGGCGCAGTCGAGGCGGGCGGGCAGGGCGTGCTGATGGCCCCGACCGAAATCCTGGCCCGTCAGCATCTTGAGGGGCTGCAACCCTTGGCTGAAACGGCGGGCGTGGTGCTTGAGATCCTTACGGGCCGTGACAAGGGGGCAGAGCGGCGCGGCAAGCTTGCGGCGCTGGAAAAGGGCGACATCCAGATCCTCGTCGGCACCCACGCGGTGTTTCAGGCCGATGTCAATTTTTCCGATCTGCGCCTTGCCGTTGTCGATGAACAGCACCGCTTTGGCGTGCGCCAGCGGCTGGAACTGGGACAGAAGGGCACCCACGCAGACGTGCTTGTAATGACGGCCACGCCGATCCCGCGCTCGCTTGCGCTTGCGCAATATGGCGATATGGATGTGTCGGTGCTGGATGAAAAACCACCCGGGCGCAAACCGATCCGCACCGCGCTGGTCAGCACCGACCGCATCGACGAGGTGATCAACCGGCTGCGCGCCGCAATGACCGAAGGCCGCCAATGCTATTGGGTCTGCCCCTTGGTCGAGGAAAGCGAGCTAAGCGATCTGATCGCCGCCGAGCAGCGCTTCAAACACCTGCGGGCAGCGTTGGGCGAAGGTATTGTCGGGCTGGTGCACGGCCAGATGCCGCCCGCCGAAAAAGACGCCGCGATGAAAGCATTTCAGAACGGCGACACCAAGGTCCTGGTGGCGACGACGGTGATTGAGGTGGGCGTTGATGTGCCCAACGCCAGCATCATGGTGATTGAGCGGGCGGAAAGCTTTGGTTTGGCGCAGCTGCACCAGTTGCGTGGCCGTGTGGGCCGGGGGCAGGCTGCATCGACCTGTTTGCTGATGTATCAGGCCCCGTTAACGGAAACCGGCCGCCAACGCCTTGAGGTGCTGCGCGAGACGGAAGACGGATTTGTCATCGCTGAAACCGACCTCAAGATGCGCGGCACTGGCGATCTGATCGGAACGGCACAATCGGGTGTGCCACGTTTTCGCATTGCCGATCTGGAACGGCAGGCCGGGTTGATGCAGATCGCGCAATCGGATGCCCGCAAATTGCTGGCCGAAGACCCGGACCTGACCGGGCCACGAGGCAAAGCCGCGCGCATCCTTTTATGGTTAATGCGGCAGGATGAAGCGATTCGTTTAATTTCAGTGGGTTAACCTTGAATGTTCCAATTTGTTCTCAAATGTTCTTAAAAAGTTCTTTACAGAACCTTAAATAAATGAGAACAAAGGAGCAACAAAAGAGGGAGCACGCAAATGACAACATTCCACACCGTCAAAGCAATTGCCGTTCGGTCGAAAGATACGCTTTTGCAAGATTCCGCCGGTATGGCCGCTTTGGTTGTGATCCTGGTTGTCGGCCTGCATCTTCCTTCTATTGTTTGATTTCTGCCTGCGCTTTCGTGGCGTCTTGATCTGACCAACGCATCTGTCCCAAACTTTATGCGTCGACGTTTACTGCCTGTTCTGCGTCGAAACCCGGCCGAAGCGTCCTCTTCGGCCCCTGGATCAAGGCGAGCCTCTGCGAATACCGCATCCCTGCGCCGCCATCCCTTTGGATGTGCGGCGTTTTTTTTCGCGCAGCCGCGAAGACAGGGATCAGCCGTCTTGCGCGGCGGTTTGCGTTTGGGTCTGCTGCACCGCTTCTGCCATCGCCTCTGCAATCGCTTCTATTGACAGCAGGATCGAAGCGTGGCGGTTCTTGTAGTCAACCGCCGGTGTCAAAACTTCAAAACCATCAAAAGGCGCGTCAGGCACCGGGCCTTTGCCTTTCAGCATCGCTTTTAGTTGGTCACGCGCGGTCTGGACCTGCTCTAGCGTGGCACCCATTGCGGCTTGTCCTGCCACCGCAGCTGACGCCTGACCCAAGGCGCAGGCTTTGACGTCTTGGCCCAGATCCGCCAGCGTGCCATCACGCACAACCACATCGACTGTGACGGTGGACCCGCACAAGGGCGACCTTCGCGTCACGCTGGCATCCGGATCATCCAATCGTCCCAGATGCGGAATATCTGCCGCCAGGCCCAAAATCCGGGCGGAGTAGAGCTTGATCAGGTCTGTCTCGGCACTCATGGCTGTTCCTTTCCGCGCATACCCCCTACATAAGCCACCACGCGAATGATGCAAAAAATAATTGAGGCCAGCCCCATGGAATTTGACCCTGCCACATTAACCTACAACGGCGCGGGCCTGATCCCCGCCATTGCACAGGATGCCGCGACGGGCGAGGTGCTGATGATGGCGTGGATGAACGCCGAAGCGGTGACAAGAACCCTAAAGACCGGGCGCGCCACCTATTGGAGCCGCTCGCGCCAGTCGTTCTGGATCAAGGGAGAGACAAGCGGGCACGTGCAAGAACTGGTGGAATTCCGCATCGATTGCGACCGTGACTGCCTGTTGCTGCGTGTGAACCAGAGCGGCCCCGCCTGCCACACCGGCCGGCGCACATGCTTTTACACGGTGGTAGAGAGCGTCCCTGAGGCCGGGGTTGAGGGCAAAGTTGAACGGATCACCGATGATCCAGTGGTTTAAGATCGTTACCTAAAGCCCTGCCATAAAACGGATATCTTCTGGCGTCGCCCCTTCGCTGCGGTAAAGTGAAATCGCGCGTGCGTCGTCACGCTTGGCCAGACGTTTGCCGTGCTCATCCCGGATCAGACGGTGATGGAAATAGCGCGGGGAAGTGTGTCCAAGCAGATTCAGCAACAGAACCTGTATCTGGGTGTATTCAAACAGATCGACGCCGCGCACCACATCGGTGATCCCCTGACGCGCATCATCAAGGGCGGAGGCCAGGAAATACGCGGCTGACGGCACATCTTTGCGGGCAATCACGATATCACCGGCGGTCTTGATCAGGGTGTCTTTCTTGATCTGGTGTGTGCCTTTTTTCTCTGGTCCCAGCTCTGTGAACTCTAGCGGGGCCCCGTGCGCGGCATCAAGGGCGCGGTCCATGTGCAGGCGCAGCGCGTCTGTTCGGGTACGATCCGACATGGGGCGATGTTTGCAGGTCTGCGGATAAACAGAATGGGCCACCCCTTCCTGAGGGGCGGCCATGGCGGCAGCAATTTCTTTGCGGCTGCACCCGCAGGGATAGGTCAAATGAAGGTCGGTCAGGCGGTTCACGGCGTCGTTATAGACATCAAGGCAGTGTGACTGCATCAGGGGTGGCGCGTCCCATGTGATCCCCAGCCATTTCAGATCATCCATCGCCTGATCGACATATTCGGGTTTGGAGCGGTCCTGATCCGTGTCCTCGAACCGCAACAAGAAACTGCCCCCCGCCGCACGCGCCATGTCATGCGCCAGCAGCGCCGAGTAGGCATGACCCAGATGCAGCGGTCCGGTCGGCGAGGGCGCAAATCTGGTGACGAACCCCATGATCAGCGCCTCACGCGGGCACGGATGCGCCGTTCAGCCAGGCCTGCCAGTCTTTCTTGGCGCGATCGGTGTAGGCCTTGTAGCGGTCCTTGCGGCCGCGCCGGCCTGATTTCAATCCTTCGACGGGCGGGAATAGCCCAAAGTTCACGTTCATCGGCTGGAACGTCTTGGCGTCCGCGCCGCCCGTTATGTGGGTGATCAACGCGCCTGTGGCGGTCGTCGGCGGCGGCGGGCTGGCCGCCTCACCGCGAATCTCGGCCACGGCCAGCCGCCCGGCCAGCAAACCCATCGCCGCGCTTTCAACATAGCCCTCGACGCCGGTGATCTGACCGGCAAAGCGAATATTGGGCTGGCTGCGCAGGCGCATCTGGTCGTCCAGCAAAGTCGGTGAATTCAAGAATGTGTTGCGATGGATGCCGCCGAGCCGCGCAAACGAAGCGTTTTCAAGCCCGGGGATCATCCGCAAAACCTCAGTCTGGGCCCCGTATTTCATCTTGGTCTGGAAACCGACAATATTATAAAGCGTGCCCAGCTTGTTGTCGCGGCGCAGTTGCACAACGGCATAGGGTTTGGTGTCGGGATCGTTGGCGTTGGTCAGTCCCACGGGCTTCATCGGGCCGAAACGCAAAGTCTCGCGGCCCCGCTCCGCCATCACCTCGATGGGCAGGCATCCGTCAAAATATCCCGCCGTTTCGCCTTCCTTGAATTCGGTCTTGTCGGCGGCCAGCAGGGCGTCGATGAACGCTTCATAGGTGGCCTTGTCCATCGGACAGTTCAGATAGGCCGTCCGCTCTTCTTCGGTGTCGCCCTTGTCATAGCGCGATTGCATCCACGCTTTGGACATGTCGATGCTGTCGTAATAGATGATCGGCGCGATGGCATCGAAAAACGCGAGCGCCGCGGCGCCCGTCTCGGTCGCGATGGCGTTTGCCAGATTGCCCGAGGTCAATGGCCCGGTTGCGATGATCCAATGCCCTTCGCGCGGAAGTGCTGTGATTTCGCCGTATTCGACCGTGATGTTGGGGTGCGCCAGAAGCGCGTCTGTGACGGATTGCGCAAACGGGTCTCGGTCTACGGCAAGCGCACCCCCGGCAGGAAGACGATGCTTATGCGCGGTTGCCATGATTAGCCCGCCCGCCGCGCGCATTTCCCAGTGCAGCAGCCCGACAGCGTTTTGTTCACTGTCATCGGACCGGAAAGAATTGGAGCATACCATTTCGCCCAAAAGACCCGTCTGATGCGCAAATGTGCCGATTTTGGGGCGCATTTCGTGAAGCACCACAGGCACGCCCGCGTTTGCGGCCTGCCAGGCGGCCTCGGATCCGGCCATTCCGCCGCCGATAATATGAAGAGTTTGTGTCATGCCTGCGATGTAGGGCAGGGTGCGCCCCAGTGCAACAAAAAGACGGTCGGCCCCTTGCAGCTTATGCCCCTCAACCGGATAGGATGTGGCATATGACTGTGCATATTGTCGAAAAGGCGGGGATTTTGTGAAAAAGGTTTTGGGGTCGCCGTTGCGGGAACGGTCGGTCAGTGAGAGGCTGACCTGGAGGGACCTTCCGCCGACGGCGACCCAAAATCGTCAAGGCATCTGCCTTGTCTTATTTATGCCTCAAATTTGCCTGAATTGCCAGCGCAAAAAATGCAACAATACCGCAACAGAGTGGAAACAGTCTGAAGGCGCTATTGGTTCCAAACCGGATCGCGTTTTTCAAGAAATGCGCTGATGCCTTCTTGGGTGTCGCGGTGCAGCATATTTTCAACCATCACATCGCCGGTATAGGCATAGGCCTGATCAACAGGCATTTGCAATTGCCTGTAAAACGCCTGCTTGCCGATCTTCACGGCCACCCCCAGCTTTCCCGCGATCTTTTCAGCCAAAGCCTGGGTTTCAAGCGCCAGTTCATGTTCAGGCACCACACGGTTGACCAGCCCCACCTCACGTGCACAGTTTGCATCGATGAAATCGCCCGTGGTCAGCATCTCGAATGCCTGTTTGCGGGCAATGTTGCGGCTAAGCGCGACCATCGGCGTGGAACAGAACAGCCCTATGTTGACCCCGTTCACCCCGAACCGCGTACCCTTCGGCGGCCACGGCCATGTCACAGGTCGCGACCAACTGGCACCCGGCAGCGGTGGCAATGCCATGCACCTGGGCAATTACCGGCTGCGGCATCGACTGGATCCGCGCCATCACCGCGCTGCACCGCTCGAAGAGATCGCGAAACCCCGCAGCCCCGCCATCGCTGGCCTGTCGCAATCGGGTCATCTGTTTCAGATCGTGGCCCGCACAAAACGCCTTGCCCCGACCCGCCAGCGTCACGACGCGCACCGACGACTGCGCGGCAATGTCATCCAGCGTGCATTGCAAGGCCGCCAGCATTTCGTCCGACAGGGCGTTCAGGCGGTCTGGCGCGTTCATCGTCAACCGGGCTGTCGCACCGTCATGTTCTACATCGAGAATTGTCATCTTGCTCTCCTCCCAGATTTGCCAGACCGTAGCCGAGACCTATGAGGGAGGACAAGTATGCCGATAATGATGGATGCCGACGCGTTGGCGATTTTTATGAAAGATGTGTTCAAGCAAGTCGCCGACGACTTTGCGATAGATCACGTGGGCGAGACCGATTTGATCACCCGTCTGATGGTCGATACCCGCCATCTGCGCCCCGGCGGCACCGTATCTGGCCCCTCGATTTTCGCACTTGCCGATGTCAGCGCCTATCTGATGACCCTGGCCCGTATCGGACCGCAGGCCTTGGCCGTTACCACCAACTGTTCGATCGATTTCATGCGCAAACCTGCGGCTGATGTCGATCTGATCGCCAAAACCCGCCTTCTGAAGCTGGGCAAGCTGTTATCGGTATGCGATGTCCTGATCTATTCAGAAGGGATGGACGACCCCGTGGCGCGCTCTAGCCTGACCTATGCCATTCCGCCCAGGTAAGGCCCGGACAAAGCAGGGGCGGCGCATGCGCGATGCCTTGCCGGAACGACCGAAGGCTTGGAAATATATGGGGTATTATTATACCTAATTTCCAAGCCTTTGTAATTGCTATCTTAATTACGGAACACTGCGCTTGACGCGGCGCGGCGTGCGTTTATAACCCAGCCATCACCTCGCGGGGTTCGGGTTTCGGATCCCTTCATCAAATTTACGGGAATTCCCTTCATGAAAACCTTTTCTGCAACACCGGCAGATATCGACAAGAAATGGATCATCGTCGACGCCGAAGGCGTTGTCCTTGGCCGTCTTGCATCGATTATCGCCATGCGTCTGCGTGGCAAGCACAAGCCATCCTTTACCCCTCACATGGATTGCGGCGACAATGTCATCGTGATCAATGCCGAGAAAATCCAGATGACCGGCAAGAAGCGTGAAGAGCACTTCTATTGGCATACCGGCCACCCCGGCGGGATCAAATCGCGCACCAAGGAACAGATCCTTGAAGGCGCACACCCCGAGCGGATCGTGACACAGGCCGTCAAGCGCATGTTGCCCGGCAACCGCCTGAGCCGCCAGATCATGACGAACCTGCGCGTTTATGCCGGTTCCGAACACCCCCATGAGGCGCAAAGCCCCGAGGTTCTGGATGTGAAATCCATGAACTCCAAAAACACGCGGAGTGCATAAGCATGGCTGACGAAATCAAAACACTCGAAGGCCTCGAAGCGGCCGTGACCGAGAACATTGGCGCCGTTCAGGGCACCGAAGTTGACATGACCCCGCGTGAGCCCGTTCGTGACGCGCTTGGCCGGTCTTATGCCACAGGCAAGCGCAAGGACGCCGTTGCCCGCGTCTGGATCAAGCCCGGTTCCGGCAAGGTTATCGTGAACGGCAAGCCGCAGAATGAATATTTCGCGCGCCCCGTTCTGCAGATGATCCTGGCGCAGCCGTTCACCATCACCAGGCACAGACGGTCAGTTTGACGTCGTGGCGACGGTAAAGGGTGGCGGTCTGTCCGGTCAGGCCGGCGCGGTCAAGCACGGTGTGTCCAAAGCGCTTCAGCTTTATGATCCTTCCCTGCGCGGTGCGCTGAAGGCCGCCGGCTTCCTCACACGCGACAGCCGCGTGGTGGAACGCAAGAAATACGGTAAGGCCAAAGCGCGCAAGAGCTTCCAGTTCTCCAAGCGTTAAGCTTTATTTACAAGTTGTCTGGAATGGGCCGCTCCGGTTTGGGGCGGCCTTTTTCGTGGGGCGCTTTGATCTGGCCGACCCTTCGGGAAGAGTTTATTTGGCAAAATGAAGCGGGAGGAGTGCTTTTGTTTTGGGCCTTGCGTGACTACCTTAGGTAAAAGAGTAAGGAGATTTTCCCATGCGCTATTCCGTTCTTGATCTGTCGCCCGTACCTGAGGGGGCAGATGCACGCCAGGCCATCGCCAACACCGTTGATCTTGCCCGACATGCCGAACGCGCAGGATACCATCGCTATTGGATGGCCGAGCATCACAACATGCCCGGGATTGCATCGGCGGCGACATCCGTTCTGATCGGACATGTCGCGGACAATACTGCATCGATGAGGGTCGGGGCAGGCGGGATCATGTTGCCCAACCACGCCCCGCTTGCCATCGCCGAACAGTTTGGCACGCTAGCCACGATCCATGGGGACCGGATTGATCTGGGCCTGGGGCGCGCGCCCGGGGGCGATCAGGCGGTCTATCACGCCCTGCGGCGCGGGATGCAGGCCGGCGACCGGTTTCCCGACGATGTTGCGGAATTGATTGATTATCTTGGCGATGCAAGGCCCGGCGCGGCCGTATCTGCGCATCCGGGACAGGGCACCCATGTGCCGGTCTGGATTTTGGGGTCCTCCCTTTATGGCGCGCAATTGGCTGCGCATTTCGGGCTGCCTTACGCCTTTGCCTCGCATTTCGCACCCGACGCGCTTGAGGATGCAATTGCGATCTATCGGCGCGACTTCAAGCCCTCGGCAGTCCGGGACACGCCACATTTCATGTTGGCCGTGAATGTTTTTGCCGCCGACACGGATGCGGAAGGTGCTTATCTGCGGACATCGATGCAGCAGGCTTTTGTGCGGTTGCGGACCGGCAGGCCCGGTAAATTGCCCCGTCCGGTGGAAGATATCGACGCGGAAGTGGGCAGCGCGATGCGCCATGCGGTCGATCATGCGCTGCGGATCACCGCCGTGGGCAGCCCCGACACGGTGCGCCATCAATTGGCCGCGATGATCGAGCGATATCAGCCGGATGAGCTGATCCTGACCGGGCAAATCCACGATCATTCAGCGCGTCTAAGATCGTTCCAGATCGCAGCCGAAGTAATGCAGGGCTTGAACCGGCAGGTGGCTGCCTAGGGTTTCGACCGGGCGAACGCCGCGCGGTCAAACACGAGCGGGCGCTTGTCGATGTCGCTGACCCCGCCCATAAACCGGCGGGCTTCGTCAAGGGTGATGCGCAGTCGGATCAGTTTGCGCTTGAGCAGACTGGCGTTTGCAAATCGGATGTCGCGGTTATGTGCAAGACCGCTTTCAAGGTTCTCGCGGTCTTGCAAGTTGATCATCTGGACCGCGGGGGCTGGTTCAATCTGATAAGGGGCAAGCCAGGGCCGCGTCCAGACATAGGCATCCGCCATAGCGTAAAGATCCTCTGCGTCGTGCAAGCGTTGCGCGGCCTTCGGCGAAAGAACATAGGCCCCGAGGCCGATCTTGTTCTTATAAAGAAAGCGGGCCGTTATGTCGGGATCAGCGGCGTTCCACGTCTTTCGCCGCGAAAGGCCATGCGCACCGGGCGCAAATTCCAGATCATAGATCACGTTCCACGCGTCCTGACGGGCAGACAGATGCGCAAGCACCCCCTTGATTGCCGGGGAAAACACCACGTCGTCTTCGATGATCATCACCGGGCCATCGTCCTGGGCCGCGCAAGACCAGACGTGGCGGTGAGACAAAAAGCAGGCAATGTCTTTTTTACTGACAGAGCGGGTCCAGTTGTTTGCCGCACGCTGACAAAAGGCGTTGTCCAGCCCTTCGGCATCAATCGCGGTGACAAAGTGCATGTCCAGCCCAAAGCGCGCGCCTTGCGCTTCCTGCATCGCGCGCCGTTCAGTCGCGACGGGTACATTGATCACGTAGATTTTCATGGGTCTGGCACCTTACAGATCGTCTGGCGGCACAAGGCCAAGCCCGCGCAGGTAGATGCCGATGCCGCTTTCCAACAGCTCTTCGGCGGGGAAGGGCGATGCGCGGCCGGGAGAGTTGCGGGCGAACAGTTCGACCACGCCGTGGCTCATCGCCCAGATATGGGCAGAAAACATCGACGCGGGCGGGCGCTTGTCCGCCGGGATGTGCTGGCTGAGATCACTTGCGGCCTGTTCCAGCACCCCGTTGGCGCGGTTGGCGGCGCTGGCCAGTTCAGGCGTGCGGTTGACCGAAATACCGCTTTCAAACATCGCAATATAGTGCCCCGGATAATCCCGCGCGAAAGCCAGATAGGCGCGGCCCGTCGCCTCGAACGCGCGCAGCGCGGAGGGCTGGCCAGAGCGGTAGGCCGCCTCCATCTGTTCGGCAAAGATTTCATAGCCTTGCAGCGCCCCTTCCGCGATCAGATCCTCGCGCCCCTCAAAGTGGCGATAGACGGCGGCGGGGGTCACACCCGCCTGTTTTGCGGCCTCCGACAGGGTAAATCCGGTGGGCCCGCGCAGTTCGATCAGCTGCAACGCCGCTTCGATCAGGGCCTGGCGCAGGTTGCCGTGATGATAGCCGCGCTTAGGCATCCCAGATGTCCGGGCCGCCACAGATGTCCGTATCGATGGGCCCGATGGCCTTTGCGTCTTTCTGGGCATAGTCGAAATGATGCAGCACGGTGCGGATCGCCGACAGCCGTGCCCGGCGTTTGTCATCCGAACGGATGATCGTCCACGGGGCAGCAGTGCTGTGCGACCGCTTCAAAGTGTCGGCAATGGCAAGACTGTAGGCATCCCAAAGAGCCAGCCCCCTGACGTCGATCATGCTGAGTTTCCATTGTTTCAGCGGGTCATTTTCGCGGTCAAGCATGCGGCGCAATTGTTCGGCGCGTCCGACGTTCAGCCAGAATTTGAACAGATGGATGCCTTCCTCGACGATCATGTTTTCGAAATCAGGCACCTGCGCAAAGAAATGATCGCGCTGCGCCGGGGTGCAAAACCCGAAAACAGGTTCGACCACACCCCGGTTATACCACGATCGGTCAAAAAAGATGATCTCTCCAGCAGTTGGCAAGTGCTTGATATATCGCTGAAAATACCATTGACCCGCTTCGGTTTCGGTCGGTTTCGACAGCGCAACCTCGCGGGCGGCACGGGGGTTCATGTTTTGGCGAAACCGCCCGATGGTGCCGCCCTTGCCCGCGGCATCGCGGCCCTCAAACACGATCGCGACACGTGTGCCGGTCTGGCGTACCCATGCTTGCAGCTTGACCAGCTCAATCTGAAGTCGTGCCATTTCGGCATCGTATTTCTTGCCGCCCATCCGTTCTGAGTGCGGGTAGCTGTCGTTGAGGATATCGTCTTTGTCCGCGCGCCTGATCGCCTGGCGGATATCGTCGGGGGCTTCGTTTTCAAAGTAGGCGCTGATCGCGCCGTCAAAGGGCAGGTCCATGAGGCACTTCCTGATACATGTCTTTGATCCCGTTATGAAGCGTTCCGCGCCCTAGCGCAAACCCGCACGCGCCGCTGCGCGGTCGATCGCGTCCAGAACGGTGGCCCGCGCAACATGCTGGGGCATATGGCCAATACCGGGCAGGGTGGTCAGATGGCCGTTGGGCAGCTGCGTCATCAACACCTCTGAGTGGATTTCAAGCGGGACGATGGTATCGGCAGTGCCGTGCACCGCCTCGATCGGCATGGTCAGGCTGTCATAGCGGGGCACCATCTGTTTGATGTAGGGCAGCAAACCATTGACCTGTTGCGCATTCGCGCGCATGGATGTGCGCCGCAGCGATAGGCCGACCCCCAGATGCCGGCTATAGCCATCGGGCGTGACTTGCGGCGCAAAGATGAAATCGACGCTTGCCTTGACCGCGCGTTCGGGCAGAAACGCGGTGATCAGCGGGATAACGATGGCGCTGCCAAAGGTTGAACCCGTCAATTGATATTGCCAACCCAGATCGCCCGGCCATTCTTCGGACACGCCCGACACGATCACCAGCGCCGCTGTCCGGTCAGGCCTAGCCAAACCCCAGGCAAGCGCCACCGCCCCGCCATAGGAATGACCAAGCACAACAGGGTTCGTCACGCCCAATCGGTCGGCGGCCTTTTGCAGCAGCGCCGCCTGTTCCTGCGGAGAGGCTGAGGTGGCGTTCCAGGCGCCCGCGTTACCGGGCAGATCGTCTGTCCAGCCCAGACCCGGCCGGTCAAACAAAATCACCCTGTAGCGGGTGGCCAGTTCATCAACCATATCAAAGGTAAAATCGCGCATGTTGCCTGACGCGCCGTGGATCAGCACCAGATCCGGCCCGCTGCCCTGCACCTTGGCGTGCACCGTCACCCCGTCGATCCTGATCAGCTCCCCGATCGGAGGATAGGCCGCATTCGCAGCGCTCTCGCGCTGGTGCGCACGCCACTGGGTCAGGCCCACCAGGCCGATGATCACGATACCAAGGATGACAAGCATGCTACGTCCCAATGTCGTTCAGATCATAGGGTGTAGATTGATATATCTCGTTGATCCAGTTGCCATAAAGCAGGTGCGCATGGCTGCGCCATCTGTTCAGCGGCACCCGTGCCGGATCATCTGACGGATAATAGTTGCAGGGCACATTGATCGGCGTGCCGGACGCAACATCGCGATCATATTCATCCTTGAGCGTGTCGCGGTCATACTCGAAATGGTTGAAGATATAGAGCGCGCGATGCGCCGGATCCTCGACCAGACAGGGTCCGACCTCATCGCTGCCAAGAAGGGTTGTCAGCCCCGAAGCCGCATCCACCTCGGCCTGGCGCATCTCTGTCCAGCGGCTGACCGGGACAATACAATCGTCCGAAAAGCCCCGCAGATAGGGCGACGCAGGCGCAAGGTTCGTGTGGCGAAAGCACCCGAATGCCTTTTCCGCCAGCAAGTGCTTTTTCACCCCGTGAAAATAGTTGATCATCGCCATGCCACCCCAGCAGACGCCAAACGTGGAATGGACGTTGGTTTGCGTCCAGTCCATCACCTGTGTCAGCTCTTCCCAATAGGTGACATCGGCAAATTCAAGATGCTCAATGGGCGCGCCAGTGATGATCAGCCCGTCGAATTTTTCCTGCCTGACCTCCGAGAAGGGCCGGTAAAAGCTTTCCAGATGGTCAGCGGCCGTGTTGCGCGACTGATGATCGGACATCCGCACAAGGCTGAATTCGATCTGCAACGGGGTCGCGCCGATCAGACGGGCGAACTGGTTTTCGGTCTGGATCTTTTTCGGCATCAGGTTAAGCAGTGCAATCCGCAACGGGCGAATGTCCTGCTTGTCCGCTTCCGTTTCGTCCAGCACCATGACCCCCTCGCGCGTGAGAACATCAAAGGCGGGCAGGTCGGAGGGCAGCTTGATAGGCATTTCAGGGTATTTCCAAGTCTGTTGAGGGGCAGAGATAGGTCGCAGGGCAGTCCCTGCAAGGGTTTAGACGTGCACGATGGCGCGATAGCCTATGCGGCGACAAGCTAGGCACGCATGACCTGCGCGACAAGATCAACAAAGTCGGCTTCAGACCCGAGCGATGCAACCTGATCCGCCGTGACGGTCACCCCCCATCTGGCCATCGCCTCATAACGCGGCTGGCGGTGCGCCAAGGCTTGCGCATAGGCCCAGCGGATGAAGGTATCAGGATTAACATCCTCTTGCTGACAGTTGTTTTCGCTTAGATATTCCTGCCAGACCCGGACCAGGAATTCAGGCTGGTACGCCATTGGTTTGGGGGCCTTGTCAAAGCGGCGGATCAGTTCCTGAGTGTGCGCGGCATCGCCCTTGATCCAGATCGGCAAACACTCTGCCGACAGGGTTGTCATAAGCGGATCGGCACTGTCGTGTGGGTCAACCCACTCGCAAATCGACCCACCGGTATCGCAGATGAAATGCGGATAATCATATAGCGTCTTGGCACGGCGCGCGAAATGCGCGGTGTCCAGCAGCGACGCGATTTCCGCCTGTTTGAACGCTTCCTGCCGGGTCGCATATTCCGCCATCGGCAGCCCACCCTTGGTGTGATCCCCCGGCTTGCCCAGCCACGTGGCGACAGGGCTTAGATTGTCAAAGGTGATGTTCGACCCGATGTAGATGCTGTCGCTTAGCAGCAGATCACGCAGGAAGGGCACCTTCATCGCCTCGGCCTTGGCATTGTCGGTGATCGTTTCGCCAAGATAGCGCGTGCCGATGCGGTAATCGATGGAATAGTGGAACCAGTCGCCATTGCAGCGCAGCAAATGCGCCAGATGGGTCTTGCCAAGGCCCGACATTCCAAAGACCAGCACCTTTTTACGGGGAGCGGTGCGCCAGGCATCAACGGTAGGGTAAAGCATTTCAGGGGGTCCTTGGGGTCAAAAATGTTTGTCCTGACTAACCCAAGCCCAAAAGATACGCCAGACAGAGCGGCAAGTGCCACGAAAAAGGCCCGCTACCTTGCAGCAGCGGGCCGTTCGGATCACGGGGGAACGTCAGGCTTAGAACGAAAAGCCGACCTTCACGCCGATGGCCACCGCGTCGTTGTCAGAGAAGATACCGGCAGGGGCAGCAGGGCCTGCAACGGTCTGCGCATCCCCGATGTTCACATAGCGCACACCGGTTGTGATCTTCATGTTGTCACGCGTGTATGTCGCGGCCAATGCAAGGCTCTTGTAACCATCGGTCGGGCCAAGATTACCTGTGAAGTTCTTGTTCTGCTTTTCATATCCGACAGAGGCGGCAACAGACCACGTGTCGTTCAGGCGGCGCCCCACACCCAAAGAGTAGGTATAGACGTCGTCCTGATAGCTCAGCAGTTTGCTGCCCGCCGTCAACGTGCTGTAGCCCGATGGCGCAATCTCGAAAGAGCTCCAGTCCGTCCAGCGCACGCCACCAAAGACCAGCGTATCTTTCGCCACGCCAGTCTGGAATTCCAGGTTCACCGATTGTGGCGTTTCGATATGGGTGCTTGATGTCACGCCCAGACCCAAAGCAGAGTTTTCCGTCGTGTCCAGATCATACTTGATCTTCGAGTTGTAGGTCAGCGAAACCCGCAACGCGATTTCGGGCTTTTCATAAGCCACCCCCATCAGATACCCAACGCCCGTGTCGCGGTCGCCCGCAACATCATAGGGCGCACCCGGACGCGGGGCACCAGCGCCAGCAGACACGAACGGAATGGTTGCCTTGGCGTCAACGGACTGAACCCGCAAGCCGCCATGGACGCTGAAGTTGTTGGGCATCTTGTACCGCAAGATCCCCGTCACCGCGTTGCTGTTGAACTCGGCGGTGGACCCTTGCGCGAAATACCCCGTCCCCACAGGATAGTTGACGTCTGCCCCAAAAGGCTGGTCAAAGATGATCGCATAGGAAAGCTGATCATTCAGATCAGCTTTGTAGGCGGCACCAAATTGCATGAAGCTTTCGGTCATGTCGCCGGACGCCACGCCCGGCGAAAGCAAACCGCCAACGCCCGATGTATCAGGCGACGCCGCGCCAAAGCTTAGCTCGGCGTATCGGCCCGCCTCGAACAATGCAGCAACGGATTGACCCGTGCGATCAATGCCCCCCGCATGGGCCGCTGTCGCGCCGCTTAAAACGGCGGCAACCGCAAGAAACTTGTAAGTCATACTTGTTACTCCTCCCCAGAAGTACACGTCAGCCAAACTAGCATGGCCAAACAACGTCCAGTCAGCACGTTCAATGGCCACCCCGTCAACTGTTGACGATAGGGAAGGCTGCAAGCTTGACACAGAAGTGTTGCAGTTTTGCTATGCTTTTCGGTGCGTTTCGACCCAAAGGTTCATGTAATTGCCCGCAAAGATGATCGCGGCGCCGACGAAGACCCAGACATCAAGCGCCTCGGCATAGACCAGCATGCCGATCACGGCGATCACAGGAAGACGAATGAAATCAATCGGCACCACGACCGTCGCCGGGGCAATCGAAAGCGCATTGGTCAGACAATAATGCGCCAGCAGCCCCGCGACACCGACCAGCAGCAAAAGCGGGCCATGGGCCAGATCGGGCACCGCGATATCACCGTCATAGCCCGCCAAAATCAAACCGAAACAAAGCTGCGTCACGGTGAGGTAAAACAAGATCGTGGTAATGGTTTGCGTCCGGGTCAGCCGCTTGGTCAGCATGATGGTCAGCGCAAAGAAAATGGCGCAGGACGCTGCGGTGATCACACCGGTGTTGATGCCTGCGATGGTCGGGCGCGCCACAACCAGAATACCGATAAAGCCCAGAATGGCCGCCAGCATCCGGATACGGGTCAGCCGTTCGCCCAATATCAGCGGCGACAATACGATAACCCAAAGCGGCGAGGTGAACTCAAGCGCGAACACCTGCGCCAGCGGAATCACTGTCACAGCATAAAACCACAGGTTCTGGCCGGTGAAATGCGCCAGGTTCCGCCCGATCTGTACACCAAGGTTGCGGGTGTTGATCTGCCGCCACGTGCCGGTGGCCCACGCCAAACTGACCACGACCAGAACCCCGACGGCCGAGCGGTACAACATGATTTCAAACGTATCGTAAATCCCGCCAAGCTCGCGCCCGGCCACAGCCATCGCCGAGAACGAACTGATCGATCCCATCATCCAAAGCGCAGCCCTGAGCGTGGCGCTCATGACAGGTATTCCAAATGGAAATAAATCCTCGCCGAAGGCATAAAAACTCTTATGCGCATCATTCCCACTCGATCGTGCCCGGAGGTTTCGACGTGATGTCATAGGTGACGCGGTTGATCCCTGGCACTTCGTTGATGATCCGTGTCGCGGTTTCACCCAGAAACTCATGGGTGAACGGATAATAATCCGCCGTCATGCCATCGACGGATGTGACCGCGCGCAAGGCGCAGGCAAAATCATAGGTCCGCCCGTCGCCCATCACGCCCACGGTGCGCACCGGCAGAATGGCCACGAAGGCTTGCCAGATCTCGTCATAAAGCCCGTGCTTGCGGATCTGGTCGATATAGACCGCATCCGCCTCGCGCAGGATCGCCAGCTTTTCGCGGGTGATCTCGCCGGGGCATCGGATGGCCAGGCCGGGGCCGGGAAAGGGGTGGCGGCCGATGAAGCTTGGCGGCAGGCCCAGTTCGCGGCCAAGCGCGCGGACCTCGTCCTTGAAAAGCTCGCGCAGCGGTTCGACCAGCTTCAGACCCATCTTTTCGGGCAGGCCACCGACGTTGTGGTGCGATTTGATCGTGACCGACGGGCCGCCGGAAAAGGAAACGGATTCGATCACATCAGGATAGAGCGTGCCTTGCGCCAGGAACGTCGGCATCACCCACCGCTGTCGCATGTTTCTGGAACACGTCGATGAACAGCCTGCCGATGATCTTGCGCTTGGTTTCGGGATCGCTGACGCCGTCCAGCTCTCCGAGAAAGAGTTCCTGTTCGTCTGCGTGGATCAGCGGCATGTTATAGTTGTCGCGGAACATCTTCACCACCTCTTCCGCTTCGCCCTTGCGCAGCAGGCCGTGGTCGACGAAGACGCAGGTCAGCTGATCACCGATCGCCTCGTGGATCAGCACAGCCGCGACCGACGAATCGACGCCGCCGGAAAGACCACAGATCACCTTGGCATCACCCACCTGTTCACGGATCGCGGCGATGGCTTCCTCGCGGTAGGCGCTCATCGTCCAGTCGCCCGTGAAACCGGCCAGACGCACGAAATTTTCATAGAGCCGTCGCGCCGTTCGGGGTGTGGTGCACCTCGGGGTGGAACTGCACCGCATAGAAATGCGCGATCCGGATCGCCGGTGATGGCGAAAGGCGCGTTTGGCGACGTGCCGTAGACCTTGAAACCCGGCGCGATGTCGCTGACATGATCGCCGTGGCTCATCCAGACCTGTTCGCGTTCGGTCAGAAACCAGCCTTCCAGCAGATCCAGCTCGTCCGTGGCGGGTGTGACGATAGGCGCGGCCGAATTCGGCTGTCCCATGCCCGCGTTCGACCTTGCCGCCCAGGCAGTGCATCATCACCTGCTGGCCATAGCAGATCCCAGGATCGGCACACCCAGATCGAACACCGCCTGCGGCGGCATCGGCGCCCCTTGGGCAAACACGGAGGCCGGCCCGCCCGAAAGGATCACCGCCTTGGGAGCAAACTCCCTGAGAAAGGCGTCGTCGACCACATTGAAGGGGTGAATTTCGCAAAAGACGTTGAATTCCCGCAAGCGGCGCGCGATCAGCTGGGTAACCTGGCTGCCGAAATCGATGATCAGAAGGCGGTCATGGGTGATATCTGTCATGCAGACTGATTATGGGGGGATCGCGGGCGTGGCAAGAGAGGACTGGGGGCCAGCCCCCAGACCCCCGGGATATTTTTGAGCCAAAGAAGCGGGCGGGATCCATGAGATGTCGGTTTTTGACGCCTAAGGCCGTTATCCGCGTGAGACGGATGAGGCGAATGGGGTAGCTAGGCGTCAGCATTTGGCGAAACGGAATGATCAAATGGCGGAATCAGCACGGCGTGCGCGGGGCGGCGGCGGGGCGGCACGGCGGGCAGAACGCACGGCTGTGCTGTTCGAGACAGCGAAATATATCGAACGCAACATCCCGAATTTCGAGATTCTGACGGAAGAGGCGCTGGAGATCATCGAGACACAACGCCGAAACCGTTCTGGAAGAGATCGGCGTGAACTTTCCTCGACAATCCCGATGCGCTGGACCTCTGGCGCGAGGCCGGTGCCGATGTCACGGGCGAGCGGGTGCGGATCCCGCGCGGTCTGGCGCGCAAGCTGTGCGCCACCGCGCCGTCGAAATTCACGCAGCACGCCCGCAACCCCGACCGCAATGTCGTGATCGGCGGGAACAATCTGGTGCTGGCCCCGGTCTATGGCCCGCCCTTCGTGCGCGACGTCGCCGGCGGGCGGCGCTATGCCACGATGGCGGATTTCCAGCAAATTCGTGAAGCTGGGCTATATGTCGAAATGGCTGCACCATTCCGGCGGCACGGTCTGCGAGCCCACGGACATTCCGGTGAACAAGCGGCATCTGGACATGCTGCATGGCCATATGACGCTGAGCGACAAGCCGTTCATGGGATCGGTCACCGAACCCAGCCGCGCGCAGGATTCGGTGGACATGTGCGAGGTCCTGTTCGGCGAGGATTTCGTGCAGGAAAACACGGTGATGACCTCGCTGATCAACATCAACTCGCCGCTGACCTTCGACTCGACCATGATGGGCGCGCTTGAGGTTTATGCCGCGAACAACCAGGCCGCGATCATCTCGCCCGTTCATCGTCGGCGGCGCGATGGCGCCGGTCTCGGTGGCCGGCACGCTGACGCAGGTGCTGGCCGAAGTGCTGGCCGGCGTCGCCTATTCGCCAGCTCGTCCGGCCAGGCGCGCCGGTGATCTTCGGCGCCTTCGTGACCTCGATCGACATGAACTCGGGCGCGCCGACCTTCGGCACGCCGGAAGCTGCGCAGATCACCTATGGCGCGGGGCAGCTGGCGCGGCGGCTGGGGCTGCCGTTCCGGTCGGGCGGGGCGTTCTGCGGATCGAAGCTGCCCGATGCGCAGGCGGCCTATGAAATCGGCCAACAGCCTGAACATGGCGCTGCTGGCGGGCGTGAACTTCATGCTGCACGCCTGCGGCTGGCTGGAAGGCGGGCTTGTCGCGTCGTTTCGAGAAATTCGTGATGGATGCCGACCAGCTGGGCACGCTGCATCATCTGGCCGCGGGCGTGGACATGGCCGAGAACGGCCAGGCGATGGACGCCATCCGCGAGGTCGGGCCGGGCGGGCATTACCTGGGCTGCGCCCATACGCAGGCCAATTTCAAGTCGGCCTTCTGGCGCTCGGACCTGTTCGACTACAAGCCGTTCGAGACCTGGGACGAGGAGGGCGCCCGCGACACGCAGGCGCTGGCCGCGGCGCGGGTCGAGAAGTTGCTGGGCGATTACCAGCAGCCCCCTCGACCCCGGCACGCGGAGGCGCTGGAAGAGTTCGTCGCGCAGCGAAAGGCCGCGAGGCCGACAGCTTTCTCTGACGTGCGTCAGCTGCTGGCGGGCCCATAACGATCAGCCGCGCCTCGGAATCATCGCGATCAGAACCTCCACATGGCGGGTCAGGCTATCGCCTGCATCCGCCATTTTTCGTTGTACGTTAGATCTGCTTCCACGTCGATCAATTGTATTAACGCAGCGCCACTGCGCGGCAAGGTTGTGAGACCCCAGAAGCCGTTGCAGATGGCTGTGACGCCGATCTGTTCACCCGATTCCGCGCCGCGCGCATCAGCAGGTGAGGACGATGCAATTCGCGCAGCTGCGACAGGATATCTTTCATAGTTTCAGTCCCTTGAGTGAGGTGCCCACAGCCAGATGCCGCAAGCGATCCTGTGACACTGCCACGCTAAAAAGCCCTGTTGCGCCAGGGTGAAAACACCCGTGCGGCTGGGTCACAACTGTTTATGTTTTGGAAACAATCATGAAGAGATCGGTCCGATTTTAACTCACAGGTAACCAATACATCTTTAGGTTGCGTGGATAAATCTGTGGATAAATCGGCGAATTAGCGGGAAGGACGCGACTATGACTATGGGGACTGGCATTCATATGGGGCTTGAACCGGGGGGGCTTCGCATTCCCGGCTGGGTGCCGACAGAGGCGCGCCATTATCTTTCGCATGTCGAGCTTGGCCGCCCGATCCGTGCCCTTGCGCGGTCTGCTGACTGCCACGCATCTACGATCCTGCGCCAGATCAGAAAACTGGAAACGCGCCGCGACGACCCGCTTGTCGACGACGCGCTGGAAACACTTGGGCGTGTCAGTCGCAACACGGCCCTGCAAAACGAGGATACGCCGACCATGACACACAATGTCCCCGCCGAAATGCCTGACGACGAGACGCTGACGCGTGAGGCGCGGCGCGTGTTGCGGCGGTTGTGCGAAACCGGTGCCTTGCTGGCCATCGCCGCCGAGATGGAAAAAGCCGTTGTCGTGCGCGACGGGGCAGGCGGTGCCAGCACGCGCACCGCCGTGGTTGATCGGCCGATTGCACAAGCCATGGCGCTGAAGGGATGGATCGCCACCAGCGGCACCGGACGGATCACGCGCTATTACATCACCGCGGCGGGCCGTACGGCGTTGGAGCAGATGCTGGAACAGCACCGGCCCCGCCAGATCCAGGGGTTCAGCGAAAGCCAGACACCGTTTCACACTGAAACCGACACCGACGACGATGATGATGCCAGATCAAACCGTGTCACGCGGCTACGCTATAATCTGGCTGAAAGCCCCCTCGCGGCGCTGGCGCGGCGGCGCGACAAGGATGGCACACCGTTCCTGACAGACCGCATGGTGCAAGCGGGAGAGCGGCTTCGCGAGGATTTTGAGCTGGCGCAGATGGGTGAAAAAATCACCCAGAACTGGGATCGTTTCCTGACACCGGGGGGCGACAGTGCCCCGAATGTCTTTGTGGGAAGCGCCCCGTCGGCGGCGCGTGCACGGGTCGGATCTGCGCTGGCGGAACTGGGGCCGGGGCTTTCAGATGTGGTGCTGCGGTGCTGCTGCTACCTTGAGGGGCTGGAAACCACGGAAAAACGTCTGGGCTGGTCGGCAGGTCGGGCAAGATCGTGCTGAGAATCGCGCTGATGCGACTGCGCAAACACTATGAAGAGACCCTTGGACCCGGCAGCGCGATGATTGGATAAACCCCGGATCATCCGACAGATAAACGGCGCGACCCGCGAAGGCCGCGCCGTTTTGTCATTCGGCTGCGGTAGCGTGAGCGACGCCATCCCCCATGCCAACCCGGCGCAGGAAAGCGTCAAGCTGCTGGCGGGCGACATCTGCCGGATCAACCGTGCCCCCCGCGTCCTGGAACGTCATCTGCAACACGGTGCCCTGGTCGCCTTCGCGGGCGTTGCGCGACCGCCAGTCGGCATCCAGATGGTCAGCCAGATGAATTTCATCTACAACCTTTGCGTCAGTGACAAGCCGGATCACCGGATGGATAAAAGCATCCGGCTGTTTTCCAAATACGTTGTTCTGACGTTTACGTGCAGGGCATCAATCGAAATCGCCGTATTCCAGCGTCACCTGAAGGAAGCTGCCGCTGTTCAACGGCGCGTTTTCAATCCACGACACGGGTATATCGTGATAGGTCGTGCCCGCGTCGGCCCCGTCGATCCGGATCAAATCGCACATGAAACCCGGCTGAAGAAAGATGCCCGAGGCGGTGCTGATTCGACGGATGATCGCATCGGCAAGCTGTGGCTGCGACAGCGGTGTGGCCACGACTGGATAGGCCGCACCCTGTACCCGCGCCGCAATCAGATCAGCGAGACATTTCCCATTGTGCCGAAAGCCGTGGATAAAGCCCGACATGGTTTTTATAGTCGCAGGACTGCATGATCGTGCCGGCAAAGAACAAGCCCTTCACGGTCTCGCTTTCCCATTCGCCGGTCATGGCGGTGCTGAATTTATCATAGTGACGCAACCTTGGCCGGATCGCTTCATCGAAGATGCTATTGTCGAACTGAAAGCCGGTGCAGGCGATGACGTGATCATACGTCAGCACATCCGTGCCCTTCGGCGGCGGTCATTTCGGCGCGCACTGTAAAGACGCCGTCTTGGGCGGTGATCTTGACCGCCTTTGCGTCAATGACTGCGTTTTGGGATTTCAGCTGATCGTATCGAGGAAATTGTTATTCACCGCCCGCAGATTGCCAACGAAATGGGTCTGCCATGCGAATTTGATCGGGTTCGGGCTCATCACGTGGATGCTGGCGGCGTGTTCCACCAGCGAATCGGCTGTCTCGAACGCCGAATTGCCCTTGCCCAATATCAGCACACGCTTGTTTTTGTAGACGTCGGGTGTGATGTCGAAATCGGTGTAGTTTGTTGCCAGCTCAAAGCCTTCGATGCCCGGATCCCAGGCTTGCGATACGCCGGTGGCCACGATCACGTTGGCCGCAAGATATGTCGCCCCGTCAGTGCAGGTAATCGCGAAACCATTGTCCGATTTGGCAATCTGGCGCACATCGGCGTTGCAGGTGATATGATCGCGTAACGGCGCGGCAAAGGTTTCGGCATAGCTGATAAAGTCGTCAGCACTTGGAAAGTACTTGCGGCTCCAGTCCTTGAAAAGCAGGCCGTCGTCGTTCAACAGCGAATTCCAGTCGTGGCGCAGGCGGGTTTCAGGATTGCCGAGGCCGGTGTGCACCTTGTTGATTGAAATAAATTGCCGGTGCCGCGGGAAATGTCGCAAAAACGCACTGATCTTGTCGGATCGTTCCAATATCCTGAAACGCAGCCCCTTTTTGTGAAAATAATATGCAGCCTGAAGCCCCGCGGGACCGGAGCCAATAATGCAGACATCCAGCGATTCGGATTTCTCGGTCATGCCATCTCCTTTTTGGAATAAAACCTGTATTGTGCGCAACTTTAACGGTATGCCCGTGAAAAGCGAAACATTTCCCGGCGTGAATGATATTTTGCCAAACCTGAGGCCCCCTTTACTGACAATGTGCTGACGGTTTTGGCACCCGCGGAAAACGGGGCAGGTGGCGCGGCAATGCTTCCCCTTTCAAGCCGCTCCCGAAACAACTACATACAGATCAAATCCCAAACGGAGCCTGATCATGCGCGACCTGAAAATCCCCGACCAGCGGCACCCCGAGAAAGCCAGACGCCCGGACAATCCGCAGCCGAAAAAGCCAAACTGGATCCGGGTCAAGGCCCCCGACGCGGCAAGGCTATCGGCAGACCCGCGAGATCATGCGCGAAAACAAGTTGACCACTGTCTGCGAAGAGGCGGGCTGCCCCAATGTTGGCGAATGCTGGAGCCAGGGCCACGCCACGATGATGATCATGGGCGAGGTCTGTACCCGCGCCTGCACATTCTGCAACATCGCCACCGGCAAACCGCCAGAGGCGCTTGACGTGTTCGAGCCGGGCCGCGTGGCGGATGCTGTGGCCAAGCTGGGGTTGAATCACGTCGTCATCACCTCTGTGGACCGCGACGATGTCGAAGACGGCGGGGCCGAGCATTTCGCGCAGACCATCCGTGCAATCCGCAAGCGCTCTCCCGAGACAACGATCGAAATCCTGACCCCCGATTTTATCCGCTGCGATCCCGTCGGTGCTGGAAACCGTCGTTGAGGCACGGCCCGATGTGTTCAACCACAACCTTGAAACAGTGCCCGGCCTTTACCCCGAAGTGCGCCCCGGTGCGCGGTATTTCCATTCAGCCTGCGCCTGTTGCAACGGGTCAAGGAACTGGATCCGACGATGTTCACCAAATCCGGCATCATGGTGGGCTTGGGCGAAGACCGTCAATCGGTGGTTCAGGTGATGGAGGACATGCGCGCGGCAGACATCGATTTCCTGACCATCGGCCAGTACCTGCAACCCACACCGAAACACCACCGTGTCGATCGCTTTGTGCACCCTGACGAATTCGCATCCTATGAAAAAGCGGCTTACGGCAAAGGCTTCCTGATGGTTTCAGCCACGCCACTTACGCGGTCAAGCTATCATGCGGGCGATGATTTCGCGCGGCTGCGCACGGCACGGCTGGCAAAGCTGTCGGCACGCTGACCAAGTGATAAATCAGAACCGGCGGCCCATTTTCTGGGCCGTCGCCCAGTCTGGCCAGTAGCCGAAATATTCAAGCGCATAGATGGCGGCGGCGATCAGGATCAGCGCGAAAATGAATTTTACGCGCCCCGCAGAGGGCGGGTTTTGCACCCACCGCCGCATCCGCATCAACCAGGCGATGTTCATGTAAAGCGCACCTTGCCGATAAAGGGCAGGTTGCGGTTGCGCTGCGCAAAATCGATGCCATAGCCGACGACAAATTCATCCGGTATCTCGAACCCGATCCAGTCGGCTTTCATGTCCACTTCGCGGCGGCTGGGTTTATCCAGCAGGGCGATGGTTTTCAGACGCGCCGGTTCGCGCGACATCAGCAAGCCGCGCACGTGGTGCAGGGTATGCCCGGTGTCAACGATATCCTCGACAACCAGCACGTCACGCCCTTCAATAGCGCCGCGCAAGTCCTTGAGAATACGAACTTCCCTGCTGCTTTCGGTGCCGTCACCATAGCTTGACGCTTCCAGAAAATCGACCTCGATCGGCAGATCCAGCTCGCGCACCAGATCGGCGATGAACACGAACGACCCGCGCAACAACCCCACGACCGTCAGCTTGTTGGTGTCTGCGAATTCCGCCTTTATTTCACGGCACAGGGCTTCGATCCGCGCGGCAATCGCCTTGGCCGAGATCATTTCGTCGATGACATAAGGTCGCGTCGGCATGGCTTTGGCCTTGAAAAAGGAGCGTTAAGAACTTCATAAGGGCTAACTTCTAGACAGACGGAAATCAATGCCTACCCACTCAGAGACCCGCGAACTGCCCTACACCGCGCAACAGATGTATGATCTGGTGGCCGATGTGGCGTCATACCCCGAATTTTTACCCTGGACGGCCGCCGCACGTATCAAATCGCGCGACGACAAAGGCGATCACGAAGTGATGGACGCCGATCTGGTGATCAGTTTCAAAGTGTTCCGCGAGCGTTTCACCAGCCGTGTGGTCCTGTGGCCAAAGCCCAAAAAGATCGACACCGAATATCTGGACGGGCCCTTCAAGTTCATGAAATCCAACTGGCATTTCGAGGACGCAGGGCAGGGCGCGTGCAAGGTGCACTTCTTTGTCGACTTTGAATTCAAGAACATGGTGCTGCAAAAAATCATTGGCGTGGTCTTTAACGAAGCGATGCAGCGCGTCGTGCGGGCCTTTGAGAAGCGGGCCGCCGCCCTTTACGGGACGACGGCCTCCTAGGCGCAGGGGCCTTAGCGCAGGGGCGTCAGCTGTTCAGTTCATAGGCGCGTTCGCCGTGCACCGACAGATCCAGGCCGCCTCTTTCCACCTCTGCCGAGACACGCAGCGGGGTGATGGCCTTGCAGATGAACACCAGCGCAACGGTTACAACGCCGGTATAAACCCCCACAATCGCCAGCGACCCAAGTTGCGCCGCCCATGACCCCGCCCCAAGAACAGCGATCATGATGGTGCCGAAAATGCCGCCCACACCGTGTACGGCAAAGACATCCAGCGTGTCGTCGATCCGCGCCTTGTTGCGGATCAGCAAGACGGCCTCTTGGCACAGCACGCCCGCAACCGCGCCGATCAGCAGCGCCGCCATCGGCCCGACAAAACCCGAGGCGGGCGTGATCGAGGCCAGCCCCGCAATCGTGCCCGTCACAATCCCCACCATAGAGGATTTGCCAAACTTGATCCGCTCCCACAGGGCCCAGCTGAGCGATGCGGCGGCAGCGGAAATATGCGTAACGGCGATCGCCATCGCAGCGCCGCCATCGGCGGCCAGTTGCGATCCGCCGTTAAATCCGAACCAGCCCACCCAAAGCATCGCAGCCCCGATCATCACGAACGGCGGGTTATGCGGCGGGGTTACGTTATTGCTGCGCGGCCCCAGGAACACGGCCAGGATCAGGGCTGCCAGACCCGCCGTTTCATGTACCACGATCCCGCCCGCGAAATCGCGCACACCGATCGCGCCAAAGATGCCACCGTCGGCCAGAAAGCCGCCCCCCCAGACCCAATGCACCACCGGCGCATAGCAAACCAGCATCCACAGCCCCGAAAACAGCAGCACAAAGCCAAAGCTGATCCGCTCAACATAGGCTCCGACGATCAGGGCGGGGGTGATGATCGCGAAGGTCATCTGAAAGGCAAAAAACAGGATCTCTGGCAGCGTCCCCGCAAGGCTGTCTGCGGACACGCCGTTCAGCCCGATCTTGCCCAGACCGCCCCAGAACCCTGACGTGCTGTCTCCGAAGGCGATCGAATAGCCAAACAGGAACCACAGGACCGACATCAGACAGGCAATCGCGTAACAATGCATGAAAACGCTCAGGACATTGCGTGCGCGGACAAGCCCGCCGTAAAACAGCGCCAGCCCCGGCAGTGTCATGAAAAGAACCAAGGCCGTAGCGGTCATGATCCAGGCGGTATCGGCAGCATTCATATTCGGTTTTTCCCCAAAATTTTTGTCTTTGAGGGGTCAACCCGATGCGCCACCGCAGGAAAAGTTAAAATGCAGGCAACGTAGGCTATTTTTTGGGCATTTTGTAATTCGATTACATTTTAGGCGGAAATTCAGCAGAACTGATTAAAAAGATGCCTCATCTGAAACGGCCGCGAAAAGCAGGTCAAGCGCGTGATCCCGCGCGGCAAGGCGCACGCGATCGCGCCCCAAAGCACCGAATTCCTGCGTCTGCGTCGTCACGCCTTTTTCGGTCGCGATGCCGAAACAGACGCGCCCTTCGGGCTTATGCTCTGATCCGCCGGGGCCTGCGATGCCGGTGATCGACACGGCAATCTGCGCTGCAGACCGGGCCAGCGCCCCTGCGGCCATTTCGTGGGCCACCTCTTCCGAAACCGCCCCTTTTTGGTCAAGTGTTGCAGGCGACACCCCCAAAAGGTCGATCTTGGCTGCATTGGTATAGGTCACGAATCCGCGGTCGAACATTGCAGACGATCCGGGCAGATCCGTCAAGGCGGCCGCGACCATCCCGCCGGTGCAGCTTTCGGCGCAGGTCAGCATCAGCCCGCGCGCGATGGCGCGGTCCAGCAGGCGCTGCGCGTCAGAGAAGCCCATGATAGATCCCGGCCAAAACCATCACCCCCAGCAGGGCAAAGACCCCCGCAATCACATCATCCAGCATCACACCCAGCGGATCGCCGCGCCGGTCGGCCCAGCCCACAAGCCAGGGTTTCCAGATGTCGAAGAGGCGAAACAGGATGAACGCCGCGATCCAGCCCGGCCACATGACAAGGATATCCAGCCCCCGCGACCACGCCGCATAGCTTAGCGGCAACAGTGCGACCCATTGCCCCGCAACCTCGTCAATCACGATCTCCGACGGGTCGTGATCCTCGCTGCCGGCGGTCATCTTGCCCGTGGCCCACCAGCCGCCGCTAAAGGCCACGATGACCCCCAGCACCAGCAGCGGAAATCCCCCGATGACATGCAACAGCCACCCCCAAGGAAGCGCCACAAGCGACCCGAACGTGCCCGAAGCAGGGCGGATATACCCGACACCCAGAACGGTGCCGATCATCTTTGGTAGTTTCATATCTTCACCAATGTTGCTGTCGCCAGACAGGCGATCCCTTCGCCCCGGCCCGTAAACCCAAGCTTTTCGGATGTGGTTGCCTTGACCGACACTCGGTCAAGGCCGATGTCCAGTATACCGGCCATCACGCGCCGCATCTCTGCGGCATGAGGGCCCACCTTGGGATATTCGCAGATCAGTGTGCAATCCACATGCGTCAGGGTGAACCCCTCGCGCCGGGCCAGATCGGCGGCATGGCGCAGGAAGATGTGGCTTTCAGCGCCTTTCCATTGCGGATCGGACGGTGGAAAATGCTGTCCGATATCGCCCATCGCCAAGGCACCATAGATCGCATCGGTGACCGTATGCATCCCGACATCGGCGTCGGAATGGCCAACAAGCCCATGATCATGCGGGATTTTTACGCCGCAAAGGCTCACATGATCGCCGGGGCCGAATGCGTGTACATCAAAGCCGTTGCCTGTGCGGATGTCCATCTGCGCCTCCAGTATGCGTGCGGCACGGGCCAGATCGCCCGGCATGGTGATTTTCAGGTTATCGACGCTGCCGGGCGTGATGGCAACGGCCATTCCGGCGGCGCGGGCCACTTCGACATCATCGGCGGCGGCCCCGTCAAACGCCGCATGGGCCGCCCGGATCGCGGCAAGGTCAAACCCCTGCGGCGTCTGCGCGGCAAACAGGGCCGTGCGGTCCTGCGTACCAGCGACCAGACCCGCATCCGACACCCACAACGCATCCGTGACCGGCAGGCCCGGCGCGGCGGCCCGGGCCCCGCGCAGCGCATCGATCACACCGTCGATCACGAAACCGGGCACGCAGGGCCGCGCGGCATCGTGGATCAACACCAGATCCGCATCATTTATCGCTGCAAGCCCGTTGCGCACAGATCCGGCACGGTCGTCCCCGCCGGGCGCAATCTGACAGCCCTGCGTTTCAAAGACGGCCGCCTGGGCCATATCAGAGGCATTCAGCACCACGACGATCTGCGACACCGCCGGATGACGCTGAAACGCGGCAAGCGTGTGATCGATCACACGCTTTCCGCAAAGCGGTTGCCATTGTTTCGGTACAGCCCCCCCCGCACGGGTGCCACGCCCGGCCGCCACGATCAGTGCGGCAATTTTCGGCAGTGATCGCATGGTTGGCCCTCTGTTATGCCCCTTGTTTCTAGGCAATGCGTGCGCGGGGTGCAACGGGGCCTGCGATCTGCCTATATTTTAGGCAGCACATGTGTAATACCCGCGCCAAAGCCCGTGGTTTTGTTGAGTTCGCCCCATCACATGGATACATAAAAGATAACTGCACAAGGATTAAGCATTTGCTTCTGCCCGATCTGCCCTTCCGCCTTGACCCGCCTGTTTTACTGGCACCGATGGCAGGGATCACCGATTTGCCTTACCGCACTCTGGTCGCGTCTTTCGGGGCGGGGCTGGTGGTGTCCGAAATGGTGGCAAGCACCGATATGATCAACGCACGCGCCGGGACACGCGAAAAGGCCGAGCTTGGCTTGGGCGTCAACGGTACGGCCGTACAGCTTGCGGGGCGCGAAGCCGCGCCGATGGCCGAAGCCGCCCGGATGGTCGAGGCCCAGGGCGCGCAGATCATCGACATCAACATGGGATGCCCCGCCAAGAAGGTCACCCAAGGGTATTCCGGCTCGGCGTTGATGAAGACGCCGGACCACGCGCTTCGCCTGATCGAAGCGGTGGTGGGTGCCGTCAAGGTGCCTGTGACGCTCAAGACCCGGCTGGGTTGGGATGACGATATGCTGAACGCCCCCCAGATTGCCGCACGTGCCGAAGCGGCGGGAATCACGATGATCACGATCCACGGGCGCACCCGCTGTCAGTTCTATAAGGGGACGGCGGATTGGGCGGCGATCGCGCGGGTCAAGTCGGCCGTGTCGATCCCCGTCATTGCCAATGGCGATATCATCAGTGCCCGCGCCGCCCGTGCCGCATTGCGCGCGTCAGGGGCCGATGGCGTGATGGTCGGACGCGGGGCGCAGGGGCGGCCGTGGCTGCTGGCACAGATCGCGCACGAGATTTACGGCACACCCGCCCCACAGATCCCGCAGGGCAAGGATTTTGCCCGTATGGTTGGCGATCACTATGACGAAATCATCCGCTTTTACGGGCGCACCATCGGGCTGCGGGTCGCCCGCAAGCATCTTGGATGGTACATGGATACCTGCCAGACCCCGGGCGACCTGCGCCGCGCCGTGCTGACGGCTGCCGACCCTGAAACGGTGCAACGCCTGATCCCCGACGCGATGATGCCCGCGCAAACCCTGGCCGCCGCATGAGCGAGCCGGACAGGATCTTTCATTCGCTGCCCGTTCCCGCCGTGATCATCGGCCCGGACGACGCCATCCTAAGCATCAACCCCGAAGCGGAGTCCTTTCTGAACGCCTCTGTCAAATCGGCCAAGGGGGTTCCGGTGTGGGACATGATCGCTGTCGACGCGCCATTGGAAGAAGCGTTTGACCGTGCGCGCCAGAACGGCACGCCGCTTTTCGTCAACGATGTGGATGTAGGCAGCGGGCAACGCCCGCCTGTCCAATGTGCGCTGCATCTTGCACCGGTTTCGGGATCATTGGGCGAGATGATCCTGATGATCACCCCGCGCGAGCTGGCCGGGCGCATGACGCAAAACAACTCGGTCAAATCGGCGGCGAAATCCGCCATTGGCATGGCCGAGATGCTGGCCCATGAAATCAAGAACCCGCTGGCCGGAATAACGGGTGCGGCGCAGCTTCTCAGCATGAGCCTAAGCGCCGATGATCTGGAGCTTACGGATCTGATCGTCGCTGAAATCGCGGCGCATCGTGAAACTGCTGGAACAGGTCGAACAATTCGGCAACCTCATGCCGCCCGAAAGCAACGCGCTGAACCTGCATGACGTACTTGACCGCGCCCGCCGGTCTGCCTTGCTGGGGTTCGGGGCGCGCATGAAGATCATCGAGGATTACGACCCCTCGCTGCCCTCCGCCTTGGGCGACAAGGACCAGTTGTTGCAGGTCATCCTGAACCTGCTCAAAAACGCCTCTGAGGCGGCAGGCGACGCGGGCGGGACGATCCGGCTGCACAGCTATTATGAACATTCGTTCCGGATGCGCCGGTCGGATGGGACCGGCCAGTCGCTGCCGCTTCAGATCGAGGTGATCGACGATGGGCCCGGCCTGCCGGACGCGATCCGCACCGATGTGTTCGAGCCGTTTGTGTCAGGCCGCGAAAACGGCACCGGGCTGGGGCTTGCCCTGGTCAGCAAGATTATTTCCGATCACGGCGGCTGGATCTCGGTCAATTCCGTGCCGGGCAAAACCGTATTCCGCATTTCATTGCCGCGCGCCGATCAGGCGTCAGTCGACAATGCCCCCCCCCAACAGGAGACATGACATGGATGGTACCGTTCTGGTCGCAGATGATGACCGCACAATCCGCACCGTTCTGACCCAGGCACTGACGCGCGCCGGCTGCAAGGTACACGCGACATCCAGTCTGACCACGCTGATGCGGTGGGTAGGCGAAGGGAAGGGGGACGTTGTCATCTCGGACGTGGTGATGCCAGATGGCAACGGGCTTGAGATGCTGCCCAAGATTGCCCAGGACAGGCCCGGTCTGCCGGTGATCGTAATTTCCGCGCAAAACACGATCATGACGGCGATCAAGGCGGCCGAGGCGGAAGCCTATGATTATCTGCCCAAACCGTTTGATCTGCCCGATTTGATGAAACGCACGGCCCGCGCCCTGGAACGCAGCGGCGCGCCGAAACGGTCGGCCCCCGTAAACGATGCCACCGACCGCGACGATCTGCCCTTGGTCGGGCGCACGCCGGTGATGCAATCGCTGTACCGGGTTGTGGCGCGGGTGATGAACACCGATTTGCCGGTGCTGATCTGGGGCGAATCCGGCACCGGTAAATCCCTTATCGGAAAGGCGATCCACGATTTCTCGGACCGGCGCAACCTGCCGTTCGTCACGGTCAACGCCGCCGACCTGCAAGATATCGAAGGACCAAGCCGCGCACTTGCGCGGGTGCGCGGCGGCACGTTGCTGATCGACGAAATCGGTGATTTCCCCGAAGAGATCCAGGCCCGCATTGCCCGGATGATGGACACGCCCGGCGACAACGCGCCGCGTTTTCTGGCCACCAGCCAGTCTGATCTGGCCGCCGCGATGAAGGCGGGCACCCTGCGCCGCGATCTTTATTACCGGCTGTCGGGGGCCACGCTGCATGTGCCGGCCTTGCGCGACCGGATCGAAGACATCGGCTTGCTTGCCGCCCATTTCCTAGAGAAATCCGAGACCGGTAACACCGCGCCGCGTGCGCTGTCCGACGGGGCCGCAAAGGTGTTTTCAAACTACCAGTGGCCCGGCAACGTCCGGCAGCTTGAACACGCAATGCGCCAGCTTGCGCTGACCAGCCGCTCGCCCGAAATCTCGCAATCCGAAGCCGAACAGGTGTTGGGTGCGCAACCCGATCCCGAACCCCTGCGCGCACAGGCCAATACCGAAAAGCTGGGTGCCTCGGTCGAGCGGCATTTGCGCCGGTATTTTGACCAGCACGGGTCGATGTTGCCGCCTCCCGGCCTTTACGCGCGGATCCTGCGCGAGATTGAGGCCCCGCTGATTGAAATTGCCCTCGCGGCCACCGCTGGCAATCAGGCTAAATGTGCTGATCTGCTGGGAATCAACCGCAATACCTTGAGAAAAAAGATCACCGACCTCGATATTGAGGTGACACGCGGCCGGAAAATGATGTAAGAAAGCCACATAACCGTGGCCATCGTGTCTCAGGACAGGATCAGGACCACATAAATGGGCGGTTGATGCATTCATGCATCACTTCATCGGTGAGGATAGCGGGTGCTGACCCGGTCACGCAGCTATTACCTATTGCGGCTTGAGCGTTTGCGCCGTCTGCGGCGCGTGCGCAATCTTGCGACCCTTGGGGTTGTGGTCCTGGGACCAGTGCTGGCGCTTGTCACCTATCTGGTGCTGGGGCCGCTGGGGCAGGGGGCCAACACGCCAAGCCTGCGTCTGATCCTGCTCAGCGACCTTGTTTATATCCTGCTGGTTGCCGCGCTTGTTTTCAGCCAGGTTGCCCGCCTGATCGCTGCCCGGCGCGCGAAATCCGCCGGGTCCCGGCTTCACCTGCGACTGACGGGGGTGTTCGCGCTGATGGCGCTTATCCCGACGGTCAGCGTTGCGGTATTTGCGGGCCTTACCATCAATGTCGGGCTTGAAGGGTGGTTCTCGGACCGTGTGCGCAGCGTGGTCGGCAATTCGCTTGCGGCGGCCCAGGCCTACGAATCCGAACAGCGCGATGATCTGCGCGAAGACGCTGTGACACTGGCCCGCGGGATAGATCTGGCGCGGACCCAAGGCGTCGCGGTGCCGGATTCACAACTGCTGGCCGAGGGGCAGCGCCAGATCCAGCGGGGCCTGCGCGAAGCCTATCTGATCGATGGCACATCGCAGATTCGCGCCCGCGGAGACCGGTCCTATCTGTTCGATTTCGAAGCCCCCACACCCGATCAGATCGCGCAAGCCCGTCAAAACGGCGGCGCACCCTTTGTGATCGAGGATTGGCCCAACAACGAATTTCGGGCGCTTATCCCCGTCGCGTCCTATGTGGACCGTTATTTGTACGTCAGCCGCGATGTGGACGGCAAAATCCTGTCGCTGCTGGATGACACCAAGGAAACCGTGCGCCTGTACCAACAGCTGGAAAACGACCGCGGCAGACTGCTGTTTGAATTTGGCCTGCTTTATATCGGCTTTGCGGTGATCCTGATTTTGGCGGCGATCTGGCTGGGGCTTTGGTTTGCCGAACGGCTGTCGGGCCCTGTGGGTCGGCTGACGGGTGCGGCGCAGCAGGTCGGGGCGGGGGATCTTGAAGTGCAGGTCCGCGAAGAAGACGGCGATGACGAAATCGCCATGCTCGGGCGTTATTTCAACCAGATGACGAAGCAACTGAAGGGCCAGCGCGAAACGTTGCTGGACAACACGCGCCAGATCGAACGACGGCGCAGATTGTTTGATTCCGTGCTGAGTTCGGTCACATCTGGCGTCGTGGGGCTTGACCCCGAAGGGCGCGTAGCGTTCGTCAACCGGTCTGCCATGCGGCTTCTCGCCTGGGAAGAAGACCAGCAATCCCTTGCGATCTCTGTCGCGGTGCCCGAATTTGGCCCGCTGTTTGAAACGGTGGTCAAAAGCCACGGCGAGGTGGCGCAGGGCGAGGTCAAGGTCTCGCGGCAGGGGCGGACGGAAAACCTGCTGGTGCGGATGGCAACGCGGCGGGCCGACGACGGGCGACTTGAAGGCTATGTCGTGGCCTTTGATGACGTCACTGATCTGGTCAGCGCGCAAAGAATGGCTGCGTGGGGTGACGTGGCCCGCCGCATTGCCCACGAGATCAAGAACCCGCTGACGCCAATCCAGCTAAGCGCGGAGCGCATCCAGCGCAAGTTCGGCCCCAAGCTGCCCGAAGACGCCGCCAGCCTTGAGCAGATGACCGGCGTGATCATCCGCCAGACCGCCGACCTGCGGCGGATCGTCGACGAGTTTTCCAAATTCGCGCGCATGCCCGAACCCGAAACCTCGCTTCAGGATGTGACGCAACTGGTGCGCGACGCGGTATTGTTGCAGCAGACCGGCCAGCCGGGGGTTAAGATCGTGGCGGATCTGCCCAAGACCCCGGTGATGGCGCAGCTTGACGCGACCATGCTGTCGCAGGCCCTCACGAACTTGATCAAGAACGCAGGCGAAGCCATTGAAACCCTGAAGGAAAAAGGTGCGCCAGAAGGGCTGGCCCCGCGTATCGAAATAACGGTTTCGACATCGCCCACCACGGCCGAGATCACCATCGCCGACAACGGCATCGGCCTGCCGGAAGACCGCGCCCGGCTGTTTGAACCCTACGTGACCACCCGCAGCGAAGGCACCGGCCTTGGCCTGCCGATCGTGAAAAAGATCATCGAAGAACACGGCGGCACCCTCGCGCTTGAAAATGCGCCGGTGTTTGCCGGACAGACCCATTTCGGCGCCATGGCGATCATCACATTGCCCCTGGCCCCACCCCCAGATCCCAACGCATTGGAGACCGAAGATGAGTGACATTCTGATCGTGGACGATGAGCGCGACATTCGTGAACTGATTTCAGACATCCTTGAGGACGAAGGGTTCGCGACGCGCCTTGCCGGTAATTCGGACGAGGCGGTGGCGGCCATAAACGCAGAGCCGCCCGCGCTGATGATCCTTGATATCTGGCTGAAAGACAGCCGCATGGACGGGATCGATATCCTCAAGGCGGTCAAGCGTGACAATCCCGATGTGCCGGTGGTGATCATCTCTGGGCATGGCAATATCGAAATCGCGGTCGCGGCGATCAAGCAGGGGGCCTATGACTTTATCGAAAAGCCCTTCAATATCGATCAGCTTCTGGTGGTGATCCGCCGCGCGATGGAAACGTCGCGCCTGCGGCGCGAAAACCTAAGCCTCAAGCGGCGCGATGTGGTCAGCACCGACATGATCGGGGCATCGACCGCGTTCAAGACCCTGATGGGCCAGCTTGACAAGGTCACCAAATCCAACGGCCGCGTGATGCTGCGCGGCCCCGCCGGTGCCGGCAAAGAAATCGCGGCCCGCTATATCCACGCCAATTCCGCCCGCGCCGCGGCCCCGTTTGTGACCGTGAATTGTGCCAGCGTCGCCCCTGACCGCATGGAAGAGGTGCTTTTTGGGCGCGAAACCCCCGATCGTGGGGTAGAGCCCGGCCTGCTTGAGCAAGCCCACGGCGGTGTCATCTTTTTTGACGAGGTCGCGGATCTGCCGCTTGGGACGCAGTCAAAGATCCTGCGCGTGTTGGTCGATCAGCAATTCACCCGCGTGGGTGGCACCGACAAGGTGCGCGTGGATCTGCGCGTGATCTCGAGCACGAACAAGGATCTCGATGCCGCGATCAAGCAGGAAACCTTCCGCCAAGAGCTGTTTCACCGTCTGAACGTCGTGCCGATCACCGTCCCGTCACTTGAGGAACGCCGCGAGGATATCCCCGTGCTGGCCGCGCATTTCGTGGCGGATTTCAACGCGTCCCAGGGCCTGCCGCTGCGCCTGTTTTCCGAGGATGCGGTGGCCTTGCTGCAAACAATGGTCTGGCCCGGCAACGTGCGTCAGTTGAAAAACCTTGTCGAACGTGTGTTGATCCTGGGCGATGGCACAGGCCCCATTGAACCGCGCGAATTGCCCGGCGAAGAGGAAACCACCGACGAAGAGGGCCGCGTTGTGCTTTCGGGGGCCCTGGCGACCTTGCCCCTGCGCGAGGCCCGCGAGGCGTTTGAGCGCGAATACCTTCTGACGCAGATCAACCGTTTTGGCGGCAACATCAGCCGCACAGCGAACTTTGTCGGCATGGAAAGGTCGGCGCTGCACCGCAAACTGAAAAGCCTGGGCGTCGTGACATCGGCCAAATCCGGGATGCGCGTCGCGCATGTCGACGACGAGGCCGAAATCGACGGTTAACCGCGCGTCACAATCTGAAAGCTGCCGTCCTTGTTGCGGATCACGCAAGACGCGTCGTTCAACGCGGGCAGGGTGGTCGTCGCCCCGGCGGGGGCAGCATTTGCCACACCCGACGGGCAGGCCGGAATAGACACCGGCGCAAACCCCGCATCGGCCATGCACTGCCCTTCGACACGGGCGCGCAGGCCGTCGTTGGGATCAAAGCTATAGGTGGCACCGGGTTCAAAATAACCCGGAAAGGTGCGGCATTGGCCGCTGCTGTTGCACACGCGGCGCGGCGGCACAAACACCGGCGGCTCATGGCGGATCTGGGTCGAGGGCGGCACCTTGTCCAGCGCCGAGACCTCGCAGGCGGTCGTCTGGCGCCGGACATCCGCCACGCTGGCACCGGGTTTGTAATAGGTATTCAAGGGCGCACATCCCGCGACAACACCCAAAATTCCTGTGAAAAAAGCCACGTTTCTCATCTGCATCATCCCCTCAAGCCTGCACACATTTAGACATTTGAATTGACCCTTGCAAAGCCATCTGTCATTCAAAATATCGGTCAAACCGGTCTGCCCCGACCTCTGACGATATAGGGCGAAACGCCAAAGGAACCCTTCATGAAAGTGATTATATGCGGCGCAGGCCAGGTTGGCTGGCAAATCGCCCGTCACCTTTCCGGAGAACGCAACGACGTGACAATCGTTGACAGCAACGCAGATCTGGTGCGCCGGGCGACCGATACGCTGGATGTACAGGGCATCGCCGGGTTCGCAAGCTACCCCGATGTGCTGGACCGCGCCGGAGCCCGCGACGCCGAGATGATCATCGCCGCGACCCATTCGGACGAGGTCAACATGGTGACCTGTCAGGTCGCCCATTCGGTATTCGGCATCAACCGCAAGATCGCGCGTTTGCGCAGCCAATCCTACCTGACCGCAATTTATTCTGATCTGTACCGGCGCGATCACATGCCCATCGACGTGGTGATCAGCCCCGAAAAGGAAGTTGCGGCCGCCGCTTTGCAACGTCTGTCGGCACCTGCGGCCTTTGACACCGAAACCTTCATGGACGGCATGGCGCATCTGATCGGCATCCAGATCGACGAAGGCTGCCCCGTGGTCAACACGCCCCTGCGCCAGTTGACCGATCTGTTTTCAACCCTGCGCGCCACCGTGGTGGGGGTGCGCCGCGATGGCACGCTCTTTGCGCCCGAATCCAAAGACCAGCTTTTTGTCGGCGACGCGTGCTATGTATTCAGCCACCGCGACGATATTCCGCGCACCCTCGAGATTTTCGGCAAGACCACCAGCAAGCTGGAACGCGTGGTGCTTGTCGGCGGTGGCAATGTCGGCCTTGCCGTTGCGCAAAGCCTGGAGCGGCGCGAAAAGCGTGTGCGCACCAAGATGATCGAAAAATCCCGTGTCATTGCGGAACGCGCGGCAGAAGAGCTTGAGCGCACAATCGTGCTGAACGGCGACGGGCTGGATGCGGCGCTGCTTGCCGAGGCGGGGATCAGCCGGGCCGACGCCATGATGGCGATCACGGACGACGACAAGACCAACATGCTGGCGTGCGTGCGGGCGAAATCCGAAGGCTGCCCCTTTGTGATCGCGCTGATCAACGACCCCACGCTTGTCCCGCTGATGGAACCATTGGGCATCGACGCCTATATCAATCCACGCGCCACGACTGTCAGCTCGATCCTGCGCCACATCCGCCACGGGCGCGTGCGGTCGGTCTATTCGATCGGCGACGCCGAGGCCGAAGTCATCGAGGCCGAAGTTCTGTCGACCTCGCCGATTGCCGGAAAACGCGTGTCCGAGATCGACTTTCCCGAAGGCGCGCTGATGGGCATGGTCCGCAAGGGCGACAAGGTCTTGCGCCCCTTGGGCGATACCCGCATCGAAGAAGGCGACGTGATCGCGGTGTTCTGTCTGGCCAAGGATGTGCCGCAGGTGGAACAATTGATGCAGGTCTCGATCGACTTTTTCTGATGCACGATCAAGGGCCCCCCGCATGAGACGAAAAAGCCATATCAGACGCGAAATCTTGCAGTTGCCGTTGTTCCTGCTGATCTTCGGCATCTTCAGCGCGTCGATGATGATCCCCGCGTTCTATGGCTTTGTGACCCGTGACCTGCTGGCGTCACGGGCGTTTTTCTATGCGGCCCTGCTGGGGATGGTGGTCTTTACCCTGATCGGCATCGCACATTCGGGCCGCCCGGTGCGGCACGGGTCGCTTGGGCCGCTGTTGTCGCTTTTTTCCAGTTTTGTCTTCCTGCCCGTCATTCTGGCGGTTCCGTTCCTGGAGGCGCTGCCCACCACGCGCTTTATCAACGCGTATTTTGATATGGTAAGCTCTGTCACCACCACGGGCGCGTCGCTGTTTGACGATCCGGGCCGGCTTAGCGACACGCTGCATCTGTGGCGCGCGCAGGTGGGCTGGATGGGCGGGCTGCTGATGTGGATCGCGGCATCGGCCATTCTGGCCCCGCTGCATCTTGGCGGCTTTGAAGTGACCTCGCAGGCTGAACCCGGCAACCCCGATGCCCGCCGCGCCACCACGGGGCCGATCAACCCGCGGTTACGGCTGTTGCGGTCCGCGCAGGCTTTGGTGCCGATCTATCTGGCGTTGACGCTGATGCTGTGGCTTTTGCTTCTTGCGAACGGAGACCGCTCTTTGGTCGCACTTTGTCATGCGATGTCGGTGATGGCGACATCGGGGATTTCACCGTTGGGGGGCACCCATGACACCGGCGTGGGCTTTGGGGCCGAAGCCGTCATGCTGTTGTTCATGCTTTTTGCCATCTCGCGGCTGACATTTTCCAAGGATACCGTCACCGCGACCCAAGGCGGACTTTGGACAGATCCTGAATTCCGGATGGGGCTGGCGCTGATTGTCGGGGTGCCGCTGGTCTTGTTTGTGCGGCATTTTCTGGGGGCCTTCGATGTTTCTGCCGTGGGCGAGGGGCAGCAATCGGGCCGCGCCCTTTGGGGGGCGGTTTTCACCGTCACATCGTTTTTGACCACCACCGGTTTTGTCAGCTCTGCCTGGAGCCAGGCACAAAGCTGGTCAGGGCTGCAAACGCCGGGGCTGATCCTGATGGGGCTGGCACTGACAGGCGGCGGCGTGGCAACCACGGCAGGCGGGGTCAAGCTGTTGCGGGTCTTCGCGCTTTACCGCAACGGCGCGCGCGAGCTTGAAAGGCTGGTGCATCCGCATTCCGTCTCGGGTGCCGGGGCTGCGGGGCGGCGGCTGCAAAGCAACGGAGCGTTCATCGCGTGGATCTTTTTCATGCTGTTCGCGCTGTCGCTGTCTGGCGTCACCTTGCTGCTGACCTTTGTAGGAGCCCCGTTCGAAGACGCGCTGGTCATGTCGGTGGCATCGCTTTCAACCACCGGGCCGCTGATCGAATTTGCCGCCGATGCGCCGATTGCGCTGATCCAGCTGAGCGATACGGCCAAGATGATCCTGTGTGGCGCGATGGTTCTGGGCCGCCTGGAAACCCTCGCAATCATCGCCTTGCTGACGCCAGACTTGTGGCGTGCGTGACACGGCTTTGACGTGCTTGTGGCCAATGGATTGAGATTGGGGGTAGAATCTCCTCGCGCGGGTGTTCATAGTTGTCCAAACGGGGCCTGATCCGCGGGCACCAGCAAGAACAACAGTATGAATAAGGGCGAACTTATTATGGCGTCTGACAGACAGAATCTTCAGGACGCGTTCCTGAACCACGTGCGCAAAACCAAGGTACCGGTGACCATATTTCTGATTAACGGGGTCAAGCTGCAAGGCGTCATCACGTGGTTTGACAATTTTTGCGTGCTTTTGCGCCGTGATGGCCAGTCTCAGCTTGTGTACAAACATGCGATTTCGACGATCATGCCAAGCCAGCCGATTTCGCTTTACGAGGGCGAAGACGCTCATTGACGCGGCCACCGTTCCAGATTGATGATACGGCGGGCCCGAAAATCACGCGGGCCTGGGTGCTTCATCCCGACATAAAGAATGACAATGACCGCCGAATCGCGGAGCCGGCCCTGGCCGAAGCCGTTGCCTTGGCCGAAGCATTGCCACAGCTCGAGGCCGTGGGGGCAGACATCGTTCCCCTGCGCACGGTCAGTGCGGGCATGTTGTTCGGCTCTGGCAAGATTGCCGAGCTGAAAGACAAATTCGAGGCGGCCGAGGTTGAACTGGTTCTGGTCGACGGCCCCGTCACGCCCGTGCAACAACGCAACCTTGAAAAGGCCTGGGGCGTCAAACTGCTGGACCGCACCGGGTTGATCCTTGAGATTTTCAGCGACCGGGCCGCCACCCGCGAAGGTGTGTTGCAGGTCGAGATGGCCGCGTTGAACTATCAGCGCACCCGGCTGGTGCGGGCCTGGACCCACCTTGAACGCCAGCGCGGCGGGCTTGGTTTTGTCGGCGGTCCGGGTGAAACCCAGATCGAAGCGGACCGCCGCGCCATCGACGACCAACTGGTTCGCCTGCGCCGCCAATTGGACAAGGTCGTCAAAACACGCGCCTTGCACCGTGCCGCACGCGCCAAGGTGCCCTATCCGATCGTGGCGCTTGTGGGCTATACGAACGCAGGCAAGTCCACACTTTTCAACCGGCTGACCGGTGCAGATGTGATGGTCAAGGACATGCTTTTCGCCACATTGGACCCCACGATGCGCAGCCTTGCGCTGCCCGATGGCCCAGAGATCATTCTAAGCGACACGGTGGGGTTTATTTCGGATCTGCCGACGGAATTGGTTGCCGCCTTTCGCGCAACCCTGGAAGAGGTTCTGGCCGCAGATATCATCTGCCATGTGCGCGACATCTCGCATGCCGAAACAGAAGAGCAGGCGCAGAACGTCCGCGACATTCTGGGATCTTTGGGCGTGCCCAAAGAGACCCGCAGCTTTGAGGTTTGGAACAAGGTTGATCTGCTGAGCGCAGACCGCGCCGATGCGGTGCGCGCCCGCGCCGGACGCGACCCAGATGTGATGGCTATTTCTGCGATCAGTGGCGAAGGGCTGGACCAGCTGCAAGCCTCCATCGCCGAAGCCCTGCAAGGGGCCGTGCGCGAGGCGGAGCTGACACTGGACTTTGCCGACGGAAAGAAACGCGCGTGGCTTTTCGATCAGGATCTGGTGGTGGAAGAAAAGCAGACCGAGACCGGGTTTACCCTGACGGTCCGATGGTCCGCCGCACAAGAGGCGCAGTTTCAGAGGCTTTAAAGGCGCTTCGTGTTGCGGCCGTAATTTTTTTTGGAAAAAAATTATCCGGAAAATTCGAATTTTCCGGCACCTGACGCATATGGTGTTCTATCACCACACACGGGAGCGCGCTTCATGACACTGATCCTTCTATACATTCTGACCTTTGCGATCTTTCTGGGCCTGGATTTCCTGGGGCTCAGCTTTCTGATCAAGCCGGTTTTCGCGCGAGATATAGGCCCGCTTTTGCTGGACAGCTTTCGGCTGGTTCCTGCTTTTGTATTTTATGCCTTTTATGTCGCTGTCCTGCTTTATTTCGTGTCCTGGCCCGCGATGACCCAAGACAAGAGCCTGATCTGGGTGCTGTTGAACGCGGCACTGATCGGCGCGCTTGGCTATGGCACGTATGAGTTTACCAATCTGGCCACGCTCAAGGATTGGACCGCGCAGATGGTTGCCACGGATTTCACCTGGGGGGTGGTGTTGACCGGTGTTTCGGCAACGCTTGGCGTCTGGGGCATGCGGATGTTTGCGTGATATTGCAGCGTGGGCAGGGGGCCAGCCCCCCGGCCTTTGGCCGTCCCCCGGGATGATTTCCATTTGGAATCAAGGGCCGGTTTCCACCGCAAAACGCCAGGCACCGGGGCGAAGGGCGTTCAGGTGCCACTGTCCGATCTGACCGCGGATCAGGCGCAGGGTGGGCAATCCGACATGTGCGGTCATGCGGCGCACCTGACGGTTGCGGCCTTCGCGTGATACGGATCGACAGCCACGCGTCCGGCACCGATTTGCGAAACCGCACCGGCGGGTCGCGTTCCCACAGATCGGGTGGCGCTTCCATCAGGGCGACCTGCGCGGGTGCTGTCTTGCCATCCTTCAGCGTGACGCCGGCGCGCAGGGCGGCCAGCGCAGTTTCGTCCGGCGTGCCTTCGACCTGCACCCAGTATGTCTTGGCAAGCTTGTATTTCGGGTTTGATATGCGCGCCTGAAGCGCCCCGTTGTCCGTAAGCACCATCAGGCCTTCGCTGTCACGATCAAGCCGGCCCGCCGGATAAAACCCTTTCTCGCCGATGAACGCCGAAAGCGTCGGGCGGGGCGATCCTTGGGTCCCCTTGTCGGTGAATTGCGACAGGACCCCGAAGGGTTTGTTGAACAGGATCACCCGGTTCATTGCGGGACCGGCGCAAGTGTCGTTACCCCAACCGCAGCAGCCCGCGCCAGCCCTGCGTCCAGCGACATCGGAATATATTCACCACGCCGCCAAAGCTGGGCCAGATCGTCGTAGTGCCGGGACAGGAAATGCCCCGATTGCCCGGTGGAGGTGACAAATACCGACTGAATCCGGGTCGGCGAAATCATAGACCCCCCGGTAGCCCGCGCCGTGCACGTTCAGGAAGGGATTTGGCCCGCTGCCCTTGGTCCGGCCCCGCATCAGAGTGTTATCGCCGCCCGATGTGGATTGGCGGATGTTCACGAAGTACCGCAGCACGGGGACCTCGCCCAGGATCGGGTGGTCGTGGGTCGCCTGATGCGCATCGCCCCACCGCAGCGTTTCAAGCTGGCCGCCCCAGTTTTCGCTGATCCACACGAGGGCGTCATCCAGCGCGAGACGGGCCATTTCGGGGCAGGTTTCCTTTGGGGCCGATTGCACCACGTCGCACCAAGCCGCAGCACCATCGACGTCGCGAAAGACACGTTCGATGAACAGCGGTTCAACGTGGTCGAATTCTTCGGCAAGCGGGCCAAGTTCATCCTGGATCAGGCGGGCCTGCAAGGCGCGCAGCCAAGCGGCATAGATCAGGGGTTCTGGCAAATGTTCGTTCATTTCGCCCGACCAGCCCGCCAGCAGGATCAGCGCGCGCTGGCGCTGACGCTCGGGCGTGCCGTCGGGGGCGGCTTCACCGGTGAACCACAGCTCGGCCCCGATCAGGGGCAGCAATGACCGTGCGGTAAAGCTGACGGTGTCAAGCTGCGCCTCGATAAAGCTGTCTCGGGTGTGGACCTGACGGCGCTGCATCAGGTTGCGCCACCGTTGGATCCGTTGCGTATCGCCCCACAGATAGGACATGTGATTGGGAAAGGGGCGGTCCACGATCTTGTTGTTGGTATTGCCCAGAATCCCACCTTGCGGCTGCACGAATTCGGGGTTCGACGCATAGGGCAGGATGCCATCCCAGCGGTTTTCGGCACGCCAGCCTTCGGTGGGCATCCGCCCCTTGCTTTGATGGCCGCGATTGCGCGCGGGCAGTGCTCCGATGGTTTTCAGCGCGATCGTCTCGCGGTCCACCAGCGTCAGGTTCTGCGAGGGCGCGATATAGTCTTCACCGGCTTTTATCCCTTCTTGCACGGTTTTGGCAGACATCAGGTTCATGGCGGCGGCAATCGAGGTATCGGCGGGGCTAAGCGCTGTCCAATTGACCGACGCGACATGCCCCGCAGGCGTGATTGCGGCAAGGTTATAGTGGCTGCCGGGCAGGACCGGGCCATTGTCCGTCCAGCGCAGGGTCAGGGTGATCGGGCTTTCGCCCTTGACGTTGATGATTGATGCGCGCTTGCGGAAGGCCTTGAACCCGTCGGGGGTGCGATATTCTTCGCTGTTGTCGGGATTCAGCTCTTCTATATACACGTCCTGATCGTCGGCATAAGACGACGTGATCCCCCAGCCAAGCGCCGCGCTGCGCCCCGTCAGCACCACAGGGATGCCCGGAATGGTACCCCCGATCACGCCGCCCGATTGCAGTTCAAGCCGGGCGAGATACCAGATCGTAGGGGCGCTGAGACCGAGATGGGGATCATTCGCCAAAAGCGTGCCGCCCGCCGCTGATCGATCACGGGCCGCAGCCCATGCGTTGGACGCCCCAGCAAGATCGACCGGTTTGAAGGGCGAAAGGGGCTGCGGATCAAGCGGGATATTTTGCGAGAACTTTGGCACGCCGGGCACCAGCGCCGCGTATTCGGGCAGCGCCGCAATGCCGTCTCCGGGGGCTTCGGGCAGGATATCCTCAAGCCTTGCCTGATCGGTCAGCGCCAGCGACGTGCGGGCGCGCTTGACCTCGGCGGCCAGATGCCCTGACAGCTGCACCGCCATCAGCTTGACCAGCGCAATCGAATCTGCGGGGCGCCAGGGGGCGACAGGCGTATCGAACAGCAGCATTTCAGGAGCCCCCCGGCCCAAAGCTTCGAGGTTGATCTGCTCAAGCCGGGCGTTCACGCCTTGGGCATATGCCTCAAGGGCGGCGCGGGTTTTGGGGTCAAGCGCATCCACCGACTGCACAGACAGGGTATAAAGATCGAGCCGCCGCATCAGCCTGTCAATGCGCACGGTGGCGGGCCCGAACACCTCTGACAGGCGGCCCTGCACGGTGCGCCGCATCGTGATCATCTGCCACAGGCGATCCTGCGCATGGGCAAACCCAAGCCCATAGAACACGTCATGATCGCTGGACCCGAAAATATGCGGCACGTTGGCGTGATCGCGCACAATTTCAACGCGGTCGCGCAGGTTCTTCACCTCGACCGTCTCGTTGTAATCCGGCAAGGAACGCGCGGCCAGCCAATAGGCCCCGGCAACGGCAATCACGCTCAGCACGATCAAAAGGGTGGCCAAACGCATGAGCCACCGGAAAACCACTGCCATTTGATGCTCCTTGATTGACGCGCGTGCGATTGACCACCGCCCGTAGGGTGATAGGTGTATCCCCAGCCAATAGCGCAACTGAATGATAAGGAAAAGACGATGCCAAAACTCGCATTTCTGGGACTGGGTGTCATGGGGGCCCCGATGGCCGGCCATCTGCAAAAAGCAGGGCATGACGTCACTGTTTACAACCGCACGACCGAAAAGGCGCATGCCTGGGTAGAAACCTATGGCGGCAAGATGGCAAAGACGCCCCGTGAAGCTGCTCAAGGTGCCGAACTGGTGTTCTCATGCGTGGGCAATGACGACGATCTGCGGTCGGTCTGTCTGGGCGATGACGGTGCCTTTGGCAGCATGAGCGAAGGCGCGATTTTCGTGGATCACACCACGGTATCCGCCGCCGTTACCCGCGAGCTTTACAAAGCAGCCGATGAAGCACAGGTCAGCTTTGTGGATGCGCCCATATCGGGCGGGCAAGCGGGCGCAGAGAACGGCCAGCTGTCTATCATGTGTGGCGGCGATCAGGGCGCGTTTGACCGCGCCTTGCCCGTGATGGAGGTGTATTCCAAGATCTGCCGCCGTCTGGGCGACAGCGGTGCAGGGCAAATGACCAAGATGTGCAACCAGATCGCGATCGCCGGTCTGGTGCAAGGACTTTCCGAGGCGCTGCATTTCGCACAGAAAGCCGGTCTGGATGGCCGCGCGGTGGTCGAGGTGATCAGCCAGGGTGCCGCTGGCAGCTGGCAGATGGCCAACCGCTATGAAACGATGCTGGACGATAAATTCGACCACGGCTTTGCGGTCGACTGGATGCGCAAGGATCTGGGGATCTGCCTTGACACCGCAGACGAAATCGCCGCCAGCCTGCCCGTCACGGCGCTGGTCGATCAGTTCTACAAGGACGTTCAGAAATTGGGCGGCGGCCGCTGGGACACGTCCAGTCTGATCAAGCGCTTGAATGCGATGGGCTAGGGGCTGCGGATTTAACCCTATACATCAAAAGCGGCCCCGGATCGGGACCGCTTTTATTTTGCCTGAAAGTTTTGCCTGAAAGGATGTGTTTTTCTTTTAGGGAATGATGCGCGTGTATTTTGTGCCCTCAAGTGTGGCACCGATGCGCAGACCGGCACGGCCAAACACTGCCGCCAGAACCGGTGCCATCGTGGTGGTCGTATCCGCAGCCACGCTGTCGCCCTTGTTGTCGATGACATACTCAAGACCCGCGCCCGCAGCCCAACCGGGCGACCGGCGAAAATCATTCAGCGCGTTTTCTGTCATGAAAAACAGCACGTGAGCGTATTGTTGCGCACCGATCTGAAGCCCGCCCGACGCCTTTGTGACGGAGTAGTAGTCGACCGTCACGTTGTTGACCAAAAGCGCACCGCGCCCATACGCTCCGCCAAGGCCAAGCCCCGCTTCGGTCACAAGCGGCATGACCAGCATACCGTTGGATTTATCGGCCAGCTGCCGGGTGTTGGGAAACTGGCGGTACATCTCTTGCAAGGTGGCCGATACACGTGCATCGATCATGCCGCTGCCCCGGCTGCCGATGCCATTGCCGCACGCAGCAACCGCCCCTAAAGATGCCAGCGCACCAAAAGAGAACGCGCGGCGCGAATGTAAAGAAGTGCTCATGTTTTTATGCCTGCTATTTGCCTCTTGCCGGTTATCTCCGACTTGGGCGTTAGTTTATGCCGAAAAAACGTGTATGTCACGAATTTAGGCCGCACTTCGGCGACGAACTGCCGCCTCTGCCGCCAAAGCGACCTGCATTCGGGCCTATCCGTTCATCAAACGCGCCACTGCGGGGGCAAAATAGGTCAGGATGCCATCACATCCCGCCCGTTTGAAGCCCATCAGTGTCTCGATCATGATCCGGTCTTCGTCGATCCAGCCGTTTTGCGCCGCGGCCTTGATCATGCTGTATTCACCCGACACCTGATAGGCAAAGGTCGGCGCGCCAAAGCTGTCTTTGACCCGGCGGCAGATATCAAGATAGGGCAGGCCGGGTTTGACCATGACCATGTCCGCGCCCTCGCGCAGGTCGCGTTCAATCAGCCGCAGCGCCTCGTTGCTGTTGGCATAGTCCATCTGATAGGTCTTCTTGTCGCCCGTCAGCGCGCCCGATGCCCCCACAGCATCGCGGAAAGGCCCATAAAAGGCCGAGGCGTATTTGGCAGCATAGCTCATGATCATCACGTCGGAATGCCCGGCCCCTTCCAGACCGCTACGGATGGCACCGATGCGCCCGTCCATCATATCTGACGGCCCTATGATATGCGCGCCCGCCTCTGCCTGCGCCAGCGACATCCTGACCAGCGCCTCGACGGTGCGGTCATTGACGATGATGCCGTCTTCGACAAACCCGTCATGGCCGTTGATATTATAGGTATCCAGCGCGACATCCGTCATGATCACCATATCCGGCACGGCGTCGCGGATCGCACGTATCGCGCGGTTGGGGTTGTTCTCGGGGTCCCACGCACCGGCACAATCCTCGGTCCGATCCTCAAGCCCGGTGTAGGGAAAGATGCACATCGCACCGATCCCCAGATCAGCGGCTTCGCGGGCGGCCTCAACCACCTTGTCGACGCTGCGGCGGAACACGCCCGGCATCGAGGGGATCGGTTCCTGCACACCCTCGCCGGAACGAACAAAGACCGGCCAGATCAGATCGCTGACGTTAAGGGCGTTTTCCCGCACAAGGGCGCGTACACCTTCGGACTGACGGGTGCGGCGCAGGCGTGTGGCGGGATAGGGGGCTTGTTGGGGTCTCATGCAAAAATACCTCAGATGCGGATGGCCAAGACTTGCCACGTATTTTTGCACGGCTCAAGGCTAGGAATTCCTGCAAGGTGCCGCTATGACAGGCAAAGGTTGTGTCACCGCCTGGCCAACTGCCGTATTCCCGCATCAAAGTTGAGCACGCATTGGACTGGTATCAAACATTATTAGAAGTGATCGACATGCGGTCGTTCGCAAATCTGTGGTACTGGATAGCGGTGGCGGTGGTGTGGTCCACAGCCAGCCATTGGGTGCTTGGGGTGCCTTTTGACATGGTATTGCGCGCCCGCAGGAATGGCGACGCGGCCCAGACCGATCTTGAGGATATGGTCCGCATCAACGTCAACCGCATCCTTTATATCGCGCAGATTTCCGGCTTGTGGATTTTGGCGTTCACCTGTTTCTTCCTGACCATGCTGATCCTGCTGGCTGTTTACTACGGCATTGAATTTGCCCAGGCCTTGTTGCTGCTGGCATTTCCGCTAAGCCTGATTGCCTTTCTCAACGTATCGACGGCGCAGCAAATTCATCAGGAAACCGCGTCCGATGCCGTTCTGATCAAACGGCTGACGCGACACCGGATCTATACGCAGATCATCGGCATGATTTCGATCTTTGTCACGGCCATGTGGGGGATGTATCAAAACTTTTCCACCGGTCCGTTCGGCGGTTGACAAAACACACCCAAGGATCAACTGACAGCGCATGTCGAACACCTCTCATATCACACTTTCGGGCGTGCCCGAAGGATACGACGCCCGCGCTCTGCTGGATGAGCTGAACAAGAACAGCGTGCCCGTTCTGCACGTGGCCCGCGATGACAAACGCATGGCCGCGATGCAGGCAGCGCTGCGGTTCTTTGCGCCTGATCTTCCGGTTGTCACCTTTCCCAGCTGGGACTGTCTGCCCTATGATCGCGTGTCGCCCAACGCCGATATTTCCGCGCAGCGCATGGCGACGCTTGCGGGGCTGGTGCATGGGATGCCGCAGAAATACATTCTGTTGACCACGCTGAACGCCGTAACCCAACGCGTGCCTGCCCGCAGCGTTCTGCGCGATGCCGCATTTTCAGCGCGTGTCGGCGACCGGATCGACGAAGCGGCGTTGCGGCATTTCCTTGTCCGGATGGGCTTTGTGCAAAGCCCGACAGTGACCGAACCCGGTGACTATGCGATCCGGGGGGGCATCATCGACATTTACCCGCCCGGTGATCTGGGCCCGGTCCGCCTGGATCTGTTCGGTGACACGCTGGATGGCGCACGCCGCTTTGATGCGGCCACGCAGCGCACCACCGAAAAGCTGGATCTGGTTGAACTGGCCCCGGTCAGCGAAGTGATCCTGGACGAGGCCGCAATCACGCGGTTCCGGCAAAACTACCGCATCGAATTCGGCGCCGCCGGAACGGATGATCCGCTTTACGAAGCGATCAGTGCGGGCCGCAAACACCAAGGCGCGGAACATTGGCTGTCGTTCTTTCACGAGACGCTGGAGACCTTGTTTGATTATCTGCCCGCCGCGACTGTGACGCTGGACGATCAGCTGACGCCGCAGCGCCTGTCGCGGTGGGACACCATCGCCGACCAATACGAGACGCGGCGCATCGCCATGGCGCACCGCTCGAAGATGGACAGCGTCTATAAACCCGCGCCGCCCGAAGGGCTGTACCTGACCGATGCCGCGTGGGATGCCGCCCTCGCGGGCAAGCGCGTGATCCAGCTGCGGCCATTGCCGCAACCGACGGGGCTGAACACGCTTGACGCGGGCGGGCGCATCGGGCGCAATTTCGCCCCGGAGCGCCAGCAAGAATCCATCAGTCTTTTCGGGGCCTTGGCCGCGCATATTAAAGCGAAACTTGCGGATAGCCCTGTGGTGATTGCCAGCTATTCCGAAGGCGCGCGCGAACGTCTGACCGGTCTGATCGAAGACGAAGGCCTGTCCGAGGTAATCCCTATCGCCAACGGCACCCGCATCGGCAAGCGCGGGCTGCATCTGGCCGTCTGGGCGCTGGAACACGGCTTCGAGGCACCGGGGCTTGTTGTCATCTCGGAGCAGGACGTGTTGGGCGACCGCCTGATCCGCAGCACGAAACGCAAGCGCCGCGCCGAGAATTTCCTGACCGAAGCCCAATCGCTAAGCCCCGGCGATCTGGTGGTGCATGTCGATCACGGCATTGGCCGTTATCTGGGCATGGAAGTCATCACCGCCGCAGGCGCTGCCCATGAATGCCTGCTGCTGGAATACGCAGAAAATTCAAAGCTCTACCTGCCGGTTGAAAACATCGAACTACTGTCGCGCTATGGCCACGAGGAAGGCCTGCTGGACAAGCTGGGCGGCGGGGCATGGCAATCGAAAAAGGCACGTCTCAAGGAACGCATCCGCGAGATGGCGGACAAGCTGATCCGCATTGCAGCGGAACGCGCCTTGCGCCGTGCCCCCGTGATGGATCCGCCTCCGGGGATGTGGGATGCGTTTTCGGCGCGTTTCCCTTATACCGAAACCGACGATCAGATGTCCGCGATCAACGACGTGCTGGACGATCTGACCAGCGGCAATCCGATGGACCGGCTGATTTGCGGCGATGTGGGCTTTGGCAAAACCGAAGTCGCAATGCGGGCCGCCTTTGTCGCCGCGATGTCGGGGCTTCAGGTCGCGGTTATCGCGCCCACGACCTTGCTGGCGCGGCAGCACTATAAATCTTTTGCCGAACGTTTTCGGGGTTTTCCGCTTGAGGTGCGCCAATTGTCGCGCTTTGTGTCCACCAAAGACGCAAACGCGACCCGCGAAGGGATGGCCAAGGGCACTGTGGATGTCGTGATCGGCACCCATGCGCTGCTTGCGAAAAACATCAAGTTCAAGAACCTCGGGCTGCTGGTCATCGACGAAGAACAGCACTTTGGCGTGGGCCACAAGGAACGCCTGAAAGCAATGCGCACGGACATCCACGTGCTGACCCTCACCGCGACCCCGATCCCGCGAACCTTGCAGCTCAGCCTGACGGGCGTGCGCGATCTGTCGATCATCGGCACACCGCCGGTAGACCGCTTGGCGATCCGCACCTATGTGTCGGAATTCGACAGCGTGACCCTGCGCGAGGCGCTTTTGCGGGAACATTACCGGGGCGGACAATCGTTCTATGTGGTGCCGCGTATCTCGGACCTGCCCGAGATCGAAGCGTTCTTGAAAGACCAGCTGCCCGAACTGACCTATCTTGTGGCGCATGGGCAAATGGCCGCGGGCGAACTTGATGACCGCATGAACGCCTTCTATGACGGCAAATTCGATGTGCTGCTGGCGACCACGATTGTGGAATCCGGTCTGGATATCCCCACGGCCAACACGATGATCGTGCACCGCGCCGATATGTTCGGTCTGGCGCAGCTGTATCAGATCCGGGGCCGTGTGGGCCGGTCCAAGACCCGCGCCTATGCTTATCTCACGACCAAACCCCGCGCGAAACTGACCCCGACAGCGCAAAAGCGTCTGCGGGTGCTTGGCAGTCTCGACACGTTGGGGGCCGGGTTCACGCTGGCCTCGCAGGATCTGGACATTCGCGGCGCGGGCAATCTGCTGGGCGAAGAACAATCCGGCCAGATGCGCGACGTGGGGTTCGAGCTTTATCAATCCATGCTGGAAGACGCGATTGCCAAGATCCGCGCCGGAGAGCTGGAGGGCGTTATCGACGATGATGGCCAATGGGCACCACAGATCAATCTGGGCGTGCCCGTGCTGATCCCCGAAAACTATGTGCCCGATCTGGATGTGCGCCTTGGGCTTTATCGCCGATTGTCGGAACTGACGACCAAGGTTGAACTGGAAGGCTTTGCCGCCGAGATGATCGACCGTTTCGGCAAGCTCCCGCGTGAGGTGAACACGCTGATGCTGGTGATCCGGATCAAGGCGATGTGCAAGCGGGCAGGGATCGCCAAACTTGATGGCGGCCCAAAGGGTGCGACAATCCAGTTCCACAACGACAAATATGCGTCTCCCGAAGGGCTTGTCACCTTTATTCAGGACCAGCGCGGGCTGGCACGCGTCAAGGACAACAAGATCGTGGTCAAGCGCGATTGGAAATCGGACACGGACAGGATCAAAGGGGCCTTTGCCATCGCCCGCGATCTGGCCGAGCCTTTGATCGCGCAGGAAAAAGCCAAAAAAGCCAAGGCATAGGGGCATCCCGCATATTGCCCCATCAAGGGGGGGCAATTTGCGCACAAATGACGCCACCGCGTCTATGCGCGTGTATCCAGATCAATGGCCAGCACCGACGCCGCGCCACTTTGCAGGCATATCCAACCGCTTGGCGGGCCAAACCGATTGACAAGCCCGCACCAACTCGGGTTTCTGGCGCTATGGAACGCAAATCCCACATCGACACATTCGGAGCAGTGGCGCTGATCGCCTTCGCACTGAACCTTGCCTTCAATCAAGTGGTCATCAAGGTCACCAACGGGGGGTTCAATCCGGTTTTCGCCGCTGGAATGCGATCATTGGGGGCGGTTGCGGTCCTGATCATCTGGATGAAATTGCGGGGCGTCAGCTTTTCCTTTCCAAGGGCCGCCTGGGGTGCCGCAATTCTGTCGGGCCTGCTTTTCACGTTTGAATTCACCTGCCTTTTCATCGCGCTTGACACCACGACGGTCAGCCGCGCCTCGGTCATTTTCTATTCCATGCCGGTATGGCTGACGATTGCGGTCAATTTCATGCTTCCGGATGAAAAACTGACCAAGCTCAAGGCGGTAGGGCTGGCGATGGCGATGGGCGGCGTCGCGATAGCCCTAAGCGATCGCAGCGGCGGCCACGTCAGTTGGACAGGAGATTTGCTGGCGCTGACTGCGGCGTTCTGCTGGGCGGGCATTGCACTGCTGGTCCGGGTCACGCCGCTGGAAAAGGTGCCGCCCGCGCAGCAATTGATGTGTCAGGTCGCCATTTCGGGGCCAATTCTGGTGCTGCTGGCCCCGTTTTTCGGTCCGCTGATGCGCGATGTGCAGATCATCCATATTGCAGGGATGGTGTTTCAGATCCTCGCGGTGGCAAGCTTTGGGTTTCTTGCGTGGTTCTGGCTGATGTCGGTCTATCCCGCCTCGACGGTCGCTTCGTTCAGCTTTCTGTCGCCGGTATTTTCGGTCATTCTGGGATGGCTGCTGCTGTCGGAAACCGTCGCGCTGTCGGTCTGGGCGGCCCTCGCGCTGGTGGCCGCCGGCATCTATCTGATCAACCGCAAACCCCGGTTTCCGGGCTAAGGCGGGTCATGTCCCGCAGAACGTCGCCGGCACAATCTCTTCTAAGGTGGGGGGGCGGTTCAACTCTGCATCCGTCACCTCAAAGGGCGTGGCAAGCGCGGTCATCAGCCGCGTGAAAGGGGCCATGTCGCCCGCAACGGCGGCTTCGATCATCTGTTCGATCCGGTGGTTGCGCGGTATCAGGGCGGGGTTGGCCGCGTTCATCAGGCTTTCGGGGTCACGCTCGGTCTTGATCCGGGCTTGCCAGCGTTGATGCCAAGCGTCAAACGCCGCGCGGTCGGTGAACTGATCCTGTGCAGCATCGCCGGAAAGGGCGCGAAACGTGTTGGTGAAATCCGCGCCATCCGCCTGCATCAAGGCCAGCAAAGCGTCGATCAGCGCCGCATCTTCGGGCTGCGGTTCGGCAATGCCGATCTTGGCGGCAAACCGCTTGATCCACGCCGCCTCGATCAGATCGGGCATGGCATGGACGATCTCGGTCGCCTCTTGCAGGGCCGCTTCGGGGTCGTCCATCTGCTGGATCAATGCGGTGGCAAGCTGGGCCATGTTCCAGACCGCGATTTGCGGCTGGTTGGAAAAGGCATAGCGCCCCTGACGGTCGATCGAACTGAAGACCCGGTTCGCATTGAACCCGTCCATAAAGGCGCAGGGGCCATAATCTATCGTCTCGCCGGAGATCGCGCAATTGTCAGTGTTCATGACGCCGTGAATAAAACCAACCGACATCCACGCAGCTATCAGATCGGCCTGACGCGCACAGACCGCCCGCAGCAGCCCCATCGGGCCGTCAGCGCCCGGATAGTGCCGGTTGATGGCATAGGCGGTGAGGGTCTTGAGGTGCTCTGTCTCGCCGCGATGCGCAAAAACCTGAAAGGTGCCGACGCGCAGATGGCTGGCGGCGACGCGCGTCAGCACGGCACCGGGCAGCGCGGCCTCGCGGTAGATCTGTTCGCCCGTCGCCACCGCCGCCAGCGCACGGGTCGTAGGCACCCCCAGGGCGTGCATCGCCTCTGACACCACATATTCGCGCAGCACGGGGCCAAGCCACGCCCGCCCGTCGCCGCCGCGCGAATAAGGCGTGGGGCCGGACCCCTTAAGCTGGATGTCGCGGCGCATGCCGTCGCTGTCCACAACTTCGCCCAGCAGGATTGCGCGACCGTCGCCCAACTGCGGGTTGTAGTTGCCAAACTGGTGGCCTGCGTAAAGCTGCGCCAGCGGGGCGGCCCCCGCTGGCAGCTCGTTTCCGCCAAAAACAAAGGCCAGATCGTCGGCGTCTGAATGGGTCAGGTTCAAATCCTGCGCCAGTGCCGCGTTGAACGCAAGCAGGCGCGGCGCGGCGACAGGCGTGGGGTTGGTGCGGGTGTAAAACCCGGCGGGCAGCGCGGCATAGCTGTTATCAAATGGGGCATTTAAAGTCATATACCCAATATAGGGCGGCGGCCCCTCAAGCACCAGTTTCCTTGCCAATTTTTCAGACGCCCTAGTGTTAATCCCCGACGCAACCACTTGAGGAGAATGGAAATGGCCCCGTCCACCTATTCCGGGATGCAGCTGAAGGACCGTCCTGAATTCGGCAACAAGCCCGACCCCCTGACCTTTCCCGAGACCGCAACCGTCAAGCAAGCCGTGGCGGCGATGAGCGAGAAAAACTTTGGCTCGGTGATCATCGTTGACGCGGATCAAAAGGTGATCGGCGTCATGACCGAGCGCGATGTGATGAAAAAGCTGGTCAACGCGGGCAAGGACCCTGAAACGACCCATCTGTCAGATATCATGACCCGCAATCCAAGGCTGGCCAAGGAAACCGACGATGTGGTGGACTGGCTGCGCATCATGTCGAACGAAAGAATTTCGCCGTTTGCCCGTGGTCGATGCCGAAGGGCGGATCAAGACGGTATTCACCCAAGGTGATTTCGTCAGCTACACGTGGCCCGAACTGGCCTATCAGGCCAGAGAACTGGCCAAGGCGAGCTTTGGGAAGAACTATGGCGTCTGGCTGATCATCGGCGGCGTGATGCTGTATTCGCTGCTGATGGTTGTCGTTGTCGGCATGATGTAGCCGTCAAAGCTTGCGCGACATGAACATGAACCTTTCGCGTGGGCGAAACCCTGCGCGGGCATAAAGCTTTTGCGCCACGGCGTTATCCCGGTCGACCTCAAGATGGATCGCCTTGACGCCACCCCCCGACAACGCATTGGGCAAGGCCAGCAGCGCCTCTGACGCGATGCCCCGCCCGCGCACGCCGGGGCGCACGTAAATCTCGTCGATGATCGCATCAAGCCCGCCGAATTCGACAGACCACCCCAGCGTGATGATGACATAGCCGATGGGTGCACGGGCAGGGCCGATCAGATAGGCGACCCCGTGTGGGATGCCATCCAGCAACGGCGCGATGCCCTTGCGCCGGGCCTCGTCCGACAGGGTGATGCCTTCTTCGGCGTGAAATGCTGCAACAAGGGCCAGCAACTGCTCCAGATGGTCGGGCCTTGCAAGGGTGAAGGCGGCGCTCACAATCGGCCCAGCCGTTCGACCAGCAAGTCAAAGAACCCGTCCGCGTCGATATCGCCCATGAAGGTCGCGTTCGGGGTGCGGTCGGTCACGCCCCACCAATCCGCGACCGTCATACCCATCGTCAATTCCGAAGATGTTTCAATCTCGACGTTGATATGGCGGCCGGTGAAAAGCGCGGGCTGGATCAGATAGGCGGTCACGCAAGGATCATGCAGCGGGGCCCCCTGAGAGCCGTATTTCTCCTTGTCAAAGCGCTCAAAGAAATCCGTCATCTCGGCCACAGCGACCCCCACCGCGCTGCCCAAGGCGCGAAAGGCATCGTTGCGCGCCGGTGTGACCAGCGCCTTATGTGTCACATCCAGCGGCATCACCACGATCGGCACACCGGATTTGAACACGATATCAGCGGCTTGCGGATCAACGTAAATGTTGAACTCTGCCACGGGCGTTATATTCCCCCCCTCGAAATAGCCACCGCCCATCAAGACGATCTCTTGGATCCGATTGGCGATATCGGGGGCTTTTTGCAAGGCGGTCGCGATGTTGGTCAACGGCCCCAGCGGGCACAGCGTGACACTGCCCGGCGCATGGTCGCGCAGGCTTTTGATGATGAAATCGGCCGCGTGGCCATCGGCCATCGGCATTGTCGGGTCTGGCAGATCAGGCCCGTCAAGGCCGGTCTTGCCGTGCACGTGCTCTGCCGTGACCAGATCGCGGCCCAAGGGGCGGTCGCACCCGGCAAATACCCTGGTTTCGGGCATTCCCGCCAGTTCGCACACGATACGGGCATTGCGCGTCGTCAGGTCCAGGGGCACGTTTCCGGCGACGCAGGTGATCCCCAGCACCTCGATATCTTCGGGGCTGGCAAGGGCAAGAAGGATGGCAACGGCATCATCCTGGCCCGGATCGGTGTCGATGATGATTTTGCGCGGCGACATGGCGACCTCTCTTTGGGTGTTGGCCAGAGCCTTGCCGAAACCGCGCCGCCTTGTCCAGCAGGCTATCGCGCCGTTAGCTGCGTTCCGCCCGCTTTACGTCATCCCAAAGCGCGTCCATCTCGGCCAGATCGCTTTCGGCGGGGGTCTTGCCCATGGCTTCCAGCCGCGTCTCGATCCCTTCAAAGCGGCGGATGAATTTGGCGTTGGCGGCCCGCAGCGCGGCTTCGGGGTCAAGCCCCAGATGGCGGCCCAGATTGGCCATCACGAACATCAGATCGCCAAATTCCTCTTCGACTTCGGCTTGGGTCAGGGTGTCGCGTGCCTCTACCAGCTCGGCGGCTTCTTCGGCGATCTTGGCCACCACATCACCCGCATCGGGCCAGTCAAACCCCACCCGTGCGGCGCGTTTTTGCAACTTGTAAGCACGCAGCAAGGCAGGCAAGCCCACTGCGACGCCTTCCAGTGCGCCTTTTTGCGCCTTGCCAGCCCGTTCCGCCGCCTTGATCTTTTCCCAGTCGGCAGTTTGCTGATCGGCGGATTTGTCGCGGGATTCGTCGCCAAAAACATGCGGATGCCGCGCCACCATCTTATCCGAGATGTTGCGCACCACCGATTGAAAAGTGAAATGTCCCGCCTCTTGACCCATCGCCGTGTGATACACGGTCTGCAACAGCAGATCGCCCAATTCGCCCTCAAGATCGGGCCAGTCGCGCCGTTCGATGGCGTCAGCGACCTCGTACGCCTCTTCGATGGTGTAGGGGGCGATGCTGTCGAAATCCTGTTCAATGTCCCACGGGCACCCGTGATCGGGGTCCCGCAAGCGCCGCATGATTTCCAAAAGCCGCTCGATCCCTGCGTTTGTGTCGTGGATCAGCGCATCATTTGTCGTCTCGACCATTGCAGGCCCCCTATGTCTGGTGTCAGATGCAAACTGACCAAGATACACTCAGGAGTCTATATCCATGCCCGTCGTCAACCGCATTGCCGATTATGCCCCCCAGATGACCGAATGGCGCAGGCATCTGCACACCATCCCCGAGCTCAGCTTTGACTGCCCCAAAACGGCCGCCTTTATCAAGGACCGGTTGCAGGAGTTCGGCGTTGACGAAATTCACGAAGGGATCGCACAGACAGGCATTGTCGCGTTGATCAACGGGACCGGCGACGGGCCGACCATTGGTCTGCGGGCCGATTTCGATGCGCTGCCGATCTTCGAGGAAACCGGCCTTGACTATGCGTCGACCCACGCGGGAAAAATGCACGCCTGCGGTCACGACGGACATACCACGATGCTGCTTGGGGCTGCAAAATATCTGACCGAGACGCGCAATTTCTCGGGCCGCGTGGCGCTGATCTTCCAGCCCGCCGAAGAAGACGGCGGCGGCGCACAGGTGATGTGCGCCGAGGGCATGATGGACAGGTTCGACATCTCGCAGGTGTATGGCATCCATAACATGCCGGGTGCTGCGTTTGGCGCGTTTTTCACCACACCGGGGCCGATCATGGCGGCGGTGGATTCGTTCACCATTCAGATCAACGGGCGCGGCGGGCACGGTGCCATGCCGCATGAAACCGCCGATCCGGTCGTTGCCGCCTGCGGGATCGTTCAGGCGATCCAGACAATCGCAAGCCGGAATGTGCATTCGGCGCAGGAAAAGGTAATCTCGGTCACGCAGATCCACACCGGCACGGCCAGCAACATCATCCCCGACAGCGCGATGATCAACGGCACGGTGCGCACCTTCGACAAAGAGGTACAGACGCTGATCCGCACCCGCATGGCCGAGATCGTGCAGGGGCAGGCGGCAAGCTATGGCGTGAGCGCAACGCTGGACTATGAAGAGGGCTATCCAAGCACCTTCAACGCCCCCGAACAAACGGCGCTGGCCGCCGATGTCGCGCGTGAGGTTGTCGGCGACGCGCAGGTCGATGATGCGTTCCCGCGCGTCGCCGGGGCCGAAGATTTCGCCTATATGCTGGAAGAGCGGCCCGGTGCGTATCTGTTTCTGGGCGCGGGCGACGGGGCCGGATTGCACCACCCGAAATACAATTTCAACGATGATGTGGCCCCCGTAGGCGCGTCATTCTTTGTGCGGCTCGTCGAAAAGCTGCAACCCGCGGCGGCGCACTGATGGCGCTTGAAGACGCGAAAAACCAGGTCGATCAAGCGTTCACCCGCGAGGATCTGAAAGGCAACAGCTTTGAGAATGCCTTTGGCGGGGCGACATCCTTTTTGCGCCGCCGCTACACCAAGGATCTGCGCGGGGTGGATATCGCTGTGACCGGGGTGCCGTTTGATCAGGCCGTGACCAACCGCCCCGGCACACGCCTTGGGCCCCGTGCCATCCGCGAAGCCTCTACCTTGCAACCCTATGACCCGCCCTATGGCTGGGATTTCGACGTGCTTTGCGAATGTGCCATCGCCGATTATGGCGATCTGGCGTTCGACTATGGCCACACCAGCCAGTTCCCGGCGGCTTTGACCAACCATATCAAGGGGATACTGGACGCAGGTGCTGCAAGCGTGGTGCTGGGGGGCGACCATTACATCAGCTTTCCCATCCTCAAGGCCTATGCGGAAAAATACGGGCCGATCAGCCTGATACAGTTCGACGCCCATTCAGACACCTGGCCCGATGATGACATGGGCAGGATTGATCACGGGACCATGTTCTATAAGGCGGTGAAATCCGGCATCGTCGATCCCGCGACCTCTGTTCAGGTGGGAATCAGAACCACCAACCCCGACACGCTGGGCGTCACCACAATTGACGCCCGCGAGGTACATGAAAAGGGGCCACAAGCGGCGGTTGCCAAGATAAAACAGATACTTGGCGACCGTCCCTGTCTATCTGACATTCGACATAGACGCGCTGGATCCGGCGTTTGCACCGGGCACAGGTACGCCGGTTTGGGGCGGCCTGACATCGGCACAATGCGCGATCATGCTGCGGGATCTGGCGGGGATCAATATCGTGGGCGGCGACGTGGTCGAGGTCTCTCCGCCGTTTGACACGACAGGGGCCACCGCAATCGCGGGCGCACATGTCGCAACCGAAATTTTGTGCCTGCTTGGATGGAGGATGCGAACCGCATGAGTGACAAGAACCAACCGATCAGCGGCAACGATCTGGCGCGCTTTTCAGGGCCGAACACGTTCATGCGGCTGCCTTCGGCCAACGATCTCAGAGGGTTGGACGTCGCTGTTCTGGGCATACCCCTTGATATCGGCACGTCCTGGCGGTCTGGCACGCGCTTCGGCCCCAAACAGGTGCGCTCGGAAAGTGCGATGCTGCGGCCCTATAATCTGGCCACCGGGGCTGCGCCGTTTGACGCGCTTCAGGTCGCCGATATCGGCGATCTGGCGATCAACACATTTTCGCTAAAGGAAAGTCTGGCCATCATCGCAGAGAGTTACGACGGGATATTGAAGCACAACGTGATCCCGCTGGCCATCGGGGGTGATCATTCGATCACGCTGCCGATCCTGCGGTCCATCGCCAAACAGCACGGGCCGGTCGCGCTGATCCATATCGATGCCCATGCCGACGTGAACGACGAGATGTTCGGGATGCGGGAAACCCACGGAACCGTTTTCCGAAGAGCACATGAAGAAGGACTTATAAACCCCTCGAAAACATATCAAATCGGTATCCGGGGGTCGGGTTATCAGGCAGATGACTTTACCGAAGCGGCCGGGTGGGGATTTCAGCAGTTTCCCGCCCATGAGCTGTGGCACCGCAGCCTTGCGCCGCTTGGTGCCGAGATCAGGCGCGACATCGGTCAGGGGCCGGTCTATATCACCTATGATATCGACAGTCTGGACCCCGCATATGCGCCCGGCACCGGCACGCCCGAAATCGGTGGACTGACCACGCCACAGGCGCTGGAGCTATTTGCGCGCATTCAAGGGCTTGGACATCGTTGGTGGCGATCTGGTGGAAGTGTCGCCGCCCTATGACACGTCCGGAAATACGGCGCTGACGGGGGCGAATATCCTGTTTGAGATGTTGTGCGTTCTTCCCGGCGTTGCGTATCGCTGAGGTGTCGGACGCTCCGCGGGGAGTTTAAGGGGCAAAATGAAGGTGAAAGTAATGATGACAGTATTCTGGATTATCGTCGCGGCTGTCGTTGGAGTGCAGGCTTACGTGCGCCTGGCCCCCTCGAGAGCGGAAGATTGGGTGATTGATGATACGTCAAACGCGCCGGGCGATTATCCATCGGCAGGCGGGTTCATGGCTGTCCGGGACGTTGAGGGCGACGGGTCGGCGTTCGCCCGTGAGTTTGAACAGACGGTGCTGGCGTTGCCCCGAACGCGGAAACTGGGCCGCAGTGACGGGCAGGACGTGTATGTCAGCCGGTCGAAACTGTGGGGATTTCCCGATTATATCACATTTGCCCTGACGCCGGGCGAAACCCCGGCGCAGACCCGCGCGGTGATCTACAGCCGATTGCGGTTCGGACAGTCAGATATGGGTGTGAACCAGAAGCGCGTGAAACAGATTTTGACGGGCATCGGGGATAAGCGTTGAATTCACGCTACCGCAGACGGGCTCCACTTCGCGCCACATCGGCACGTTCAGCGACATCTGGCATTGCGCCAGAAAGCTGCGCCCGCCGACCGTGAGGCAAAGCGTCTCGCCTAGGTCAACCCGGCCGCCTTGCGTGTCCGTACAGTAACATTCCACCGGTTTGCCGCTGGGATAGGTCGCACCCGCAGACCCGGGCCGGCCGGACAGGGTGGCCAAAGCGGCCAGACACAATAAGAGCACGATCTCTTTCATGAAATCCATCATAGCACACGGGTGCCCCTTGACCAAAGCGTCATCATCAGCGACAGAAACGCGATGATCCCCATGGACCGCCTTGCACAGATCACCCAACGGTTCCAGTTTCTGGAAGCGTCGATGGCTGCCGGATCGGATGGTGCGGATTTTGCCAAGCTGGCCAAGGAATATGCCGATCTGCGCCCCGTCGTGGACCAGATCGAGGCGTACCGGCAGTTGATGCAGGACATGGACGACGCCCGCGCCATGCTGAAAGATCCCGAGATGGCCGAGCTGGCGGAGGAGGAGTTGCCCCGCCTCAAGGCCGCGCTGCCCAAGGCCGAGGCCGCGTTGCAACTGGCGCTGCTGCCCAAGGACGAGGCCGATGCGAAACCTGCCATGCTTGAGATCAGGCCCGGCACGGGTGGCGACGAAGCAGCCCTTTTCGCCGCCGATCTTTTGCGCATGTACCAGCGCTATGCCGAAGCGCGGGGCTGGAAATTCGAGCTTATTGAAGAGCAGCTGACCGAGCTTGGCGGGGTCAAGGAAGTCGTCGCCCATATCAAGGGGCAAAACGTTTTTGCGCGGCTGAAATACGAATCCGGTGTGCACCGTGTCCAGCGCGTGCCCACCACGGAAAGCGGCGGACGGATCCACACCTCGGCGGCCACGGTCGCGGTTCTGCCGGAAGCGGAAGACGTGGATATCCACATCGACCCCAATGACCTGCGGATCGACACGATGCGCAGCTCGGGGGCGGGGGGCAGCACGTCAACACCACCGATTCTGCCGTGCGGATCACCCATTTGCCGACCGGGCTTGTGGTGACCTCGTCTGAAAAATCCCAGCACCGCAACCGCGAGATCGCGATGCAGGTGCTCAAGGCGCGGCTTTATGACATGGAGCGGCAGCGGGTCGACAGCGAACGGTCGGCCAACCGCGCGGCCCAGGTCGGCTCGGGCGATCGGTCCGAACGCATCCGCACCTATAATTTCCCGCAAGGGCGGCTGACCGACCACCGCATCAACCTGACGCTCTACCGGCTTGAGGCCGTGCTTCAGGGCGATCTGGACGAAATCGTCGATGCGCTGACAGCCAGTGCGCAGGCGCAGATGATGGCGGAGATGGGGCAGTGACGGCCCCCGCGGCAGCCCAGGCGATGGCCACCGCCGCCGCACGGTTGCGCGCCGCAGGGGTGCCGGACCCGGCGCGTGATGCCCGCGTGCTGCTGGCCCATGCTGCCTCTGTCGATGCGGCCCGCGTGACCTTGATCGCACCAGAGGAAATCGCCCCGGAAATCGCCGAGCGCTTTGAGAACCTGATCGCATTGCGGGCCGTGCGCGTGCCAGTGTCCCATCTTGTGGGCCAGCGCGCGTTCTATGGCCGCGACTTCAAGATCAGCCGCGATGTACTTGACCCGCGCCCCGAAACGGAAACCCTGATCGAACTGGCGCTGACGCAAACCTTCGAAAGGGTTCTTGATCTGGGAACCGGATCGGGCTGCATCCTCGTGACCCTGCTGGCAGAGCGGCCCGATACGTGCGGCGTCGGCCTCGACCTGTCGGAGGCCGCCTGTTTGCAGGCCAGTGCCAACGCCGTCCTGCACGGCGTTGCGGGACGCGCCGACATTCGGCAATCAGACTGGTTCGCCGCGGCCCAAGGCCGGTTCGACCTGATCGTTGCCAATCCACCCTATCTGGCAGTCAGCGAAATGGCCGGGATCGCGCCGGAATTGCGGCTTCACGAACCCGAAATGGCGCTGACGGACGGGTTCGACGGGCTAAGCGCTTACCGCGTTATCGCAGCACAGGCGCAGGGCTATCTCACGGCGACAGGGCGCGTGCTGGCCGAGCTTGGTTGGCAGCAAGGGCCAGCCGTGGCCGAGATTTTCCGCGCCGCCGGGTGGGCGAATGTGCGCGTTCTGCCCGATCTTGACGGGCGTGACCGTGTCCTTTGGGCCGATACACCTGCCTGATTGGCGATATGCCTGCCCGATTCCCGGCAAAAAATCGCGTTTTGACGCAATTTTTCCCAGTTTGCACTTGCCCAAGCCCAATAGCCGTGTTTATTCAAGGATGTTGCAGTGGAGAATGCCAATTTGGCGGTCCCGCGCGGCGTTAAGCCCAACATAGCGTTATGGCTCGCTTTTGAAGGATGCACATGCATCCGGCAGCTTTTTTCCGAAGCCCAGCACAACAAGGCTGAACTGATTAGATGAAACCTTCCAGATCACGGTCCCGATCCAAGAATAATCGCAACCGTCAACCGCAGGGTGGCAACGTCGTCAACCGTGTGTTTGACAGCTCTGGCCCAGAGGGCAAGGTGCGCGGCACGCCGCAGCAGGTTATCGAAAAATACAACCAGCTTGCCCGCGACGCGCAGCTGAGCAATGACCGCGTGGCGGCTGAAAATTTCCAACAGCACGCGGAACATTATCTGCGGATGTTGTCTGAAGCGCAGCGCGAGATTGACCAGCGCCGCGACGAGCAGGAGCGTCAGAACCGCGAACGCCAGGCCGAGCGCGACCGCGAACGCGCCGAACGCCAGGAACGCGAATCTGCCAATGGCGGCGGTCAGGGCTCTGACGACCAGCCAAGCCAGAATCAGAATAATCAGCCCCAGAGCGAACAAGACCCCGAGCAATGAACAGCCCGGCACCGGTGACGCGCAACGCGGCGGGTCTGACGCGCAAGAGCCTACGGCCGCCCCCAAACGGCGCCGCACGCGCAGCAACACCCGCCCCGCGGACGATGCCGAACCATCGCAAAAGCAGCCCTCGGGAAATCTGGACGACCCGCAAGACGCGGCGGAAGAGGATAATCTGGTCGAGACGCCAGAAAACAAACCCAAGCCGCGCCGCGCGCCCCGTCGCAAGCCCCAGCCCAAAAAAGACGGTGAAGGCAACGATGGCGGAAACAATGACGACGCGAAACAATGACGGCGGCGACAACGGTAATTCAGGCAAGGGTGACCAACCGGAAGCCGCCGAATAAGGTGCAAACCACCACATGGACAGATAGAAAGGCCCCGCACATGCGGGGCCTTTTGCGTTTCAGCAGGACGTTCGCGAAGGGCTGGATCAGGGTTTCGCGATCTCGCGCGCCAAGGCGCAAAACCCCTCGAGGGGGATCTGTTCGGCCCGGTCGGTGGGTTTGATACCGGCGGCGTTCAGACGGTCTTCGATGTCGGGGGCCACCCCCCTGAGCGCGGCCCGCAGCATTTTGCGCCGCTGGTTGAATGCGGCGGCAACCACGCGCGACAACACCGCCGCATCGGCAGGAAAACGCGGTTCAGGCAAAGCCGTCAGGTGCACCACGCTGGAGGACACCTTGGGCGGCGGCGTAAACGCACCGGGGGGCAGCTGCATCACGATCCGCGCATCCGCCCGCCACTGCGCCAGCAATGCCAGCCGTCCGTAGGCCTTTGAGCCGGGCCGCGCCACGATCCTTTCTGCCACCTCGCGCTGGAACATCAGCGTCAGGCTTTGCCAGAACGGCGGCCATTCCGGGGGGGTCAGCCAGCGCACCAAAAGTTCGGTACCCACGTTATAGGGCAGGTTGGCGGCAATGCGGATCGGCGGGGTCAGATGCGCCAGCGGATCAATCTCAAGCGCGTCACCCTCGATCACGGTAAGCCGTCCGGGGTAGGCGCCGGCGATTTCCGTCAGCGCAGGAAGACAGCGCTTGTCCTTTTCGATCGCCAGCACGTGACGCGCCCCTTCGGCCAGCAGCCCGCGGGTCAACCCGCCCGGGCCGGGCCCGATTTCCAGCACGTCACAACATGTCATGTCTCCTGCCTGCCGTGCGATTTTTGCGGTAAGGTTCAGGTCCAGCAGGAAGTTCTGGCCAAGCGATTTGCGCGCCTTGAGGTCATGGGTCTGGATGACATCGCGCAGGGGCGGCAGGCTGTCGATGGTGCTCATGACGCAGGGAACTTCTGTGAGGTGAGGCGGCGGCAAAGAAGAATTTCGCCTTCGGCGAGGATACTTAAGAGCCAGAGAAGCATCAGGACTGCTCCATCTTTGGGGGCATCTTCAGGGCCGTCTTTTGGGCCATCCTGTAGGCCATGCGGATGGCTTCGACCATGCTGGTGGGGTTGGCGATGCCTTTGCCCGCGATGTCAAATGCGGTGCCGTGGTCGGGCGAGGTACGGATGAAAGGCAGTCCAAGGGTCACGTTCACGCCACGGTCGAAATCGAGTGTCTTGATCGGGATCAGCGCCTGATCGTGATACATCGCGATCGCCGCGTCATATCGGGCGCGGGCAGCGGCGTGGAACATCGTGTCTGCAGGCAGCGGTCCCAACAGGTCATAGCCATCGGCGCGCATGTCGGTGATCAACCCTGCCATCCAGTCGACCTCTTGGCGACCCATCGTGCCGCCTTCGCCTGCGTGGGGATTAAGCCCTGCGATGGCGAGCGTTGGCCGGGCGATGCCGAATTGGGTTTTCAGGCCCTCTGCCGTAATCCTGATCACGCGGGCAAGGTGGCGGGGGGTAAGAGCATCAGGCACCTGATCTAGCGGGATGTGGATGGTCGCAGGCACCACACGCAACTGGTCAGAGGCGAGCATCATCACCACATCGTCCACCCCGGCCAAAGCGGCGAGATATTCGGTATGGCCAGGATAGGCGAAACCGGCCCCATCCTTCAGGGCCTTTTTATGGATCGGCGCGGTGGTCAGCGCACAGGCCTCGCCCGCGCGCACCATGGCAACGCCACGGGCGATCACGTCGATCACGCCTTGCGCATTGGCTGGATTGGGCTGGCCGGCCACTGCATCTGCCGGAAAGGGATGCGCCAGCACCGGCAGAGCATCGGGGCTTATCCCGGCCGCCTGACAGGCACGTTCAATGACGCGGTGCGGAATGTCGCGGGGCAGGTGGCGCGGATCGCCCAGCCAGACCATCGGGATTTCACCCGCCAGCACCGCCCATGCCCGCGCGGCCACCTCGGGCCCAATGCCACCGGGTTCGCCGCAGGACAGAACGACGGGGCCATTTTGCACGGTCATTTGCGAACGATGCGTGCGTCGGCCCGAAGCTGTTCCAGCAATTGATCGGCATAGCCGGACAAACGTTCCTGGCGCAGCGCATTCGTTGCCTCCTCGCGGGTGACGTCCTTGTTGGCCTCTGCCGTGCGGTTGCACAGCATCAGAAACATCAGCGTCTGTCCGTTTGACCGGGTCAGCGCCGTGGAAACTTCGCCCGGATCAAGCTTGGAAAGCTCTATCGCGATATCCTGAGGGATGTCGGCGGGCGCTTTGGTCTCGCGGTCCAGCACCTCGGCGGGCTGATCCTTGGCGATCCCGTACAGGTCGTCGCAGGTATCGACGCGGGCGCGTACCCGCGCAGCCTGCGAAAGTGCCGCTTCCGAGCGTCCACCGGCAAGGTAATAGGCGGCGTATTCAATTGAGGCATAGCTGGGCTGCGCGACGGCGGTTTCCTGAATGTCTCGCAGTTGGAAAAGCGCCACGGCATTGGGGATGGGCAGCGGCGCGCTGACCTCGCCCGGTGCCAGATCAAGGATGATCGGCTGAAGGCTGGGCGGCAGCGCCGTCAGGTCTTGCCAATCCAGCCGTCCGCCGCGCCCGCGCGATGCCGTGGCGGAATAGCGGCTGGCATAGCTGGAAAACTCCGACACCGAGCGGGTCCGCGAAATCCGGTCGGCCAGCGCGTTGACCTGTGCCGCATTTTGCGGCGGGGCGGGTATGATGATCTCGGAGAGCAGAACGCGCACGCCACTGCCCTTGGTTTCGCCAAGGGCGCGGTCTATCTGGGCGTCCGTGATCTGCACACGGGGCGCATAGCGCGCGCGGATCAGCTCGCGCCAGCGCACCGAGTTTACCACGAAATCCCGGAACGTTTCACGCGAGACGCCAGCCTGATTAAGGACCTTGACGAACTCCTCGGTCTCCAGATTGGCGCGGGCAGCGAATTCAGCAAGGCTGTCGGCGATGCCCTGGTCCGTCAGTTTGATCCCCGCATCTTCAATCGCTTCATTGCGCAGCCTTTCGTCGATCAGGGAGTCGATGGCACCGTCGCGTGTTGCGCCGGGCGCGTTCAACGCCTGCAAGAACCGCTGACGCTGCTGGACCTCGTATTCAGTAACGACAGACTGGTTGACCTTGGCGACAGGCGTATAGAGGTTCTGCGCCACCACGGGGGCCGCTGTCATCAGAGCAACACCCGCAACGGCGATGCACCGGGTCAGACGGTTCAGGTTCATCTTGGTTATTTCCCACATGATCGCACATATCTTTCTGTTCCGTTGGACGCTGAAAAGCCTCTCAGGCCGATGTTAAACCCGATATTGGTCGATGGCTCAACACTTGTTGACGAGGTGTAGCGCCGCCGCACCGAGAGGTCGACACTAACGCATTCATTGTTGTAGGTCAGGCCGAAACCCGCCGTTGCCGCGCGATTGTTTTCAACGTCATAGCGGACATCGGCGCTGGCGATCCAATGCTTGCTGAACGTGTACGCCCCGTCAACCGACACCTCCGAGACGGCGCTTGCGCGATCTTCCTGCGCGTCGGCTTCAAGCCAGACATAGGTGCCGCCCAGGCTGACATTGCGAAACAGCCAGTCACCACGCAGTTCTGCCTTTGAAATCGAAAGGCTGGTGTCGACCAGCGTGCGCGCGGTCACAGCCATGCCCGCGCTGTTGCGGATCTGCCCGGCAAGCAAGACGTCAGAGCTTTGGCCCGACAACCCCGATGTATCGGAAAACGCAGGGTCGAAAACAGATCGAAAGACCTGACCGACGGCGATATCGGCGTCCCATCCGGTTGGTGCGGTCCGCGCCCAGTTCACCCCGATGGCCGTCGTGGTGCCGCGTTCGCGCCGATCGGGGCGTGGAAAGCGCGACAGCGTCAGAAGATTGCCCTGATCAAATTCGACACGTGTGCTTTCTTCGTTGGGGATCAACTGGCGGTCGCCCCCTGTCCAGCCGATCTGGACCACCGGGGTCAGCACCTGGGTGACCCCGCCCGGCCCCCGCCGCACCATCGGATAGCTAAGCGCAACTGCCGCAAAAGGGCTGATGTCCGTGTGGTTCCGGGCAAAACTGGCGTCTTGGGTAATGTCGAAAAAGTTGAACGTGGCCCCCGCCTGCGCATCTGTTACCAGACCCGATCCGTGGGTAAAGCGCCGCAGATAGGCCAGCTTGCCGTTGATGCGCGACACATCGCGGCCGTCCACGATCAAATCCGCGTCCGGCCCGTCCGTATCGCGGGCCGAGCTTCGGCGGTGGCTGTGGGCTTGAAGCGACAGGCGCAGCTCTCCTCCGACGGCCTTGGGAAAGAACCGCCTTTCGTAGTCGCTGTCGATGACCAGCGTGGGCAGGGTTTCGTTCACCTCGCCGGGGCGCAGCAATTCAAAGTTGTAAAGGCTCGCCCGGACATAGCTGTCGCGTCGCGCCCGCGACAGGGTCAGATCACTGCGCAGCCGGTCAACGTCAGAATACCCGTATTCGTTGAAATAAGCCTCGTCGCTGACGGTTTCGATGTTGAAGCTGAGCTGATAATCGCGGCGCAGTTGAAAAGACCCCGACCCGAAAAGATAGCCGCGCGGGCTGTCGGGGCGCTGGTCGTCGCGGGTATATGCCCCGACCAATTCGATGCCGCCCGACGCAAAGGCCTGCCGATAGCGCAGTTCAAGCGTGCGGGTCGCGGATGACAGATAGGGGGCCAAGGTCAGATCCCGGCTGTCACCCAGCTTGATGAAATAAGGGATCTTGACGCCCGTCGCCAATTGCGAGGTTGTCCGGATTGAGGGCGTCAGGAAACCCGATGCGCGGCTCAGTGTCGGATCGGGCAGGCGCAGGCGCGGCAGATAAAAGATCGGAACGGTCCGGATGTGAAACGTCGCGTCGTCGAAATACAGTTGCTGGGCCACTTCATCGTGGATCACGCGGCGTGCGCGGATTTGCCAAAGCGGCACCTCGCCGTCATTGCAAACCTTGCACGAGGTCACGGCGGTTTTGTAAAGCTGGCTATAGCGCCCATCGACCCGGTCGATCTGGACGGCGGCCAGCTGAAGCTGCCGGTCCAGCACCATCCGCGCCCCGCGCAGCAGACCATTTTGCAAGTCGCGGCTTAGCTCGGCTGCGTCGGCCAGAATGACCGTGGCGTCACCGTCTTTCAACACGATCGGGCCTTGAATGGTCAACGCGCCGGATTGTGCGTCATAGGTTATGGTTTGCGCCCGCAGGCGCGTGGTGCCCTGAAACGCTTCGACATTGCCTTTGGCCACCAGAACGCGATCGCGGGTGATAAACAGATCGTCTGCCACCAGAACGGCGGCGTCGCCCCCCGATTGTTGCGCGGTTTGTGGCGCAGTTTGTGGCGCGGTTTGTGGTGATGTCTGCTGGGCAAGCGCCGACACGGGTGCCGATACGGGCAGCAGCATAAAAAGGATCAGGGCCAGTGCGCGCATGTCAGCCGTCCTCTGCGTGCAAAAGCAGGCCAAGCGCCAGCAGGATAGATGCAACCGGTGGAGCCCACGCGGCCAATATGACCGGGATCTGCCCATTCTCACCCAGAATTTGCGCAAAGCTGCGAATGAAATACAAACCGAACCCCAACAGGACAGATGTCAGCACCGCAACGCCCGTGCCTCCGAACCTCGTATGGCGCATGGTGAAAGCGCTCGCAACAAGAACCATGGCAACCAGGAAGAACGGGCGTGCCAGTTCGGTCTGAAGCCAGACCTTTTGACGGCGCGGCGAAAATCCCGCCTGTTCCAATTGGTGAATGAATGCAGGCAATTCATAGATCGACACCGCTCCGGGGTCGCTGATGCTTTCGCGGATCCGGTCCAGCGTCAGAGTCGAAGGCAGGGTTAGCGTGGCATATTCCTGCGCGTTGCCTTCGGCATTCACGCCCAATTGCAGCGGCCAGGATTTGGCGTCGGTCAGCACCCAGGTGCTGTCGTCCAACGCGGCGCTTTCCGCCTCGATCCGGCGGATCGGGCCGCCATCGGGCGCGTATGAGATGAACGTCACATCATAAAGCACCGACGCGTCTGCATTCGACCGCCACGCGCGGATCACGGTCTGGCCCTGCGCACCGCCCTGACGAAGCCACAAACCTTCGTCGCTGATCGACAGCGCCGACACGCCCCCCGACCGGATTTTCTCGGACACCTGAAGATAGCGTTTGGCGGTGGCGGCGACGATGGGGTTCAACATGCCAACAGCCATGATTCCGATCAAGAACGCGACCCAGACCGGGGCCTGAAGCGCCGCAAGCGCAGATCTGCCCGCCGCCCGTGTCACCACCAGTTCAGAGGACCGGGCCAGCGACAGAAACAATACCACGGTCGCAAGGATCATGATCAGCGGCAATATCAGGTTCAGCGTGGCAGGCGTGTTCAGCAAGGTCAGACCGAACACACGGCCCCAACCGATGTCGTAGCTGCTGAATTTGCGCGACTGCTCGACCAGATCGACCAGCACCAAAAGCGCGAACAACACGGCGGAAATCAGGATAAACCCCATGACGAACCGTCTGGCGAAATAAAGATGCAGGATCATGTGGCCCCCTTTGACATACGCCTGCGCCTGATCCAGTTCCAGTGCGGATGCGCCGTTTTCCATATCATCGCCAGCACCAACACCGCGCCAATCGCAATCGGCAGATACATCAACGGCCATCGTCCTGCGTCTGTACGCACCAGATCCAGCAGGGAACTGCGCACACCATCCAGTGCAATCAACAGGCCAAAGGCGATCACAATTTCGCGCCAGACGCCAAACCGTGAAAATCCACCCAGGATCAGTGTGGCATAGCCGATCATCGCTGCGACAACGCAAAACAGGGGTTCGGCAAACCGCGCATGAAACACCTGCGCAAGCTGGCCCTTGGGCTGCTCCGGTCGGGCGCCGAGGGTGTCCCAGTCCGCAAGAAGGGCTGGCGTCGTCAACGCATCAAGCGAGATCACCCGATCCGCCTTGCGGTTGACCAACGCTGAGATATCAAAGGAAAAATCCCGGAATTTCGCGGTCGCCAACCGTTTGCCATCGACTTTCAAGCGCTGCGCCAGCCCATCTACCATGATCAGCGTGGTGCCTTCGCCGTTGCGCACCAGATAGGCTTCGGCGGCGGTATAGATCACACCTTCAGCCGGATTGCGCCGGTCTGACAGAAACACATCGCGCAGCACGCCGTCCTTGCCGATCAGCCGGGTATAGAACGTGACCTTGGGCGTGGGGTGCAGGAATGTCCCTTCGGTCAAAAGCCGCGCGGTCACATTTTGCGAGATGTCGGCCTCGCGCTGGCTAAGCTGAGCCTTGGCCATCGGGACAAGAAAATGGGTGAGCGCCGACATCATCACCGCCACAAGGATTCCGTAAATGAACACCGGTCGCGCCAGCCGCCACGGGCTTGACCCCGTCGCCTGCAATACCGTCAATTCAGATTCGCTGGTCATCCGGTTGATGACATAAACCGCCCCCGCAAAGGTCGCGATCGGCAAGACAGTGGTGATCAGATTGGGCAGACCAAGCACCGTAAACTCAAGGAAAACCAATGCCGTCTGGCCATCGCCGATCAGCCGATCAAACAGCAAGACAGCACGGTTGATCCAAAAGATCGCCACCAGCACAAGCGCAAAGAAGCTGAACAGCGTCAGAAACTGGGACAACATATAGCGGTCGAACTTGGCCAATCTGCGTCCCTTGGGTCTTTGAACGATGAATTGCGGCCCACGATAAAGGAAAACTCTGGCCGCGAAAACTGCTATCTGGCCTTGCCGCGCTGGTCGCGTTAGGTCTGATCGCAATAAAGCCAAAAGGAAGCCAACCATGACCGCATTGACCCCGATGACCTTTGCCCAAACCGACCTCGACCAGATCGCAGGCCACGCAGGCCGTGTCGCGGTGACAGTGCCGCGCGATGGCAAGCTGAACCCGGCCGCGCGCAGAATCAACAAATTGACGAAAGGCGCGCTTGATCGGCTGGTAAAAAGTGCCGCCTTTGCCGATCTGAAACCCGGCGACGCGCTTAGCCTTGGCTACCCCACGGGCCTGGCCGCCGACGCGGTCGATGTCATCCAGCTGGCAAATAACGGATCGGCCACCGAATTGCGCAAGGCAGGGGCCACGCTTGCCAAGCGGCGCGGCACTGCGGACTTGCTGTTGCTGACCGGCAGTCTGCGCAAGGCGGCAGAACTGTGCTTTGGACTGGCCATGCGCGACTATACCTTTGAGGACCGCAAGAGCGACGGCAAACCGCGCAAGGGCACTGTGACCGTGATGGCCAGCGCACCCGACGATTTGCGCGCTGCGGCTGAACCGCTGCTGGCCATTGCGGACGGGGCGTTTATGACGCGGGATCTGACGAATGAACCCGCAAACGTTCTGACCACCACCGAATTTGCCGATCGGCTGGCCGCGATGAAAGACATCGGGCTTGAGGTCGAAGTGCTGGACGAAACGCAATTGCAAGCGTTGGGGATGCGCACGCTGTTGTCCGTGGGGCAGGGGTCTGACAGCCCGTCATACGTCGTGGTGATGCGCTGGAACGGCGGTCAGAAAGACGCGGCACCGCTGGCGCTGGTGGGCAAGGGCGTGGTGTTCGACACCGGCGGCATCAGCCTTAAACCGGGGGCGGGCATGGAAGACATGACCATGGACATGGGCGGGGCCGGCGTTGTCGCGGGCGTGATGCGCAGCCTTGCCCTGCGCAAGGCCAAGGCAAATGTCGTGGGGCTGGTCGGCATCGTTGAAAACATGCCCTCCGGCAATGCGACACGCCCCGGTGACGTGATCAAATCCATGAAGGGCGACACCGTCGAGGTGGTCAACACCGACGCCGAAGGCCGCTTGGTGCTGTGTGACGTGATGTGGTATGCGCAGGAACGGTTCAAACCCGTCGGCATGATTGATCTGGCGACGTTGACAGGTGCCATCATCATCGGATTGGGCCACGAGAATGCAGGCGTATTTTCCAACAATGACGCCCTGTGCGGCGCGTTTCTAAAGGCTGCAGACGCCGAAAATGAAGGCGCATGGCGGCTGCCGATGGGGCCGGGATATGACGCCCTGCTTAAAAGCCGGATTGCCGATATGAAGAACATCGGCGGACGCCCCGGCGGGTCGATCACGGCGGCACAGTTTCTGGGCCGCTTCGTCAAGGATGAAACGCCCTGGATCCACCTTGATATCGCGGGCGTGGCGTCCGTCAAATCCGAGACAGCGCTGGCACCCGTGGGTGCGACGGGGTGGGGCGTGGCTTCATTGAACCGTTTGATCCTCGACAATTTCGAGGACACGTAACCTGATGGGTGCCGCGTATTTTTATCATCTGACCCGCAGACCGATGCCTGAAACGCTGTTGATGCTTTTGAACAAGGCGCAGGGGGCGGGGTGGCGTGTGGCCGTGCGCGGCACCGATCAGGCCACGCTTGAACAGCTGGACAGTGCCTTGTGGCAGGGGCCCGACGACGGCTTTGTGCCCCACGGTTTGGCCGGTGGGCCCCATGACGCGGACCAACCGATCTTGCTGACAACGGGACGCGAAACACCCAACGGGGCGACGTGCGTGTTCTCGGTGCAAGGGGCCGAAGTGTCGGCGGAGGAGGTCGCGGCACTGGACCGCGTCTGCATCCTTTTCGACGGCAATGACGCCGCCGCCCTGAACACCGCCCGCGGCCAGTGGAAGATGCTGAAAGAGGCGGGTGCCGCAGCGCAGTACTGGTCAGAAGAGTCTGGCCGTTGGGAGAAAAAGGCAGAAACCTGAACGCATTACGACCAGTTCCTAACGCGTCAACACAAGCTCGTTATTCGCGATCTCGATCCGCCCCCAGCGTTGCAGATAGCCCATCCCCAGCAGGGATTGCGACATCTGCCCATCGTTGACCACCGCGGGCACGTCGAAATCCCTTATCTCGCCAAGCTGGACCTCGTTCAGGCGCACAAAGGCGGTGCGCACTTCGCCGTTCGCGGTGCCTGCACGGCCCAGATAATTCAGACTGTCCGGCGACAGCCCCACGCGGGTCGCGTCCTGCCGGGTCAGCACCATATCGGTGGCACCTGTATCCACCACAAAACGCACGGGCTTTTCGTTGATCATCGCCGTCAGATAATAATGGCCATCGCGCGCACGCGGGATCGTGACGCTGCCGATGCCACGGTCAAAGCTTTGCTGCGGCATAGAGGTTCGGCTGATGTCGGACCACAGGCCATAGCCCGCCGCAACGCCGACAAAGATCATCCCCCACACCGCAAATTGCTGAAGCGATGTGTTCAGCGTTTCGCGGCGCTGCATGAAAAACCACCCCGCGACCATCAAAAGCAGCACCAGAAGATAGATCAAGCGCCCGGTTTCAATCTCTGCCATCACACCCTCCGTTCATCCATCAAGGATATATGGGGTCTGGCCTGCCGTTTGTCAGCCCGCACCGGGACCGAAACCAAAAGCGAACAGCCCGTCCAGAACGAATTGAACCGACAGCGCCGCAAGCAACATGCCCAAAAGGCGGGTAATCACGTTGATGCCGACCTTGCCAAGAGCGCGCTCCAGATACCCGCTGGCCTGCATGGTCAGCCCCATGATGATCAGAACGGCAAAGGTGATGCCGACAACAGTGATCAGCCCTTGGGCACCGGGGCGTTCCCCCGTCAGCAGGATCACAGACGCGATGGAGCCGGGGCCCGCGATCAGCGGAATGGCAAGCGGAAAGACCGACGGATCGTCATGGTCCTCATCAGATGCCGCCGTATCCTCGCGGCGTTTGGTGCGCCGGTCAAAAAGCATATCAAGCGCGGTGAGGAAAAGCAGAACACCACCCGCGACGCGGAACGCGGGCATCGAGATGCCGATAAAGCCCAGCACGGCCTCGCCGAAGGCCGCGAAGACCAACAAAAGCCCGGCCGCGATGATCACCGACCGCCAGGCAATCCGGCGGCGTTGCGCCGGCGTCATGCCGGGGGTCAGCGCCAGAAACATCGGCCCGATCGCGAAGGGGTCGATGATGACGATCATCGTGGCAAAAGCCGTGATCATGAATGGAATGTCGAGTGGTGTCATATGTTGCACCGGGGGCTCTGCCCCCGAACCCCCGGGATATTTAAGAGCCAGAGAAGTCAGGCGGAAGCAGTTTCAAGTTTTTCCAATGCGACCATCCAGATCGATTCAGCGCGTTCAAGTGCGCCCATGACTTCGGCGTATTTCTTGTTCCAGACTTCAAGTTCGCCGACTTTGTCCTTTTCGTAAAGGGCAGGGTCGGCAAGTTTCTTGGCCAGCTTGTCACGCATGTCGTTGATTTTGGTTACGCGGGCCTCGGCGGTGCGCACTTCAGAACGCAGCGCGATGATGTCCTCGCGGCTGGCGCGCTTGGGTTTTGGGGCTTCCTTGACGGGCTTGGCGTTCTTGCTGACCGGCTTTTCGACCGTCAGCAGCATCTTGCGGTACGCTTCAAGGTCGTCTTCGTAGGGTTTCACCGTACCATCACTGACCAGCCACAGCCGATCCGCGACCATAGACAGCAGGTGCATGTCGTGGCTGACAAGGATGACGGCACCGGAATAGCGGGTCAACGCCTCGACCAGCGCCTCGCGGGATTCGATATCAAGGTGGTTTGTCGGCTCATCAAGAATCAGCAGATGCGGCGCGTCAAGCGTGGCCAGCAGCAGCGACAGGCGCGCCTTTTGTCCGCCCGACAGGCGGCCCACTTCGGTATCGGCCTGATCGGGGCCAAGGCCAAAGCCAGCCAGTTGCGCGCGCAGCTTTGACTGCATCACGCCGGGGCGTGCGCTGATCATATGCTGGAGCGGGGTTTCGTTGATGTGAAGCTCGTCCACCTGATGCTGGGCAAAGAACCCGATGCGCAGCTTGTTGGAGTTGACCGCCTTGCCTTCGAACAGCACCAGACGGTTCGACAGCAGTTTTGAGAGCGTCGATTTGCCCTGTCCGTTCTTGCCTAGCAGTGCGATGCGGTCATCCTGGTCAATGCGCAGGTTCAGACGCGACAGAACGGGTTGGCCTTCGGTATAGCCGGTGGAACCACCTTCGATGCTGATAATCGGCGGCGATAACTCATCGGGTTGCGGGAAAGTGAACACTTTGCGCGCGGCTTCCTCTGGCGGGGTGATCGTGACCATCTTTTCGATGGCTTTCATGCGCGATTGCGCCTGCTTGGCCTTGGATGCCTTGGCTTTGAAGCGATCAACAAAGGCCTGCATATGCGCCTTGTGCGCCTGCTGCTTTTTCGCCTGCGCGGTCAGCTGCGCCCTTTTTTCGGCACGCATTTTTGCAAACTGGTCGTAGTTGCCCTGATAATAGGTCAGTTTTTTGTCTTCGAGATGCAGAATGCCGCCCACAGCCCGGTTTAAAAGACCGCGGTCGTGGCTGATGATGATGACCGTGTGGGGATACTTCGCCAGATAGTTTTCCAGCCACAGCGCCCCTTCAAGGTCAAGGTAGTTGGTCGGCTCGTCCAAGAGCAGCAGATCGGGTTCGGCAAAAAGCACGCCCGCCAGCGCCACGCGCATCCGCCAGCCGCCCGAATAGGCCGAACAGGGCTGCTGCTGGTCGTCGTCGTCAAAACCAAGCCCCTTGAGGATCGCGGCCGCACGCCCTTCGGCGGACCACGCGTCGATATCGGCCAGACGGGTCTGCACCTCGGCAATGCGGGCGGGGTCCTTGGTGGTCTCGGACTCAGCGATCAGGGCGGCGCGTTCAACATCGGCGGCCAGCACCGTGTCGATCAGCGACACATCGGACGATGGCACCTCTTGTGCGACGCCGCCGATCTTGGCCCGGCTGGGCAGCGAAATATCGCCCCCATCCAACCCCAATTCGCCCCTTATGATCTTGAACAAGGTGGTTTTGCCCGCACCATTGCGCCCGACAAGGCCCACTTTGTGGCCTTCGGGAATGACAGCCGAGGCTTCCTCGAACAGGGGGCGGCCTTCGACAGAGTAGTTGATTTCTGAAATGCGTAACATGGGCGGGGTTTGAACCATGTCTGGCCCCGCGTCAATCGCGCCTTTTCATGGGGCAGGGCGCATGCTAGGGAGCGCGCAAATTAACCCCATCTAGGAGAGCTATCATGGCCCTTGAGCGCACATTTTCGATCATCAAACCAGACGCAACACGCCGCAACCTGACCGGCAAGATCAACGCCAAGTTCGAAGACGCGGGCCTGCGCATCGTTGCGCAAAAGCGCATTCACATGACAAAGCAGCAGGCCGGTGTGTTCTATGCCGTGCATGCCGAGCGTCCCTTTTATGACGAACTGTGCGAATTCATGGCATCCGAGCCTGTTGTCGTTCAGGTTCTGGAAGGCGAAAACGCCATCGCGAAAAACCGCGAAGTGATGGGTGCCACCAACCCCGCAGACGCGGCAGCGGGCACGATCCGCGCTGAGTTTGCCGAATCTGTCGGCGAAAACTCGGTTCACGGGTCGGACGCGCCTGAAACAGCCGCCGTTGAAATCGCGTATTTCTTTTCCGGTCTCGAGCTGGTCGGCTAAGCCAAAAGCTTGTCCAATGATATTGAAAGGGGGTCGCGGGCAACTGCGGCCCCTTTTTCACGGGTGCCACCTTTTTCGCGGGGGCTATCCTCGCAAGGTGGGGTGGTGCGACGATAGATTGCCTTCGTTCGTCTTTGATGCTGCTGGTACCGCGCCGATATGGTCCCTGAGCAGGGCCACGTTGCGTGTGTTCGCCTTCCAGCCCACATCAAATATGTCGCCGATCAAAGGAATGGCCCCGATCGCCAGATCGATGGCCACGTTGGCCCCCATGCGCGCCAGCACAGATCTGCTGGCACCTAAGCGGTGCGCCTCTTTGACGATATAACCGGCGGGGGCCAACGCCAGAACGTCGCCAACGCCCGGCACAAGTCCCAAAATCGAATCCCAACCGACGCGAATGCCCAGAACTGGCACGCGAAACGCGCGGTCCATCGTGTTGGCAAGCCGGTGCAGCCGGTCAAGGTCATGGCTATGGGGGTGATCTGGGGGCATGGGCGTCCTGACGGTTTGGGTTTCAGACACCAACGCCGCAACAGCACAGCGCGTTCCTAGCTTTCGGCGGGGCGTATGCCGATCAGGTCCATCATCCGTTCGAATTCCGATTGCGCGGGGTCATGCGCACTGGCTTTGATCGCGTCGAATTTGGCCCGAAGCGCTGTTTTTTCATCGCCCTTGCAATCGTTCCAGGGCCGTCCCTGAAGCGCCATCACCAGCACGTAATACCCGATGAAATGCGGCCGCTGGCCGGCACGCAGCATCATCGCATATGCAGTATCCGCCCCAAGCGCGCGCAATTGATCGGCGGAATGGATACCGACGCTTGCGCAGCTTTGCTCGAACGCGGGGCCGAGATTGCGGATGGAAGAAACCGGGGCGGACATGACCTATTTACTAGCGCTCAATCGGGCGGCTGTCACTTTCAGATACTGGCATTATCCGCAAAAATCCCAAGGTGGGGGCGGGTCTGGCACCGGGCCGGGGGGAAAGGCACCCAACAAGGTGATTTTGCCCCCCGAAAACGCAGCGCGAAGCCATGCGTTTTTTGCATACCGTCTATGGTTTGCACCCTGGACGAAGCAGGCACATATGGGGGTCACGGGCATCGAAGCCCAGAAACGGAAATGATGAAAATGAAAACCGAAATGACATACCAAACCGCCACCCCCGCCGAAGTCACCCGCGTACTGGCAGAGGCCCAAGCCCTGCGCAGCGCCTATATCGCAGCCTTCGCGGCACGCACCGCAACCAAGGTACGCGGCCTGTTCAACCGCACGCCCCGGCAAGCAGCCGCAGCGTAACCCTATGACAGGTTTGCGTTTTCTCCCAAACGTGACGACCTGACATCACCAACCCGATTGCGGTGGATATGCCACCGCAAAACCGAGAAAGAAAAAAGAAAATGACCATGACAACATCCTACAACGCCCATCCCGCCCACGGCCTGATGAGCAAATTTCGCCTGACGCTTGAGGCCTTGCGCACGGAGCGCGAAAACCGCCGCGCCATCCGCCAGACCTATAACGAGCTGTCGGCAATGAATGATCGCGATCTTGCCGATATCGGCGTCGCACGCGGTGAAATCCGCCATATCGCATCGCAGGCGGTCGCGGCACGCTAAGCCCACCATTGCCTGCACGAGGTTTTTCCCGCCGCAAAGCCAACCGCTTTGCGGCGGTTTTATTTTGCACGAAAGGCAACGTGCACCTGCTTCAGGTTTCCCAGTCCTTGGCGCTTAGCCCCAACTTTTGCAGCCGTGAATAAAGCGTCGTGGGTCGAATACCCAGCAGATCGGCAGCACCGCCGGGGCCCGACACACGGCCACTTGCGTCTTTCATGCAGGCAATCGTATTGGCGATGCGGATTTGTTCTATGTCGGCTTCCGTCATCAGTGTGGTCGAACTGCGCACGACGGGGGCCGCAGGGTTCTGGATATCCACCATCAGCTTGCCGGTGTGCGACACGATAGCGCTGCGTTCAATCACATTGGCCAGTTCGCGCACATTTCCCGGCCAGTCGTATTGCTGCAATTTGCGCATGATGCCTTCGGTGACGATGGGTTCCTTGCGGCCCAGCCGTTTGCACGCAAGCCGAAGCAGATGCGCCACCAGAGGGGGGATATCGACCGCACGTTCGCGCAGCGGCGTGCAATAGATCGGAAAGACATTCAGAAACAGCACAAGATCCTGCCGCATCCGCCCCGCCTGCACCTCGCGTTCCACATTGCGGCTGGTCGATGCGATCACCCGCAGGTCGATCGCCCGCTCGCGGTCGTCGCCCATGCGCCTGACCGCACGCCGCTGAAGCGCCTCAAGCAGTTGCCCTTGCTGTTCGGGTGCAAGGTCGGCCACTTCGTCAATGAACAAGGTGCCGCCGTGGGCCAGTTCCAGCTTGCCCGGCTTGTCGCGCATCGCCCCGCTGAACGCGCCGCGCACATGGCCAAAAAGTTCGCTTTCGATCATATCGGTGGTCACCGCACCGCCCTTGAAGTGGATCAACGGCCTGCGGCTGCGGCTGCTGTCGTTATGGATCGCAGAGGCGACCAGCGATTTGCCCGTCCCGCTTTCGCCCGTGATCAGCACATTGGTATCTGTGCGCGACACCAATTCGATCTGGGCGATGATCTGGCGGATCGCGGGAGAGTGGCCGATGATGTCATGGTGCGCCCGTTCGATGTTGATCGCCTCTTGCAGATAGGCGTTCTCCTGCATCAGGCGGTCCCGCAGGGCGGCGACCTCTTCCATCGCTTCGTGCAGTTTGCGCTCGTTCTCCCACCGCTCGGTAATGTCGCGGAAAATGACCACGGCACCGACAAGAATTTGCCCTTCATAGATCGGGGTCGAGACATATTCGACGCGGATCGGCTTGCCATCCTTGCGCCAGAAAACCTCGTCCTCGATCCGGTTCACCTTTTCATAGCGGAACGACTGATAGATCGGGCACTCCTGCGAGGGATATGCCTCGCCGCTCAGATGGTGATGGTGGATCAGGGTGTGGATGTCGTGGCCGATCAGATCCTCGCTGGTCCAGCCCAGCATCTCTTGCGCGGCGCGGTTCACAAAAGTGGTCTTGCCGTCGGCGTTGACACCATAGATCCCTTCACCCGCGGCGTTCAGGATCAGTTGGTTCTGACGCTCAAGCTCTGCAAAAAAGGCCTGTGCGCGCTGCCATTCCAGTATCCCGCCGCCGTACATCTTGGCGGCTTCGGATTCCTCGGCGTGGCGGTCAAGCGTATCAAGATCAATCAGATTGAGCATCAACAGGTCGGTGCCGTCGTGCCGGATGGCCCTTCCGTAGATTTCACAGCGCAGCCGCACCCCCGTGGTCGCATGCAGCTTGACGCGGCGCGTCCAGGCTTCCTGACGGTGAAAAACCTCGTCGATGAAGGTGATCAGCTGGGTAAAATCCTCGGCCACGCGGTGCGACAGGCGTGCGCCCACCAGATCTGGATCCTGGAAAAGCGACAGGGCCTTGGGGGTCGCCGCCAGGATCTGATCGCTGTGCAGATCCACAAGCAGCGTCGGGCCAAAAGCCCCCACCAGCAAAGAATCATATGTCGGGGCCTGTCCATCCATCCATTCAGACAACCGCGCAGCGGCGGCGGGTTGCAATACGAAATATCGTAATTTACGAATAATCGTAATTACAAGGCCTCACTAATCTCGACTAATTAATTGAATTATTTACATATATTTAATGATACCTTTTCAGCAGCCACACATTCTATGGCGGCGGTAACTGCGGCACCATTGGTCGAAACTCAGCAATGGAGCGATTGATGACCCTGAAAAGCCTAGGCAACCCGTTTTCGTCAAAATCCGATCTGCGGCACGGCACAGACTGCGGATGCCGCACCTGCGTGACAGCCGCCGTTGACCAGACCGACAGCATTGATCTGTCCACCACAGACGGCATGATGGAACGCGCGGTAGAAAGCGCAATCGTGCGTTCCGTATTCGGCCAAAGTGACATCGGACGGCGGTCTTTCATGGGGATGATGGGCGGCTCGACCATGGCAGCGGCCCTTGCGTCAGTCTTCCCGCTGAACGAGGCCAAGGCCGCGATCATGGACAACCTCGGCACGCCTGAAAAGTCGGATCTGAACATCGGTTTTGTCCCGATCACCTGCGCCACGCCGATCATCATGGCCGAACCCTTGGGGTTTTACCAACGCTATGGCCTGAACGCCAAGGTGATCAAGACCGCAGGATGGGCTGTGGCACGTGATAAATCGCTGAACGGAGAATACGACGCCAGCCACATGCTGACGCCGATGCCGCTGGCAATGACCCTTGGCGCAGGGTCGGTCGCAGAACCCTACATCATGCCCGCCGTTGAAAACATCAACGGTCAGGCCATCGTGCTGTCGAATGAACACCTCGACAAGCGCGACCCAAGCCAGTGGAAGGGCTTTACCTTTGGCGTCCCGTTTGAATATTCGATGCACAACTTCCTGCTGCGCTATTATGTTGCCGAATTCGGCCTTGATCCCGATGTCGACATCCAGATCCGGGTCGTCCCCCCGCCAGAAATGGTGGCCAACCTGCGTGCGGGCAACCTTGACGGTTATCTGTCGCCTGACCCCTTCAACCAGCGCGCCGTTTACGAAGGTATCGGGTTTATCCACATCCTGACCAAAGAGATCTGGGAAGGCCATCCATGCTGCGCCTTCGCGGCGCCCTTGTCGTTCGCCACCGAATTGCCCAACACCTATGGTGCTTTGCTCAAATCGATCATTGACGCGACGCAATATGCGTCAAACCCCGAAAATCGCAAGGAAATCTCGTCGGCCATTGCGCCCACAAACTATCTGAACCAGCCTGTGACAGTGATCGAACAGGTCCTGACCGGCACCTATGCCGACGGTCTGGGCGAGGTCAAACAAGTGCCCGACCGCATCGATTTCGACCCGTTCCCGTGGCATTCGATGGGTGTCTGGATCCTGACCCAGATGAAACGCTGGGGCTATATCGAGGGCGATGTGGACTATAAGGGCGTGGCCGAGCAGGTGTATCTGGCTGCCGACTGCAAGAAGGTCATGGAAGACCTTGGCTATTCCGCGCCTGATGTGACCTACAAATCGCACATGATCATGGGCAAGACATTCGATCCGGCAGAACCTGCCGCCTATGTCGACAGCTTTGCGATCAAGAAAGGGTAAGCCATGCTTGGCCTTTCGCTGAACGCCCGCGCGGCGATCCTTTCTGTCATCATCCTGCTGGTCGGCCTCCTTGTCTGGGAGGCCGCCATACCGGCGCAAAAGGCCGTGGGCGAGTTGACTGAATATGAAAAACTGACCGGAGGCGGAGCGCCAAAAGCAGGCGTGCCCCCGCCCAGCAAGGTCATCGTCAAAGCATGGGAAGAACTGAGCAATCCATTCTACGACGCGGGCCCCAACGACAAGGGCATCGGCATCCAGATCGGCTATTCGATCTACCGCGTGCTTGCGGGGTACTTTCTGGCCGCGCTGGTGGCGATCCCGCTGGGGTTCCTGATCGGTATGTCGCCCGTCGCCTACAAGGCTTTGAACCCGTTTATTCAAGTGCTGCGCCCGATATCGCCGCTGGCATGGATGCCGCTTGCGTTATTCATCATTCAGGACAGTGAGGCATCAGCGATCTTTGTGATCTTCATCTGCTCGATCTGGCCGATGCTGATCAACACGGCGTTTGGCGTGGCAGGCGTGCGCGGTGATTGGGTCAACGTGGCCCGCACCCACGAGCTGAACCCCGTCAAGACCGCCTTTACCGTGATCCTGCCCGCCGCTGCGCCTACCATTGTGACCGGCATGCGCATCTCGATCGGGATCGCATGGCTGGTGATCGTCGCGGCAGAGATGCTCGTCGGCGGAACCGGGATTGGCTATTACGTGTGGAACGAGTGGAACAACCTCGATCTCACCTCTGTCATCTTTTCAATCCTCATGATCGGCATCGTCGGCATGTTGCTGGACGCCATGTTCGGCTTTCTGCAGCGCCGCGTCGCCTACGCCGAATAAGGAGAATTCACAGTGAAACCGTTTCTAAGTATCGAAAATATGACCCAACGCTATCCCGACGGGCACGGCGGTGAGCTTACTGTGTTCGAAGACGCCACTTTTGGCGTCGAGAAGGGCGAATTTGTCGTGATCCTGGGCCACTCGGGCTGCGGCAAGTCCACGATCATGAACATCCTTGCGGGCCTGTCTGACCCCACCAGCGGTGTGGTGGTGATGGACGGGCAAGAGGTGAAAGGCCCCAGTCTGGAACGCGGCGTCGTCTTTCAGAACTATTCGCTGCTGCCTTGGCTTTCGACCCTCAAGAACGTCACCTTCGGCGTGGCCGCGCGGCATCCCGAATGGTCAAAGGCGCAGGTCATCGAACATTCGACCAAGTTTCTGGCGATGGTCGGCCTTGAAGGTGATGTGATCCACCGCAAACCCAGCCAGCTGTCGGGCGGTATGCGCCAGCGCGTATCCATTGCGCGCGCCTTTGCCAATCATCCCAAGCTTTTGCTGCTGGATGAACCCTTTGGCGCGCTGGATGCGCTGACACGGGGCACAATTCAGGACGAGTTGCTGAAAATCTGGGGTGGCACGGAACAGACCGTGTTCATGATCACGCATGACATTGACGAGGCGATTTTGCTGGCAGACCGCATCCTGCTGATGACGAACGGCCCCTTTGCCCGCGTTGCGGAAAGCGTGGAAATCACCATTCCTCGCCCCCGCAACAGGACGGAAATCGTCGATCATCCCAACTACTATGCGATCCGCAACCATCTGGTGCAATTCCTTGGCAAACGCTCAAAGGAGCTGTCGGGGCGGCAGTCGGACGGGACGGGTACCAACCGCCCCGAAACCGTGCGGATCGACAAGACCGACCCCGCACCAGACCCCGAAGACAGACACCCGGTGCTGCGCGCCATCAACACCTGACCCCCCGGAGGAGCAACAAGATGAAAGACTTTGCCATGACCGACATGATGACCAAAGAAGACGTAACCGCAATGATCCTGTCCGCCAAAAAGCAGGCGGGCCTGACGTGGGAAGGCATCGCCGAAAAGATCGGGATGTCCCCCGTCTGGACCCATTCCGCCGCGATGGGCATGAACGCCTTCCCGCCCGAAAAGGCCAAGCTGATGGTCAGCGTGATGGGCCTTCCGCAAGAGGCCGAAAGCCTGCTGTCGGAAAGCCCCACCAAAATCTGGGAACAAGCCGTGCCAACCGATCCGTGCATCTACCGCTTTTACGAGGTCGTCGGCGTCTACGGCCCGACCCTCAAGGCGCTGATCCACGAAAAATTTGGCGACGGGATCATGTCTGCGATTGATTTCGACATGTCTGTCACCCGTGTCGAGCACCCCAAAGGCGACCGCGTCAAGGTTGAGATGTCGGGTAAATATCTGGGCTTCAACAGCTGGTGATCCTCAGGGGGATGGCGCTGCGCGGGCAGGGCGGTGCCATCCCCTGTCCGATGCCATTCAGGCAAAGCGGTCGCGCAGTTGGTTCTTTTGCACCTTGCCCATCGTGTTGCGCGGCAAGGCGTCCAGAATATGAACCACGCGCGGGTGCTTGTAGCGGGCCAACAGCGGCGCAATCGTTGCTTTGATACCCTCGGGCGTCACGTCAGCGTTCGGTTCAAGCACCACGGCAACCGCCACGCTTTCGCCAAAATCAGCATCAGGCACGCCAAACGCCGCACTTTCGACAACCCCGTCAATATCGTCAATCAACGCCTCGATTTCCTTGGGATAGATGTTGTACCCCCCCGAGATGATCAGATCCTTTGACCGCCCCACGATGGTGACATAGCCATCGGCGTCGATCTCTCCGATATCCCCCGTGATGAACCATCCGTCGGGCCGCATGTCTTGCGCGGTCTTTTCGGGCATCTGCCAATAGCCTTTGAACAGGTTCGGGCCGCGCACCTCGATCCCGCCGGGTTCCCCTTGGGAAACGGCGTTGCCTTGCGCATCCGCCAGCCGCAACGCGACGCCGGGCAGGGGCAGACCTACGGTGCCGGGCTTGCGCTGCCCGACATAGGGGTTTGACGTATTCATGCAGGTTTCCGTCATGCCGTAACGCTCAAGCACCGTGTGTCCGGTGCGTGCCTGCCATTTCTCGTGGGTGTCCATCAGCATCGGGGCAGAGCCCGACACGAAAAGCCGCATCCCCGCAGCCGCATCCCGCGTCAGCCCCGGCTGGTCAAGCAGACGGGTATAGAATGTCGGCACGCCCATCAGCGCAGTGGCATCCGGAAAATCGGCCAGCACGGCGGCGGCATCGAAACTGCTGTGCAAAATCAGCGCACCGCCCGCCATCAGCGTCACGTTGACGGCAACGAAAAGCCCGTGGGTGTGGAAAACCGGCAAGGCGTGGATCAGCACGTCGTCTTGGGTGAACTGCCACAGATCGCGCAGCACGCCCGCGTTCGATGCCAGATTGCCATGGGTCAGCATCGCGCCCTTGCTGCGCCCCGTCGTGCCAGAGGTATATAGAAACGCCGCCAGATCATCGGCACCGCGCGGCACGGCCTGCGTCAGCGGATCGGCGGCCTGAGCGGCGTCCGCCAACGTGCCTGCGCCCGCGCCATCAAGGGTCAGCACATGGGACACACCTGCGGCCTTGGCGACGGGGGTCAGCTCTTCCAGCTTGGCCTTGTCGCAGATGAACACGGTCGGGGCGGCGTCGGTCAGGAAATAGGACACCTCGGCCGCCGGATAGCCGGTATTGAGCGGCAGGTGAACGGCACCGGCCAGCAGCGTGCCAAGATAGCACGCCAGCCCGTTTACAGATTTCTCGACCTGCATCGCCACGCGGTCACCCGGGGCCACGCCCAAGGTCGTCAACGCGCCTGCCATCTGCCCCGCCTGCGCCCATAAGTCGGCATAGGTGGTGATCTGGCCGCTGGCGGCATCCCTCGCAAAACGGGCCGCCTCGCGCCCGAGTGAGCCGGCACGCAAGGCCGAGCCGAGGTGATTTGCGCTGTACATCTGAATTCCTTGCTATCGTGTCTTGAGCAGACGGCGCACGGCGGGTGCCGCGATGATCTCGTCTTGGGTGGAATACGCCTCGTGATTGCGTTCAATCGTATCGAGATCGTAAAGATAATTGACCATCACGCCCCACGATGAGGTCTGGCCGTTTTGTGATGTGTCGGCGTCGGTGTGAAGACGTTCAAGCCGGGCACCATTGCCAAGGTGAAACCGGGCAACCGGATCCGCCGCACCCCCGCGCGGATGACGCGCGACCAGCATGTAATGCGCTGTCAGATCAGACAGCGCCGCAGGCCGCGCACCGTCTTCGGCGGCGTTGATCACCTCTGACAGGCGGGGGGGCAGGCTGTCTTTATGGGCCAACGCCCATTTGCGCAGGCCCGGCACCGGCGACAGGGTGACAAAGGTGGTCAGGTTTGGCCATTCACGGCCCAGTTCTTCGACCACCTGTTTGATCAGGAAGTTGCCAAACGAAATACCGCGCAGCCCCGTCTGACAGTTCGAGATCGAATAGAACACCGCCGTCTGCGCCTTGCCGGGTGCGACCATAACGCGGTCCGCCGACAGGATCGTGTCAATGTTGCCAGGAATTTCGCTGGTAAGCGCGACTTCGACAAAGATCAGCGGATCATCGCCAAGGGCGGGATGAAAGAACGCGTAAAGCCGGCGGTCTTCGGCACCGACACGGCGGCGCAGATCATCCCAGCCGCTGATTTCGTGCACAGCCTCGTATGCGATGATCTTTTCGAGCACATTGGCGGGGGTTGACCAGTCGATCCGCTGCAACTCAAGAAAGCCACGGTTGAACCAGGAACTGAACAGGTGCCTGAAATCTGCGTCAAGCGCCGACAAAGCGGGATCCGCCTTCATCAGGTTCAGCAGATCATCACGCATCGCCACCAGACGACGCGTGCCACCCGGGGCGCGGTTGAGGCGGCGGATCAATTCCTGCGACCGCGGCTCTGACGCGATGTGCAGCCTGCGCAAGGCACCGGTATCGCCCGCGCTGAGGTCCGCAAGGGCCTGATCCGTTTTGGCACGGTCCACGCCAAAGCGTTCAGACAACATGGTGAAGAACACGCGCTTGTCATCGGGCGACATCGCGTCATAGCTGTCAAAGATCGCGCGGGCCAGCGCCAGGCCCGTCGCTTCGCCCTTGCCGGTCAGCAGCGTTTCGCACATCTGCCCCACCGACTTTGGCCCGGTGGTGCCCATCAGGCTGCGCCCCCGGTCGGCCACGCGGCCCACCAGATCGTTGAACACGGTGGTTGCGCGCATCACAGCTCTGGTCCCATCAGCATGTCGGGCAACCAAGTTACGATGCCCGGAAAGGCCGACAGGATCACGATTGCCAGTATCATTGTCAGCACGAAGGGCATCGACCCGATCAGGATTTTCTTGAGGCTGATATCAGGTGCAATCCCGTTGATCACATAAAGGTTCAACCCAACCGGCGGCGTGATCAGCCCGATTTCCATGTTGATGGTCACGATCACGGCGAACCAGTAGGGGTCGAACCCGGCGGTGATGATGATCGGCAACAGGATCGGTGCGCTCATCAGGATCACGGCAACGGGGGGCAGAAAGAAACCCGCGACCAGCAAAAAGAGGTTGATCACGGCCATCAGTGTCCAGCGGTTCACATCCAGATCCGCGATCCATGCTGCAACGGATTGGGTCACGAAAAGCGACGACAGCATGAACGAAAACACCCCGGCCGCCGCGATGATGAACAGGATCATCACGCTTTCGCGGGTGCTGTCGCGCAGCACCGCCCAAAGCGCAGACGGCTGCACCATCCGGTAGACCACGACCGCCACGATGATGCACAACAGCGCACCCACCGCCGCCGTCTCGGACGGGGTGGCAATGCCGCCGTAAAGCGCATAAAGCACGCCCGCGATGATCAGGATAAAGGGGATGACGCGGGGCAGGATCTCGAACTTCTGCTTCCAGCTATAGCTGATGCCGGTCAGGGCCACGCCTGCCGCACCGCGCCGCCACGTATCAAAGATCGCCCACATGATGAACAGCGTCACCAGCATAAGGCCGGGCAGGACGCCCGCAAGGAACAGCCGCCCGATGCTGGTTTCCGTGGCGATCCCGTAGACGATCATGGTAACCGAAGGGGGGATCAGGATTCCCAGCGTACCGCCCGCCGCGATGGAGCCCGCAGCAACCTCGTCGGGGTAGCCGCGCTTGCGCATCTCGGGGATGCCCATCTTGCCGATGGCCGCACAGGTCGCGGGGCTGGAGCCCGACATCGCCGCAAAAAGCGCACAGGCCCCCAGATTGGATACCAGCAGGCCGCCCGGCACGCGGGTCAGCCAGCGTTCAAGTGCTTCGTAAAGATCGGGGCCCGCACGGGTCGATGATATCGCAGCCCCCATGATGATGAACATCGGGATCGACAGCAGCGCAAACGAATTCAGATCCGCGTAAAACAGCTCTGGCAGGGCCTGAAGGCTGCGCGGACCGTCAAAGACGTACAAAAACCCCGTGGCCACGATCAACAGGCCAACAGCGACGGGAATACCGGAAAACAGCACAAAGACAGTGGCAAGGGCGACAAAGCTGCCCAGAACAAGGGGGTCCATCAATAATCCTCGGTCATTTCGGGGCCGATGGCGGGCAGGCCCTTGGCATCCATAGGAAAGGCCGTGACCGACAGCCAAAGATCGGCCAGCAGTTGCAGCAAAAGAAGGGCAAAGCCGACGGGGATCGCCAGATAGGGGATCCACAGGGGGGCCGCCAGCACAGTCTCGGATTTCCAGCCGCGCATATAGGCGAAATGCCACATGTCATAGCCGTAATAAAGCATCACGGCGATCATCAGTGCCGTGATCACAAGGGTCGCGATCGCCAGCCCGCGCCGCATTCTGAGCGGCAAAAGCGTCGGCAACAGATCAACACCGACGTGGCCGCGCAGCTTCTGAACATAGGGCAATCCCACCAGCGTGGCCGCGATCATCAGATAGATCACCACTTCGGTCTGCCAGATCGTCGATTTGTTCAACACCGCGCGGACAAAGATCATCTGGCAAGTGATCAGCACCGCCGCCAGCATCATCAAGGACGCGGCAATCCCGCAGATCGTAGAGATGACCATGATTATCCGGACCGGAAAGGGCAGGACGGGAGCAGGGTTGGGGCTGTCGGAATACGTCACGCAAGCAAACCTCTTGAGCTTTGGGGGAACGGCGGGGAGGGTGCCCCGCCGTTGGTTTGGGTCACTCGACCGACAGCGCCATGTCCAGCAGGGCCTGACCTTCGGGCATCTCAGCCACAAAGGCGGGATAGGACGTGGTCTTGGCCAGTTCGAGCCAGGCGTTGAAATCCGCCTCGTTCATCTGGGCCAATTCGACACCTGCCTTTGCAAAAGCGTCGGCTGCCATCTGATCGCCCATCTTGGCTTGCTCAAGATAAAAGGCTTCGGCTTTCTTGCCAGCCTGCATCAGCGCAGTCTGCTGTTCCGCGCTAAGACCGTCAAACGTGGTCTTGTTCATCAAAAGCGGCTGATACATGAACCACAGCGCATACTCTCCTGCGGGGGTGTAGCAGGACAGCTGTTCGTACAAACGGTAGCTGACAAAGCTTTCCGAAGATGTGTTTGTGGCATCCAGAACGCCGGTCTGAAGCGCAGGATAGATTTCGGACGACGCCATCGACGAGATCGACGCACCGGCACCCGCCAGCATCTGCTCGAAGGATTTGCCAGCAGCACGGATGGTCACGCCGTTGACGTCTTCGGGCTTTGTGATGCACCCCTTGTTAGAGCCGAAACCGCCCGCAAGATACCCGTGCACCAGCGTCACGACATCGTCGCTGGCCATGATCTTTTCGATCTCGGCCATGAATGGCGACGCAGACAAGCGGGCGGCGTGATCGTGGTTTTTCACAAGGCCCGGCATCAGCGTCAGGTTATAGGCGGGCTGCTGGCCGCCCGCATAGGACAGCGGCAAAATGGTCATGTCCAACTGACCGCGCGACAGCGGCGTGTACTGCTCGCGGGCCTTGAACAGGGTCTGGTTCGGGAAGATCTGGATGTTCAGATCGACACCTGCGGCTGCAACGTCATCTGCCACCATCTGAGCGACCTGATGGCGCACGTCGCCTTCGGCCCATTGATGGCTTAGCTTCAGGGTCTCTGCAAATGCGGCAGAGCCGATGGCGGTGGTCGCAAATGCTGCAACAGCGCCCAAAAGTGCGAACTTCATTGGTTCTCCTCCCAATTTATGATGGCATGCCGGGGTCTCCTCCAAGGTGGTCCGGCAGGTTCCGCGACGTTAACAGCAAATGTGCACATGGCAACAATTATTGTATACAAGAATGGAATTCTGGTATGCAAAGGTGCACGAGCACGCGTCGATAGAAGGAAAAACGCATTGTCCTGTGGTACTGAAAACCTGCGCGACGCCATCGAAGACCGGATACTTACGGGGGCACTTGCGCCCGGATCCGCGGTTGGACGAATCGTCGCTGGCACAGCAATTCGGCGTGTCGCGCACACCTGTCCGACAGGCGCTGTTTCAACTGGCGGCCACCGGGCTGGTTGAACAGATCCCGCGGCGAGGGGCCTTCGTGGTGGAAACTGGGCCGATCCGCCTGCGCGAGATGTTCGAGGTGATGGCCGAGCTTGAGGCGCTTTGCGCCCGCAATGCAGCCCGCCGCGCCACAAGGGGCGACATCCAGACACTGGACGGGCTACATCATGCATGCAGTGCGGCGGCGAAATCGGGTGACAGCGACACCTACTACTATGCGAACGAGGCGTTTCACGAAGCGATCCGCAGCATTGGGGGCAACGGATTTCTGCATATAGAAATCAGCCGATTGCAAAAAAGGCTGATGGGCTTTCGCCGGTTGCAACTGCGGGCGCAGGCCCGGATTGGCGCTTCACTTGATGAACATGGCGGTATTCTGGATGCACTGCGGGCTGGCAAATCGGGCGACGCGGCGGATCAGATGCGGGCACATGTGGCAATCCAGAATGATCAGTTCACCGATCTGATCGCCACCTTGAAGCGCACCAATCCCGGCACCGCTGCCTGAAAGATTTGAAAGGGTTTACCGCCCTTGCAGGCGGCAACCCCAAATGGAAAAACCCCCGCAGCCGCCTGGCCACGAGGGTTCAAGATCTTGCAAGCGGAACGCTATGCGAACAGAACGAAGGGCTTACCCTTCACGCTCCAGTTTCTTGCGCGCCAGTTTCCGCGCACGACGGATCGCTTCAGCTTTTTCACGCGCCCGTTTTTCGGACGGTTTTTCAAACTGTTCCTTAAGCTTCATCTCACGGAACACGCCTTCGCGCTGGAGTTTTTTCTTCAGCGCCCGAAGGGCTTGATCGACGTTGTTGTCGCGAACACTTACCTGCATGTGGGTTCAACCACCTCTCTCGGAAAAAATTTTGCAATCATTGCACCGTCGTGGCCTTTATCAAACAGATCGCACTCTGTCGAGTCTGCGGGGCCAGCAAAATGTCCCAAACTGCCGTTTGGCATGAAAAAATGTCTGCTCAGCCCCGATTTCATACTTTTTTGTGCCGAACATGTGCACGTCCAAAGACCGAAGCCGGGCGCAAGAGGTATGCCGCGCGTCCTATACTAGTCGCCGCCTGACAACGCTTTCCCAAGTGCCAAAGGCAACTGAAAGCACCGGATTAAAAAGATCAGTGGGGTGATTTCAGATTTCACGTCTTGCCTCAATTTCAACCAATTTCAAATGATCAAAGGCAAAATGGCGGAGAGACAGGGATTCGAACCCTGGGAACCCGTGAAGGCTCAACGGTTTTCGAGACCGCCCCGTTCGACCACTCCGGCACCTCTCCGCGTCGATGTGGTGCGCCCGTTTAGTATTGATTGAGGAGGCTGGCAAGGGGGGCAGGGACAGTTTTCAGGCTCACGGGGATTTTCATTGCTGACGGGTCTTTTTGGCCTAATGTTGCGGTGTCTCATTTTGAAAGGACATCGCCTATGCGTTCCCTAGCCCGCCTGCCTGTTGCCTTTGCCCTTTCGGTCGCGGTGATGATCAGTTGTCTTGTACCGCCCGCCCATGCGGCGGATCCGGGCAAGGTGGATGCCTTTCTCAAGGTGACGGGTTTTGACGTTGCGTTGGAAAGCATCCGGCTCTCAGCTGATTCCGCGCCTCTGATGCTGGGGATCGACGCATCGATGTTCGGGTCGGAATGGTCGCGTCTGGTGCGCGAAATCTTTGATACCGACGTTATGCTGACGATGGGCAGCGACATACTCACCGAAACGCTGGACGACGACGTGCTTGAACATGCCTCGGCGTTCTATGCATCTGACCTTGGGCAGCGGTTGGTCGCGGCGGAAAACGCGTCTCACATGAAAAAGGACGACGCGGCCAAATCCGAAGGTGGTAAGGCGATTATCGCGGGGCTAAAGCGGATCGGATCGCCACGTCTGGCCTTGCTGGAAAGGTTGAATGCCGCAAGCAATGTCGAAGACAGTTCAATCCGCGCGATGCAAGAGGTGCAGATCCGGTTTCTGATGGCCGCGGCAAATGCCGGTGTCATCAAGTTGCAGATGGAGGAGCCTGATCTGCGCGCCGCGATCCGCGCCCAGGAGCAGGACATGCGTGCCTCGGTCAAGGCCAACGCGTTGGCCAACGCCGCCTATACCTATCAGGCGTTTTCGGACGCGGAAATCGCCGCCTATGCAAGCGCCCTAGAGCATCCGAAGATGCAAGAGGTCTATGCCCTGATGAACGCGGTGCAATTCGAAATCATGGCAAACCGTTATGAAGCGGTGGCGCAAAGGCTGTCGACCATGCAGCCCAGTCAGGATCTGTGATGCTGCGCGTTTTCGTCATAGCGCCGTTGCTTTGGTTGCTTGCAACGCCGCTTTGGGCCGACGCGCGGACCGCCGTTTTGATGGATGTGTTGAAGATCGACGCGCTGGCGCAGATCCTGCACGCCGAAGGGCTGGACTATGCCGAGACCCTGAACCGGGACATGCTGAACGGGCAGGGCGGCCCCGCCTGGCAGGTGCAGGTGGACGCCATCTATGACCCGCAGCGCATGACCGAAACGCTGCGCGCCTCTCTTGAAGCTGCGCTTGATGCGGATCAGCGCGAGGCGGTGATCGCGTTCTTTGCCTCGGACACCGGGGCGCAGATCGTCGCGCTGGAAAACGCGGCGCGTGCGGCCATCGGCCAGCCCGACGTCGAAACGGCTGCGCGCGAACGCTTTGCCGATCTGGACGGCACCGATGATCCGCGTCTGGCCCGGATCACCACCCTGATCGACAATGCCAGCATGATCGACCGCAACGTGACCGCCGCGATGAATGCGAACTACCAGTTTCTGCGCGGCCTTGGCGACGGCGGCGCGATCGAGATGACCCAGGCGGAAATGCTGGCCGATGTGGCGCAGCAGCACGACGAGATCACCCAAGACACCACAGGCTGGCTTTATGGCTATTTCCTGTTGGCCTATTCCCCTTTGGACGACGCGGCACTTGACGCCTATCTGGCGTTTTCGCAGACAGACGCGGGTGCTGCACTGAACACCGCGCTCTTTGATGGATTTGGCAAGGCCTATGCCGAGATCTCGTATGGGCTGGGCCGGGCGGTGGCGCTGAACATGGTGGCGGACGCACTTTAACGCTTTTGGCCCCGCGACACCCCCAGAGATGGCCAGAGATGGGTTGACACGGGCGCAGCACTGGTGCAAATGGCGGTTCTCACGCCAAAGGTGCCCTTTTTCGGGTGCCTTTGTTATTTCATGAACATCCCGAAACGGGGTGCGCTGTCCGAGGTGGGCAAAGAGCCCGGAAAACACCCGCAAGGGGACCACAGGACGCGGAAACAGTAAAGGAAGACGCATGTTTGCGGTCATCAAGACAGGCGGCAAGCAGTACAAGGTTCAATCCGGCGATATGCTTCGGGTAGAACGTTTGGCTGCTGACGCGGGCGAAAAAGTACAATTCAACGACGTTCTGATGCTCGGTGGCGACAGCCCCGTGCTGGGATCACCCATGGTCGAAGACGCAGCCGTTCAGGCTGAAGTCGTTGATCAGATCAAGGGCGAGAAAGTCATCCACTTCGTCAAGCGCCGCCGGAAGCACTCTTCCAAGCGCACGAAAGGCCACCGTCAAAAGCTGACGCTGGTACGCATTGGCGACATCATGACATCCGGCGCAGGCAAGTCCGACGTGAAAATCGCCATCGGCACCGGGTCGGTCAGCGCAGCTGCCGTCACCGCGATGGAAGAGCGTTACGCGATGAACAAGGCCGATCAGGCCGAAATGGCCAAGCGCGTCAAAACCGGTCAGGCCGATGCAAAATCGACTGAGCCCAAGAAAGCCGCAAAAGCCGACACACCCGTCGAAGCCGAAAAGGCCGAAGCGAAAGCCAAGCCCGCCAAGAAGGCGAAAAAGGCTGATGGCGATGACCTGAGCCAGATCTCTGGTATCGGCCCCGTCATCGTTGGCAAGCTGAACGATGCTGGCATCACCACATTCGCGCAGATCGCGGCGTGGACAGAAGCCGACGTCGAAAAGATCGAAGAAGAGCTGTCGTTCAAGGGTCGCGTAGAGCGCGAAGACTGGATTGCACAGGCTAAAGAACTGTCAAAAGGCTAAGGAGAGACACCAATGGCACATAAAAAAGCAGGCGGTTCATCCCGTAACGGTCGCGACTCTGCGGGTCGCCGTCTTGGCGTCAAGAAATACGGTGGCGAAGCTGTCATCCCCGGCAACATCCTGGTGCGTCAGCGCGGCACAAAGTTCTGGCCCGCTGAAGGCGTTGGCATGGGCCGCGATCACACCATCTTTGCCAAGGTCGACGGCAAGGTAACGTTCCACAAGGGCCTGAAAAACCGGACCTTCATTTCGGTGCTGCCCGTAGCAGAAGCTGCCGAATAAGCCGCACCCCACAGGGTTTTGAAAAAATTCAGGGACCGGCGGAAACGCCGGTCCTTTTTCTGTTTAGCCCGTTCACCTGTCAGAAAAGGGGGCCACCATGTCTATCATGCCAAAGCGCCCCTCCTTGACCGACGGGGTTGTCCGGCTGCGTGCGCCACAGCCCGCGGATTTAGAGGCGCGGTTGAAACTGGGCAATACGCCCGACATCCATCACATGTTTGGCGCAGACCCGGCTAAAGTGGCAAAAATCAGCCGCGATCACGCGGAAAAGTGGTATGCTGCCCAAGCTTATGAACCGATGGCATGGGTGATCGAGCATAAAGGACGCATGATCGGCGCGTTGCGGCTGCATTCGGTTCACACCTGGGACGCCCGTGCGGACCTTGCGATTGGCATTCTCGACCCGAAATTGCTGGGCAAGGGTCTGGGCACCCGTGCGGCGCATCTGATCGCCGCCCATGCCTTTGGCCCGCTTGGGCTGCACCGCCTGTCGGCGCGCGTGCTTGATTTCAACACCCGCGCGATCGCGTGCTACCGCAAGGTCGGCTTTATCGAAGAAGGCCGCGCACGGCAGGCGTCTTTTGTGGCGGGCGCGTGGCATGACGACATCCTGATGGGCCTGATCCAGCCCGACTATGCGCCACCTGTCTACGACACACCCAAGCCCGCGAAACCTGCACAGACGAAGGCGCTTCGGGCATGACCGTCGCCCTGACATCCCTCATGGTTTTCGCGGCCAGCCAGATCGGCACGCCGGGGCCTGCGAACATGGCGCTGATGGCCACGGGCGCGCGGTTTGGTTTTCGCGCGGCGCTGCCCTTTGTGGCGGGGGTTGCCCTTGGCAAACAACTGATCATCTGGCCCATCGGCTTTGGCCTCATGCAGCTTGCCGAAACCGCCCCGGGTCTGTTTCTGACGCTTAAATTCGCGTCGGCCGCCTATATCATCTGGCTGGCCTGGAAGGTCGCCAATCTGCGGCTGGGGCAGGGGGCTGGCAGCGAAAGGGCACCGGGCTTTCTGGCGGGGCTGATCGTGCACCCGCTTAACCCCAAGGCCTGGGCAATGATCGTCGGCAGCTTCACCGCCTTCATAGCACCTGGCACACCTGCGCTGGTCGCCACGGCGACTGTTGCCGCCGTTTTGCTGGGGTGCCAGATCGTCCTGCATCCGCTTTGGACATTGGCGGGGGCGGGCATTGCGAAAACCGTGGCGGGCACCCGCTGGGAAAGATATCTGATGTGGACGCTGGCCACCCTGACGGTGGCATCGGTCCTTTTCGTACTGTTCGGAGGAGGGACATGACGATGGAGTTGCTAAAAACTGACGCCCCTGGGGTGATCGCGACGGAACGCTTTGATCTGCGGCCCGTGCGCCTGTCCGATCGGGGCTTGATCGAATATTACGCCAGCGACCCGCGGGTGGCGATGAACACCGTGTCGATCCCGCACCCGCTGCCCCCCGGCGTCATCGAGGCCTATATCAAACGTGCCACAAGCGAACCGCGCACCGAAGACGTCTGGGTGATGGATGGCCTCAAGGCCGGCGGTTCAGAGGTGATGGGCGTGATTTCGCTGGTCCGCATGGACCGGGATCAATCCGAAGTCGGCTATTGGGTCGCGCCCGCCTTCTGGAACACCCATCTGGCATCCGAGGCAGTGCAGGCACTGGTCGCGGCCAACCCGCTGGGGAACACGACCATGTTCGCCTCGGTGTTTCGCGACAACCCGGCATCTGCAAAGGTGCTGACCAATGCGGGCTTCCGCTATCTTGGCAATGCGGAAAGCTATTGTCTGGCCCGCGAGACCTGCGTACCAACATGGACCTATAGCCACAAGCTGTGATCCCCCCACACGCGCCCCGGAAAGGCATCTGAAATGAAATTTCTCGACCTGTGCAAAGTCTATATCCGCTCTGGCGCGGGCGGGGGCGGATGTGTGTCGTTCCGGCGCGAGAAGTATATCGAATACGGCGGCCCCGATGGCGGGGATGGCGGCGGCGGCGGATCTGTCTGGGCCGAGGCGGTCGATGGTTTGAATACGCTGATTGATTTCCGGTATCAGCAGCACTTTTTTGCACGCAACGGCCAGCCCGGTATGGGCAAGCAGCGCACCGGCAAGGATGGCGACGATATCGTGCTGCGCGTGCCCGTCGGCACTGAAATACTGGACGAGGATCAAGAGACGGTTCTGGTCGACATGACCGAACTGGGCCAGCGGGTTGAACTGGCCCGTGGCGGCAACGGCGGTTGGGGCAACCTGCATTTCAAATCCGCCACGAACCAGGCCCCCCGACGTGCCAACCCCGGCCAGGAAGGGGTGGAGCGCACACTGTGGTTGCGCCTGAAACTGATCGCAGATGTGGGTCTTCTGGGGCTGCCAAATGCGGGGAAATCCACGTTTCTGGCAGCCACGTCGAACGCCCGGCCCAAGATCGCAGACTACCCGTTTACCACGCTGCATCCCAACCTCGGTGTGGTCGGCGTGGACAATACCGAATTCGTGGTGGCCGATATTCCCGGCCTGATTGAGGGCGCCTCAGAAGGGCGCGGTCTGGGGGATTTGTTTCTGGGTCACGTCGAACGGTGCGCGGTGTTGTTGCATCTTGTCGACGGCACCTCGGCCACCATTGCCGAGGACTATCAGACCATCATCAACGAGCTGGAAAAATACGGCGGTGATCTGGCTGAAAAACCCCGCGTTACGGTGCTGAACAAAATAGATGCGCTGGATGACGATGAACGGGATGCCGCACGGGCTGAACTTGAAGCGGCGTCCGGCGGCGATGTAATGATGATGTCCGGCGTCGCAGGCGAGGGCGTAACGGACGTGTTGCGCACGTTGCGCGGCCAGATTGACGACGACCGCCTGCGTTTTGTCCAGACCGAGGAAGAGGCACCGTGGCAGCCCTGAGCGACGCAAGACGCATTGTCGTCAAGATCGGGTCGGCGCTGTTGGTGGACCGCACCACCGGAAAGCTGCGCTCACAATGGCTCCACTCACTGGCGCAGGATGTGGCGTGGCTCAAGGGGCAGGGCAAGGATATGGTGCTGGTCTCCTCCGGGTCGATCGCCTTGGGGCGGGGGGCGTTGGGCCTGCCGCAAACCACGCTGGCGCTTGAGCAATCTCAAGCCGCCGCTGCCGTCGGCCAGATCCGTCTGGCCCGTGCCTATGAAGAAGCGCTTGAACCGCACGGCATCACCACCGCGCAGGTGCTTGTCACCCTCGAAGACAGCGCTGACCGGCGTCGCTATCTTAACAGCCGTGCCACCATGGAACAGTTGTTGTCGCTGGGCGCGGTGCCGATCGTGAACGAAAACGATACCGTCGCCACCGACGAGATCCGCTTTGGCGATAACGATCGCCTTGCCGCGCAAATCGCTGTGACCGTCGGGGCCGACCAACTGATCTTGTTGTCAGACGTGGATGGGTTCTATTCGGCCAACCCCCAGGAAGACCCCACCGCGGTCCGCTATGACACCGTCACCACCATCACCCCCCAGATCGAGGCGCAGGCAGGCGATGCAGGGTCGGGCCTGTCGAAGGGCGGGATGAAGACCAAACTGCTGGCCGCCAAAACGGCCACCTCTGCGGGCTGCGCCATGGCGATCACCGAAGGGTCTGTGCTCAGGCCGCTTCTGGCGCTTGAAAACGGGGCCAACGCCACTTGGTTCACCGCACATTCCGACCCGCAAACCGCGCGCAAACGCTGGATCACCGCAATGAAGCCGCGCGGCAGCGTCACGCTGGATGCCGGGGCGGTCGATGCCATGAGCCGCGGCAAATCCTTGTTGCCTGCAGGCGTCACGGGTGTGCAGGGCACCTTTGAACGTGGCGACAGCGTGGCGATCCTGACCCCGCAGGGCCACCCGATCGGCTATGGTCTGGCACGGTATTCAGCGAAAGACACGGATCTGATCAAAGGGCACCAAAGCTCTGAAATCGAAGCGCTTTTAGGTTTTCCAGGCCGCGCGGCCTTGATCCACCGCGATGATCTGGCGCTTTCCTGACGTCCAAATGGTTTAAAATCCTCGCCGAAGGCTTTAGGTAACGATCAACTTGATACAGTAATCAGCAGGAATGAGATATGACTTTGGATATGACACAGACAGATGATATTCCCGCGTTGATGGCAGACATCGGCAGCCGCGCCAAAACCGCCGCCGCAACATTGGGCTTTGCGGACGCAGAGCAAAAGCAAAAAGCGCTGCAAGAAGCCGCGACCGCGCTTTGGGACACCCGCGCCGCGATCCTGCAAGCCAATGCCAAGGATCTGGAATTTGGTCGCGACAAGGGGCTTTCAGACGCGATGATGGACCGGCTTTTGCTGGATGAGGACCGCATCAGCGCCATCTGCGACAGCCTGCGCAGCATTGCCGCCCAGGCTGATCCTGTGGGCCAGGTGATAACCGAATGGGACCAGCCGTCTGGCTTGCATATTCAACGTGTGCGCACACCGCTTGGCGTGATCGGCGTGATCTATGAATCGCGCCCCAACGTGACAGCCGACGCGGGTGCACTGTGCCTGAAAGCGGGTAATGCGGTCATCCTGCGCGGCGGCTCTGAAAGCTTTCATTCCTCTCGGGCAATCCACGCCGCCTTGCAAAAGGGACTTGAGGCGGCGGATCTGCCAAAGGACGCAATCCAGCTGGTGCCCACACGCGACCGCGCCGCGGTCAGCGAAATGCTGACCATGACCGAAACGATCGACGTGATCGTGCCGCGCGGCGGCAAGGGCCTGGTGGGTCTGGTCCAGCGCGAGGCCCGCGTGCCCGTCTTTGCGCATCTTGAGGGCATCGTGCACATCTATATCGACAAGGACGCCGACCCCGAAAAAGTGCTGAAAATTGTACTGAACGCCAAAACCCGCCGCACAGGCATCTGCGGGTCGGCGGAATGCCTGCTGATACACGAAAACGTCGCTCGGACGATCGGCAAGGGTGTGATCAAGGCGCTGCTTGATGCGGGCGTCGAAGTGCGCGCGGATGCAAGCCTGCCCGACATCGAAGGCACCGTGCCCGCGACACAAGATGACTGGGGCCACGAATACCTTGATATGATCATCGCCGCCAAAACCGTGCCCGACATTGATGGCGCGATTGCGCATATCCGGCAATACGGATCAAACCACACCGATTGCATCATCACCGAAGATCAGGACGCGGCAACCCGCTTTATGACCCGGCTTGATTCCGCAATTCTGATGCACAATGCCTCGACCCAGTTCGCCGATGGCGGTGAATTCGGCATGGGCGCTGAAATCGGGATAGCCACGGGCAAAATGCATGCACGTGGGCCGGTCGGGGCCGAACAACTGACCAGCTTCAAATATCTGGTGCGCGGCGAGGGCGCGGTGCGCAGCTAGCAATGGGCTGCGTCGCCGGGTTTGCGCGTCAGAACGACAGCTTGATGTCGGTCTGTGTCGCCACGGTGGTGATCTGACGCCCGCAATCGCGTGCAAGGGCGGGCATCAGAGCGAATTGCACATGCGCGGGCTTCAGCATCGCGCCTGTCTGGGGGGCAATATTTGCACAATCAAGGGGGGTGGCCAGCATCCCCCAAAGATCTGCGTCAACGCCCAGTCTGCTGGCCTGTCCCGTCAAGATCCACTTTGTGTCGGTCCGGGTCACGGTAATCTGCCCGCCATAGGGCATTCCGGTTTCAAGACACAGTATCCCTAGAAAGAGCAGCCGCACATCAACGCGCGGCAGCGGCATAAGCGGGGTCCAGTCGACCCGCCAGCGCGCATCGCCATAAAGCGTTTCAAGGATCGAGGCGATTTCGGCGCGGCCAACCATCTGGTCACCCGCAGCGCCAAACGCAATACGAAAAAAGCGGATGCGGGCACTGGCACTGCCCACGCTGTCGCCGATCAGGGTCATCTCGGGGCCTGATCCGACGCCGGTCATGGAAAGAAGCTCAAGCCCATTGTTGACGGCGCCGATGGGCGATATCAGATCATGGCAAATACGGCTGCTGATCAGTGTCACAATATCAAGGTCTGCTTTATGCACTCTGGAACCCCCTGCCGAAAGGACACATCTTGGACGATCTGAACGCCATTCTTACACCCGGTATGCTTGTGCGCCACCCCCAACATCCCGATTGGGGTGTGGGCCAGGTCCAAAGTAATATCGGCGGCAAGATCACAGTGAATTTCCGCAGCGAAGGGAAGATGGTCATAGATAGCTTTCGGGTCGAATTGACACCGGTGTTTGATGACAAATCTTCGTTAGCAAATCGTTAACGAATCCGGCGGCAAGCATCGCCCTGCGCGTATGGTGCCACAACCGCAGGATTGCGCTTGACCGGACAAACGCCTAACTAATGCGCATGTTGCGCTGCGGAGATCAAAACCGTCAATGACGTTCGGCAAATCGGCAGAATTCGAGGTACGGCTGGCACAGGGCACCGAAGATCTGCGTGCCGCGCAGCGCCTGCGTTATGATGTGTTCGTCACCGAACTGGGGGGAACGGGCGCGTTGGTCGACCATGATCAGCGGCTTGAAATCGACCACTACGATGCCTTTGTGGATCACCTGATCCTGATCGACACGAAGACGTCGCAGACCGTGGGGGTCACCCGTTTACTGGGCCGCGAAATGGCGGCAAAGGCGGGCGGCTTCTATTCCGAAACCGAATACGATCTGACGGTTCTGAAGCAATCAGACCGTCAAATTCTCGAGCTTGGGCGATCCTGCCTGCACCCCGATTTTCGCGGCGGGATGGCGATGCACCACCTGTGGTCCGGGCTGGCCAGCTATGTGGCCGAGCGTGGCGTCGAGATCCTGTTTGGTGTGGCAAGCTTTCACGGGACGGACATCGCGCAACTGGCCTATCCCTTGTCGTTGCTGCGGCATGGCTATCTGGCGCCGCCCGAATTGCGGGTCCGCGCGCGGGAAGAGGCCTATCAGGACATGAACCTTGTCCCCGAGGCCGATCTTGACCGCCGTCGCGCGATGGTTCAGGTGCCCAGCCTGATCAAGGCCTATCTGCGGCTTGGCGGGTGCGTGGGCGACGGGGCATTCATTGATCACGCGTTCAACACCACCGATGTCTGTTTGATGATGGACACCGCACAGCTCAGCGCGCGGCAGGCGAAAATCTATGGCGGAGGCGCGAAATGAGCGCCCCTTGGGACAGCGCGATGCCGCCCGCCGACACGCCGATCAGCGTTCTGGGCTGGGTCCGGGTGCTGTTTCGGGCCACCGCATTGATGGTCGTGGTCTTTGGCGGTCTGGCGGTTCTGCTGCTGGTGCGCCTGATCGAAAGGCCGCTCTGCGGGCAGGCAAGGCCGGTCACGCCCCGGATAACCCAATCCGTGTGCAGAGCCGCCTTTTGGATCATGGGCCTGCGCCGCCAAGTCGTCGGGCACCCGATGCAGCACCGTGGTGCTGTGGTGGCGAACCACACAAGCTGGCTGGATATCTTTGCGCTGAATGCCGCCCAGCAGATCTATTTCGTCTCTAAGGCAGAAGTGGCCGCGTGGCCCGGTATCGGCTGGTTGGCACGCGCAACAGGGACCGTCTTTATTGAACGCAATCCAAAGCGGGCCCGCGAACAGACGGCGCTTTTTACGCAGCGCCTTTTGCACGGGCACCGGCTGTTGTTTTTCCCCGAAGGCACCAGCACCGATGGCTTGCAGGTCCTGCCCTTCAAGACCACGCTCTTTCAGGCGTTTTTCACACCTGAAATGCATGACGTTATCTGGATCCAACCCGTCAGCCTGACCTATGCCGCCCCCCAAGGTGCCGATGGCCGGATCTATGGCTGGTGGGGTGACATGAGCTTTGGTGCCCATCTGCTGGCCACGCTGTCACTGCCAAAGCAGGGCAGCGTCACAACCCACTATCATCCGCCGCTTAGGGTGGCTGATTTCAACAATCGCAAGGATCTGGCTCTGGCGTGCGAAAACCGGATAAAAAGCGGGCATGCCCCTCAGGTCTTGTGACCGCTAGTGCTGCGCCATCAGGGCAAGGGGCGTGGCCAGGGCTGCGGACATGAAATAAGCCGCCGCCGTGTCAAAAGGATCGAAAACGCGCGTCGACGCTTTTCCGGACAATTCGATCGTGCCGAAAACCATGCCGTCAAACCAGACCGGTATCCCGATGAACCGCACCGGTTCCACCCCGGCAAGATCCAACGCGCCAAGGTGGTCCGACTGGGCCACATCGTTCAGCAGCAGCGGGTGTTTACGCGCAGCGACAACCGCACTGAAGCTTCGATCGGGCTGCCTTGCGGATACCATTTGCCCCGGTCTGCGGTTGAAAACCAAGTGGTCCGTCGGGTTTTGAAACAATACGCTTTGGCGAGTGGCCGACACTACCTCGATGCCGTCTTCGTTGATCCGCGTGACAAAGCCATAATCCATGTCAAATACGGTACAGGCCGCATTTACGATTTCCACGAACCTTGCGCCAACCGGTAATCCGGACACCGCAAAGATCTGTTGCGTCTGGCTGGCAAATGCCTTCATCGAATCGGAAAAACCGAGCGGGGCAGAGGGGTTTTTCTGGGAATGGACTAACGGTTTGTGTATGCGTCACGATGTTATCACTTTGATTTCGGGCCCAAGGTCATGCATTCCTGCCTGAGCGTTATGGTATCTGACGAATTGAACCGTTTAATCTGAATTTCACACTGTGGAATAAATCAACTAGCGCAATCATAGCGGGTCAAGGCAAGCATCTTTCCGCCCAAAAAGAGACTTCTTTCGCAAATGATGCAGTTATGTTTCACATGATGCTTGCAGCCCGGCGCCCGCCGTCCTATACGCGCGGCACTTAAACCCGCAGTCGGGGTTGGGCCTTTGAGGGAGAAATCCTCAAATGTCCGCCGGTTGGTTCCAAATGGGATCGAGACCCCCGACGAGGCAAAACCGGAAAGGTATAAAGACATGGCTCTTCCAGAGTTCTCCATGCGCCAACTGCTTGAAGCAGGCGTACACTTCGGCCACCAGACGCAGCGTTGGAACCCACGTATGGGTCCGTACATCTACGGCGCGCGCAACGGCATCCACATCATGGATTTGACACAGACTGTTCCAATGCTGGACCAGGCGCTGCAAGTCATCCGTGACACCGTCGCCAAGGGCGGCAGCATCCTGTTTGTGGGCACCAAGCGTCAGGCTGCACAGCCGATCGCCGATGCCGCTGAAAAATGCGCGCAATATTACATGAACCACCGCTGGCTTGGTGGCACGCTGACCAACTGGCAGACCGTGTCGCAGTCGATCAACCGTCTGAAATCCATCGACGAACAGTCCGAGCGTGGCTTTGAGGGCCTCACCAAGAAAGAACGTCTTGGCATGGAGCGTGACCAGTTCAAACTTCAAGCCTCGCTTGGCGGGATCCGCGAAATGGGCGGCCGTCCTGACCTGATCTTTGTGATCGACGTGAAAAAAGAAGCACTGGCCGTTGCAGAAGCCAACAAGCTGGGCATCCCGGTTGTGGCTGTTGTTGACACGAACTGCGCGCCCGATGGCATCGACTATATCATCCCCGGCAACGACGACGCGGCACGTGCAATTGGCCTTTACTGCGATCTTGCGGCCCGCGCCGCACTTGACGGTATGTCTGCGCAGCTGGGTGCGGCAGGTGTCGACATCGGTGCGATGGACGAAGCGCCCGAAGAAGAAGCACTGATCGGCGGCGGCGTCGAAGTGGGCAACGCATCCGAAGAGACCGTCACCAACGACGCGATGGGCAAAGATGCACCTTTGGATATCGAATCCAAAAAAGAAACCGTCGAAGAAGCCAAGTCTTAATCGACGCACTTGCGCGGGCAGGGGGCCAGCCCCCCTGCCTGTCACAAAACCATTACATTCGTAAGACATGCAAAGCCGGGATAACCGGACTTTCCCTTACCCCAATCCAAGGAGAACCAAAGCGATGGCAATTACAGCATCCATGGTCAAGGAACTGCGCGACACCACCGGTGCCGGCATGATGGACGCCAAAAAGGCGTTGACCGAAACAGATGGCGACATGGACGCCGCCGTTGACTGGCTGCGCACCAAGGGTCTGGCCAAAGCGGCCAAGAAATCCGGTCGTACCGCTGCCGAAGGTCTGGTCGCGGTCAAGGTCGAAGGCGGCCATGGTGTGGCTGTCGAGGTCAACTCTGAAACCGACTTTGTCGGCAAGAACGCCGATTTCCAGAAGATGGTGTCAGACATTGCCGACGCGGCCATCAATGTGTCCGACGTTGACGCCCTGAATGCTGCTGAAATCAACGGCAAGCCGGTATCGACCGTGATCACCGACGCGATTGCCAAGATCGGCGAGAACATGTCGGTACGCCGGATGCAGGCCATCGATGGCGACACCGTGGTGTCCTATGTGCACAACGCAGCGGCACCCGGCATGGGCAAGATCGGCGTGCTGGTCGCGATGACCGGCGGCGACGACGCCCTTGGCAAGCAGATCGCGATGCACATCGCCGCCGTCAATCCTGCGGCCTTGTCCGAAGACGATCTTGACCCCGCCGTGGTCGAGAAGGAAAAGCAGGTTCAAATGGATATCGCACGCGAATCCGGCAAGCCTGACGCCGTGATCGAAAAGATGATCGTGGGACGTATGCAGAAATACATGTCCGAAGTGACACTGTTGAACCAGGCATTCGTTGTAAATCCCGACCTGACAGTCGGTGCCGCCGTCAAGGAAGCCGGAGCGACCATCACCGGTTTCGTCCGTCTGGAAGTTGGCGAAGGCATCGAAGTCGTCAAGGAAGATTTCGCCGCCGAGGTTGCCAAGGCCGCCAAAGGCTAAGCGACTGTAAAACATCAAAAAAGGGGCGAGGCTGCATCAGCAGGCTCGCCCTTTCTTATTTCCGCTACGCTTTTTGTTGCCGTTGCTTTGCCAGGTGGGATTTCAGCGCGTCAATCGCCAGCACATAGCCCATATCCCCAAAGCCGCAAATCTGCCCCAACGCCACCGGCGCAATAAAGGACCTGTGGCGGAATTCTTCGCGGGCGTGGATATTGCTCAGGTGAACCTCGACCACCGGCAGTTCAACCGACGCGATCGCATCCATCAACGCCACCGAAGTATGCGTATAAGCGCCCGCGTTCAGGATAATGCCTGCGTGCGTGCCTTTGGCCGCGTGAATGTGTTCAATCAGCACACCCTCGTGGTTGGACTGCGCGAACGCCAGATCATATCCCAGCGTCAAGGCATGATCACGGCACTTCGCCTCGACATCCGCCAGCGTGGTTGATCCATAGACCTTGGGTTGGCGCGTGCCAAGCAGGTTCAAATTGGGGCCATTGAGGATGAGTAAGGAGGTCATGCGGCGTGCCTTTATTGCAGTGTCCCACAGATCTAGCACAACGCGGATTTACTGTTTAGTCTTTCTTTTCAGGGAATTCTACGGGGCCACCGTGCTTTTCCCACGTCGAAAAACCTTCACGCAGATGCGCCGCCTCGAACCCCATGTCCTGAAGCGTCGCGGTTGTCAGCGCCGAACGCCAGCCCGAGGCACAGTGAAACACAAATTTCCTGTCCTCGCCAAACACCGGTTTGAAATAGGGGCTATCGGGATCAACCCAGAATTCAATCATCCCGCGGGGTGCATGCACGCTGCCAGGGATAAAACCGCTGCGCTGGCGTTCCCGGATATCGCGCAAATCAACAACCACCACGTCAGGATCGTCCAGCATCGCAATCAGATCGGGTGTCTCGATCTCCGCTATCCGCGCCCGAGCCGATTGCACCATTTCAGCCGAAGACATCTTAAGCGCTGCCATCTTTATTTTCCTTTCAACACGCACGCCCTTGGTCTGCATCCGGGCGTTTCACCCGAACTATGACAGCGCCATCCCGAAGGTAAAGACGAAGCACCACGATTTTTGTCGTTGACGCGTGACCCAGATGTCTTTCCACAACCCGCACGCCATCAGCCAGGCCAAAAGCGCCTCTTATTTTACATAATACTTATTATCAGATTTTTCACTGTGTCGCGGTGCGCGCTACTTTGCAGTGCGATACGGTGCGCTAGATTGCCCCTATCGACGAACCACACACATCAGCCCAACGCGTATCCTGCGCCGCGGACTGTACGGATCGGATCGTTGCCGCCGTGTTGGGTCAATGCTTTGCGCAGCCGGGCGATGTGCACGTCGACTGTGCGTGTATCGACATAGATGTCGCGCCCCCATACGTGATCAAGCAACTGATCCCGGCTGAAGACACGGCCCGGACGTTCCAGCAGCGTCACCAGCAAGCGGTACTCGGTCGGCCCCAGCTTCAGCTCGTTGGTGGCCCGGTTTACCCTGTGACGTTCGGGATCGAGGGTGATGTCATCAAAGCTAAGCTGCCCTCCGGTTGCGGACGGCCGCACGCGACGCAATTGCGTTCGGACACGCGCCATGAGTTCGCGCATTGAATACGGCTTGACCACATAGTCGTCGGCCCCGGTTTCAAGCCCCCGCACGGTGTCCACCTCTTCTGACCGCGCGGAAAGCATGATCACCGGGATATGGCGCGTATCCTCGCGGGTTTTCAATTGGCGGCACACTTCGATTCCGCTGAGCAGCGGCATCATCCAGTCAAGGATCACCAGATCGGGCAGCGCCTCGGCGACCAGCAGCATCGCTTCTTCGCCATTTTCAGCCCGACGCACGTCAAACCCTTCAGATTCCAGATTATAGGCAAGTACTTCGCGCTGTGCGGGTTCGTCTTCAACCAACAAGATCTGCGGCTGCGTGCTGGCCATGCCTTACCCCTTCAGGTTGGTAGATGTATCGTCGGCCTTCGGCCGATCCTCGTCGGGGTGCATGCCCGTCACCAGATAGACGACCTGTTCGGCGATCGAGGTAACAAGATCGCCCATGCGTTCGACATTCTTGGCGATGAAATGCAGATGCATGCACGAAGTGATGTTGCGGGGGTCTTCCATCATGAAGGTCAGAAATTCACGAAACAGCGCATTGTACATCTGGTCTACGTCCTGGTCGCGGCCGATCACATCCTTCGCCAGATCCGCATCGCGCTGCACATAGCTGTCAAGCGCGTCCTTGAGCATGGATTCAACCGTCTTGCACATCCGCCGGATCGACCCCGCGCTGTCATTCACGGCCGGCAATTGTGACAGAACCGACGTCCGCTTGGCCATGTTTTTCGCATAGTCGCCAATGCGTTCCAGGCTGGCGCTGATCTTGATCACGCTCAGGATCAGACGCAGGTCAATCGCCGTCGGTGCACGCAAGGCAATGATCCGCGCCGCGTGTTCGTTGATGATCTCTTCGAGTGAATTGATGGGCTTGTCGCCTGCCCGCACCTGTTCGGCCAGTTCTTCATCCCGCGTCTCAAGCGATTGGGCCGCAAGGCGAATGGCATCTTCAACCAGTCCGCCCATTTTCATGATCTGCGCTTGAACGCTTTCCAGATCACGATCAAAAGCAGATGCAATGTGTTGATCTTGCATGATATTATCCAATCCGACCTGTGATGTAACTTTCCGTCCGAGGGTCTTCGGGCGACGTGAAGATCTTGTCTGTTTCACCGTATTCCACCAGATGCCCAAGGTGGAAAAAGGCGGTTTTCTGGCTGACCCGGGCGGCCTGCTGCATCGAGTGGGTCACGATGACCACGGAATAATCCTGACGCAGCTCGTCGATCAGTTCTTCCACCTGCGCCGTCGCGATGGGATCAAGCGCCGAACACGGCTCGTCCATCAGCAAGACTTCGGGTTCTGTCGCCACGGCGCGGGCAATGCACAAACGCTGTTGCTGGCCGCCAGACAGTCCTGTGCCGGGCGCATGCAGGCGATCCTTGACCTCGTTCCAGATCGCCCCGCGTTTCAGGGCACGCTCGACAATCTCGTCCAGCTCGGCCTTGTTGCGGGCCAGTCCGTGGATGCGGGGGCCGTATGCCACATTGTCATAGATCGACTTTGGAAACGGATTGGGTTTTTGAAACACCATACCGACCTTCGCCCGCAGCTGCACCGGATCGACCTTGCCGTCATAGATGTCTTCGCCATCAATGCGGATGTCACCCTGCACACGGCAAATATCAATTGTGTCGTTCATCCTGTTGATACAACGCAGAAAAGTCGACTTTCCGCACCCCGAAGGACCGATAAAGGCGGTGACCGTTTTATCTTGAATATCGACCGAGACATCTTTGATGGCGTGCGTTTCGCCATAGTAAACCTGTACGTCACGGGCCGCGATCTTGATCTTGTTTGTGGTCACGTCCATCTCCGAAATAATGTTGTCTTTCATCGTGTTATCCCCCGATCTTACCAGCGACGTTCAAAGCGGCGCCGCAGCATTACGGCAATCGCGTTCATCGTGATCAGAAAGACCAGAAGGATGATGATACCACCCCAGGCGCGTTCGTAAAACGCCGGGTCGGCACGTTTTGCCCATTCATAGATCTGCGCCGGCATCGCAGAGTTCGGGTCCAGCAGCCCCGATGCGACCCCATCGGGCGGGTTAGACGCGATAAAGCCCACCATACCGATCAACAGCAACGGAGCGGTTTCGCCCAAAGCCTGCGCCAGACCGATGATCGTGCCCGTCAGGATGCCCGGTGCCGCCAAGGGCAGCACATGGTGAAACACCGATTGCATTTTTGACGCCCCGACCCCCAAAGCCGCGTCACGGATGCTGGGCGGCACCGCCTTGAGCGATGCGCGCGTCGAGATGATGATGGTCGGCAGTGTCATCAGCGTCAGCACCAGACCGCCCACCAGAGGCGCAGAATTCGGCATGTGCATATAGTTGATGAACACGGCAAGCCCCAGAATACCGAACACGATCGACGGCACAGCGGCCAGGTTCGAGATGTTGACCTCGATAATGTCGGTGAACCAGTTCTTTGCCGCAAATTCTTCAAGGTAGATCGACGCGGCAACGCCGATCGGCAAGGCCAGCGCCAACACAACCAGCATCATGAAAAGCGACCCGATCATCGCGACACCCATCCCCGCCGCCTCGGGCCGCGCGTCCGAGGCATCAGCCCCGGTGATGAAATCAAGGTTGAAACGTTTGCTCAGCGCCCCGTCGGCACGTAGCGCGTCCACCAGATCAAGCTGGGCGGCGCTGATATTCTTGTCGTTCGCGATGCTTTCGCGGGTGACACGCCCCTTCAGATAGCCATCGACGCGGCTGTTGGTCAGGAATTCAAAATTGACCGAGGTACCGATAAGCTCGGGGTTTGAAAGCACGAAATCGCGCAACTGTGCCGCCGCGTCTTTTGACAGGATATCCGCCATCGCCTTGGGTTTCAGATCGGTCTGGATACCGGCCTCAGCGACCTTCTTTTCAAGTGCGGCCGCCATCAGGGGCGCATAGCCGAAGGTCGACACCTTTTTGATGTCTTCAAGATTGCGGTTGCCTTTTTTGTCCAGCTTGGCTTCCAGAAGCTGCACGTCGAGTGTCAGGAAGGTCTGCTGGAACGCGCCTGTCCCGCGCCCGATGATCGTGGTCAGCAGGATCACAAGCATCACCAGCCCGACCGTGATCGCGGCGATCCCGTAGGCCTTGAACCGCGTCTCGGCCCGGTTGCGTTTGGCCGTGCGCGCATCCTGCTGAAGCAGGGAATGCCGCGGCGTCGCGTGGTTTGTGTTGGGCATGTCGGTCATTCGTACTGCTCCCGGTATTTGCGCACGATATAAAGCGCCAGCACGTTCAGCCCCAGCGTCAGCACGAACAGTGTCAGGCCAAGGGCAAAGGCCACCAGCGTTTCGGGGCTGGCAAAGTCGGTATCACCGGTCAGCTGGCTGACGATGCGTGTGGTGATCGTCGTCATCGCCTCAAGCGGGTTGCCGGAAATGCGGGCGATGGCCCCTGCCCCCAGCACCACGATCATGGTCTCGCCGATGGCACGGGATGCAGCCAGCAAAATGGCTCCAACGATGCCCGGAAGCGCTGCAGGCAGAACGACCTGGCGGATGGTTTCGGAATGGGTCGCCCCAAGGCCGAAAGACCCGTCGCGCAAGGATTGGGGCACGGCGTTGATGATATCATCGCTTAGCGAGGACACGAACGGGATCAGCATGATGCCCATCACCAGCCCCGCCGTCAGAACGGATGTCGCGCCGCTCATCCAGTCGACGCCCAAAAGGCCCTGATCGCCACGGCCAAAGATGTTCACCAGAAACGGCCCGACGGTCAGCAGGGCGAAAAGCCCGTAAACGATCGTTGGAATACCGGCAAGGATTTCAAGCAGCGGCTTTGCAACTGCACGGACCTTGCTGTTGGCATATTCCGACAGATAAATTGCAGAAAACAGGCCAATCGGCACGGCGACCAGCAACGCGATGATCGAGATATAAAGCGTGCCCCACAGCAGCGGCAGTATCGAAAGCTCGCTGTCACCCCGGAAATTCGGGGACCATGTGGTGCCAAGGAAAAAGTCCTGCCAAGGGTGCAGCTTGAAGAAATTGATGGTCTCGAACAGCATCGACAGAACGATGCCAACCGTTGTCAGGATGGCGATGGACGCCGCAAGGATCAGCAGCGACAGCACGAACAGCTCGACCGCGTTGCGCGCCCGGAACGCGGTGTTGGTGGACCGTAGCGCAAAAAACAGCCCCCCAAGCGAGATCACGGCAATGGCACCGACCATCAGCCACAGGCCGGTCGCCTGCAAGCTGCGATACCTTTGGGCCGCGGCCAGCACGTCGGGCCCGACATCAGACCCAAGCGCCACGCCGCTGTCAGCCAGCACCGCGCGCACGTCATCACCGGCCGTCAGGTTTTGCGCGGCCTCTGTGCCCATCGCGCCGTTTTGCACCAGCAGATCCAGCCCGTCCGCCACACGGCGCACATCGCTCATCACCAGATTGACCGACGACCCTTCGCCAACGGCGCTTTGCGGGATCATGTCGTAAACGGCGTTCTGGATCAGGACCGGTTGGGCCACCAGCCAAACCGCAAGGACCAAAAGCGCGGGAATGGCCGTCAGCATGGCGGCGTTATAACCGTAGTACGAAGGCAGTGAGTGCAGCTTGCGCGCGTCCCCACCCGCACTGGACAAGGCGCGCCTGCGGGCCATCACATAGGCCGCGGCTGTCACCATCAGCACGACAAGAACCAGCAGCGTGGTTGGTGCCACGTTGAAAATTGTACGCATGGTCGGCCCCCGGTCGTGGCCGCAAATGGGCCTGTCGTTGTTTCGTTCCTGGCAGACTTTTGTCAGACGATCCTGGCGAAACAGTCTTGGTCAACAGTCAAACCCGGAGAAGCAGTAACGCTCCTCCGGGCGATTTGAAAGGGCTTAGGAACCAGCGCCCATGACAGTCTCGTCGGCAACGACTTCCTGTGTCTTTGCAAGCTCTGGATCGGATACCAGACCGTATTCAGCCAACGGGCCGTCGGGGCCGGCGATTTCATCGGACACAAAGAATTCAGCATATTCTTTCAGGCCGGGAATGACGCCGATGTGTGCTTTCTTGACGTAGAAGTACAAGGGGCGCGACACAGGGTAGTCACCCGATGCAATGGTCTCGACCGATGGCTCGATGCCGCTCATGGTTGCGACTTGCAGTTTGTTGGTGTTGTTCTCATAGAACGCCAGACCAAAAACGCCGATGGCTTCCTTGTTGCTTTCGATACGTGCCAGCGTTTCGGTGTAGTCGCCGTCGATATCAACCGATGTGCCATCTGTGCGCAGCGCCATGCAGGCTTTTTCGGCGGCTTTCTTGTCGTCACCGTTTGCAGCCTTGTAGGCCTCGAAATCGCCGGATGCTTCACAGCCCGCCAGGATCACTTTTTCCTCGAAAACTTCGCGTGTGCCGTGCTTCGTGCCCGGGATATAGGCCTGGATGGGCTGGTCGGCAAAGTCAGGGTTCACTTCGTTCCAGGACTTGTAGGGGTTTGGCACCAGCTTGCCGTCCACAACAACCTGCTCGCTCAGGGCTTTGTACCAGTCTGTGGGCGTGAATTCGAAAGAGTTGCCGTTGATGTCGGATGCGAAAACGATGCCGTCATAGCCGATCTGAACTTCGATGATGTCGGTCACGCCGTTCGCGGCGCAGGCTTCGACTTCCTTGCTTTTGATCTTGCGCGACGCGTTCGCGACGTCGATCGTGTTTTCGCCAACGCCTTCGCAGAAACGCTTGAGGCCAGCAGAAGAGCCGCCCGATTCAACAACCGGTGTCGGGAAATCAAAGTTTTCGCCAAAGGCTTCGGCAACGATGGAGGCGTAGGGCAGAACAGTCGAAGAACCGGCGACGGAAACCTGATCACGGGCGGCGGCAGCAGTTGCGGAAACGGCGGCAATGGCCAGCGCGGATGTGGTAAATTTGATGAGCGACATGATGTCTCCTGTCAGCTTGGATGTAGTGACCACCCCCATGGTGATCTTGGCGGACGTCTAGGTGCGCCATGTTTGGCTTTTGTGACAGTAGTGTTACAGTTTTATGACAGACGAGAATTCGTGACCAGATGTCGCGAATTTCAGCGCATCTGGTCAGAATCCAGCGGCAGAATGACGGTGAATTGCGCGCCCTCACCCAAGGTGCTGCTGATTTTCAGCCGCCCCCTGTGTCTGTTCAGGATGTGTTTGACGATTGCCAACCCCAGCCCCGTGCCCCCAAGGGCGCGGCTGCGGTGATTGTCGGCGCGGTAAATCGCTCGGTCAGGCGGGGGACATGAAGCGGATCGATGCCGGGACCATGATCGGTGACGGTGACCCGTACAGCGGGCCCCCGCAGCGCCGGATCGCGCAGGGTGGTTTCCACATCGATCTCGACGGATTTGTCCCTGCCCCCATATTTGATCGCGTTTTCGATCAGGTTGGTGAACACCTGCAACAGTTGATCAGTGTCACCGATCAGCGGTAGGGGATCGTCTCCCATGCGCGGCACCAACACCACATCCGCCTCAACGGCCAGCGGGTTCAGGTTGCGCATCGTCGATTGCAGCACATAACGCAGATCGGCTTTGTCGGTGGGGCGGACCCGTTCATCGGATTCGACACGCGACAAGGACAAAAGATCGCCCACAAGGCGGTTCATCCGCTCTGCTTCGCCGGTCATGATGGCCAGAAACCTGTCGCGGGCGGCGGCATCGTCGCGCGCCGGTCCGCGCAGGGTTTCAATAAATCCCATCAGCGCGGTCAGTGGTGTGCGCAGCTCGTGGCTGACATTGGCCACGAAATCGCGCCGCATCTGGCTGGCCTTGGTGACCTGGGTGATATCCTGAAAGCTAAGCAGTACATAGTCATTGCCCGCCACCTTGCGGACATGCACGCGAAAGGTGACGTCATTGCCCCCGTCGGAGGCCAGATAAAGCGCCTCGCGCGGTTTGTCGTCCTGTTGGCACTGCTCGACGGCATCGACCAATGTCGGCTGGCGCAGGACGTTGATATAATGGCGGTCCAGTGCCGCACGGCCCACGAGCGCGCCAGCGGCGTCGTTCATCGCGACGATCCGTTCAGCCTTGTCAAGCGCCAGAGTGGGCAGCGGCAACGCGGATAGCAGATCCGGCAAGAGCGGCCGCAGAACCACCGTCTAGACCGGTTTCAGATCGCGGCGGAACCGCGCTGCGTTTTCCTGATAATGCACCGCACTTGCCTTGAGCCCGGCAATCGCTGCTGCATCAAGATCGCGGACAACCTTGCCCGGGGCACCCATGACAAGCGACCCGTCGGGGATCACCTTGTTTTCGGTAATCAACGCCCCTGCCCCGATCAGGCAGTTCTTGCCGATTTTGGCCCCGTTCAGGACAGTGGCACCCATCCCGATCAGCGAATTGTCCCCGATGGTACAGCCGTGCAGCATTACCTTGTGCCCGATGGTGCAGTTTTCGCCAATGGTCAGCGGACAGCCGGGATCGGTGTGAAAGACGCAGTTTTCCTGCACGTTGCTGCCCTTGCCCACGTGGATCGTCTCGTTATCGCCCCGCAGGGTGCAGCCGAACCAAACCGACGATCCCTGTTCAAGCACGACATTTCCGATCACGTTTGCATCGGGGGCAACCCACGCGTCGGGGTCTATCTGGGGGGCGGTGTCGCCCAGGGTGTAAAGTGTCATTTCTTCTCCTCGAACTCTGATTGCAGGGTGCGCACATGCTCAACCAATTTTGGCTGCTGCGATAGCCGCAGACGTTCCGCGGTGATGATTGCTTTCAGGCGCGTTTCGGTTTCGTCCAGATCGTCATTGATCAAAACATAGTCATAGCCATCCCAATGGCTGATCTCGTCCCAGCTTTTTTCCATCCGCAGCGCAATTGTGCCTTCATCATCCTGCCCGCGTGAAATCAACCGGCGGCGCAGTTCCTGGATCGAGGGCGGCAGAATGAAGATCGACAGAACATGCTGCTTCATCGTCGATGTGCTGATCTGCTGAGCCCCCTGCCAATCAACGTCAAAAAGAACATCGAGACCGCGATCAATGGCGGTCTGCACCGGCCCGCGGGGTGACCCGTAGTAGTTGGTAAAGACCCGCGCGTGTTCCAGCATCTCGCCTTCGTTGACCATCGCGCGAAAGGCTTCTTCAGTGATGAAATAGTAATCCTTGCCGTCCACCTCGCCCACACGGGGTGCCCGCGTGGTGGCAGAAACAGAGAATTGCAGCGAGCTGTCCCAGTCGCGCAGTCTGCGGGCCAGCGTTGATTTCCCCGCCCCGGAAGGCGAGCTCAGGATGATCAACAGGCCACGCCGTGCACTGGTGTGAGGGGGGGTCATCGGTTACTCCACATTCTGCACTTGTTCGCGCATCTGATCGATCACGGCCTTCATGGCCAGCCCCGCCTGCGTCAGATCGGTATTTTGGGCCTTGGCACACAGCGTGTTGGCCTCGCGGTTGAATTCCTGCATCAGGAAATCAAGCTTGCGCCCCACCGCGCCACCCTGCGCCAGCAGATCCCGCGCGGCAGCGATATGGGCTGTCAGGCGATCGATCTCTTCGGTCACGTCGGACTTGACCGCGATCAGCGCCAGTTCCTGCGCCAGCCGGTCAGGGCTTAGTCCATCGGCATTATCCAGCACCCGCGTAAGGGTGCGGCGCAGGGTTGCTGCCATCTCGTCCTTGCGGGTTTCGGCCAGATCGGCGGCCTGGGCTGTCAGCCTTTCCATTTCGGCCAGCTGCGCGTTCAGCACTTTTGCCAGCGCCGCCCCTTCGTTGCTGCGCATGGCGTTGAAATCCGCCAGCACGGCTGGAAGCTCGGCCAGCAGAACGGCAGCCAGCGCCGCCACATCATCAACCGTTGTCGCCTGTTCAAGCACACCGCGCATGGTCACGATATCGGTCGCCTTGGAAGGGGCCAGCGACACGCCTGCATCCATTGCCCGCGCTTCGATCTGGTGCAGCGCATCCAGCACCGTTTCCAGTTGCGCCGCGTTGACAACCAGCCCGCCCGGCTTCTTCGCGCGCGATCCGCAGGTTGCAGGTGACATTGCCGCGCACCAGCGCATCGCCAAGCTGTTTACGGACGCCCACTTCCAGCCCATCTATCCAATCGGGGACACGAAGCCGCAGATCCAGCCCCTTTCCATTGACCGACCGCAGTTCCCACCCCCAACTGTGCGGCGCACGCGCACCACTGGCAGAAGCGAAACCGGTCATTGAGCGTATCATAGCGCGAGTCCTGTGGGTTGGGTCATCTGGCGCTTCTTAAAGGCGAAACGGGGATTTGGGGCAAGTCGAAAGCCGCGAAAATTCCGGTGCACCGGTTTCAAAGGAGTTAACCAACTAGGAATATTTGTCAGCAAATTTGTCCCAGATTGGTCTAAGAAAGGATATGCGAAAATCGAATGATGCCGCATCCGTCGAAAACACAGGCGGGCGCGGCAGATGCCCTTTGAATTTTTAACAGTATGTGAGCCATTTTATGGACTTTACCACGCAAGACGCCCAGAATGTCATTATCATGACGCATGAGACGCCGGATAACAGCTATAGCCTTCTGTCCCAGGTGGATGCCTATTGGCACGCCCTGCGCGGCACGCAACTGCTGCCGAAACGGTCTGACATCGACCCGCGCGGGATCGAGGCGGCCTTGGAATACACCTTTGTGCTGGAACGCATCGCGCCCGGTGTGGCCCGGCTGCGCATCGCCGGCAGCCATCTGAGCGACCTCATGGGGATGGAGGTGCGCGGCATGCCCATCACGTCTTTTCTGACGCCCGATGCACGACGCCGCTTCAGTGACATGATGGAAGAGCTGTTCGAGACACCCGCCACCGCCCGCATCATGCTGAAAGGGGAAACGGGGCAGATCGCAGGCCAGATGATCCTTTTGCCGTTGAAAAGCGACATGGGCGATGCCAGCCGCATGTTGGGCTGTCTTGTCACCAAGGGGCCCCTGCCGTCGGGCCCGTGCCGGTTTGACATCCAGAACATCCAGATCACCCCTGTGGGGGACCAATCGGGGCGTTATCCGCTGGTGCCGCTACGGTCCGCGCCAGCGCAGGGGTTTTCAGAACCGGCGGCTGACACAGGGCTATCAGATAGGAAAAAGCGCCCCCCCTATCTGCGCTTGGTAAAGTCGGACGATTGAAGCCAGCAATCCGCTGTCTAAAATCGGTGTCAGGATCCATGGCGGCCAACCATCGCCACCTGACGCCTTCATTGAAAAAGGCGGCGTATCCGATGGGAAACGCCGCCTTTTTCGGGATCATGTCTAGGCGTGACGCCTAAAGCGCCACGGGGCGTCATGTTCAGGCGTGACGCCTAAAGCGCCACGGGGCGTCAACCGGCGGCTTTGGCCTGATACAATGCGCGGCGGGCTGACAGTTCTTCGGCCACCAGAAACGCAAGCTCAAGCGACTGGCTGGCATTGAGGCGCGGGTCGCAGGCCGTGTGATAGCGATCCGACAGATCCTGATCTTGCACCGCCCGCACGCCGCCGGTGCATTCGGTCACGTCCTGACCCGTCATCTCAAAGTGGACACCCCCCGGCACCGTGCCTTCGGCGGCGTGGACACCAAAGAATTCGCGCACTTCGCGCAGAACTGAATTGAAGGGCCGTGTCTTATAGCCGCTGGACGACTTGATCGTGTTGCCGTGCATCGCGTCGCACGTCCAGACGACGTTTGCCCCTTCTTCCTGAACGACCCGGATCAGACGCGGCAGATGATCACCCACAGCGCCCGCCCCGAACCGCGCGATCAGCGTCAGACGCCCTTCTTCGTTTTCCGGGTTGAGCGTTTTCATCAGTTTTTTCAAATCATCGCTGGTCATGGTCGGCCCACATTTCAGGCCAATCGGATTTTGCACACCGCGTGCAAATTCCACATGCGCCCCGTCAGGCTGCCGCGTGCGGTCACCGATCCAGATCATGTGACCTGACCCGGCCAGCCACTTGCCGGTCTGGCTGTCCTGACGGCAAAGCGCCTCTTCGTATTCAAGCAAAAGCGATTCATGGCTGGTATAATATTCAACCGATTGCAGCGTGTGAGCCGTTTCCGACGTGACACCGGCGGCCGCCATGAAATCCAGCGTGTCAGAGATGCGGTTGGCGATCTCGCGATATTTCTCGGCTTTTTCGTTATCGGTAAAGCCAAGCGTCCAGCCGTGCACCTGATGCACGTCGGCATAGCCACCGGTCGAAAAGGCGCGGATCAGGTTCAGCGTGGCGGCGGCCTGTGTGTAGGCGCGCAGCATCTTGCGCGGATCCGGAATGCGTGCCTCTGGCGTAAAGGCAAGCTCGTTGATGATGTCGCCACGGTAGCTGGGCAGTTCAACGCCATCCACCACCTCGGTCGGGGCCGAGCGCGGCTTGGCAAACTGGCCCGCCATGCGCCCCAGCTTGATCACCGGCACCTTGGCCCCGTGGGTCAGCACGATCGCCATTTGCAGCATCACCTTGAATGTATCGCGAATCAGATCGCTGCTGAACTGCTCGAAGCTTTCGGCGCAATCACCGCCCTGAAGCAAAAACGCCTCGCCCCGGCCAGCGGCACCCAGATGCTTTTTCAAACGCCGCGCTTCACCGGCGAAGACCAGCAAGGGATACCGGGCCAACTCGGCCTCGACCGCGCGCAGCGCGTCCTGATCAGGATAGTCGGGCATCTGGATCCGCGGTTTGTCGCGCCAGCTTGATTTGGTCCAATCGGTCATTTTGTCTCTCCGAGGTACGCCTCGCGCCTGTGTCACACGCGGGGGTTTGAAATTGCCGTATACAAAAGGTAGGCTCAAGTGACCAGAACCGAAATTCCACCTATTGACGTTCCGCCCCCCCCGTGAACAAGGTTTTGGTCAGGTTTTTGAGGGCTACGCCCGCTTTGCCACCCGGATAAACGACCCATTGAAAGGTGAAGCGATGTCAGACGCGCGCCCTGCAACCCGCATCAGACCGGATGTCGAAAAGACACGGATGTATGTGTTCGTGCTGCTCGAGAATTTCACGATGCTCAGCTTTGCGTCAGCGGTCGAATGTTTGAGGATCGCCAACCGGATGGCGGGTCGCCAGGTCTACGAATGGCGTCTGATCGGCGAAGGCGGCGACCGCGTGCGCTGTTCTGCGGGGGCCGAGTTCATGTTGGACGGTGACCTCGACGGGCTGGGGCGCGAGGAGACGATGCTGTTGTGCAGTGGCATCGACGTACAGGCCGCCACGACGAAAAAGCTGCTTGGGCTGGCTGCGCCGCGAGGCCCGAAAGGGCATGATGGTCGGCGGCTTGTGCACAGCGGCCTTCACCCTTGCCAAAGCCGGGCTGCTGGATGGCAAACGCGCCACGATCCATTGGGAAAACCAGGACAGTTTTGCCGAAGAATTCGAGGATGTGCACCTGACGAAGTCGGTTTTCGTCGTGGACGGCAACCGGCTGACCACCGCCGGGGGCACCTCGTCGATCGATCTCATGCTCAAGCTGATTGCCGATGATCTGGGCGAAGACCTTGCAAACGCGGTGGCCGATCAGCTGATCTACAGCTCTATCAGGACAGACCAGGACACGCAGCGCCTGTCGGTACCCACGCGGATCGGCGTGCGCCACCCCAAGCTAAGCCAGGTCATCCAGATGATGGAACTCAACATAGAAGAACCGATAAGCCCGTCGTACCTTGCCCGTGATGTGGGGATGTCCACGCGCCAGCTTGAACGGCTGTTCCGGCGCTATCTTAACCGCAGTCCCAAGCGGTACTATATGGAACTGCGGCTGGGTAAAGCGCGCAATCTGCTGATGCAAACCGACATGAGCGTGATCAACGTCGCCCTGGCCTGCGGGTTCGCGTCGCCATCGCATTTCTCGAAATGCTACCGCGCGCATTATGACACCACCCCCTACCGCGAGCGCGGCAGCCACGCGGCGCGGCTGTCGATCTAGCCTTTGCTGATCCGGTAGATGGCCCCATTGCCGACCGAGATGAACCAGATCGACCCATCCGGCGCTTCCACCAGATCGCGCACCCGCGCAGTCTGATCGCTTTTGATCTGCGCGACTTCGGCAAGCGGCGTGCCACTGAGCCGCGCGATATAATCGAACTTCAGGGCACCGACAAAGATATCGCCCCGCCAATCGGGAAACATCTTGCCCGAATAGACCAGCAGGCCTGACGGCGCTATGGACGGATCCCAATAGAACGCTGGCTGCTCCATCCCCGGTTTGGACGTGCCTTCGCCGATCTTCGCCCCTGAATAATGCCGGCCATAGGAAATGACGGGCCACCCGAAATTGGCGCCCTTACGGATGCGGTTCACCTCGTCACCGCCACGTGCGCCATGTTCGGACACCCACAGGTTCCCCTTTGCATCAAGGCCCGCCCCCTGTGGGTTGCGGTGCCCGTACGACCAGATTTCGGGCAAGGCCCCCGGCTGGCCGACAAACGGATTGTCCTGCGGGACGCTTCCGTCGCGGTTCACGCGCACGACCGATCCGTTATGCTGGCCCAGATCCTGCGCTGCGGGGCGATCTCCGCGTTCGCCAATGGTGACAAAAAGCGTGCCATCCACACCTTCCACCACGCGCGACCCGAAATGCCGCCCCACGCCAGACCCCTGCGACATCACGAAGAGATCCCGCAGATTTTCCAGCGACCGGCTGTCTGACGCCAGTTCAGCCGCAGCAAGGGCGGTGCCCGCACCACCCGACATCGGTTTGGCATAGGTGAAAAACAATGTCCGGCTGGTGGCGAAATCACGCGCGGGCGTAAGATCAAGCAGCCCTCCCTGCCCGGTCACCGCAACCTTCGGCGTGCCGGTCACCTGATGCGCCATCCCGCCCGCAAAGCGCAGAAGACGGCCATCAACTTCGGTCACCAACACCGCACCATCTGGCAGAATCGCCATAGCCCAGGGCGTATCCAGCCCCGATATGCGCTGATCGATACGATAGCCCTGTGCCCCTGCCTGAAACGCCCCAAAACATAGCGCGGCAGCAAAAGTCGCAGCAATAATCACGGTCCTTAACATGTCCGCCTCCGTTTTTGGTCAACAAGGTAAAGCTAAGCCGGATTCCGGGCCTTTCCATGCCGGAATGACCTTTCGTGATCGCCCGTTAGGACTTTTCTTTTCAGAATACCGCGCATAGGCTCTGGTCTGAACATTAAGTTCCAACACGGGAGACGACCATGAAAAAGATGCTTATGGCCACAACGGCTGCGGCACTGTTTGCGACAAACGCCTTTGCGGCATCGCACACCAAAGAAGTAAAACTCGGGATCGAATTCGGCTTTACCGGCCCGATTGAATCCCTGACAGGCCCGATGGCCGCCGGGGCCGAGATGGCCATGAAAGAAGTAAGCGACAGCGGTCTGCTGTTGGACGGTGCCACCGTCGTGTCCACCCGCGCGGATTCGGGCTGCATCGACAACGGTCTTGCCGTTTCGGGCGGCGAACGCCTGATTTCCGAAGGCATCAACGGCCTGATCGGTGCGGACTGCTCTGGCGTGACGGGCGCGGTCTTGCAGAATGTCGCCATTCCAAACGGCATGGTCATGATCTCTCCGTCCGCGACATCGCCCGGTCTGTCCACGATGGACGACAACGGCCTGTTCTTCCGCACATCCCCCTCGGATGCCCGTGAAGGCGAGGTTATGGCAGAAATCCTGCAAGAGCGTGGCGTGAAATCCATCGCCCTGACCTATACCAACAACGACTATGGCAAGGGGCTGGCGGACGCGATCCAGACCTCGTTCGAGGCCATTGGCGGTGAAGTCACCATCGTTGCCGCACACGAAGACGGCAAAGCCGATTATTCCGCTGAAGTGGGTGCCTTGGCCTCTGCAGGCGGCGATATTCTGGTGGTCGCGGGGTATCTTGACCAAGGCGGTCCCGGCATCATCAACGCCGCACTGGACACCGGTGCGTTCGACACGTTCGGCCTGCCCGGCGGCATGATCGGTGATACTTGCCCGGTCGGATCGGCGATGCACTGAACGGTTCTTACGGCCAGATCGCCGGTTCCGAAGGCAAGGGCATCGACACTTTCGCAAAGATGGCCGAGGATGCAGGGTTTAACGGCACATCGCCTTACACCCCTGAATCCTATGACGCGGCAGCGCTGTTCCTGCTGGCTATGCAGGCGGCAGGGTCGGTCGACCCTGCGGAATACGGCCCCAAGATCATGGAAGTGGCCAACGCCCCAGGCGAGAAAATCTATCCGGGCGAACTGGCCAAGGCGCTTGAGCTGATTGCAGCAGGCACCGACATCGACTATGTCGGCGCGTCCGCGGTCGAGCTGATCGGCCCCGGTGAATCCGCCGGTACCTACCGCATGATCGAGGTCAAGGACGGCAAGATCGAAACAATCGGTTTCAAATAGGATCCGGTTGAGCTGGTAAAACGCGGCAGTCCGGGATACCGGGCTGCTCGTTTTACAAGACAGACCGCGCATCTACGACGCGGGGCACAGGGATAATGACATATGATCGTCGTTGACGATCTGCACAAACATTTCGGTGGGTTTCACGCCGTTGATGGCGCAAGCCTGACCGATCGGCAAAGGCACGATCACCGGATTGATCGGCCCGAATGGCGCGGGAAAGACCACGCTTTTCAATGTGATAGCGGGCGTTCTTCAACCAACGTCGGGCCGTGTCACGATGGACGGTGAAGACATCACCGGCCTGCCACCGCACACCTTGTTTCACAAAGGCCTGCTGCGGACCTTCCAGATCGCGCATGAATTCTCGTGCATGACATGCCGTGAGAACCTGATGATGGTACCCGGCAATCAGGCGGGCGAGACGCTGTGGAACACGTGGTTCGGACGCAAGCGTATCGCCGATCAGGAACGCGCCCTGCGGGCAAAGGCCGACGAGGTGCTTGAATTTCTGACGATCGAACATCTTGCCGACCAAAAGGCGGGCCAGATTTCAGGCGGTCAGAAAAAGCTGCTGGAACTGGGCCGCACCATGATGGTCGATGCCAAGATCGTGTTTTCTGGACGAGGTTGGCGCGGGTGTGAACCGCACCTTGCTGAACACGATCGGTGACGCGATCCTTCGCCTGAATGCAGAGCGCGGCTATACCTTCGTCGTGATCGAGCATGACATGGATTTCATCGGACGCCTTTGTGATCCGGTAATCTGCATGGCCGAGGGAAAGGTGCTGGCGCAAGGCACCCTGCCCGAGATCAAGGCGAACGAACAGGTGATCGAGGCCTATCTTGGCACCGGCCTAAAGCACAAGACCGCAACCGCATGATCCGCCGCCCTTTTGCCGCATTGACCCTGTGCGCAGGGCTGGCTTTGCCGCAGGCCTCTGCCGCCTGCGCCCAGCTGTCTGCGCATGTCTGGATGTGCGATCGGGGCACCGCATGGGAAACCGCAACGTGGGATGTGGTTGGCGACGGGGCGACGCGATATCTGGGTGATGTGACCCTGAACTTCACCGAAGAATGGCCCGGCTTTGATATCACCGACGGCAGCTCGACGCTGGAAGAACAATATACCACCTATTCCGAATGGATCGCGGCCGAGGGGGAAGCCCCGCTAGAGGTTCTTGACGTCGACACGATCGACACCCCGCAGGGACAGACCCTGCGCCATATCCAGTACGACAAGATCGACGGTGCCCGTATTCTAAGCGCCGTAATGCTATCAGAGATAGGCAGCGCCCGCATAATGCTATACCTCGATACACCCGATACAGTGCCGCTTGACGAAATCCGGCAAATGTCGCGCGATGTGGTGATGATGCTGCGCGACACCTGCGCCGACGCCGTCTCTTGCGCTGAAACCTATGAACCGCCCAAGCGCGACACCGACTGAAAGAGGCCAACATGAGCGACGGATACAGCGATCGGGGGAACAAGGATCTTTCCATCGGAAATCCCAAGGGGCAAGGCACCGCCGAGCCGGTCAGGCAGGGCGGCAAGGCCTATGCGTCTGCGGGAGGGCCGTTCCTTATCGGCGATGCCATGACCGGCGGATACGGCAAGGGGCCCGACATCCTGCACAACTGCACCATCGCCGTCGAAAAAGGCGAGATTGCCGTGATCGTCGGCCCCAACGGCGCGGGGAAATCCACGGCCATGAAGGCGGTCTTCGGCATGCTTGACGTGCGGCAAGGCCATGTGCGGCTTGACGGCGAAGACATCACGGCCCTGTCGCCGCAAGACCGTGTCGCCAAGGGAATGGGCTTTGTCCCCCAGACCTCGAACATCTTTACGTCGATGACGGTCGAAGAGAACCTTGAGATGGGCGCGTTCATCCGCCGCGATGATTTTCGCGACACGATGGCGCAGGTCTTTGACCTTTTCCCCATCCTCAAGGAAAAGCGCAATCAGGCTGCGGGCGAACTTTCGGGCGGTCAGCGACAGCAGGTGGCCGTGGGCAGGGCGTTGATGACGCAGCCCAAAGTGCTGATGCTGGATGAACCGACAGCAGGGGTATCGCCGATCGTGATGGACGAGCTTTTTGACCGCATCATCGAAGTCGCACGGACCGGCATCCCGATCCTGATGGTCGAGCAGAACGCGCGTCAGGCGCTTGAAATCGCGGACAAGGGATATGTTCTGGTGCAGGGTGCCAACGCCTTCACCGGCACGGGCAAGGAATTGCTGAACGACCCTGAAGTCCGCAAATCGTTCCTGGGGGGCTAGGCGTGATCGTGGATGCGAACCCGGCACCCCCGGCCAAATCACGGCCCGCGCCCCTTGCCGCCCCCGCGCCCCTTGCCGCCAAGGTGCCTTGGGCAACTGTGGGTCTTTCTCTGGCGCTGTCATTCGGCATGTTGAACCCGTCTGCGCAGGCAGAGGTACAGGCGGCAAACGCTGACAGTGATGCCGCACCTGCGCTGGACGGGATTTCTTTGGAAGATGCGCCGTTTCAGCACGCGATTGCGATCAGTTGCGCCTTCAAGACCGAATGTGTCGAAGCCGAGCCCTGCACCGACATCGACTTCATGCCAGATATCAACGGCATTGCGGGGGGCCTTTCGGCGGACAGCATGGTCATCCAATCGCAGATGGTGACCGACGCCGAAACGGTTGAGCTTTTGGGCATTAAATCGGGCAAGGCGCTGTCGCTATCAGGCGGTTCGTTTGCGGCCCGCCACTTGCTGAGCATCGCCGACGACGGGGCTGCCCGCTATACCGTGCACTATGCTGATGGGCCTTTTACCATCAGCTATTTAGGGACATGTAACTGATGGATTTATTGAACGCTTTCGTGGCACTTGCGAACTATGTGCTGGTGCCCGGCATCGCCTACGGATCGCAACTGGCGCTTGGGGCCCTTGGTGTGACGCTGGTTTATGGCATCCTGCGATTTTCAAACTTTGCCCATGGCGACACCATGGCACTGGGGGCAATGTCAGCGGTGCTGATCACGTGGGGCTTTCAATCGCTGGGCCTGCATCTTTGGGTGTTGCCAACGGCGCTGCTGGCCCTGCCCTTTGCGATCCTGCTGACCATTGGTCTGCTTTTGGGCACCGACCGCGTGGTCTATAAATTCTACCGTGAAAAAAAGGCAAAGCCGGTCATTTTTGTGATCGTGTCGCTGGGCGTGACCTTTATCTACAACGGGATCACGCGCTTTATCATCGGGGCCGATGACAAGAACTTTCTGGACGGCGAACGCTTTATCATCTCGGCGCGGACGTTCAAAAGCATGACGGGACTGGACGAAGGCCTTGCGATCAAGACGACCCAGGGGTTGACCGTGATCACCGCGGTCATCGTTGTTGCCGTCTTGTTCTGGTTCCTGAACAAGACACGGTCGGGCAAATCCATGCGCGCCTATTCCGACAACGAGGATCTGGCGCTGCTGTCAGGTATCAACCCTGAACGTGTCGTGATGATCACCTGGATCATTGTTGCCTGCCTCGCCACCACCGCCGGCGTTTTGTATGGTCTGGATAAATCGTTCAAGCCGTTCACCTATTTCCAGCTGCTCCTGCCGATCTTTGCCTCTGCCATCGTGGGCGGTCTGGGGAATCCGGTCGGGGCCATCGCGGGCGGGTTTGTGATCGCGTTTTCAGAGGTGACGATCACCTACGCGTGGAAAAAGGTGTTCGGCTATATCATGCCCGCGGGGCTTGAGCCGGACGGGCTGATGCAGCTTCTGTCCACCGACTATAAATTCGCCGTCAGCTTCGTGATCCTGCTGATCGTGTTGCTGTTCAAACCTACGGGTCTTTTCAAGGGGCAATCGGTATGAACGAGACGCTTAGAAACACCGGGCTGTTTGCGATCATCGCGGTCCTGATCATCTATACCGGCTTTCAGCAAAGCTGGAACGCGGCGCTGCTGATCATCTCGATGGGGCTGATTTCAAGCATCATGGCGTTGGGGGTGAACCTTCAATGGGGTTTTGCGGGGCTGTTCAACGTTGGCATCATGGGATTTGTCGCATTGGGTGGCCTTGCGGCCGTGCTGATCGGCATGCCACCCACCGAAGGCGGCTGGTCTGCGGGCGGCTGGGGTATCCTGGGGGCCATGACCTTGGGTGCCCTCACGATCGCGGCGGCCGTTTTCGTGATGAAGCGAATGCACAAGGGCTGGCTGCGCGCTGGTGTGGTGCTTTTCATTCTTGTCGGCGGATTCTTTTTGTTCCGCGCCGTGCTCGACCCGTCTGTCGCGGCCGTTGAGGCGATCAACCCGGCAGCGACGGGATACCTTGGGGGCCTGGGGTTGCCCGTCATCGTCGCATGGCCTGTCGGCGGTCTTCTTGCTGCGGGTGCCGCGTGGATCATCGGTAAAACCGCTTTGGGGCTGCGGTCGGATTATCTGGCGATTGCAACGCTTGGCATCGCAGAGATCATCATCGCGATTCTAAAGAACGAAGACTGGCTGTCGCGTGGTGTGAAAAACGTCATTGGCCTGCCCCGTCCTGTCCCCTACGAGATCGATTTGCAGAACAACGCAGGCTTTGTCGCCCGCGCTGCCGAATTCGGTTTTGATCCGGTCGAGGCATCGACACTTTGGGTCAAGGTGCTTTACATCGCGTTGTTCGCAGGTGTCCTGCTGATCCTGCTATGGATGAGCCAGCGGGCGCTACATTCGCCCTGGGGCCGCATGTTGCGGGCGATCCGCGACAATGAGGTCGCCGCCGAGGCGATGGGCAAGGACGTGACCGCGCGGCATTTGCAGGTATTCATCATCGGTTCTGCGATCTGCGGGATTGCGGGTGCGATGATGACCACGCTTGACGGCCAGTTGACGCCGGGCACCTATCAGCCGCTGCGCTTTACCTTTCTGATCTGGGTGATGGTGATCGTCGGGGGGTCCGGCAACAATCTGGGCGCGATACTGGGCGGTTTCCTGATGTGGTATCTGTGGGTCATGGTCGAACCGATGGGCCTGTGGCTGATGAACCTGATCACCGCTGGCATGTCCGATGGATCGGCCCTGAAAGAACACCTGATCGGATCTGCGGCGCATATGCGGCTGATGACGATGGGCGCCGTCTTGCTGCTGGTCTTGCGATTCAGCCCGCGCGGGTTGATCCCCGAAAAGTGACAAAGACGGGCCTTTTGCTGAAGAGGAGAAGGCCCGGACGGCTAAAAAAAGGCCAGGGCATTCAGAAGTAAGGCCTTCTCAAGAAAGACCTTCTCCCCAAAAAGGAGAAGGTCTGCCTTCGGCGAGGATTTTTTTCCATTTGGAATGAGGGTCAGCGCCCCTTGAAAAGTCCGCCCAGGATGCCGCGCACGATGCGCCGTCCGGTTGTGCCCTTGAGTTCCTTGATCACGATACTGGCAAGTGCACCGCCAAAGCCTTCGTCGGCTTTTGTTGCTTTGCGTGACGTAGATCGTGGCACGCCTTTGCCGCTATAGCGCCGCGCCGCGTTGAATTCACGCAAGGCGGGGGTTGCTTCTTCTGCGTTGGCCTCTTGTTCGGCTTTGGCGGCGGCAAGAGCTGCATCTTCGGCACGTTTTGTCAGGATTTCAAAGGCAGAGACGCGATCAAGCCGGGTGTCGTATTTGCCCGCCATCGGGCTTGTCGCCATCAGGTTTGCCCGCACCGCAGGGTCGATCGGGCCAAGCTGCGAAGACGGCGGGCGGATCAGGGTCCGCTCGACCACGCCCGGCACGCCTTTCTTCTGCAACATTGAGGTCACCGCCTCGCCGACGCCAACCTCGCGGATGGCTTCTTCGGTGTCGAAGCGGGGGTTCTCGCGGTAGGTTTCCGCCGCCATGCGCAATTCCTTGCGGTCCTTGCCGGTAAAGGCCCGCAAGGCGTGCTGGATGCGGTTGCCGAGCTGGCCCAGAATATCTTCGGGCACATCGGCCGGGTTCTGGGTGATGAAATAGACCCCCACCCCCTTTGAGCGGATCAGCCGCGCCACCTGCTCCACCTTGTCGAGCAGCGCCTTGGGGGCGTCGTCGAACAGCAAATGCGCCTCGTCAAAGAAGAAGACCAGCTTGGGTTTTTCGGGGTCCCCCACTTCGGGCAGGCTCTCGAAGAGTTCTGACAGCAACCAAAGCAGGAAGGTCGCGTAAAGCTTGGGAGAGTTCATCAGCTGGTCCGCTGCGAGGATATTGATCACCCCCCGCCCGTCGGCATCCGTGCGCATGAGATCAGAAAGAGCCAGCGCAGGTTCGCCAAACAGATCCGCCGCCCCCTGATTTTCAAGCACAAGCAGACGGCGCTGGATCGCCCCCACCGATGAGGGCGCAATATTGCCATACCGCAGGCCAAGGGTTGATGCATTCTCACCGATCCACACCAGCAGCGACTGCAGATCCTTGAGATCCAGCAGCGGCATGCCATCTTCGTCCGCGACACGAAAGGCGATGTTCAGGATCCCTTCCTGCGCCTCGCTGAGGCCCAGAAGCTGCCCCAGCAGAAGCGGCCCCATCTCGGAGATCGTGGTGCGCACCGGATGGCCCTGTTTACCAAACATATCCCAGAATGCGACCGGGAAGGCAGCATAGGTATAGTCATCAAAGCCGATTTTGCGGGCTCGCTCTGTAAACGGGCCATGCAATTTGTGGGTCTCGGAACCGGCGACGGCAAGCCCCGACAGATCGCCTTTCACGTCGGACAGGAACACCGGCACGCCCTGCGCAGAAAACCCTTCGGCAAGGATCTGAAGCGTCACGGTCTTGCCCGTCCCGGTGGCCCCGGCGACCAACCCGTGGCGGTTTGCATAGCCTATGGTCAGAAACTGTTGCGTCGCGTAGTTTTCCCCGCCGCCGCCGATAAAGATATCTGTCGTCACGTGTGTATCATCCTTTTGGGCCGCGCTGTGGCGGGTAAAGTCCCGGCAAAGCATACAAACTTAACCTTTACGCGCCATAGTGAAATCACCCGAGGGTCAGCATGTCCTTCAGGCCTTTGGGTACTTCCTCCCTGTCAGACTGGCCGTGCCTTCGGGTACGGCCTTTTTTTGCCGCATTGCAGCATAAGCCTCCAGCAATATTGATTTATTTTAGGTTGACCGATGCGTTCGGCTCTCGTAACTTGACCTCAATAAGTCGGCCTAGTCCGATGGGGAGAACGAAGAACAGGAAAAAGGGCGCTTGCGTCCTTTTTTCTTTTTTGGGGAATGAACTTTCGCTTTGGGGATCATCCTGTCGGACATCAGCAGAAACTTGCCCGAACAGCGCCGATCCGTGTTGCATCTTGCCTGACAATCCCTGCGGGCCATGTTAAATGGCCAGGAAAGTTAACAGATTTGGAACGAGCATGAAAAAGTATCTCACTATCCTTCCGTTTTGCGCCGCAGTGGCGATTGGTATGCCTGCCAGCGGCTTTGCGCAAACCGCAACAACCGAGGCACCCGCAACTGACAGCGCAGCAACTGACAGTACATCAACTGACAGTGCCGCATCCGGTACCACTGCCCCGACAGCGCCTGCGCCAAAGGCTGCCGATGTCGAATCCCAGTTGAGCATGGGGGAAGACGCGGAGGCCAACACCGAGATGGGCAAACCCTATACCAAGGAAGTGGTTGGCGCTTTCGAGATGCGCTGCATGAAAACCGAAGGTGCGCAGGACCCTTGCCAGATGTATCAGCTGATGGATGATGGCCAGGGCGCACCTGTTGCCGAATTCTCGTTGTTCCGGCTGCCCGCCGGTGGCAAGGCCGAAGCGGGCGCCACATTGGTGGTGCCGCTTGAAACCGCCCTGCCCGCGCAGCTGACCGTTTCCATCGATGGCGGCAAGGCGCGCCGTTATCCTTATGCTTTCTGCAACCCTGTGGGCTGTTACGTGCGCATGGGTCTGACACCGGCTGACGTGCAGGCCTTCAAAAAAGGCAAAGAGGCGGTCATCACGATCGTGCCCGCCCTGGCACCCGATCAGAAGGTCGATCTGGCCTTGTCGCTTGACGGGTTTACGGCCAGCTATGACAAGTCCTCGGTGATCGAACAGTAATCGCGGGCAGTCACGATTTGAAAGGCCGTCCTGTCATCGGGGCGGCCTTTTGCGTTTCAGGGTTCGGGTGGCGGGTTCGGGGCCGTAAGTTTCAGACCGCACGCAACGCGATAACCGCGTTCATGCCCCCAAACGCAAAGGCATTGGACAGCACAACCGATACCTTGGCATCGCGGGCGTCGTTGGGCACCACATCCAGGGCGCATTCAGGATCAGCTTCCTGATAGCCGATGGTGGGCGCGATCACCCCGTCACGCAGCGCCATGATGCAGGCCAAAAGCTCGACCGCGCCGGTGCCGCCGATCAGGTGACCGTGCATGGATTTCGTCGAGCTGATCATCAACCGGTCGGCATGGGGCCCGAACACATCCGCCACCGCAGCACATTCCGTTTTGTCATTGGCCGCCGTTCCTGTGCCATGCGCGTTGATATATCCCACTTCGTCCGCATTTATCCGTGCATCCTCAAGCGCGCCAGCCATCGCCCGCGCCGCCCCCGCCTTGGACGGCATCACAATGTCGCTGGCATCCGACGTCATGGCAAACCCCGCCACCTCGCACAGGATATCAGCCCCGCGGGCGCGGGCGTGCTCAAATTCCTCGAAGACGAATATGCCAGCCCCCTCGCCTTGGACCATGCCATTGCGGTTGGCTGAAAACGGGCGGCAGGCGTCGCGGCTCATCACGCGCAGGCCTTCCCACGCCTTGACGCCCCCAAAGCACAGCATCGATTCAGACCCGCCCGTGACCATCGCAGGGGCCATACCGGAGCGCACCATTGCAAAGGCCTGCGCCATCGCGTGATTGGACGAGGCACAGGCCGTCGAGACGGTAAAGGATGGCCCCTTGAGATTGTGTTCGATGCTGATGTGGCTGGCCGCCGCATTGTTCATCAGTTTGGGCACCACAAAGGGATGCACGCGATTCTTGCCTTCTTCATAGACGGCACGATAGTTGTCATCCCATGTGCTGACGCCGCCGCCTGCAGTGCCCAGCACGACACCCGATTTCGCCGACAGCGCGCCCGAAAACGTGAGGCCCGATTGGGCTATCGCCTCGGCGGCGGCGGCAAGGGTGAACTGCGTGAAGCGGTCATAAAGCGCGATCTGCTGGCGGTTATAGCGCCCCTCGGCCAGAAAGCCCCTGACCTGGCCACCAATCTGGATCGACAACCGTTCCACATCGCGAAACTCAAGCGGACCAATGCCGCAGATCCCCTCGCGCATCGCCGCCAGCGTATCGGGCACGTTCAGCCCAAGCGCGTTGACCGTGCCCGCCCCGGTGATCACCACGCGTTTCATCGGCTATTCCTGTTCGGCCTTCAGCCGCTTGATGCCCGCGACGATGCTGGCCACGCTTGAGATGTCAAAGGCAGACGCACCGGGTTGATTGGCGTTGAACGGCACCGAAATATCAAAGGTTTCCTCGATGGCGAAAATGCTTTCAACCACGCCCATGCTGTCGATGCCCAGTTCGTCAAGCGTGCTGTCAAGCGTGACATCAGACGGTTGCAGCATGGCCTGCTCTGCAAGGATCGCGATCACCTGATCCTGAATGCTCATCTTAAGTCTCCTTGCAAAGGGATCTGGGAAAGGCCAGCGCTAGTCATCAGCCGCCGGTTTCGAGATGTCTTTCTTGAGGGCGGCAAAATCGCGGATCAGTTTGGGCAGACGGCGCAGCGCCTTGTAGCTTTCGATCTGTTTGGCCATTTCGGTTCCGGGATAGCCCAGGATTGACCGCCCCGCAGGCACATTCGACAGGATCTTGGTGCCGCCGCCCGCGATCACGCCATCGCCAATGAATATGTTGTCGCTGACCCCCACCTGACCGCCAAGAACCACGTTATCCCCGATCGTCACCGAACCGGCGATACCTACCTGCCCGCACAGCAGACAATTTTTGCCGACCACATCATTATGGCCCAGATGCACAAGGTTATCGAGCTTGGTGCCATCGCCCACAACGGTATCGCGGATCGTGCCTGCATCAATTGTGCTATTCATCCCGCACTCCACATCATCCCCGATCTGCACGCCGCCAAGCGTGTGAATACGGGTCCATTGTTGCGCTTTCGTGTCGCCCCGATCCCCCAGCGATTTGCGCGTTTGTTCAACGGTGCTGGGTTCGGCCGTCACAAAGGAAAACCCGTCGCCGCCGATCCGTGCCCCCGGCTGCGCGATGAAGCGGTCCCCGATACGGACACGTGCCCCAATGCTGACGTGATCGCGCAGATAGGCGTTTTGCCCCAGCGCCGCATCCTGACCTATATAGCATTGCGGCCCGATCACGCTGCCCGCACCGATCTTCGCGCCCGCTGCGATCACGGTGAACGGGCCAACGGCCACATCTGCCGCCAGTTCCGCAGTCGGATCAACGACGGCTGTCGCGTGAATACCCGGCGCGAAACCCTGCCCGGGGTCCATCATCTTGGTCAGCCCAGACATGGCATATCGCGGCCTGTCCGGCAGGATCGCGGCCTTCAGTCCCATCGCCTGCCAATCGGCGTCGGGCCACAGCATCGCGGCAATTGCACGGCCGTCGGTCAGCGCCTCGGCGTATTTCGGGCTCATCGCGAGGGCAAGATCGTCGGGCCCCGCCTGGGCGGGTTCCGCCAGCCTTGCAATCTCTATCGAGGTGTCACCGACCGCAACGGCCCCCAGGGACGCGGCAATCTGTTTGATGGTGTGGCGCATGATCGTCTCCCCTTGTCGGGGCTGAATTAACCCTGAACGGCGCCCAATGCTACCCCCGCCTTGCTCAGAGCCTCCCAAATCCGGGCGTCACGTCCGTAAATATCGGCTCGATATTGGGTATGCCCGCGCGGCGTGGTAAAGGCAGTGCGATAGATGATGTGCACAGGCAATTCCTGATCCAGATGCACGAAAGTTTCGCGCCCTGTGGCCAGTTGCGACTTGAAAAACCCCACCGGATCAGGGGTTTGCGCCGCCAGCAACGTATAGGCGAATTCAAAGGGATCTGCCAGCCGCACGCAGCCGTGACTGAACGCGCGCACATCGCGCGCAAACAGGCTTTTGGAGGGCGTGTCGTGCAGGTAGATATTGTATTTGTTCGGAAAAATGAACTTCACCTGACCCAACGCATTGCTCCGGCCGGGCTTCTGGCGCATGCCGAAGGGGAACGTCCGCGCGTTGTATTGGCTGAAATTCACCGATCCCCGGTTGACCACGCGCCCGCGTCCATCAATCAGATCGATATGACCCGCGGCATTGGGGTTGCGTTGCATCGACGGCAGATATTCCTTCGTCACGATTGACCGCGGGACCGTCCAGGTCGGGTTGATCACGACGTATTCCATCGTGTCGGAAAATTCGGGCGTCAGACGCCCCTCTTCATTCGCGCCCACGACCGAGCGGGTCTCGAAAGTGACCTGCCCGTTGTCGATGATCGCCGCCGTGAAGGCAGGAATATTCACCAGAACATGGCGCGCACCGCGTTCCCGGTTCAGCCAGCGCTCCCGTTCCATGGCGACAATCACGGATTTCAGCCGCGTCTCGACGCTTTTGTTGATCTCTTCCATTGTGCCGGATCCGGCAACGCCATCGGTGTTCAGCCCATGGTCTTCCTGAAATCCGCGCACCGCTTCTTGCATATTGGCATCATAGACCATCGCATTCGACCGCTTGAGATAGCCCATCGCGATCAAACGATTGCGCAACGCGACCACGGTGGCCCCCTGAGCGCCGGATTTGATAGACGACGTCGGCACCGCAGGGCCCCAGCCGCCTTGGGTCATCAACTGCTCCATCCGCAGCTTTTCGCGCATGAGCGCGTTATATTCCATTGTCCGGGGCCTTAGATTGCGCAGGAAATGCCTGGGGTCAGACGTGACAAATTCTGACAGATAGCCCTGACGGTCGCGGTATGGCACCTCGCGGACAATGGACGGGTCCACCCTTGACGGGATGACCACACCCGTTTGCAGATCGCGGGCATATTCCAGGAATACCTTGGTCATTTCGACCTCGGCCAGCCCGCGATCCCGCGGCGTCTTGGCCGACCTGAGGATATTCATCATGCCAGCCGGATCATAGCGGGCGACGGGCAGCCCGTGCAGATCCGCGCTTTGGATCGCCTCCATCAAGGCCGCGCGGCGGTCGCGCTGCGCATCACTTGCGTCGGTCCAGACCGGGGCATAGTCCGTCGATCTGTAATAGGCCGCGATGTCCTCATCCCGCGACGCCGCCTCCGCGACGGCCTGTTTGAACGCTGTAACCTGCGCGGACGCAGGCTCCGGGGCAGCAATAAGGGCCAAGGCGACCGCAGCAAAACCGAGAACTGCGGAAAACCGTCTGAAAATATCGGACGAAACGCCTAAAATTTGATGCATGGAATCCCCGTAAGCCGCTGGTAACAATTCTTTAAGTTACTCCTGATCCCAAGGGTTTTTGTCCAATAACAATCCGCGTGAGGCCGCAACAAACCTTTGAATGATGCCCATCTGCATCGCCCCTGTGACAAAAATAACGGCACTGAGACCCGATGCGCAAATTTCTGCCTAAAATTGTTGATAGATGGAACCTTCCTGATTCAGCACTTGGTTCAAGAATCGCTCTATGCCATACAACTGTTGCATCTGGGGATAGACTTTTTCTTCCGTGTAACATCACGGGACATAAGGCAGCAGTAAAAAACGGGACACAAGACATATGACTGATTTGAGTTCTTCGGGCATGACCCGACGTGCCCTTTTGGGCGCTTTCGCAGCGACGGCCGCTATTGCCGCACCAACATTTGCCAATGCCGCGGGCTTTTTGCGTGGCGCGGGCGACATAAGGCGGATCAAGATGTATTCGGGCCGCACAGGTGAACGTATTGACATGATCTATTGGGTCGAGGGCGAGTATATTCCCGATGCGGTAAGAGAGATCAATTATTTCATGCGCGACTGGCGTACCGATGGCGTGAAAAGCATGGACACGCGCACGGTCGACATCATGGCGGCCTCGCACAACCTGCTCGACGTGACAGAGCCCTATATGCTGTTGTCCGGCTATCGCAGCCCACAGACAAACGCGATGCTGCGGTCAAGATCGCGCGGCGTGGCCAAAAATTCGCTCCACATGCGCGGACAGGCGGCTGATCTTCGGCTGGCATCACGGTCCGTGAACCAGATGGCAAAAGCCGCGTTGGCCTGTCACGGGGGTGGCGTAGGCCGGTATTCCGGATCCAACTTCGTCCACATGGATTGTGGTCAGGTACGCAGCTGGGGTGGCTGAACCGCACCCATCGAACAGCGTCATTGAAAGAACAAAAGCGCCCTCGGGTGCTTTTTTCATTGCCTTGGGGGATTTGCCCTTGAAGGATGCGCAACCGCCCGCAGGCGAAGCCCCTCACTGACATCGCTAGTCGACCTTGCCTTCCAGTTTGCGAAAACCTGGCGGTCTGAAAAGTATTGCTCGGTGCACCGGGTGCAGATCGTTGGCGATTTTACGAGGTAATGCCGACCAGTCCAATGGCGACTTCGGGGATCCCCGGTTTCACCAATATACGCTTCGACATTGAAGCCTCGTTTTTTCAACCAATCCGCAACAAGGTTAGCATCTCGAACGGTCAGTGTGTAGATTATGCCGTGTCCGTCCAGTGAGGCCAATTGCTCCGCGATCCATGCAAGACGTTCCGCTTGGCTAGGCAATCTGATCGTCTGCGACGTAAGCGACGTTCGGTTTAAGTCACCCCTCGAAACATCAAGTCCAGGCCCGAGGACTGAGACAAGATCTTCCATCACGCGATTGTTTGCCGTTGCTGTAGTGGCTAGCAGCCTCAGATTGGCAGGTAGCGATTTTACAATTCTTTCTAGCAACCTGTAGTGGGGTCGGAAATCATGACCCCAGTCCGAGATGCAATGAGCTTCGTCAACGACCAGCAACGAGATTTGCGTTGAAATGTTGGCAAGTACCTGTGACCGAAACCGTTCGTTCGCCAGCCGTTCCGGTGAGATCAGAAGAATATCAATTTCTCCACGCGCTAGCTTGGCTTCAACTGCATTCCAATCATGCACGTTGTCGGAGTTGATTGTAGCGGCACGTATACCCATTCGCTCTGCCGCCGCGATTTGATTTCGCATTAAAGCCAGTAAAGGGGAAATAAGAAGTGCCGGACCGGCTCCCATTTCACGCAGCATTTTCGTGGCAATGAAATATACGAAACTTTTTCCCCAACCAGTTTTTTGAACGACTAGTAGCCGACCCTTCCCCTCGACAATATGGCGAATGGCATCTTCCTGACCCTCTCAAAATTCCGCAGAACTATGCCCCGAACCAGTTCTAAGTAGTTCTTTCGCGCGTTCAGCAACATAGGCCAATCCATTTCTCCCCAGTTTTATTTTGGGCGATCCATAGTCGAGCCCCGTGATACTTTTTTTGACTCCTCGTACAGGAGTCTACAACCTTGGCCGGCAGAGAGTTGGTCTCTGAATCATGCAAAGCACGATGGAAAATGGTGCTACTCATAGAAATCATCCCGGAAGCGATCAATTTGGTGCATCCGCTCATGAAGAATTGTAACCACGCCGATGTCGCCGTTTGAAAACCAGCGCCAATAAACAAAGTGCTTTTCATACCGGAAATAGTATCCGTCCACGCCGAACTCTGCCGGAACAGGTTTCGACGAGGGCCCATGTTTTTCGATCTTCTCAAAAGCTTCGAACATACCGGTGATATAGCGGTCCGCCTGCGCTTCGCCCCACCGGTCGCGCGTATAGCGGTAGATGTCGTCGAGCCGGAGTGAGGTCGCCTCCTGGATGCGGACGGTCATCCGGCCTTCCGGTTCCGCGCGATGACTTCGGCAGCGCTGAGCGGCTTGTAGCTCTCTTCCGGTGCCGCGAAGGCGCGGGTCAGTTCGGCCTTCAGTCGGTCGAAGGCCTCCGCTTCCGTCCGTTCCTTGTCACGCCGGATCAGGTCACGAACATACTCGCTGATGTTCTCATAGGACCCGTTATCGCCTACGTTCGCTGCCACGAAATCGCTGAGAGCGCCGCTCAGGCGGACTGTCATGGTTGTGGTGCGGGACATTGCACGAGCTCCGATCAGGGTTTCTGTGTTCAATATAACCAATATTACTCACGCCGCAAGCGTCCGGATTGCCCTCTTTCCCTGCGGCTCAACCGTCTTCTTCTTCGGCATGCCTGTCTGCCAGCGCCAGAAAGACAAAGAGCACCACGTCGGAATTTCTGGCAAGGGCGATGAGATGGTCGCCGCTTGGTCCCCGCTCGCCCGCGAACCAGTATTTCACAGTCCGTTCGCTTGCGCCGGTCCAGCGCATGGCCGACTTGATCGCCCGATGGGTGGATCCAAGCTCTTCGTGCAGTGCCATTGCGATCGCCCGGCGATAGTCAGTCTGTTCAGCATCCAGGTGCACAACTGTGCCCATCTTCGGCACAACTGTGCCCATTTTGATCCGCATCATCTCGTCCCTTTCCGTTAAATACTTGGAAGGAGACATGAAAACGGCAGAATCGAATTTTGAGCAGAGTTGGAACACGAGGCCAACCGTCAGGAGACGCCAGGATGATATGCCAGTGAAATAGATCGGGTGGGCTGAATTGGCCGGAGCAAATTTGAAAACGACCAGCGGCCCCGAGCCCTCTCCCCCGCTTCGGCGCGCTGCCGAGTATGTCCGTATGTCGACCGAACATCAGAAATACTCGACCGAAAACCAGTCCGACGCCATTCTCGCCTATGCCGCAAGTCAGGGCATGGAAATTGTTCAAACCTACGCAGATGCGGGCAAAAGTGGCCTCAGGATCGAAGGGCGCGAGGCGCTGCAGCGCCTGATCCGGGATGTGGAGGAAGGTACCGCCGATTTCGACGTCATCCTGGTCTATGATGTCAGCCGCTGGGGGCGGTTTCAGGATGCCGATGAATCGGCCTATTACGAATACATCTGCCGCCGCGCGGGCAAGCAGGTTCAGTATTGCGCCGAGCAGTTCGAGAATGACGGCAGCCCGGTTGCGACCATCGTCAAGGGCGTCAAACGTGCCATGGCTGGGGAATACAGCCGCGAGCTGTCGACCAAGGTCTTTGCCGGGCAATGCCGTCTGATCGAAATGGGATATCGTCAAGGGGGTGCGGCAGGCTACGGCCTGAGACGAGTTCTGCTGGATGAGCAAGGGCAGCCGAAGGCCGAGCTGAGACGCGGCGAGCATAAAAGCCTGCAGACGGATCGTGTCATTCTTGCTCCGGGGCCTGCGGAGGAAGTAGAGACCGTTCGCTGGATCTATGCGCGATTTCTCAAGCAACGGAAGTCTGAGAGCGAAATTGCGGCCGAACTGAATGAGCGAGGCATCCTGACCGATCTTGATCGCGCCTGGACCCGTGCAACAGTTCATCAGATCCTGACCAACGAAAAATACATTGGCAACAACGTCTACAACCGACGTTCATTCAAGCTGAAACGGAAGCATGTCGCAAACGAACCGCAAATGTGGATCCGGGCTGATGGCGCATTCGATGCAATTGTTGAACGAAAACAGTTTCATAAGGTTCAGGGCATCATTGAGGAGCGAAACCGGCGGTATTCCGATGACGAGATGCTGGCAAGGCTGAACAAACTATTTCTGCGTCACGGCTATATATCCGGGCTGGTGATCGACGAGACTGACGGGCTGCCCTCCAGTGGTGCATACGCCCATCGGTTTGGAAGCCTTTTGCGCGCCTATGAACTTGTCGGTTTCAAGCCAGATCGTGACTACAGATACATCGAAATCAACCGCCTGCTTCGAGCGTTCCACGCCAGCGCGGTTGATCATGTCATGGACGAGATCAACCGTCTTGGTAGTACAGTTACACGGGACGCCGCGACTGGTTTGCTTACCCTAAACGAGGAATTCAGCGCGTCCATCGTCGTGGCGCGCTGCCGTCAGACCAATGCCGGGACTTTGCGATGGAAAGTGCGCTTCGACACAGGTCTAGCCCCCGATATCACCATTGCGATCCGGATGGACCGCAGCAACGAGGCCGCGCTCGATTATTACCTTCTGCCCCAATTCGAGATGCGTACAAACCGGCTGGGGCTTACTGAGGAGAATGGCCTGATGCTGGACGCCTTCCGCTTCGATACGCTCGATTTTTTATTCGACATGGCGCGGCGCGTCCCGGTGTCGGAAGTCGCACCATGGTGACCGGGTTCGATCAGACGACGACTGTGCTGAGCATACCGATTGCAGCAATAACAGTCGAAAACCCACGTGAACGTTCCGAGAAAACGTTTCGAGAGCTTGTTGAAAGCATCGAAAAGGTGGGGCTTAAAAAGCCGATCACGGTGTCACGTGCTGTCGAGGGCGGCGAAGATCAATACCGGCTTGTATGTGGCCAGGGCCGAATGGAGGCGTTCTCTGCCCTCGGCCAAACTCATATCCATGCCATCGTTATAGAGGCCGATGAAGAAGAACGGCTTTTGCGCAGTGTTATTGAGAATATAGCCCGGCGCCAGCACCGCCCGCTCGAACTGTTGCAGGATATCGGTCTGTTGCGGGAACGCGGAAACTCTGACCAGCAGATTGCCAGCAAGACGGGTCTCTCCCTCGCCTATGTCCGCGAAATCGGAGAACTGATTGCAAAGGGCGAGGAACGGCTGCTGATTGCCGTGGAGACCGGCCACATGCCACTCAGCTTCGCGCTATATATTGCACGCGCGGAAGATGACGATGTTCAGAAAGCGCTGGAAGCCGCCTATCAATCGGGTGAGTTGCGTGGAAAGAAACTCCTTGAGGCACGCCGCCTCGTAGAGTTGCGGCAGCGCCACGGCAAACACAATGCAATTTCCCGGCGCAAAGGAAAACGGACCCGAATGACCTCGGCGGCGCTGGTACGTGCCTATCGTGCAGAGGCCGAACGCCAGGGCGACATGGTCCGCAGGGCAGACCAGACGCGCAGTAACTTGCTGTTCATCGATGCCGCATTCCAGTCCCTGCTGAAGGACGAGAATTATCTGACCCTGCTCAGGGCCGAAGGTCTCGACACCCTGCCGCAGATGATTGCCGACGGACTTCGGGAGGCACGTACATGAAAGACCCTGAAACAGCATCGGATCAGATGGTGGGACCTGGTTTTGAGCAAACAACCCTGAACATCCCGATTGCTGCGATCCTGCCGGTCAAGCAACTGCCTGCGACAGTGGCCAAGAGCGCAAAATACGCCCAGATCGCCGCATCCGTTCGGGAAGTTGGCCTGATCGAACCACCCGTTGTCGCCCGCAACCGAAGCCAAAAAGATAAGTTCATACTGCTTGATGGTCACGTCAGGTTGCAGGTCTTGAAGGAGATGGACCAGGAAAGCGTGACATGCCTTGTCGCAACCGATGATGAAGCCTTTACATACAACAAGCGCATCAGCCGGTTGGCGACCATACAGGAACACAAGATGATCCTGCGCGCGGTTGAAAGAGGCGTTTCCGAAACCCGGATCGCGGCCGCCTTGAACGTGGATGTGGCGCTGATCCGGCGCAAGCGTAGACTTCTGAGCGGGATCTGTCCCGAAGTCGCGGATCTCCTGAAAGCAAAGCACTGCCCGCTCAACTGCTTCAGGGCACTGCGCAAAATGAAGCCCATGCGCCAGATACAGGCTGCCGAATTGATGATCGCGGCGAACAACTATTCTGTCGCCTACGCAGATGCCATTTTGGCTGCAACCGAAGCGGGTGACTTGGTGGACCCCGTCGCAAAGAAGGATCCGGGAGTGTCACCTGAACAGGCGGAACGCATGCGTACAGAAATGGCAAGTCTGCAGCGCAATATCAAGCTGATCGAGAACACCTTGGGGCCGGACCATCTCAGACTGGTTGTGGCAGGTCGCTATGTGGAGCGGCTGCTCCTTAACGAGAGGCTTACGCGATATCTCGCCAAACACCACGGCGAAATTCTGAACGAATTCCGCAAGATCGTTGCCCATCTCGGGCAGCTGTCGGCGTACCCCGAAGCAGGTGCGAAAGCGGATAGCTGATCGTCCCACAAGGGAACGCATGGCGAAGAATAGGGACCCGCACCCGATAAGCGCGGGGACCGCAGGAGACGCCGCACGGTGGGGCGGATCAAGTGCGGTGGTGGGGATGGCGGCGAACCCGTTCGGAGCCCACCAGGCTGGCTCGAGTTTTCGCCGGCCGACTGACCAGGGGTTCCTGCTCAGGGATCGGAACAGGCGTGCCGACCGATGGGCAGGGTTGGCACGCCTGAATGGGGTCGACCGAGAGGTGATAGCATCATTCATTTGAATGCCGCAGTTTATTTCGGGTTTCGCTTCTATCAGCAAGCCCGCGACTGATCCCGCATCACCACATAGTCGCTCATCATCTCGATGACAGCCGATCCGTTCGGCAGTAGCGCCAACTCCTCAGCTGCTCGCGCCTGAAACGCACTGCTGTACTGGACGACCGGCGGACATGCCCCGTGTCCGTCGACGTCAGAACTGACCGTCGCGCAGCCGCTCAGCCAGATCGTCGCGAGAACGAGGGCGACGCGCCGCAGCCTCGAGCATCCGTCGTTGTGCTTCATGGGATTTCACCGCGGTTTCGAGACGTTCGGCGTGGCGTCCCGTTCGCTCGCCGGACGCGCCGGAGCGAAAGCAGGAACAGGAGCACGGCGAGGGCGATGGCGCCCTAGCGGAGCGCCGCACGCGCCCATGCCGATCCGGCGAGCATTTGGACAATTCTGCCGATCATCGCCGCCCCCGTTTCCAATCGTCGAGGCGCGCATAGATCGTGACCGCGATACAGCCGAGCGCGACGGCGATGAACACCCAGCGGAGCGTGTCGAGATACGGCACCAGCGGCAGATTGACGGTCTGGGTCTCTGCCGAGACGCCTTGCGCCACCTCGACCCCGGCTGCGCCCAACGTTGCCACGCCAGCCGCGCCACCGCCCTTCATGGTGCGGCTGTCAGCCAGCACTTCGCGGGCTGGTGGAGTTTCTGCGGCGAAGGCAGTCGCCCGGACCGGGAACCGCTCGCCCCACTGCCGTGCGGGGCCGAGGTCGACATGGATGAACCCCGAGCGCGGGTAGAAGCCGAAGCCGAGGAAGCCGATCTTCCTTGCCGCCGCTTCGAACGCCACCGGATCATGGTTCGCCATCGCGATGTCGAAGGCCGCGCCGTCCATATGCTTCGAGTGGGTTGCACCGCCAACAGCACGGTTGTGCTCCGGACTGCGATAGGCCGAGCGGACGAACAGCAGCTTGCCCAGCCGATCCCGCAGCGCCTGCAGCTTGTCGAGTGCGGGTTCGTTGACAAGCAGCTTGCCGGTGCCGCGGCACGCAATTTCGGCCGGGCTGGAATTCGGCCAGCGCCAGGCTTTCTCCGGCACATCGCGCCAATGGTCGTAAAAGGTCGTAGTCATGGTATCCTCCAGAAACGAAAAGACCCGCCTCGGAGGCGGGTCGATCCTCTCTCCGATCAGCCGATCTTGAAGCCCCAGAATGACGTGTGGTCGGCCGCGAAGTAGCCGTCCGCGACCTGGAAATACCCCTGCAGCTCGACGGTATCGCCCGCGGTGAGCGGCACCATGGTCTGCAGCGAGAAGCCCGTGGCTTCCGAGACATGCGCGCCACTGATCTCGCAGAAGACCCTCGGATTTCGGTCGCGCCGTTCAGCAGGAGCCGCCCGCGCATCCGAGCCGAAGTGCTGGAATTGACTTTATAGAGCAGCGTCGCGCCAAAGAGGTAGGTGCCGTCCACGGGCGCTGTGAACAGGTTGGCCCCAGCATCAAAGGCAGGTCCGAGCCCGACCGGACTTCAGACGCCGTCCGCCCGCTTTCGGGTTCGAAATCGGTGCCGTCGAAGCTGAGCGTCAGTTCGTGGTCGATGAAACCGAAACTCGTGGTATCGGCGCGGACGATCCGCCAGCACCAGGCCAGCGTTGTTGTCCCTTCGTCCAAATGAGCCTGTAAATCAGGGTCGATGTTTTTCATCGGCGGAGTTCCAGCAGCGGGATGGAGGTGATCGAGCCCAGCCGCTCGAGATCAAGCGTCACGTCGAGCGCGTCGGTGTCGAAGCGGACCGGCACGTCGAATTCGAAAACCGGACCTCGTGAAACGCCATCACATGCCCCTCCGCCCGAGCGACACCGCGCGAGCGATGTCGGCCGCGACCTGTGTCAACGACTGACGCTTGCACGGGTGCTGGAACCATTCCCGTTGGAATGGGAGAGGCAGTCTAAACCGTACTGGCCAAGGGGTCGGCTGATGGCGGGCTTAGCACCCCTCCCTAGCGCCCGCAGTTGTCAAGGCTGCGAACCAATCTCGAAAAAGCTACTCAAAGGCAAAGTACCTCCACCATCTTCGCCACCGAAAGCATATGCCATTCTCAGAAATCATTGATTTCTGTGGAGGAAACGAAACCGATCTCAACAGGAGTATTTCAGCCTATGTTGACATGGAAAAACACTACCGAGATGTAATTCCAGAAGATGGGAAATTGGACATAACACGTTTCAGCGGCTTCGTTGAGCTACACAAGCCTGGCATCAAGGAAGCGATCCTTGCGGCCAATTACAGTCTCACAGACTTTGCTAGGTGGATACATCGGGGAACGCTCTTTCCGCTGAATACGGTTCGGCAACTTCCAAGCATCCTAAAGAATAAGCAAGCACGTGAGGCGTTCCAAAAGCACGACGCAAAGAGAGCAATCGCCCACCTTGAAACTCCTGATCGCTATAAGGCATTGGAAAACGCTTCGTTGCTGCAGCTACCTGCCACGTGATGTCGGAGGTATTCGTGGGCAGTCCAGGTTGGAACATGCGCACGGTTACCCAAATCAGTCCGCAACCATTCAAGCAATTCCCCACGTGATGCAGGACCAATCTTGGTAGCCCACATAAGAAACGAAGAGTTGATGTAGACGTGGGTGTGGGCTTCTCCGAGCAGATTCGCCGAGCGGCGCTTTAAAATCAGCCGAACTTTCAAGCGAAGTCGGTATCGAAAGCCTTGCTTCCTCAGGTGTTTCGCTCGGCTTAGCCTGCAACTCACTACCCTCTTTCTTGTTCAGATTAATTTGCGGCTATGTCGTCTAAGGCGCAACAATGTCAGTAGATTAGCTAAGTAGTACAAATCGAGCACGCGCGATCGTGACAATGATCAGGAATATTGGGGAAGGCCATCTAGTTTGTCATGCGAACGGTGCGGCAGCGTCGGTTGCCCGGTTACTTTGACGCCTCACGCCCCACTGGCGAAAGTTCGATTTCAGTCCCTTTCGGCGAACGGCACTGATAGCGAAGTGCTGTGCAGCGTACTGATAAAAGTCGACATATTGTCAGTAGCTTGAAAAGAATTCACTAAAACAGCGCAGTCATCAGGTCCGGAGAATATCGGCCCTGAGAGACCGCTTCTGGGCCTCCCGACGCCAGAGGCCGGTGCTCAGCCTCCCCTGCATAACCCTCAGAAAATAACGGAAAAATCCGGCCGCAGCCGGATCCGGAGAACGGTTTCTAAAGGGCAAGTGGCGGACAGACAGGGATTCGAACCCTGGAGACGGTCTCCCGCCTACACACTTTCCAGGCGTGCGCCTTCGACCACTCGGCCACCTGTCCGTTGAGGGGGTGTTTAGCGTGAGCGGTGACCAAGGTGCAAGGGGTAAAACGCGCTGCGTGCCACAAGAGGGTCAGCCGTCAAGATGGACATAGATACGGCGGTTCTGACGGCCTTTTTTCTCGATCTTGCCGAGGCGCAGTGCACCGATTTCGCCGGTACGCGCCACGTGCGTGCCGCCGCAGGGTTGCAGATCGATACGGGTCTGGTTCTCTCCGATTTGCACAAGGCGCACACGGTCTGCGCCTTTGGGCGGCTTGACGGCCATCGTCTTGACCAGTCCGGGGGCGGCGGCCAGTTCGCTTTGGGTGATCCAGCGTTCGCTTACCCGCAGATCATCCGTCACAAATGTCGCAAGCGCCTCCTGGATCGCGTCGCGGTCTTGCGGGGCGTCGGGCATGTCGAAATCAAGCCGACCGTGCGTCGTAGAGATTTGCCCTCCACTGACACCGAAGGGCACCACAACCGACAACAGGTGCAACAAGGTGTGCACCCGCATGTGCTTGTGACGGCGGTCCCAATCAAGGGTTTGAACCACGCGTGTACCCACCTCTGGCAGGGGCAGCGGTTCCGAGGGGACAAGAACGATGGCGTCACCCTGCCCCTTGACGGTCGTCGCGATGGGCATGCGTTTGCCATCCCAGGTCAGCCAACCGCTGTCGCCTGGTTGCCCGCCGCCGGTAGGATACATCACGGATCTGTCCAGCACGATACCGCCCTCGCCGGTGATCGCGGTAACGATACCCGACGCGTCGCGCTGATAGGCGTCTTGCAAATACAATGCGATCGTCATTCGGGTTTTTCCGCCTTCAGCACTTCGGGGTTGCGCAACCAGACGTCACGCTGCGCAAAAGGCACCTCTATTTTTTCTTCTTTGAATCGCGTTGCAATCGCGTGGTTGATATCGCTTTTGACATTCATCATCCAGTTCACATCACGCAAAAACGCGCGGATCTCGAACTCGAGCGCGTCTGCCCCAAAGTTCAGGAACAGCACATTGGGGGCGGGATTGGCCAGCACCAGCGGCTGGTCTTCCGCGATCTCACGCAGGATCGCCTCTACCCTTCGGGTGTCGGTGCCATAGGCGACGCCCACCGGCACAATGACCCGGCCAACCGTGTTGCCGCGGGTGAAATTCGTGACCGTTCCGCTGACCAGATCGGCGTTGGGCACGATCACGTCGGTGCGGTCGAACGTCTCGATCCGGGTGGAGCGGACGGAAATATCGCGCACATAGCCGGTCTTGCCGCCAACCTCGATCCAGTCGCCTTCAGAGATCGGCCGCTCGATCAGCAGGATGATGCCCGAGACAAAGTTGCTGACGATATTCTGAAGGCCAAAGCCGATGCCGACCGACAACGCCCCCGCCACAATTGCAAGCGAACTTAGATCAATGCCCGCGCCCGTGATTGCCGCAAGTGCGGCAAGAAAGATCCCGACATACCCCAGCCCCGACAGCAGCGCATTCTGCCCGCCGATGTCGATCTGCGTCTTGGGCAGAACATTGCTGCGCAAGGTGCCCTGCAACAGCCGTGTCAGCAGATAACCGACCGAAAAGATAATCGCGAAGGTCAGCAGATTTGTCGGCGAAATACGACTGTCCCCTATCGCAAAGCCGCTTTGGAACGCGGCCCAGAGTTCGGTCAGGTCGGCAACGCGCGCGCCCCAGATCAAGCGCCAGAAGCGGCAGGGCAAGCAACAGCAGGATCAGCCCGAAAAACACCGGCCAAAGCGCATCGCGCGCCGCGTTGCCGATGCCCGTTACGGCCCCGTAGACGTCCGTCAAAAAGCGTTGCAGGGCCATGACAAGGCCCAGCACAACGAGTGTGGTGACGTACGGACGCAAGATTAAATCGGCCAGATCCTGATACCCGAAAGCGAACAAAACCGGTGCCGCCACCCCCACCAGCATTGCGCCCGTCCCAAGACTGCGCACCACGCGTCCGTAATTTGAAATGCGGTGGACGTTTTGCGGGTCATCATCCGCGTCCGCAGCGTCTTGATACGTGCGCAGGATCTGACCGATGCGGAACAAGCCAAAGCTGATCAACACCGCAAACGGAAACGCAACCACGGCCAGCGTCGCGGCATCGGGCGCTTCAAATTCGACAATCTTGAAAATGACAATCGACACGATCATCATCACGGTGATGCCGTTTACATAGAACCGCGCGCTTGCCCGTTTTTCGGGCGGCAGCAACAGCAACGCCTCTTCGTCGTCGCGTGCAAAAACCCTTTCCGACACCCAGCGAAAGCCGAACACCACCAGCCCCACATAAGGCAGAAGCGAGACAAGTTCGGTTCCCCGCACGCCAAGATATCCGGTCTGTCTGGCCGCAAAGGACAAAAGCACAAGCCCGGCCAAGGGGAAGACGATCCGCAAAAGCGACACCCCGAAGCGCCAGATGCCAAGCCCCGGTGCCGCGTGATCGCGCAGGCTGCCCACGATCTTGAACGCCCACAAGCGCCCCCGCAACAACAGCAGCAACCCGACGATCGCCGCCCCGATGACCAGCGGCAGTTGCGCGCGAAGCTGTGCACTTTGACGTGCCGCGTCCACGTCCCCCCGATCGACCCAAAGCGCCCCAAAGGCTTTTTGCAAATCATCAAGCGCAGGTGCCCAATGCGCGGGGTTGACGGGCGTCGGCGCGCTGGTCAGCAGTTTCTGGGTTTGCCGTTCCCGGATGATCTGATCAATCTCGCGGATCAGGCCATCTGCCCGCAGATACTCCCGCTCGGCAATCTGGACAGGGGTCAGCAGGGCTTCAAGCTGCTGGTTCAGGGCGACACGGGTTTGCGCCAGTTCCGGCGCTTCGGGCGGCGCGTTCTCACCCTCGGGCGGGGGGCTAAGCGCGTTGATCTGGTCCCGCAACGTGGCGATGCGTTCAGCGTTGGCATTGCGATCGGTATCAAACTTTGCGCGAAAATCCGGCGATGCGGGTGCGCAGCGCTTCAAGAACCGTATCACTGCTGGTCGTGTCCGCCACCGCCGCTTCGGCCCGCGTGGCGACGTTTTCCCATTGGTCGACGTCTTTCAGCGGCTGGTCTTGCGCCAATACCGCACCCGCCAGCAGCAGGGCAACGCAAAGCCCCGCAAAAAATGCCCTTACCTGCGGGATCATTGGTCTTCGAAAACGCCAGGGATCGATTGCGGAGCACGGTCAAGCCATCCCGGAACGGGCAAGCCTTTTTCACGCAGGAAATCGGGGTTGAACAGCTTTGACTGATAGCGCGTGCCAAAATCACACAGGATCGTCACGATTGTGTTGCCCGGCCCCATCTCGCGGGCCAAACGGATCGCACCCGCCACGTTCACACCCGACGACGCACCAAGGCACAGACCTTCGTGTTGCAGCAGATCGAACACGATCGGCAACGCTTCGGCGTCAGAAATGTTATAGCTGAAATCGGGCGTGAACCCTTCAAGGTTCTTCGTGATGCGCACCTGACCGATGCCTTCGGCGATGGAGCTGCCCTCGGCCTCAAGCGCGCCGGTGGTGTAGTAGCTGTGCAGGGCCGCGCCGTCGGGATCGGCCAGCGCAATTTTGACGCCCTTGGGCTGCAACGCCATGCCGATGCCCGCAAGCGTGCCGCCCGACCCGACAGCACAGCAAAAGCCATCAACCTTGCCGCCGGTCTGATCCCAGATCTCGGGCCCGGTGGTTTCAATATGGGCCTGACGGTTGGCGACATTATCGAATTGGTTGGCCCAGATCACACCTTCGTTGGTGGTACGCGACAGCTCGGCGGCAAGGCGTTCGGAATAGCGGACAAAGTTGTTGGGATTGCGATAGGGGGCTGCGGGCACCTGCACCAGTTCGGCCCCCGCGAGGCGCAGCATGTCCTTTTTTTCCTGACTTTGTGTTTCAGGAATAACGATCACGGTCTTGAACCCCATCGAGGCACCGACCAGTGCCAGCCCGATGCCGGTATTGCCCGCTGTCCCTTCGACAATGGTGCCGCCGGGTTTCAGCGTGCCTTTTTCAATTGCATCACGGATGATGAAAAGCGCCGCACGATCCTTGACCGACTGACCGGGGTTCATGAATTCGGCCTTGCCGTAGATATCGCAGCCAGTCTCTTCGCTGGCTTTGCGCAAGCGGATAAGGGGGGTGTTGCCGATGGCCTGTGCCAGATCAGATGCGACGTGCATTGCGCTCTCCTATGTCAAGTTGGATCAGGTTTAGCCCCCGGTGTCCCCAACCTCAAGCGTTCGCGGTGTCTGGCCAGCCAATAGGCGGCAATGACCAGCGGCGCATTGGCGGCCTGCACCCGGTCAACCATCTGCATCAGCGTCTCGTAGGACACGACATGCGACCGGATATCTTCGTGTTCGCTGGCCAAACCGCTGACCCCGGTGATCCGGTCAGGCAGGTCCGCAAGCCCCACATAGATATAGAAAAATTCGGTTGAATCCCCCGGTGAGGCATAGACTTCCGCAACCTTTTCAAGCGATTGCAGGGTGATGTCGGCCTCTTCTCGGGCCTCGCGGTGGGCCGCCTGTTCGGGTGTTTCACCGGGATCAATCCGGCCCGCGATGGGTTCTAGCTGCCACACGGCACGATCACCGCGCGCCAGCGGCCCCATGCGCATCTGTTCCACCAGCAAAACCCTGTCGCGCACCGGATCGTAGGGCAGCACCAATGCTGCATCCGTCGCCATAAAGACAGCGCGTTCCAGCACATCGGTCATGGAACCGTCAAAGCGTTCGTGGCGAAGGTGGTATTCATTCAGCGCAAAGTAGTTTGCGTAGACCCGGTCAACCCGCGCAACGTCAACCTTCCCGTGCAAGGTCCCTGCCCCGTGCCTGGACTGCGCGGCGTTGATCCGTGCGGCAGCCCTTGCGCGGATCATCGGAAACATGCCCGCCACCTCATCCGCCGAATAACGACCCATATAATCCATAACCTCGCACGCGGATAAACAGCTTAGCGTGCCCCACGCCGCCTGCCACACCTCAAGCGACCAGGGTGCCGCCGTGGTCCAGACCCCGGCACGCGGGAAATAAACCCGCGCCGATGTCCCGCCCGCAAGCACCACATCGATCAGATCATAGGCGAAACTGCCCTCGTAAAAATCAAGCCGCGCAACATCTTGCGGGGTCAGCCCTTCGACCAGCAGCCCTTCGGCAACCGCCCCCGGCTGTGCAACGATGCACGGGAACGGGCCTTCGGCAACGGCCAGAACCGCGTGATTTTCCAGCCGCTCGGGGGTGCGTACAATTTCATCGGCGCTGCGGCCAAGCACGATTTCGAGCAAGGGAATGTGGCGCAAGGTGCCGTAAAAGAAATGAGCCGTCATCGCCTCAGCGCCATCTGCCTTCGGCATAGTTGGTCAAAAGCCCGCTGATCACGCCCCCGACAACCACGGTGACCCCGATGGCCACCGTGGCCATGAGCATGAAAAACTCGGCACCGATGCCGATCGCGGCCAAAATCGCTTCTGCGAACCCGTCGTACCGGCGCAGCATCGACAGCCTGATCATTTCGATCACGGCCTGAGTGGCGATCCCCCAGAGGATCAGCAAAAAAGCACCGGTCAACCCGTTGCTTATCCCACGGCCCATGCCGCCCCCGGCACGCGGGCCGATCATTACCCATCCGATAAGGAAACCGACCAGCATGTTGATCGGCACGAAATACCCCAACCGCTTGCCCTCGGGCACCAACGGGATGATCATCTGCGACACCACCAGTGCAAGGATGGCAAAGCACCCAGCGGCCATCAGACGTGCGGCTGTGGGCATGGGCAAGCTCCTTTAGTTTGTTTGAATATCTGGCCTTATACGGGGCGCTTCACGGTAATCTGTGTCACATCACAGTTGCCGCTGTCAAAGGTTGACGCGCAAGAGGTCAGATAGAAATTCCACATCCGTCTGAACCGCTCGTCAAATCCCATCTCGGCGATCTGGTCCCATTTCTCGTTAAAGGTTTCGTGCCAGCGGCGCAGGGTCAGATCATAGCTTTTGCCGAACTCGATGGATTTCTCGACCGCCAGTCCGGCTTTTTCCACCTGTTCGCGCAAGACTGCCGGGCTTGCCAGCATCCCACCCGGAAAAATATATTTTTGAATGAAATCAACGCCGCGCTTGTAGATCTTCCAGCGGCGATCCGGCACGGTAATGATCTGCAAAGTGGCGAATTTGCCGGGTTTCAGCCGTTCGCGCAGCGTGTTGAAATAGGAAGGCCAGTATTTCTCTCCGACGGCCTCGAACATCTCGATGCTGGCGATGCCATCATAGATGCCACGCTCATCACGATAGTCCTGAAGCTTGAACGTCACTTTGTCAGATAATCCAGCCTTTTCAATGCGTTCCTTTGCATAGTTAAACTGTTCTTTACTGATTGTCAGGCATGTCACCTTCAGCCCGCGTTCCTTTGCTGCATATTCGGCAAACCCACCCCAGCCGCAGCCGATCTCAAGCACATGATCACCGGGCATTACCCCCATCTGATCCACCATCGAGGCGTATTTCGCCGTTTGCGCGGCTTCAAGCGACTGCTGCGGCCCGTCTTCAAACAACGCACTTGAGTATGTCATCGTGTCATCAAGCCAAAGCTTGTAGAAATCATTCCCCAAATCATAATGATAGCTGATGTTCTTGCGGGCCTGTTTCTTGCTGTTGCTTTGCAGCCAGAACCGCAGCGCCTCGAATTTTCGGATCAGGCCCATGCCGGGGAATGAATCGTAAATATCCTCGTTGGCATGGGCGACATCCATAAAGGCTTGCAGGTCCGGCGTGCTCCACCATTCGTCAAGATAGGCATCGCTGAACCCCAGATCGCCCTCGCGGATCAGGCGGGCGAAAAGATCGTCGTTGTGGATCCGGATTTCGGCCACAGGCACCGGATTGCCCCCTTTCGCGCGAAAGCACCGCCCGTCGGGCAGCACGAAATCAACTTGGCCGTTCGGCATTTCCTGCGCCATCGCGAACACACGCGCAAAGTATCGAGGAAGGTTTTTCTGTCCTTCAGTGCTGGTCAAAATCATGCGAACTCCATCTGTACGCGTATGTTCTTTGCGAACGTTAACTTTATGCGGCAAATACACGTTTCACAAACATTAAAAGTTTCTGTTCTTGTAGTTTTCAAGCGCACGTTCCCGGCCTTTGTCCAACGCGACGATCCGGTCGGGGTATGTATCATGCGGTGACATGTGCCACTGCTTGGGAATTGCATCGAAATAGGCCAGCGCGTCATCATGCGGGTTGGCGCGGTCTTCGGCAATCCAACGGCTGGTATAGTCGCGGTTCTTGTCGAATTTGTCCAACTGTGTGGCCGGGTTGAACACCCGGAAATAGGGTGTGGCGTCGGGGCCGGACCCTGCGGCCCACTGCCAGCCCATCGCATTGCTGGCAGGGTCCCAATCGATCAGACAGTGTTCAAACCACTTTTGCCCGATCCGCCAATGGCACATCAAATGCTTGGTCAGATAGCTGGCCACGATCATCCGGCCGCGGTTGTGCATCCGGCCTGTCACGTAAAGCTCGCGCATGGCGGCATCGACAAAGGGCTCTCCGGTGCGGCCTTGTTTCCACGCCTTCACCTCTGCCGTGCGCTCGTCCTCGTTCCAGGGAAAGGCCTGCCATTCCTCGCGCCAGTTGTCGGTCAGGATGCGCGGGCTGTGGTGCATCAGGTGATAGGCAAACTCGCGCCAGACGAGTTCTTTGAGAAAGGTTTCGGCCCCCTGCTTGCCGTCTTGCAAAGCGCGCTGGCCCGCGTGCCAGCATTGCTGCGGGCTGATTTCGCCAAGGCTGAGGTTTTCGGAAAGGTTCGATGTGCCATCGACGCCCGGAATATCGCGGTTCTGCTTATAGTCGTCGACGCCATGCGCCATGAACGCGCCCAGCCGGGACTGTGCGGCCTGCTCACCCAAACGGACAAAGGGCCGCACCACATCGGCACCGCGTTGCATCGCCGCCCCCATCTGCCAGCTGTTCAGATCCTCGCTGTCGGGCCAGTCCGTCGGGGCCTTCAGTGTCGAAGGCGCGGACAACGGCGCATCCACGCCGGTGTTTTTCACCGCGTTCCAAAATGGCGTATAGACCTTGTAATATCCGCCGGTCTTCGTTTCGACCGTCCAGGGTTCAAACATCAGATGGCCTCCGAAAGACCGCGCATCAATGCCGGCGTCTTTCAGCGTTTGCTTGATCTTGGCATCGCGCCCGGTGCTGTCGGGATCATAAAGCCGCGACCAGTAAACCGCCCCGGCCCCCGTCTGTTCGATCAGGTTTTGCAGCGTATCAAGCGCGTCCCCTTTCCGCAGAATCAGCGTGCTTGATTTTTCGCGCAAGCGCCCCTTGAACGCGTCCAGCCCCAGCCCCAGACGCCACTTTGGCGCGGCCCCAAGCCCTTCAACCGATCCGTCATGGATAAACACCGGGATCACGGGTCGGCCCGTTTCAGCTGCCGCCGACAGCGCGGGATGGTCGGTCAGCCGCAGATCACGGCGGAACCAGACAAGGATCGGAGACATATCAGCCAAGGGTTCGCTTCTCTTTGGGTCCGCCCTTAGATAGCGCCAAGTCCGTCAAATCAAGGACTAAAGCACATCATCCAGCGCATTTAGAAGCTGATCCACCTCGGCCTTGGTGGTGTAATGCGTAAAACTCAGCCGCAATACCCCTTCGGCGGGGTCAATGCCCATCCCTTTCAGCGCACGCACCGCATAGAAATCACCGCCCCCCGCCATGATGCCATGCTGCGCCAGTTCAGCCGCAACAGGCTCGGCCGGGCGATGAAGGGCAATCGCGACGGTGGGTGCGCGCCCCTCGGCCTTGCGCGGCCCCAGCAATCGCACCGAATTCCGTTCGCTCACGGCATCCAGAACAGGCTGCAAAAGCGCGACCTCATGGGCACGCATCAGATCATGCACAACCGCACCCCGCGCCGCCGGATCGGCCGATCCGCCACCGTGGTGGGCGTAAAGCGCATCGACATAGTCCGCCATGCCCGCACAGGCGGCAATCTGCGCATGATCCGGTCCGGCGGGGGTGAACCGCTTGTAAAGACTGTCCGCGTTGAAATAATGCCCCTGATTGGGCAGCAATTCCCCCAAGGCGCGGCGGATCACCATCAACCCCTGATGCGGCCCATAGGTTTTATACGCCGAGAAAAGATAGATATCCGGCCCCAACTGCCCGACATCGGGGAAGCCGTGTGGCGCGTAAGAAACGCCATCGACGCAGACAAACGCCCCCGCCGCATGGGCGAGTGCGGTGATTTCAACCACAGGGTTGATCTCTCCGACCACGTTGGAGCAATGCGGAAAACAGACCAGCCGCACCTTTTCGTCCAGAAGCGCGATCAACGCGTCGATATCCAGATGCCCTGTGACCGGATCAACACACCATTCGCGTATCTCGACCCCCCGGTCGGCCAACCTGCGCCACGGGCCGGTGTTGGCCTCGTGGTCCTGATTGGTGACGATAATCGCCTCTCCGGGCACAAGCATCTGGCCAAACGCCTGCGCCAGCACATAGGTATTCTGCGTGGTCGACGGCCCGAACGAAAGCTCGTCCGGCGCAACGCCAAGTATCGCGGACATACGCTGGCGCGCCTCGTCCATCTCGGTGCCGGCCAGCCTGCTGGCCTCGTAAGGGGCATAGGGCTGCACCTTGCGTTCGGTATAAAACCGCGTCAGCCGGTCAATCACGGCGCCGCAGGTATAGGACCCGCCAGCGTTCTCGAAAAACGCCTGACTGGCCAGTGATGGCACGTCAAAGGCCGGAAATTGCGATCGGACAAAATCTGTATCTAGTTGCATGCCCGGACCTTCAGGCGCGCACCGAAAAAGGTCAAGACTTGAAAAACAGGTTCAGCGGCCCAGACCTTCCTGCACCTTGCTCAAACCAAGACCGGCGGTGACAACTGGCGGCCCGATACCGGACCGCCGCTTGTCACCCGCAGCATGCCAACCTAGCCGTTGACATCAACAACCACACGGCCGCGCACCTGACCGTTCAGAATGTCCCTGCCAAGCTGCGGCAGATCTTTCAGCGTCGCGGGCACCACCATGGCTTCCAGCTTGTCCATCGGCAGATCCTTTGCAACGCGCTGCCACGCGCGCAGGCGGTTGTCATAGGGTTGCATCACGGAATCGATCCCCAAAAGGTTCACCCCGCGCAACAGGAACGGGATCACCGTCGCAGGCAGCCCGGCCCCCCCGGCCAGCCCGACCGCCGAAACGGACGCACCGTATTTCATCTGCCCCAGCACCCGCGCAAGCATGTCGCCGCCCACGGCGTCAACGCACCCGGCCCATGTCTCTGCTTCCAGCGGGCGCTTGACGGTTTCATTGATCTCTTCACGCGCAACGATCTGCGTCGCACCAAGCGACTTAAGATAGTCCGCCGTGTCGGGGCGGCCCGTGACACCGGCAACCTCATGGCCCAAAGCGGCCAGAATTGCCACCGCGACAGACCCCACACCGCCCGCAGCGCCGGTCACCAGCACCGGACCATGTCCGGTTTTCAGCCCATGATCCTCAAGCGCCATCACGGCCAGCATCGCGGTGAACCCGGCGGTCCCCACAGCCATCGCCTGACGCGTATCAAGGCCGTCAGGCAAGGGCACAAGCCAGTCGGCCTTGACGCGTGCCTTTTGCGCATAGCCGCCCCAATGCGCCTCGCCCACGCGCCAGCCTGTCAGCACAACCTTGTCGCCCGGCCGATAGCGATCATCCTCAGACGCCTCGACCGTGCCCGCGAAATCAATGCCGGGAATATGCGGGTACTTGCGTACCAACCCGCCTCCGGACCCCAGGCACAGTCCATCCTTGTAATTGACCGTGGAATATTCAACCGCCACCGTCACCTCTCCGTCGGGCAGTTGATCCAGATCTATCTGCCTTACAGCGGCACTTGTCTTGCCGCTTTCGTCATCCTTGGTCACCATCAGCGCGTCAAACATCATCTCTCCTATCCGGGACAGCCTTCGGTCCCTTCTTCATTTTGCCAAATAAACTCCGGGGAGCCCGAGGGGCTGGCCCCTCGGTCCCCACACTCTCAACCGTACGCTAAAGCCAGAAGCTTTCGCGCACCACTGCATCCCGTACACCATCCGGCGTGCGAACTTGCAACTCGGTGCCCTCGTCCCAATGGGTCATGCGCACCATGCCGATCGCGACATTCGTCTTGAAATCGGGTGAATACGCTGCCGAAGTAACCTGCCCCACGCGCTTGCCATTGGCCTCGATGTCCCAAGCGCGATCACACGGCGGCACCGCTTGCCCGCTGATCTCAATGGCACGAACCTGCTTGGTGGGGCCTTCCTTGGCCACCCGCAACAGCGCATCCCGGCCAATACAGCCAATCGCCGTTTGCGTGTCGCAGAACCTGCCCAGGCCGCATTCATGAGGGGTGTTGTCATCTGTCATGTCATTGCCATAGCTCAGCAGACCCCCTTCGATCCGCTCAATGACATTAGGGCATCCGGCGCGCACGTCCAGATCGCGCCCCGCCTCCATAAGGGCATTCCAAAGCGGCATGCCCTTATCCTCGCCGTCGACGTAGATCTCGAAACCGCCCTGCTTGGAATACCCCGACCGCGCAACGGCCATGGTGCGGCCTTCGAAATCGAACATGCCAAAGCGGAAAAAACGGACATCGCGCACCGCGTCGCCAAAGACCCGCGCCACCAGTTCCTCGGCCTTCGGGCCCTGAACGGCCAGCGGGCTGATGTCGGGCTCGTCGATCAGCACGTCCAGCCGATAGCCGTTGGCAATGCCCTTGACCCACAGCATCAGATCACTGTCGGCAATCGAGATCCACCAGCGGTCCTCGGCCAGCTTGACGGCAACGGGATCGTTCAGCATGCCGCCGGTTTCATCGACAATGGGCACGTAAAAGCACCGCCCCGGCAACATCCCCCGCAGATCGCGCGGGGTCAGCATCTGCATCAAGCGGGCGGCATCGGGCCCTCGCAGCTCAACCTGCCGTTCGCAGGCAACGTCCCAGACCTGCACGGCTTCTTAAGGTGATGGTAATCCGTTTCGATGCTGTAAAGATCGTGGGCAGCAACATGCGGTTATAAACGGTATAGGCCTTGACGCCTGCCGCCTCGACACCGTCGGAAAAGTTGTGCGCCGCACGCGGCGCGAGGGGGAAATCAGGGCCATCAGAAGGCGGACTCCGGCATAAGAAGGATATCCGGCTGACGGGTGCCGTCTCTCCCGCCGCTGTCAGCATGGCGTGGACCTGACCCCGGTGATGGGTCTGGTGGTTGAAGATCTGCACGACGGCCTGCATGATCGAGACGGTTTTCGATCCACCGCCCATCGCCGGCGTGAAGGTCAGATCGCCGATCAGATCAATCTCGCGAAGGCTGTCGGCCCAGATGATGCAGCTTGCCGTCCACCCGGTGCCGGTCTGCGGCCCAGGCCCGCGCATCCTTGTGGTAGACGCGGCCATTTCTCGGGTGCCTCGAACGGGGGTTCCATCGACGGATCAAACCGGGACAGCCAAATGGTATCACCGCATAGAAGGTGGTTCGCGTGCCCAGGATAGAGCCGAAAAACGCGCCCCTGTCCTGGGTCAACGCCGCGTGCGACATATCCAGAAGCACCGGGATCAGCTGATCATTCTGCCACCTGTTATAGCGCAGCCATATGGTCGGACATAATCCGACGCTGATCATCGCAGCAGGCCCCTGCCAGTCGATCGGGCAGATTTCGGCCGACTTGCCGCCGAAATCCCAGACGCGGCCATAGTCACGCACCTTGGATTTGATGCCCTTTGCCGCGATGATGTCCGGCCCCATCCAGTATTTCGAGTTCGATGATCATCACCGGGTGATCCGGCGACTTGCCAGCCATCATTTCGATTTCGCCCTGGATCTTGCGGCCGATCTGGATAGACCGCTTGGTGCCGTCGCGGATGATCTCGACCTGCGCACGTTCGGCCCCGATGATCTCGGACACCAGCATGGTGAACAGCCCCGTGGTGCCCCCCGCCGCGCCCGAAAAGATTTGCAGAAGCCCGTTATAGGCCTTGCCGCTGGCGCGTTCATCGACATAGGCGGCGACCTTCCAGTTGCCCTCGCCCATGCGGCCCGGAATATCCACCAGCAGGCCCGACATTCAGGCCCGCGAGGTCTTCGCCCTCGAAATGGCCCTCGTCAATCGCGATGGCCATCCAGGCGTGGCAATGCCCTTCGGTGGGGGGGTGTGCGCCAAGGCTGACCACGCAGGGGCAGAACAGCTGCACGAGCAGTTGAGAAAAAGCTCGCCCTTGATCAGCCAGTCGGTGGGCACCGCCTCGCGGCGTTTGGGGTTGGGCATGCGCTGATCGATGCGTTGACTGATCGGCAGCCGATCTGCATCCGCGCGTTTGTTGGTCGCCATGTTATCCTCCTGCAAACAGGGGCCAGCCCGCCACGACGCACGCGCCGAGGATCAGCAGCGACACCCATTGGTTTTGTCACCTTATGCCCGATCTGGGGCAATTTTTCGAGCACCATGAAAAGTGTCGCCAGCCCCATCCATGCCAAATTCATCACGCCACCCGCAAAGCCAAGCGCCATGAAGCCCCAGCAACAGGCGACACAAAAGGCGCCCAGCCCAAGGCCCATCCGCACCCCTCCACCAAAACCGGGGCGCCATCGGCCAAGGAAATACATCATCGGGGAATGACACACACCGTGGCAGATTTCTTTGGTGCGGGTGAATTGGAACAGCCCCACGCCCAGCAGCAACGCCGCGGCCAGCCAGCGGGTTTTGGCGATGCCCAGCATGTCGATCACCCCGCCGTGCAACAGCGCAAGCTGCACAAGCGTGATCACAAGGGCAAAGCCCAGCCACATCACGAAATACCCCAGCAGCACCCCCAGCCACCCTGCCCGCGTGCCGTTCGCGCTGGCCATCAGATCTTCGTAGCTGCGCAAGGTTGGCACCAGCGTCGGCAACATCATCGCCGCCATCATCGCGCCCCACATGACCACAAGCGGGCCAAACCGCGCCATCGGCATGTCCATATCCATGGCCGGATCCATGTTGCGCATCGCCTCTGCCACCGCGTTGGGACGGCCCAAAAGATCCAGGCCCATGCCTGTGCTCATCGCGTACATCATGGCCCACGCCGCCAGGATCAGCCCGAAAAAGCCCAGCCACAGTGCTGACCGCAAAATGGGTGCCAAAACGGGTGGCATGTGATGTGGTCCTCCCAAACCGGCGCAACTCGGTGCTTGAATCGGTGCTTGAAAACGTAATGTCAGACATTTAAGATTTCTCCAAACCTTAAATGTAAGACATATGAAACGCGATCTCGCCAAAGCGGTGGACCTCTCTGCCCAAATTGCCGCAAACATCCGCGACGCCATCGTCAGCGGGGCTTTGATCGTGGATGAACGCCTGCCCTCCGAGGCGGAAATGGCGCTGCATTTCGATGTATCACGCGCCACAGTGCGAGAGGCGCTCAAGCGGTTGGCGGCGCAGTCGCTGATCCGCACACAGCGCGGTGCGACGGGCGGTGCGTTCGTGAACCGGATCAGCTTTGAGGCGGCGCAGGAACAGCAGATCACCACATCTATCCTGCTTTTGTCGATGAACGCCGTCAGCTTTGAAACCGCCTGTGAAGCGCGCTATGCACTGGAACGCGCCTGCGCGCCGCTGGCGGCAAAACGTCGAAAGAACATACATATCAATGCGATGAGGGCTGAACTTGATGTCCTGAAGGCACCGGATCTGACGGACGAGGGTTTTTGCGCCTCTGACGTGGCCTTTCACCGCGCCCTTGTCGATGCGGCCTGCAATCCGGTGTTGTCCTACCAACTTGCAGGGGCGGTCGAGGCGATGCAGCCTTTGATGAACATGATCACCTTCACAGCCCGTGATCGTGCACGAATCATCGCGATCCACACCACCATCGTCGATGCCGCCGAAGATCACGACGCAGATGCCATCGCCTTGGCATTAAGCGCACTTGAAGATGAAACCCAGACCCTTGCCCAAAGCGTGTTCACCGCACGGCGCAAGCCCGATTAGGCAGGTCCGGGGCACCAAACTATTTTCGCGGGCGCGCCGTCCGCCCCTTGCAATCGGCCATCCGTGCCCCTAATTTTGAAGTGTCCTTAGGGACTATGGGTATAAACGCGCATGTAATAAGCGGTTCGGACCCGGGGGCGGTACCCGGCGACTCCACCAACCTCCGTCATTTGCGGATCATGGGGTCGAAACAGGATCGACGAACGTCTAAAGATGTAGCTTTATCTCGGCTGACTGCCACCGTTATCGGCGTAAAATGTACAATTGCAAATGACAATCGTGCTCCAATGGCGATGGCCGCGTAAGCGACCGGAACTATTGAAACTTAAGTCCTTGCGTTTAGCGACCTAAGGCGGGGTTCGCAGGTACCTGGCAACAGAAACCTGCACTTTATCTCTCCTTTATCATCGCCGCTCTACGGCACAGTGCCTGGTTACAGTGCCTGCTTCTTGTGGCTGGACCTTCTCATTGTCAGCTTGTGCGCAAGCACTGGCGTTGACCGTGCAACATCGGCTGGCGTGCCCCCGATCCACCATTTGCCCCTTTCCTCTTTTCACCGGATGGAAATGGGGTATGCTGAGATCTGTAAAAAGGGGGCATGAGATCAAGATGAGCCGAAGCATTGAGTATGGGAACCTGATGCACGACGCGATGCGGGGGTTAATCCGGCAGGTGCTGCTTGATGTGGCGGCCAACGGATTGCCCGGAAATCATCATTTTTTCATAACGTTTGACACCTCACACCCCGATGCCGAACTGGCCGATTGGCTGTCTGACCGGTACCCGGGAGAGATGACCGTCGTAATGCAGCACTGGTACGACAAGCTGGAAGTGACGGAGGATGGATTCTCTGTCACATTGAATTTCGGTGACGCGCCAGAGCCGCTTTACATCCCCTATGACGCGATCCGCACCTTTGTGGACCCATCGGTGGAATTCGGCCTTAAATTCGAACAGCAAGAACCAAGCGCTGGCGAAGAACGCACCCTGACCCAAAAAGAAGAGAGCGAGCTTGAGGTTCCCGAAGAACCGCCAAAAGCCGCAGAAATCGTTTCTCTGGATAGTTTTCGCAAGTAGGCGGCCCGAAGGCTGCTGACCACCGGCACGCGTGAAACCACGCAAGCGCGATTGCGCCCCCCTGCCGTGCACGCTAAACCCTGATCCAACGCATAGCCACGATCAGGAGCCTTCACATGGCCGATACCCGCACAGAAACCGACAGCTTTGGCCCATTGGAAGTGCCGTCCGACAAGTATTGGGGCGCACAGACACAGCGTTCGATCATCAACTTTCCCATCGGCTGGGAAAAACAGCCTGTGCCGATCATCCGCGCCCTTGGGGTGGTGAAAAAAGCGTGTGCGACCGAAAATCTGGCGCAGGGCAATCTGGATCGCAACATCGGCGACGCCATAATCGCGGCGGCAACCGAAGTCATCGACGGCAAATTCGATGATAACTTTCCACTGGTCGTGTGGCAAACTGGGTCAGGCACCCAATCCAACATGAACGCAAACGAGGTGATTTCCAACCGGGCAATCGAAATGCTGGGCGGCGAGATGGGATCGAAAAAGCCCGTCCACCCCAATGATCATTGCAATATGGGGCAATCCTCCAATGATACCTTCCCCACTGCGATGCACGTGGCGATTGCCATGCAGGCGCGTGATGTGCTGCTGCCGGGGCTGCATAAGCTGCATGAAGCGCTGGCTGCAAAATCTCAAGAGTTCAAGGACATCATCAAGATCGGGCGCACCCATACGCAGGATGCAACGCCGCTGACGCTGGGGCAGGAATTCTCGGGGTATGCGCATCAGGTGAAAAAGGGAATTGAGCGGGTCAACGCCTGTTTGCCCGACATCTATGAGCTGGCTCAGGGGGGCACCGCTGTCGGTACGGGCCTGAACACCAAGAAAGGCTGGGCCGAAGCGGTGGCGGCACATATGGCCGAAATTACGGGCCTCCCCTTTGTCACAGCGCCCAACAAGTTTGAATCGCTTGCCGCGCATGACGCGATGGTGATGTTTTCCGGGGCGTTGAAAACCGTCGCGGGGTCGCTGTTCAAGATCGCCAATGACATGCGTTTGCTGGGGTCTGGTCCACGGTCGGGTCTGGGCGAACTGATCCTGCCCGAAAATGAACCCGGATCGTCGATCATGCCCGGCAAGGTAAATCCAACCCAGGCCGAAGCGCTGACAATGGTCTGTGCCCACGTCATGGGCAATGACGCCGCCGTGGGTTTTGCAGGGTCGCAAGGGCATTTCGAACTGAACGTCTATAACCCGATGATGAGCTATAATGTCTTGCAATCCATGCAGCTTTTGGGCGACAGCGCGTCGGCATTCACCGACAATATGGTGGTCGGTACCCAAGCCAACACCGACCGGATTGACAAGCTGATGAAGGAAAGCCTGATGCTGGTAACGGCACTTGCCCCCACAATCGGCTATGACAATGCTACGAAAGTTGCAAAAACTGCCCACAAGAACGGCACCACCCTGAAGCAAGAGGCGATTGCACTGGGTTTTGTCGACGCAGAAACATTTGACCGCGTTGTGCGGCCAGAGCAAATGATAGGACCAAAAGAATGAGTGCGCCCATCAACCTCAACAAGGTCAAGAAAGAGCGCAACCGCGCCTCTCGCAAGGCCCGCGCCGATGAAAACGCTGTTCAGTTTGGCCAAAGCAAATCCCAAAAGGAAGCGCTGATGGCCCGTGCCAAGCTGATCGCGCGCAATCTGGAAGGCCATAAGCGCGATCAATGACCGGTCGGCCCGTGAAACATTCGGTGACCCTGCGGGGGCACCGGACATCTATTTCGCTTGAGGATGAATTCTGGATTGAATTCAGGACAGATAGCGCACGATCTTGATGTACCCATCAACGCGCTCGTGGCACAGATCGATGCAGAACGCGGGATGGAGACTGGCTTGGCGTCGGCAATTCGTCTCTATGTGCTTCGGTCGTTAAAAGATCGTTTACCACCGCAGGTCTAAACTGTGGCCTATGATCCTACAGCATCGGCCTTCTCCGCTTTCTCCAGATCAATGGATGCTGGATCTGTTCAGATCCAAATCTGCGGTGAGCGGGGGCGTCGTGCGCAGAAAGTTGCGCGACATTGAACGGTATGTAGGGCTCCAGGAATTCGAACAGGAACTTGCGCGACGCGGGTATCATGCGATCGAGAACGCGGGCCAGCTTGTGATTTTCTGCAATCAGGAACCGATCCGCGTTGTGATTTAGACGTTTTCTTTGAAAGAAAACGGGTCGGAATTTTTGAAAAATTCCGGCGTCTTACGCGACCGATGCTTGATAGATCTTATCGATGTTTGCACCCAAGGCTGCGTTGAACTCAGCGTCCGTCATCTTGACGTTCAACCCTTCGGTCAATGCCCGCGAAAAGCTGGCGATCATCTTTGGGTTCTGGCCCAGTTTTTCGCAGGCCTCTTGTGTCGAATAGCCACCCGACAGGGCAACCACCCGCAAGACATTGGGCAGATCGGCAAGGCTGTCGTAGAGACCAGCTTTTTCAGGGATCGTGAGTTTCAGCATGACCATATCGTCGGGCCCCATCAGCGCGAGGTAGTTCTCAAGCTCAGCCTTCAGGATATCTTCGCATTCGGCCTTGCTGTCAGAATGGATATTCACCTCGGGCTCGATAATCGGGACAAGACCGGCGGCACAAACTGCTTTGGCCACTTCGAATTGCTGTGCGACAACCGCACGGATACCAAAGGCGTTGGCCGACTGGATCACAGACCGTTCCTTCGTCCCAAAGATCCCGGCCTGCTTGGCCCGCGCCAAAAGCGCTTCCAGTTCGGGCATCGGTTTAAGCATCTGAACGCCGTTTTCCTCGTCTTCCAGCCCCTTGTCGATCTTGAGAAACGGCACAACGCCACGGTCTTCCCAAAGCAGGTCTGCGACCGGCTTGCCATTGATCGTATCATCCATCGTCCGCTCGAAAAGAATCGCGCCCAGCACCTTTTCGGAGGTAAAGTCATCCGCCAGAATGATCCGTGCGCGCATGTCGTGCATCGCCTGAAACATCTCGGCATCGCCGGTGTAATCTGAAGGTTCTACGCCATAAAGACTAAGCGCCTTGGGGGTCGACCCGCCCGACTGGTCCAATGCCGCCACAAATCCCTTGCCGCTTTTCATCTGTGTGCGTTGTGCGTCTGTCGTGCTCATGGTCCTGTCGGCCCCTTGTTGATTCCGTTCAATGATCGTTTAAAGCATCTCACTGCGCGATGATATATCGTTAGCGTCGGACAAGGCGCAGCCAGATCCCCTCTTTTGACCGTACGGTCAGGTGCGCCACGGGAACCGGCACGCGGCCGGCGACTGGTTCAACCCGAAAATCGCGCAGGATCCGGGACAGGATCAGCGGCCCTTCGACCATTGCAAAGCCGGCCCCCGGGCAGACACGCGCGCCTGCGCTGAACGGAAGATAGGCCTCGCGGCTGCATTTTTGACCGTTCTCACTGTGCCAGCGGGCCGGATCAAATCCGTCGGGATTGTCCCAAAGCCGGCTGTGCCGGTGCAGGTGCCACGGGCTGATCACCAGTTGGGCCCCGCGTTTGATGGTGCGTTCGCGAAACCGTTCTGGCCCGGAGGTTTCGCGCACCATCATCGGCACCGGAGGATAAAGCCGCAACGCCTCGCGAAAAACATCACGGCTCAGCCGCAACCGCGACATCACAGAGAAATCGCAGGTATCTATTTGCTGCGCCTCTTCCGCCAGTTGATCTTGCCAGTCGGGATGCGTCGCCATCAGGTAAAGTGTCCACGCCAGTGCCGATGCACTGGTTTCATGACCCGCAAGAAAGAAAATGGCGACCTGATCAACCATTTCCTGTGTGCTGAAGGTATCGCCGTCGACGGGGTCGACGGTCGTCATGATCTTGGTCGCAAGATCATGGGGTGCGGTGCCGGCTTTGATCTCGACCATACGCGTTTCGGTCAGTTCGGTGATAAGGCGACGGATGGCCGCGGCACTTGACCGGGTGTCGCGCCGAAACAGCCGAGGCAACCAGCGCGGCAGCGGGATGAAGGCCGCGATGTTCAGGATCGGTTGACTGCGCTGATAGGTTTTGAACGCGTCAAACACGTCACGCGCCAGATGGTGATCGATGGGAATCGAAAAGAGCGTGCGAAAGATCACATCGGCGGCGGCGTGGCTGGTTTCGGCCTCAATCTCGATCACCTTGCCTTCCATCTCGGAAAGCCGCGCTGCCGCCGCTTCTGCCGCGTCCCACATTGCGGGAAAGGTCTCGCGCAAGCGCCCCCCCTCAAAGGCGGGATCAATGATGCGGCGCTGGCGCTTCCATACGGCCCCATTGGTCAGGAATACCGAATTTCCCAGCAAGGGGCGCAAACCTTCACCGATGCGGTCGGATTTAGGAAAACTGTCGGGCCGCTCCTTAAGCACTGTCTTGATCAGGTCGGGCTGGTTCATCAGATAGCTGCGAAAGAACGGCGTCTTGAATTCAGCCATCCATGCCCGGTAAAGCCGAGCGGGCTGCGCCGACAGGATATCCTGGCGGAAAAGCTGGGCATATCGCCACAGCGATACCTTGTCGGGCCTGCTGTCAGGCTTGGGCGGCGTGGTCATTGGCGCGGCGGGTCTAACCTTGTTGGTCATGGGAAGGTCGATGTGAATTTGTTCACCGGCTTTACGATCCGCGACTTCGACGGCGGCCGCCCGGCATAGCGTTGAGCCAGCCCAAGCGGGCCAGCCGTGATCTGGAAATAATCATAATCCTTGGGCGCGTCAAAAGCGCAAAGATACTGAAAATGCAGCCGGAAAAACCGCCAGCGCAATGCCTTCCACCGCGCCGGGCTTAGCGATTGGGTAAAGGCAGCGGAAAACACCAGCGGCCATTTCTGCGTCGCAGGGGCCACACCCGACACCGCAACCGGATCGCACAAAGCAAAGGCGCAGCCGTCGCCCGGAGCCGTAACATCGACCCAGCAAAGCTCGGGGCGTTGCGACAGATAGTGCAGATCGGCACGCAGGCGGTGGGCATCACGCAGGAAAGACACCATCGGCACCACCTGCCCCAAGCTTAAGAAACGCAAGCGCGGGGCCGCCTTCGGGCACAAGGCCCCTGCGGATCAAATCGGCCAGAATAGACACGCCCAGATGCGCACCCGACGAATGACCAACCACCAGCACCTCGTCCACGTCAGAGGTAAGCGCCTGTGCAATCGCGTGGCCAAACTCCGCCATCCTTGCTTCCAGCGCCGGGCTATTGGCCCCCCGCGTCGCCGCCCCATAGGCGTAATCATGCATCAGGTAATAGGCAAAAAACTTGCCATCCTTCTTTTTGAACCATTTCAGGACCAGCCACGCCAGATACACACCCGCGGCCGCAGCCAGACCCTGATAAATCAACGGCCCCTCAAAAAACGTCAACGCCTTGAAGGACAGCAAGGCAATCAGGACAGCGACCAGAAGTTGCCCCAGCAGCATGCCCACCGGATACAGCGCCGCAATGACCGGGCCTTTGCGCAATTGCATCAGCCGCCAAAGCGCGCCGGACCCGATATAGACCCATGCAGTTTGCAGCAGTTGGCGGTATGTCGCGGGGATCGAGTTGCTCATCGAGAGGCGCACGATATCGGACCACACCAGCACTTCGACCTGCGCTGACACGTCCACCCCGTCGATATGCGCGTTCACAGCCCAGCCGTAATTCCCGTTGGTCGCTTTGGGTTTCAGACCAATCTGATAGCCCGAAATGCGGGCCTGTTCTGTGCCTTCCTTGCGGTACAGTTCGCGGTAGCGGCGCGGGTGAATGGGATCATAGCCCGGAATGTAGAACACCCGACGCTGCCTGACTGTCTGCTCGGAGTTCTTAGCCATTGGTCACCTGCATTTCGCAGCACTCTAGACCGGTTTTTGGGCAAGAGTAAGGCGCCTAGCCAAGCGACCCGAGGGCGGGAAAGTTTTCGAGCAACCAAAAGGAAAACGCTGAGAACGCGCCCGTCAGCAGCGCCAGCCCCACAACGATCAAGAGCACGCCCATGATCCGCTCAATCAGTTTCATGTACGGCTTGATCCGGTTCATCAGCAGCGTCGCCCGCGTGATGAACATTGCAGCCAGCAGGAACGGAATGCCCAGACCAGCCGCATAGATCCCCAGCAGGAATGTCCCGCGCGCCACGCTCGCCTCGGAAGCCGCAAGCGACAGGATCGCGCCAAGTTGCGGACCGATGCAGGGCGTCCAGCCAAAGGCAAAGGCAAGCCCCAGCACATAGGCACCGAACGATGACCCGCCCTTGTCGCCCGCATCCAGCCGCGCTTCCTGATCCAGGAAGGGAATGCGAAAAATGCCAAGGAAATGCAGGCCGAACACAACCACCACAGCCCCCGAAAGCCGAGCAAAGAGGATCTGGTTTTGCAGAAAGAAGGCCCCAAAGGCCGACGCGGTAAAGCCTAAAATCAGAAAAACCGTGCTAAGCCCCATGACAAAGAACACCGCCGCCACAATCGCCTTGCGCCGGGCCGACCGGACGCTCGACATGTCGTTCAACGTCACCCCGCTCATGTAGGCCAGATAGGGCGGCACGATGGGCAAAACGCAGGGGCTGAGAAAACTGATCACGCCCGCCGCGAGGGCCACCAGAATGGCGGGCATAAGCCCTGCATCGATAAGGTCTATTCCAAACATGCCCAACCCTTACTGTGGTTTACGGGCGGCGTCACGCCCTGTTGCGCCGCGCGCCGTCACAAGGTTGTGGACGTGCTGAAACATCTGCCGTATCTGACGTGCATGAGCGATCAAGATATTCTGGATGCCACCGGGCTTTTGTGCCCCCTGCCCGTGCTGAAAGCCCGCAAGCGGTTGCAGGCGCTGCAGTCAGGCGATGAGCTGACCGTGCAGGCGGATGACCCCGCAGCGATCATTGACATCCCGCATTTCTGTGCAGAGGCAGGCCATACCCTGATCCGCAGTGATCTGGATGAACCGGTTCAAATCTACGTCATCCGCAAGAAGTAAAAGCCGAAACTTCGACGCCAGGCGCGGAACGAGGTTAAATTTGCCCGTTGGGGCACGGCTCCACAAATTTGCCCCGTTGGGGCACGGCCAGACGTTGAAGGCCGGGCAATGAAAAAGGCAGGCCCATCGGCCTGCCTTTCGCGTTTCAATTACTTGGCACGGGGGAGATTACCCACCCAAAGACCACCAGCCACGCCGCTTGGACTTGGGCTTTTCTGCCGGTTCTTCGGCCTTGGGGGCCTCGGGTGTCGGGGGCGGGTGCGGGTTCTGACGCAGGCTCGGATTTAGCCTCGGTCACGGTCTCCGCCTCGCGCTCGTGCGACGGGGTTTCCTCCGCCTTCACCTCGGCCTTCACCTCTGGCGCAGGTGTTTCAGCCTTTGGTTCGGGCTTGGCCACCTCGGGCACCTTTGGCTCGGGCGTAGCCGTCGCGGCGGTATCATCGGCCTGTGCCTCTGGTGCGTCTGCTTGTTTGGCAGCGTCGGCCTTGGGCTTGCGGGTCCGGGTGCGCTTGGGCTTCGGGGCCGGCGCGTCAGAGGTTTCCGCCGCAGTCTTGGCATCGGCGTCCGACGCATTCTCGGCTGCGGCGTCCGCCTTGGGTTTACGGGTCCGGCTGCGTGTGCGCTTGGGCTTTTCCTCGACGGGGGCGTCCCCTTCGGATGACGCGGCTTTCACGTCTGCTTGTGGCGCGTCCGTGGCGTCAGCGGTGCTACCACCGCCCTTGCCGTTCTCGTCAGCGCTGCTGTCGTCATTACCGTTGCCGTTTTCGTCAGCGTTATTGCTGTCGTCACCGTTGGACTTGCCGCCCCGGCTGCGCCGACGCCGGCGCCTGCGCCGCTTGGGTTTGCCTTCGCTGTCGTTGTCACCCTCTGCGTCACTGTCGCTCTGGCTGTTGTTCTGGCCGCTATTCTGGCCGTTGCTTTTTGATGCAGAACCACCACCGTTCGACGCTTGAGTGTCCTCAGGCTCATCCTGCGTTTCTTCGACATCGACATCAAGATCATCAACCTCGTCCATAATCGAGGTATCCACCGACACGACATGTTCGACCGGCGTTACGACGCGGGTCGCGGTCTTGAACTTTTCGAGGGTGAAATCAGGGCTGACCAAGGTCGGATTGCCCTCGATCCGCACCGACATGCCATAGCGGCCTTCGATTTGCGCGATATGTTCGCGCTTTTGGTTCATCAGGAAGTTGGCGATGCCGACGGGGGCGCTGATCAGCACCTCGCGCGACCGCTTGCGCGTGCCTTCTTCCTCGATCTGGCGCAGGATCGACAGCGCAAGGTTGTCATCGCTTCGGATCAGACCGGTGCCGTGACAGGCGTGGCACGGCTGGGTCGTCGCTTCGATCATGCCGGGGCGCAGACGCTGGCGCGACATTTCCATCAGACCAAACCCCGAGATGCGGCCCACCTGGATGCGCGCACGGTCGGTTTTCAGCTTGTCCTTCATCATCTTTTCGACGGCGGCGTTGTTGCGACGCTCGTCCATGTCGATAAAGTCGATGACGATCAGACCGGCCAGATCGCGCAGGCGCAGCTGACGCGCAACTTCGGCGGCGGCCTCAAGGTTGGTCTTGGTCGCTGTCTGCTCGATCGAGCCTTCCTTGGTCGCCCGGCCAGAGTTCACGTCGATCGCGACCAGCGCTTCGGTCACGCCGATCACGATATACCCGCCCGATGGCAGTTGAACCGTAGGGTTGAACATGCCCGACAGATAGCTTTCGACCTGATACCGCGCGAAAAGCGGCAGCGTTTCGTTGTAAAGCTTCACGTTCTTGGCATGGGACGGCATGATCATCTTCATGAAGTCCTTGGCGATGCGATAGCCGCGTTCGCCCTCGACAAAGACCTCGTCAATCTCGCGGTTGTAAAGATCGCGGATCGACCGTTTAATCAGGTCGCCTTCCTCATAGATCTTGGCGGGCGCGATGGATTTCAGCGTCAGCTCGCGGATCTGTTCCCACAGACGTTGCAGATATTCGTAATCGCGCTTGATCTCGGCCTTGGTGCGCTGCGCACCGGCGGTGCGCACGATCAGACCGGCCCCTTTGGGCACCTGAATTTCGTTTGCTATCTCTTTCAGCTTCTTGCGGTCGGCGGCGTTTGTGATCTTGCGGCTGATGCCACCGCCCCGCGCGGTGTTGGGCATAAGAACACAATAGCGACCGGCCAGCGACAGATAGGTCGTCAGCGCGGCCCCCTTGTTGCCGCGTTCTTCCTTGACCACCTGCACCAGCAGGATCTGGCGAACCTTGACGACTTCCTGAATTTTATAGCGCTTGGGCCGGGGCTTGCGCACGCTGTGCAGGTCATCGTGATCATCGTCGTCCGCGACGGATTCGATGCTGTCATCCTTGGACGCGGCATCGGCCCCTTTCTTGTGATCATCAGGGCTGTCGTCGCCATCATCGTCAGGCTCTTCGACGGGTGTCTCGGCGACACGCTCCATCGGCGAAGACCCTTCATCGTCGTCCAGATCAACGGTTTCCATGCCTTCGATCTGGTCGCTGTCCGCGTCCTTGCTGGCCGTCGCGTCATCACTGACCGTGTCTTCGGCTTTGGGCTTGGCGCGGCTGCGCGACCGGGACCGCGTGTTGCGCTTGGGCTTTTCGTCTTCGTCTTCCTTGGCGGCCTGCGCTTCGGCATAGGCACGCTCTTCCTCCATCAGCGCGATACGATCGGCAACGGGGATCTGGTAATAATCGGGATGAATTTCCGAGAACGCGAGGAAACCATGCCGGTTTCCGCCGTAATCCACAAACGCCGCCTGCAACGAAGGCTCTACCCGCGTGACTTTCGCGAGGTAAATGTTGCCAGCTAGCTGGCGTTTGTTCTCTGATTCAAAGTCGAATTCCTCGACCTTGTTTCCGTCGACCACAACCACGCGCGTTTCCTCGGCGTGGGTGGCATCGATAAGCATTTTCTTAGGCATAAATCCATTTTGCACAGCTGCGCACGCTGGCGACCCGGTGGGGCACCGCGCGGCAGGGTATGTCTTGTCAGGGCGATGGGTGACGCGGCTGAAACAGGTCCTGTAAAGGATGGGCCCAAAAGGCCGCCTGTCTGAATGCTCGTGGCGTCTGCGCGCGTCATCGCGGTTCTTCTCCGATGCGGGCGTTCGCGTTGCAGCGCCGACCACATCCATTAAATACTGGGGTTGGTCCTGACCTTGGTGAGGGCGCAACCGTCAGCGGTTCACTGGCCTTTTTCAAGGGCCTCATCGGTCTGCCCGGACACCGTTTGAACGGTTCTCCAAGGCAGCGAAACTTTTCAAGGGTGCCATGTGTATCGGTTGACCACATGCTCCTTGTCCCTAGTTAAAGCTAGTTGCTATCAAATGACAATGGTCAAAAGCGAAATGCGCGGTGTCCGCACCAAAAGCCCGAACAAAGCTGCCCGCCTTCGGAAGCGCTGCTGTACCATCGCTTGACAAGCCAACCGCGTGCACCAAACATTCCGTCTAGGTCGCAAGGCCGTCGCACAGGACCCCGGGGCTGCGCTGGCCCCGGCCCGGAAACAAGGAAAATACGATGCAATTTCTTCCCCGCCTGGCGCTTTGCCTGCCGTTTGTCGCCCTTGCTGCATGCGAAGACATGAACGCGACACGTGACCCTGCGGCGCGTATTGAAATCGCTGCTCAAAAAAGGTGCATCCGGGCGGTGCAAGACCACACCGGCCTGTCAGGCGGCGCGATCAACACCATACTTCCGATTGTCGAAACCAACCAATATATCATCGACCTGCCCGGCGCACCGTCATGGACCTGCTACACCGACGACGCAGGCATCCCGAAAGAGCTGATCGAAACACGGCTGGGGTAAGCCGCGAACAGGGCAAGCCAGCGCCTACAGATAGTCCGAGCGTTGCAACGCGTATTTCGCCATCTTTTCGTTCAAGGTCCGGCGTGGCAGGCACAATTCGTCCATCACCGACGCGATAGACCCTTTGTGGCGGCGCATGGTGTTGTCGATCAGCATCCGCTCGAACGCCTCGACATATTCCTTGAGCGGCTTGCCATCCGTGGTCATCACAGGCTGCATTTCCTCGTGATCAGACATCAGCAAGGATGCAATCGATCCTGACCCGCGCCGCGATTGCAGCACCGCGCGTTCGGCCACGTTGATCAACTGCCGTACATTGCCGGGCCACGGGGCCTGCAAAAGCTGGGCCGCTTCCTGCGCCGACACCTGCGGCGTTTCGCAGCCGTATTCATCGGCGAACTCTTCGCTTAGCCGGGTGAAAAGCGTCAGAATATCCTCGCCGCGCTGGCGCAGCGGCGGCACGGTGATCCGCAACGCGGCCAGCCGGTAGAACAGATCTGACCGCAGTGCATCCTCGGAGGTACGCCCCGCCTCTTGCAGGTTCGAGATCGCGACGATGCGGGTTTCCGCCGGTGTGCCTTGTTCATTGATCGCACTCAGCAAACGCGCCTGAAGCGTCTCGCTTAGCGCTTCAATGCCTTCCAGCACCAGCGTGCCGCCGCGGGCCTCTTCGATCGCGGGCAATTGGGCGTCTTCTGGCATCATCGGGCCAAACAAGCGCTTGCTAAGCGCGTCTTCTTCCAGCGCACCGCAGCTGACCAGCACGAATTTCTTGCCCGCCCGCGATCCGACAGCGTGCAGTGCGTGCGCAACCAGCGTCTTGCCCGTACCGGTTTCGCCATCGATCAGCACATGACCATCCGCCTGCCCCAGATCCAGAATATCCTCGCGCAGCCGTTCCATCACCGGCGATCCACCGATCAGCTTTTTCATCAACTGGGTGCCATCCGACAACTCGCGCCGCAGCGCGCGGTTATCCATCACCAGCCGCCGTGCGCTGGTGGCTTTCTTGGCAAGCTCGCTCATCCGCTCGGGGTTGAAAGGTTTTTCAAGGAAATCGAACGCCCCCACCCGCATTGCCTCGACTGCCATGGGCACATCGCCGTGACCGGTGATCATGATCACCGGCAAGGCGCTGTCGCTGCCCATCAGCTTTTTCAGGAATTGCATCCCGTCCATCCCCGGCATCTTGATGTCCGATATGACGATGCCCGGATAATCCGGCCCCAACGTCTTGAGCGCCTCTTCAGCGCTGGCGAATGTTTCGGTGTCGTATCCCGACAGCGCCAACCATTGGCTGATCGACTGCCGCATGTCCTGTTCGTCGTCGACGATCGCGATTTTCATTGCCTGAGCCATATTCTATTCCGCCGCTTGAGTGTTCTGTGTACTGTCCATGATGGGCAGTTGCATTTCGAAAACTGCGCCACCGTGCTGTCCGTTCCGCGCTGTCAATCTGCCGCCCAAATCGGTCACGATGCCCGAAGAAATGGCAAGCCCAAGGCCGACACCATCGCCGGGCTGCTTGGTTGTGTAAAACGGCTCAAAGAGCGCATCCAGATCTTCAATGCCGGGGCCGTTGTCGCGCACGGTCAGCGTCGCCGTCTCGCCCGCCGACAGAATGATTTCCACCTTCGGGTTCCGTTCTGATTTGGTAGCATCAAGCGCATTTCGCAAGAGGTTTACCAGCACTTGTTCGATCCGCATCCGGTCCCCCATCACGCGCACCGGCTCGTCCGGCAGGATGCGGTTGATCTGCACCTGACGCTGGCGCAGCTGGGGTTCCATCATCGAAAGCGACGATGCAAGGGCTTCGGCCATATCGAAAGGGGCAAAAGTTTGCTGGCCCTTGCGTGCATAGCTTTTCAACTGCCGCGTGATGGCCCCCATCCGTTCGATCAGATCGTCAATGCGCCCGAAAGAACTCAACGCCTCGTCCAGCCGGTTGCGGCGCATCAACAGACGTGCGCCCGCCAGATAGGTTTTCATCGCGGCCAAGGGCTGGTTCAGCTCGTGACTGACGGCGGCCGACATTTCGCCTAAGGCGGCCAGCTTGCTGGACTGTTCCAGCGTCTGTTCCGCCACTGCCAGCGTTTCCTGCACGCGCTTGCGCTCTGCGATCTCGCGCTGAAGCGCCACATTCAGGGCACGCAGCTCGGCATATTCCCGCTGAAACAGCGCCGCGCGGCCCGCCGTGCGGCGGCTCAGCGCATAGAAAGTCAGCGCAAGCAGGATGGCAAACCCCATCACCTCAAGCGCCAGCACCCCGTTGACCTTCTCACGCACCGAGGCATAGGTCGTATAGCTGGTCAGCCGCCATCCCCGAAACGGGATCCGGGACGAAAGCCGCATCACCGCTTCGCCCTGCAAATAGGCATCCGGTGGCAGCGCCGTCCAATCTGCGGTGGCCTTGATCGCCCGTTCAATGGCGCTTTGCGGGGTCTGGTTCGACAGCGCCTCGGCTTCGGTCAGACCCCGCCAGCGCGGTTCCGTCGCCATGATGATATCACCGGTGCTGTCGGTCACGATCACCGCGTCCGAGATGCCCGCCCACGCCCGTTCAAAGCGCTGCAAATCCACCTCTGCCGCGATCACGCCGAGGGTGGTGCCACCTTCCTGAACCCGCCGCGAATAGAAAAAGCGATAACCGCCGGTGTCGCGCGGGATCACGCTGAACACGGTTGAATTCGACCGGATGGCATCCACGAAATAAGACGCCGACCTGTGCGACGCCCCTAGACGGTTGCGATCAGTCGCCGCAACTGTGCGCCCGTCAATGTCATAAAGCATCAGGGATGCGGCACCGATTTCCTCGACGAATGAAATCAGACGCTGGGTGGACAACGAATAATCCGACCGCGTCAGCGCCTCGATCAGGGCGGGGTCACGGGCCAATAGCTGTGGCACGATCGCATTCTGGCGCAATTCCGCCAACAAATTGCCGCTGTACAACGCAATCCGAAGCTCTGCGCGGTTGCGGGTGCTTTCGGTGAAACGGTTGGTCAGCAGTTTGTTGGTGATCGAAATCGTCGCTACTGCAATGACAAGCAGCACAATCAATGCCAGCCGAACCCGCCAGCCGACAGACAGAGGAACTTCACTAGGGGGCGAAGACTGGATCATTGGTCCAACCTACGCAACCTCGTTGCCGCACTCAAGTCACGCCGTGACCAACGCCCCCGCCAATGCGCGGAAGAGCGCCGCCCCGTCGGTCCCGCCGTGACCCGCATCGGCCGCACGCTCCGGGTGCGGCATCATGCCAAGCACCCGGCGGTTGTCCGACAGGATCCCGGCGATGTCGCCCTGCGCACCGTTGGGATTATCGGTATAGGTAAAGGCCACGCGGTCATCGCCCTGCAAACGCGCGATTGTATCTGCATCGGCAAAATAATTGCCATCGTGGTGCGCGATCGGAATGTCGATCACCGCGCCCGCATCATAGCCGCTGGTATAGTCGCTGTCAGCCGTCACGACCCGCAACCCGACGGTCTTGCAGATATATTTCAGCCCCGCATTGCGCAGCAACGCGCCCGGCAGCAACCCCGTTTCGGTCAGCACCTGAAACCCGTTGCACACCCCCATGACATAGCCACCCCGGCCAGCGTGCGCCGCCACTTCCTTGCAAATCGGCGAATTTGCCGCAATCGCACCGCAGCGCAGGTAGTCCCCATAGGAAAACCCGCCCGGAATACCCACGATATCGACCCCCTCGGGCAAGGCCGTGTCCTTGTGCCACACCATCGATACCCGGGCCCCCGACGCCTCGAAGGCCACCGCCAGATCGCGGTCACAGTTCGAGCCGGGAAAAACGATGACGGCTGCATGCATCAGACCATCTCCACGCTGTAGGATTCGATCACCGTATTGGCGAGCAGCTTTTCACACATCGCTTCGACGTCGGACTGCGAAGCACCCTCGTCCAGATCCAGTTCGATCACCTTGCCCTGACGTACGCCTTTGACCCCGTCAAAACCCATCGCGCCAAGCGCATGGCGCACAGCCTCGCCTTGCGGGTCCAGAACACCTGCCTTCAACATCACATGCACCCGTGCTTTCATGGCGCGTCCCCCTGCTTCATTTTGCAAAATAAACTCAAATCCGACATCAGCCTAGTTGATCAACGTAGGTTTCAGCATCGGCGTCGATGTCTTGGGCATCACGCCCAACCGACGCGCGACTTCCGTATAGGCATCCGTCAAGGATCCCAGATCGCGGCGGAACACATCCTTGTCCAGCTTCTGGCCGGTCTCGATGTCCCACAGGCGGCAGCTGTCGGGGCTGATTTCATCGGCGACGATCAGACGCTGGAAATCGCCATCATAGACGCGCCCCACCTCGATCTTGAAATCCACCAGCCGGATTCCCACCGCCATCATCACGCCCGACATGAAATCATTGACCCGTAGCGCCAGGCTCAGGATGTCTTCCATGTCCTGCTGGCCCGCCCAACCGAACGCGGCAATATGTTCTTCTGTCACCAAAGGATCGCCCAGATCGTTGTTTTTATAGTGATATTCAACAATCGGGCGCGGCAGCTGGATGCCTTCCTCGATCCCCAGGCGGGTGGAAAGCGACCCTGCGGCATAGTTGCGCACCACAATCTCAAGGGGAACAATCTCGGCCTGCCGGACCAGTTGTTCGCGCATGTTCAGCCGTTTGATGAAATGCGTGGGCACGCCGATGTTGTTCAGTCCGGTCATGAAAAACTCGGACAGGCGGTTGTTCAGTACGCCCTTGCCCTCGATGGTCGCGCGCTTTTCGGCATGAAAGGCCGTGGTATCGTCTTTGAAATACTGGACAATCGTGCCCGGCTCGGGCCCCTCATAGAGGATCTTTGCGTTGCCTTCATAAATTTTGGTGCGACGGGCCATGCACATCCCTTCCAGACTTGAGGCACGCACGAAGATCCGGGCACCCATTCGAGTGTCACATAGTCCAACCGGCCTTGCCGCGCAAGCGCAGCGCCCCTTGCGCGAACGAAGGCGGCCGCCCATATCTTTTTACATATTGCCCCAATTTCAGGAGACAACCGATGAGCACCTTCAATGAGCGCGAAAAAGCGTTCGAAAACAAGTTCGCCCACGATTCGGAAATGCAGTTCAAAGCCGAGGCGCGGCGTAACAAGCTTCTGGGCCTCTGGGCGGCCGATCTGATGGGAAAAACAGGTGCCGATGCCACCGCCTATGCCGCCGAAGTCGTCAAATCCGATTTTGAGGAGGCGGGCGAGGAAGATGTCTACCGCAAGGTGTCGGGTGATCTTGGCAATCGCGCGGACGAGGCCACTATTCGCACAAAGATGGCTGAACTGATGGTCGAGGCGAAGGCACAGTTGATGAAAGATCTGGCCTAGTCCGAGAGACCGGCGGACGCATCATCGTCTATTGTTGCGACATTTTAGCTAAAAATCGACGCGCCTTCGACTAAAATCGCAGGCGCGTTTTGTTCGTGGCTTAACCACTTGCTGTGCACTCCACCCTACGATCGCCGCGTCGGGGTTGGAGAAGACTATGCGTCAAAAATTCATAACGGGCCACGCTGCGCGCTTGGGGCAACTGGCGCTGTCATGCGTCATCGGCTGCGTGTGTATCTGGTTTTTGACGGGGCGGATCGAGGCGGGCTTTTGGGCCGACGTGATGCACGCAGTGCGCAGTGTGCCCTTACAGGCCTTTGTTCTTTCAAGCCTTTGCACTGCGCTTAGCCTGTTCGCCGTGGGCCGCTATGACGTTGTGGCGCATCGACATTTTGGCACCGGCGTTTCGACACGGCAGGCGTGCGCGTCGGGCACCATCGCGATTGCCCTCGCGCAAACCTTGGGTCTGGGGGTGCTGACAGGTGCCCTGGCACGGTGGCGGATGCTTCCGTCGATCGACACGGGCACCGCCTTGCGCCTGTCGGCCTTTGTCTGTCTCAGCTTCATGGCGGCATTGCTGGTGGTTTCGGCGGCCACCTGTCTGATTCTGCCCGCACCCGCGCTGACATTCTGGCCGTCGCTGGCGGTCATCGCGGTGCTGCCGCTGGCGCTGGCCGGGGCGTTTCTTTTCCCTGTGATCCGTTTGGGCCGGACCCGTTTCACCATGCCCAGCCTTCTGGCGTTCGGATCGATCCTGATGTGGACGGCGCTTGATGTGCTTGCGGCCTCGGCGGCGCTTTATCTGCTGATCCCGTCAGGCACTGTCGACTTCACAACGTTGTTCCCGCTGTTTCTGCTGGCGCTCGGGGCGTCCTTGCTTACGGGCACCCCCGGCGGCGTGGGCCCTTTCGAGCTGGTTCTTTTCGGTGCGCTGCCGCCGGCCGCTGCGGCCCCGGTGCTGGGGGGCGTCATTGCCTTTCGCGCGGTGTACTATGCGGTACCGGCCCTGATCGCGATGGGGTTGATGCTGCGGCCCTTCTGCGCAGGGCAAAAGCATCCCGCGGTTGAAAACGGCGGGCTTGACCACGCCCCGCGTGCCGAAGTCGGCGTGATCCGCCAGAATGGCGGGTTCGTTCTGGCCAGGGCGCGGACCCAATGTGCCGCATGGCTGCCTGGCCAAACCCTGTGTGCATTGTTTGATCCGCTTGACCGGCACCACGGCGATCTTGTCGGGATGCTTTCTCGGGCGGCCCGCGCCAGAAATCTGGTACCCTGCCTGTACAAATGCAGCGCCCGCGTCGCCCTGAAGGCGCGCACGCATAGGTGGGCGGTCGCGCATATCGCGGACGAAGCACTGATCGCCCCGGCCAGTTTCGACACCTCGATGCCCCCCCTGCGGTCCCTGCGCCGCAAACTCAAGGCCGCGCAAAAGGCGGGGATCCGCATTTCAGATGCAACGGGGCAGCATTCTGGCCATCTGTCGCCGGTGGACGCGGACTGGCAAAGGGCAAGGGGGAAGGCACGCGGCGGGACGATGGGCCGCTTCTGCCCTGACTACCTGTCGCGCCAGCGGGTCTTTGTCGCATCGCAAAACGGCAGGGTCGTCGCCTTTGCCACGTTTCATCACACCAGTCAGGAATGGTGCCTTGACCTGATGCGCCAGACCCGCGACGCGCCCGACGGGACGATGCATATGCTGGTGCATCACGCTATCGGCGCAGCCGCGCAACGCCTTGTGCCGCAAATCAGCCTTGCTGCCACGCCAGCCTGCCCCGATCCGAAATCCGCGCTGATGCGCCATCTCGCACGGGGCGTGGTGCGCAAGAGCGGCGGGCCGGGCCTGCGACAGTTCAAATCCTGCTTCCGGCCCCGATGGCAGCCTCTGTACGCAGCGGCCCCGAACCGCCTTTTACTGGCCCTTGCCCTGACAGATATTGCCCACGCGGTGCTGCGGCCCGGCGTTTTGCCTGCCCCCGCACCCGCGCATGACAATGATGAAAATTATGAGGTTGCCTCACGTTTGGCATCGTGAGATTACGCATAATCTCAGTTTTTCATCGTGAGATTACGCATAATCTCAGTTTCTCATCAGATTACGCATAATCTCAGTTTTCCGGAGCATCTTGATGTCCAACCCCCTTACCGATCTGCTGGCTGAAAAAGGCACGCTTCTGGCCGATGGTGCCACCGGCACCAACCTTTTCAACATGGGGCTGATGTCGGGTGACGCGCCTGAAATGTGGAATACCGAACAACCGCAGAACATTCTCAAGCTCTATCAGGGGGCGGTGGACGCGGGCAGTGATATTTTCCTGACCAATTCATTCGGTGCAAACGCCTCGCGGCTCAAGCTGCACAATGCGGAAAAGCGGGTGCATGAACTTAGCCGTGTTTCCGCCGAACTTGCCCGCGAGGTCGCGGACAAGGCCGGGCGCAAGGTGATCGTTGCAGGCTCTGTCGGGCCTACGGGCGAAATCATGGAACCTGTCGGCCCGCTGACCCATGCGCTGGCGGTCGAAATGTTCCACGAAACCGCCGACGGGTTGAAAGCCGGCGGTGTCGATGTCGGCTGGCTCGAAACGATAAGCGCACCCGAGGAATACCGCGCCGCAGCCGAAGGGTTCAAACTGGCCGGTCTTGACTGGGTCGGCACGATGAGCTTCGACACGGCCGGACGCACCATGATGGGCATGACCTCCGAGGCGATGGTGGACATGGTGCATGAGCTTGACAACATGCCCCTGGCTTATGGTGCCAATTGCGGCACGGGGGCGTCGGATGTCTTGCGAACTGTCCTCGGTTTTGCCGCCAAGGGCCAGCCGACGCCGATCGTGTCCAAGGGAAACGCAGGCATCCCCAAATATCACGAGGGGCACATCCACTATGACGGCACGCCCGAATTGATGGCCGACTATGCCGAGATGGCCCGCAACTGCGGTGCGTCGATCATCGGCGGCTGCTGCGGTACCATGCCGGAACATCTGGTGCACATGCGTGCAGCGCTTGATAGCCGCCCAAAAGGCGACGCCCCAAGTCTGGAACAGATCGTCGCGGCGTTGGGCCCGTTTTCGTCCGCAAGTGACGGCACGGATGGTGAAGGGCCGGTGCGCGGCCCGCGCCGGGGCCGCCGACGCAGCTAGAGCAGCTATACAGAATAGATCAAGCTGCGCACTTGCCGGTTTGGGCGCGCGAAACAGATCGCAGCGCATCGGCGGCGACAGTGTGGCAAGCCCCAGCCGTTTGACGGCCAGATCGAACCGCTGAGCGATGATCTGTGCATATGGCCCCTCGCCCCGCATCCGGGTATGCCAGTTTGCGTCATATTCCTTGCCGCCGTGCATTTCGCGCAGGCGGGCCATGATCCGGCCCGCGCGGTCGGGATAATGTTGGGCCAGCCAGTCCTGAACCAGCGGCGACACTTCGCGCGGCAGGCGCAGCATGATCCAGCTGGCAGACCGTGCCCCCGCGCGGTGGCCCGCCGCAAGGATCGCTTCAAGCTCCGGATCGGTCAGCGCGGGCACCAGCGGCGACGCCATCACCCGCACAGGAATACCCGCCTCTGCCAAGCGGCGGATCACCTGCAAGCGGCGTTGCGGCGCGGGCACGCGCGGTTCCATCAACCGGCTGAGCTTTGCGTCAAGCGTGGTCACCGAAATGCCAACGCGCACCAACCCGCGTCCGGCCATATCCGCAAGAATATCGATGTCACGTTCGATCAGGCTACCCTTGGTGACAATCGCAACCGGATGATTGACCTCCGACAGCACCTCAAGCAGGGCGCGCATGATCCGGTGGTCTTTTTCGATGGGCTGGTAGGGGTCGGTATTTGTGCCGATGGCAATCGGGGCCACGCGGTAGCGTTTGGCCGCCAGTTCACGCCGCAACACCTCTGGCGCATCGGGACGGGCCACCAGCCGGGTTTCAAAATCCAACCCCGGCGACAGGCCAAGATAGGCGTGGCTGGGGCGCGCGAAACAATAGACGCAGCCATGTTCGCAGCCGCGATAGGGATTGATCGACCGGTCAAACGGCAAGTCGGGTGACCGGTTATAGGTGATCACACTGCGCGGGCTCTCGACGCTGACTTCGGTGCGCAGCACCGGCAGCGGCGCATCATCGCCCGCCCATCCGTCGTCAACGGCGCTTACCGCAAGCCGCTCAAAGCGCCCCGAATGGTTGGTCGATACGCCGCGCCCGGCCAGCTTGTATCTGCGGTTTTCGTGATCCATACGCTTCTTTTGGAACAAAAGACGAACACGCGCAAGTATCAACCGTCAAGCCGTTGTTTTAGGCTGCCATCCGCCCTATTTCATACCCTGATCCAGCGTCGCACTTGAAGCGGCTCTTGTCGCAAAAAGCACGATGCTTTCGCTGATTCCGTGACAAAAGGGCGCAAGCCCGCACGGGCGATTTAACCGATGGGGAACGACAATGTCGGACGAAGACGAAATTATCCTTGCGGATCTCGACGATGATGAACTTGTGCAGCAGATGTTTGACGATCTGTACGACGGTCTGCGTGAAGAGATCGAAGAGAGCGTTAATATCCTGATCGCCCGGGGCTGGGCCCCCTACGATGTGCTGACCAAAGCGCTTGTCGGCGGGATGACGATTGTGGGCGCGGATTTCCGCGATGGTATCCTGTTCGTGCCAGAGGTGCTGTTGGCGGCCAACGCGATGAAGGGTGGCATGGCGATCCTCAAGCCGTTGCTCGCCGAAACCGGCGCGCCGCGGGTTGGCAAGATGGTGATCGGCACCGTCAAGGGTGACATTCACGACATTGGCAAAAACCTGGTGTCGATGATGATGGAAGGTGCCGGTTTCGAGGTTGTTGATCTTGGCATCAACAACTCGGTCGAGAAATACATCGAAGCGATGGAAACCGAAGGCCCCGACATCCTTGGCATGTCGGCCCTGCTGACCACGACGATGCCCTATATGAAGGTCGTGATCGACACCATGATCGAACAGGGCATCCGCGACGACTATATCGTCCTGGTCGGCGGTGCGCCCCTGAACGAGGAATTCGGCAAAGCCATCGGTGCCGACGCCTATTGCCGGGATGCCGCCGTGGCGGTCGAGACCGCGAAGGAATGGGTCGGCCGCAAGCACAACAGCGCCAAGGCCTGATGACCGGGGTCCGGACGCCTACAGGGCCTCTCCTTTTCGGAGAGGCCTTTTTTCGTTAGAAGGACAGGATGAAACCGCTTTCAGACACCGAACTGACCGAACAGGGCTTGCCGCTTGACGCGCGCCAGGGCCGCATTTTGCTGATCGCCTGTGGCGCGCTGGCCCGCGAGATCCTGGACCTGAAAGCCGCCAATGGCTGGACCCACCTTGACCTGACCTGCTTGCCGGCGAACCTGCATCTTTATCCCGACAAAATCACGGATGCTGTTCGCCAAGCAGTGGCCAGACACCGCGATGCCTATCAGGATATTTTCGTGGTCTACGCCGATTGCGGCACCGGCGGGCTGCTGAAAGCCGCCTGTGACGAAATGGGCGTGCAGATGGTCGCAGGCCCCCATTGCTACAGCTTTTTCGAGGGCAATGATCGCTTTGCCCAGATGGCCGAGACCGAAATCACCACCTTTTACCTCACGGATTTTCTGGTCCGTCAGTTTGATGCGTTTATCATGAAACCCATGGGGCTGGATCGTCACCCCCAGCTGCGTGACATGTATTTCGGCAATTACGAAAAACTTGTATATCAGGCCCAGACCGATGATCCCGCCCTGACGGCCAAGGCCAAAGTCTGCGCCGACATGTTGGGCCTCGCATTTGAAAGGCGCTTTACCGGCTACGGCGATCTGGAAACAACGCTCCGCACCCTTTGATCTTCATTTTGCAAAATAAACTCATCTTGCACCGCGCAGGCCCCACGCGTTCCGCTTTCTGACGGGCTTAACCCTGATGCGCTGCCGTTTCCCTTATCCGTTCGATCATCGCCGTCAATCCGTTCGACCGTTGCGCCGACAAATGCTCGTTCAGGCCCAGACGTCCCATCTCGGCGCGGGCATCCACAGCCACCACCTCAGCAGGGGGCAAACCGTTGTAGAGCGCCCGCAGAACCGCAATCAGCCCCGATACGATCATCGCGTCGCTGGCCCCGTCAAAATGCAGCTTGCCCTCGTCGAATTGCGCGTGCAACCAAACCTGGCTGGCACATCCATCAACCTTGGTGGCGGGCACGCGCAGCGCCTCGGCCAACGGGTCCATTGCCTTTCCCAGATCGATGACATGGCGATAGCGATCTTCCCAGTCGTCGAGAAACTCGAAATCCTCGACCAGTTCTTCAAATGCTTCTGTCGCCACGGGTACGTCCTCTTCTCGACTGTCAAACAGGTAGGGCGCGCATTCGGAAAGGTCCACCCCCTTCCCAACCGGTCCGCGATAGGATAGTCAAACAGCACGGAAATTTCCACGGCGGACCCCATGCGCAAGACCTTTTCAGCCCTTCTGGTTTCCACCCTTGTTCTGACGGGGTGCGCCACGATACGCGACAGCCGTGTGAACCCCTTCAACTGGTTCGGACCTGCGCGGTCCGCCCCCCTGACCCAGACAGAGGTCAGCACCAACCCTTTGATCCCCAAAAGTTCCGGTCTTTTCGGCGGTGCCCGGACCAAGGCGGCGACCTATGCCGGAACGCCCTTTGATCAGGTCACCGATCTGACCGTTGAACGGGTCGCAGGGGGGGCGCTGATCCGGGTGACGGGGCTGGCCGAACGGCAGGGTATCTACGCGGTTCGGTTGACGCCGGCCAACCCGGACGAATTGCCCGTTGACGGCGTGCTGACCTATCGCCTGGAAGGGATCAAGCCCACCAAACCGACGCCGGTCGGCACCAATCCGACCCGCGAAGTGACCGCGGCGCGTAAAGTGACCGACCAGACGCTTGCCGGTGTGCGCACCATCCGCGTCGAAGGGCAGCGCAACGCGCTGACTTCACGTCGCTGATTTTTTGTTTTACTTCTAGGCCTTATAGGCTAAAGCTCAACTACCTTCACATCCGACCCGACGGCCGTAAGCGCGATTTTTCCATCGCATAGCCGCAAGGCATCATCCCCGAAGACTTCGCGCCGCCAGCCCTTAAGGGCAGGCACATCGCGCAATCCGCCAGCGATACCGTCAAGATCGGCGGCAGGGGCAATCAACTTTGCCGCCACGCCCGCGCTTTCTGTTTTCGCTTTCAGCAAGACCCGCAAAAGATCGGCCAGCGCAGGGTTTACCTGCAATTTCTCGCGGCTGCGGTCCGGCTGGGGCATATCCGAGGGCGGGCAGTTCACGCCTGCGGCAACCGCCCGCAGAATTCCATCCGCAATTTCACCCTTGCGTGCCTCGCGCAGCAACAGACGGGCGCGGCCCAATTCCTCGTGGTTTTTTGGCTTGTTGCTGGCAAGTTCGACCATCGCATCGTCCTTGAAAACCCGGCTGCGCGGTATGTCATGCGATTGCGCGTAAGCCTCGCGAAAGGCGGCCAATTCGCGGACCAGTGCCAGAAACTTGGGCGATGTCGTGCGCGTCTTTATCCGCTTCCACGCGTCACGCGGCGCAGTCACATAGGTTTCCGGGCTGGTCAGTGTTTCCAGCTCTTCCGCGACCCAGCGGGCCCGACCCGATTCTTCCAGTTTTCTGGCCAGAAATTCATAGACCTGACGCAGATGGGTGACGTCGGCCAAAGCGTATTTCGCCTGCGCGTCGCTGAGCGGACGACGCGACCAGTCGGTGAAGCGTGATGTCTTGTCGACGGCCTGATGCGCGATCTTGCGCACCAGCGTTTCATAGCCGACCTGTTCGCCAAAACCGCAGACCATCGCCGCCACCTGCGTATCGAAAAGCGGCACAGGAAAGACGCCAGCATCGACATAGAAAATCTCAAGATCCTGACGTGCGGCATGGAAAACCTTGACCACAGATGTATCGCGGAACAGCGCATAAAGCGGCTCAAGCGACAGATCGCCTGCCAGCGGGTCAACCAGCACCGCGCCGGAATCGTCGGTGCCCGGCATCGCCAACTGAATCAGGCACAGCTTTGAATAATAGGTCCGCTCGCGCAGAAATTCGGTGTCGACCGTGACATACTCATGCTTGGCCGCCTCAGTGCAGTAGGCTTCAAGCTCTGCGGTTGTTGTGATTGTTTTCATAATGCTACTTTGAACAGAGGGTGTCGGACAGACAATAATAATCGTAACAAAAGGCGGAATATGCGCCGGAGGGTCTAGCTTTCAAGCATCAAGAACCGTCGATCCCCTGCTGCAAAGCGGCGCAGCACCGCAGGGTAAAGCCGGTGTTCCTGCACCAGCACACGCGCGGCCAGATTATCGGCGGTGTCGCCGGGCATTACAGGGACCGTGGCCTGACCCAGAATGGGGCCATCATCCAGGGCGGCGGTCACTTCGTGCACCGTGCAGCCGTGCACCTTATCGCCCGCTTCCAGCGCACGCGCATGGGTGTGCAGCCCTTTGTAGCGCGGCAAAAGCGAAGGATGGATATTGATCATGCGCCCCGCCCAGGCATCGGTGAATGCGCCGGTAAGTTTGCGCATGAACCCGGCAAGGCAGATCATGTCGGGGGCATGGATCATCAGCCGCGCGGTCAATTCTGCCTCGAACGCGGCGCGGTCGCCTCCGAACGGCCGATGATCGACAACCTCGGTGGCGATGCCACGCGCTTGCGCCCACGCGATGCCGCCCGCCTCAGCGACATTTGACACGATCACGCAAGGCAGCGCGGGATGATCGCCGGTCATGTCCTCCACCAGCGCGCGCATGTTGGACCCGCCCCCTGACAGAAAGATCGCGACCCGTTTGGTCACACCAGACGTCCGGAATAGTCGATCCCGGACGCATCCATCACGTGGCCCATCGCAAATACGGTTTCGCCTGCCTCCGTAAGCATCTGCGCAAGTGCATCGGCCCGATCAGAGGCTACCACGAGAATCATTCCGATGCCGCAGTTGAACGTCTTGAGCATCTCGGGCTCGGCCATGCCGCCAACGCCCGCCATCCAGGTGAACACGCCGGGCAAGTCCCAGGCATCCAGATTGATAATGGCCCCCATATCGTCGGGCAGGACACGGGGCAGGTTTTCGGTCAAACCGCCACCGGTGATGTGGGCCAGCGCGTGAACGCCCCCTGCCCGCACCGCCTGCAACGCGGGTTTCACATAAAGCCGCGTCGGCGTCAAAAGCACCTCGCCCAACGTGCCATCGGCCCAAGGGCAATCCGCATCCCAGCCGAGGCCCGACATCTGCACCAGCTTGCGCACAAGGCTGTAGCCGTTCGAGTGCACCCCGTCGCTGGCCAACCCCAGCAACACATCGCCCGCAGCCACGCCGGCCGGCAGATCGCTGCCCCGCTCCATCGCGCCAACCGCAAAGCCTGCAAGGTCGAAATCACCGTCCGAATACATGCCCGGCATTTCCGCCGTTTCACCGCCGATCAACGCACACCCCGACCCTTCGCATCCGCGTGCGATGCCTTCGATGATGCGTGCGGCCTGCTCTGTCTCAAGTTTGCCAGTGGCAAAGTAATCCAGAAAAAATAGCGGCTCCGCGCCCTGGCACACCAGATCATTGACGCACATCGCCACCAGATCAACCCCGACGCCGTCCACGTTGCCGGTATCGATCGCGATGCGCAGCTTGGTGCCCACGCCGTCTGTCGCCGCCACCAGGATCGGATCGGCATAGCCCGCCCCCTTAAGATCGAACAGGGCCCCAAACCCGCCAAGCCCTGACATGACGCCGGGCCGGCGGGTGCGTTTGGCGGCCGGCTTGATCCGCTCGACCAACGCGTTGCCCGCATCGATATCAACACCCGCATCCGCGTAGGTGATTCCATTCTTGGAGTTGGTCATGACACGTCCCCGCCGCCAGTTGCCTTTGCGAAAGCGGGTTATAGCACCGTGCACGCACGTGCAATGCAAGACAGCCACGACCCCTCGTGTTCTAAGTCTTGACGCGCCCGCCCAGCCCGCTTACCAACTCGCCATGGCGGGCCTGTAGCTCAACTGGTTAGAGCAGAGCGCTCATAACGCTTTGGTTGCGGGTTCAAGTCCTGCCGGGCCTACCATCCTTCCCTTTTCCGTCATATTTTGCTGGCAATTTTGAATGGTTGTGGACCACGACTTAAAGGTCGTGGTCCACTTGTTCAAAATTCAACGCTGACAGCTTGCTGATTGCTGTCGCTGCAAGGCTCGCCCTCTCTACGCGTTTGGTGTAGATTTCCGAAGTCTTGGCTTGGGTGTGAGCCATCAAACACATGATCTCATATTGCGTAGCGCCGGCAGCAGCCAGCAGTTCAGCCGCACCTTTTCGAACACCGTGCTGCGTGCGTCCCTTAGGTAGACCTGCTTCCTCCGTCCAAGAAATAATTTTGTTGCCAAATGAATTGGAAGACGCGAACTGTCTGCCTAAATCAGTCACCATGAACGTTTCAATTCTTTCGTGAAGCGCAAGTTCGTCGAGGAACTGGGCCATAGCAGGAACTGCCACAAACGCAGAACCTTTTTTACTTGGCTGAAATTCAATCCAGTGAACTCCGTGTCGGATCACCAGATTGACTTTTCCAAGCCTGCTGACATCGCCAATACGGGGCAAGACGTTGATGGACAGAAAAAGCCAAAGCCGTGCGATTGTTCCTCGTTTATGAGTTTTCAAAAACTTGTACATATCTTCTTTCGTCCATGGAGCTGCGCCACCACCATTTTTGTGGATCTTTTTTACGTCAAACACTGGCGAAAGCTTTGGATGTCCACGCTTCTCGCCCCATCTGAAAGCTGCTTTGAGCGCTTTGATACAGTTATCGGCAGCACCGGTTTTTGATCCGAAACTATCCTGAATGTATATGAAAGCCTCTTCCGGAAGATCTGAATTAAGACTGCCCATGCGATCCCCCTCGGGATCGATGACATCGCATGCTTTATTCAATAGCGACTTATGGCCATTCAGCGTGAGTTGAGATGCACTACCCGCTTCAACTTTTTTCTCCAGAGCCAGCAGGTAGCCATCACAAAGTGCGTCTAAAGTACCTACTCTAACCGTTGCACGCTTCACTCGTTCTAACTTTTCTCCCAACCGCGCGGCTGCATAGTGCTCATGAAAAGAAGGTTTTCCAGGACCTACTGGTATAGCTATCTTTTTGTCGCGATTACCTTCAACTCTTACGCGCCAGCGGATCGTACCTGCGGCAGTTTTGTCTTTGAGTAGGCCAGGAAAATCATGTTTCATACTCTTGCCTCACCGAATTTCCTCGGCCCTTTCTTTTCGGCCTTTTTCTCGGCCTCACCGTTAGTATCGGTGGTTGTGATATCAATGGTGAGAGCCCCGTCTGGACCCACTTTGATGGATGTCGGCGTAAAGCCAGAAGCCATCGCGGCGGCGATAGCATTTGAAATTGCAGCTTTTGATGGTTTTGCGGCTGGCATCGTTTTTCCCCTTAAAAACAGGAGATCGATCCGCGTTTCGCAGCTCGAAAATCGGTTTGATTTGATTTTGAATTTTTTGCACCGGTACTCAGGTGCCAATTTTATCAGGGAGCCGCGATGCTAAGGCTCCCTGAAACTCTGACGTCAGTGTTCGCTCACGCCCGTGATTAACCGCCTTGCAGCCAACCGACCTCTGACCTGCTGACGCACTTGATCAAAGCTCTGCCAGCGAAGGATCATCCAGCGCAGGTGTTCCAAGTCTTCATCGAACAGAAAGTCGTCATGCGTGCAGACGTTGAGCACACGGATACCGTATCCCGGAGACCGTTCATTGGCGGCGGCAACGAGCGCCGCCCCCATCGCAGCGATGCAATCGTCGTCCTGCGCATCGAGGATGTCTCCGCTTTCCAGTCGCGCCAAAGTCTGTGGCAACGTGCGGCGATGATGGCTTGTGAGGCGTGGGCCAGTGCGCGCGTAGTTTCGGGCAAAATCCGCACCCTCACTGATTGCGCGGGCTGCCATGTCTTCGAGTGTCTCGACGCGACGAATATAGCTCATGCCGCCACCTCGCCTTGCTCGGTGTCTCTTGCATCAGAGATCGCCTCAAACTCTTGAAGAAGGTCTTGGGCGGCCTCCGTCAGTCCGCAGATCATCCAAACGGCATCGTCAGCCGGATCGATCTCCGCGAAGTAGCCAGGTTCAAGGCAGAGAAGAGGAAATAAAAGTTAATAAAGGGGCTGTAAAAAACCACAGCACCCTTTTGATGTTGGCGCGCCGCGGAGGATTCGAACCCCCGGCCCTCTGATCCGAAGGAATCTTGGCGGTAAGAGCCAAGTAGTCACCTAATGCTTTGGTTTTTGTCTTGCGTGAAGACATCCATATCCAGCGGCATGTGCCCTGAGGCAAGCGTGGACAGCGCAGCCTTTTTCCACTCCCGATAACGTTCACGCATACAGTTACCGCAAGGCCGGAATCCTGCAGCGATAGCAGTGTTCTCGTCGGCGAAGAACACCCTGTGCTTGGCATATCCTTTAGGAAGGGCCGCACGCGCTGATCCGCAATCCAATCGGCCATAAACCCGCCGCTCTCTATGGCCGCCGAGTTGCCCGGGGCATCACTTTCGTAGGTTGAGCCGTCGGGGGCTGAAAGGCGGTATTGTTTTCCCATGAAATACCTGCGCTCTTGGCCAATCTGTCGGTCCGCAATGAACATAGACCCAATACCAGCATGCAACTGACCCAGATAAAAATGCGAAACGCACTAATTCTCCGAATCTTGCAGCGTTGAGTCAAACCCGAACAGGGGCAAATTCAGATGCCGATTAACAATACACCCCGGCATTCCGCTCGGGGTAGCTCTCGTAGACGTGCTCGAACACCGCCGAGCACTTCTGACGGTACACGTCCGGGGTGTAGGCGCGCGGCAGCCCGGTGTCGAGCATGTCCTCGATGGCGAGCTTCAGCTGGGAGCGCGCCGCCGACTTCTGCCGCCAGTTGAGCACCAGCAGCTCCTTGAGCCGGGCCAGCAGCTCGCGGGCCACCTTCTTCACCTCGGCCCGCTCCTCGGCGCTCAGCTCGGGAGCCGGGCCGGGTGAGGATGTCGAAGATGACCAGCTCCTCCTCGCTCATGTTCTCGCGGACGTGGCGTTCCTGCTCCTCGGTCAGGCTGTTGGCTCAGCTTGACCAGTTCCTCGAACAGCTCCTCGATGTTGCGGCTGCCGGCGTTGTAGCTCTCGATCAGCGCCTCGAACTTCTCGGCGAAGTCGGCGCGGGTGCGGTTGAGCCGGATCAGCTTTTCCAGCTGGGCGCGGATGGCGGCCTTGAGCACTTCGAGGTCGGTGTTCTTGTGCTTCGACTTCTTGAAGCGCTTGCGCCAGCGCCTCGAAGTTGATCTTCGACAGGTCGAGCGCCGGCGGCCCCGTCCTCGCTGGATGGTCATGCCGGCGATCGACTCGTCGAGCAGCGCCGTTGATCTCGCCTCATGACCTGCGAGATGTCCGGCGGGTTCGGGTTGAGCTTGGCGCGGATCGCCTCGGCCAGGGTGCGCGAGGCAGGCGACGCGCCCGGCGAACTCCAGCGCCGCCGGGTCGGGCTTCACGGCGCGGTAGAGCGTGCTCGACCAGCCGCTCGTGGGCGAAGAAGTCCCGCCGCAGCGGATCGGGCGAGATCAGCGCGTTCATCGCGTCCTCGATGCGCTGCAGCGCGCTCCATGCTGCCGACCGGGAGCGCCTCGATCGCCGCGAGGTCGACGCCGTGCGCCGGCGCAGAAGGCGGTCGCCTCGGCCACCGCCTTGCGCAGCTCCTCGACCAGCTGCTGCTTGTCCTTCACCGGAGTCTCGCCGCCCTTGCCCGCGCCGTAGATCGCCAGCGCCTTTTCCAGCGAGGCGAAGACGTTGGCGTAGTCCACGATCACGCCGCTGTGCTTGCCGGGAAAGACCCGGTTGGCGCGGGCGATGGTCTGCATCAGGGTGTGGTTGCGCATCGGCTTGTCGAGATAGATCGTCGAGCAGCTCGGCGCGTCGAAGCCGGTCAGCCACATGGCGCAGACGAAGACCAGCCGCAGCGGGTCGTCGGTGTCCTTGAACTTCTCGTCCAGGCCCGGCTGCGACTCGTTCATCCGCTTGCGGTGCGGCTCGATGTCGAGCCCCAGCTTCTGCATCTGCTCGATCTCGTTCTGCCCCGGCGAGACGATCACCGCCATGTCGGTGGTCGTCAGCACCTCAAGACGCTGCCTCAGCTCGGCCGTCCGCAGCTCGCGCTGTGCCTGTTCGGCGTCTCCCTCGCCGCGCGGCAGATAGGCCAGCTCGCCCAGCTCCTTCTGCACCCGCTCGGTCTCCGCCGCCCAGTGCTTCTTCGACCTTGTCGTGCATGCGCAGCGCGGTCGCCTTGTCGATGGAGACCACCATCGCCTTGCCGACGAAGCCCGCGCCCGAGGAAGTGGCGCACGATGTCCTGCGCCACGGTTTCCAGCCGGTCGTCGCGGGTGATGAGGTGGTACTGGCGCGAGAGCTCCCGCTCCAGCTTGCGCCTCCTGCTCCGGGTCGAGCTCCGCCGTCCTCGATCAGGTGGTAGATCTCCTCGTTCAGGTCGGGGTTGACGAGCTGCAGCTCCGGCGTGCGGTTCTCGTAGAAGAGCGGCACGGTCGCGCCGTCCTCGATCGACTGCTGGAAGTCGTAGATCGAGACGTAGTCGCCGAAGACCTCCTTGGTGCGCTCCTCGCCGGCGATCAGCGGCGTGCCGGTGAAGGCCAGGAACATCGCCTTCGGCAGCGCGGCGCGCATGTTCAGCGCCAGCGTGTCGTACTGGCTGCGGTGCGCCTCGTCGGTCAGCACGATCACGTCGGACCGGTCGCAGAGCAGCTCCGGCGTCTGGAACTTGTGGATCAGGGTGAAGACGTAGCGGTGGTTGCCGCGCAGCAGCTCGCGCAGGTGCGCGCCGCTCGGCGGCGTGGCACTCGTCGCCCTCGGCCTCGCGTCACCGCGCCGACGGCCTTGAAGGTCTTGGCGATCTGCTCGTCCAGTTCCACGCGGTCGGTGACGACCACGAAGGTCCAGTTGCCGGCCAGCTTGCGCAGCACCTTCTGGGCGAAGAACACCATCGAGAAGCTCTTGCCGCTCCCCTGCGTCTGCCAGAACACCCCGCCGCGCCCGTGGCCCAGCTTGCGCGCCTCCAGCATCGAGGCGATGGCGTTGTTGACGCCCGAGGAACTGGTGGTTCTGGCCGATGATCTTGACCAGTCCGGCCTTGTGCTCGGAGAAGAGCGTGAAGTTCTCCACCAGGTCGAGCAGGCGGGTGCGGTCGCAGGTGCCGCGCAGCATCACTTCCAGCGACACCCGGCGCGGCTCGTCCTCGCGCTCGATCCGCTTCCACTCGAAGAACCGCTCCCAGTCGGCGGTGAGCGAGCCGACCCGGCTGTCGGTGCCGTTGGAGGCGATCAGCAGCGCGTTGTACCAGAAGAGCTGCGGGAATCTGCTGCTTGTAGTGGGTGAGGTTCTCGTCGAAGGCGTCGCGCGCCGGCACGCCGGGCTTCTTGAGCTCGATCACCACCCACGGCAGGCCGTTGACGAAGCCGACCAGATCGGGCCGGCAGGTGTAGAGCGCTGCCGGTGACGCTGAACTGGCTGACCAGCAGGAAGTCGTTGTTCTCGGGGTGCTCCCAGTCGACCACCCGCAGGCGTTCGGTCTTCTGCCCGCCGTGCTCGCGGTCGGGCACCGAGACCGCAATGCCCTCCTTGAGCAGCCGGTAGACCTCGCGGTTGGCCGCCTCCAGGCTCATCGCCGAGCGGTCGCGGGTCAGTTCGTCGATGGCGGTGTTGATCGCCTCGGGCGGCAGCGTCGGGTTGAACTTGCCCAGCGCGGCGCGCAGTCGTTCGACCAGCACCACCTCGCCCTTGGTCTCGCGGCCCGAGCGTGCCGCCCGCACCGAAGGTCTCTTCCATCGCCGACACCGTCTGCCAGCCGAGGGCCGCAAACAGCCCGATGGCGGGCTGCTCGACGAGTTGGTCTTCGGTGTAGGGGTGGGGGGTCATATTAGCTTTCCATCAGCCCAAGAGTACGCAGCCAAGCACTTACCTGCATGAAGGCATCCGTCTGCACCTGTTCCGGGGTCATCTCTCCGAGTCCGGAAGATTCTTCCAAAAACATCCTGACTGTAGACGGTCCAAAATCTTCTTCTTTTCGAAATTTCCCGGCGATATGTTCAAATCCCTTGCGGGCCACCGCATCGTCAAGCAGGGCCATGCAATCCGCTGCCAAAGCACCGGGGCCTCCATGGTAATTTCGCACCGAAAAATAGATATCGTAGGCATCCTTCTTCTTGTCCCGACCGACCAAGGCATAACCCTTCATCACTAGCAGCGCCGGAATGGTCGCGACCAGCAGTTCCACCCGGTTTTCTCGGCCATCGGGCATCTGACCCTCGATCACCTTGAGAGTGTTATGCCGCAAGGCAATGGCTCCTCCATCCGCCCCCTGCACTCTCAATCCGGCGAGGAGTTTCTCCCGATTTCGGTCGCCCGCCTCCCCTTTCGGCATCAACAGGTCAACAATGACACCGACTGGCTCGCCCTCATCGACAGAAACCCATCGCCGCAACTGGAATGGTCGCAAAACCTCAAGATTCCGTTCATATCCTTTTTTGGTCAAAGCCTCGACCAGAGTTGCATACTCACCGTCGGCCAGAGCGGCGGGGTCCAGATCAAGGTCGATATCAAGCGTACCAATGTGCCGTGGCGAAGCATCAGCATATTGCAACCACGGCACGGCGCCTCCCACGATGACGAACTTGTCGCGCCATGCTCCGAGCACCTGTCCCACTTCGACCAGGACCGACCAGACGGCTTGTAGATCGCGCTCGCGGTATTCTTGGGCGATATCCGGTTCTCTCATGGGGTCTCAATTTCCCAGGCGGGCCGAAGTTTTTCGCCCAGCAAGTGCTCCGCTGCCTCGCTACCGCGTTCGCCCGAAGCACCTAGATCAAGCCAGGTCTGGACCAGTCCGGTGCACCAGATGCCCGGTGCAGCTTCAATTCTCCCGGAGAAGGCATCGTCCTCTTTCGGCTGCATCAGCACCACGTTTTCACCACGTGCCACCGGCTGAAGCTGCAGGTGCCTTTTTAAAACCTCTGCTCCAACCTCGTCGGCATAAAAAAATTGCGTCGACTGCCGAGCATACGGGGCAAGCCAACGCGCTGCAGAATAGCTTGCCAGCACCGCGTGCTTACCCGCGCCAGCCTCGGTCAGCGCTGTCCGAATGGCGTTGTCTAATGCCTCGCCGTGAAGCAGCGTGTAGAACTTTTCCTGTTTCTGCCGTCGCGGTTTGTAGGCTTTTTGCCATGCCTGCGCCAATTCCTCGGGCTTACTCAGCTGCAATCCATGCTCGCCGATGGCGGCCCATTCCTGGTCGAGCAGTCGCTTGCGCACATTGCTCACCTGGCCGAGGCTGACCCCGGCCGCATCGGCCAGTTCCTCGACCTTCCAGCCGCGCAGGGGTGGGGTCAACAGCATGCGCAGAACCCTCTCTGCCTTGGGAGTAAAGAGGGAGCGCATCTCCCTCTTCTCCTTGAACGGCCGGTCGGCGCTCCGCAGTTCGATGTACACCTGGCCGAACGACAGCCGGGCGTTGCCGGATAGATCTGCATAGCCAATCCCTGCTTCAGCGCAGATTCGAGCCGACTCCTCCGAGATAAACGGCGCAAGCAGCAGGCCGTAAGCGGGATCGGGGAGGGACTGAAGCGCGCGGTCCAACCGGAGGATGGCATGACGGACTTCACGTGGCTGTCCAAGGCGTTTTTCCTCCACGACCAGGGTCCATAATTGCTCGCCGACTCTGACCCGCGCCACAGCATCAGCCTCCGACGTGACTCCTGGGGCGATCTGCACTTCGCGTTCGTAGGATTCCAGCGAGAGGAACGGAATACGTGCCACCAAGCCACGGAGTAACTGCTCGAAATTCAGGTTGCTATTTTTATCTTTCATATTTTCACCTTCCTTCAGCGTTTGGTGAAAATAACTTATTTTGTGAAATTGTTCAAGTTGTTTCACAAAAAGTGCGTATTTCACCGTCCGGTGAAAGGTGATTTTTGGGTGAAAATGATCGTTCGCACTGAATTGCGCTCTCGTTAGTGAGCTTTTGGGCCCACACTATCCTGCCCTTGACAGTCGGCGCGGGTCAGATTTACCCCCTCGCCCTAGGCAGAGGAGCTGGGGGTGAGGGGCTAGCGGGCGGGGACCGAGACGGCAATCCCTTCCTTGAGCAGTCGGTAGACCCGCGGTTCGCCGCTTCCAGGCTCATGGCCGAGCGGTCGCGGGTCAGCTCGTCGATGGCGGTGTTTACCGCTTCGGCCGGCAGGGTCGGGTTGAGCTTGACCAGGGCGGCGCGTAGACGCTCGACGAGTACCACCTCGCCCTTGGTCTCGCGGCCGAGCGTGCCACCCGCACCGAAGGTCTCTTCCAGCGAGCAAATCGTCTGCCAGCCGAGGGTGGCAAAGAGGCCGATGGCGGGTTGTTCGACGAGTTGGTCTTCGGTGTAGGGGTGTGGAGTCATGGTTCTATCCCATTGCGGAGTGTTGAAGCTCCACAATTGACTTTGTGGAGCGCAAAACATAATTCATACTCCACAAATGAATTTGTCGCCATTTCAGACTCCACAACCACGTCAGATAACCTCCCGACCCTCGGCCAGATTGATCAGCCGGGGGAAACAGAGGATTGCCGGTCGTCTACCGCTGCCGGGCTGAAGTTCCCTCAGGATTCCTGCATCCCGTATTTGTCCACCGCCGGATTCGGAATGCTCTGCAACAGACCGTCATAACGAGCCAGGGCCGCGTTGGCCTGCCCGACCAGAGGCAGCAGCAGGCGATAGTCGAGATTCGTCAACGGCAAGGATTGGGGCACGTAGGGACGCGCGGTCTCATTCACGATCGACTCCTTCCACTTCGATCTGCCCCGACGGCGGGCGCGGCAGCAGGTCGCGGATCAGCTCGTCGATGGCGGTGTTGACCGCTTCAGCCGGCAGGGTCGGGTTGAGCTTGACCAGGGCGGTGCGTAGGCGCTCAACCAGCACCACCTCTCCCTTGGTCTCGCGGCCGAGCGTGCCACCTACACCGAAGGTCTCCTCCAGGGCGCAAATCGTCTGCCAACCAAGGGCGGCAAAGAGGCCGATGGCGGGTTGTTCGACGAGTTGGTCTTCGCTGTAGGGGTGTGGGGTCATAATAAGGTATTCAACCAATAACAATTTGCTCAGGTTCTAACTGCAGTTTTTCTATCAACTCTGCACGCGCAGCTTCTGGGTTTGGCGTAAAGAGGAGGATGCGCAAATGTTCGCGAGCACGAGAGAAGCACACATATGCGAGCTTCCGCCCACGCTCACGTTGGCCGTCACTAGGCTCTCCCTCAGTATTCGGTGTTAGAAGTTTTTTGAAGTTGTAGTTGTGCCACCCGGCTTCAACATCATCAAACACAACCATAACGTTCGGATATTCTTCCCCCTTTACGCCATGTTGCGTGCTATACGCCGTATTCTTACTCATGAACTCGCAATGGGCTTTCAACTCTACTGTAGACATTCCAAAAAACGCATCAGCTAGCCAATCGCCTTTGTCCGCTTCATGTAGGACTTCATCATATTCCTCAGTTCGAGGTTCACGATCAAGTTGCTCACAAAGCCGATCAGACATTCGCAGCAAACCATTGTCACGACAAAAAGTTAGCACATCCTTGGCTGAGCCGGTTTCCCAAAGCCTGCATATCTCCTGCAGTTGTTCATTCGAGAAAGCAATCATCTCCGATAGCATTCGGCCAGCATTAGGGCCGTTGGTGCTGTACGCGGGACTATCTGCTCTCAAAATATCAATGACTTTTCGGCTGTTACCGCTCTGTTGAGCGGAGATCAATGGGCATATTGTTTGGATAAGTGGTTTTAGCAAATAATGTTCACCTGACTCATAGTCGTCTTGTGCACGCTGCGACGCGAATTGCCCTGTAAATAGCTGGTGCAACCCAGCAAACCCAAGCCGCCGTGCAATCATCTGTCGGACTAGAAACAAGCGAATAACATCGTCACGCCCAGACCATCCCCATGCCTCGAGCGCCTGATCCATCGCAGCAAGTGCACGCTCAATCTGAGTGTCAGAATATCTCCCCCTTGCGGCCTCTGGGTTTTCTGCCCTCATCAAACGAACCTCAACGCTGCCGTCAATATTTTGGTTTTCGCCGGCCGGTATCTGTTGAACATCAGTCCGAAACGCATTAAGAAAATCAATCACCTGCGTTGAACAGCGAAAGTTTTCAACCTTAGTTATTGTGCGCCCATTCGGTGGCAAGACGAAATCCCCGGCACGCCCATCGTAGATTTGCTGCCATGGATCACCAAAATAGCCAACAATCGGAAGTCCTGGCTGTTCACAGGTTAAATTAAGACCAACAACAATCGACTCAAACGTATCTTGTGCTTCATCAACGAAGATGTATGGGTATCGCGCCCCAAGCAATTTTCTAAACTTTGGGCGCTCAGTCATAAGATATGCCGCAACCTCAATGATATCGTCGTGGCTCAGTCGGCCATTGAGATAGTCACTATATACAGCATCGTCATACCTGAAGCTTTTTACAGCATCAATACCAGCCAACTCCGCTTCCAAACGAGCAATTTGTTCGCGTGCTTTACGTGCCGTCTTCGTTTCTTTGCCAGTATCCTTCTCTCGCGCCTTATCAAGCAAAGACGGTATACGGTGGTTTTGCAGTGCCTCGCGCAGATCCTTTGGAAACCGACCGATCTCACCCCACAAAAAGCTGTGCAACGTGGAAACTTGATAGAGCTCATCAAACCCAAGCTTTGCACGAATTACTTCAACTGCCCGATTGGTGTATGTGATACACGCGATGCGTTGCCCGTTCTGCCGCAACGCGCGCCCGTGTTGGGATCGGATTTCGTCCAGCGCGGTTATTAGAGATGTTGTTTTGCCCGAACCCGCTCCGGCGACTAGTGCAAAGCTATGACTTTCTCCTATGCACTCGCGTACAGCGAGGTCAGCATCTGTTGGAACAAGGTTCGGCATATCACATTTACCCTTCGTCAGAAGCTCCGTGTAGACGACCATCCAGCCACTTCAGGCCGTCGTCGATGTAGTCAGGGACCCGCCAATCAACGCTACTAGACAAAACCTGCATTGCGAAATCCGTCTTCTTGAAATTGTCGGATTTGATGTAGTCATAAATGGTCTGGTAAGCTTCCTCAAGCTGATCAGGCACTTCAATGCCTAGATTCAAATCCTCGTTTCGGAGGTGATCAAAATTTTGATAAGCAAACGCCTCTTCTAGGGTTCGGGGGCGCATCTGCCGCTGCTCCCCTCCCTCAATAACTTCAATATCCCGCTGGTGTGTAATATATCGGTTACTGTTTTGGGCATTACCTCTTTGCTCAGCGGAGAGCGCTATCAAGTCAGCAACCGTATTGACTCCAAGCAACTGCTTGAGAGACGCATTAGATGTAAGAGCTCCAGTTGCATCACCGCGACAAGCAGGATGTCGTCCTTCGGGTGAAACCGAGTCCAGATCAGTAATGACCAAATACGGAATGTGGAGAAACGATAGTAAGCCGTCAAAACGATGAGCGTAAGCGCCACCAATCTCGAGAACGGTGAGGTATGACGACTGGAGCCGCTTTGCAACCTTATCGATCATCGAAGGAATGAGTAACTTCTCTACTGATCCTTCGACCAGGATTGCCGCATCAGCAAAGAATAGATCGCAATGAGTCAGCCGCATATAGCGCTGGAGGAATTGCAACGCCTCCGCTTCGGTTGCCGTCTGCCCTTCAATATCGACTGCCTGCGGCTTAAAGCCTCTAAGACTATGAACTTGGCTTGCGTTTAGAATCTGCACTTGGGTTGGATTTTCGCCGTCCAGGTGACAACGACGAAAATAACGTACCTTTTTAAAATCAGTCGCATCCAGAATATGAGACGAGTGCGTTGACACAACTAACTGAGGAACCAACGACTCAACCCCTTCGGCTCTGGCCGATGCATCAAGGACATCCCAGATTTTCGTTATAAATGTCTGCTGAACCTGTGCGTGTAAATGCACTTCCGGCTCTTCAATAAAAATGATTTGGCATAGAGGTCGGTTCTGCTCAGTCCGAGCCCATTGTGAGTGGTAATCTTTGGCCTGAATTGCCATGTAAATCAGATTCTTAAAACCCAACCCATTGTACGATTCAGGCAACTCATGATTTCGTGCGGCATCGATATAAAGAAGGTCTGTACTTCCCTGCAAGACAGCCTCTGGACTGAGCGAAGATATTATCTTTAGATCGCGGTCATTAACCGAGGGCACCCCAAGGTCTTGAATGACCGACATCAACCCCGAAAATTGCTCTTCATAGTGCTCGGTAAGCCGTTGATTGTTTTCATCAATTACCCGGTGCGCTTCTGCCGACGTCTCAGCCTGCTCTAAATTTTTGCGGTAAAATCTGGCAAATGCACTAGATAGACGATTGCTGCGAGCCCCTTCTTCATCGTCGATATTTCGCTGCGCATTTACAAAATCGACCCTCACCAAACTTTGCAGAAGCTTTTTCCCTTCACTCTGATCTAGTCGAGTTGCAACAACCTCATTTTGGGTGTTTTCTAGCGAGGCATAATTGATTTCAAAATGCCGTCCTATCACTCCATCTTGAGACAAAAAGTCCGAAAGACGTTTTGCTGGAGGGTTGTCTCCGACCCTCGGGTAAGCGGCATTGTATGCCTCAAGCATCTTATCAGGATCTACAGCTTGATAAATCAGCCGAACTCCTAGCTGCGTGAAGTCATCGGATAGATTCGGCAACAGGGCAAATGCGCGCCCGAACTCGATACTCCCAGGGTCAACCTCGAACCAAATATCGAGCTCAATTTTTGGAATAATCTCGGGGTTTCCTTCCAAACTGAATCGATCAAAATCCGCAATCTTTGAAACGGTGAAATCGTGAATACGAAAACTGCGCTGACCAAGAAAGGACCTGAACATTGCTGAGGCAGAAGTCTTACCACTGTTATTTGGCCCGACAAACACCGTCTCCTTCTGTTCAATCGCAATATCGACATTTTCAAGCCTCCGAAAATTGCGAATGGAAATACGCACTATCTTCATACTTTATTCCCCTAGGTTGATCTGTCCCGACAGCAGGCGCGGCAGTAGCAGGTCGCGAGTGTGTCGGAGGTTTTGGATTTGCTGGCTCAAAGTGGCAATTTCCAAATGCAGTGGCTCGAAATGTTTTGTGGCAACCTCGACTATCGAAGACGGAGGGCACACTAACTCAATGCCTTGCATGTCGTCCTTGGTCACTGAAGCGAAGATGGCGCCGTTGCCCATCATGTCGTCCTTGGTGAATCGGTTGCGCAGTTGCTCCCAAAGAAAGGCTTGGTATCCGTCATTATGTCGAATGGCTGACAGACCCCGCCCCAGAATGATTTTCTTGTTGGCGATATTCATACGTCCAACAGGAGCACGTACGCTGAACAAAATGTCACCAGCTTCTGCGGTGCGCCCATCTGCGGTGCAGAACAAGCGATCAAACGGGAATCGATCTCCAAAATCCGTAACACCCTGGTGGAAAGCGACACCTTCGCCGACCTTGTTGTAAAACTCGGACTTTGGCGACTGACCCATCGTTAGGCGGCAGACATCCTTAAGCTTCTTCACCTCCCACCCCTGCGGAATCTCGCCGAGGGGGGACGGGACGCGGGGGACGGATCTCGTGGCCGGGGAAGCGGAAGTTGACGAACCACTCGCGGTAGAGGGCGCGGGCCATCGACTCCAGAATCTTGATGCGCCGCTGGCTGTTCTCGATCAGCTCGTCGTAGGCCGACAGGATGCCGGCGATGCGCTGCTGGACGGGGAGAGGGGGGAGAGCAATTTCCATCTGCTTCAACGAGTTAATCGTAAAAGCAGGCTGTGCTGCACCGATTTTTGACTTCTGGAGTTCGCCTTTTCCAAGTGGCGACAACATCCAATAGTACAAAAATTTACTGTCTAGCCCACTAAATTTGTCTAAACCATGTCAGATTACGCATCTTTGAAGTAAAACTCTTCACCATGCCTTACAACATAAGGTAAACCAAGCAATGCCCCAATAGAGGTAAGCAATAAATCGTTGGCTTTCGGAGCTCCAAACTTGGTGCGCAGTTGCTCGAACTTCTCACGAGCAATGAAAAGTTCGGTTGAAACCGTTAAGTTGCCATGGTGTTTTTCACCAATCTCTTTCGCCTCGATAGAAAGGAACGCCTTCGGAAACGTAGTCTGCCGCGAAGATGCGCTTGCTTGAGGTGATCTCGCATAGATCATCCATGCGCTTAAGTACCCACGTCGCCATCCTCACGCCTCCAGAATCCCCGCCACGTTCGCGGCGATCGTCTGCTCCAGCTCCCGCGCCTGGGCGTTGAGCGACTTCCAGTTCCTCGTTCAGCGTTTCGAGCTGTTCCTTGAAATCCTCGTCACTCACCTCTTCGCCCGGCGCCACGCCGACGTAGCGGCCGGGATTGAGCGACCAGCCCTGCGCCTCGATCTCCTTGAGCGTGGCGGCCTTGCACAGGCCGGGACGTCGCGATACGGACTTCCAGGCCTACCCCGGCCACTCTCCCAGGGGTTGAGGGACCGAAGACCTCCTCGAGCTTGGCGCGCGGCTTCCTCGCCGCCGAGGGTGAAGTCGAGGGCTTCGCCGCGATAGAGGCGGACGAGGTTGGCGATGAAGCCGATCTGCGCGGCGGTCCAGTCGCGGTGGGCGCGGTCGATCTGCCGGTAGATGTGGCGGGCGTCGATGAAGAGGACGGTGTCGGCGCGCGGCGTCTTCGCCTTGCCCCTTGTCGAGGAACCACAGGGTGCAGGGCAGCGTGACGGTGTAGAACATGTTGGGGCCGACGGCGACCATCACGTCCACCGCCTCGGCCTGCGATGAGCTGCTGGCGCAGCTCCTGCTCGGAGGAGCGGGCGTCGGAGGCGGAGTTGGCCATGACGAAGCCGGCGCGGCCGTTGGCGTTGAGCGCCGAGTAGAAGAGCTGAATCCAGAGGTAGTTGGCGTTGTCGGTGCGCGGCAGGCCGAAGGGGAAGCGGCGGCCCGGGCCGACCATCGTCCTTGAGCCGCTCCTTGTCCACGGCGTTGACGTTGAAGGGCGGATTGGCGAGGACGAAGTCGAACTGGCCGGTGGCGTTGTGCGGGTCGTCGTAGTAGCTGTTGACGTTGCCGCCGTGGCGGATGTCGCCTTCCAGGCCGTGGACGGCGAGGTTCAGGCGGCACAGGCGGCCGGTCTCGTCGGTCTTCTCGACGCCGCAGATGGCGAGCTCGGCGGCGGGGTTCTTCTGGTGCTCGGCGACGAAGCGCGCCGACTGGACGAACATGCCGCCCGAGCCGCAGGCGGGGTCGAGGATGCGGCCGTGGAAGGGCTCGATGACCTCGGCCAGCAGGCGGACGATGCGCGCTCGGGGTGTAGAACTCGCCGCCCTTCTGCCCCTCGGTGCGGGCGAACTCGCCGAGGAAGTATTCGTAGATGCGCCCGAAGGCGTCGAAGTCGACGGCTGGCGGGGATCTCGGAGACCTTCTTGAGCAGCTCCTTGAGCAGGGTGCCGGTGAAGAGCTTGTAGGTCTTGGGCAGCACGCCCGGCGAGCTGCGGGTTGTGCTTCTCGATGTCGGCGCATCGCCGCGTTGACCTTGGCGCCGATGTCGGCCGCCTCGGGGAGGGTGCAGCAGGTAGTCGAAGCGCGCCTCGGGGGCCAGGTAGAGGACGCCTTCGGCGTGGTAGGCGGCGGGCTCGTCGACCCGGCTGCCGCGGCGGGAGGAGGCGCCGGCCTTTTCGAGCTTTGCTGGCGCTGGGCGGCGAAGCGCACCTCGGCGAAGCGCAGGAAGATCAGGCCGAGGATCGGCCCGGAGTATTCCTGGGCCTTCAGGCCCGAGTTGGCGCGGAACTGGTCGGCGGCGTCCCAGAGGCTCTTTTCCAGCGTGGCGGTGGCGGCGTCTTTTTCAGATGGGGCAATCCATTGCATGGGTCAATCAACCTCGGTGATTTCTAGCCCACTGTCAGGGGCGATGGAAGAAGGAAGGGCATCGCGGTTTTTCAGAAGAGTGTGTAGCGATACCGGGTTGGTATCAAAGGTGGTTTTACCCATTGAAGCGCCCCCCGAGTTGTGGATCAATAAAATTGCATTGTCTAAGGAAAGTTGAATGTCGTCAATTTAGCAAAAAAAAGTGAATAGGGGAAATGATAATTTTTCTTTATGTTCGAGCAGTTACAACGCGACCTAGTCTATGGAATACTGAAAACCCCTTTTTCGTAGGCCGAATCGGACGGATCGAGCACCGCTTTACAAAACGCATCGCGCGGCCACCAAGCAGAATAACCTGCCGCTGGGCGCGGGGGGATTGCCATGTAAGGCATGGTTTTGCCATGTTCTTTTACATGAAGAGGGGGGAATATCCCTTCAAACTGACCTTCGTGGTATCGTTCGTGAGGCGGGACCTGACAGGACAAAGGCAGTGTGCGACAGCGGAGATGGAGATGACAATAGTCCCGGAACCTCCACAGACCACCAGGCACTGGAAAACTAAAAAGGCCTCAGAACCGGAGGGTGCTGAGGCCTTGCATCTAATGGCGCGCCGCGGAGGATTCGAACCCCCGGCCCTCTGATCCGAAGTCAGATGCTCTATCCAGCTGAGCTAGCGGCGCCGATGACACGACTTAATAACACGAATCGCCCCCGGATGCCAGGGCAATCCTCCGGGGAAAAGGTTTCCGGTGGGGAGCAGTGGACTTGACCAGGATGGACATCCTTATTATATTGGACTCTTGCTCGGGAGGTCGGGCAGAAACCGATCCGAAGGAACGACCCTCACCCGGAGGGCTGCAGCGGGCCAATCACCCGACTTCCCCTCGAACGAGTGCTAACGGGATGCTGCTGAGCAAACTTTTCCATACAGGCCTGCTTCTTATTGCAGCGTTGCTCTTTTTCCACCTCGGCGCCCCGCCGGGATCCCACGGCGGGGCAACCCTCTGCCTCCAGGGGTACACCTGCGGGCATGCGGGCAAGAGTCTCAACTCCCGCCCGATCCTGGAAGACGGTGACCGGGACACCCCGGAACGCCGGGAAGAGGAACTCCCGGAAACCGCCGCCTTTCTTCCTGTTTTTTCTCACTCCCCTCCCGGACCGTCCGCTCCGGCGCAGTGCCCCTTCCAACCCCCCCCCGGGAGGGAAGCAGGAAGAGCCCCTTTCCCATTTTTCACGCCCCCCGCCTGTAATTTTTCCGTCCTGAAAAGCCTTTTGTTTAAAGCTCTTAAAATCATTCACCAGAACACAGAGAACACTGAGGAAAACCGAGGAGATCATTTTTCTCCAAGGCTTTGCGTTTCTCGGTGTCCTCGGTGGTAACTGTCTTGTTTTTCCAGTTTTGAGGCATTTAGAACTGCTTCGATTTCATGATTTGAAAAACACACCATCCGACACGCAATCCGCGTGAGGCGAAGCGGGGTTTATCGGACCTCTCCGCCGGGACAATAAGGAGAATGACATGATTCATGTCGACAACGTGACCAAGAATTACGGCGACTTCCGGGCCGTGGACGGCATCAGCCTCGATGTCCGCAGGGGGGAAATCCTGGGGTTGCTGGGGCCGAACGGGGCCGGAAAGACGACGACCCTGAGAATGCTCACCGGCTATTTTCAGCCGAGCTCCGGGACCGTCCGGGTCAAGGAGTTCACTACCGCCGAGAACCCCCTGGAGGTCAAGGCCCTGATGGGATACCTGCCCGAGTCGGCCCCTCTCTACCAGGGGATGCTCGTCTACGATTTCCTGGCCTATGCCGCCGGGGTGCGGGGGCTGGACAAGGGGAGGCGGTTCGACCGTCTGCGGGAGCTCTCGGAGCTTTGCGGCCTCAAGGAGTGCATGCACAAGACCGTGGGCGAGCTCTCCAAGGGCCTCAAGCAGCGGGTCGGCCTCGCCTACGCCATGATGGACGACCCCGAGATCCTCGTTCTGGACGAGCCGACCTCGGGCCTCGACCCGAACCAGATCGTCGAAATCCGCGAGATCATCCGCCGGGTCGGGCGGGAGAAGACCGTGATTCTTTCCACCCACATCCTGAGCGAGGCCGAGGCGACCTGCGACCGCATCGTCATCATCAACCGGGGCCGGATTGTCGCCGACGACAGCACCGAGGCGCTAAAGGCGGCTTCCGAAGGGGAGCAGGTCCTCCGCCTGGCCCTGCGCGGGGCCGACTTCGCCGAGGCGGAGGGGATCCTGGGGACGGTTGCCGGCGTCGCCGCCGTGCGGCAGGAGGACGACGCCGAGGAGGGGATGGTTCGCCTTCGGCTGCACGGCCGCTCGGCGCAGGACCTGCGCGAGCCGGTCTACCGCCGGGTCAGGGCACAGAGGGACTGGGTGCTGATGGAGCTGCGTCAGGAGACCCGGAGCCTGGAGCATATTTTCCGCAAACTGACGAGCGAGGAGGTCTGAGATGCCCAAGGTGGCCTATGTCTTCAACCGGGAGTTTCGCGACTACTTCGTCTCCCCCATCGCCTACATCGTCATCTCCCTCTTCCTGGTGGTGACGGGATGGTTCTTTTTCAGCACCTTTTTTCTTTACGGCCAGGCGAGCCTGAGGGATTTCTTCGCCCTTCTGCCCATTACCTTCGCCTTTATCATTCCGGCGGTGACCATGCGCCTTTTCTCCGAGGAGCTGAACGTCGGCTCCTATGAGATTCTGCAGACCATGCCGGTCCGATCCAGCGACATCGTCCTGGGGAAGTTCCTGGCGGGGGTGGCCTTCGTGGCCGCCATGCTGGTGCCGACCCTTGGCTATGCGGTGACCGTCTCCTTCCTCGGGGAGCTCGACTGGGGGCCGGTGGTGGGAGGATACCTCGGGGCTGTGCTGCTCGGCGCCGCCTTCACCGCGGTGGGCCTTCTCGCCTCTTCGCTGACGCGCAACCAGATCATCGCCTTCATCATCGGCATGGTGAGCTGCTTTGCGCTGACCATGGCGGACAAGATGCTTTTCTTCTTTCCCAAGCCTCTGTTGGGGGTCATTCAGTACCTGGGGGCCGACTACCACTTCCAGAATATCGCCAAGGGAGTGGTGGACACCCGAGACCTGCTCTACTTCGTCAGTGTCATCTTTATCGGCCTTTACGGCGCCGCCACGGTGCTGCAGGACAAGAAATGAAAAGGAGAGCGTCATGGGTATAAAGAACCGTTCAGGAAAACACTTCAAGCTGCTGCTTTACGTGGTGGTCGTCGGTCCTGGTCAACGTGGCCGGGATGACCCTCTTCCACCGCTTCGACCTGACCCAAAACAAGGTCTTCTCCATCTCAAAGGCGAGCAAAAAGGTCGTATCGACCCTCTCCGAGCCGCTGACCGTGGACGTCTTTTTCACCCGGAACCTGCCGGCTCCCTACAACGGCGTCGAGAGGTATCTCCACGACCTCCTCGATGCTTACGCCCTGGCCGGCAACCGCCATTTCAACTACCGCTTCTACGACGTCAGCCCGGCGGGGGAGGCCTCGGGCGCCAAGGCTGCCGACAACCGGAAGCTGGCCGAGAACTACGGGGTCTATCCGGTCCAGATCCAGACGGTCGAAAACGACGAGATCAAGGTGAAGAACGCCTACATGGGCCTGGTGCTGATTCACGGCGACAGCGTGGATCGGATTCCGGCAATCACCTCCACCGATGGGCTCGAGTACAAGCTCACCACCGCCATGCAGAGGCTCAACCACAAGGTCAGCACGCTGCTGGCCCTTCCGAAAAAAATTCAGGTCAAGATGATCCTGTCCTCCTCCCTGAAAGCCGTGGCGCCCCTTATCGGAGTGGACGGGCTCGATGCCCTCCCCGGCAAGGTGAAGGATGCCGTGACGAAACTCAACGCCAAGAACTACGGCAAGCTCTCCTACAGCTACCTCGACCCGAGCAAGGACCCGTCCCTGGCCGCCAAGCTCGGCCAATACCACCTGATGCATCTCAAGTGGCCGGCGGTGCCCGCGCGAAACCTCTCGGCGGGGGAGGGCACCATCGGGCTGGTGATCTCCTACGGGGACAAAACGGCGACGGTGCCGCTTCTGAGCGTCTACCGCATTCCCATCGTCGGCACCCACTACGAGCTGACCGACCCCTCGGCCCTGGCGGAGACGATCAACAACCAGGTTGACACCCTCATCGGCATCAATGAAAACCTCGGCTACCTCTCCGGCCACGGCGCCCTCGATTTCGGTCGCTCCAGCTCCCTGAGCGTGCTGGGCGGGGGGAGCACCGGAAACGTTTCGTCCTTTACGGGACTGGCCTCGGCGAACTACACCCTCAACCCCGTCCACCTCGATAAGGGGGGCGTCCCCGAGGATCTCAAGTGCCTGATCATCGCCCACCCGACCAAGCCCTTCTCCGATTACGAGCTCTACCAGATCGACCAGGCCCTGATGCGCGGCACCAACCTGGCGATCTTTCTCGACCCCTTCAAGCAGAACGCCTCCGGCAACCGGGGGTACGGACAGGGGCCGGCCGACCAGCCGAACGACACCGGTCTGGAAAAACTGCTGAAGCATTACGGGGTGGATATCGGCCACTCCTACGTGCTCGATAAGAACTGCTACAAGCAGCGGTCCCGGAACCGCTTCGGAGCGACCGAGCGCGCCATCTATGTCGCTCCCCTGATCAAGAGCAAGTTCATCAACCGCGACACGGCCTTCATGAAGAACATCAAGGGGCTCGTCACGATGAAAAATGCCCCCGTGGAGCTCGACCGGAAGAAAATCAAGGACAACGGGCTGAAGGCGCAGGTCCTCTTCGCCTCCTCGGAGCGCTCCTGGGAGGCGAGCGGCCCGAGCGCCCTCAACCCCCTGATGGCGCAGCCGCCCGCATCGGACAAGGCGATGAAGAGCTATCCCCTGGCCTGCCTGCTGGAGGGGAACTTCCCCAGCTATTTCGCGGGCAAGCCCATTCCCGAGAGGACCCCGGTGGACCCGAAGGACAAGAGCGGACCCGGGGCGAAGCCCTCGGCCGCCCTCTCCGGGGTGAAGCAGAGCGGCAGCTTCATCGCCAAGGGCAAGCCAGCCCGAATTTTTCTCGTCGGTACCTCGGCCCTGCTCACCGACAACCTGCTTGACGCCGAGGGGAAAACCCCCGACGCCACCTTCGTCATGAACGTCATAGACCACCTGAACCACCATGACGCGGTGGCCGTCATGCGCGGCAAGGTGCAGTCCTTCAATCCCATCGGGGAGCAGAGCGTCGCCACCCGGCAGACGCTCAAGGCGGTCAACATCGTCGGTCTGCCGCTGCTGACGGTTTTCTTCGGGCTGTTCGTCTGGCTGAGGCGAAGGGGGCGGAAAAAGCGGATCCAGCTGACCTTTAACGGATATCGGGGGTGAGCATGAAAGGCAAAAAGGAATTTTTCATTCTGATCGCGGTCATCGGTATTTTGGCCCTTTACCTCGCCTGGAGGCAGACCGACCGGGAAAATTATCAGCTGCCCCAGCTTGCGGCGATGAACCAGGCGGACGTCACCCGCCTGGAGGTCACCGGTCCGAAGGGGCCCGTCACCCTGTCCCGAAAGGACGACCGCTGGCTGGTCGGCCCCAAGGGCTACCCGGCCGACCCGCAGAAGGTCCGCAGCATGCTGGGCGACCTGGACGACCTGACTTTGACCGCGATGGTCTCCGACTCCCAGAGCTACGGCCGCTACGGCCTCGGCCCCGAGAAGCAGGTCGGCGTCAAGGCCTGGGCGGGGGACAAGGAGGTCCGGGACCTGCTCCTCGGAAGGGCCGCCGACTCCTACCGGCAGACCTTCGTCATGCTGGCGGGGGACCACAGGGTCTACCACGCCGAGGGGAACATCCGGAGGGACTTCGACCGGAGCGTGGAGGATCTTCGCGACCGGACGGTCCTGTCCTTCGACGGCGCAAGCATCGAGGGGCTGACGCTGGAGCGCGGGACAGACACCCTCGACCTGCGCCAGGCGGCCCCGGCCGGCGGGAAAAAGGACGGTTCCGCCTCGGGAGAGGCGAAGGGCAAGGTCTCCTGGCAGACGGCGGACGGAAAGAGCTTCGACGGCGGGAAGGTCGACGAGCTCCTCTCCTCCCTGACGAAGCTGCGCTGCAGCGGCTTTCTCGACAAGAAGAAGGAGGACCTCAAGCACCCCCTCTGCCGCCTGAGTCTGGCCGGGGACAAGGAGTACAGCCTGTCGATCTTCGCTCCGGAGGATAAGACGAAGGGCTACCCGGCCGTTTCCTCCCAGAGCGACTATCCCTTCGTTCTTCCGCAGGCAAAAGCCGAGGCCATTCTGAAAGAGGTGAAAAAGATGAGCCGCTGAATCGGCTCGGCCATTATACAAAAAATGCGGCGTCCTTCGGAGCGCCGCATTTTTTTTCTCTCTGTTCAGAAGGACCGCATGTGGCCCATGTGGAACATGAATCCTCCCATGAAAAAATTCAGGACCGTCATCACAACCGCCCCGATAATCGAGAGGATGATGATGGCGGGAATGGAGGCGATCACCCACTTGACCATGAAGACGACCATGGAGAAGAAGGACATTTTGATGTCGGTGACGACGACGTGGTTAGGTTCGTTTGCCATTCGGTGGTCTCCTTGAAGAATAATGGATTAAAAGGGTTGGCTGTCTAAAATACAGGAAACAGAGTGTATTGAAAGGAGGCCTTTGTTTCCTCTCCACGAAGTGCCGCAGCCATTAACTTTTCGGATTCTTGCAGAAGGCGAAGTCCCCCGCAATAGAAATGCCGTACCCGCCTGCGAAGGGCATTTCTGTCGCCACCGACCAGTGGTCCCGGCGGTCCGCCGTGCAGTTAAATGCGGCGATGCTCTCTTTGGGAGGAAGCGACTGCGCTCCTGATTCGGGCGTTTTCTCCCTGAGGGAAGGGAGCTTGGGTCGCTGGGAGACACTGTGCAGGCCACCACTTTTATCTCGCCCCCTCCACCAACCGCTGATAATCCTCGTAGGGCGCAAACCCCACAAGTCTCCGCCCCAGGAAGAGATGGGTCGGAACGGCGGCGATTCCCGCCTTTCGCGACCGCTTCCAGTCGTCATCGACGGCCGGGGCCCAGGCTCCCCTCCCGGAGGACCTTTCGGGCCTCTTCGGGAGAGAAGGCCGGCGCTTTCGGCAATCCGGAGGAGTTCGTCGGTGAGGGCGATATTTCGCCCCTCGGCGAAGTAGGCGTGATAGACGGCGCGATGGAAGGGCTCTCCCTGCCCCAGGCTTTCGGCCCATTTGCCGAGCTCCTGGGCTCGGCGGCTGTTGTAGGTGCGGGTCCGTCTCGCCAGGGAAAGGCCGACCTCGGCGGCCACCTTCTCCAGCCGGGCGAGCATGGCCGGAATGTCGGCTTCCCGGCCGGCGAAGAGGTCGGCGAGCTCTCGTCCCTCCTCGGGGGTCTCGGGGTGCAGCGGGGAAGACGGTCCATCGCAGGTGAGGGGATATTCGCGGGCCAGACGGTCAGTACGCACGGTACTGAAATAGCACCACGGTCAGACATAGTCGAAGAAAACTTCCATCTCCTGTTTTTCGTCCACGGCGTCTTCCTTCTTTCCTTCGGCGTCAATGGAGCTTTTTCGAGCGGGGGAAGGGAAGCACCTTCCCCGGGCCTTCCCCTTCCTCCCTTTCGGCCAGTACCCCGACCGGGTCGTTCAGGGCCTCCTGGAACTGCCGCACCTGCTCCCAGAGGATCTCGACCATCTTGTTCATCCGGGCGACGGGATCCCTGTAGCGGCTGAGGATGGCGTCGAGCCGAAACTGCATGCCCCAGGGCGCGCGAGCGCCGCTCGGGTGGGAAGCTCTCTATGGTCAGGCGGATGAGCTCCCGGCTGACCATTCGAACTCCGCCGGATCCCTCCGGTAAAGTTTCCAAGTCCGGCTACCAGTTCCTCGATGGGGTCGTGGCCCTCGGGCATGGCTTTTCTTCCCCGCGCGGCAGTCGATCAGCTTCCATCCTCAATAGACGTATAACAGGTTTTTCGGGGAATTGGCCGGTTTGGAGGAGGGCGGCGGGGAGGCCCGCTCAAGGCGCTTCGATGCGGCCGATGAAGACCTCGCGGGGACGGCTGGTGCCGTCTGAGGGGCCGACGATCCCTTCCTGCTCCATCTTTTCGATCATCCGCGCGGCTCGGTTGTAGCCGACCCGCAGGCGGCGCTGGAGCATGGAGATGGAGGCCTGCCGGGTTTCGGAGACCAGAGCCAGGGCTTCGTCCCATTTCTCGTCGTCTCCCTCCTCGTCGGCTCCGCCGCCGCCCTCCCCGGAGGGGGGCGCCTCGAGGATGGACTTGTCGTATTCGGGCTCGCCCTGCTTTTTGAGGAAATCGACCACCCGCTGCACTTCCAGTTCAGAGACGAAGGCTCCGTGGACCCGCTGCAGGGCGCCGGTGCCGGGGGGCAGGAAAAGCATGTCGCCCATGCCGAGGAGGGTCTCGGCGCCCATGGAGTCGAGGATGGTGCGCGAGTCGGTACGGGAGAAGACCTTGAAGGAGATCCGGGTCGGGAAGTTGGCCTTGATCAGGCCGGTGATGACGTCGACGCTCGGGCGCTGGGTGGCCAGGATGAGGTGAATGCCCGAGGCACGGGCCATCTGGGCCAGACGGGCGATCGATTCCTCGATCTCGCGGCCGGCCACCATCATCAGGTCGGCCAGCTCGTCGACGATGACGACGATGAAGGGCAGGTGCCCGTGGTCGAGTTCCTCCCCCTCAGCCAGCTCGATCTCGGGAAGGCCCTCCTCCTCGGGCTCCTCCACCGCATCGACCAGAACCTTCCCCTTGGCCTTGAGGTCGGCCTTTTCCTTCTCCTCCCGGGCGATCTTCTTGTTGTAGCCGTCGATGTTCCGCACCCCCTTGTCGGCCATCAGGGTGTAGCGGCGCTCCATCTCCCGCACCGCCCAGGCCAGAGCGAGGGCGGCCTTTTTGGGGTTGGTCACCACGGGCAGCAGCAGGTGGGGGATCCCCTCGTAGATCGAGAGCTCGAGCATCTTGGGGTCGACCATGATGATGCGCACGTCCTCGGGGGTGGCCCGGTAGAGGAGCGAGAGGACCATGGTGTTGACCGAGACCGACTTGCCGCTGCCGGTGGCGCCGGCCACCAGCAGGTGGGGCATCTTGGCCAGGTCGGCGGAGACGGTGCGGCCGAAGATGTCCTTGCCCAGGGCCAGCGGCAGCCGCCCTCCGTTCTTCTGGAATTCCTCCGACTCGAAGATTTCCTTGAGGTAGACGGTCTGGCGCTCCTTGTTGGGGATCTCGATTCCCACCACCCCCCGTCCGGGGATGGGAGCCACGATGCGGATGGAGAGGGCCGAGAGGGCCATGGTCAAATCGTCGGAGAGGCCGGCGATCTTGTTCACCTTGACCCCCGGGGCGGGGGAGAACTCGTACATGGTGACCACCGGGCCCGGCTTGACCTCGACCACGTCCCCCTCGACGCCGAAGTCCTGGAGCTTTTTCTCCAGGATCCGGGCGTTCATCATCAGCCCCTCCTTGTCCACCGGGCGGGGCGCTTCGCCCTCGTGGTCGAGCAGGGAGAGCAGGGGCTTGTGGTAGGTTCCAGAGGGTTGCAGGAATTCAAAGGCCTCCTGGGGGTCGGGGACCGCGGCCTTCTTTTTTTTGGTCTGCTTCGGGGGTGGCAGGTATTTCGGCTCGGGGGGAACGATGACCGGCTCGGAGGGCCGCTCTGCCTGTATTTTGGCCCGGAGGGCTTTTCGCTCGGCCCGAAGGGCACGCCGCTGCTCCAGGAAGGCGGCGAGCCGGTCCAGGAGCCCTTCGAGGAAGAGGACCATGGAGAAGCGGGCGAAGAGCATCAGGGCGATGAGGAAGAAGACCAGCAGGAAAATGGCGGCGCCGACCACGTTGAAATAGGCGGAAAGGGGGTCGGCGATAAGGCGGCCCACCGCGCCTCCCGCCTCGCTGATATGCTGGACACTGAGGCTGACCGAGCGCAAGTGCAGGGCGAGCAGTCCGTCGAGGGAAAAAAGAAGGACGCAGAAGGCTCCGACCTTGTAATACCTGAACCGCACCTCGCGGTACTTGAGCAGCCGCCAGGCCAGCAGGAGACAGCCCAGCGGAATCAGCAGCGCCGGCACCCCGAAGCCTTGAAAGAGGAGGTCCGCCAGGTAGGCCCCGACCTTGCCGCCGAAATTTAGGATGACGCCGGGATGGAGGTTGTTGTTGAAGGAGGGGTCGGCGTTGTTGAAGGAAACCAGGCACAGAAGAAGGTAGGCCCCTCCCGCCAGCCAGAAGAAGCCGGCGATTTCCTTCTTGAGATGTTCGCGGAAAGAGGGTTCGGCGTTCTTGCTCATGGCTCCACACTATAGCCCGGCCGTGAGGTCTCAGGCAATGATAAAGGGGAAGAGGGCACTCATCTTCTGCTGTTCCATGCCCACGGGGTGCATATCCAATGCCATTTGTCGGCGTTGGAATCCGTGAGGGGTGAGGAGCCAGGGGTGAGGGGAAGAATCACAACAGCCGGTTCAGCAAGGGTCTTTCCCCTCACTCCTCTCTCCTCACGGGGTATTATTCTACAGCTCCAGGATCACCGGCAGGATGAGGGGGCGGCGCTGGATAGTCCGGTTGAAGAAGCGCCGCAGGGTCTTTCGCACCTCCACCCGCAGCTCCTCCCAGTCGGAGATCGCCTCCAGGCTGTGTTCGGCGAGCATTTCAACCAGCGTGCGGCGGGCCTGCTCCAGGTAATCCCGGCTTTCCTCCTCGGGGACGAACCCTCGGGTGAAGAGCTCGGGGCCGTAGAGGACCTCGCCGTTTTTCTGGTTGAGGGCCAGCAGCACCATGACCATGCCGTGGTTGGCCAGGTGGCGCCGGTCACGCAGCTCCATGGCCCCCACGTCGCCGACCCCCTTGCCGTCGATGAAGACCCGGCCGGTCTCCACCCGCTCCTCCAGGCGCAGCCCGTTGCCGGAGACCACCAGGGGCATGCCGTTCTCCAGGACGACGGCCTGGCCCTCCTCCACTCCCATGCGCCTTGCCAGCTGGGCGTGCTTGACCAGGTGACGATATTCGCCGTGGATCGGGACGAAATAGCGGGGCCGGGTCAGCGAAAGGACCAGCTTGAGCTCCTCCTGGCTGGCGTGGCCGGAGACGTGGACCTCGCTGGTCGTCTCGTAGTGGACCTCGGCCCCTCGGCGGTAGAGGTGGTTGATGAGCTCGGAGATGGCCTTCTCGTTGCCGGGGATGAACTTGGAGGAGAGGATGACCGTGTCCCCGGGCTGCAGCTGCAGCTGCTTGTGGTCGTCCATGGCGATGCGGGAGAGGGCCGACATCGGTTCGCCCTGGCTGCCGGTGGTCAGGACCACGACCTCCTCCCGGGGCAGCTCCCGCAGCTGGCGCAGGTCGATGAGGGCCTCGTCGGGGAGGGAGAGGTATCCCAGCTGACGGGCGATGGCGGTATTGGCAACCATGCTGCGGCCGTTGATATGGATCTTGCGGCCGCAGGCGATGGCGGCGTCGGCTACCTGCTGAATGCGGTGGATGTTGGAGGAGAAGGTCGCCACCAGGATGCGCCCCGAGCAGCGCGGCAGAATGCCGGTCAGGGCCTCTCCCACCACCCGCTCGGAGAGGGTGTAGCCCTCCTTCTCCACGTTGGTGGAATCGGAAAGGAGCAGCAGCACCCCCTCCTCGCCGAAGGCGGCCAGGCGTGTGAGGTCCGTCGGCTCGTTGTCCACCGGGGTCTGGTCGAGCTTGAAGTCGCCGGTGTGGACGACGAGGCCCGCCGGGGTGCGCACGGCCAGGCCGACACCGTCGACGATGGAATGGGCGGCGCGGAAAAATTCGATGCTGAAGGGCTCCAGCTCCACGACCTCCCGGGGCCGGACCCGGTTCAGCTCCGCCTGCCCCTCCAGGCCGTGCTCCTTGAACTTCTCCTGCAGAATCCCCAGGGTGAGTCCCGTGCCGAAGATGGGCGGGAACCCCAGCTCCCGCAGCAGGAAGGGGATGGCGCCGATATGGTCCTCGTGCCCGTGGGTGAGGACGAGCCCGACGATGTCCCCGGCCCTTCCCGCCAGCGCGGAGATGTCGGGAATGACCAGGTCGACCCCCAGCATGTAGGCCTCCGGGAACATCAGGCCGCAGTCGATGAGGAGAATGCGGCCGCCGTACTCCAGGGCCATCATGTTCAGTCCGATCTCCCCCAGTCCGCCCAGGGGCAGAAGCCGCAGGGCGTCGGGGTGGCGCAGGGGCCCAAGGGGGCTTGTTTTTTCCAGGTCGTCGGTCATTGGTCCCTTGTCACTGTCACTGGTTATCGGCTCCTGTCTTTTGTCTTCTGTCTTTCGCCCCAGTCCCCAGCCCTACGTCCCTTCCAGCCCCACCTCTATCGCTTTTCGCACCTCTTCCATGAGCCGGTCGCGGTCGGCGGCGGTGCAGTCGGCGGTCTGCAGCGGAGGGGAAATCCTGACCCGTATGGTGCCTCCGCGAATCCAGCGGCTGTGCTTGGGCATGATATCGTAGCTGCCGGAGATGGCCACGGGGACGATGGGCGCACCGGACTTACAGGGCGAGCATGAAGCCCCCCTTTTTAAAGGGGCGCAGGCTTCCGTCCGGGGAGCGGGTGCCCTCGGGGAAAATCGTCACCGAGGTCCCTGCGGCGATCCGCCGGGCTGCCTGGTTCATGCTCTGGACGGCCTTGACGCGGTCGGTGCGGTTGATGGGAATGTAGCCGGAGCGGCGCATGGCCAGCCCGAAGAGGGGAACATGGAAGAGCTCCTCCTTGGCCAGCCAGCGGAACTGCCCGGGAAGCCCGGCGAAAAGGGCCGGGATGTCGAAGTTGCTCTGGTGGTTGGCCATGTAGATGACCGCCTGGCCCCTCGGCAGGTTTTCCCGCCCCTCGACCTTCAGCCCTACTCCGGCCAGCAGCAGGCTGACCCGCCCCCAGAACCGGTCATAGGTGTGCTGGTAGTCGGGGCTGATGAAGGAGAGAGGGAGGCCGGTCACGATGATGAACAGCGTCCAGGGGATGAAGGTGGCGAAGAAAAAGAGGGTACGAAACATCCTGGCGATCACTCCGAACGAATAAAGAAATCAGTCTAGAAAAGTTGTCCGGGGGAGTCAAACCTTTTTCGGTAAGGCTTTACAGTGAGAAGGATTTCCGTTAGACTCCCTCGCATCCGGAAACTGCCGGAAAGGACCGGGCAGGACCCCGGGTCGGAAACGAGACATAATCCAACCTTGAGGAGGGAGGCACGATGTCTGTCAACAAAGTCATTCTGGTGGGAAACCTGGGAAAGGATCCCGAGCTGCGCTATACCCCCTCGGGGGTGGCCGTTGCGACCTTTTCCCTGGCTACCTCGGAACGTTACAAAGACAAGAGCGGCGAGTGGGTGGATAAGACCGAGTGGCACAACGTTGTCGCCTGGCGGAACCTGGCCGAAATCTGCGGAAAATACCTGCACAAGGGAAAGCAGGTCTATATCGAGGGGAAAATCCAGACACGCTCCTACGAGGACCGGGATGGCAACAAGCGCTATATGACCGAGATCGTCGCCGACCAGATGCAGATGCTCGGCCGGGCGGGAGACGAGAACGGCAGTTACGCCCGTAGTGGGGAATCGCGTCAGAGCCGTCCCGCGGCTTCCCAGGCGGCCTCCCAGGCGGCGCCCGCCTACGAGGATTTCGCCGATCCCCCCTTCAACCCGGACGACGACATTCCCTTCTAATTTGGACCGACGAGGATTTCCTCGATAGTCATCCCCCGGAAAAACATAAAATCCCCGGGCGCCGGAAAGAACCGGTGTCCGGGGATTTTCGTTCTTGACCGGCACAGCTCTCCCTCGGAGGTTTTTCCCGGCCTCCGTTGCGCCTCGAAGTTTCGGTCGGCGCTCCTCGCTCAGATGAGCTTGTCGAGCATCATCTGGAACCTGAGAATCCCGATTCCCCGCTCGATTTCCCTGATCTGTTCGAACAGAAGCCTGACCTGCTCCCGGTCCTCGGATCGTTCCCGGAAATCGGCATCCGAGACGACCTCCGCGAGTTCGTCCAGGGCACTGTAGGCCTTGCCCATCTCCTCGCGCAACTGGCTGGCGATGCTCGCCAGGTCCTGTCGTCGGTCCTCCAGAAAGCCGAAATGTTTTTTCAGGAGGTGGAGGCGAACGGGACACTGCTCACAATGCTGGACCAGGACAGTTTGGTCGTCCAGGGCTTGGGCGACCTTGATCAGGACCTGGGAATCCAGGCGTGAATTGCACTCGTCGTGCTCCAGGGCCGAGATGGTGGCTTGGGCCAGGCCCACCTCTTTCCCTAACCGCTCCTGTGTCCACCCTTTTTTCCTGCGGGCACTTTTGACGGCCTGACCGGGTGTCATGGCGAGGTCCTTTTTTGGGAAGAACGAAAATTATAGTTTTATTTAATTATATACTGTCGTTTAAGGAGTTATATGTATATTACAGATAAATATTTGTTTTTATAATAAACTGAGGGGCTTAAAGACTTGAAAACGGGCGTGAAATGTGGTTAGTTTTTCTGTATAAATGCAGGCAGCCTCCTGCTCGGGAAAGGGGACATCGATTCCGGAGAACGATGGCCGCAGAAAAGCCCAGGAGTCCAGATACAAATCGCCGGCACTCTTCCGACAAGAGCAAACCCGAAGCAATTCGGGGTCGCAAAGCCGCGGGTCCCATGGGGACGGCCGGGCCTCCGAAGAGAGTAAGGACAGTTCCTTTCCCCCCCCCCAGCGGGGCAGGAAATTGTCCTGATACCCATCTTCGTCCAAAGAAGGTGGGTTTTTTTTCTTCAGTGAACGAGGATTCAATCCCGGCTGCCCGGGCATCCGCCCCTGAGGGAAGAGGGGCGCAACTTCGTTTTTCAACCCCGCATTCCGGGTTGGAGCATCGAAGGGAGGGCGGGTATGGATAAACTACCACGAGAGCCTCTTGGGGAGGCCTTCCAGCGGGGAGTTTCCGGCGCCGGGGATAACGAAGGGGAAAGCCCCGGCTTCGATGGACTCTTCGATGCCTTGCCCGACCCGAGCCTGCTTATTGACTGGCGGGGATATATTCTGGATGCCAATCCCGCGGCGCAGGGGCTCTTCGGCTGGCCCAGGGCTAAGCTGAAACAGATGCGTTACCAGGAACTTCTTGTAGAGGAAGAGGGGCGCGGCCAGACCGTCTCCCAAATGCCGGGACGGCTCTTTACCCAGCATCACCGAAGAAAGGACGGCGCTACTTTTCCTGCCGATGTCGCTGTCAGCTCCCTTCGGATCCAGGGGCAGGCGGTGGCGCTCTACTCCCTTCGCGACGTCAGTCAACGCGTGCAGCTGGAGGCGGAGCTCTGGGAAAAAAAGGCCCGCTTCAAGTTCCTCGCCTACTCATGATGCCCTCACCGGACTTCCCAACCGGTTGTTGTTCCAGGACCGTCTGGAGCATTCCCTGGCGGTTGTCAAAAGAAGAGGCCATCAGTTGGCCCTGCTTTTCATCGATGTGGACCATTTCAAGAAGGTCAACGACTCCTGGGGGCACGAAGCGGGTGACCAGGTCCTGTGCGAGGTCGTCCGAAGGCTGCGCCAGGGGTTGAGGGAGGCCGATACCCTGGCTCGGATGGGCGGGGACGAGTTCCTGGTCATCCTGGAGAAGGTGAAGGGGCCGAGGCAGGTCGCCCGGGTGACCCGAAGAATCCAGGAAAACCTGGCCGCAGGGATATACATCCACGGCCGGAGGATTGAACTCTCGGTGAGCATCGGAGGAAGCATCTATCCCCTTCATGCTTCCGAACCCCGGGGGTTGATAGGGCAGCCCGGCCGGGCCCTCCTGCGCGCCAGGGAGCAGGGCCGAAACACTTTCCGGCTGGGGGTGAAATCTGCGACGCCGGGATACCTTCCTCGGGCTCCGGGCCGGGGAAAACTCCTTGACGGATAAAATTTTTAGGGGAAGGGTCCAGGGGAGAAATCAGGGGGAAACCATGGAACATTGCAAAGCAGACCCGCTGGCCGCCTTGGCGCTGATGTTCGAACAATTGCCGGAAAACCTGCAGGAGGCCGTCATTGACATAGTCACCGACTTTTATCACATGGTCTGCCTGGAGAGGCTTGCCGATTCCATCCCGCAGGACGGAGGACGTTGAGCCTGATATGACCATTCGAACCCGCCTGCTTCTGACCGATCAGCGCCATCATCCTGGTCAGCACCGTATTCATGGGGTTCTATTCCCACCTGAACCAGACCCGCCAGGTGGAGCAGCAGTTCCAGGACCTGGCGAAAAATCAAAACCGACTCTTCGAATCGATCCTGGCTGCGGACGAGGAGGGATTGAGGGGGACCATCGCCGTTCTAAGCCGCCTGAGGCCCCTCCTGGGGCCTCTTGCGGAGAAGGACCGCAGTGCCCTGCTGGCAGCCGCTTCTCCGATTCTCCATGACCTCAAGGCGCAACATCGCATCACCCACCTTTATTTCATCGAGCCGGACGGCACCGTTTTTTTGCGGGCCCATCTGCCGCAGCGCCATGGAGACAAGCTGAAGAGGGCCACCTTCCGGCGCGCCGTCGAAACAGGCCGCATTTCCACCGGCCTGGAGATGGGACCGAACCTCTTCCTGCTTCGCTGCGTGACTCCGGTGTATCTAAATGGAAGGCTGATCGGGTACATGGAGGTCGCCGAGGAAATCGAAGGCATCATCCAGGAGATGAAGGACATCACCGGCACCGATGTCAGCATCCTTTTTCCGGCCAGCTATTTCAAGACCCACCATGTCGAGCCATCCATAACCTACAACGGCGAATTTGCCGTCCTGTACCCCACCAGCCGTCAGACCACGGCGCAATTGGTCAACCGTTTTCACGATCTCCTTCAGAGAGGTCTCAGGGAATTCGTAGTGAGCCGGGGCGATGTGGACGGGGAGAGTTATGTGGTCGCCCTGGGGCCGGCCCGGGACGCCTTCGGCGACGATGTAGGCATCCTCTTGTCCCATCGTGACGTCACACCGCTCTATGCTTCGGTCTGGCGGGGGGTCCTCACCAACCTGACGGTCTTCCTTTGCGTCCTCATCCTCGGCAACGCACTGCTCTATCTTTCCCTGCGGAAGAGCCTGACCCTCTTTCACGCCCTGCGCCAGCATATCCAGGGCGTCACCCGTACATGGAAGCTCGATTCCCCGCTGGAGGTGACCACCCACGATGAAATCGGTGAACTCGCCGAGGACCTGAATCGGATGGAGTTCGAAATCGGGAAATTGAACGGCGCCCTGGAGCGAAAGATCGAGGCCCTCGCGGCCGCCAACCAGGACCTGGAATCCTTCAGCTATTCGCTCTCCCACGACCTGCGGCTGCCCCTGACCCGCATCTACAGCAGCGGGCAGATGCTCCACGACGGCTGCGGGGTATCGGGCCTCGACGATACGGGGCGTTTCCTGGTGGAGAATATCTGTAAGGGCAGCGAGGAGATGGAGGAGCTGATCGAGGCCATCCTTCTTCTGTCGAGGATCACCCGCAAGGAGCTCTCCCGGGAAAGGGTTAACCTGGGTGAGCTGACCCGGGAGCTGGAATCCGAATTCTGCCTTTCCGAGCCCGAGCGTAAGGTGACCGTGGCTTCTCCCGCAGAGTTGGACGCCGAGGGGGACAGGCAGCTGCTGCGGGTGGCCCTGAAAAATCTCCTTGAAAACGCCTGGAAATTCACCCGTTCGACGGCCGAGGCGACGGTTGAGGTGGGCGTGCTCGAAGAGGAGGAAAGGAAGATCTTTTTCGTCCGGGACAATGGGGTCGGCTTCGACATGAAGGAAGCCGACAAGCTCTTCACCCCCTTCAAGCGGTTGCACGATACCAGGGAATTCCCCGGCACCGGCATCGGTCTGGCGACCGTGGCGAGGATCGTCCAGCGTCACGGAGGGACGATCTGGGGCCAGGGGGCCAAGGGAAAGGGCGCCACCTTCTTTTTCACCCTCTCGTGAGCAAAGCGCCCGGGCAACCTGTCCATCCAACCCGAAGCCGAAAACAGGAAATCCTCCCCTGGAAAAACAAATCGCAGGATCGACCTTCCCGCTCGCTATCGAAGCTGCCGCCGTCGGCGAGTTTCAAACTCGGACTGAGGGTTCCGAAGCAGCGGTCGCCGATATCGACGGCGACGTGATCCCCGACGAATATTCCCAGCCCCGCCCCGTCCCGACCTGGCAGGCGAATCCCCTTTGCACGCTTGAAGCGGTGACGTCCGTCCCCGCCGAACTGACCCGGTTGATGGAAACGTCGGCATAACCGGCGCCGAGAACCAGATACGGCATCCATGGCCCCTCATCGGCGTATTCCACGATGGCGTTGACCATCAGGCCTTTCACCGTAACGTCCCCCTCCGCCGTTTCGGCAGCTTGCTTCTCAAAAAATTCTTTATGCCGTCCATATTGACAAGCTCGCGGTTACTGATAAGAAGATACTAATCTTGGCTGTCGCAGCGGCGTCTCCTTCCGCACATTTTCCGAAGCGGCCGCCAAGCCGGATTTTTTTTATGGGTACTGCCAGCCCGGAAGGAAGGGGATTTCGGGTGGGGAAAGATGTCCCGGACACGGAAAAGAAGGGAGGTGATGCTGAGGCCGGTACTCTTCTCGAAGGGAGGTTTCGGGCGAAGCCTCAGGCGGGTGGACCGACCGCCGGTGCGGCTTCTGAAGGTAAACTTTTTTTCTGAAAATGAATAATGGTGAAAGGAGAAAGAATGATGGCAAGGAATACGCTGACCCTGTTCCTCGGATTGCTGCTGGTTGTTGCGGCTGTGCCCGTTCTCGGGGCACCGAATGCGGACGGGGACCTCTCGGCCAGGGAAATATTGGGCCAGAAAATCTACTTCGACAAACTCCTCTCCGCCCCTCCCGGGGTGGCCTGCGCCGACTGCCATGCGCCTTTTTCGGGCTGGACCGGCGCCCCTACCCGGGGTCAACAAGGCCGGCGCGGTCTACCCCGGTGCGGTCCATCAGCGCTTCGGCAACCGCAAACCGCCGAGCGCTGCCTACGCCACGCCCAGCCCCTTGTTCGACTATGACGGAGAACTGTTTTTCGGCGGCAATTTCTGGGACGGCCGGGCCACCGGCTGGGTCTTGGGAAATCCGGCCGCGGACCAGGCCATGGGACCGTTCCTGAATCCCGTGGAGCAGAACAACGCGGATAAATGGGCCGTGGTGGGGCAGGTCTGCCGGTCCACCTACGCCGACCTCTTCGTCTCCGAATTCCAGAACAGTTTCCCGGGCGTGGACCCCTGCGACCCGGCCAACGTCGATACCGCCTATGGCTTCGTTGCCACGGCTATCGCCACCTTTGAAAATTCGGCCCAGGTCAACCCGTTCAGCTCCAAGTACGATGCCTTCCTCGCAGGAGACGTCGAGCTGAGCGCCCAGGAACAGGCGGGGCTGGACCTCTTCGAAGGCAAGGCCCAGTGTTCCGGCTGTCATCTCAGCCAGCCGGGCCCGAACGCGGAGCCGCCCCTGTTCACAGACTTCACCTTCGACAACCTGGGGGTTCCCATCAACCCCGACAATCCTTTCTATCGGATGGACCAAGTGTTTCTGCCCGACGGTTCGGCGATCAATCCCCTCGGCAGTGCGTGGGTGGACCTGGGCCTCGGAAATTTCCTGAGGAGCCTGGCCGCCGGCGACGCCTGGCGAAGCGATCCCTTCGTCACCCAGGCCCTGCTCGACATGACCAGCGAAGAGCTCTCGGCCCTCGCCCCGCTCAACGACGGCAAGCAGAAGGTGCCGACCCTGCGCAACGTGGATCTGCGTCCCGGCTTGGGATTTGCCAAGGCTTACATGCACAACGGTGTTTTTAAATCACTTAAAGAAGTGGTCCATTTCTACAATGCAAGGGATGCGATGATAGCCGCAGGCACGGTGGTCCCCGAGGTGTCGGCCAACATGAATTCCTCCGAACTGGGGAACCTGGGTCTCACCCCTGAAGAAGAGGATGCCCTCGTGGCGTTCATGAAAACTCTCTCGGACGGTTACCGGGTGATCGGGCGGAAATAGCTCCCCCAGGATCCGGCCCCTTGAGAGGGGGGCATGTGTTTGGTAAAAAGAGGCCGTCCCGGCCGGCCGGGACGGCCTCTCCTTTTCCCTTGGGAATAGGGCCTGGGCATAAAAAGGGCATTCGTAGAAGGCGCCCAGGAAAGAGGGCCCGAAAGGCCCTGAGCCTACCAGGTGCGGAAAGGCCCCGAATCGAGGTGGATGAAGTCCGAGTGGGGGTAGTAGCCGACCCCGCCGGCCCGAAGGTGCAGCGCCACCTTGTGCAGATGGCGCAGCGGAACCCCGGGAATGCGGATGTCGATGGCCTGGCCCTTCATGTGGAAGCTGTGCTTGGCCACGCCTCTTCCCTCCTCGCGCAGAAGGGCGTTGTAGGCTGGGGAGCGATAGCCGGAAATGACTTCGATGGCCTTTCGATTGCCGATCTTCCGGTTGACGGCATTGAGGATTTCGAGGGTGCGGACGTCGATCTCATGGACTTCGTCCTTGTAGGGACTCCTCAGAAACCAGTTGATGGTTTTGAGGGCGTGGGGGTCGTAGTTTCCCCCAGGGTCGCGATAGGTGACCTTCAGGGTCTCGGAGGTGTGCAGGTTGTGAAGAAAGAGTTCTCCCTCGGAAAGCTGGTCTTCGACCAGTTCCCTGGCCCAGACCGTATTGCCACCCGCCAGAGCGAGGGTGGCGAAAAGAGAGGCCTTCAGGAAGGTCCTTCGGCCCCATTGGGGAGCAAATACCATTGTCTTGAATCTCCTTCGAATTTTTCCCCCTGAGAAGCCATTGCATAACAGCACAGGGTTCAGTTTTTAACAAACCCTCCGGGGCGCTGTCAACCTGCATTTGGCCAAGGCCGCGTCGTTGGTCGGGGCCCCGGGGCCATAACCGAAAGGTGGGGCGGCTTTGCCGCGGGAAGGCTCTGCCTCGGGCGGTGGTTGCGAAAGGGGGGGAAATGCGGATAATTTTCATGGGGGGATCAGCCGAAAGGAGAGGCCATGAGAGAAAATCTGAACGAAGCCGAACATTACCTCCGGATCGATCCCAAACTCGCCGATTTTCAGGTGCGGGAGGACGATGGCGAACTGCACCTGTTCCGCGGAGACGACCGGTTCGCAAGGCTCATTCCGGATGAAAAGGAGGGGCTTTGGCGCATGGAATACTTCCGGAACGAGGAACAATGGGAGCGTCTTGATTTCAGGGGCACCCTGAGGGAATGCCTCGACTTCATTACCGACAACCGTCATTTTCTTTTCTGGGAAGGATGTCCGTGGGGCTGGGGGGGAGGAATCTGACTAGAATGGTGCTTTTGGCCGAAAACGCAGGGTGGCTGCGACGAAAGTCCGGTTTTTCGGGCACCTTATTTACAAATCTGGTAGCTTTGCGACACAACTTTGGAGGAACTGCCGGCAAGGCCGAACCATGCTGGAAGAGCGCAGGCAAAAACTCAAAGAGGCATTGAACGACCCGGATGAGGGGGTTCGGGTGACTGCGGCCGAAGCGCTGGAGAGGCTGGAGTCCGTCCTCAGCCTGGAGCAGATCCGGGAAGGTCTTGATTCGGCAAGCCGGGGCCATCGGATCCGGGCGATCTTCGCCATGGAGGGCATCGATTCTCCGGGGGTTTTCCCTCTGCTGCTGGAGGCTCTGCGGAACCCCGACGCCCATTGCCGGAGCGCGGCCGTCCAGGTTTTGGGTGAGAAAAAGAATCCCAAGATGCTCGGAAGCCTCATCAAGCACCTGCGGGACCCCCATCCCTCCGTCCGGGTCCATACCGCTGCGGCCCTGGGCAATTTTCGCGACAGCCGTCTCGTGCCCTACCTCTGCGCCATGCTGAAGGAAACAGACGAGGAACTGGTCAAAAGCGCCCTTCGGTCTCTGGGCAGGATCGGTGCTCCCGAGGCTGAAAAGAACCTCCTTCCCATGTTGCGCGACCCCCGCCCGGCGGTTCGTCGGGAAGCGGCGCGGGCCCTCGGCCGCCTGGCGTTCTGAGCCACGAGGAGAAGATTGCCCCCTTCCCCCTCCCCCCAGCAGTCAACCCGGGCCCATCGGGTCCGGCGCCCGCAGGCGTCCTTCCCCTTCACTCAAAATAATCGGTCACCTCGACTCCCTTGAGGAACGGGTCGACCTCCGCAACTATCCTTTGCGCCTCGGGGCCGGAGAGGTCGAGGCGGCGAGGCTCCGCAAGGCAGGCTCCGTTTTTGTCAAACAGGATTTTCAGCCTCACCGAATCGGGGTCCTGGGTGCCGACCCAGACGACCAGGCCGATCTCGTTGTCGTCGAGGCGCACCAGGGTCCCCACCGGGTAAGTTCCCAGTGATGCGATGAACCGCTCGGTGATCTCCGGATGCAGGACGGTTCCGGAGATTTCCCGAAGCCGGGCGACGGCCCTGCGCGGCGTCATCGGTCTCTGGTAGCTGCGCAGGGTGGTGATAGCGTCGTAGGTGTCGGCGATGGTGACCATGTCGACCAGGGGGGATTTCTCTCCGGCCCTGGCTTCGGCCGGGTAGCCGCGCTCATCGTAGCGCAGGTGATGCCCCAGGACGATGTGCACCACCTCTTTTGTGATTCCATCCATGGCCGCCGCGATTTTCGCCCCGGTACCGGGGTGCTTCTGGATCTCGGCGAATTCCTCTTCGTTCAACGGTCCCGGTTTGGTGATGATTTCCCGGGCGATTTTAAGTTTGCCGAGGTCGTGGAGAAGGCCTCCGAGGCCAAGCATCCTCAGCTTCTCCTCGGAGAGGCGGCAGGCCCGGCCCACCGCCAGGGCGATGACCGAGACGTTGACCGAATGGTTGAAGGTATAGTTGTCGTAATCCTTCAGCATGGAGAGGGCAAAAAGGGCATGGGGTTCAGCGAGGGTGAGCTGGACCATGCTCCTGACCACCTCAATGGCTTCGGTCGAAGAGGGAATCTTTCCCAGGCGCACGTCCCGGAAGATGCTGTCCACCACCTGAAGCGCCCGGCCGTATACCTTTCGCGGTCGTTTTTCGGAAATTTCCGAGTCCTCGGTCCGTGCCTCCACCGGGCGGATGTGGCTGATATCCCTGGCCACCAGGGTTTTTCCGAACGCCTCGCCCCTGCCTTCGGCGGCAACAAGAATCTCCAGAAACGCGACGAGTTCATCCGGTGTCAGGCCGGAGTGGAATTCCACGCCTTCAATTTCAAATGAAGCCAGAAGATTGCCGAGCTCCTCGGCGGCCGGACCACCCTCGAAAAAAAGACGCTCCTCGAAAAAGAGGGTTCCCTCCAGCAGCCCCATGCGCAGGACTTTCCGGGTGCGGAAAAGGCTGAACAGTCCCCGCAAAAGATTCTGCACCTGGCGGGCGATGAGGGGGTGGCCCTTTGGGTAGAGCCGAAGGCCCTTCAACGTTCCTGCGAGGCCCTGGATGATCTGGATAAAAATGTCAGAGTCCATCTGTGCCTTTTCTGATCTGTTTCATGGCCTGTACGGCCGCCCGTGCAACCGTTTCGGAGCGGTCGTCCGCGGCCGCTTCCAGCAGGGGAAGGGACTCGGTAGAGCCGATTTCGCCCAGGGCCTGGGCGGCGGCGGCCCGGATTTCATCGTATCGCGAGCGTTGCCACAGTTTGCGGCGGCGGAGAACCTGATGAAGCGCCGGAAGCGCTTCCTCCGCCCCGATTTCCCCCAGGGTCTTGATCGTCGCCTTTTTTATGTCGGCCCGTTTGAGCCAGGGGTCGGTTTTGCCGACCAATTCGCAGCAGGACAGGAACAGCCGCGGGGTTTTTCATCGCACCCAGAGACAGGAGAGCCTGGTGGCCCAACTCCTGGTCATTCTCCTCGAGAACGCACAGCAGAAGGTCCACGGCGGCAGGTCCGCCGATCCTGGTAAGGGCGCGGATGGTTTCCCGACGGACCCGGATGTCGCCGTGCCGCAGGAGCTGCGGCAGGTAAGCGGTGGCCTCCCGATCCCGGATTTCCCCGAGGATGATCACTGCATTGCGAACCACGAACCATCGCTCATCCTCGAGGTATTCTGCCAGAGTCGGGGTTGCCTCCGAGCCTTGGAGGATAAGGGCCTCGGCGAGGCGCTTTCGGGACTGGAGATCGTTCTCTGCGGCCAGTTGCTCCATGAGACGGCGAACCGCCTTGTCCTTGAGAAACAAAAGAACCTGAACCACCTGTCGCCGGGTATCCTTCTGCGGGTTCCCCCCGCAGAGCATGGACACCAGGAAATCCACGACCTCATCGGTAGCCAGCTGGGCCAGGGCCTGAAGCGAATTCTCCCGACGGGGCCTCGTCTGAGTGGGGTCCGAGGCGTTCCGGCAGAGGAGGGCCATGGCCCCGAGGACGGCTTCCCGGGCGGTGTCGGTGAGACTGAGGTGGACCAGGGGGACGAGTTCCTGAAGCAGGAGGCGATAGTGCTGATCGTTTTCCGCCGTCTCCAGTTCGCCCAGGACCTGTTCCAGGGTTCGATCGGCGGGGGCGTCCTCGTCGGGGCGCTTGGGCGGCTCCGGTCCCCCCCGGATTCTGACCCGTCTCCTTGCGCCTTCGTCAAAAAAATGCTCTTCCTCCTCATCGGTACCGAATCCGGGGCGGGTTCTTCGTTCCGCCTCGATCTCCTCCTTGCGGGCGAGGATCCTGGCTAGCTCCACCTCGTTGACCCAAAGGGTGGAGACCCGCGCTTTCAGCAGGACCTCCTGAAACCCTCCTCTTCTCCGGATTCTTCAGGGGCCAGGGCCAGGCAGCGGACGAAGGCCCGCAAATCATGGGGCGAGAGGTCGGGGAGAACCAGTATCCTGTGGATGCGCCGGATAAAGAGAAACAGGGCGAGCTTCTGCAGCAGGGAGTTGTCGGGCGCAACGGGAGTTTCTGCGAAAAAAAACCCCTGCTTGCGCACGTCGAGGAGGAGCTTCTCCTGCCTGGACAGTAAGGGCGAAAAGGCGCCGAGGGTCTGTGCCGCGGCGTTTTTGAGCGAAGGATGGCCGGGAGGATAATAGCGGATGGCCTTCATCAGCTTGACCAGCGCCTTAAGCGCCTCCTCCAGGTCCCTCGCTCCGGCGTCTTTCCCCCCGGAGCTGGACATTTTTTTTCCTGTCGGCTTGCCCTCCATCGGCCTAAAATAACCCCTTGGAGGGCGATTGTAAATGGGTTTTCAACGATTTTTGACCAGGGCCGAAACGGCCTTGAATTCCGGCGTCCCGGCTCGGTAAAGCATCTGAAACAGGGCTGTTTCGGTGCTGGTCACCGTCGCTCCGGCGTTTCTGGCGTTCTCCATCGCGGTCAGGTAATCCGACTTGTGCCGGGAGCAGACCGCGTCCCCCGCCAGGTGCACCTGGTAGCCCCTGTCGAGGAGGTCGAGGAGGGTCTGGTAGACGCAGACATGGGCTTCCATGCCCGTGAGCAATACCCGCCGCGCCCCTTTTGCCTCCAACGCCGGGAGAAAGTCCGGCTCTCCGCAGCAGCTGAAGGTGGTCTTTTCGACGACTCCCTGTTCCCGTGCCCCGGAAAGCTCGCCGACCGTTCTTCCCAGTCCCTTGGGGTACTGCTCGGTCACCAGAACCGGAACGCCGAGGATGGCGCACCCCTCGACCAGCCTCCCGATGTTTTGTATGGTGCGCCGGGCAATCAGCGGGTCCATGGCCGGCACAAGCCTTTCCTGGACGTCCACCACCACCAGTACGGTTTCCTCCTTCGGCAGGCGAAATCGTTCGATGCCCGTCATTTCATCTCCTCCTCGGTTACGTTCTCGACTACGCAGAAACCGCTGTCGTGGGTTCCCTTGTCCTGGGGCCGGTACATGCCTTCGAGAACTTTGTGGTAGTTGCTTTTGACCACGTGCCTTTTAAGCTTGAGGGTCGGGGTCGTCTCCTCCTTGGCGAAGTCACGGGAAAGAAGGGTGAAGCGCTTGATTTTCTGGATGGCCGGCAGGCCGGCCTGCTGTTTGTCGATCCGCCGCCGGATCAGGTCGAGGATCCTCGGGTGATTGACCAGGTCGCAGTGGTTAAGGAAGTCGATGCCCTTGAAGTGGGCATATTTTTCCAGATTCTCGAAATTGGGGACGAGAAGGGCGGTCAGATAGGGTTTTCGGTCTCCGTAGACCAGGGCGTTGGCGAGGAACTTGTCGGTCTTGAAAAGATTTTCGAGATACTGCGGGGCGATGTTTTCGCCCCCCGCGGTCACGATGAGGTCCTTTTTTCTGTCGGTGATGTGCAAAAAACCGTCTCCGTCCAGCTCTCCGATATCCCCCGTTTTGAACCAGCCGTCCGTGAAGGCTGTCTCCGTTTCCTGCGGAAGATTCCAGTACCCCTGGAAGACCCCAGGGCCCCTGACCAGGATCTCGCCATCCTCGGCGATTCTGACTTCGGTGCCGGGGAGCGGACGGCCGACGCTGCCCGGCCGGAAGGCTTCCTGGTGGTTGGCGGCAATGACCGGTGAGGTCTCGGTGAGCCCGTATCCCTCGTAGATGGGGATGCCGACGGAGAAGAAGAATTCGGCGATATCCTCGGTCAGGGGGGCGCCGCCGGAGACGAAGAAACGCAGCCGGCCGCCGAGGGGCTGGCGCAGCCGGGAGAAGACCTTCTTGCGGGCAAGGGAAACGAGGCGTTTGAGGATCGTCCCGGGCTTCTCGCCTTCGAGCTCCTGGCGCAGGAGGGTTTTGCCGGCTTTGAGGGCGCCGAAAAAGAATCTGCTTTTTCAGCCAGGGCCCTGAGAGGACCCGTTCCATGACCCGGGCGTACATCTTCTCGTAAAGGCGCGGGACGCTGATGACCACCGTCGGCCCGACCTCCTGCAGGTTGGCGGGAACCGAATCGAAGCTCTCCGCGTAGGCGATGGTCGCGCCCTGGTGGAGCATGAGGTAATACCCTGCCATCCTCTCGAAGACGTGGGAGAGGGGGAGAAAGGAGAGGCTCTCGTCTTCGGTACCGATGTCGAAGAGCTGAAGGCAGGCGTCGATATTGGAGAGAAAATTGTCGTGGCTGAGGATGACTCCCTTGGGGGTGCCCGTCGTCCCCGAGGTGTAGACCAGGGTGGCCGCATCCCCCCCCCTCTCCCTTCGCAAGTTCTGCCTCCAGGATTTCAGGCGGGGTCTTCTCGCCGACCCGGCGGAACTCCGCAAGGGAGAGGGTGTTCCCAGGGGGGTTGTCCTCGTCCAGCAGAATGACCGTTTGCAGGCTGCCGACTTCGGCCAGGCGACCGAGCAGAGCCTCCTCGGCCTGAGAGACCTGAAGAAACAAAAACCTGCTGCCTGAATCCTTGAGGATGTGCAGGACGGCATTTTCCCCCTCGGTATGGTAGACCGGCACCGACAGCGCACCGCAGGCCATGGCGCCCAGGTCGGCATAGGCCCATTCAGGACCGTTGGCGGCCATGATGGCCACCCTGTCCCCCCGCTCGAGCCCCAGGGCGAGGAGTCCCCTGCCGAAGAGGCGGATGTTTTCCCCCATCTCCGCCCAGGAGATGTCCCGGTACGCTCCCCCTGCCTTTCGACGCAGGGCGCTCCGGGAGGCCAGGCGCTGAGCCTGGCGCAAAACCATTCGGGGCAGGGTGTCGCTCATGGCGCCTCCATTAAAAGTCGATTCAGAAAATCTCCACGTGGGACCAGGGGGCCTTCTCCGATGGAGATAAGGTAAAATTATACCCTGACGGAGGATGAAAAAGCCAAACATCTTCGGGGGGTGGGGCGAAAAAGGTTGACAGGAGCGCACAAATAGGGCAATAGACGAACCATGATTCTCGGGTTGACAGGTTCCATTGCATCGGGCAAAAGCACCGTCGCGGAAATTTTCCGGGACCTGGGAGCGGCCGTGGTCAGTGCCGACCAGCTGGCCCGGGAGGCGGTCCGGCCCGGAACCGAAACCCTGGCCCGGCTGGTCGGCGTCTTTCGGGCGGGAGATTCTCAACCACGACGGTACCCTCGATCGCAAGGCCCTGGCGGACCTCGTCTTCGCCGACCCTCGGGCCCGGGAAAAACTGAACCGGATCACCCACCCGGCGGTTGCCGCCCTGGCCGAACAACGGCTTGGAGAGCTGATTCGCAGGGGGGAGGGGCTGATCGTCTACGAAGCGCCCCTGCTCTTCGAAGCCGGAGCCGAAAACCGGGTGGATGCGGTTCTGGTCGTCCGCATCGAGGATGGGCTGCAGATGGAGCGGCTTTGCGAACGCGACGGCCTGGAGGAGGCTGCGGCCCGGGCCCGGGTCCGAGCCCAGATGTCCCAGGAGGAAAAGCTCGCCCGGGCCGATTATGTCATCGATAATTCCGGAGGCCTGGAAGAGACGGCCGCCCAGGTCCGGGAACTGTTCAAACGCCTCACCGGATCCCTTCCCGAACCCCCTCCAGGGCATTGAGGAAGTCGAGAATCAGGCCGAAGGTCGCCTCCCAACGGGGATTCTCCCGGGTTGCGAGGACGTGGGGGACCGCCGGGCCGTAGAGATGAAACTCCTTCCGGCCGGGGGGAAGTTTGCGGAAGAGTTCCAAGGCGCTTTGCACCTGTATCGTACGGTCACCTTCGGCGTTGATGACCAGAGTGGGAACGGTGACCCGGCCAAGAACTTTTCGGACGCGGCGGATCAGCCGGGTGACCTGGTAGATTCCTTCCAGGGGGCGGCGCTCATAATAGTGGGGCGAAAGCCCGGGGGGCAGGGGATGGTTCTGAAATCGCCTGACGAACCGGAGCAGCCCGACGAAGGGCGCCAAGGGGCTGCGGAACCGCAGGAAGGGTGAGAGCAGGACCAGGCCCCGGGGCGCCAGGGATTCGGCCTGAGCCAGCAGGAGCAACCCGCCGGTACTCATGCCGATGCCGTACACCCGCGGGTGGCGCTCCGCCAGCAGGCGGTAGCCGCGCCCGACGGCCTCCAGCCATTCCTCGCAGCGCCGTTCGGCCAGATCCTCCGGGGAGGTCCCGTGGCCCGGGAGGCGCACCCCCAGGGCGGTGAATCCCTGCGCCGCCAGGGCCTCCGCAAGCCGGCGCATCTCCCAGGGCGAAGCGGTGAAGCCGTGGACCAGCAGGACCCCGGCGCCCCGGGGCGCCTCCGGCTCCAGGAGAAAAGGCAGATTTTCCGGACGGACGACCCCCTCGCTGCGGGCCAACTCCGCTTCTTCCTCGATGGTCATAGGGTCGGTGGCCGTTTCCGAGTTCCAAAAAACAAAATCCCCCGGGCCGGGGGATTTTGTTTTCATATGGGAAACGAACAATTTTTCGCAAGGTCAAGGAAATCAAACCCTTGCGCGGAGGCGTACACCGGTACGCCGCACAAGCAAGGGTGCACATTGCGTCAAGGGATATGCGAAAAAGGGCCGTTTCCGGATGAAAACTACTTGTGGAAACCGAGGCGGGTGGAAAGGTCTTCGGAGGCCTGCATGACCAGCGGGATCAGCTCCTTTTCGATCCGCTCATCGGTGAAGCGCATGGAGGGACCGGAGATGCTCACCGCACCGACGATGCGTCGGGTATAATCGCGAATCGGGCGCGGCGACGCAGCGCACGCCCGGGTCGAGTTCCTCGTTGTCGATGGCATAGCCCTGCTCGGCGATCTTTTGCAGTTCCGTCTTGAGGGCATCCCGGTCGGTGATGGTGTTGGGGGTGTAGGCCTTCAATTCGCCGGTCGGGAAGAATGGCCTCGATTTCCTCGTCGGACATGAAGGCCAGGTGAACCTTTCCGGCGGCGGTGCAGTAGGCCGGAAGCCGGGAGCCGACCCGGGAGACGACCCGCACCGTCAGGTCTGTTTCGACCACGTCCAGATAGACGATGTAGCCCTTCCTTGAAAATGGCCACGTAGGAGGTTTCGTTGCACTCCTTGACCAGTCGCTCCAGGATCGGCTTGGCCTGGCGCAGCAGGCCCATCTGCTTGATGAACGTCTGGCCCAGTTCCAGGGACTTGAGCCCGAGGCGGTAGTTCTCCGTGGCCTTGTTCTGCTCGATGTAGCCGCGGGACTCCAGGGTGGCCAGGAGGCGGAAAACATTGTTCTTGTGCAGCTTGAGCCGCTTGCTGAGTTCGGTGACTCCCAGCTCGTCGACCTCGCCGTGGAACTGCTCGAGCAGGTCGAGAGCGTGGGAAACCGCCTGGATGATATATTCGGATTTTTCTTTCTTTGCCATTGGATGATCCCTCTTGTGAATGATTTCAGAGCAACGATGCCCATCTTATTGATTTCTAACTGCATGTCAAGAGATTATGGGACATTTTGTGCGAAATGTTGCACGGCTTTGCGCCGGTCCCCCGGACGTCCTCCCGGGGTGGGGGAACTCCGAGGCACGGCCGAGTTTTCAAGAATATAAAATAGCGTTTTAAAAAAGTCAACATTAAAAGATTTTATAGTCGAGCCATTTAGCGGAAGGGAGGCGGTTTTATAGCCGGTTGACAGATGGTCGCCTTTCCGTTAGATTTGTCTATAACTTGCCGCCCGGGGGCAGCCGATGCTGAATCTCAGTAAAAAAATTCTCGTGGCCATCGACGGTTCTCCGCAGTCGGACAAGGCTGCGGAGGAGGCGATCCGCCTGGCCGGCGCCTCGGGCACCCGGTTTAAAAGCAAAGTCTATGCCATTCTCGTACTCCCCTCCATGCGCTCCCCCTCCTTCACCGATTTTTTCCCGTCCCCGCCGGCCACGGAACGTCCCGATTGGGAGGAGAAGCGCAAGAGGATCTTCTACGTCGTTGAGAAGGCGGCGGCCGAGCCGGCGTCCGCTCTCGAAAACGTGGTGGTGTACGGGGATCCGGCGGAAGAAATCCTGTCCTTTGCCGAGCGCGAAGAGATCGATGTCGTCGTCATCGGCTCTTCGGGCGTCGGCCGGGTCAAACGCACCTTTCTCGGCAGCGTCTCCACCAAGGTGGCCATGCACGCCCGCCAGTCGGTCTATATCGTCCGCTGAAACCGTCGCTCCCCAGGCCCTCCACTCCCCATCTCCCCGATCTCCCCCATCTCTCAGGTCTTCGGGGCGTCCGCCCGAACTTCTCTTTCGGCCGGCGGTCCGCCGAGAGGGGACAGAAATCCCCCACCCCTGTTCCAAAACGTGTCTCCTGGCACAGATAATCGAAAATTTCCGAGAGACTCTCCCGGATCAATTCCTCTTCCTTGGGAAACTCGTGGGGGGAGAGCTCGAGGGTGAGGGTCTCGTTGTACGCCGTTTCACGCAGGTGGTTCAAAAAACGGGTCAGAGGCAGAACTCCATGGCCCGGAAGAAGGTGCTCTCGACCGTAGCCGTAATCGGAAAAATGGATGTTGCGCATCTTCCCGGAGTTGTACAAGAGGTGGAAATCGTGGAGAAAATTGGCCTTGGAAGAGCCCATGTGGGCGGTGTCGAAGGTAAGGAAAAGATTGTGTTCCCGGAGAAAATCGTATCATCTTCTCGGTTTGCCCGAGGATGTTGGGATTGACCTTGAAAGAGCCGGTGCAGGGCATGTTCTCGATAGTGATGAGGACCTGGTTGCGGCCGAGTTCCCGTTGGAAGTCCGCGACTTTCCTGAACCAGTTCCAGAACCTCAGCTCCAGGGCCATCCAGGAGGGAGGATGAAAATTGATGAGCGGAATGCCCGTTTCCAGGGCGAGAGCCGAGGTCCGGTAGAGTTGGTCGATTTTGCTCCCCCAGCCGTCGAGGTCGAAAAAAGGGGCATGGAGGGAGAAAACGGGAATGATTTCCTGGACTTCCTCGATCAGGCCGACGTTGTCCCGGTACTGGAAGTCGTAGTTGATGATGATTTCAAAACCGTCGAAGCCGGTATCCCTGGCGAGTTCGGCGACCTTGAGCAGGGGAAGGGTATAGAGGCTTCCGGCGGACAGGATGAGCTTCATCGGCGTCAGTAGAGCTCCGGAGAATAGAACGCTATTCTAAAAATACACTTTTCCCTTATAGCGGTGCCGGCGCAGGGAGTCAACCGCTTTTGAGCTCCATTTGGGACTGCTCACTGTCCGTGGACCTCCTCCGCGAGGAAACGGCGGATGTTTTCCGGCGGCGCCGGGGTGGCCAGGGAGACGACGACCATGACCAGAATGACCAGGGGCGCTCCGATCAGAGCGGAGGAGGTCGGGGGAATCAGGGCCGCGAGTCCTGGAAAGCTGTCGCCAAGGAGCATGGCGGCAAAGGTCACTGCCAGCCCCGTCCCCATACCGGCTATGGCGCCGTACTTGTTGGTGCGATCCCACCAGATACCGAGCAAAAAGACCGGGAAAAGGGTGTTTCCCGCCAGGGCGAAGGCCACGGCGGTGATCTCGGCGATGAGTCCCGGCGGCTTGGCGGCGACGAGGACCACCACCAGGGCGAGGACGAGGGTCGCTCCCTTGGCCACGGCCATGCGCTGTTTTTCGTTGGCCCTGGGGTTGAGCAGCCGGTAATAGATGTCGTGGGAGAAGGCCCCGGCGCCGGTGATGAGCAGGCCGGTCACGGTGGAAAAGGCGGCGGTCATCGCTCCGACCGCGACGACGCCGACCAGCCATTGGGGCAGCCCCGCCCATTCGCCGGCCTTGACCACGATGAGGTCGGCCACCTGCCGGGCGGTTTGTGGGTCGAGGGCCTCCCCGGCCCGGTACTGCCAGAGCTTGGCAAAGGTGGCGTAGGCCGGGGCGCTCCAGTACAGCAGGCCGATGAAGAATATCCCCCAGACCACGCTCCAGCGTGCCACCCGGATGTTGGGGACGGTGTAGAAGCGCGAGAGCACATGGGGCAGGCCCGCGGTTCCGACCATGAGGGTAAAGGAGAGGGCCACCCACTGGAAGGGCGTCCCGAAGGCCCAGGGCGAGGAGAAGGGCCTGCCGGTGTCGGCGGTGAGTTCCTTGAGGGCCGGGCCGTATCCGAGCTGGGGGACGGCCCAGAAGAAGCCGAGTTTCCGGGCGACGAACATCAGGGGGACGATGAAGGAGAGGATGAGGACCGCATACTGGAGCTGCTGGTTGCGCGAGGCGCCGAGGGTGCCCGAGAGGACCAGGTAGGAGATGACCGCCGCCGTCCCAAGGAGCAGGGAGCGGGTGTAGTCGAGGCCGAAGATCCACGAGAAGACCAGGCCGATCCCCTTGTACTGGGCCACGCAGTAGACCAGGGAGATGAGGATGGCGATGGCGGCTGACAGCAGGCGGGCCACCGGCGAGTCGTACCGGGCCTCGACGAACTCGGGGGCGGTGTATTTGCCGAAGCGCCGTATGGGGCCGGCCATGAGGATCAGCAGCAGGACGTAGCCTCCCGTCCAGCCGATGACGTAGGCGAGGGCGAAATAGCCCTGAAGATAGAAGATGCCGGCGATGCCGAGAAAGGAAGCGGCGCTCATCCAGTTGGAGGCGATGGCGGCCCCGATTCCGATGCGGCCGAAGGAGGGCCCCGCAATCAGGTAATACTCGCCCTTGCTGACCCGGCTGATCAGGCCTACCAGGAGGAAGCCTGCAAGGACGGCGATCAGCAGCAGAGCCGGAGCGAGCTTGAAACCGTTCTCGATCATAGAGTTTTTCTCCCTATTTCCGTTTCCGGTATTTGGCGTTCAGGCGGTCGATGAAGAGGTTGAACAGAAAACAGAGGAGAATGAACCAGACGATGAGAAACTGGCCGCTGAACCAGAAATGGAAGGGAAAGCCGAGAATGGTCGTTCGAGTCAGGATGCTCTGGCCGATGGGGTTGCGCTGAAAGAGGACCAGCAGGAACTGGAAGCCGAAGGCGAACAGGGCCCAGGCTGCGAGCATGCTCCAGATGAAGAGGACCTGCTTGCGCATGTAGCCGGGCCGGGGACGAAAGAAATTGACCCGGTAGTCCCGGGGCGGCTCCTCGGACGGTTGCCGATTCCTGCATCATCTGACCCTCCTTTTGTCTGTGGCGGGGTGCAGCCCCCCCCCGCGCCTATCAGGGGAGCTCTTTCATGACCTCCCGCAGCACAGCCGTGGCGTAGCTTCCCCGGGGCAGGGAAAAGCTCAGAACCAGGTCGCCGCCCTCCCGCAGGGCCTGGGCTTCGCCCAGGGGGACCCGCAGGGGCCGGCGCTCTCCCTCCATGCCCAGCCCTTCGCCGAGGCGGAAATCCTCCAGGCGAAGCCCTTCCTTCTCCAGAAGGGCCTGCTCCAGGATGCCGGCCGGCCCCCTGGCCAGGGTGCTCTTGTAACCGAAGAGGGGTCCCGAAGGGCTCACCTCCAGCCGATCGGCCCGCGGCTGCTCGGCGGCAGGGTCCTCCACTACGAAGCAGGCCCCGTTGTCGTGTTTGTAGGCCAGGTCCCCTTCCCAGAGGATCTCCAGGGAGTCGACCCGCATGTCGACCAGGCGGTCGAAGAGGCTCGACTGGAAGGCCGAGAGATAGAGTCGCAGGAGTTTGCGCGGCAGCCCCAGGACGGCCTGCTTCGGAGTCTTTCCATCCAGCAGAGCCCGGATAAGGTTCCTCTCGTCCCTCTGGCGGCCGGGAAGGGCGTCGAGTGCCCCCTGCAGATCCCCGGCGGCAAAGTGCTCCGCCCCCGCCCGCCAGCGCTCGTTGGTGATCACGGCCGGGTCGCCGACGATGAGGAGGGCGGCTCCCTCGAAGTCCCCCCGCAGAAGGGCCCCCCCTATGAGGTGCGTGTTGCCCAGGGCGCCGTAGCGCTGCTCGCCGAAACGGTTCGGAACCCCGACCTGGCCCAGGACGTGGAGAATGTCGAGAGCCGTGTCGAGGGCGCCCTCGCGCACCTCACGGATGCGGATGTGGAAACGGTTCCCCGCCAGGTGGCCGAGGCGCAGCTTGTTGCGGTGGTAGCGGGCCGAGAGGATGCGGATGCCCTCCAGCTCCAGGGCCAGGGCGTCTTCGGGGCGTACCCCGGTGACCGACACGGTCTGGCGGGTGGTGGCCCGGGCGTCCTTCAGCCCCGCGTATCCCATCTCCCGCTCGCGCACCCGCAGGGCCCGGGAGAGGCGCTGGAGCAGGTCGAAGGTGGTCAGACCCCTCTTTTCCACCTCCAGGTAGAGATGTTCGCCCTCGCCGCAGGGGGTGTAGAGGGGGATCTCCTCGACCAGGAAATCCTCGGGAGACTCCTTGATTGTCCCTCCCGTCCCGGGGAAGCTGGCGGTGAGGTACTTACTCATTGCCGGCGCTGCTCCAGCGCACGCGAAATCCGGGGCCGATGGCCGGAAGGGGCAGTGCCTCGGGCCGCAGGTCTTCCCGTTTGCGGTGGTGGATGAAGTGGATCGGCTGGCCCTGCTCCAGGAAGCGCCGCATGTATTTGGAGAGGGGATACCCTGAGCGCTCCAGGACAAGGGGCTCCGGCAGACAATTGCGAAAGCCGGGGTTCGCCCCGATGTCCTCGGCCACCGATTCGGCGTAGTCGGGGAAGTCGGTGCTGAAATGGAACTCGCCTCCCGGCAGCAGGTAGTGCAGGGCGAGGCGCAGGAAGTCGGGGTTGACCAGGCGGCGCTGGCGGTGGCGCTTCTTTGGCCAGGGGTCGGGGCAGTTGATGTAGATGGCGGACAGGCTCTCCCGCTTCAGGTAACTGGAGAGCAGGTGGCGGGCCTCGGCGCGCATGACCCGCACGTTGTCGAGGCCGGCGGCCTCCACCTTCTTGCAGGTCTTCAGGCACCCCTTGTTGTAGATGTCGATAGCCAGGTAGTTGAGCTCGGGATTCTGCGCCGCCAGCTGCACGATGAAGTCGCCGATGCCGCAGCCGATCTCAAGGGCGAGGGGTCTCTCCTCAGCGAAGGCGGGGGGAGGCCGCCTGCGGGGATGTCCTCTTCCCGCAGGAAGACGCGGGAGGTGATTTCGATGATGCGTTGGGTCATGGATATCCGTTCTTTCTATTTTTGACTGTAATTGTCGCAAACTACCACAGGGAGGGGGATTTTTCAACGGGATGCGGCGGAAAATGAGGAGGGATTTATCTTTTGGTGAAAGGAGGAGGGGTGGGCTAGGATGGCCATGTTTGCCTGCAGGCTGCCGCGTCGAGGTAATGGAGCTCGGTACAGGAGATGAGGGCTGTTGCTTCCTATCCGGAAGGCAGTGGCGCATTTAACTGCACCATCGGCCGCCGGGACCACTGGTCGGTGGCGACAGAAATGCCTCCCCGGCAGGGGCCGCCCTTTTCTTTGCTGACTTTCTTTTGGGCGGGATCAAAAGAAAGTCAGGCGGGGGCGGGGCGCAGCGCCCGCGGTCTTGAGGTTTTCCTCAGGAAGTATCAGTGGCTACCACAAACCTTAAATTCGCCGGTCCCGCCCGGCAGCCGGGTAACTTTGGATCTTCCGGCGAAGGGAAGAAACATCACGCGAAAAAACGTACGCCCTAAGTGTTGAGCTGAAATTTTGAGGAATAATCCCCCCAAGAAGATCTCAGGATCTGGGAAGTACGGATAATGACGGGTGGCTGAGCGGACCGCCCGTTTGCTTTGGGGCGAAAAAACGGTATGATGGCATGCCCTGGTCACAAAGGCTGAAGAGGCACCCCCCGAGATTACGGACACCCCATGGACTTCAAAATCACCCTGCAACAACTGATTCGCGCCTTCGACGACGCGACCATTGGTTATGCCCTGATCGGCGGCTTTGCCGTCGGTCTGTGGGGGGTGGCGCGCGGCACCGTCGATCTCGACTTCCTGGTGGACCGCGACGCTCTGCCGCGCCTCGACCCGATCATGGCGCAATGCGGCTTTTCCCTGGTCTATCGCTCTGAAAACGTCAGCCAGTTTTCCTCCCCCGCCGGCGGTGTCGACTTCCTTCACGCCTTTCGGCGCCATTCCCGGACGATGCTCGGCCGGGCGGTCGAACGCTCCCTTTTCGCCGGCACGATGACTATCAAGGTCCTGCGCCCGGAGGACCTCATCGGCCTGAAGGTTCAGGCCCTCGCCAACGACCCCGGCCGCATGCCCTTCGATCGCTACGACATCGAGGAGTTGATGCGCCTGCACGGAGCAACTCTCGACTGGACGCTGGTCGAGGACTATTTCACCCTCTTCGAGAGGGGAGAACTCTTTCAGGAGCTTCGGGGGAAATATGCGCCTAAGTGACGAGGAAAAAGCCGAAATCAAAGCCCTGGCCGCCTCGCCGGAGTTGAAGGCCGATTTGGCCCGGCTGCGCGCCAGCCACCGGGACGACTTCATCGTCGACGGCGAGGTCGTCGGCGAACGGGTCGCGGAGGCGTTGACAGGGTACAGCGAATTCATGGCGGGCTCGCCGCGTCCGCGGCGAGCTTTTATCGAACGGTTTATGAAACTATGATGGCGTCGCAAAAACTCGCCAACTGCTGCGTTGCTGCAATCGCTCCCGCTGCTTCGATGTACGTAAGTACGCCTCATTGCTCGACAATTGCGCGTCTTACATTTGACGTTTTTTACTTAGCCATCCACCTGGGGGTGGGGACAGATCGGAAATTCGCCTTTTAAGGCAAAGATTTACAGACATATTTTCCCTAGGGCAGAAAGCAGGGCCAGGCTCTTTTCCCGAAAAACGCCGCTGCCGGTCTCCTTCTGCGCCGAAACGGCTTCGTTCTCTCTGCCTCATCGGAGATCACCATGGCCATGGCCACGGGCGAAGCCGATCAGGCCGAGGCACAGGAGTGGCTGGCCGCCCATGCTCGCATGGGAAAAGAGATCTACTTCAGGCCCTCCAGGTAACCGACCAGGGCCTGCAGGTCCTTCTGGGGCAGATAGGAGAAGGACGGCATCATGGAGGAGGGGTTCTTGGCCTTGGGGTTGACCAGTTTCTGTCGGAGTTGCGCCGCGCTCAGGCGCTTGCCGACGCCGTCGAGGGCCGGGCCCAGTGCCCCGCCCTTGCCGTCGATTTTGTGGCAGCCCTTGCAGCCCGAGGAGTTGATCAGTTCCTTCCCTCTGGCATTGTTGCCGGCGGCCAGGGCGGGAAGAGCGAGAACAAGGGATAGAGCGGCAACGAACAGGATCCGGATGAGCAGGCTGCAGCGCTTGGACATGGGGCACCTCCATCGGTAACAGGAAACGGTCTCATTAAGCAACCTCATGACAAAAATCAGAATACCCCCTAGCGGGGAGAGATTACAAATGGTTTGAATTCCGGAACGTCTCCCGCTACTCTGGACGTTCAGGTGAAGCAGACCATTTTGATGCTTTCGCAAAAACTCTTGGGATGGCGACACCATCCATTTTCAAAGGAGCCCGACCCCATGCTCATCGTCATGCATCACAACTCCACCGAGAAGGAGATTGCTGCCGTCCAGGTGGCGGTCGAGGCCATGGGGCTGCAGGCCCGGCCCATACCCGGCAGCGAGCGGACCGCCATCGGGGTGCTGGGCAACCAGGGCTACGTCGATGATTCCTCCATCCGCAACCTGCCCGGAGTGCGGGAGATCATCCACGTGAGCAAGCCCTACAAGCTCGTCTCCCGCGATTTTCATCCGGCCTCAACGGTGGTCGATGCCGGCGGGGTGCCCTTTGGCGACGGCCATCCGCCCGGTGGTCATCGCCGGACCCTGCTCCATCGAAAGCGAGGCCCAGATGGTCGCTTCCGCGCACCTGGTGAAGGCGGCCGGCGCCCGGGTCCTGCGCGGCGGGGCCTTCAAACCCCGCACGGGCCCCCATTCCTTCCAGGGGCTCGGCGCGGAAGGGCTGAAATACTTGCGGCAGGCCGGGGAGGAGGCTGGGCTTCCGGTCATCACCGAGGTCATGCGGATCGAGCATCTCGAGACGGTCTGCCGCTATGCCGACATCCTGCAGATCGGCGCACGCAACATGCAGAATTTCGACCTGCTCAAGGAGGTTGGCAAGCTCGACCACCCCGTGCTGCTCAAGCGGGGGATGAGCGCCACCCTTGAGGAATTTCTGGCCGCGGCCGAATACGTGGTGGCCGAGGGCAACAGCCGGGTGATCCTCTGCGAGCGGGGCATCCGCACCTTCGAGCGGGCAACCCGCAACACCCTCGACCTGTCGGTGGTCCCCCTGATCCGGGAGATGAGCCACCTGCCCATCGTCGTCGACCCCAGCCACGCCACCGGCAAGCGCAGCCTGGTGCCGGTCATGAGCAAGGCGGCCCTGGTCGCCGGCGCCCACGGTATCATGGTGGAAGTCCATCCCGAGCCGGAAAAAGCCCTCTGCGACGGCGCCCAGAGCCTGAACGGGCGAGGATTCGAAACGCTGATGGAGGAGATCGGAGGGCTGCTGAAGTATCTTGGATATTAGGGGCAGGGCCAAGGGCCGCTAGTCCCAGCATGCCAGACCATAGCCGAAAGCCGACGGCTGCTCCGCCAGTCCTCAGTCCTCAGTCACGTTTTCCCAACCAGCCGGAACAGGGTGATCTCGGGGCGGCAGAGGAAGCGGGCCGGAAGGAGTGGTGCCGATGCCGCGGGTGACGTAGAGGGGGGTGGCGCTGCGGCCGACGCGATAGAGGCCGGCGAGGAACCTCCCGCTGTGGGGCGGGCAGGAACAGGGGAGGAAGGAACGGTATGCCGGACCTGCCCGCCGTGGGTGTGGCCGCAGAAAATAAGGTCCGCCTTTCCCTCCAGGAGGTCATGGGCGAAGGCCGGCGCGTGGGACATGAGCAGGTTGAGGCGCTGCCCGTCGATCTGCGGCAGGAGCCTGTCCAGGGAGCGTCTTGAAGAAGGGTAGTCCAGGCCCAGAACCGAAATCGGGCATCCCCTCCACTGCAGGTCGTACGCTGGTCGATGAGAAGAGTCGTTCCCCAGGCAGGCGAACTTCTTTCGCAGGCGCTCTCCGAAAAAACCCGTGTGGTACTCCCAGTTGCCCTGGACGGCAAAGATCCCAGCGGCGCCCGAAGCATTCCGAGAAACTTTCCCACCCCTTCCAGGTTCCGGTTGTAGGTCACGAAATCCCCGCTGAGCAGATAAAGGTGGGGTCGCAGGGCATTGGCGGTGCGGGCCACCTCCTCGGTAAAAGCCGTCGAGATCGGGAAGTGAAGGTCCGAGAGGTGCACCAGGCGCAGCTCGCCCCCCGGGGGGAGCTTCCGGCAGAAAAAGGAGACTTCCCGGACACCTACGGTCGCGGGGCTCGTAAATCAGGGCGTCGCCGAGGACCAGGGCGCAGGCGCCCCCTGCCGCCAGTTTCAGAAAGGTCCGCCGGGTCGGGCCGGCTTCAGGCTTCAAGCGCTTTACCGATTTTCCATGGTGATTCACCTCCCGCCCCCCGTTCCGGGAAAGGCTCCCGCAGGCCGCCCACGCTATCCATCAATCGCCGATTCCCCCCCTCGCTTGCAAGTGGCCGCCAGTTACGGTATCTTTTCTGAAGGCCTGAGAACAGAGGATTCGATGATTTATCTTTAAATTTCGCATGAAAGGGAATTACCGATGACAGGAGTGACTGAAATCAGCCCCGGTGTTTTCTGGCTCGGAGCGAAGCATCCTACCCTCAAGGTGTTCGATGAGCTCTTCCCCACCCGCCATGGGACCACCTACAACGCCTACCTGGTCCGCGGCACGGAAAAGACCGCCCTTATCGATACGGTCAAGGCGCCCTTCACGGACCTTTACCTGGAAAAGCTCCGCAGCCTGACCCCCCTGGAGAAGATCGACCTGGTGGTGGTGAACCATACCGAACCGGACCACTCGGGCGCCTTGGGCAAACTGCTGCAGCTCAACCCCGATATCACCGTCTACTGCACCCGCCCCGGCGAAAACTTTCTCCGCCAGCTTTTCGAGGGTCCCATGACGACCCACGTGGTGAGCGACGGGGAGGAGGTCGACCTGGGGGGCAAAACCCTCCGCTTCCTGCTCGCCCCCTATCTCCACTGGCCCGACACCATGTTCACCCACCTGCCCGAAGACCGGGTCCTCTTCCCCTGCGACGCTTTCGGCGCCCATTTCTGCGGCGAAGGGCTGTTCGACGACGAGATGCCCGACTTCTCCTTCGAGTACGGATACTACTTCGACACCATCATGCGTCCTTTCAAGGACAAGATCCGCGAGGCGGTGGCCAAGGTGGAAGGGCTCGACCTCAAGCTGCTCTGCCCCTCCCACGGCCCCCTGCGGCGGCGCGACCCGATGGAGGCCATCGCCGGCTACCGGCGCCTGGCCGCCCTGCCTGCGCCCTCTGCTCGCAAGCGGGTGCTGCTGCTGACCCTATCGCCCCACGGCAACACCCGGGCCATGGGGGCGGCGGTGCGGCAGGGCCTTGAAAGTGAGGACCTGGAGGTGGTCGAGAGGTCCATGGTGGACATGGACGATGCGGACCTTCGCGACGAACTGGAGCGGGCCGACGCGCTTTTGGTGGGAACGCCCACCATCAACCGCGACGCCCCGCCGCCGGTCTGGAAGGCCCTCTCCCTCCTCTCCACCGTCACCCCCAAGGGGAAGACCGGGCGCAGTCTTCGGCTCCTACGGCTGGAGCGGCGAGGCGGTCAAGATGGTGGAGGAGCGCCTCAAGGGGCTCAAGTACACCCTTGCCGCTCCCGGCCTCTGCTTCCGTTTCAAGCCGACGGTGGCCGACATCGAGGCCTGCCGCTCCTTCGGCAGGGAGGTGGCCCGGGTGCTGGTGGGAGAAGGGTGACGGTTTTTCCAGACTGAGCGCAATCGAAGGGCCGACTCTCCGGAGCGGCCCTTTTGTTTGACCTTTTTGCTCCCCCGGTGCGATAATTCCCCCCGATCCCGTCCACCCCTCAGGAAAGCCTGCAGGACTACCGAACCGACCTTCAGAACCGGAGCGAAGCCCCTTGGAAAGCCCATCGACGGTGGCTACCGTAGCCGTGGCCGCACCCTTGGACAAGACCCTCTCCTACGTGGTCCCTCCCGCCCTCCTGGAGAGCGCCCGGGTCGGAGTCCGGGTACGGGTACCCCTTGGGCGCCGCAGGGCCGTCGGTTACCTGCTGGAGCTGGCCGACGCCGACCCGTCGGGGCTCAAGGCGCTCGATGAGGTGCTCGACGGGGCTCCCCTGTTTCCGCCCGAAATGGTGCCCTTCTTCCGGCGGGCGGCCGAGTATTACTGCCATCCCCTGGGGGAGGTGATCCGCACCGCTCTGCCCGCGGGCCTCTCGGGGCGGGGCGCCGAGGTCCGCCATCCTGCGCGAGAGCGTTTACACCCCTGCGGGCAAGGCCGGCAGTCCCGCCGGGGCCCGGCAGCGCGAAATCCTCGAATATCTCCGACTTCGGGGGAAGACCCCCATCTCGGTGCTCCGGGAGGCGTTCGCCGCCCCCCACGCCCCCCTCAAGCGTCTGACGGAGCTCGGGTTTCTGGAAGAAACCGAGGAGGAGCGTTGCCGCGACCCCTTTTTCGCGCAGCCGGTCGTGCCCGATCGCGGCCGTCGTCCTCTCGGCCGAGCAGGCCGGAGCGGTTCAGGCCCTGGACCGTTCGCTTCGGGAGGGGGGCTTTTCCCCCTTTCTCCTTCACGGAGTCACCGGCAGCGGCAAGACCGAGGTCTACCTGAAGGCCATCGAGACCGCCCTGGCCCTGGGGCGGCGGGCCCTGGTGCTGGTGCCTGAAATCGCCCTGACGCCCCAGCTGGTGGGGCGCTTCCGCTCCCGCTTCCACGGCCGGGGGGCCGCCATTGCCGTTCTGCACTCCGGGCTCTCCGACGGGGAGCGTTACGACTCCTGGCGGGCCATCGCCCGGGGCGACGCCGACATCGTCATCGGCGCCCGCTCGGCCGTCTTCGCCCCGATTTCGGACCTGGGGATCCTCGTCGTGGACGAGGAGCACGAAGGGAGCTACAAACAGGGGGAGGGGTTTCGCTACCACGCCCGGGACCTGGCCCTGCTGCGGGGGCAGATGGCTGGGGCGACGGTCCTGCTCGGGAGCGCCACCCCCGCCGTCACCACCTTTCACCGGGCGCAAGACGGGGCATCTCGGCTACCTGCCGCTGGCCGGGCGGGTTCTGGAGCGGCCCCTGCCCCGGGTGGACCTGGTCGACCTGAGGGAGAGCCCGGTCGGAACCCTCCTCTCGGCCCCCCTTGCTCGCCGCCCTGGAAGAGACCCTGGAGCGCCGGGAGCAGGCCCTTCTCCTGCTCAACCGCCGGGGCTTTTCCCCCTTCCTGCTCTGCCCGGCCTGCGGCACGACCTTTCGCTGTCCCAATTGCGAAATCACCCTGACCTACCACCAGGGGCGACGCCTTCTTCGCTGTCATTACTGCGACTACGCCGAGCCCGCCCCGACCCTCTGCCCCTCCTGCGGGGGGACCGGCATCGAGCCGCAGGGGGCCGGGACGGAACGTCTGGAGGAGGAACTGGGTACCCTCTTTCCCGGCGCTCGCCTGGCTCGCATGGATCGGGACACCACCGCCCGCAAGGGCTCTCACCAGCGCCTGGTGGAGACGATGATGCGGGGGGAGGCGGATATCCTCGTCGGGACACAGATGATCGCCAAGGGCCACGATTTCCCCGGGGTGACCCTCGTCGGTGTCATCAACGCCGACAGCACCCTCAACTTCCCCGATTTTCGAAGCGGCGAGCGGACCTTCTCCCTGCTCTGCCAGACGGCGGGGCGGGCCGGTCGTGGGGAGCGGCCGGGGCGGGTGCTGATCCAGACCTACACCCCCGACCATTACGCCCTGCTCTGCGCATCCGCCCACGATTACGGGGGCTTCTACGAGCAGGAAACGGAGAGCCGGAAGGAGCTGGCCTATCCTCCCTTCGGGTTTCTGGCCAACCTCGTCCTGGCGGGAAACGATACGCCCCGGGTCGAGAGGGCCGCCGCCGCCCTGGCGGCCACCCTGCAGGAAAAGTCGAATAGGGTGGAGGTCCTGGGGCCGGCGCCCTGTCCCCTGGCCCGACTGCGGGGAAAGAGCCGGATGCAGATCCTGCTCAAGGCCCCCGGCCGGCCCGCCCTGCGGCGCTTGCTGGGGCACCTTTCGGCCCTGCGCAAAAAGGTTCCCGCAGGGGTGGCCCTGGCGGTCGATATCGACCCGGTGGATATGCTTTGAAGGCCGGAAACGGGGACTGGGGACCAGGGACCGGGAAATGCGAAAGGCCCAAGGCAAAAGGCGATGGGCACGGAAGAGTTCGGGATGAGGGACAAAAAAGCCCCCGCAAGTCGGGGGCTTTTTTATGGCTGGGAGAGTGGCTTCAGCGGATGAAGCGGCGGACCTCGGCGTCGATGGCGGAGGGCTCAATGCCCTGTTTGGCAAGGAGACTCCCCCAGGTTTTCTTTCCCGCCGCCACTTCGGCTCGGTAGCCGGCCGCCGGCCGGCCCGATTCACGGGAGAGAAAGACGGCAAGGATGGCTTCAGCGTCGGTGGCGCCGGCGCCCCGCAGTCGGCGGAGGTCGGCGGGATTGGCTCCGAAGCGGGCGACGAGATTCGCGTCGACGGCTGCGCTTGCCAGGGCCTCGGTCGTGGCCTTGCCTTCCAGGGCTTTCTCGAACTCCGCCCCGAGCTGGTTTTCGGGGGTGTACAGGGAGGCCAGGACAGCCTTCCAGGAGGACGCCTCGCTTCGGGCCTTTTCGAGCGCATCGGGGGAGACCCCGTCCCGGGAGGCGACATAATGGGAAATCCACATCTCCGCGGAGGAGCTCCCGCTCATCTTGGCCCGCACGACCTGCTTTTTTTCCACACCGAAGACGGCGGAGAAGAAGGAGTTCTGCGTGGTGGCGAGAAAGTAGGGGTCTGCCGCTGAAGGACTCTGGGGGTCGAATGTGCGATGCCGGAAACAGTGACAGGTGATTGCGGGAATCGCCAGGGCCGAAGAGCTCGACAGCAGAACGAACAACAGGGCGGAACAGATTCTCATGGCGGGGCCTCCGTGTTTTTTTCGACCTTTCGACACGATGCCCCAGAATGCCGGCCTCGGCCTTGACCCAGGTCAAAGGGGTGGTTGAAGCAAAAATCCGGGGAGGGGCCAGGGACGGTTTGACCTTGGGGGGAAAAAAGGCTATGGTACTTTCCGAAGTGAATATCCGTTAAACTTTTCCTTGTTTTTTAAATGGTTAAAGAGGGCGTAGCAATGAGCAGGAAAGTCTTTTTCCGTCTGATATTCCTTTTGGCGGCGGCCCTGGCCGGGGCCTGTGTCGGCCCCCCGGCACCGTCACCTCCGCCCCAGGTTAAAGAGGTACCACCTCTGGCGTCGGTGCCCTGGCAGCAGGTCGATGGTTGGCAGCAGGCGAATCCCGGCCCAGCCCTGGAGACCTTTCTTAATAGCTGCTCGGCCGTCTCCAGTCGTTCGATGTGGCAGGCGGTATGCACCGAGGCCGCAGCCGTCGACCCGAAGGACGGAGCTGCGGTGCGCCGATTTTTCGAGGCACGTTTTTCCCCCTACCAGGTCCGGAACCCCGACGGAAGCGACACGGGCCTGATAACCGGCTATTACGCTCCCGAACTCAGGGGCAGCCGGACCCGCACGAAAAAGTATGCCTATCCTCTCTACGGCGTTCCCGATGACCTGCTGGTCATTGATTTGAGCAGCGTCTATCCTGAGTTGGGCGATTACCGGCTTCGGGGCAGGGTGGTGGGAAGACGGGTGGTTCCCTACTGGGACCGGGCCCAGATCGATGGAAAGAAGGCTCCCCTTAAGGGGCAGGAGCTCTTCTGGGTGGAGGATCCGGTAGAACTTTTTTTTCTCCAGGTTCAGGGCTCGGGGCGTATCGTCCTGGATGACGGGGAAAAAGTCATGGTGAGCTACGCCGACCAGAACGGTCGCCCCTACCGTTCCATCGGAAAGACCCTGCTGGACCGGGGCGACATGACCCGCGACCAGATGTCGCTTCAGAACATCGAGGCCTGGGCCCGAAAAAACCCCGACAGCGTCCGTCAGTTGCTCGATGAAAATCCCAGCTACGTCTTTTTCAGGAAACTGGAGCCGGGGGTGATCAGCCCCCCGGGCGCCCTCGGCGTCCCCCTGACCCCCGGCCGCAGCCTGGCCGTCGACCCCCGCACCATTCCCCTGGGAGCGCCGGTTTTCATTTCCACCACCCGTCCCTGCTCCTCGGAGTGCCTTCGCAGGCTCATGGTGGCCCAGGATACGGGGGGCGCCATCAAGGGGGCGGTGCGGGCCGATTTTTTCTGGGGGCTCGGGGACGAAGCCGGAGAGCTCGCCGGGAGGATGAAACAGAAAGGCCGGCTCTGGGTCTTTCTTCCCAAGGAGGCTGCTCTTCCCGAGGGTCAGGTGGCGGGCAGGTAGCCCGGGTTAGGAGGTATGGGACGATGGAACAACGAATCTACGACCTGGATGAAAGGGAATGGGCCCCTCTGAGAGGTGACTTCAGCCGGGGTGTCTCGGGAAAACCGCTGGTGCCCGCGGGCCTGACGGAAGTCAAGGTTCTCTGGACCCGGGTTGCCGCAGGAGGAGAATTTCCCTCCCATCGCGATGCCTATCATCACGTCTTCTGCTTTTTGGCGGGGGAAGGTAGCGGTTGGCTCGCGGACGAAAACTATGAAATCCGTCCCGGAAGGGTGGTTCAGGTTCCCGCAGGGGTCGAGCACGGTTATCGCAACACGGGAACGCAGGATCTGGTGCTGTTGACCCTCAACATTCCGGCCGGATAAGCTTTTCCTGCGTCCCCTTCGACCGCCCCGAACCCTTGCCCCCATCGTCCTTCCATTCGGAAATCAGGACGACCGGTTCCTTCCCAGACCTGATTATCGATAATTTTCTGATTTTTTTCCCCCTGCAGTTGCAGGCGGATGATTTTGTGTTAGAAGAAATTCATGGCCTGCTCCGGACTTGCCGGAGTTTCCAACGTGCTTGCCTTTTTTGCACCGCAAATTCATTAAATCCGAAAAAATCATTTTCCCGAAAAGGCCGAACCCTTCGTGAGAGGGGGGCGGAAAGCTGAGGGTCTTCCCCCCGGAAGACGGCCAGGCTGCCGAAGGAAAAATAGTCGGTAAGAGTGGCTCTCTATTCTTCGGGAGGTGGACTCGGCGTATTGCCGGAAGGGAAGCCTTTCCCGCCGGCAGGAAGGGAAACCCGAACCGAAATCCCTCAAAAATCCCCTTACAATGGCGCGCCTTGCTCCCACCTAAATGCAATGGCGCGCATTTTTTATTCTGCAGGCTCCAACTGCGCACCAACGAACCCCGAATCGTTAAACCTATAAACGGCATTCCATCCACAGATTAGGCAGATAAAGACTTTATATTCAGACAATTACGACTTTCGGCGACAAAGCCGAAAAGGTGATACAGCCTAGTTGTCTAAGCTCTTGATTTTATTCTGCGAAAATCTGTGAACTCTGCGGATATCGTTTTTTCTCGGTTAAAACAATAAATAGAAAAGGCGGTCTCACGAACGGGGGGTGCGTCGCCGCGTGAGTACCTTCGGTTTTCCGGATAAATCCCACAGAATTTTTACGTGGAAGCAGCTGTAGGGGGGCTACCGGATTTGCCAGTGCTGTCCGGTTTCTCTTATCCGGAGTAGCCGCTCAGCAGCAGGTAGAGGATGAAAATCGCGGACCAGATGAGGAGGGGGAGAAGCTTGTGTGGCCGCTTGCGTGTATGAAGGGTCGACATCGTTATCCCTCCTTTTTCGCTTGGCGGGAAAAAATATCCCGGGGATTCGAAACAATCCCGGGACGAAAGAAGACGAAGCGGTGTTTTGGAAGTTTAAAAGCGGGAGGCGGGATGTCAAGTCGGGGCGGATGAAACCAGTAAAGGGAAAAAGAAGAGTCCTGCGTCGCCTCAGGGCCGGGAAGAAAAGAATCCGGCGATGAGGCATGCAATCTCCTCCACAGACCTGCCGCGGCAGTCGACGATCCGGTCGGCCCAGCGCCGGTAGAGGGGGAGGCGTTTGCAGTAGAGTTCGGCGAAGGATTCCCCAGGGTCGATGACGATTCCCCGGGTATCCATGTCCCTGACTCTTTCGGTGAGGATTTCGAGGGGAAGGTCGAGAAAGACGGTGGTTCCCCTTCGCTTGAGGGCGGCCATGCCGTTGTCGCTGTAGACAGCCGAACCGCCGGTGGCGATGACCGTTTCCGAAACATCCAGGCCAAGAAGGGCCTGCTCTTCGACCTTCCGGAAGGCGGCCAGTCCCTCCTTGTCGATGAGCTCCTGCAGCCGGCGCCCCTGGCGGGCCTGGATTTCCACATCGGTGTCCAGGAAGCGGCGACCCAGTCGTTTGGCCAGGACGATCCCGATGGTGCTTTTTCCCCGCCCCCGGCATCCCAATCAGTATGATGTTGGTCTTATCCATCCCGGTTATTTTTCTCTCGTCCGCGGAGGGAGGCGGTCCCCGTCGAAATGGGCCTTGTGGTACATGGAGGCTCGGTGCTCCGGGCAGGGGGACATTCAGGGGGGCGGGACAGCCCTCGGTTCCGCCCCCCGGATGCCGACCCATTTACAGCTCGGCGATTCTAAGCACGATTTTGCCAAAATGCTTGTCCTCTTCCATCATCCGGTGGGCGTCGACCACCCGGTCGAGGGGGAAGACCTCCTCGATGATCGGTACGATGGTGCGGTCGGCGAATTTCGGCACCGCCCGCCGAGTGAACTCGGCCACAATCTCGCCTTTTCCGACACGGGCCGGGAGCGCAGGACCGAGCCGATGATTTGCTGGCGCTTGACCATCATCAGGGCGAGGTTGAGTTCGGCCTTGATCCCGCTGATGACGCCGATGATGACCAGCCGGCCCTTGTAGGCGAGGGAGTTCATGTTGGGGGACAGGTACTTGGCCCCGACGTGGTCGAGAATGAGGTCGACCCCTTTCTTGCCCGTGAATTCTTTGACCAGATCGGTAAAGTCGGGATTCTCCCGGAAATTGATGACGAGATCGGCGCCGAGCTGGCGGACCCGCTCCATCTTCTCCGGGGATGCGGTGACGATCAGCTTCGAATTGGGGGTCAGGGCCCGGCAGAGCTGAATGCCGGCGGTGTTCACTCCCCCGCCGCCGCCGTGAAGGATGGCCGTGCGGCCGTCCTGGAAGTCCCCCGAGGATGAAGATGTTGAGAAAGGCCGTGATGTAGGACTCGCAGACGCAGGCCGCCTCTTCGAAACTCATCGATTCGGGGATGGCCATCAGGTGATCGGCATAGGCCACGGCGTATTCGGCGTAGCCCCCTCCACCGACGAGGGTCATGACCCGGTCGCCCGCCTCCCAGTCGCTGACCCCGGGGCCGGTTTCCTCGATGACCCCGGCCACCTCCAGGCCGAGGATTTCCGAATCTCCCGGCGGAGGAGGATACTTGCCCTCCCGCTGCACAAGGTCGGGACGGTTGACGGAAGTGGCGGCGACCTTGACAAGAACCTGATTTTCCTTCGGCTGCGGTTTTTCCGCCTCACCCACCTTGAGAACGTCGAGACCGCCGAATCCATCGAGCAACACAGCTTTCATGAGGCGCTTCCTCCTTGGAAAGATTTTCGGGATTTCGATTCGAAATGATAAAACAGCGTGTCGATTATAAGAAATCTGGCAGCGGTTTCAACCGCAATCTCCCCGGCCAGTACCGATAAGGAGGTTTTTTTGCCCCTGGAGGCAAGCAGGAGGGACCTCCGAGCCGTGAATGGGGCGAGGATGAAAGGCCGGCGACAAGTCTGGCCACCGCTCTGAGCTTCGCCGGTAAAAACCGCTGGGTTCTCGCCGAGTCGCCTTGACAGTCCCCTGCAGCTGAGGTATGAATGTGGGGTTTGAAAAAGGTATTTTTTACTTGCCTCCCCAGGAAAGGAACGGAAATGAAGAGATCGCATGTTAGCGACTGTGGGTACCCTGGCCATCGTACTCATAGCGAGCGGATGCACCGCTGAGGACAAAAAACCGGAGCTGAAAAGCCTCAAGGAGAAGGTCAGCTACGGTATCGGCCTGAGCATCGGCAAGGACCTCAAGCGCCAGGATATCGATGTGGATGTGGATGTCCTGAAGCGTGGTCTAAAGGATGCCCTTACCGGCGCCAAGCCCCTGCTGACCGATGAGCAGATGAAGTCGACTATGGAAGAGTTCAAGAAAGACATGACGGCCAAGCAGCAGTCGAAGCTGAAGACCCTCGGTGAAAAGAACAAGAAGGAGGGCGAGGCCTTCCTGGCCGAGAACGCCAAGAAAGAAGGGGTGAAAACTCTTCCCAGCGGTCTTCAGTACAAGATTTTGAAAAAAGGTACCGGCAAGGCCCCCACCGCTGAGGATACGGTGACTGTGAACTACCGCGGCACCTTGGTCAACGGCACCGAATTCGACAGCTCCTACAAGAGGGGTCAGCCCGCCACTTTTCCCGTCAAGGGCGTGATTCCCGGCTGGACCGAAGCGCTTCCCCTGATGCATGAGGGGGCCAAGTGGGAACTCTTCATCCCCGCCAAGCTGGCCTACGGGGAGCGCAACGTCAGCCCGGAGATTGGCCCCAACTCCACCCTCATCTTCGAGGTGGAGCTGCTCAAGGTGAACCCGAAAGAAAAGGCTCCGGGCAAGGCGGATAAAAAGTAATCTTCAATCTCTGCCCAAGGGAAAGCCGGGGAGAAGTACCCTTCCCGGCGGATAAGTATGAACGCCAAAGGCCGCCAGCCTCAGCATTTTGCGGAGCGGGCGGCCTTTATCTTGTGAATGTTCCACAAAGCTGAAAGGAAAGGCAACAAATGGCTCAGGCAAAAAAAGACGACCAGGTAAAGGTCCATTACACCGGCCGACTCACCGACGGAACCGAATTCGACGCCTCCCCCGAGAACGCTCCGCTGGAATTCACCATAGGTAAGGGAGAAGTCATTCCGGGTTTTGAGGAGGCAGTTGAGGGGATGAGCGCAGGTGAGAAAAAAACGGTGACCCTCTCCTCCGACCAGGCCTACGGACCGCACCGCCAGGAGATGGTGGCCGAAATCGAGCGCAAGAATATCCCGGAGGACCTGAAGCTGGAAATCGGAAACCAACTCGAGGTTACCCAGGAAAACGGGCAACCCTTCGTGGTGAAGATTACAGGCCTTACTGAAGAGACGGTGACCCTCGACGCAAATCACCCGCTGGCCGGCCAGGAGCTGGTTTTCGATATCGAACTGCTGGAAATCGCCTGACCGGAGACTTCGGCAAAGACGAAAAATGGCCGGCCCTGGTGGTCGGCCTTTTTCGTCTGCGGCGTCGGCCAAAAACTGGAAGGTGGGAAGCCGTTTTGATAAAATCCGACAAAGGAAGGTTCGATCCCGACAGGAAAGCACATAGCTCGATGCCGAAAAATCGCCCTGAAAAAATCCTCGAATTCTGGTTCGGCGTGGAAGCCGGAAGCAGTCCGCCTTCGCCCGAGAGGACCCGGCTTTGGTTTGGCGGGGAGCCGTGGACCGACCGGATGATCCGCGAGCGGTTCGGTCCCGACCTGAAGCGGGCCCGGCGAGGGGATTACGACCACTGGCGGGAGACGCCGCGGGGCGCTCTGGCCCTCATCCTCATCCTCGATCAGTTCGCCCGCAATATCCATCGCGGTTCATCCCTGGCCTACGCTGCTGACGACAGGTGCCAGGGGTTTTGCCTGGCGGGAATGGAGTTGGGGCAGGACCGCTCCCTGGCCGTCGTCGAGAGGGCCTTTTTCTACCTTCCCCTGGAGCATGCCGAGGACCGGGAGTTGCAGAGCCTTTCCGTCCAAGCCTTCACCAACCTGCTGGAGCAGGCCCCGTCGGAGCTGGAGAGGATGTGCCGGGGCTTTCTCGACTACGCCATCCGGCACCGGGAAATCGTCGATCGCTTCGGGAGGTTCCCCCACCGCAACGCGGCCCTGGGCCGTCCTTCCACCCCCGAGGAGAAAGCCTTTCTTCTGGAGCCGGATTCATCCTTCTGATCCGGCAACGTCGCGAAAATCTCCGCTCTCGACCCTCTCCCCGGCATCTTCCTTCAGGTTCCAGAAGTAAACCCAGGCCACCACTTCTTCTCCGTTCTCCGGAGTGACGCGGCCCCTTCGGCGCAGGTAGATGCTTTCGGGCTCATCCTGCGGGTCGAATTCCTCCAAATCGTCCAGCTCCCGGAGGGTTCGGTCGTACTCCTCCGGCCGCAGCTCCACCAGGTCCCCCCGGACAATGCCTCCGCCGGGAAGGAGGTAGGGGTAGCCCTCGCCCCTGACGTAGAAAAGTCGTCCTTCGATGGTGGCGGGTGTTTCCCGAAGGATCCGTCCGCCGAGGAAGGGAACGTAGTTTTTCCGCCCCGGGCGCAGGGTGCCGTAGACGAAGACCGGCAGTCGGAGCCTGTCGCCTTTGCTGCCCTTCCCGCAGCTCTTTTTCGGGAAATTTAACCATGGCGGTCACCGGCGGCCGGCCAGCGCGACGCGCATTCTTTCCAGGGCCTCGGCCAGCAGGCTGCGGGGGCAGCCGAAGTTGAGCCGGAGAAATCCCGGGCGCCCCGAATTCCCGGCCGTCCGAGAGCCCCACCCCTGCCTTCTCGAAGAATCCCGCCGGATCATCCAGCCCCGCTCCCCTGGCGTCTATCCAGGCGAGGTAGGTCGCCTCCACCTCGGCTGTCGCCAGCCCCGGCATCTCCGCCACCGCTGCCGCCACCATGTCGCTATTGGCGCGAAGGTAGGCCAGAAGCGCCCGATGCCACTCTCCGGCGTGACGGTAGGCGGCGTGGGCGGCGGTGTAGCCGAGGGCGTTCACGTGGGGCACGATCCCTTCCATGGCCCGGCGGAAGCGGCGGCGCAGCCCGTCGTCAGGAATGACCGCGAACGCGCAGCCCAGCCCCGGCAGGTTGAAGGTCTTGCTCGGCGCCAGGAGGGTGACGGTGCGACGGGCCATCTCCGGACCGAGAGTAGCGGTGGGGATATGGACCCGGCCGGGGGCGAGTACAAGCCCTGAGTGAATCTCGTCGGAGCAGAGGATCAGGTCGTGTCGCTCGCAGAAATCCGCCAGGGCCACCAGTTCGGAGCGTTCGAATACCCGCCCGGTCGGGTTGTGGGGGCTGCACAGGAGAAAGAGACGGGTCCGCCCGTCGACGGCCTGCTCCAGGCGGTCGAAATCGATCTCCCACCGAGCGCCGTTTTGCACCATAGCCGCAGTGGCCAGGGTCCGCCGGGAAAGGGCGGGGGCGGAGAGGAAAGGGGGGTAGATCGGAACCATGGTCAGGACCCCGTCGCCGTCCTCGCCCACCGCCCGGCAGACGACGTTCAGACCCGTGACCAAGCCCGGAAGCCAGACAAGCCAGGACGGCTCCACCCGCCATCGGTAGTCCCTGGCCAATATCTCCACGACGGTCTCGATCAGTTCGGAGGGAGGGAGGGTATAGCCGAAGATGCCATGGTTCACCCGCACCTTCAGGGCTTCGACCACCGCCGGCGGCGAGCGGAAGTCCATGTCCGCCACCCAGAGGGGGATGACGTCCCGACCGCGGTACTTCTGCCATTTCAGGCTCGCGGTTCCCCGGCGGTCGATGATCGGGTCGAACCAGGACAAAGGGGGGTCGGTTACGGACATCACACGGATGACTTTCCTTTCAAGGACATCGGATCGAATCCCTTTGGAGGGGGGAAACGGGGACCGCGAAAACGACCTGAGCCCCCTCCCGATAATCCGAAGGGCAGCACAGGTGCTGTTAACATGCCACTGGTGGCGGAGGGTGTCAAGGCGCGAGAAGAAGCAGGACGGAGATGCAAAGAGGGCCCCGGAACCGGGGCCCTGGCGAGAGAGGAAGTGCTACTTCTTGTGGCACTGGTTACATTTGGTCGGGCCCGCGCCCTTTTCCTGATGGCAGCCCTTGCACAGCTTGTGGGCCTTGGCCTTGTCCAGTTCGAATTTGCCGGGCTCGCCCTCGTGGCAGGCTTTGCATTCCAATTTCGCGCTGTGGGCCTTGTGGTTGAAGGTCACGTTGCCGTTTTTGGCCTGAAGGGTGATGGTCTCCGGGGGGGCAGAGGCGAAGACGGGGGCGGCGGTGAGTGCAACCAGGGCTGCGGCGACAAAAAACCTCTTCATTTTTTCTCTCCTCCTTACTAAATGGTGTAGACGTTAAGCCGTGGGCAATTAAAGTGCACAAGTTAAAAATAGTCAAGAAAATTATGCGGGTCATAACCCAGCCTTCATGCGCCAGGCAGCCGGATCGAGCTTGAATCAGTCTCTGCCATCCTGCTTTCGGGCCCGATCCGTTTCTTTGTCCCCTGTCGGGTTTCTGCTCTCCTGAACGTATTTAAATGCCAGGCGTAACGATATTAAAATTGAAAACATCCTTAATAGCTGCTAAGATTCTTGGGTATGCCTGTTTGTCGATGTGTATTGAAAGAAATTTCATAATGCAAAATCATCCAGAAGGAGAAAGAGTCGCCGGAGCCGGCGGCATCGTCGCTGATCGCAGTCAGAATCAGGAGGGGGAAATGAAATTGTTTTTTTTCGTAATGTCGATATCTCTGGCTATCGTGAGTCTTTGCGTTTTCTTCATGGACCAGGTACCGTTCCGTAATATTTCGGCATCCGTCGGATTCTTGGGGGCCTTCCTGTTCTTCGCCTTGGGCCTTTTGTGCCAGGTGCTGGAGCCGGCCGAAAACCCGCCGCCCGAATCGGACGGGTGATAAAGATGGGCGGTAGCCTTCAGGCAGGAGAATGAGAGGCTCGACGCCCTTGGAAGAAGATAGAGGGGCCGATGGCGGAAAGCCATCGGCCCCTTTCGCTTTAAGGGGAGGAAAAACCTGGATCCCTCCGGCTGAAAAACGGGAAGCAGCCGGCGAGGTTCGGGTTCCCTCCGACGGGGTCCCGGCAAGGGGGCAAGGCGGGGTTCGTTATGGGAAAAGGCAGGATGGAGGCTTTCAGTGACGGGGTTCTGGCCATCATCATCACCATCATGGTGCTGGAGATGAAAGTTCCCCGGGGCGATGACTTTGCGGTGTTGCGGCCGCTGCTGCCCGTGCTGCTGAGTTATGTGCTGAGTTTTGTGTATCTGGGCATCTACTGGAACAACCACCACCACATGCTGCACGCCACTCAGCGTGTGACCGGGGGAATATTGTGGGCCAACCTGCACTTGTTGTTCTGGCTGTCGCTTTTCCCCTTCGTCACGGGGTGGATGGGGGAGACCCATTTTGCCATCGCTCCAACGGCTCTGTACGGGACCGTGCTGCTGATGGCCGCTGTGGCGTACTGGATACTGCAGCGCACCATTATCGTCAGCCAGGGTGAAAATTCGCTGCTCGCCCGGGCGGTAGGCCGCGACCTCAAGGGAAGGCTGTCGCCTGTCCTCTACGGCGCCGCCATTATCGTCTCTTTTTTTGTTCCATGGGTTGCCGACGCCCTCTATGTTTTCGTGGCCCTTATGTGGCTGGTGCCCGACCGTCGGATCGAGCGCGTACTTGGAGACCAACGGTAGGAGGTAAATCTTATGAAAGTCCTCAGGATATCCGTTTTCCTGGTTCTGATTTCGCTCTTTGTCCTGAATGCCTTCGCCTTTGCAGGGGAGACCGGGGAAGAAAAGGAAAGCGCCGCCCTCCAGGCCGCCGAGAGCTGGCTTATCCTGGTCGATGGGGGGCAATACCGGAATAGCTGGATGGAAGCTTCCGGTTTTTTCAAAAGCCAGGTTCCCGAAGAAAAGTGGGTATCCGAAATCTCCCGCCTCCGGCCGCTCTTCGGTCCGGTCATAAACCGCACGTCCCTGAAGGCGAAATACATGACCAGTGCGCCCGGCGCCCCCGACGGGGAGTACGTCCTGATCCTCTTCGAGACCTCCTTCGGAAAAAAGCAAAAGGCCATAGAGACCGTAACGACCATGCTCGATCCGGATGGGGCGTGGCGCGTCTCGGGGTACTTCATAAGATAATCCCGGAAAGGGCGCTTAATCTCGCGTCGACGCAGCGACCGCCACGAAATTCAGGTGTTTGTATCAATTTCGGACCTTACCGATTCGGGGAACGAAACGATGTGCGAAAGTCCTTTCCGGAGGCCCTTTGGTTACGCGGCGCCATTGGCATTTTGGCGCTGGCTGGTATTCTAGGGAAAGAGGCTTCGAGCACACTGTTTTTGCGTCAGGGGAAAATCAAGGGCTGCGTCGAAGCCTGTTTTCGACAACGGGTAGTTGCAGCGGCGGGAGGTAAGTCATGGTCAAAGTGGCCCTGTTCGTTCGCCTGGAGGCAAAACCGGGCAAGGAGAAGGACGTCGAGGACTTTCTTCTGGGGGGGCTCCCTCTTGTTCAGCAAGAGCAGGCCACCACGGCCTGGTTCGGAATTCGCCTCGGTCCGACCACTTTCGGCATTTTTGATGCATTTCCGAATGAGGCGGGAAGGCAGGCTCATCTCTCGGGCAAGGTCGCCGAAGCGCTGATGGCGCAGGCCGGGGAGTTGTTCGCCGAGCCGCCGGCCATCGAGAAGGTCGATGTCCTTGCGGCGAAGTTGCCCGGGTGAACAATTAGCGCGATTTTCCGTCTTTGTGGGAGTTATTCCAGGCAGGTGGGATTAGGTAGTTCACCAGGGGTGAGTCAATTCATTGGCCCAAGATTAAATTTCTGACTCTATTCTACCGGCCAGAAAAGGAGAAGGGAGGAAAATGCTTTATTTCCATAAAAATTCGGCATGTCCAATATGCAATGAAAAAAGGTGGTTCCGCTTAAACCGAAAATTCTGGATGAGGCTCTTTCCACATTCCAGGTTTTTTCAATGCTACAAATGTCGGACAGAATATCTGAGATGGTTGAACCTTGGTTTTCTTATACGCAAAAAATGTGTTTAGGGAAACCGGCATTCCCTCCGCCGACGTCGATTCGGGGCTGACCGGCAAGAGTATTGCCGGGGGACACCTCGATTACGCCGGCGCCAAGGGGAGCAACGTCGTCTTCACCGACTCTCTGCTCCCGGAGCTGAAAAACGTACGGCTCACACTGACCTCCTCCTACCTATGGGATGCCCTGGGGCTTCCGCTGACCGCCTTTTACGACAGTCGTCGAAAGGACTCGATTCGCACCGTCGACAACCGGGATTTCCAGCCCTACCAGTATGCCCTCGTCCGGCTTCGGGACAGCCGGGACCGGCCGGTGACGGCCGGGGGAAAGGAGGTGGAGTTTTTCGACACCGAGCCCGTCGATATCTCCGACTGCTACTTCTGCCACTCGGGCCAGGGGCCCGCCGCCCGTAAGTCGCGTCGGCAGGGGCTCACCCTTCAGAATTGTCGCTTCCGGGTTGTTCCCGAAACATGGGGAAAGAGAGGAAGGGTATGGCCATGAGGGAACTCGCTGAGCAGGTCATCCTCATCACCGGCGCCACGGATGGTCTCGGACGGAGGGTCGCCGAGGACCTCGCCCACCGGGGCGCCACGGTTCTGCTCCATGGCAGAGATCCGGAGAAGGCAAAGAGAGTGCTCGCTGAAATCCACTCCGCCACGAACAGCGAAAGGCTTCAGTACTATAACGCCGATTTCGCCTCTCTCGACGCGGTGCGGGGTCTCGCTGAGGCCCTCAGCGCCGAACAGTCCCGCATCGACGTCCTGGTCAACAATGCCGGGATCGGGGCGGGGCCTGACCCGAAGCTCCGGGAGACGAGCGCCGAGGGCTTCGAGTTGCGCTTCGCCGTCAACTATCTCGCCCACTTCCTGCTCACCCACAGGCTTTTGCCCCTGCTTCGAGGCGCCGCGGAGTCGGCAGGCGAGGCCCGCATCGTCAACGTCTCCTCTGCGGCCCAGCAGGCGATCGACTTCGACGACCCGATGCTGGAGCAGGACTACGACGGCATGCGCGCCTACAGCCAGAGCAAGCTGGCCCTGGTGATGTTCACCTTCGACCTGGCCCGGGAACTGGCCGGAACCGGAGTCGCGGTCAACGCCCTGCATCCGGCCTCCCTCATGGATACCAAGATGGTTCGCGAATGGTTCGGAAAACCCTGGACCACCGTTGAAGAGGGGTGCCGCGCCGTGGAGCATCTGGTGCTGTCGGAGGCTCTCGATGGGGTGAGCGGGGAGTATTTTGACGGGCAACAGCCTTCGGGGGCGCAGGCCCAGGCGTACGACGAGGCGGCGGGGCGATGGCTCCAGGAGATGAGCAGGCGGTGGACGGGAGTGCAACCCTGAAGGAAAACAAGGAAAACAATTAATTGGCAATCCTTTTGCATCTATTTTTGGTTAAAACCAGCCCCGAGCGGACTTGGCCGTCAAAAATAAGGAGGATAGCCCTTGGAATTCTTTACGTGGAAAGAGCATTTCAGTGTCAGTATTCCGGAAATGGACCACCACCATCGGAAATTTTTCCATATGCTTGACCAGGTTCACCAGTACAACGAAAGTCAAATTTATGACTCTGATTTTCTCGGCCAAATTTTCGATGAACTTTTCGGTTACATCAAGACCCATTTCAGGGAGGAGGAAAAGCTCCTGGAAGAAGCGGGGTTTGAAGGACTGGCAGCCCACAAGGCCCAACACAGGTACTTCGAAAAACAGCTGAGGAATTTGTGCCAACAGCACTTCAAGTTCCACCTTACGGTCCCCCGGAGCGTTCTGGGCTTCATGCGGGATTGGTTCCTGGCCCACATTCTGGAAACGGACCGAAAATACGGGGACTACTTCAAGGAGGCCGAAAGGACGAGGTCAATAAACTGACCAGAAGTCGAATCTCTGACTCCTTTCCGTGTTTCCTGCCATCACTTTCAGCTATCGCCTGAGGAGAGAGCTCTTTGATTTCCGGGGGGGGGGGAGGGTGGCTCAGGAGGGCAACCAGAGAGGGTTGAAAGCATCAAGGGGTTACAGGTTCAACCTGTAACCCCTTGTTTTTACTGGAGCCGCCCATCGGATTTGAACCGACGACCTACTGATTACGAATCAGTTGCTCTACCAGCTGAGCTAGGGCGGCAATAGAGGGCCTTTCTGCTGTCTGCAAGCCGGTGGCAAATCCCCTCCATCGGCACAGCGGGTAATATTTACCCTAATGCCGGTGCCGTGTCAATAAACAAAACCCTGAAGAAGTAGGGGGCGAAGAGGTTGTGGGAGAAATGGAATGGAGAAGGAGCACCCTTGGAGGAGGTGAGATGGCCGGTGACTTGCCTGCAGGGTCGGAGGATGGCAGGTGGCGCAGAAGGTCCCGCCCCCGGTCTTGCCAAAAACTGCTGCCAGAGCCATGGACGAGAACCCTGAAAAAGATGTATCGTTAAAAAAAAGAGTATCCTCTCCGCACCGAAAGGAGGAACAGGATATGAAAAAAACGATTCTGGCAATAGTTACGAGATTGGTACTCGTCACAATAGCGTTGACTCAGCTTTCCGGTTGCGTCGTCCGGCCTCTGTGGGAGGAAGACGAGGGTGGCCATCACCATGGTGAATATCACCATGAGCACCATGAGGGACATTTCGAGGGGCATGGGGAGCATTATTGACCGTGGCGTTTTAAGCTTCGGTCTCTTGGAAGAGACGATTCCTCAAGGGCGTTGCGCCGTTCTGCGGCAGATAGGCTTTGACGAAATCCTCTTCGCGGACGTGAAGTAGCCAAACTCCACCAGGCTCCCGGGGAGCGAAGGGGAGGCCCGGGATTTCCCACTATATCTGCAGCGGACCCGCCTTTATCCCACGCTTACCGGCACGAGGCGGTCACCGGGGTCTTCCCTTCTTGAAATAACCGGTTTTCAAAACAACCTCGAAAGGACCGCGGGAGGGAGCGAAAGACATTTGCTCGAGGAAAGACTCACTTCGGAAGAAGGGGGTACGCCATCAGCTTTCTCGCCGGGTCAACGCTCCCTTTGACCTCCTCAATCCAGTCGGCGAGTTCCTGGGAACGGAAAGGTTTGGGGAAAACCTTGCACCCGAGGGAGAGGGCCTCCTCGATTTCCTTTCCCGAAATGCTTCCCGACATGAGGAGGGTCTTTCTTGCGGCCTTGCAGCCGAGGGCCTTTTGCTGGCGAATGAGGCCGAGTCCGGTGGTCGCCGGCATCCGCTGGTCGGTGATCAGCATATCCGCGCAGGTCTCTCCCCGTCCGCAGGCGCATTTCTCTCCGTGAAATACGCGAAAATCCGCCGGAGAGGCGTAGTCCAGGACCTCGTGGCCCTGGCGTTCGATCAGGACCGATATCAGGCGCCGCAGAGCGGGATCGTCTTCAAAAAGGAAAACTCTCAACTTCAAGGACACCCCCGGGGGAACTTCCGTTAGCCCTGGGCGGCGGGGAGGGGAGGAGGAGTCGGAAAAAGGGCTGGCGGGAGCAGGTTGGTCTGCAATGGTGATTCCCTGCAATCATTCTACAAACACCAAGGGTTTGTCAATAGAAATTAATTCTAAAATTTTAACGAAGTGTTTTTTCTTCCCCCCTCTCACGTAATCTTTCGAAAACATTTTCATATCACCCCTCATCACCGTCCTTCAGGAGGTTGCCGAGGTCGACATCCGGCATCCGGCCCACCTGCTGCGGGATGTCCAGAAATAACGGATGTTCCGGATGCCCCGGGAGATGAACGGCTCTTCTTCGATACTGCTCCCTGATGCTTTCGCAAAAACTTTTGGGATGGCTAAGCAAAAATTTCGTCCTACAAGGCCTGGTGGTTTTTAAGGGACGAAGGCCTACATCAGGTAGGTCGAGGTCCTGAGAAAACGCCGCAACGTCTTAGGGCGGACTTTTTGGGACGCCATCAAAGCTGGCAGGTGGTGTGCAGGTGGACGGTTTTCAGCCGGGGGGTAATCCCCGGGCCGAAAGTCCTGGAGCAGGGCGCGAAAGCAGGGGCTTCCGAAGGGGTCTCCGGTGCCGCTTAGGGAGAAGTTTTCCGACCTGCCTTCCCGCCCCCGCCATGAGAACCCTGCCCACACGCTCGCGTTCTGCCCGGTTAGGCTGAGGGGGGCGGTACGGCAGCTCGAGCAGGCGAGGTTGCAGCTCGGGTCGAAGCAGAGATTCAGGATCTTGGGGCCGTAGTCGAGTAAGGCCTTTCCTTTTTGGAGGGCTTCCCGGATGGCGTCGTCCCGCACCGCCTCCGGCGAAATGACCGGAGGGATGCGGGAGCGGAGGTTGGGGCAGCGCTTCTTTTTGCAGTAGTGGAAGGATCCGTTGAGGACCGCCTTGCGCATGGCGAGGGCTTGCCGGCTGTTCCAGAGCTCCATCAGCGGCTCAGTGAGCACATTGCCGACGGAGGTCTTCAGCCAGGAGGGACAACAGAGAAAGGCCTCCCCGCCGGGATGGACTTCCAGCCATTCGAAGGGCCGGGTGCAGACCAGGTTTTCCGTCCCGGAGAACCCGCGGGGCATTCTCCCTCCCATCCGGGCCGTCAGCGGCTGCGGCGGTACTCGATGACCGGCTCGCGGCGCGGCTTGCCGGAAGGGGCGCCGCTGCGCTCGCCGGGGCGGCCGGGCCGGTTGCGGTTGCCCGCGACTGGGGCGCCGGGGCGCCCGGAGCGGTTGCGGCTGGTCCCGGGACGGCGCCCGTCGCGGGCGGGGCGCGCCGCCAGGGGGCGGGTCGGCTCCAGGCCGGGCAGGACGTGCTGCGGGAGCTCGGACCCGATGTAGCGCTGGATGCGCTGCAGGGCGGGGAGGTCCCCGGAGCCGGCGAGGGAGATGGCGACGTCCGGTGGCCCCGGCCCGTCCGGTGCGGCCGATGCGGTGCACGTAGTCCTCGGCGAATTTGGGCAGGTCGAAATTGATCACATGGCTGATGGTGTTCACGTCGAGGCCGCGGGCGGCGACGTCCGTGGCCACCAGCAGCCGGATGCGTCCCCGGCGCAGATCGCTGCACGGTGCGGTTTCGCACCCGCTGGGTCATGTCGCCGTGAAGGGCCGCGGCGCGGTGCCCCTGGGCGGCCAGATCCCGGGCCAGGGTGTCGGCGTCGCGCTTGGTGGCGGCGAAGATGATGGCCTGGTTCAGCCCCTCGTCGGCCACCAGCGCTTGGAGTAGTCGCTGCTTGTGCTGCAGGTCGTCCGCTGCGTGCAGGCGCTGCTCGATCCCTGCGGCGGGAGCGCTTTTCGCCGGCGATGTCGATTCGCACCGGGTCCTTCAGCAGCCTTGCGGCCAGCTCGGCCATGGCGCGGTCGAGGGTGGCGGTGAACAGCAGCGTCTGGCGCCCGGTCGGGGCGGCGGCGATGACCTTATCCACGTCGGGTCGAAAGCCCATGTCGAGCATCCGGTCGGCCTCATCGAGGACCAGGAGCTCAAGGCGGCTGAGGTCGAGGCTTCCGCGCTCCAGATGGTCGATGAGCCGTCCCGGGGTGGCGACCACCAGGTCGATGGGCTGGGCCAGGGCGCGGAACTGCTCCCGGTAGGGGGTGCCGCCGAGCAGCACCGCGCTGCGGAGGCGCAGGTTGCGGCCGTAGGTGCGCGTGGCCTCCAGCACCTGGGCGGCCAGTTCCCGGGTCGGGGTGAGCACCAGCACCCGGGGCGCGCCCTTGGGGCCCTTTTTAAGCTCGGAGAGCCGCTGAAGGGCGGGGAGCATGAAGGCGGCGGTCTTGCCGGTGCCGGTCTGGGCGCTGGCCATCAGGTCGCGGCCGGCCAGGGCTTCGGGGATGGCCTGTTCCTGGATGGGGGTCGGCTCGGTGTAGCCGCAGGCCTGCACGGCCTGAAGGAGGGTGGGGACGAGGTTTAGTTCGGCAAAAGTCATGAGGATTCCTTCCCGCGCCGTCTCGAGGCGGGTTCAACCGGCAGGAGACAGTGAGGCGATGGGAGTGGCGTGCGCGACCGCAGGGGCATACGCATGCCCCTGACCGAAAAGGCGGTCGGGCACTACAGGTCGGGCATGAACGCATCGTCGCCAACCTGAAGTGCGGCGCAGTCTCCGAAGGAAGTGGAATGCGGCGGGGGGTCAGTGAGCGATGGGGCGGCGAGGGCTGGCCTGGAAAAACCGGCCGTGGGTGGAAGTGTTGCCGCAACGTTAACGCTGAAGGGCGAATCATACAGGATTCCGGCAGGAAAACAAGGCCTTTTTTTCGACCGGAAAAAATTTGCCGGGGCTCGGCCCGGTTGGGATCCACCGCCGGAGGTCCGGGCAACCGTGCCGAAATGTCTTAACCCTCCGCGCTTGGCTCTTTGATCAGGCGGTGTTTGATGCGCTGCGTGAGCCACCAGGTCCCTCCCAGCACCACCGGCACCAGGAAGGCGATCACCGTCTTTTTCTCCATGTGCCACTCTTCCAGGGGCAGGCCGCTGAGCATGTAGCTCAAAAGCCCCACCATGTAGTAGCTGATGGCGGCCACCGACAGCCCCTCCACCGTTTCCTGCAGGCGGAACTGCAGGCGGCTTCGCCGGTTCATCGCCGCCAGCAGGCTTTTGTTCTGCTCCTGCAGGGTGAGGTTGACCCGGGTTCGCAGCATGTCCCCGGCCCTCTCGATGCGCCGGGAGAGGTCCTCCATCCAGTTTTGCACAGATTCGCAGGTGCGCAGGCCCGGCGTCAGGCGCCGCGTCATGAACTCGGCGACGGTCATGTGGCCGTCCACCTCCGTCTCCCGGATGTTTTTCAGGCGGGAGAGAACGAGTTCATGATAGGCCCGGGTGGCCGAGAAGCGGTAGTTGGTCTCGGCCCGCCAGGTTTCGAGCTTCGCAGAAAGAAGCGAGAGTCGCTGCAGCAGGTCGCGCTCGGCCTCGGTGGTGTCGGTTTCGGGCACGCGGGCCAGCATCTTCGCCAGTTGGCGGTCCATCTCGTTCAGTTCCGGTGCGAGCCGCTTGGCGGTGGGGAGGGAAAGCTGGGCGAGCAGCCGGTAGGTTTCCATCTCGACCACCCGCTGCACGAGGCGTCCCATCTGGTAGTCGGAAATTCCCCGGTTCTGGATGAGGAATCGGCCGAAGCCGTCGCTGTGCAGCTTGAAGGCGGTGCACAGGCAGGCCTTGCCGTCTTTGGGCCGGCTGAGGATCAGCCTCTGACCCTCGAAACAGCGGTTGAGGGTCTCCGGGGCGAAGGCCTGGTCGTCGCCGTCGATCACGACGTGGAAGGCGGCCACGGCCTGGCCGGGAAGGGCGGCCATCCAGTCCGCGGGCAGCAGACCGATGACCGGGCGCTGGAAAGGCTCCCCGTCGGGTCCTCTGGGGCGCAGGACGGTGAGGGCGTAGAACTCCATGTGCCGCTCCCAGCGGACGATGAATTCGCCGAAATCCTGCTGGAAGGAGACCGTTTCGGGGCTCGGCTGGTTGACGCTGTAGCGGCGGCAGAGGTCGCAGAGAAGCCCGAAGGCCTCTTCGAGCTCCCGCGGCTCGGCCTTGAAGGCGAGGTGGGAGATCTGCTGGGGCGTCGTCACCACCTGGAAGGGGCGGGCGTGGAGCTCGTCGTAGAGCCCGTCGCGCAAGGGGTGGGTGGAGAAGGGAAGGCAGAAATAGTCGGCCATTTTTCGTTCCGTTTCAATGATGGCGTCGCAAAAAGTCCGCCCCACGGCGTTACGGCGTTTTTTCAGGACCTCGACCTACCCGATGTAGGCCTTCGCCCCTGAAAAACCACCAGGCCTTGTGGGACGAAATTTTTGCTTAGCCATCTCCTGAGCTTTTGCGAAAGCATCTTCAATGAGCCCCGGGAAGGGCGTGAGGAAGTGAAGTCCCGAGGTTGGGTCGCCCTTAAGATTTAACAATAGCCCAATTCGTCCGCAGGGAGCAACAGGGTATACGTCGCAGAATCTGTTATACTGTGGTTTCATTTGCCGATAAGTCGTCAGTGCCCTCCGCCTCTTTCCAACCCCTCGCCTTACCCGAGGTCATCGCCATGAGCCTAAAGCAAACCCGGCCCGCAGAGGGTCTCTACGACCCCTGGTACGAGCACGATTCCTGCGGGGTCGGCTTCGTCGTCAACATCAAGGGCGTCCGCAGCCATTTTCTGGTTCGACAGGCGCTGGAGGTGCTCGGCAACCTCGAACACCGCGGTGCTGTGGGGCGCGACCCGAACACCGGTGACGGAGCCGGGATCACGCTGCAGATTCCCGACGAGTTCTTTCGCGAGGAGTGCGCCGCCGACCTCATTCGCCTCCCCGAACCGGGCCAGTATGCCGTGGCTATGATCTTTCTGCCCCGGCAGCGCTCCGAGCGCGAGCGCTGCGAAAGGCTGGCCGAGCAGGTCGTCGCCGACAACGGACTGCAGTTTCTCGGCTGGCGCAACGTGCCGACGGACAACAGCCTGCTCGGGGAGGATGCCCGCTACCTGGAGCCCGTGATCCGCCAGCTCTTCGTTGCCCGCCCTGCCGCACTGGCCGACGACCTTGATTTCGAGCGCCGCCTCTACGTCTGCCGCCGCCACCTGGTCAACCGGGTCAAGGCCGTGAGCGAACTGGCGGCGGAGACCTTCTACGTCTGCAGCTTTTCGGCCCGGACCCTGCTTTACAAGGGGATGCTCACCCCCCACCAGCTTCCCGAGTATTTTCTCGACCTGCGCAATCCCGAGATCCGCAGCGCCCTGGCCCTGGTGCACTCCCGGTTCTCCACCAACACCTTTCCCAGCTGGGTGCGGGCCCATCCCTACCGCTACGTCGCCCACAACGGCGAGATCAACACCCTGCGGGGCAACGTCAACTGGATGCACGCCCGCCAGGCCCTCCTCGCCAGCCGCGAGCTCGGGAACGAATGGGCGAAGATCCTGCCGGTCATCGACGAGTCGGGGAGCGATTCGTCGATGTTCGACAACTGCCTGGAGTTTCTCCACCTCTCCGGCCGCTCCCTGCCCCATGCCGTGATGATGATGATCCCCGAGCCCTGGAGCCGCCACCGGCAGATGAGCGAGGAGAAGAAGGCCTTCTACGAGTACCATGCCTGCCTCATGGAGCCCTGGGACGGCCCGGCCTGCATCGCCTTCACCGACGGGGTGCGCATCGGGGCCGTCCTCGACCGCAACGGGCTTCGCCCCTCGCGCTTCTGCGTGACCCGCGATGACCTGGTGGTCCTCGCCTCGGAGAGCGGGGTCCTGCCCATCGCGCCCCAGCGCATCCTGCAGAAGGGGCGGCTGCAGCCGGGGCGGATGTTCCTGGTCGATACCGAGCGGGGCCGGCTCGTCCCCGACGAGGAGATCAAGGCCGAGATCGTCGCCGCCCGTCCCTACCGCAAGTGGCTCGACGAGAACCTGGTTCGGGTCGAGGATCTGCCGGAGTTCCCCGAAAGCCCCGCCCCCGAGCCGGCCTCGCTGCGCCGGCTTCAGGAGACCTTCGGCTTTTCCTTCGAGGAGCTGCGAGGCCGGCTGGCGCCGATGGCGACCAACGGCGTCGAGCCGGTCGGCTCCATGGGCAACGATACCCCCCTGGCTGTCCTCTCGCCCCATCCCCAGCTTCTCTACGGCTACTTCAAGCAGCTCTTCGCCCAGGTCACCAACCCGCCCATCGACAGCCTCCGCGAGGAGATCATCACCTCCACCGAAACCACCCTGGGGGCCGAGCGCAACCTGCTTCACGCCGAGCCCGAGTCGTGTCGCCACGTCAAGCTCAAAACCCCCCTCATCGACAACGCCGAGCTGGCCAGGCTGCGTCATCTCGACCGGCCGGGCCTGCGCGCCGAGACCCTCTCTATTCTCTTTGCGGCTGCCGCTGGAGCGGCGGGGCTGGAGGCGGCCCTCGAGGAGCTCTGCCGCCGGGCCGACGCGGCCATCGACGCCGGCGCCAGCGTGCTGATTCTCTCCGACCGGGGGGTGACGGCCGAGCAGGCACCGATGCCGGCCCTGCTGGCGACCGCCGGCCTCCATCACCACCTGATCCGCAAGGGGACCCGCACCCTGGCCGGGCTGGTGGTGGAGTCGGCCGAGCCGCGCGACGTGCACCAGTTCGCTCTGCTCATCGGCTACGGCGCCGGGGCCGTCAATCCCTACCTGGCCTTCGAGTCCCTGAAGGCCATGGCCCGGGAGGGCCTGCTACCCGGGGTCGACCCGTCGGAGGCCGTGAGGACCTATATCAAGGCCGCCACCAAGGGGGTGGTGAAGACGATGGCCAAGATGGGGATATCGACCATCCAGAGCTACCGCGGCGCCCAGATTTTCGAGGCCGTCGGCCTCTCCAAGCCGCTCATCGACCGCTACTTCACCTGGACATCCTCCCGCGTGGAGGGCATCGGCATCGAGGAGATCGCCGCGGAGGCGCTCCGCCGTCACCGGCATGCCTTCGCGCTGCGGCGCGATCCGGACGAGGGGCTCGCCCCTGGCGGACGGCACCTGTGGCGCAAGGAGGGGGAGTTCCATCAGCTCGGCCCGGTCGCCATCCACCTGGTGCAGGAGGCCTCCCGCAAGGGGGATTACAAACTCTTCCGCCAGTTCTCCGCCCTCTCCGACGAGCACGCCCGCCAGACGAGCACCCTGCGCGGTCTGCTGAAGTTCCGGTTTTCCGCACAGGGGATCCCCCTGGAGGAGGTGGAGCCGGTGGAGGCGATCCTGCGGCGCTTCAAGACCGGCGCCATGTCCTACGGCTCGATCAGCAAAGAGGCGCACGAGGCACTCGCCATCGCCATGAACCGGATCGGCGGCAAGTCCAACACTGGGGAGGGGGGCGAAGACCCGGCTCGCTACCGGCGGGACCCCGGGGGCGACAGCCGCAACAGCGCCATCAAGCAGGTGGCCTCGGGGCGCTTCGGGGTGACGAGCCTCTACCTGGTCAACGCCAGGGAACTGCAGATCAAGATGGCCCAGGGGGCCAAGCCGGGGGAGGGCGGACAGCTCCCGGGGCAGAAGGTCTATCCGCCCATCGCACGGGTGAGACACAGCACCCCTGGGGTCGGTCTGATCTCCCCCCCGCCCCACCACGACATCTACTCCATCGAGGACCTTGCCCAGCTCATCCACGACCTCAAAAACGCCAACGCCGAGGCCCGGGTCAGCGTCAAGCTGGTCGCCGAGGTCGGGGTCGGCACCATCGCCGCCGGGGTGGCCAAGGCCAAGGCCGACGTGGTTCTCATCTCCGGCCATGACGGCGGCACCGGAGCTTCGCCCCTCTCCAGCATCCACCACTCGGGGCTTCCCTGGGAGCTGGGGCTTGCGGAGACCCACCAGACCCTGCTCCTGAACGGGCTGCGCGACCGGATCGCCGTGGAGACCGACGGTCAGCTTCGAACCGGCCGCGACGTGGTCATCGCCGCCCTGCTCGGGGCCGAGGAATTCGGGTTCGCCACCACCCCGCTGGTGGTTCTGGGCTGCATCATGATGCGCGCCTGTCACCTCAACACCTGCCCGGTGGGGGTCGCCACCCAGGACCCGCGGCTGCGGGCGAAATTCGCCGGCTCGCCGGACCACGTGGTCAATTTCTTCACCTTCATCGCGCGGGAGGTGCGAGAGCTGATGGCCGCCCTCGGCTTCCGCAAGTTGACCGACATGGTCGGACGCACCGACATGCTCGACTTCGCGCCGGGGCTCGAACACTTCAAGACCCGCGGCCTCGACTTTTCCAAAATCCTCCACCGTCCGCAGGTCGGCCCGGAGATCGGCGCCTGGTGCTCCGCCCCTCAGGTCCACGGCCTGGAAAAGTCCCTCGATAAAACGGTGCTTCTCCGACTGTGCGAGCCGGCCCTGGAGGAGGCGAAGCCTGTCCATGCCAACTTGCCCATCCGCAACATCAACCGGGCCGTCGGCACCATCGTCGGCAGCGAGGTCACCCGCCGCTACGGGGCGGAGGGGCTGCCCGAGGACACCATCCGGCTCAAGTTCAACGGCTCGGCGGGCCAGAGCTTCGGCGCCTTCATCCCTAAGGGGCTGACGCTGAGCATCGAGGGGGATGCCAACGATTACTGCGGCAAGGGCCTCTCGGGAGGGAAAATCGTCATCGTACCGCCGCGAACGGCCAGCTTCGACCCTCAGTCGAACATCATCGTCGGAAACGTCGCCTTCTACGGCGCCACCGCCGGCGAGGCCTTCATCCGCGGCATGGCCGGGGAGCGCTTCTGCGTGCGCAACTCGGGCCTCACCGCGGTGGTGGAGGCGGTCGGGGACCACGGCTGCGAGTACATGACCGGCGGCAGGGTCATCATCCTGGGGCCCACGGGACGCAACTTTGCCGCCGGGATGTCGGGGGGGATCGCCTACGTTCTCGACGAGGGGGGCACGTTCGCCGAGACCTGCAATCCTGAGATGGTCGACCTCGAAGGGCTCGACGACCCGGAGGAGCTCGCCGAGGTCAAGCGCCTCATCGAACGTCACCGCGACCTGACCGGCTCCAACCGGGCCGACGCCGTTCTCGCCGACTGGCGCCGTAGTCGGAGGCGTTTCGTCAAGGTCTTCCCCCGGGACTACAAGCGGATGCTGACCGCCATCCGCCGCGCCACGGAATCGGGGCTCTCCGGCGAGGAGGCCCTCAGCGCCGCATTCGAGGAGAACGCGCGCGACCTGGCGCGGGTGAGCGGAAACTGAGAGGCGGGGATTGGGCGGGATGAACAAGTGCCGGCCGCGTCGGATCTGACCTATCGGTCGGATCGGACTGATCGGGCCGATAGGACGCGGCCCCCTAAAAAAAGGCTATTGACCATGGGCAAACTGGGCGGGTTTCTGGAATATTTTCGTGAGCTGCCGGCTGACCGGCCGGCGCTGGAGCGCATTGCCGACTGGCAGGAGTTTCACCTTCATCACCCCGAGCAGAAGCTCCGGGAGCAGGGGGCGCGTTGCATGGAGTGCGGCACCCCCTTCTGCCACACCGGCCTCCTTCTGGCCGGAGCGGCTTCGGGCTGCCCGGTCTACAACCTGATCCCGGAGTGGAACGATCTGGTGTGGCGGGGACTGTGGCGCCAGGCCCTCGACCGGCTGCACATGACCAACAACTTTCCGGAGTTTACCGGGCGGGTTTGCCCGGCCCCCTGCGAGGGGGGGTGCGTCCTCGGGATCATCGAGCCGCCGGTGACGATCAAGGCCATCGAGCAGGCGATTGCCGACAGGGGATTTGCCGAGGGGTGGATTGTGCCTCGCCCCCCCGCCGGCAGGACGGGGAAGAAGGTGGCGGTGGTCGGTTCGGGGCCGGCGGGGCTCGCCTGCGCCGCCCAGCTCAACAAGGCCTGGCACGAGGTCACGGTCTACGAACGGGCCGACCGCCTCGGGGGGCTGTTGATGTACGGCATCCCCAACATGAAACTCGACAAGACCCTGGTCCGGCGCCGGGTCGACCTGCTCGCCGCCGAGGGAGTGCGTTTCATCACCGGCACCGAGATCGGCCGCGACCTGACTCTGGCGGAACTGCAGGAGGAGTTCGATGCCGTTGTCCTTTGCTGCGGCGCGACCCGGCCCCGCGACTTGAAGATTCCCGGCAGGGAGGCCGACGGGATCCTCTTCGCCATGGACTACCTCACCCACAACACCCGGCGGCTCCAGGATGATAAACCGCTTGAGCTCAGCGCCGAAGGAAAGGACGTGGTGGTCATCGGCGGCGGCGACACCGGAACCGACTGCGTCGCCACCGCCATGCGCCAGGGGTGCCGAAGCATCACCCAGCTCGAGATTCTTCCCCGCCCGCCCCAGGACCGGACCCCCGACAACCCCTGGCCCCAGTGGCCCAGGGTCTACCGCCTCGACTACGGCCACGAAGAGGCCCGGGCACGCTTCGGGGAGGACCCCCGCCGCTTCGAGGTGACCGCCGACGCCTTCATCGCAAATGGCTCGGGGCGGGTCTGCGAGATTCAGGTTCACGACGTCGAATGGCACAACGATGCCGGAATGTTCCTGCCGAAGAAGGTGGCCGGCACCGAAAGGATGATCCCCGCCGACCTGGTGCTGCTCGCTATGGGCTTTCTCGGGCCGGACGAGGGGGTGCTGGAAGGGATGGACGTGGAGCAGGACGCCCGAAGCAACCTCAAGGCCGATTACGGGAGCTTCGCCACCAGCGTGCCGGGGATCTTCGCCGCCGGAGACGCCCGCCGCGGACAGAGCCTCGTCGTCTGGGCCATCAACGAGGGCAGGGGCGCGGCCCGCGAGGTCGACCGCTTCCTGATGGGGGAGACGGAATTGCCCTGAAGGCCCGGGCGGAGAATGGCAAAAGGGAGAGGGGACGATTTGGATTCGGTTTTCATCTCCGCAGCCAATCATCGATGGCCGAATAAAGGTCCGCCATCTTGACAGGCTTTGTTATTACATTGTCCATCCCAGCCTTGAGACACTCATCGACGATTTCGCTCCGTGCGTGGGCGGTAAAACCGAAGATACAGGTGTGTTTGCTCCTCAGGACCTCTTTTGCGCGGATCGCCCGTGTGGCTTCGAGGCCGTCCATTTCCGGCATCTGCAAGTCCATGAGAAGGATGTCGAAATCCCCTTTCTCCCACTTTTCCAGGGCCTCGCGCCCCGTTTTGGCGACCTCCGGCTCCCAACCCCGCAATAAAAGCATCCTTGCAATCAGCTCCCGGACCAGCGGCTGGTCTTCGGCTAGGAGAATGTGTGCGGCAGGGCTGGATTCACTCACGCCTGCCCGAGGCGCTGCGGATTGCTCGGAAATCTTTTTTTGAGCCCTCTTCAGGGGGAGTGTGAAAATGAAGATGCTTCCACCTCCCTGCCGGCTCTGCACGGAAATCCCTCCCCCCATCAGGTCCACCAGTCCTTTGGATATGGCCAGTCCCAGACCGCTTCCGCCGTACTGCCGTTGAAAAGAGGAGTCCACCTGGGTGAAGCTTTCGAAGAGGAGGTGACGTTTTTCCTTTGGAATGCCGATGCCGGTGTCCGAGACGGCGAATTCCAGGCTCTCGCCCTTGGGCTGAACCGAAAGGCGGACCTCTCCCGCCGAGGTGAATTTTATGGCGTTGCCGATGAGGTTGGTCAGGACCTGCCCCAGTTTCCCGGAGTCCCCGAAAATTATCACCGGCGTTTCGGGAGCCACCTCCATTTCGAGACGGAGATTTTTCTCCCGGGCCGAGAGGGCGAACATGTCCACGGTAGCCTTCAGGCAATCCCGAAGGTCGATGGGCGCTTCTTCGATTTCGACTCGCTTCGCTTCGATTCGGGAGAAATCGAGAATGTCGTCGATTAGGGCTCTCAGGTGTTTCGCCGATTGATCGGCCATCTCCAGAAGGTGGCGGCGTTCGGGGTTTCTGTCGATCTGGAGGAGGTGTTCGAGGACCGCCAGAAAGACGGTCATGGGGGTGCGGATTTCGTGGCTCATGTTGGCCAGAAACTCGCTCTTGGCGCGGTTGGCCTCTTCGGCGGCAACCTTGGCTTCTCTGAGCGTCGTTTCGGCCTGCTTGCGTTCGGTGATATCCGTCAAGGTCAACACGCAGCCGAGAATCTCTTTCCGCCTAATTAGCGGCCTTGCGCTCAGCAGAAGATGGAGTTGTCGGCCCTCACAGTTGAGCTCGACCTCCACCCCCTGCAAGATTTGGCCGCTCAGCGGAACCTGCAGTGAAAAGGCCTCTCCTGTGAGGGCATCATTCAGCCGTCCCAGGTGGTCGAAGGGCCGGAACAGGGGATTGGCGCCGAAGAGTTCCTGTGACTGTCGACTGGCGCGAATCACCCGGCCTGTTTCATCACAGACGATAATCGCATCGCCCGCCTGCTCCAGGATGGAGGACGCCAGTTCTCCGGCTGCGACGATCTCTTCGATGCGCTTCTGCTCGGAAAGGTCGGTGATGACGACGCTGATGCCCCGGCCTGCGCCAATCTCCAGGGAACAGCAGGAAAGCAGGGCCGGAACGATTTCTTCCTGTTGCGGTCAGAAAACCGAGCTTCGGTCCGAAAGCTCTCGCCCGGTCGGCAGATTTCTTCGGATGCCCGCTCCAGCAGTGCCATGAACGCCGAGGCGTCCACCGGGAGCGACATGGGAGAGCAGGGGTTTTCCCAGAATCCTTTCCAGCGGCACCCCGAGCAGATGCGCCAGGCGGCTGTTGCAATAAAGAACGGTGCTGTCCGGGCTCAGCGTCGCCGCCCCCTCGCTCATCGTCTCCACCAGAACGCGGTAGGGCTGGTCGGCCCCTTCCAGGGTGAACATCTTCTCCCCCTCTCCGGAAGAAACGACCAGCGCGTCCACTTCGCCGCTGCGGATGGCGCGAGAGCGCCTCCTCGGCCTCCTCCAGGCGGATGCGAAGTTCCTCTATTTCGGCCAGAAGTTCCCGGTTGTTTATCCATGTTCGTCCGAACAGACGGTGATAGTGATTTATCTCTTTGCGGATCGCAGCATCCAGACCCAGCAGGATTTTTTCCGTCCTGGACATGTCGCCGATGAATTTGCGCAAAGGCGGGGAAGTTTTTTGACCAGGGTGGGGGCGGCCACGATCTGCCCTTCCTTGGCCAAGGTCGGCTGCTGATAGATGTCGATGATTTCCAGTTCGTAGCGTCCCTGGAGGTGTCTCCTCGCAGATTTTTCTCACGTTTTCGATGGCCCGCCGGGAGTTGGGCGTGGTGCCGGTCACGTACAGGCGCAGGATGTACGTTCCCGGCTTCTTCGCCTTCGCGCATGGCCAGCTCGAAGTCTTCGGTCGTATTCCGCTCCTGGTTTCCGTCTTCACCTGCTTTTTCTCTGCCCATCTTGCACCTCCATTTTACCGCCGATGTCTGGACCGGCGTTTGCCAGTCAGGGCAGCGGCCGGATATCCAGCCCGACCAGCACGCGTTCGGTGTTGGAGAGGTCGCCGATGATCTTCTTTACCGGCGGCGGAAGGCGGCGGACCAGGGTCGGCAGGGCCAGGATCTGGTCCCCCTGGGCGAGGGCCGGGTTCTGCAGCAGGTCGATCACCTCGATCCGGTATTTCCCCTGCAGATGCTCTTCGCAGATCCTTTTCAGGTTGGCGAAGGCGGCGATGCTCTTCGCGGTCTGTCCGGCGACATACAGGCGAAGCAGATAAACCGACTCATCCCGATCCTCCGTCGTGTCCGACCTCCTTTCATCTCTCGCTTCCATTCATCTGCATCCTTTTCCGGCGATGTCGCCGGTCCGTCGCTGCCGTCTCTTCGGCTTGGATCGGCTTTGCGCATCCGGGCAATTTTCAGCCTCTGCTCGGAGAGCATTTCTTCCTGCAGTTTCTCCTGCTCGATCGACTCTGCAGCAGCTCTTCCTTCTCGGCCTCGAATTCGGCTCGCAGGGCGGCGACCTGCGCTTCGACCATCTTCTCCTTCCGCTCCATTTCCCGCTGCCTGCGCTCGATCTCCTGCCGCCGCCTGGCCGCCTCCGCTTTATCCTGCGCCTCCTGGGCGCTGCGGGCGGTGCCGGTCAGGACCCCGCCGGGGCCGGTGTAGACATCCAGGAGCTGGATTCCCTCATCGCTCAGGACGAACTCGCGGATCTGGTTCGAATGCGCCATGCCGCGGGACTTGAGGATATTGAGGCTGCGGTTGCGCTCCCCTCTCTCCTCGATGGCTTTCAGCAGCAGCCAGGTGTCCATCAGCGAGGATATCCCCACCTCCGTCTGCTCCAGGCCGCCTCCCGGCGGTGGTGAGGTCGGTGCAGAGGGCGGTGATCTGCTTCCCTTTCAGGTAGTCGATCAGCCGGGTGAGCATCGCCTTGACCTCCATGGAGCTCGACGAAGACCACCAGATTGGAGATCGGGTCGACCACCACGACCGTCGGGGCGAACTCCTCGATCGCCTTGTGCATGGTGACCAGGTGCATTTCCAGTCCGAACAGGGTCGGACGCGCCGCCGCGAAGCGCAGCAGGCCCTTCTCACCCAGGGCTCCAGGTCGATGCCGAGGGAGCGCATGTTGCGGATGATCTGGCTGCGGGATTCCTCGAAGGCGAAATACAGGGCGCGCTCGCCGCGCCGGCAGGCCGCATCGACGAACTGGGCGGCAACGCTGGTCTTCCCGGTCCCCGCGGTGCCGGAGACGAGGATGCTGCTGCCGCGGTAAATATCCCTTGCCGCCCAGCATGGTGTCGAGCCGGGGGATGCCGGTGGAGATCCGGTCGCTGGAAGCCGGATGGTCGAGCCCCAGGGAGGTGATCGGCAGCACGGAGAAGCCGTGCTCGTCGATCAGGAAGGGATATTCGTTGGTGCCGTGGGCGGAGCCGCGGTATTTGACGATCCGCAGCCGGCGGGTGGCGACCTGCTCCGCCACCGTGTGGTCGAGAAAGATCACGCAGTCGGCCACGTATTCTTCCAGGCCGTAGCGGGTCAGGGTGCGCTCTCCCTGCTCGCCGGTGATGACCGCGGTGACACCCTTTGTCTTTCAGCCAGCGGAACAGGCGCCGCAGCTCGGCCCGCAGGATCGATTCGTTGTCAAGGCCCGAAAAGAGCGCTTCGATGGTATCGAGGACCACCCGCTTGGCGCCGATGGCGTCGATGGCGTACCCGAGGCGGATGAACAGCCCCTCGAGGTCGTACTCGCCGGTCTCCTCGATCTCGCTGCGCTCGATATGCACGTAATCGAGGGCGAGCAGCTTTCCGGGCGGCCAGGTCATTCAGATCGAAGCCGAGGGAGGCGAAGTTCGTCGGCCAGCTCCTCCGAGCGTTCCTCGAAGGACATGAAGACGCCGGGCTCGTCGAACTGGCTGGCGCCGCGGACCAGAAATTCCATGGCGAACAGGGTCTTGCCGCATCCCGTGCCGCCGCAGACCAGTGTGGGGCGCCCCTGGGGAAGGCCGCCTCCGGTAATTTCATCCAGACCCTTGATCCCCGAAGGAACCTTGTGCAAGTGGCTTCCATTCGGGGTTTTCGGTTTGGTGGATTTGAGCATGCAGTTTCTCCCGCTTTGGAGTCTGAATAATAACGGGCAAGGCAGTGTAAGCTGGCTGGAACAGCTTATCTCCCTTTGATTTCATATCCGAATAAGTGTAGATACGAAAGTAGTTGGGGTCAAGTAAAGAGCCCATTTGGGAGCCCGATTCAGGCAAGGGTGTTTCAGAAGGGGAAGTTGTCTGACAGGTCGTGTCGGATGGTGTCGGACGGAGAAAAAGTAGGTCTGCTTTTTTTATCCATCGGATGGATTGACAGTGGGGGGCAACGTGCTATTGATTTGTCAGCGAAAGTGTGTTGAGAGGGCCCGTTCCGGGAGTATGGGATATGACAAAGAGCCTTGCCCTAGAAATCCGCCAAGATCACCTGAAAGTAGAGAAGGCCTTTTCCGACCTGGGCCGCAGCGTGAAGGTAGACGACCTTTTAAACAGGGTTTTCGACCTGCAAAACATCTTGATCCCGCACATGTTGGCCGAAGAAAAAGAGGTGTTCAGTCAACTGGCTGACGCCGACGTCAAGCTCTCGCCCGAAGAGGCTCGCCAGCATCATGACGAGATCCGCAAAATGCTGGGGGCGCTGGCCAGAACTGCGGTGGATGAAAAAAAATTCCCTTCCCGGGTCAAGGCCCTGGAAGATTTCTGGCATCACCACGCTGCTCGGGAGGAAGGGGGGCTTCTGCCCGACTTGGAACGTTCCCTCGGTAGCCGGTCGCCGGAGATCCTGCAACGTTACATGGCGGAACGGGACAGGAACGTCAGGTCGGCCTCAGCCCCCGGCAGAAACTGGCTCTGAGGAGATTCCGCCAATCATCCTTGCCTGATCCGCCCCCGAAGTCGTCTGCGTTCACCTGGACGACCGAAGCGCGGCTCTTGCGTTTTCTTCCTGCGCGCAAAAAGTAGATGCAGTCTTCGGTCAGGCAGGGTCAAACTCCGCTCTCGAATCGGGAACAAACCTCTTCCTCCCGCATGGCAAACCCTGATGGCCTCTGCCCCTGTGTCCATCGTAATCCATCCGTAGAAGGACGCTGCCCACCGTGGCGCGAACTGTCTGGGAACAGGCTCTCCCCGAACCGAGAGGCGAGAAAAGGACTTCCTCCTTTTTAATCCGTTTGCTAAAATCCCGCAGCCCCTCTTTTTGGACCAACGACTAGCCAACCCCGTTCGCTCGAACCTCGCCGTCGGCAAGGAGCCCGACAGCTTGATTCAGGGGGCGCGGAAGCCTCCCTGGCATTCAATGAATAATGGCAGGAAAGATGGCGTCGCAAAAAGTCCGCTCCACGGCATTACGGCATTTTTTCAGGACCTCGACCTACCGCATGCAGGCCTTTGCCCCTGAAAAACCACCAGACCTTGCAGGACGAAATTTTTGCTTAGCCATCCCAGGAGTTTTTGCGAAAGCATCAAGAAAGGAGTAAAAACAGATGAAGAAGTGCAGCATTGCTATCCTTGCCCTTGCCGTTTTTCTGTCGGCCTGCGCCATGCCGGCCGCCAACACCAGAGAGGGTCAGGGAACCCTGTGGGGGTCCGGCATCGGAGCCGTGGCCGGCGCCGGCCTCGGGCAGGCCATCGGTCACAATACGGGAGCAACCCTTCTGGGCGCCGGCATTGGCGCTTTGGTAGGCGGTGTGGCCGGGAACCGGGTCGGAGCCTACATGGACCACCAGGAAGCTGAGCTCCGGCAACAGCTTGCCAATGTCCGGGCCGTCGAGATACAGAGGGAGAACAACCTGCTGCGGCTGACCTTCCATTCGGACCTGACTTTCGCCACCGATTCTGCCACGCCCAGCCCAGGAGCGGTCAATGACCTGCACCGGGTCGCCCAGGTTTTGAATCAGTACCCCCAGACAACCATTCAGGTTGCCGGATATACGGACAGCACCGGGCCGGAGGACTATAACCAGAAATTGTCGGAACGCCGGGCAGAAGCCGTCAAGAACATCCTCCTTGGCGACGGGGTGAGCCCTTCGCGGATCGCCACCGTCGGGCTCGGCGAATCCCAGCCGCTAGCGAGCAACGCCACCGCTGCCGGTCGCCAGCTCAACCGACGGGTGGTGGTCACAATCGCGCCGGTTCAGGCGCAGGGTTGATTTTCAACGGTCCTGCAGCGTTTTGGCAGCCTTTACATGATGTTTTCGAAAGAAAGCCAAATTGCGGATGGCTAAGCAAAAAGCGCCAAATGCAAGGCGCGCAATTCTCGAGCAATGAACCGTAGTTGCCTACGTTGAAACAGCGAGAGCAATTGCAGCAACGCAGCAGTTGGTGAGTTTTTGCGACGCCATCTTTACATAGAAAATAAAAAAAATGTCACGCTCCTCTCACCAGGGGGCGTCTCATTTTGCCGCTTGGGATGTTTCACATCGATGGCACTCTTTCGCCGGTGCCATCTACGCTGTCTTCCTTCCCGCCAAGGGCCACCCGATTGTCTTTCCGGGTGGCCCTTGGATTGTGTCGAATAAATCATCATCGCAAATTCGGACGATTAAAACTCTTCTGCCGGGGGAGATTCCGAACCCCAGTGTCCTTCCCGATTTACCTTCCCCCCTGAGGTCCCCATTCTGCGGAAGTTACTCTGAGCCGGAGTGGGCAACCGTTCTTCCTTGGCATGCCTGCTCCGGTTTGCCGGATCCTTCAATCGGGGCAAACGGCCCCCTTGTTGCCGCCCTTGGATCTCCTTGAGCCCATTCCCCCTTGCGTGCAACGGCCAGATAGTTGTAATTTTTGGTTGCATTAAGTTATTTTTTGTTGATTTTTGTAATCGTATTATGGTACCCGATTACTGAAATAACCAAGAAGTGACATAGAGAAGAAGAGGTGCTCATCGAATCGAGGAGCCAGGACACGGCCAGGTCCCCTGCCCGGTTCTGCTGGAGGTCACGCCACGGCTGTGACGCTGGTCCGGAGCTCACAGGAGCCAGTCCCATGAAAAAAACACCACTCGAAAGCTGGATCCAAAAGCGCTTGCTGTCCCACGATGTCGGGGCGCTCACCCCTGAGCTCCTGCGGGAATACCAGTTGCGGAAGCTGCAGGAGGTCGTCTCCTATGTCCGGAAGGAGAGCCCCTTCTACCGAGTGCTGTTTGCGGACATAGAGGAAAAAGATTTGGACAGTCTGTCGGCCTTTGCCCGGCTGCCTTTTACGACGCCGCGGGATGTCCGGGAACAGGGGGGAAGGATGCTCTGTACCTCCCAAGACGAGATTGAAAGGGTTGTCACCCTCCAGACATCCGGCACCACCGGAGAGGCGAAGAGGGTTTTCTTTACCGGCGAAGACCTGGAGGCGACGATCGATTTTTTCAGTAATGGCATGAAGACCCTGGTGGAGGCCGGAGCAACGGTCATCATCTTTCTTCCGGGGGAGAGACCCGACAGCGTGGGAGACCTGCTGTCGCGGTCGCTCGGCCGGATCGGGGTGAAGCCCGTGGTCTGGGGGCCGGTGCGTGATCCCGCGGCCGCCAGGGCGGAAATCCTGCGGCATCGCTCGCCCTGTCTCGTGGGGATCCCTACCCAGATACTCTCCCTGGCCCGTGAGGATGTGGGGGGGATGATACCTCGGGGGTGGGTGAGCAGTGTTCTTCTCTCGACCGACTACGTGTCGACGGCGATCGAGCAAGAACTGGAGCGTCGCTGGGACTGCCGGGTGTTCACCCACTACGGGATGACTGAAACCGGCCTGGGGGGAGGCGTCGAGTGCGAGGCGGGGGAGGGGTATCACCTGCGCGAGGCGGATCTCTATACGGAAATCGTCGACCCGCTTACCGGTCAGCCCGTGGCCGCGGGGAGAGAGGGTGAAGTCGTGTTCACGACTTTGACCCGGCGGGGGATGCCTCTGGTGCGCTACCGCACAGGGGATCGGGCGATGGTGCTCCCCGGAGCCTGCCCATGCGGAACGGTGTTGAAACGTTTGGGGCGGGTGCGGGGCAGAATAGATGCGGAGGTCATCCTGCGCAAGGGCTCGCGCCTGAGCATGGCCGCTCTGGACGAGGCGTTGTTTCCGATAGCCGAGGTACTCAACTTCACGGCGCAAATATCCGAGAACGTCGATCAGGCGACGCTCCACCTTTGCTTCCGGGTGAAAGAAGGGACGGAGGAGCAGGTCGCCTTCAAGGCTGGCGCTGCTCTTCTTCGTGCCGAACAGCCCGCCGACCTTTTCCAGAGGGGGAGAACTGACGGTGGGGAGCATCACCTTCAGCGATGTGGATTGGTTCACTACCGGTGTAAGAAAAAGGCAGATAGCCGATTTGCGACAGCGACCATTTTAAGTGGGGGAAGGGAGGAGCAGGTAAAAACCGGGATGGGTACACCAGAGAAGACAAAATACGAAAGAAACAGTCGGTAAATACCAAGAGAGAGGTAAAGATGAGATACGCAGAAGCAGGATATTATTTGGAAATTGACCTGGCGACAGGAAATATCGAACGGGTTGCGACCGACCCCAAGTTGATGGAACTGCATCTCGGGGGGCTCGGCACCAGCGTCAAGGAACACTGGGACAGGGTTCCTCCGGAGGTCAAGGCGTTCGACCCCGAAAACCTGCTCATTTTCAGTACCGGACTTTTAAACGGTACGCCTGCCTTCAGTGCCAATCGTACCGTTATCTCTTTTGTTTCTCCCCAGTCGGGCACCTTGGCGTATCCCATGATGGGGGGATTTTTCTCGGTGGAAATGAAGTACGCGGGCTACGACAAGATCATCTTTCGCAACAAGTCCCCTGAATGGGTCTATTTGTGGATAAACAACGACAAGGTGGAAATACGGGACGCTTCCCACCTGCAGGGAAAAGGCGCCGTTGAAACCCAGGAGCTCATCCGCGAGGAACTCAAACAGCCCAAAGCCCAGGTAGCCGCCATCGGAGTGGCCGGTGAAAATCGGGTCTTCACGGCTTCCATCGAGCAGTCCCGGTCGAGCGCCAGCCGCCTCGGGGGCGGGGCCGTTATGGGGGACAAGAAGATAAAGGCCGTCGCGGTGCGGGGTACCCAGGATGTTTTTCTCGCCCGCCCGGAAGAGTTCATGTCGCATCTGGAGGACGTGAAGAACTATATCAACTTCCGGAACGCCAACCCCATCAAGGACGTCATGACCATCATGTCCGGAATCGGATCGCCGCAGGAGATGCTGCATACCGACGAGAAATGGCATACGGAAAATTTTGCGTGGGGAAATGCCCGCACCAGGAGGAGAGACTTCTGGACAGAGGAAATCGACGCTTCCTGGACCAAGTCGCAACATGCCGCGATAAAACGGCTGATCAGCTGCTACAACTGTCCCCAGCACTGCGGGGCGTTGATTTCCCATAAGGACACGCCGCGATACATGGCGAAATGCTTCGGAAAGCTGACCTACGCCATGGCGGCGTACGTCGACGACCTCGACTTCGCATGGGAAATTCTGCAGCGCGCCACGGAGTACGGTGTCGATTCCTTTTCCACACCGCAGATTCTCGCCTTCGCTGTCGAACTTTACGAAGCCGGCATCCTGACCGACAAAGACTTCGCAGGTTGTCCTTCGGACAATAGGGGGAGATTCTTCTGGCTGCTCGACCGGGTGGCGCGACGGGAGGGAATCGGCGATGTGCTGGCGGACGGCGTCTATTATGCGGCCCGCAAGATCGGCAACGGCGCCGAGGAGTTTGACCACAACACCATCAAGAAACATGAACAGCTGCCGGTCAAGCTCGGGACCCTGGACCCGCTCTATTACCTGATGTACGCCACAAACGAGAAGATCAGCATTACCCAGATGGAAGGGCAATGGCCCCAGTCGGCCTTTCCCACCAGAGAGCAGCGGGAGGAATTTGTCCGTGACTGGCCTCAGATTCCCGATGAGAAATTCAAGCAGTACGTGCTGGACTGGGAGCTGAGAGGAGAAAGGGCCATTCCCTACTATCCGACCCCCGACATGTGCTGCGAAATCGTCGACTGGATGGAGATGATGCACAACATCGACGACGCTGCAGGCATGTGTTGCGGCATGTCGTCCTTTTGCCTGAAACCCCCCTACCACATCCACAACTACCCGAAATTGATTTCGGCGGCGACCGGAATGGACCTGGACGAGGCCGGACTGAAGAAAATCGCCAACAGAAGCCGCAACCTGCATCGGGCATACAACAACCGAAAAGGCATCAGAAGGGTCGACGAGAAACCGCCCAAGGACCACTGGAAAAGGCGGTTTCCCGAACTCGAAGAAGAGCTTCTGTCTACCTACTACACGTTCAAGGGCTGGAATCAGGACGGGATTCCTACCAGGGAGAAATTGGAGGAGCTGGATCTGGGCTACGTCGCCGACGACTTGGAAACGAGAGGGATATTGAAAAATGGCCAAGATTAAGAAGACGATCAAGACAATTACGGTTGATGCCGACAAGTGCAATGGTTGCCGGACATGTGAAATCATGTGTTCCGCTTTTCACGCTGTCCCGAGGTACAGCAGCAACAACCCGGCAAGGTCCCGTATTCAGGTGGTTACGGACCGGCTTGAGGACATTTGGCTTCCTGTATTCGCAGGTGAGTATACCGAATCCGAATGCACCAGCAGAAACAAGTACATAATTGACGGCAAGGAGTATAATGAGTGTGACTCCTGCAGAGCCTCCTGCCCCGCCAGAGACTTGTTCAAAGAGCCCGACTCCGGTCTTCCTCTGAAATGCGATATGTGCGAGGGGGAAGAGGAGCCCGTCTGCGTCAAGTGGTGTCTGGTCGATGCCCTCATCTACGAAGCGCGGGAAGAGGAGGTGGAGCAGGAACAGCCCAGCGTCAGCGAGATGGACATCGGCCTTCAGTCTCTGGTGAAAAAACATGGGTTGCAAAAGGTGATGGACAGTCTTGCCCAACTCGTCAAGAAGTGATCGGTCCCTCCCGCGAACCCTTGGAGTTCCAGCATCCTCCCCGGCCTGGCCGGGGAGGATGGCGTTGCCTCCCATATTCCAACAGCGTTCCGGTTTGAGATCCGAAGATTGTGGCGATGGCCGGGACAAAACCCAACGTCCAAAAGGAGAACCAGTATGCAAGAGTTCAGACTGATTATCGACGGCAAGAAAATCGCCACCGAGCAGTATTTCAACGTCATCAATCCGGCGACGGAGGAGGTGGTCGCTCAGTGCCCTCAGGCCGATGTCAAGCATCTTGATCAAGCCGTCGAGGCAGCCCAAAGAGCCTTCTCCACATGGTCGGCGCTCGGTGATGCAGTGCGTGTGAAAGCCGTCAACGACATGGCCGACATCTTGGGGAAAAACACGGAAGAGCTGATGCGGCTGCTTACCCTGGAGAATGGAAAACCCTTGGGCGGGTATCAGGGCGTCGGATCGGGCATGGAAGTCGGAGGTTCCGTTGGCTGGACGCGTGCCACGGCCGGAATCGAGCTTCCCGAGGAGGTCATCCAGGATGATGCCGAAGCCTATATCACCGTCCATCACAAGCCCCTCGGGGTCGTCGGTTCCATCCCGCCGTGGAACTGGCCGCTATTGATTGCTATCTGGCATGTGATGCCGGCCATACGTACCGGCAATACCGTGGTCATCAAGCCCTCCTCGCTTACCCCTCTGGCCACCTTGCGGTTTGTCGAGCTCGCCAACGAAGTTCTTCCCCCAGGTGTACTCAACATCGTGACCGCCACGAGCGGGATCGGCAGCGCCATGGCCAAGCATCCTGGAATTCAGAAAATAGTCTTTACCGGTTCGACCCCTACCGGCAAGCAGATCATGGCCAATGCGTCCGGCAACCTGAAACGGTTGACCCTTGAACTTGGGGGCAACGACGCGGGGATTGTTCTGCCCGACGTGGATCCCAAGGTGATCGCTCCCCAAATCTTCTCCTTCTCTTTTCACAACAGCGGTCAGACCTGCGCCGCCTTGAAGCGCCTCTATGTGCATGCCGATATCTACGATCAGATGTGTGATGCCCTGGTCGAGGTTGCCAATAGTGTCGTTATGGGCAACGGGCTGGAGCCTGGTGTGGACCTGGGGCCGGTGCAGAACCGGAGTCAATTTGATTTTGTCTGTGAACTGGCCGAGGATGCGCGAAAGGCCGGTGGACGCTTTCTCTGCGGCGGCACTCCCATGCCGGGCCCCGGTTACTTCTTTCCTCCCACCCTGGTGGCGGATATCAGCGATGGCGTGCGTCTGGTCGATGAGGAGCAATTCGGACCGATCCTTCCATCATTCGCTACACCGAGGTGGAGGACGCTATTCGCCGTGCCAACAACAGTCCCTTCGGCCTGGGCGGCTCCATCTGGTCGGCAGACCCGGAAAAGGCCGCCCAATTGGCACAGCGCCTGGAATGTGGCACTGCCTGGGTCAATACCCACTCAACCGTTCAACCGAATGCACCCTTTGGGGGTGTCAAACAGTCGGGCTACGGGGTTGAATTCGGCCGATACGGCATGGCGGAGTATACGTCGATTCAGACCGTCAAAGTTGTGAAATAGAAGACGGCCGGTTCCAGCCGGTCCTCTCTGTGGTTGCCGCCGGGGTGCTCTGAAGTAAACCCGTGAAGAATGGCAAAAGGGGCAGCCGGCTTATGGCGGTCACCAGGCCTGAAAGCTCCCTGCCATACTCAGAGCCAATGCCAAAGCGATCCTCCCCACGGAGCCTTCGGGGTGGCGGCGGGGGATGAGGTGGATGTGCATCTGCTGCGCGGCGACGTCGCCATGCTCGAAGAGGTGGAGCGAGCTACAGGTTTCGACCAGGATGAAGTCGCTGTGCCGGATGAACGGAAGAACTTGGGAGATGGTGAAGGGTTGAAAAAAGACGGCTTTGACAAAACGGTGGCAGGGTTGAGGAAAAGAGTTAGATGACTGCATATGAACAGGTCCGTGTGCAGATCCCCGAAGACGTCGAGCGTCTTTTGGAAGACCGCCGGATTCGGAGGGAGGATGTGCACAAAGTCATCTATCATGCCGAAACCAACGGAAAGAAGTTGATCAACCCTTCAACCGGCCGGTCTCTCGCCTGCTATCGACCCAAAGGGGTCACCTACTGGGTGGAATACGCTCAGGTTGGCGAGGGCTATCGTGTGTTCACCGCCTATTCCCACAGGATGGTGATGAAGTCGAGCGGGAGCACGCAGGAGTGGGTGAAGTCGGGCAGTGACAGCGCCTGGCTCTGTAATCAGTGCCAGGCCCATTTGGAAGTTCAAACGGTAAGACTTCAGTATATGCAGTCTATATTCCCCATCAAACTTCCGGCGTGCTCCCGCTGCGGGTTTATCCTGATCGCGGAGGATCTGGCGACAGGAAAGCTGTTGGAGGCAGAGCAGGCGCTCGAAGATAAGTAGCAGGGCCCGCCGCGAGCCTCCGAGGCGTGCTTGCAGTCTTGCCTGACTGACGATATGACGAATGAGGCTACTGTCAACTGGTCGGAGATCTGTCGCATTTCAGGACCGTGTATCCGCCCGGGAGGCCCTGTGCTCACCGAGAGGGCTCTGGAACTCTGCAGACTCCCTGCCGGTTCTCTTGTCGTAGATGTCGGCTGCGGTGCGGGGGGGACCCTGCAGCATCTGGAACGGAGCGGTCTCTATCGCCTGGTGGGACTCGATCGTTCGGAAACGCTCCTCGGGGCAGCTGGCGCCCTTCTGGAACGGGTCCGACTCATCCAGGGCGGGGCGGAGACGATTCCCTTCGGAAAAGAAACGTTCGATGCCCTCTTTTGTGAATGCGTCCTTTCCATACTCGACGACAAGTCGACGGCTGTCGATGAGTTTGACCGGGTTTTGAAGGATGGGGCGTTTTTGGTGATAAGCGACATTTTCAGAAAGGGAGGGCACGGAAGGGCAGGGGGGGCAAGAGGGGCAGGAGGGTCAGATGACCTGCTCTCTCGGGAGGCTCTTCTCCATTTATTGGCAGAGCGCGGCTTTTCCATTCTTCTTTGGGAAACACACGAACGGCTCCTCAAGGAGTTCGCGGTCCGCATGATCCTTGCCGGCGAACGCCTGCCGGACTTGTGGCGGTGCGGTCAGAGGGAGAAAGAAAAAATGACCGCCCGCTCGGCAATCAGCTATTTTCTTTTGGTCGCCCGGAAGACGGGGAACGCTTTTTAATCACTCGAGAATTGAATAGACGGGCAATCATGAATGACATCTTGTTGGAGCTGATACGGCTGAAGACCAAAGGGTACTGCTGCGCCCAAATCATCGTGCTCTTTGCTCTGGAGGCCCAGGGCAGGTCCAATGACGAACTGGTGAGGGCGCTGGGTGGCCTCTGCTTCGGTATCCATTGGAGCGGGGAGGTCTGTGGAGCCCTCTCCGGGGGAGCCTGCCTTCTTTCGCTGTATGCCGGCAAGGGGGGGGACGATGCGCCGGATGCGCGCTATCTGACGATGATGGGCGAACTGGTGGATTGGTTCAAGGAAGTGGCTGCGGACGCGTACGGAGGGACCCGGTGCAACGAGATCCTGGAAAGGTCTCCCGGCCACGGCGTATGCGGCCGGGTTGTAGCCGAGACCTATGGCAAGTGCATGGATATCCTCGTGAGCCACGGGTTCGATCCGAGAGGTGGCAGGAATGGATAACGTCGTGGAAAAGGCGGCTCCAAATGTAACCGAAAGCGTCTGCCCGGTATGCCTCAAGAGAATCAAAGCGACGCGACTGTTGCAGGGCGACGAAGTTTTTCAGGTCAAAGAGTGCGAAGAACATGGTTTCTTCAGAACCCTCATTTGGCGGGGAAAGCCGTCCATGGCTAAATGGCACAGGCCGAAGGCGCCTGTCCATCCGCACCTCTGCTACGGAACTTCCGACAAGGGCTGCCCTTTCGACTGCGGCCTCTGTAGCGCCCATGAACAGCTTCCCTGCTCGGTTCTGCTCGAGGTGACCGACCGTTGCAACCTGCAATGTGCCGTCTGCTTCGCCGATTCCGGCACTAGGGAAGCAGAGGATCCGTCGTTGGTGAGCATCTCATGGCTGCTGGAGAGGGCCATGGCGGCGGCAGGTCCGTGCAACCTGCAGTTGTCCGGGGGGGAGCCCACCCTGCGCGACGACCTGCCGGAGATCGTCGAAGCGGCACGACGGATCGGTTTTTCCTTCATTCAGATCAATACGAACGGCCTGCGTCTCGCGGCTGAGAAAAACTACGCGCATCGGCTGCGAACGGCGGGTCTTTCATCGGTCTTTCTTCAGTTCGACGGGGTCGACGATGGGATTTACCTTGCCATGAGGGGAAGAGGGCTCCTTGAGCAGAAAATCCTGGCCGTAAGGAATGCCGGGGAGGCGGGTCTCGGCGTCGTCCTGGCCCCCACCCTTGTGAAGGGGGTGAACACCGCCGCCGTCGGGGCCATCGTACGGCAGGCCCTGCAACTGGTTCCCACCGTGCGGGGCATCCATTTTCAGCCGGTCAGCTACTTCGGCCGATTTCCGGAGCGAGACGGCGCCCAGGAGCGTTTTACCCTTCCCGAACTGATGAGGTGCCTCGAAGAACAGACGGGGGGGCTGCTCAAACTGGCGGATTTTTCTCCCCCCGGCGGCGAACATGCCCACTGTTCCTTTCACGCCACGTATCTTTACTCGACCGGCGGCGAGCTGCGCCCTCTCGGGGGAACGGACAGCGATACCTGTTGCACGGCGGATTGCGGCAGCGGGGCAATCAGAAGGACTGTAGACTCCGTATCGCGCCGCTGGAGGCTGCCGTCTCCAGCTGCATTTTCCAACTCTCCCCCGATTTCGGAACAGCCCGTCTGCTGCAGCGAAAGCAGCCCGGATGCGGTCCGGGTCGAAGGTTCTCTCGACTTGGATGTGTTTCTCCAAGAGATCGCCACGAGGAGCTTCACCCTATCCGCCATGGCATTCCAGGATGCTGACAACTTAGACCTGGAGCGGCTGAGGGGGTGCTGCATTTCGGTTCTATCCCCCGACGGCAGGTTGGTGCCCTTCTGTGCCTACAACCTTACCAGTAGAGAAGGGCGGAGCCTCTACCGCGAGGCAGTAAAGCGAGAACGTGGTCAGAACATCCGCTAATTGGACGGAGTATTTCCCCGCATTGAAAAAGTGCGTTTTGACGGTGAGTCGGTCAACCCAAAACAGTATTCCGTTTTCAACATGTTGTTCCAGTTAGAATTATAGAAAGAAAGATTGTCTCCCCCCTGCGGCTCCAGCGAGCGAAAGAGTCGGAGGGAATCGGCTATGTTTTTTTCCTAAACTGTGTGGGGTTGAATGAGGGTTGCGGGGAAAGGGGTTTGACGGTAAAATACCGCCACTTTTCTCCAGGAGTTGTACCCAATGGACAACCGCATGGTCCTTATCACCATGACCGGCCCGGACCGACCGGGCATCATCGCCGCCGTCACCGGCCACATCGCCGAGGCAGGGGCCCGTATCCGCGACATCGAGCAGACCGTCACCCACACCCTTCTTTCCCTGTCAGTTCTGATCGACTTCCCCACTGGCGAAAGCGACCGCAACCCGCTCATCAAGGACCTTCTCTTCCTGGCCAAGGAGCTCGGCCTGGACCTCGATTTCCAGGTGCTCGAGGAGGCCGAATACCGCCGCAAGACCAACCGCAATGCCTACGTGGTGACCATCATGGGCGGCGAGGTGAGCGCCGCCGCCCTGGCCCGGGTTTCCCGCCTTCTGGCCGATCACGGGGGCAACGTCGAGCGGATTTCCAAGCTGACCCAGGGACAGCTGCGCTGCGTCGAGTTGCTCATCACGGCTCCGCCGGAGCTCGACATTCGGGGACTGACTCGCCAGCTCCTTCACGCCGGGGCAAGCCTTGGGGTCGATATCGCCGTGCAGAAGGAGAGTCTCTACCGCCGGGCGAAGCGGCTGGTGGTGATGGACATGGATTCGACCCTGATCCGCATCGAGGTCATCGACGAACTGGCCCGCCTGGCCGGAGTGGGCGAGGAGGTGGCGGCGATCACCGCCCGGGCGATGAACGGCGAGCTCGATTTCAACCAGGCCCTGCGCGAAAGGGTCGCCCTGCTCAAGGGGCTCTCCACCGACGCTCTCGAAGAGGTCTACCGCAACATCCCCTTCACCCCCGGGGCCAGGACCCTGGTACGCATCCTCAAGCGGCTCGGTTTCAAGACCGCCGTCATCTCAGGGGGCTTCAAGTTCTTCACCGATCGCCTCCGGGCCGAACTGGGCCTCGATTACGCTTTCGCCAACCAGTTGGAGATCGCCGAGGGGACGGTGACCGGCAGGCTCTCCGGACCCGTGGTCGACGGAGCCCGCAAGGCCGAGCTCCTCGAGGAAATCGCAGCTCGCGAGGGGATCACCCTCGACCAGGTCATCGCCATCGGTGACGGGGCCAACGATCTGCCGATGCTCGCCAGGGCGGGGCTCGGGGTCGCCTTCAACGCCAAGGCGAGGGTGCGCGAGCAGGCCGACACCCACATCAGCCAGGCGAGCCTCGATTCGATCCTCTACCTGATCGGCCTCTCCGAGCGGGACGTCGCGGAGCTGGAGGGGTGAGGGGGAGCCCTGTATAGGTGACTTTCAAAACAGCTGGCGAAAGACTCAGAAGCAGAACCGGCGGGTCGCGTCCCGCCAGACGCCTTACTTTTTGTCCAGGCGGCGACAAAAAGTAAGCAAAAAACGCCTTTCCCTGCCGGGGGCATTTCTGCCGACAGGGTCTGGTGCATTTCCGGCCCCTGGTGCAGACGACCTCTTCTCTGCTCCGTGGTGCCTCCACATGGTTTGAACAGAGCTTTAAAGAACTCACCGTGTACAGGGTTGGGAGGGCACTTTTTAAAAGGTCCTAAATTCCCTCTAAATTCTGGTGACGGAACTCTTCTTTTCACCCTCACGCGTTGCGTGTAACGGCTTTCAAGGTTTTCCATGAACGACAAAGAGCAAATGCAACTTCTCATGGGCAACGAGGCGATCGGGCGGGGGCTGATCGAGGCGGGCTGCCAGGTCGCCGACCGCCTATCCGGGAACGCCATCGACGGAGGTCCTCCAGACGGTGGCCGATATGCGGCAGGCACGCCTCGGCGCCGCTGCACGTCGAATGGTCGGTCAACGAGAAAATCGCCTACGAGGTGGCCCTGGCCGCCAGCTACACAGGCAAACGGGCGGCGGTGGTCATGAAGCAGGTCGGGCTCAACGTCGCCGCCGACCCTTTCATGCGCTCGGCGTACCTCGGGGTCAAGGGCGGGCTGGTGGTCGTGGTCGCCGACGACCCGGGTCCCCACAGCTCGCAGAACGAGCAGGACAGCCGGCTCTTCGCCCACCTGGCCCGGGTACCGGTGCTCGACCCGGCGAGCCCCTCCGAGGCGAGGGAGATGGTGGCGGCCGCCTTCGAGCTCTCTGAAAAGCATGAAATTCCTGTGATGCTCCGCCCCACTACCCGCATCTGCCACGCCCGGCAGAACGTGGCTGTCGGCCCCGCGACCGATCCCGGGCGCAGGGCTTCCTTCGTCCGGAACCCGGCCCGCTGGGCGGCGACCCCGGCCTTTCTGCCGGGCCTTCACCGGGAGCTCAACGCCAAGCTTGCCGCCATCGCAGCAGAGGCTGACCTCCTGCCGCGCCTGACTCCGGGCGACGACACTTATCCCCGGCTCGGGGTGGTCGCCTCCGGCATCGCCTTCGCCAACCTCGCCGATCTGGTCGAGGAGCTGGGGCTGGCGGGAAAACTCGACCTCTACCAGGTCCCGATGCCCTATCCACTCCATCCGGCCTTTGTGGAGAGGCTGCGAAACGATTACGGCCGGGTCCTGGTGCTGGAGGAAACCTACCCCGTCATCGAGTTTCAGCTCGCCCATCCGGGGGTCGTTCGGTAGAGGCATCCGGCGACATCTCCCGGGAGGGGGAGCTGACCCCAGACCGCATCCATCGCGCCCTGGCGGCCCTCCTCGGGCTGCCGGACGCCGGCCGAAGCGGAGCCCCGAGGGGCGGGGCCAGCGCCCCTCCCTCTGCCCCGGCTGCCCCCACCGCAGCGCCTTCTACAGCATCAAGAAGTGCTTTCCGAACGGGATCTTCCCCTCCGACATCGGCTGCTACACCCTGGGGATCAACCTCGGCGCCGTCGACACCGTCCACTGCATGGGGGCCTGCATCAGCCAGGGAGCGGGCTTCTACCAGGCCTACGCCCAGGACGGCGATTTCCCGACGGTGGTCGTCACCATCGGCGACTCCACCTTCTTCCACGCCGGGCTCCCGGCGCTGGTCAACGCCGTCATCCAGCGGGCGCGCATCATCGTCGTCATCCTCGACAACGCCACCACCGCCATGACCGGCCATCAGCCGGTGCCCCACCTGGGCCGCGCCGCCGACGGCAGCGCCGCCCCAGCCGGTGGCCATCGAACCGTTGGTACGGGCCGCCGGGGTCCGTTTCCTCGAGGTCTGCGACCCCTACGACAGCGCTGGATTCGAGACCCTGCTGCGGCAGGCCGACGCCCACATCCGCAGCCCCGAAGGGGGCGTGGCGGTGCTTATTTCGCGCCATCCCTGCCTGATGGATCGCAAGGCGACCCTCACCCAGCAGCGCTTCGCGGTAAGCGTCCACGAAGACTGCGTCGGCTGCCGCAGGTGCGTCGAGCAGTTCGAGTGCCCGGCCCTGCTCATGGACGAGGCGACGGGGCGGGCGGCCATCGACGCAGGACCGCTGCGCCGGCTGCGGGACCTGCATCCCTGTTTGTCCGGTTAAGGCTATCGTCGCGGAGGAATAAGGCCAATGAAGCAGCAGCTCATCGTCAGCGGCCTCGGGGGCCAGGGCGTCCTCTTTCTGACCGGCATCATCGCCGAGGCGGCGGTTCGCTCCGGACCGGCCGGTGCTGACCGCCGAAACCCACGGCATGGCCCAGCGCGGCGGAAGCGTCCTCTCCACCCTTAAGGTGGGGGCCTTCCAAAGCCCTCTCATCCGTCACGGTCAGGCCGATGCCGGCCTCTTCCTGCATGCACCCAACCTGGCAATCCACGGAGCCCTGGTCCGGCCCGAGGGAGAGGTGGTTATCAACCGGGAGGGCGAGGGCGAGGGAATCGGCATCGACGCCCTCGGTCTGGCCAGGAATGCAGGCAACCCCCTGCTCGCCAACCTGATCCTGCTCGGTTGCGCGGTGCGGAGCCGGGTCCTCTTCTGCGCCGGAGACGAGGTGGAGGCGGCGATCCGCGCCCTCTCCCCCGAGAAATTCTTCGACCAGAACCTGACGGCTTTCAGGTTGGGACTTCGTCCATAGAGGGAACAGAGTCCATCTTCCCATTTCTTGCTGGAGACCCCTTCCATGCTCAAAACCTTCATGCCCGCGTTCCGAAGCGAAGCGGAGCTGGCCGACCATCAGCTGCGCGGTCTGCGCTGGACGGTGCGCCATGCCTTCGAGGGGTCGACCTTCTACCGTGAGCGTCTGGAGAGGGCCGGGGTTGCTCCGGAGTCCATCCGCACCCTGGCGGACCTGCAGCGCCTCACCTTCACCACCGCCGACGACCTGCGCGAGGGCTACCCCTTTCCCCTTCGAGCCGTTCCCTTCGAGCAGCTGGTTCGAGTCCATGCCAGCTCGGGGACGACCGGCAGGCGCAAGGTGCTCGCCTACACCCAAAAGGACCTGGAGGACTGGGCCCACTTCTTCGCCCGCTGCTACGAGATGGCAGGGGTGACCCCCTCCGATCGCGTGCAGATCGCCGTTGGGTACGGGGTCTGGACCGCTGGAATGGGCTTTCAGCTCGGCTGCGAAAAGCTCGGCGCCCTGGCGGTTCCGGTCGGACCTGGAAACGTCGACATGCAGCTGCAGTTCATGCTCGACTTCCAGTCGACGGTCTTCTGCTCCACCGCCTCCATGGCGCTGCTGATGGCCGAAGAGATCCACCACAGGGGTGTGGCCGACCGGATCGCCGTGCGCAAGGTCATCTACGGTTCGGAGCGCTCCTCGGTCTCGATGCGGCGAAAAATCTCCGAGCTCTTCAGCGGTGCGGAACTTTTCGACATCACCGGCCTCACGGAACTCTACGGCCCCGGCGCCGGCATCGAGTGCCCCGACCACGACTGCATTCATTACTGGGGGGACTACTACATCCTGGAGATCCTCGATCCCGAAACCCTCCAGCCGGTGCCGCCGGGGGAATGGGGGGAGATGGTGGTCACCACCCTGGCCAAGGAAGGAACGCCCCTTCTGCGCTACCGCACCCGCGACATCACCCGGATCATCCCCGGACGGTGCAGCTGCGGGTCGCCTGCTGCCCCGGCACTCGAGGATCAAGGGGCGCTCCGACGACACCTTCAAGTTTCGCGGGGTGAACATCTATCCCTCCAGCATCGACACGGTCCTCTCGGAGGTCGCCGGCATCGGCTCCGAGTTCCAGGTCCACCTTTCCCGCGACGAGGCCTCGGGCCGCGACCATATGCGCCTGGCGGTGGAGCGGGCGGAGGGGGTCGATGATGGGCAGACTCCCGGATTTGCTCCGAGAGACGGTCCACCTCTTCAAAAAGCAACTTCTCGTCACCCCCGAGGTGGAGGTCCTCCCCTACGGCGCCCTGCCGCGCTCGGAGCGCAAGAGCCGGCGGATATTCGACAGCCGCCTGGGAGATGGAGATCGTCTGATGAAACCCTCGGTCGGCAAGTGAAGCTTCCCTTTCCCCTCCTCGAAGGGCGCCTCGTGCGCCGCTACCAGCGCTTTCTGACCGACGTCGAATTGGCCGACGGGACCCTCGTCACCGCCCACACCCCCAACACCGGCAGCATGAAGCAGTGCGCGGTGCCGGGCTACCCGGTGCTCATCTCCCTCAGTGGCAACCCGAAGCGCAAACTACCCTTCACCCTGGAGCTCATCCGCGTCAACGGCCACTGGGTCGACACCCATACCCACCGCACCAACCGCGTGGTGGAGGAGGGGCTTCGCCGGGGGTGGATTCCCGAGCTCGCAGGCTTTGAGGTGACCCCCGAGTTCTCCATCGGCGAGAGCCGGATCGATTTTCTGCTGGAGAAAGGCGGTGAAAGGGTCCTCGTCGAGGTGAAGAACGTCACCCTGACCTGCGCCCCCGCCGTCGCCTGTTTCCCCGACGCTCCCACCGAACGCGGCCGCAAACACCTGCGGGAACTGCTGGCCGCCCGGGAAAAGGGCTACCGCAGCATCATCTTCTTCCTGGTGCAGCGCGGCGAGGCCGCCGCCTTCACTCCCGCCGACGACATCGACCCCGAATACGGCCGTCTGCTCCGGGAAGTCGTCGCCTCCGGGGTCGAGGTCCTCGCCTACAGGAGCGTCGTTTCGTCCGAGGAAAACCGGGTGGGGGAGAGGATTCTGGTAAAGCTTGAATTTTGAATTGTAAATTGTAAATTTTGAATTTAATTCATCACTCAAAATTCAACATTCAAAATTGACATTTATGGTTTCCGTCGGACTGATCACCGAATACAACCCCTTCCACAACGGCCACCTGCACCACCTGCGGGAGAGCCGGCGTCTGGCTGATGCCGACGTCGCGGTGGCGGTGATGAGCGGGAACTTCCTGCAGCGCGGCGAGCCGGCCCTGGCCGACAAGTGGGTGCGGGCGGAGATGGCCCTTCGCGCCGGGGTGGATCTGGTGGTGGAACTGCCCTTCCCCTTCGCCTGCAACAGCGCCCCGCACTTCGCCCTGGGGGCGGTGAGGGCTCTCGACGCTTTCGGCGCCATCGATGCCCTCTGCTTCGGCAGCGAGGCGGGGAACCTTGCGGTATTGCAGCGCTGCGCCGACGTATTGTCGGACCAGAATGAGGCGGTGGAGGGCGCCGCCGCAGAATCTCCTCAAGGAGGGAATGACTTACCCCGAGGCGCGGGCCCGGGTCTTCGCCGACCTGGCCGGAGGGACCCTCGACCCCGAACCCCTGAGCTCCCCGAACAACATCCTGGGAATCGAGTATCTCAGGGCCCTTGGGGCGACGGGAAGTCCGATGCGTCCCCTGACTATCCCCCGCATTGGCGCCGGCTACCACGACCCCCTGCCCGCAGGCACCATCGCCAGCGCCACGGCGATCCGGGAGATGCTTCGCCAGGACCGGGAGATCACCGACTTCATCCCCCGGGCGGCCTTCGGGCCGCTGCTGCAGGCCCTGGCGGCCGGGCATACCCTCGACCCGGAGAACCTGCACCGACTGCTTCTCGCCAGGATATTTCTCGGCGCGGAGCATCTGCGCGACATCTACCAGGTGGACAACGGCCTGGAAAACCGCCTCGCCCCCGTCGCCGACGAAAGCCTCGGCTACGATGAGCTGGTCGGGGCGGTCAAGTCACGCCAGCTCACCCGCACCCGCATCCAGCGCATCCTCTCCTACATCCTTCTCGAGGTGAAAAGGGAGGACATGGAGGCCTTTCTCGACTGCGGGCCCCTCTACCTCCACCTGCTCGGCGCCAGTCCCAGGGGCCGGGCCTTTCTCGGCGCCTGCCGCAAGCGCCAGACCCTGCCCCTGGTGGGCAACTTCTCCCGGATTTATCCCACCCTCAAACGCTTTTACGGCGAGGGGACAAAGCGGTACCGCCTCGCCTCAAGGATATTCGAATACGAGCTGCGCGCCACGCGAACCTATACCCTGCTGATGCGCAATTGGCGCGGGGGGAGCAGGAACCGAGATTTTTTCGAGGAAATGATTTTTTTCGGCGGAAAAGACCAAAGGCGACCCTCTCCAGGTGGAGAAAGCCGCCTTTTGCCTTGATTCAGGATAACTTCAAAGCTGCGCCGCCCTCGGGAAGAGGATGTTGTTTTCGAGGTGGACGTGCTTGTGGAGGTCGTCCTCGAACTCCCGCAGCTTGCGGTAGGTGACGAGGTAGGTGTTGCAGACGTCTCCGGGGACGGCATACCCGTCGGAGAGGTGGCGGATGGCGTGGACCGCGTCGCCGATCTCCTGGTGCTCCCTGTCGAGCTGCGCCAGGGAGGCCCGGATCCTTTCGAGGTCCTCCGGTTCGGGAGAACTTCCGGACTTCCGGGCGGCGGCGATGCGCCGGACGGCGGGGAAGAGAACCTCCTCCTCTTCCTTCAGGTGGCCCTCCAGGTCGGCGGCGACCTTGGCGAAGATGGCGGCGATCTCCACCACCTCGGGGTGGCGGGCGCCGTGGACCTCGGCGATCTTGCGCGCGGAGGCCGCGATCTGCCCCGTGTTCTCCTTGAGATAGGCGTGGTGGGTGTTGACGATGTAGTCGGCGAGAAAGGACAGCTCCCACTGTCCGAAGTTAAGCTCCCGACCGACGGGGGAGCTTTTCGTCGCTTCGAGCTCCCGCGCCACGGCAGCGGGGTCGGCACCCTTTTCGCGGCAGGCCTCCGAGAGGGGGACGCTTCCGCCGCAGCAGAAGTCGATGCCGTATTTATCGAAGACCCCGGCGGCGCGGTAATCCTCGGCGACGATCCGGCCGACGGTTTTTTCGCTGATTTCCATCCTGTCAGGTGTCTTTGCCGTATTCATGATTTTCCCCTTTCGCAGAGTGGGAACCTGGGTTGATTCTCCGGCTCTATCGCCGGCTTGCAGGTACATCATAGTACGGCGGTAACTCTCACGCCTTGACCTGCATCAACCTACCTCACCGAAGACACTGGAAGAGCCCGGTGCACCACAGGCAGCTTCCGCAGGGCTCCTTGTTGATGTGGCAGTCCTGCTCGAAGGCCTCGGTCTGCACGTAGTCGCAGGGGGCGAGGCTGCAGCCGGCGCAGGAGGGGTAGTCGTAACCGAGGACGTTCGAGCGGAACTCCCGGAAGCCGTCCGAATTCCAGATGTCCAGGATTCCCTGCTCGGAGAGGTTCCCGAACACCTTCGGCTGCACCATCTGGGTCCAGCCGCTGGCGAAGCAGTTGTACCGGTGCCAGAGGAAATAGCAGGGATGCACCCCGCCTTCCCAGGAGACGAAGGCCCCCCCTTCTTCGATGAACTCGCAGCGGCGCTCCCCCTTGAGGACCACCTCGGGCAGGCGCAACTCCATGCCGTGCTCCGCGGCGACCTCCCGCGCCTCTTCGAAGACCTCCTGCACCTCCTCCAGCCAGGAGACGTCGAGGGCGAGGAGCTTTTTCAGGTCGAGGTAGATGCCCCGCCCCGTCGCCTCGGTCTTCATCTGCTCGACGAATTGGACGATTTTCTTCTCCTCGGGAGTCTTGGAATATTTCCAGAGCACCTGGAAATAGCGGGACATGTCGACGCCGGCCTCCTCGGCCTTGCGCCGCCAGCGCCGGAAGAGCTCGATGGAGAGGTCGGTGCAGGTCTCGTAGGCCGCCTCCCGGGCATGGCTCTCGGCGTAGGGAAGGACATGGGTCACGAGCGCAAAGCGGGCCCCCCGGCCGGCCGCCCAGCGCAGAGCGAGAGGCAATTCCCGAAAGTTTCGTCGCATGAGGACGAATTCCACCCCGACCTCCAGGTTGGGGCTGCCGAACTCCTTTTTCGCTCGCTCCAGGGCCGTCATGGCCCCCTCCACCGCGGTGATCTCCCCCCCTTCGCGGACCTCGCGGAAGATTTCCGGCGAGACCGCGTCGACGGAGAGGCAGACCCGCCCCAGTCCAGCCTTCACCAGGGACCTCGCCCGGTTTTCGTTGAGGAGCAGCGCGTTCGATTGAAACCCGATCCATCCCGTATCGGGCATCCGCTCCCGTGCCCGGCGGATGTGTTCCTCCAGTCGCGGGTTGAGCAGCGGCTCGCCGATGCCGTTGAGAATCAGCGCCTCCAGATGGGGGAAGGCCGGGTCCAGAGCGGCGAAAAGCTCTTCGGGAAGGTCCCCCTCGGCAATGCAGCATTCATCGGATTGCTTCACGCACATGAAGCAGCCGAGGTTGCAGCGGGTCGTGGTTTCGACGAAAAGCTTGGAGGGATGTTTCCTGAGAGCGGGATGGTCCGAGGGGACGGGACTCTTCCATATTTCGGTCTGGGTCATTTTCATGTCAACTCCGATGGGGCAGGTGCTCAGGGAGGCTGTCGGCCCGCATGGGGCCGCTGTTTTCGTTCCTTATATAACACAGATAGCAGATCGGCCGCCCGGCTGCCTTGATGAAAGTCAAAAAAGGGGGCGGAGGATTGAAGATAAGGGAGGGCAGAGGGAATACGAAGAACTTTCCGCCTGGGTTTCCGCGGTAAGGGAGAGGGGAAAGGACGCAGAGTATCCAGAAGGACGGGAAGGGAAAAGGCCGAGGTGAAGAACCTCTATGCCTACTCCAGGATCAAATTCGGCAGCTCGTCGGTATCGTCCGCCTTGATGGGAAAATTTTTTCCAGCAACTCCCCGCAACGGCCCGACCGCGGCGCACAGCGCCTCGCAGGCCCTGCCCTGGCGGATGCCCGCGGTGACCGCGGTGACGATTTCCTTCCAGGTGTCCGGGGGAACGACGGCGTTGATGCCGCGGTCGGCGAGGACGTGAACCCGCCGCTCGAAGAGGCAGACGAGGATCAGCACCCCGGTATGGTCGCGGGTGTGGTGCAGACCCTTTTCGAGGAAGGAGACGAGGGCCTTCTCCTCCACCTCGGCGGTGATCTCCGCCGGATGCAGCAGCCGCCGCTTGAGGGAGGGAAGGTAGCGGATCAGCATCTTGAAGGGGAAGTAGGCCAGCGCGAAGACGGCCAGGAAGATCCAGACCGAAGAGCCGCCGAAAGCCCAGCTCAGCATCACCCCGAGGGCCAGGGAAAAGAGTCCGGCGCCGAGGATCTCAGCGCTCGGGTAATGGTAGGCGGCATCGACCACCATCGGCACGATCTCGCCGCTGGTGCGTTTTTCGGCCTCCCGCACGGCGGCCTCGATGCGCTGCCTTTTCTTCTTCGGTGAAAAAATCCTTGGCTGTCTGCATGAGAAAACCTTCGGCGAAAGCGTGTCTACGAGCGTCCTTTCAGTCGCTTTAGCCCGCATGAGAACGCAGTAGGAAGACTTATCGCGAATTCTGGATTTCAGTTTCGTCTGACTCTGTGGCCTCGCGGCCTGTGACTTAGCGAACGGGCGAGAACGATTACCATCCTCCCGAGGCCCCTCCGCCACCGAAGCCGCCGCCGCCGCCGGAAAAGCCTCCGCCACCGCCGAAACCTCCTCCACCGAACCCGCCCCCGAAGGGCGGTCCGCCGATCCAGAAGCCGGGATGGCGCCGCCGGCCGCGCCGGCCACCGCCGAGAAAGATCAGCCAGGGAGCGAAAAAGAGGAGCATCCCCAGCAGCCCCGAGGGGGTGACGCTCCCTGGAATGGCCGGTATGGCCGGTTCCCTTGTATTCGCCGCGCACCGCCTGGGCCATGGCGGCGACTCCGGCCACCACGCCCCCGTCGAAATCGCCGGCTTTGAAACGCGGCTCGATCACATTGTCGACGATGCGTCCGCTTATCAGGTCTGTAAGGCGTCCTTCGAGGCCGTAGCCGACCTCGATTCGGATTTTGTGCTCCTTCTTGGCGATGAGCAGCAAGGCGCCGTTGTCCTTACCCTTCTGGCCGATCCCCCAGGCCTGGGCCACCTGGATGGAGTAATCCTCCAGCGGCTCCCCTTCGAGGGAGGGGACGGTAAGAACGACGATCTGGGTGGAATCGGTCTTTTCGAAGTTCTGCAGGAACTGGTCGAGCTTGAGAACCGTGCCCTGCGACAGCATCCCGGCCCGGTCGTTGACGTAGCCCGTGGCCGGGGGGACCTCGAAGGCCCTGGCCGCGGTGGGGAGAGGAGCAGAAAAAGGCGAGTAACGGCGAAACGGCGCAGCCTGGGCATCCTAGAATTTCACCTTCGGAGCCTGCTGAGCCCCCTGCTCGGCCTTGAAGGGCTCCTTGCGCTCCAGGTGGAGCAAGAATTTGTTGGTCAGGTTGTTGGGAAAGGTTCGAATGGAGGTGTTGAAGACCCGCACCGCCTCGTTGTAACGCTGCCGGGCGACGTTGATCCGGTTCTCCGTCCCTTCCAGCTGATTCTGCAGATCGGTGAAGTTCTGGCTCGCCTTCAGGTCCGGATAGCGTTCGGCCACCACCAGCAGGCGCGACAGGGCACCGGAGAGCTCGCCCTGGGCGGCCTGGAACTTTGCCAGGGCGGCGGGGTTGGAGAGGTCCTTGGCCGAGAGGTTCACCTGACCGACCCTGGCCCGGGCCTGGGTCACAGCCTCCAGGGTTTCCCGCTCATGGGCGGCGTAGCCCTTGACCGTGGCCACCAGGTTCGGAATCAGGTCCGCCCGGCGCTGGTAGGTCGCCTGGACGTTGGCCCAGGCGGCAGTGACCGCCTCCTCGTTGGACTGGATCTGGTTGTACCCGCAGCCCGAGAGGGCGGGAAGGATCAGCAGCAGGGCAAGGGCCAGGGGTAAAAATCGTTTCATATCTCGTTTGTTCTCCTCGGCGGCTTGGGTATGAGTGATTCTGAAGTGTTCCACTATAGTGACTCTGTCGGCGGATGTAAAGGCCGGCGCGGCCGATACCACCTTCCCGGCCGGGTCAGGACCCCGACCCCTCGAAGAAATCGACGGCCCGGGAGGCCTTGTCGACAGCCTCGGGGGCTTCGAGGTCCTTGGCCGTCGAGGCGCCGAGCTCCTTGAATTTGCGCGCCGACACCAGCACTCGGGACTCCATGGAGGCGACGGCCCGGTTGTAGGAGTCCACCGCACGGTCCAGCCCCTTGCCGAGGCTGCTGAAATGGGCGGCGAGGGTGCCGATGCGGTCGTAGAGGGTGCGGCCGAGCTCGCTGATGGCCTGGGCGTTCTCCGCCAGCTGCTCCTGCCGCCAGCCGTAGGCGACCGCCCGCAGCAGGGCGATGAGGGTGGTCGGCGTCGCCAGCAGGACCCGGCTCTCCACCCCGAATTCGATGAGGGAGGGGTCCTGCTCCAGCGCGGCGGCAAAGAAGGTCTCGCCGGGAAGAAAGAGGACGACGAACTCGGGAGTGGGCTGGAACTGGGCCCAGTAGGATTTGGCGGAGAGTTTCTGCAGGTGGGTCCGGATTTGGCGTGCGTGGTCCTTGAGGTGCTCTCGTCTGGCCGCCTCGTCCCGCGCCTCCAGGGATTCGAGATAGGCGAGCAGGGGGGCCTTGGAATCGATGACGATGTTCTTTCCGCCGGGCAGCTTGACGACCATGTCGGGGCGGAGCCTCCCATCCTCCCCCGAGGCCGATTCCTGCTCGAGGAAATCGCAGTAGTTGAGCATGCCGGCCATCTCCACCACCCGTTTGAGCTGGATCTCCCCCCAGCGCCCGCGCACCGTCGGGGTGCGAAGGGCCTTGACGAGGTTGGCCGTCTCGTTCTCGAGCCGGGCCTGGGTGGTGAGCAGGGACCTGATCTGCTCGTCGAGACGGGCGTAGGCCCCGGCGCGGGTCTGCTCCAGCTGCTGGATCTTGCCGTCGACCTTTTCCAGGGATTCCTTCAGCGGAGTGACCAGTAGGTTGATGGCCTTCTGGCGGCTGTCCAGGTCCCCCCGGGCCGTTTCCTGGAAGCGCTCCAGGGTCGTTCGGGCCAGGTGCAGGAAGGCCTGGTTGTTGTTGTTCAGGGCCTCGGCGGAGAGGGCCTTGAAGGCCTCGGACAGGCTCTGTCGCGCTTCCTCCAGCAGGGCCAGTTTCTCGCGGGCGTTTTTCCTCTCCTCCTCCAGTCGGGCGCCCATCTCCGACAGCCTGGCCCCGAAACGGGTATTTTCCCGGCGCAGCTCCTCCGTTTCCCGGGAGGCACGCTCCTGTCCGGCCCGAAATTCCTCCACCTGGCGGTCCCGTCCGGCGATCCGCTCCTGCAGGGTGGCCACCTCCGAAGCCCGTTCGGCCCGGCCGGCCTCGCGGGCCCGGGACACCCGGGCGCGCAGGAGGGTCCAGGCGGCCAGCGCCCCCAGGAGAAGGCCGGTAGCCAGGGAGGCGAGGAGAAGGGGGTAAGGGTATTCCATGGGATTCGTTCCTTGTTTGAGCCTGAAGGTTGTCAACAGGCTGGTGAGAGACCCGCTCCTGTGGTGCCTGCTGCACCCATATCAGGGGCAGGGCTTGTTCTGCCCGGGCGCAGCAAGGCGCGCCTCGGCGCCTTCGGGGGTCGGGAGGCTCAGGAGACCGGCGGCGAATTCCCCTTTCGCTCCGATTCGGCCTCGACCAGCAGGGTCAGCCCGCGCATCCGACGGACACGCACGGCTTCCCCCTTTTCGACGGGCGGGGACCCTTGGGGGAGTTCGGCCCGCCAAAGCTCCCCCCGGACCAGGATGTAGCCGCCGGGGTCAAGGCGCTCCCGGGCGAAGCCGCGGCTTCCGATCAGAGGATTACCCTCCTCTTCCAGGTGGGGCAAAAAGGCCTTCCGGACAAGGGGGTACACGATGGCGTCCTTCACCAGCCAGAGTGCAAGTCCCCCCCAGACAATCCACCCGGAAAAGTGGAGCCATCGCTGCAGCAGAAAGAGCGCCAGGTAGACCAGCAGTGCTCCGGGTATCTGCAGAAGAGCGTATTTGAGAGCCGGCGGCAGGGTAGGGCGAGGCTTTTTCATGGGGCGAATTTTCCCGGGCGTCGCGTCATCTCTTGGACGGGTTTGTCAAGGCCCTTTTGCGGGAATACAATATATAGAATTCTCTTTTACCGCAAGGAGCCCGAAATGAAAGTCGCAACGGCGGTTCTCCTTTCGCTGCTTCTCTTGGTTTCGCCGGCAGCCGCTTCCGGAGGGGCCTTTTACTGCGGCAACGACCTCGTTCAGCCAGGGGACCGCAAGATAGAGGTCATCCATGCTTGCGGCGAGCCCGATTCCGTCGACACCTGGGAGGAGGTGGAAAATGGCGGGTTCTTCCGATTCGGCCGCTTCTGGCCCTCGGTCGAGAAGGTCAGGGTGGAGGAATGGACCTACAATTTCGGTCCGAACCGGTTCATTCGCATCCTGCGTTTCGAGAACGGCGAACTGGTGAAAATCCGGGACGGGGATTACGGTTTCCTGAAGTAGATGGAGTGCACGGCCTTGCCCCCGAAGGGGCGAAAACAGGCCGGTCGGGGCGCCTCCCTTAATCCTTGCGGCCGTTTTTCCGGCGCCGCAGGGCGGCCCGGAGGCCGAAGAAACCGCCGACGGCGGTTAGCGTCCATATGGTCCAGGTCACAATCTGTTCAGTCGGCGTCATGGCTTTGGAACTCCCTTCCAGGGGGATAAAATACCCGGTATCCTATTCTCTTGTGGGTTGCCCGAAGAATGCCTTGACCGCGGTCAAAGAGGGAAATAATCCCGGGCCGCGCTATACTTTTATCAAATCCATTCCAGAGGGAGGTTGCAGATGGCCCTGGTCAAAACATGGTATACCCCGGAGGAAGCCGAATCGAAGTACGGTGTCAGCAAGAGCCGCATCCTTGACTGGGTGGAGGAGGGACTCGTCCGCTGCGAACGGGAAGGGGGAAAGGTCGCCCGGGTCAATATCGACGACATCAAACTGGAAGTGGATAAACTGGTCGGGGAGTCCTAGGGGATGGCCGCGAAAAGGGACCCTTCCGGTCATTTCGACGTGGCAGTGGTCGGAGGCGGCATTCTCGGCACCTCGGCCGCCATGGCCCTTCTCAGGGATAGCCCCGATCTCAAGCTGGTGCTGCTGGAAAAGGAGGGGGGGCTCGCCCGGCATCAGACCGGGCACAACAGCGGCGTCATTCATTCGGGCCTCTACTACCGGCCCGGTTCCCTCAAGGCGAGAAACTGCGTGGAGGGGAGGCAGGCCCTCTACGAATTCTGCGAAGAGCGGGGCATCCCCCACGAGCGCTGCGGCAAGGTGGTGGTCGCCACCCGGGAGGCCGAACTGCCGGCCCTGGAGGAGCTGGAGCGCAGGGGGCGGGAAAACGGCCTGAAGGACCTGCGGCGCCTCGACGGCAAGGAACTTCTGGAATTCGAGCCGCACGTGGCAGGTATCGCAGGCCTGCATGTCCCCGAGACGGGGATCGTCGACTATGTCCGGGTCACTGAGGCTTTCGCGAAGGAGGTCCGCCGCCACAAGGGGGAAATCCGCCTCGGAGCCCGCGTTCGTTTGATTCGCCGGACAAAGGAAGGGTTCTCCCTTAACACGTCGGCAGGAGAGGTGCGCTGCCGGTTTCTGGTCAACTGTACGGGCCTTCAGTGCGACCGGGTCGCCCGGATGGCCGGGGCGAGGCCGGCGGTCCGGATCATTCCTTTTCGCGGCGAATACTACAAGCTGACCAAGAGCCGGCGCTCTCTTGTGAAAAACCTCATCTACCCAGTGCCCGACCCGGACCTCCCCTTTCTCGGTGTTCACTTTACCCGCATGATAGACGGGGAAAGGGAGGCCGGCCCCAACGCCGTGCTGGCCCTTAAGCGCGAAGGGTACCACCGGCTGAGTTTTTCCCTCGGGGATACCCTCGACACCCTTTCGTACTGCGGCTTCTGGCGCCTGGCCGGGAGGTTCTGGGACACGGCTATCCAGGAATACTACCGCTCCTTCAGCAAGGGGGCCTTTCTGCACGAGCTGCAGAGGCTGATTCCCGAGTTGAAGAGGGAGGACCTGCGCCCGGCCGAAGCGGGGGTGAGGGCCCAGGCGGTGGACGGAAAGGGAAAGCTGGTCGATGACTTCTATTTCGAGGAGGGCGAGGGGATGGTACACGTCCTGAACGCCCCCTCCCCTGCGGCCACGGCGTCCATCAGCATCGGGCGGGCTGTGGCGGAGAGGGCGAGAAAGAATTTCGGGCTGGGGTGAGAGGCGGTGCCCGGATGCTAGCAGCAGGAATTGCCTCCGCCGCAATCGCAGCTCGGCTCTCCGCCGGTGAGCCAGGCGTGGATGATGGCGCTGGCGCATCCGACACCGGCCTTGACCGAGAGAGCCGCCGCGGGGCAGTTTCGGGCGCAGGCTCCGCACTCCATGCAGCGGTCCAGGCCCTTGATGCGGGCATTTCGCTCTTCGATCGCCAGAACGCCGTGGGGACAGACCGTGGCGCACATGCCGCATCCGGTGCAGGCTTCCCGGTTCAGTTCCAGAGTGGTGACACCTTCCAGATAACGCAGTTCAGCCATCCTTTTATCGCTCCTTCTTCATGATCAGAATGCCCCCGCGATCCAGAGGATTCCCGCCGCCAGCAGGGCCACGGCCTGCAGGGGAATGGCCCGGCGCATCTCCTTCTCCACCCCGGAGGGGGAGGTGAAGGTGGTGGAACCGGTGAAATTCATGGCGCACCAGGAGGCTACGGCCGGCACGGCCAGCAGGAGCGCAGTTGCGTCCAAAAGCCGCAGGGATTGCCAGCGGGCGAGGAGGATCGCCGCCGCGACGGCCGCTCCGGCCAGGGCCCCCTTGAGGGCGAAGGCCCGGCCCGGAATCCAGGGAAGGAGCACCGGGGTGAGGACAGCCCCGGCCAGAACCGCCGAGAGACCTGCGGCAACGGCCCCGCCTCCCCGGCTCCAGGCGGCGGCGGGGGAGAAAATTCCCCTTCCGATACCCCCGAGAAGAAAAAGGACCAGCGCGGCCTTGAGGAGGAGCTTGCCCATGCCGGTCAATTCCACCGGCGTGAGGACCAGCCGCTCCCGGGTCGAAAAGGAGACCCTGCGCATCTCGGGGGTGGCCTTCATCCCGGCCGACAAAAAGGCCTCGATGTCCCGGGCCCTTACCGGACCGTACACCACCTTGAAGCCGCACTTCCGGGCCACTTCGTGGGCCGCCACCCCGGGGGCGCCCAGTTGGGGCACGATGAGGGTCCGGTGCGAGACGACCTGGGCCAGGTTCGTCCGGCCGACTCGGCGCACGACCTCCGCCGTGCCGAAGGTTCCCTTTCCTGCGGCGCACCAGACGTTGATGCCCCGGGTGTCGAGGACCAGGATCCAGGCGTCAGTGGCGCAGAGTTCCCGGCGAAGAGCGTCGAAGCTCATCTTGTAGTTGGCCGAAACGAGTACCGGCGATTCGGGACCGGGGTTCCCCACGGCGTACAGGCCCGGCGCCACCTGGTAACGGCTGCGCCCGATGCCCCAGCGCATCGCCCAGCGCCCGGTGATGTCGGTAAGGGTCAGGTCGGTGGCTACCCGCGGGATTTTCCTTCCCGCCGCTTCGGTCCATCCCCTGACGAAGGGCCAGAGGCGGTAGCCCGGAAGCTCCTCCGGCCCATCCTCCGGGCAGCAGCAGGAGGATTTCTCCTCTGCCGGAGGGCAGCAGGCCTGGGACGCCTGGGCCATCGGCAGCGGGATGGGCTTTTTCTTCTCCGCAGGGGCCTCGTCCGTTTCCTTGCCGGGACAGCAGCATGATTGGGCCGCCTCCCCCGGGGAGAGAATGCAGAGCGGATTTTCAGATGTTTTTTTGTCTTGTTCCATTTGCGTATTCCCTGCGAAAGGATTCTTACTTTACCACATCGCCTTGCCGGAGCGCAAAAAAGCCCGGCCTTCCGGCCGGGCTTTTTGTTGCGAATCAGACCCTTCGGCCGCCGATTTCCCGGAGCCTCCGCCAGGCATGGCGCAGCATGCGTTCGGTGGTCGCCCAGTCGACGCACTTGTCGGTGACGGACACCCCATACTTGAGTTCGGAAAGATGGCTGGAGATCGGCTGGTTGCCGGCCTTGAGGTTGCTCTCCACCATGAGGGCGCAGATGGAGCGGTTGCCGGCGGCGATCTGCTCGACTACCTCGACCAGAACCTCCTCCTGGCGCTCATGGTTCTTGAAGGAGTTGGCATGACTGCAGTCGACCATGACGGCGGTGTTGAGATTCGCCTTGGCCAGCATCTCCTCGATCTTCAGGATGTCGGCGGCATGGTAGTTCGGCTTGTTGTTGCCGCCGCGCAGCACAATGTGTACATCGGGATTGCCTGTGGTCTGGACGATGGCGTTTCGCCCCTCATTGTTGATGCCGAGAAAGCTGTGGGGATGGCGGGCGGCGCCCATGGCGTCGATGGCGATCTGCAGGTTGCCGTCGGTGCCGTTTTTGAACCCCACCGAAAAGGAGAGGCCGCTGGCCATCTCGCGGTGGGTCTGGGATTCGGTGGTACGGGCGCCGATGGCCCCCCAGCTGATCAGGTCGGCCAGGTAATGGGGGGTGACCGGGTCGAGCATCTCGCCGGCCACGGGCAGGCCGAGGTCGTTGATGGAACACAGAAGACCGCGGGCCACTCCCAGGCCCTTGGAGATCTGGTGGGAGCCGTTGAGGTCGGGGTCGTTGATCAGGCCTTTCCAGCCGATGGTGGTGCGGGGTTTTTCGAAATAGACCCGCATGACCAGAAGAAGCTGGTCCTCTACCTCCCGGGCCAGCTCGGCCAGCCTCGAAGCGTATTCGAGGGCGGCGAGGGGGTCGTGAATCGAACAGGGGCCGACAACAACCATCAACCGCGTGTCCCTCTGGTTGAGTATGTCCACTACCTGCCGTCGGTTGTTGGTGACGCACTCGGCGGCCTTGTCGGAGAGGGGAAATACCTGTTTCAGGTCCGCCGGCGCGATGATCGGCGTCAGGCTGCGGATGCGAAGGTTGCTGGTACGTTTCATGACGGTTCCCTTCAAGGTTCTTTGTGGGGTTGGGCCTGTCCGAGGGAGCGGCCTGTCCCAAGGCGGTAATGTAACGGTTTTTTTCCGAGAAGTCAAAAAATGATGCTTTCCGAAGGCTTCGCTCCCTAAAATGAGCTTTCTGGAAAGCAATTGCACCTTTGCCGACAATACGCTATAAAATGAGACGCGATCTGAAATCCGTCCGTCCCGGCGATATTCCTGCCCCAGCAAGAGGATCCCATGACATGAATATGCTGTTATCCACCCTCGCGGAAGTAATCAACCTCTTTTTCCAAATCTATATTTTCATCGTGATTGCCCGGGCCATCATCTCCTGGGTCAACCCAGACCCCTACAACCCGATTGTGCGTTTTCTGTACAACGCGACCGAACCGGTTCTTTACCGCCTGCGCCGGCTCGTGCCCCTTCAGTTCGGAGGGTTCGACTTTTCCCCCATCGTTCTTCTGATCGGCCTGTCCCTGCTTCGCCGCATTCTGCTGCAACTTATCTACCAGCTAGCTTTCCGCTTTTGAGAGGTGGTCCATGAGAATTACGCCCATCGACATCCAGCAGCACCAGTTCAAGACCCGTCTCCTGGGTTACGATACAGCGGGCGTCGACCATTTTCTCGAGCTTGTTGCCGATGACCTCGAAGAGCTCCACAAGCAGAACCAGGAACTCAAGGAAGAGCTGGCCCGAAACCGGGCCGCTCTGGAGGAGATGCGCCAGCGGGAGGAAACCCTGAAGGAAGCCCTGTTGACCACCCAGAAGGTGACCGACGAGCTCAAGGCCAACGCCCGCCGGGAAGCCGAGCTCATCCTTGCGGAGGCGAGAAGCCGGGGGGAGAGAATTCTCCGGGACGCCGAAGAGCGGCGGATCCAGATGATCAGTGAAATCCAGGAAATCAAGCGCCAGAAGATTTCCTTCGAGGCCAGCCTTCGCGCCCTTCTGGAGAGTCACACCCGGCTTCTGGACCTGGAGGTGGTGGCTATACCCGGGAGAAAATCGGAAGAAAACCTCCTCGAGGACTTTCTTCCCTTCGAAGAAACGAAGGAGGGGCCTTCCGGCAGAACAGAGCAACCCGAAGAGGGCGATGAGGGAGGGGAAAACGACGACGTGGAGGAAACTTTCAGCCCGGAGGAATTCTGATGGCTCCCTGGCTGCACCGCGCCGGGGAGGGGGTGACGGTTAACCTCTACATACAGCCGCGGGCGAGCAGGAACGAGGTCGTCGGGGTGCAGGGCGAGGAGATGAAGGTACGGCTGACCTCCCCTCCGGTGGAGGGCGCCGCCAACCGGCTGTGCTGCGAATTTATAGCCAAGCTCCTGGGTGTCGCCAAGGGGCAGGTGGAAATTGCCGCAGGAGAAAAATCCCGGCACAAACGGCTTCTTATCCGCGGGGCGACCGAGGAGTATGTCCGTATGGCGTTGGAAGAGGGTGCCGGGAGACGATGAAAGCGGGGTGATTCCCTGCTCTTTTATGGGAGGCCAGGGTGGTACGCTACAAGGTCGTCGAAACCAGCCTTGTGACCGACGAAACGCTGGAGAAAATCATCAATGAATGGACCGCCTCCGGATGGCACCTGGAGGGGCTCAACTTCGCCATGCGCGAGGCCAGCAAGCGTCCGGCCATGGCTTTTGTCCTCTTCGTCCGCGAGGATGGGGGAGAGTCGTGACTCCCTCCTTGCCGGAAAGGGCTCTTCTTTAAATTTTCCCCCTCAATCGTCCCACTCCTCCACATCCCGGTAGATAATGGTCCGCCGGGGGTCCGAAGACGGGGTCGCGCCGCAGCGCTCGCAGTAGGGTTCCCCGCCCTCTTCCTCCTCCAGGACCTCGTTGTAGTTCAGTTCGACCCGTTGACCCGAACAGGTGCAGAACCATTTGCGATAGACGGTCATGGCTCCTCCTTGCATATGGATTCCCCTTCCTATTATGCCAGAGGCCGCCGGGGAAGCAAGAAAGCAGCTGGTTCATAGCAAAGGCCGCCGGGAGCAATTTCGGCGGCGATTAAACATTGAAATCTAGGGGCGGCGCTTGCTCCGCCCGGGGGCGCGGCAAGCAGCGCCCCTACCAAAAACGTGATTTCGCCATTTATTCACCGGCGCAAATACGATCCAAGAGCTGATTTTCAATAGGCCAGCCCCGCCTTCTTCCGGATCTTGCGCATCGTCTTTGCCGCCACGCAACGCGCTTTTTCTGCGCCCCGGGCGAGAGTCCGCCGCAGCCCGTCGGGGTTGGCGGCAAGCTCCCTGCGGCGTTCGGCGTAGGGGGCGAAAAAGTCGCGGATGGCCACGAACAGCTCCTCCTTCACCTCGCCGTAACCCATCCCCCCCGCCAGGTAACGCCGGCGCAGCTGCTCCTCCTCGTCCTTGTTCAGAAACAGGCGGTAGATCTGGAAGACGTTGCACGTGTCGGGGTCTTTCGGCTCCTCCATGGGGGTGGGGTCGGTAACGATGCGCATCACCTGCTTGCGCAGAGCCTTTTCCTCCAGGAAGAGGTCGATGGTGTTCCCGTAGCTCTTGCTCATCTTCTGGCCATCCAGGCCGGGGACAGTGGCGACGTCCTCGTCGATCTCGGGCTCCGGAACGGTAAAGATCTCCCCGAAATGGTTGTTCACCTTGATGGCGATGTCCCGGGCCACCTCCAGGTGCTGCTTCTGGTCCTTGCCCACCGGCACCCGGTCGCTCTGGAAGAGGAGGATGTCCGCGGTCATCAGCACCGGGTAGGCGAACAGGCCGTGGTTGGGATGAATGCCCCTGGCGACCTTGTCCTTGTAGCTGTGGCAGCGCTCCAGCAGGCCCATGGGGGTGAAGTTGGACAGAATCCAGGTGAGTTCCTGGACCTCCTGCAGGTCCGACTGCACCCAGAAGCAGCTCTTCTCCGGGTCGAGCCCCAGAGCCAGGAAATTGGCCGCCGCCTCCAGGGTTCCCCGGGCGAGGGCCTTGCCTTCTAAAAGGGAGGTCATGGCATGGTAGTTGGCGATGAAGCAGAAGAGCTCCTCGTGCTCCTGGTACTCGATCATCTTCTTCATCATGCCGAAGTAGTTCCCCAGGTGCAGGGAACCGGAGGGCTGAATGCCGGACAGGATGCGCATGTGGGTTACCTCGTGTGAGTGGGTGTTTTTCCGTAAAAAAAAAGCCGCAGTCTGATGGCCGCGGCTTTCGGGTCGATTCAGGCGCCGCGGACCGGGAGGACCGGGCGCGACGGCGTATCAGGGGCGCGCGGACCGGCTCGAAGAGGCCCACCACCACCAGAGACGGCAGTTCAGTATGTCCCTGATTATAATTCTCATAACCGCGATAACCTAGCAGTTCCGGGAGCTTTCGTCAATGGAAAATGCGGATCTCCCACGGGTCAGGTCGGCTCGCGGGCCGGCTCGGCGCCGAGTCGGCGCAGCTCGCGCATCAGGAAGACCGTCACCAGGACGGTCGAAACGACGTCGGCGAGGGGCGCTGCGTACCAGATACCCCGCAGGCCGAGAAAGAGGGGGAGTATCAGCACCAGCGGGATCAGGACCAAACCCTGGCGGCACAGGGTCAACGCCATCGCGACCCGCGCCCGGCCGACGGCCTGGAAGTAGTTGGTTCCGGTCATCTGGATGCCGAAGAGGGGCAGCATGAGCAGGAAGATGCGGATCGCCGAGGCGCCCATGCGGGCGAGGGGCTGGTCGTGGGGACTGAAGAGCCGGAAAATCAGAATCGGATGGAGTTCGACGGCGAGATAGGCGAAGACGACCATGACCGTGGCCCAGGTCAGGACGGTTTTCAACGTCTGGCGGACTCTCTGGTACTCCAGCGCTCCGTAGTTGAAGCTGAGAATCGGCTGGGCCCCCTGGTTGAGGCCGATGAGGGGCATGCGGACGAGCATCTGCACGCTGAAAATCACCCCCATCACCGACAGGGCCACGTCTCCGCCGTAGTAACGCAGGCGGTTGTTCAGGACCGCCATAATCATGCTCGCGCCGACGATCATGGCGAAGGGGGGCGAGCCGATGGCCACGATCCGGCGGACCAGGTCCCCCCGCAGCCGCAGGCAGGCGCGGCGCAGCTTGAGGACGCTGCTCCCTCCGAGGAAATAATGGAGGACGTAAATGGCCGAGACCGCCTGGGCGAGGACGGTGGCCAGGGCGGCCCCCCGGATTCCAAGACCGAAGGTGAAGATGAACAGGGGGTCGAGGACGATGTTGAGCCCCGAGCCGAAGAACATCGTCCACATCGCCCTGCGGGGGTTCCCCTCCCCGCGGATGAAATTGCTCATGCCGAGGGCGATCATCTGTAGCGGCATGCCGAGCAGGATGATGGAAAGGTACTGGCCGGCCGGCGCCAGGATGGTTGGAGTGGCCCCGAAGACCTTGAGCAGGGGCGAGAGCCCGAGAAGGCCAAGTCCGATGAAGACGACGGAGAGCATCAGGTAGAGGGTGAAGGCGTTGCCGAGGACGAGTTCGGCCTCTTCTGGGCGTTTCTGGCCGAGACGGATGCCGACCAGGGTGTTGCCGCCGCGGGCCACCAGCATGCCGAAGGCCATCATGATCATCATGACGGGAAAGCAGATGGAGATGGCGGCGATGCCGAGGGCCCCCGCCTGGTGGCCGACGAAGATGCGATCGACCACGTTATAGAGGCCGTTCACCACCGTCCCGACGATCGCCGGTCCCGAGAAACGTGCGAGCAGCCGCCTGATCTCCTCGGTGCCCATCCGTTCCGTTTGTCTCATGGATGATATTCCTCTTGAATTATTTTGGGTACATTCCCCGCAGGTCGCTGCGTAAGGAGGTCGCCAGGCAGGAGCCAGGAGCCAGGTTCAGGACCCCGCTGAATCGGGAACGACGGGCAGTTCTTCCGGGACCTCCTGTCTGGCATGCTCCGCGGCGAGCACCATGTACATCGCCGGCACCACGAAGAGGGTGAACAGGGTGCCGATGGAGAGGCCCGAGGCGATCACCAGGCCCATGTTGAAGCGGCTCACGGCGCCGGCGCCGCGTGGCGATGATCAGAGGCACCACGCCCAGGACCATCGCGGCGGTGGTCATCAGTATCGGCCGCAGGCGGATGGCTGCGGCCATCTCGATCGCCTCGCGCTTGCCGTGGCCCTGTTTCTGCAGGTTGTTGGCGAACTCGACGATGAGGATGCCGTGCTTGCTGATCAGGCCGATCAGGGTGACCAGGCCGACCTCGGTGTAGATGTTGAGGCTGGCGCCGCCGACCCCGAGGCTGATGAAGATGAGCGCCCCGCAGATCGACATCGGCACGGTGACCAGGATGATGATCGGGTCGCGGAAGCTACTCGAACTGGGCCGCCAGGGCGAGAAAGATGATGACCAGGGCGAAGAAGAAGGTGACCAGCAGCGCGCTCGACTCCTGGACGAACTGCCGGGACTGTCCGGCGTAATCGACCGAATAGCCCTGGGGCAGGGTGCGGGCGGCGAGGTCCTTGAGGTAGGTGAGGGCCTCCCCCTGGGTCACCCCGGGGAAGGCGACCCCCGAGATGGTCGCCGCGTTCTGCTGCTGGAAGTGATTCAGCGACTCGGGCACCGTTTTCGTCTCGATGTGGGCGATGGTCGAAAGGGGAACCGAAGCGCCGCTCGCGGTGCGGATGTAGTAGTTCTTCAGCTGGTCGGTGTTGAGCCGGAAGCGCTGCTCCACCTGCGGAATCACCTTGTAGGAGCGTCCCTCGAGGCTGAAATAGTTGACGTAGCCGCCGCCGAGCATCGCGGAGAGCGCTCCGCCGACATCGCGCATGGTGAGGCCGAGCTGGGCGGCCAGATTGCGGTCGATGACCACCTGGGACTGGGGCAGGTCGTACTTGAGGTCGCTGTCGAGGAACATGAACATGCCGCTCTTCTGCGCTTCCTGCAGGAATTTGCCGGCCACCTGGTGCAGGCGTTCGAAGGGGTCGGTGGTCTGGATGACGAACTGGATGGGAAGGCCGCGGCTCCCGGAAGAGGCGGCGGCTGGAAGGCCACCCCTCGGATGCCGGCGATGTGGTTCAGCTCGTTCTGGATGACCGGCTGCAGCTGGCTGGCAGTCTGCTGGCGCTGGTCCCAGGGCTTGAGCACCATGCCGGCGATGGACGTCCCGGGCATGTCGAGCTGGAAGACGTGGTCGGTCTCGGGATGTTTGGCGAAGTCCTTGTAGACGGCCCGCGAATAGAGCTCACGCTGCTGGAGGGTGGCGTTGGGAGCCGCCGTGGAGGAGGTGATGATGACCCCCTGGTCCTCCTGCGGGGCGAGCTCGGACTTGGCCCCCGCGTAGAGAAAATAGATGCTGCCGAGGACGATCAGAGCGAAGACGACGGTCACCGGGACGGTGTTGAGGGTGCCGTGCAGCAGCCTCTGGTAGCGCTTGCGGAACGCGTCGAACTGGCGGTCGAGAAAGACGACGAATTTCGCCTGCCATCCCTTCTGGTTGGGGTCGTGGGGTTTGAGCAGCTTGGAGCACATCATCGGCGAGAGGGTCAGGGCGACGATCCCCGAGATGGTCACCGCGCCGACCAGGGTGAAGGCGAACTCGGTGAACAGCGCGCCGGTGAGTCCCCCCATGAAGCCGATCGGGATGTAGACCGCGATCAGCACCACGGTCATGACGATGATCGGGTTGGCCAGCTCCCGCGCGGCGACGATGGCCGCCTCCAGCGGCGTCAGCCCCTTGCTCGAGGTGGCGGTTGACGTTTTCCACGACGATGATGGCGTCGTCGACCACCAGGCCGATGGCGAGCACCAGGGCGAGCAGGGTCAGCAGGTTGATGGAGAAGCCGAACATCAGCATGATGGTGAAGGCGCCCGACCAGCGAGAGCGGGATGGCGATGGTCGGAATCAGCACCGAGCGGAAGCGAGCCGAGGAAGGCGAAGACGACCAGCGTGACGATGAGCAGCGCCTCGAGCAGCGTCTGCACCACCTCGTCGATGGAGCTGTTGACGAACTTGGTCGAGTCGTAGACGATGGCGCCCTTGAGGCCCTCGGGCAGCTGCTGCCTGGATCGCCGGGAAAGACCGCCGCGGACCCGCTTGATCACGTCCAGCAGGTTGGCCGACGGCGCCACCTGGATGCCGATGTAGACGGCCTTCTTGCCGTCGAAGCCGACCTGCGACTCGTAGTCCTCGGCGCCGAGGGTGACCTGGGCCACGTCCCCCAGGCGCACGATGGCGCCGTTCTGCTGTTTGAGGATCAGGTTGCGGAACTCGTCCAGCGGAGTGCAGGCTGGTCGAGGCGGTCAGGTTGACCTGCACCATCTGCCCCTTGGTGCTGCCCACCGCCGAGAGGTAGTCGTTGTCGGCCAGCGCCGTTCGCACGTCGGCGGCGGTCAGGCCGTAGGCGGCGAGCTTCTTCGGGTCGAGCCAGGCGCGCAGGGCGAACAGCTTCTGCGCCGAGGATCTCCGCCGTCTGCACCCCCTCGACCGCCTGCAGCTTCGGCTGCACGACGCGGATCAGGTAGTCGGTGATCTTGTTCGCCGGCAGCACCTCGCTCGAAAAGCCGATGTACATGGCGTCGATCGTCTGGCCGACCTGCACGCTCAGCACCGGCTGCTGCGCGTCCGGCGGCAGCTGGTTGAGCACCGCGTTCACCTTGGTGTTGATCTCGGTCAGCGCCTTGTCCGGTGTCGTAGTTGAGCCGCAGGTTGGCGGTGATCGTGCTCACGCCCTGGGTGCTGGTCGAGGTCATGTAGTCGATGCCGTTGGCCTGGGCGATGGAGTTCTCCAGCGGCGTGGTGATGAAGCCCGCCACCAGCGTCGGCATCGGCGCCGGTGTAGGCGGTGGTGACGGTGACCACGGCGTTCTGGGTGCGCGGGAACTGCAGCACCGGCAGCAGCCCGACCGAGCGCAGGCCGAGCACCAGCATGAAGAGGCTCACCACGGTCGCCAGCACCGGGCCGGCGGATGAAGATGTCGGTGAACTTCATCGATGGACTCCCGTCTACTCGTCCTTGGGCGTCGGCGCCGGGTTGTTGGACGGCTGGATGGTGTTGTTGATGACCACCGGCACGCCGTTGCGCAGCTTGAGTCTGGCCGGCGGTCACCACCTCTCGCCTGGCTTCACGCCGTCGAGGATGGCGATCTGGTCGCCCCGGGTCGCGCCGGTGGTCACGAACTTCTGCTGTGCCGACCAGTCGGCTTGCCGTCCGGCCCCTTGCCCTGCTCCTCGACCAGGAAGACCGTGTTGCCGTAGGGGTTGAAGGTGATGGCCGTCTGCGGCAGGGTGAGGTGGCGCTGCGGGGCGCCGGTCTGGATCTCGGTGGTGACGAACATCCCGGGCAGCAGCAGGTGCCCGGGTTGTGGACCCTGGCGCGGACCTCGACGTTGCGGGTGCCCTCGGATCGACCTTGGGGTCGATGGCGGCGATCTCGCCGGGGAAGTCCTTGCCGGGAAAGGCGTCGGTCGTCACCGTGACCTTGTCCCCGACCTTGACCCGGCTGACCGATTTTTGCGGCAGGTAAAATCGACGAAGATCGGGTCGAGCGCCTGCAGCGTGACGAGCTTGGTGCCGGGGTTGAGATACTGGCCGAGGTCGACGGCGCGGATGCCGAGGCGCCCGGAAAAGGGGGCGCGGATAATTTCTTGTCGATCAGCGCCTGCTGCTCGGCGACCTGCGCCCGGGCGCTTTTCAGATTCGCCGTGTCGGCGTCGAGGGTGGCCTGGCTGATCGTCTTTTCCTTGAACTGCTGCTGGTCGCGCAGAAAGATCTGCTCCGTCAGCTGCGCCGCCGCCTTGAGGGACTGGAGTTTTGCGATGTCGGAGCGGGCGTCGAGGGCGAGAAGCAGGGCTCCCTCCTTGACCTCATCCCCCGAGTGAAAATGGATCTCGGCCACGGTGCCGCTCACCTCCGGCGCGAGGTCCACCCCGTGTACCGCCTTCAGGGTGCCGACGGCCTCGAGTTGGGGCTGCCAGCTCTCCCGGGTCGCCTGAATGGTGGAGACGGTCTGGGGGGGGAGGCCCTGTCCCGCCATGAATTTCTTGATCATGTGCGCCTTGAATGCCTGAAAACCGAAAATCCCGCCGAACAGCACGCCGACCAGGATCAGCATGATCACCATACGCTTGGTCATGGAAGCCTCTTCCTTGGAATAAACCCAAAAACCTTAGTTATCCACGAAGTCCACGAAGAAACACGAAAAAAACCAACCCGTTTGAGAGACCCGACGGTTCACAATTTTGGAATTTCTTCGTGAAACTTCGTGTCCTTCGTGGAGCAAATGCCTTTTTTGATAAATAGGCCGTCTTATCGGCCGGTCAGTCATTTTCCGATGTCGACGCCGTCTTCGACGCTTCCGCGGTCCGCTGCCACCAGCCGCCGCCGAGGGCCTGAAAGAGCGCCGCGGTATCGGCATACCTCTGGGCCCGGGCGGAGACCAGGCTGAGGAGCGCCTGGTCGTAGTCCCGTTGGGCGGTCAGCAGGTCGATGTAGTTCACGGCGCCGAGTTCAAACTGCTTCCGGGTCAGCTCGAGGCTCGTCCCGGCGGCCACCTCGGCATCGGCTTGGGCCCGCAGGGCCCGGGCATCGGTGTCGAGGGCTCGCAGCACGTCAGCCACGTTCTGGAAAGCCTGGAGTACCGTCTGCCGGTATTGCGCCGCCGTCCGGTCGTAAGCGGCAATGGCCGCCCGGCGCTTGGCGGTGAGCTCCCCTCCGTGGAAGAGGGGCTGCAGCAGGCCCGCCCCCAGGTTCCAGACCACGTTCTGGCCGCTGAACAGGTCGCCGAGGGAGGAGCTTTCGACGCCGTAGCTCCCGCTCAGGGTGATCTGAGGGTAGAGGTTCGCCGTAGCCAGCCCGACCGCGGCGCTCGCCTGGTGGAGCAGGGCTTCGCTGGCACGGATGTCGGGGCGCTGGCGCACCAGGGCCGAAGGAAGGCTCACCGGGAGGTCTTCGGGCAGCTTCAGCGCGTCCAACCCGAAATTCGGCAGGCCTCCCTCGCCAGGCAGCCTCCCCGCCAGCGCGGCCAGGGCGTGTCGGGTAAAGGCGAGCTGTTTTTCAAGGGGAGGCAGGGTGGCGCGGGTTCGGGCGAGCTCCGATTGCAGGGAGAGGACCGAAGCCTTGGGCACCGCCCCCAGTTCGAATTGCCGCTGCACAAGGGCCACCTGCTTCTGCTCGGCTGCAAGGATGTCTTCGGTGGCGGCAATCTGGGCCCGTAGCGACGCCTCCTGGATGGCGGTGGTCGCCAGGTTCGCCGTCAGGGTCAAATAGGCCCCCTCGTACTGGAAACGCTGGTAGTCGACCTGGGCCCCGAGCCCCTCGAGCTGACGCCGGTTGGCGCCGAAGAGGTCGAGGTTGTAGGAGACGCTGACCGAGGCGTTGAGCAGGCTGAATTCGGTGCTCGACCCGCCGAAGGAGGCTCCGGAGATGCGCTGCCGCGTCCCCTGCAGCTTGGCGTCGAGGCGGGGATAGAGCAGGGCCCCGCCGGCGGCCCGGAGGTTCTCCCGAGCCTCGGTCAGCGCGGCCCCTGCCGCCGCCAGCGAGGGGCTGTCCTTCAGTCCCTGTCTGATCAGCGCATCGAGCTCGGGCGAGCGGAACATCGTCCACCACTCGGAGGTGAGCTTTTTGGCAAAGGCGAAGCGTTGCGAGGCGCCACCTTTCACGGGGGCGGAGGCGGTCTGCTCCGGCAGCGGCGAAGCCGTGTAGTTCCCGGCGGCCGGGGGGGCGGGGGTGTGAAAGTTGGGGCCGACGGTACAGCCGGCCAGGACCATCACCGCAAGAGCGGCGAGAAGTGGACGCGTAAAGGTCATCGTTCCCTATCCCTGTTCCTGGGAAATTGCAGATGGTGTTTCGGGGCGTGGCTCAAGCCCGGCCAGAAGGGCCTGAATATTTTCCCTGACCCGCAGGTGTCTGGCTTCAGAGGGATGGTCCCGCCCGAGAAGATGGTCGAGCATGGCCGTGTGGAAGCCGCTCGCAAGCAGCATTTCGGCCGCGGAGCGGGGAGAGACCGAGCGGTTGAACCGCCCCAGGCGCTGCTCGGCCTCAAGGTAGACCACCAGAGCCTCGACGACGCACTCGGGGCCGCACTGGCGCTCGTTCAGGATTTCCCGGGTGCGGCCGAGCAACTGAACGTCGGCGAAGAGGGAGCAGACGATGGGCACGATCCGGAACTGGAAATCATAGGCGGCCTGCAGTGTGCGCTCCAGGTTGTCCCGGATCGAGCCCTGTCCCACCTGCAGCGGAAGGCTGTTCAGTACCTCGCGGAATTCGCCTATGCTGCTCCCGGTCACAGCAAGCAGGAGCTCGGCTTTGTCGCGGTAGTGGTGATATATCACCCCTTCGGTCACACCGGCCTCCCGGGCGATCTGGCGGGTGGTTACCCGGGCCAGACCGTCTCTGCGCAGGAGACGCTCCGTCGCTTCGATGAGTTTTTGCTGTGTTTTATTGGTCATGGTCCCAGGGTCCTCTCCTCTGCCCCGGCCGAACCGACCATGCGGGATATGCCGGCAATGGCTGGTTGAGTGTTTGCTCAAGAATTCTAATCGAACACTCAATCAAAAGTCAAACCAATAGTTGGCTCCGGGACGGATCGGGGGGGTGGCAGGTCAAAACTGCGCCGACTGATGGAGGGTCTCGGCCCTCTCCCTGGGGAGAGGGCGCCCGTTGGCGGGGGGGAGGGTGAAGGAGTGTTCCTACCCGGCCGAAGCCGGCGCCCCGCCGAACATGGTGGCGAGCTGGAGCAGCTGCTGCAGGTCGAGACCGCTCTCCTTGACGACGCCAAGGAACACGGGAAGGAGCTGCATGAGGAAGGAGGGATCCTTCATGGCGTCCTGGGCCAGCAGGGGCAGGGTTTCAAGGATGAAGGCCTTCTTCTCTTCGGTTTCGAGGCCCATGACGGCGGTTTTAAGCTCCTGTACGGTCATGAATTTTTTACCTTTCGTATGGATATATGTCTTATGTGCGGGTAGGGGCGCAATTCATTGCGCCCCGCCCCTACCTTTCCCGGCCGAAGGCCACCTTGTACACGTCATCATAATTCCGGGCGTAGTGGACCTCGACCCCTTCCTTCAGGTAATCGGGCAGATCGTCGAAATCCTTTCGGTTGTCATCCGGGAAGATGAGCGTTCGGAGGCCGGCTCGGCGGGCGGCGATGGTCTTTTCCTTGACCCCGCCGATGGGCAGCACCCGCCCGGTGAGGGTCAGCTCTCCAGTCATGCCGAGTTTGTTGCGCACCGGCTTGCCGGTGATCATCGAGAGAAGGGCGGTGGTCATGGTGACCCCGGCCGAGGGGCCATCCTTGGGAGTGGCGCCGGCGGGCACGTGCAGGTGGACGAAGTGGGTGTCGAAAAAGTCCTTCTCGGCGCCGTACTTCTCCAGGTGCGCCATGACGTAGGAGTAGGCGATCTCCGAGCTCTCCACCATAACGCTGCCGAGCTGCCCGGTCTGCTTGAAGCCCTTGTTTTTGCTTGGCATGGCGGTGGCCTCGATGGCCAGTGTGGCCCCGCCCATGCTGGTCCAGGCCAGGCCCGTCACCACACCGGGGACGTTCTCGAAAACCTCCTCCTTTGTGAAGACCGGCTTGCCCAGGTAGGTCTCCAGATCTTTTTTATGGATGACGATCTTCGCGGTCTTGCCCGTGGCGAACTCCATGGCCGCCCGGCGCATGATCTTCTTGATCCGGTTCTCCAGCCCGCGCACCCCCGCCTCCCGGGCGTAGCCGTCGATGATCGCCTCCAGGGCCTCCTTGCGGATCGTAACCTGCCCCTTCTTCATCCCGTGGTTCCTGAGGGCCTTGGGGATGAGGTAGCGCCGGGCGATTTCGACCTTCTCCTCCAGGATGTAGCCCGACAGGCGGATGACTTCCATTCTGTCGAGCAGCGGCGCCGGGACGGTGTCGAGCTGATTGGCGGTGGCGACGAAGAGGACGTTGGAGAGGTCGAAGGGCACGTCCAGGTAGTGGTCGCGGAAGGTGGCGTTCTGCTCCGGGTCGAGGACCTCCAGCAGGGCTGAGCCCGGGTCACCCTGGAAAGAGGCGCCGACTTTGTCGATCTCGTCGAGCATCAGCACCGGATTGGCGCTCCCGGCGCTCTTCATCGCCTGGATGAACTTGCCCGGCATGGCGCCGATGTAGGTGCGCCGGTGGCCCTTGATCTCCGCCTCGTCGCGCATCCCCCCCAGGGAAAAGCGGTAGAAGGTCCGCCCGAGGGCATCGGCGACGCTGCGGCCGACGGAGGTCTTACCGACCCCCGGAGGGCCGACAAGGCAGAGGATGGAGCCGGAGATGTCTCCCTTCATCCGTCCTACGGCGATGAACTCCAGGATGCGGTCCTTGACGTCCTCCAGGCCGTAGTGGTCGCGGTCGAGAATCCGGCGGGCCCGCTCCAGGTTGTAGGAATCCTTGCTGAATTTCCCCCACGGAAGGATGGTCAGCCAGTCGAGGTAGCTGCGGGTCACGTTGTATTCGGGGGAGGCGGGCTCCAGAAGCCTGAGCTTCTCCAGTTCCTCATCCACCGCCCGCTGGGCTTCAGGGTTGAGCTTCAGCCCCTTGAGGCGCTCCTCGAATTTTTCGATCTCGGCCGTCTTCCCCTCCTTCTCCAGGCCGAGTTCCTTCTTGATCGCCTTGAGCTGTTCCCTGAGGAAAAACTCCCGCTGCTGGGCGGAGATCTTCTCCTCGATCTGTTTGGAGATCTTTGTCTGCAGCCGCGAGACCTCCAGCTCCTTCTTCAGGATCACCAGGACCCGGTCGATGCGCTTGCGAACGTCGAAGGTCTCCAGGACCTTCTGCAGCTCCTGGCCGTCCGCGGAACTCAGGTTAGCGGCGAAATCGGCCAGCCTGCCGGGGTCGTCGAGGCTGGAGCGGTTGAGAAAGAGCTTGATTTCCTCCGAGTAGAGGGGGTTGATCTGTACCAGTTCCTTCAGGGCCGAGATGATGGCCATGGTGTAGGCTTTCAACTCGGGGTTGACCGAAAGCTCGGCGCCGTAATGGTACCTGACGCGGGCGAAGAGCCCTTCACCGGAGGTGGCCAGTTCCTCGATGGAGAAGCGTTCGAGGCAGTTGAAGAGGAAGTGGATGTTTTCCTGCTCGGAGTGGATGACCTTGATGATCTTTCCCGCCACCCCGACCCGGTGCAGGTTTTCCGGCCCGTCGGCCTCCTCGGGGTTTCTCGCCAGCACCAGGCCCAGGGCCTGGGTAGGGGAGTCGAGGGCCCGCTGAACGGCGGCCACCTGGTCGCTGCCGTTGACGGACATCGGGATCAGAAGCCCGGGAAATGCCGGCCGGGGGCGCAACGGAAGGATGGGGATGGCGGAGGGGAGGACCTCGGAAGCCACCACCAGGCTCCCTTCCTGGCTGGTAGAGGGGGCCTCCTCGCCGTTGAATTCCGCTTCGGGGATTTCTTCGGTTTCCTGGCTCATGCGGCAATACTCCTTGAGGATGATAACGGAACATCCGAAAACTAATCATCCCAGGGTCTATTGTCAAGTGGAGGTCCTGCGCTCCCCGGAGAAAGAAAATTCCGGTGGAAGCACAGGGCCGAAATCCGGGAAAGTCGGGGCGGGTCAGAAACGATTGTGCAAAGCGATATGAAATACGACGTCGGGAGAGGTGTTGACCACGATGTCTTCGGACACCCCGAGGTCCAGGGCCAGGCTCTCGGTAATGCCCACGGTGCCGCCGACGGTCAGCTGCAGGGAGCTTCCATCGAGTTCCTCCAGGGAGCTTCCGCGGTAAAAGGGGGTGTGCCCGTCGAACTGGACCTTGAAGGCGAGGCTCCTCAGGGGGCTCCAGCCGCCGCCCAGGGAACCGAACCCGACCACGTTGCGCTGCATGCCGGGCAGGACGTCGCCCTCGGTGAGAAAGAGCCCCCCGGCCGAGCCGTAAAGGGCCACATCCCCCCACGCCAGGGGCCAGGCGTTGTCGGCGGTGACCCACAGCGAGAGGTCGGTGCTGCCGCTGCCGAGGAGGTTGGAGCTGTCTCCGGTGGGCAGTTTCAGCCCGGCGTGCAGAGTCGCCCGGCGTGTACGTCCCTCTGGGGAGCGGTAAAACTGCCAAGCCCCCTCCAGGCGGACATCACCCAGGCCGGATGCGGCATGGTCCACGTTGATCTCCTCTTTTCCGTCCCGGACGTAGCGGTAAGCCAGGCGCCTCTCCGGCGCCTGGTCCCGTCCGCCCTGGGGCAGATGAAAGAAGTCGTGCCAGCCTTCGATGAATCCGTCGAGAAATCCCCGCTGATGGGTGATGAAGGGCAGGTCGAGCCCCACCTCGAAATTTTTCGGCAATCCGTAGCGCAGCCGCAGGTCGAAGCGGTACGTTTCTCCGTCCAGGAGCAGGGTCTCGCGGGGTGTGTCTTCCTCGACGAAGTTGCTGGCGATGTTGGTCGTCAGCCCCAGATCGGCGCGGCCCGGGGGAAGCACCGCCGCCTGCCCGGGGGCGGGCAGGCCGTAGATCTGCGCCAGCGGGCTCTGGTTGAAGGTCTGGAAGGGGGTGATGGGCAGGGCCTCGGCCGGCAAGGCTCCGGCGAGCAGCCAGAGGCCGAGCGCCAGGACCGTAAGCGGGAGAAGACGCCGGGCGCTCATCGGAGGACCGGCCGGAGCAGGGAGCCGGCGACCTGGAAGCGGTAGGCTCCGTCGCGGCCCGGCTTGAGGAGGAGATCGAGCATGTCCTTCACTTTCTTGTCGAGGTTGGGAGCCGGTCGCATCACCAGACTGAGGTTGATGCGGCTACGGGCCGGCTGGTCGGCCAGAAGAAGCGTCCCCGAGCCGGAAACCGTCAGGTTTCCCCCCGTGGAGGCCAGTTTGGTCATCCGGAAGGAATTGCCCAGTCCCGTTCCCTGCAGGGTCACCGTGCCGAGGGAAAGGGTCCCGCCGGCTACGCCCAGGCTCTCCAGGCCGGTGAGACGAAGCTGCTCCAGAGTCAGGTCGAGGCGCGAGGTGGTCGTGGCTCTCAGGGGGACAGCGCCCGAGAAAATTCCATCCTTCACCGTCCCTGCCACCTTCAGGGCGCTGCCCGCGGCCACCGGCTCGGAAAAGGTGATCCCTGCCATCCGGGCTTCCACGGAGCCGTTTCGTCGTAGCTCTCCGCGCAGACTCCCCCCATCAGGTCGGCGTGCACGTCCACCCCGGGGTTGCCCGTGACCAGGGTGTGCCAGAGGGGTGTGAGGGCCAGGGAGCTCACCTGCACCGCGGGCACCACGGGGTTTCCGGTGGCCAGGGTGATTCGCTGCCCGGCGAGACCGGGGGGAAAGAGCAGGGCCAGATCCCCGATATGAACCTCGGTGTGCGCCCGGGCGATCGCTTCCTGCTCGATGCGGCTCTTCAGGACGGAGAGGGGGAAGAAAAGATAGAATCCGGCGAGGAAGGAGACCAGCAGTACAAGCGCCCCGGCCAGGTAAAGCCTGCCCCGGGCGACGGCGGACTTCCCCCTGGCGCCGTTTCCTTTCTCCCGGAGCCAGGGCCGGGGGACAAGGCGAGGTAGTTTCATGCGTTTCTCCCGTAGGAAGAGATGGTCAGAACGGCATCGAGCAGGGTGCGGTCGTCGAAGCGGGTCTTGACCCGCAGGTTTTTGACCTGCAGGCAGGCGTCGGTGGAATCGATGGCGTAGAGAAGGCGAATCAACTGATCAAGGCGGATTTTCTCCAGCTTGATCTCAACCGAGTCTTCGCGCACGGTGTCCTGCACCGAGGAAGGCTGGGGGCGCATGTACACCAGATTCTCCTTGGAGGCGACCTGACCGGTTATGTTTTCGACGAAGGAAAAGAGGGAAAAATCCTTGCTCCGGGCCATCCTGGCATCGACCTGGGCCTGCTGCCGCTGGAGTGTCAGGTATGCGCTCCGCAGGGCCTGGACATGCTGCACCTGTCGCTGGCGAGAGGAGATCTGGTTGTCGAGCCGGACCATGGCCCCCCGGTAGGGGGCGATTACCCCCATGAAGAGCAGGGTCGCCAGGACGACCGCGGCTCCCAAGGCGAGGATCACCTTTTCCCGCTGACTCAGGTTCGAAATCATGGGCTTTTTTCCTTTTCACCGCCGAAGTCCAGGTTCAGTCGGAAGTCCACCAGCTTGCCGTCCAGGCTCATTTTGGCATCGGCAATGCGGACGTTCTGGAACAGGGGGGAGCTCTCCAGGCTTTTTGACAGGCGGTTGATGGCATCGAAGGATGAGGTTACCCCCTCCAGTTTCACCCCGTCCGGGCTGTAGGTGAAATCCCGCACGTCCACAGTGATGTCCTTAGGCGTTTTCTGCGACACTTCCCGAAGAATCTCCAGGGCGGAACCCTGGGGGCCCGCCCCGAACAGAAGGGCTTTTTTCTTCAGCTCCCGGATCTTGGCCTCCATCTGCAAGGGGACATCGACGATGGCTTTGGCCCCCGGGAAGGTCTGTTTGTAGACCTTCACCATCTCCTGCTTGAGGGCCTCCGCGCGATGGGCTTTCTGCGCGTATGCGAGCCAGGTCGAACCGGCGCCGATGACAAGGATGAGGGCCAGCAACACCCCGATCCCCACCATCTTTTTCTTCAACCCCGCCCACTCGCTTTTAAGGACGAACTCGCCCCGCCGGAAGTTGAACTCCTGCTCCCGTTCCGGGATGGCAGCCCGCATCGCCAGGGCGGCGGCAGGGATGAATTCGGCAGAAAGAGGTTTGCCTTCCAGGGAGAAGGCCGGCGCCTCGACCCTGGGGAAATGCTTCTGCAGTTCCGAAATCAACTCCCCTGTCACGCCGGAACCTGCGAGATACAGGGGCAGGTTCTCTGCCGCGGCGGCGCTCTGCAGGGAAGCGCTCTCCCGCAGCAGGAACCGGGTGAGCTCCTCCCCGGACGGGGGACCCTGGAGGGGCAGGAGACGAAAATCGGTGACCCGGCCCTCCCGGATCAGGGCAACGGTCGCCTCCCTTGCGTCGAGGCAGGCGAGAAACCCCTCGGTGAATTGGCTGCGTATCCCGGCCGCCAGGGCGAAGGGGAGAAGGTCGAGGATGTGAAGGGGGAGGCCTGCTCGGTCGAAGGGTTGCACGGCGGCCTGGATTTTCTCGGAACGCACGGCCGCTGCCGCCACCCGGAAGTCGCCCTGGTCCTGGGGGAGCGGTTTCTGAAAGTCGGTGGTGCAGTCGTCCACCGAGACGGGGAGTTGGGCCGAGAGCTCGAAGGCGAGGGCGGCGGCGATCTTTTTCTCCTCAGCGAAGGGGAACGCCAGTTGGCGGAAGAAGCTGTCGCGGGCCGGGAGAGCCGCGGCCAGACGATCGCCGTAGCCGGGGGCGTCGCCGAGAATCTCCTGCAGAGCTGCAAGCATTTCCTGCTCATCGGCGAAGGGGCGGCTTTCTGCTAGCAGCAAAGTCGTCGCCCCTTTTTCCTCCGCGGCGACTGCGACCCGCAGTCGCCCGGGCTGGACGTCGATGCCGATCAGTCGTTTTGCCATCGGTTCAATACACCTTCTGGTATAGGAGTTGGTTGCTGTCCCGGTTCACCGCTGCCACCACCGTGCGGACGCCGTCATTGACGTCCGCCCGGGATTCGATGCGAAAGAAGGCACTGGTCACGCCCAACTGCCCGGCGTTGTAGAGCGATTTCAGGGCGCTGTAAGTGTTAACGTCCACCCCGGAGAGGTTCTTGAGCTCATCGAGGCGGGCAATCGGCGTGGTTTTCCGGTAGTCGATGATCGCATCGACCGTGGCGCCCTCGATGGTGCCCGGTGCTGCCAGGGCCACGATCACCTCGGCGGGGGCGGAGTTGATGTTGATCTTTTCGCTTCCGCGAACGCAGACATAGGGGCGGATGGTCCGGATCACCTCCGGGGTGAAACCGCGGACCATCGAGAGCTCCTCCAGGGAGTCGAGGGGAGCGTTCTTGCAATGATAGGGCTTGGCCAGGCTCATGTAATAGCTGTCCTCCGCGCCGTCCGTCGGGATGTTCCGTTGATCGGTCTGGATCAGGGTGAAGGGGTCGTTTCCCGAATCGATCCAGTCGATGAGGTAGGCGGTGAGTGCCGCCGCATTGGGAAGCCCGAGCTCATCGAAGAGCCGGAAGACCCGGTCCACCGTCACCGTCTGAGGATTGTCCCCGACAACCAGCCCGTTGAGGTCCAGCCTCCCGTCCAGGTCCGTGATGGACACGGTCACGAAACCGCCGCCCACCGGATAGTTGGTGATCATGTTCTGGCCCCAGAACTCCGAGGGCGCGTCATAGGGTTTCGCCTTCAGGCCATCGAGCCGCTTGTCCTCCGCCAGCATCATCCGCCCAGCCTGGACGCCTCCCTTGGCGAGGTAATAGGCCTTCGTGCTGTCGCGAAACGTTTCGGTCAGCCGCATGTCGACCAGGGTGGAGAAGGCAAATTCGGTCACCAGGGCCGAAAGCAGGGCCACCACCACCAGGACGAGCAGAAGAACCATCCCTTTTTCCTGGCGCAAGGACGGCATCAGGAGGAGACCTTTACCTCGGGAACCTCGAAGGAGGTGACAAAGGGCATCTCCTCTCCGTCTACCAGCACCGTCAGGGTGACCTCGACGATCCTGGGAAGCCCCGTCTGCCACTGGTCGGCCCAGTTCGTGCCGTCGTAAAAGCGCAACTTCATCCCGTCGATGCCGGCGGCGAGCCGGTATTCGGGCCTATCCTCCCCCTGGGGGTCGAGTGCCGAATACTCTCTTCTCATCAGAACCTTGCGGTCTGGGTTCTCGGTATCCTGGACCAGTTCGTACTCGACCACGGCGACGCCCGCAACCAGCCCTCCCTGGGGGGTGGTTGCAGTGGTCGAAATCTTCAGGAAAGGGTTACCCTTGTCGTTCACCCCGCCGGTGAAAAATGAGCCGGCTTTGGACGTATCGACATAGTCCCCGCGGATCTCCCGGCCCATGCGGTCGAAAATGACTCGTGCCAGGTGGTAGCCCTCTCCCGATTTCTCCAGCCGGTCCTTGGCCGAGCTGACCGAGGTGAAGACCCCGTAGATCGTGGACAGCAGGATGACGGTGATGGTTACCGCGACCAGGATCTCGATCAGCGTGAAGCCCTTCGGCTGCTCTTTCATCCTTTTCCCCAAAAAGCCTTTTCCCAGTTCCCAATCCCCAGCTTGCCCGCCACAGCCACAGGCGACGGAGGGTCCTGTGCCTCTATCCAGATACAAAGGAGGTCAGCTCCACCATTTCGTTGCGTTTCTCCTCCCCCCAGAGAACCGTTACCGTGACCTGCTTGATGGAGGGCAGGGGGGTGTCCTCGAAGGTCGTCCGCCAGCGGTATCCGTCGAAGGGCTTGCCGAAGACCCCTTCCTGGTTGGTGAGCTGGGTCGGGTCCTGCTGCAGGATGACCTCGACCTCGGTCATCTTGTCCTGGGCGAGCAGCGTCGCCTGGGTGATATTCTGCAGCCGGGCGTTGACGGCGATGGAGCGGTTGCTCAGCGCCAGCAGGGCCACGAGGGCGATGCCGATGATCGCCAGGGCAATCATCACCTCCAGAAGGGTGAAGCCCTTTTCGCGGGACGCGGGATGCGGGATGCGGAACGATGAGAATTTTTTCTGGGAGATTTTCCCCCGTCCCTCGTCCCGCCTTCCCCGCCCCCTCGGTTCAGTGCTGTTCTTCGAAATCCCGATATCCCTCATAGACCTCGGTGGCTCCGGTAAAGGGCATGATTCTCAGGGTCATTTTTCCCCCCTTGCCGTTGTCCAGGTGGACCACCGTCTCGGGCAGCCACCCCTGGGGGTGAATCTCGGCTGTCACCTCCCCGGTGGTGAAGGCGCCCTTTCCGGCGACGTCCACCTCGGCAAACCGGGTTTTTCCCTTGAGCCTGCGGCCGGCGCCAATCCCCGTCACCTCCGTCCACTCACCGTCGGTCTTCAACACCCTGGCTTCGTAGGAGCCCTTGTCGAGGTGGAAAATCAGTCGGTACTCCTGCCGGTTAAGCGCCGATTCGTTGTACAGGTACTTGACCGTTCCGGCGAGCCGCCGGGCCGAGGCGCTCAGGCCGTCCTGACCGATTCCCGTGAGCATGGGCAGGGTCAGGGCCGAAAAGAGAGCCAGCAGGAAGAGGACGACGACGATTTCGATGAGGGTGAAACCGGAGGGTCTATTCCAGTTCCCAGCTGTTGACATCGGCATTGTCCCCTTCGCCTCCGGCTTCGCCGTCGGAGCCGTAGGAGATGATATCCACGTCGCCGTGCAGGCCGGGGGACAGGTAAACGTAATCGTGCCCCCAGGGGTCGACGGGGACCTTTTTCAGGTAACCGCCGTCATGGTAGCGGGTGGGAATGCGGCCCGTGTCGGGTTGGGTCACCAGGGCCTGGAGCCCCTGCTCGGTTGAGGGGTAGAAGCCGTTGTCGAGCTTGTAAAGGCCCAGGGCCTCCTCCAGGCTCTTGATGTCGACCGCCGCCCTGGTTCGCCTGGCCTGTTCCGGACGACCCATCAGCCTCGGAACGACGATGGCCGCCAGAATGCCGAGGATAACCACCACGACCATGATTTCGATCAGGGTGAAACCCCTGCTGTTTCCCAGAATACGCTCGGAACGCGTCCTTTTCATCGACTGACTCCTCGGTGCGTTGAATGCGGCGGCTATCCTTCCGCCGTCTTGCTGGTTTGTTTTCTAACCTTTTGGCCTTCGGCCTCGAATCACGATTTTACCTGTTCACCATTCACCGTTTTCACCCCATCCCCTGGCTGGCCTGGAAGATGGGCAGGAGGATGGCCAGGACGATGAACCCGACCACCGTGCCCATGACCAGGATCATCACCGGCTCGAGCAGGGAGAGCATTCCGGTGATCGACAGGTCGATCTGGTGCTCGTAGTTGTCGGCGACCCGGAAGAGCATCGCTTCCAGTTCGCCGCTGCGCTCTCCGACCGCCGCCATCTGGAACATCATGGGCGGGAAGACCCCGCTGCGCTTGAGAGGGGCCGCCAGGCCTTCCCCTTCCCGCACCGCCACCGCGGTGTCCTTCAGCGCCTGGCGCAGGACGAGGTTCTCCATCAGGTTCTGCGAGATGTCCAGGGCCTTGAGCAGCGGCACCCCGCTGCGCAGCAGGGTGGCCAGGGTGCGGGCGAGGCGCGAAGTGGCAATCAGAAGGTTCAGCTTGCCGGCAAGGGGAAGCCTCAACGTCATCCGGTGCCAGGCCAGACGCCCCCCGTCGGTGGCCAGGTACCGGCGCAGGGCGTAAACAGCCGCCGCAAGCAGAATCAGCAGCAGCCACCAGTAGGCGCTTAGAAAATCGCTCATCGCGATCAGCATCTGCGTCGGCAGCGGAAGGGCCTGTCCCATGTCCGCGATCATCCGCGTCACCTTGGGTACGACGAAGGTGATGAGGAAGAAGAGGACCCCGGTACCCACCAGGGCCATCAGGACGGGGTAGGCCATGGCCGCCTGGATGCGGCTCTTCATCCGTGCCTGGTCCTCGAGAAAGTCGGCCAGCCGCTCCAGCACCTGATCGAGGGTGCCGCTGTTTTCCCCCACCTGGACCATGTTGACGTACAGGGCGGGAAAAAGCCTCGGTTGCCGGCCGAGGGAAACGTGGAGGGCCTCTCCCTGGATGACCTCTTCGCGCACCCGGTTGAGAGAGCGGGTGAGCTGGGGGTTTTCAAGCTGTCCGCCGACGGTGGCGAGGGCCTCGTCCAGGGGCAGGCCGGCCCCGAGCAGGGTCGCCAGCTGCCGGGTGGCCGCGGCCAGTTCGTTTGCCGGCACCCGTTGGAGGAATCTGCCCCGGAAGGCCGCCTTTCCCTGGACGGCGAGTGCTTTCCTCCCGCAGAGAGGTGGGGTGGATGCCCTGGTCGCGCAGCTTGACGAGCACCGCCCGCCTGCCGGCGGCTTCCATCGTTCCCGAGACTTTCTTTCCCCCGGCGTCGAAGCCGGAATAGTCGAAGAGGGCCACAGTCAGACCTCCTCCTGGGTGACCCGGAGGACTTCCTCGATGGTGGTTTCACCGGCCAGGGCCATGGCAAGGCCCGAGTCCCGCAGGGTCTTCATCCCTTTTTTGATTGCCGCGTTCTTGATGCTGGCCGAATCGCGGTTCTGCAGAAGCAGGTCCCGGACCTGCTCGTCCACCGGCAGCAGTTCGTAGATTCCGGTGCGTCCCCGGTAGCCGATATCCATGCATTTGGGGCAGCCCCGGCCGCGGAAGAAGACGGCATCGGGCCCCACCGCCTGCTGCAGTCCCATCTCCTGGAGCAGCTCGGCGCTGGGGCGGAATTCCTCGCGGCAATGGGGGCAGATCCGGCGCACCAGGCGCTGGGCCAGGATGCCGACGATGGAGGAGGCGGCCAGAAAGGGCTCGATCCCCATCTCCACCAGGCGGGTGAGCGCTCCGGCGGCATCGTTGGTGTGCAGGGTGGAGAAGACCATGTGCCCGGTGAGGGCCGACTGGACGGCGATCTCGGCGGTCTCCCCGTCCCGGATCTCACCGACCATGATGATGTCCGGGTCCTGGCGCAGGATGGAACGCAGCCCCGCGGCGAAGGTCAGGTTGATCTTGGGATTGACCTGGATCTGGCCGACCCCGGCCAGCTGGTATTCGATGGGGTCCTCAACCGTGATGATGTTCTGCTCCCGACTGTTGAGGCGGGTCAGGGCGGCATAGAGGGTGGTCGTCTTGCCCGAACCGGTCGGTCCCGTCACGAGGAAGATGCCGTGGCTCTTGTGGATCATCTGGTCGATCTGCCGCAGGAGGTTCGACCCCATGCCGATCTCCTCCAGACCAAGCACGTTGGTGGCCTTGTCGAGCAGGCGCAGGACTACCCGCTCGCCGAAGGCGGTGGGAAGGGTCGAGACGCGCACGTCCACGTCCTTGCCCGCGATGCGCACCCGGAACCGTCCGTCCTGGGGGAGGCGTTTTTCGGCGATGTTGAGGTTCGCCATGATCTTGAGCCGGGAGATGATGCTGGCCTGGGCTTTCTGGGGCGGGCGAACCACCTCGTAGAGGATGCCGTCGATGCGGTAGCGCACGACCAGTTCCGATTCGAAGGGTTCCACATGGATATCGCTAGCCCGCTCCTTGTAGCCCTGGGTGATGAGGCTGTTGACGAACCGGATGATTGGCGCCTCGTCCGAGGCATCGAGAAGGTCCTCGGGCTCGAAATCCTTGGCCAGAGCGGCCTCCCCTCCCTCCATTTCCTCGATGAACTCCTGGGCCTCACCCGCATGATGTTCGTAGGAGCGGTTGATCGCCCGCAGAATTTCTTCGGGAGTGGAAACGATGATTTCGATGAAATCGCCGGTCAGGGCGGCAAGGTCATTGAGCGGCCTCGAATCGAGGGGGTCGGCCACCGCCAGCCGCAGTCTCCCGTCGCCGCGTTCCATGGGAAACACACGGTATTCCTTGACGAAGGAGATGGGGAGCAGGTCGAGCATCTCACCGCTGCCGGGCTCGGCCTGAAGCGATTCCCGAAAGGGCAGGCCCTGCTGCTCGGCCAGGGCCCGGGTCAGGGTTTCCTGGGAAATTGTCTTCATGCCGACAAGAACCTCCCCCAGTCGACGGCCATTGCCCTGCCGGAGTTCCAGTGCCTCTTCGATTTTCCGGGGATCGACGCCGAACCCGTTTTGCAGGATGGTCCCCAGGAGTTGCCAGTTTGCCATGAAACCTCACTCAATGGCCGACCGGAGTATCGGCGGGCTCAGAGGCGGGAAGGGCCGGTTCTTTCGTTTCGAGAAAAGATTGGGATTCCACCGTCGGTAGAATTCCTTTCTGGGCGTTTTTCAGTGCCTCCCGGCTTTTTTCCGTTACCTTGGCCAGGTCGTCGGCGCCCTTGATGATTTTCGGTGTGATGAAAATCAGCAGGTTGGTTTTCTTGTCGATGGTGCTGTTGTGCCTGAAGAGATAGCCCAGTAAGGGGATGTCCCCCAGAATCGGTACCTTGCTCACCGTATTCTGCACGTTGTTGCTGATCAGTCCCCCCAGGACGATGGTCTTGCCGTCCTCGGCCAGCACCGTGTTTTTCAGCAGTCGCTTGGTGAAGGTCGGCCCGACCTGATTCACGTCCCCGACGCTGGTGGCGGCGAGGTCGGTGATTTCCTGGTCGACCTTCAGCCGCACCCGGCTTCCTTCGGTGATCTGGGGTGTGATCTTCAGCGTCAGGGCCACGTCCTTGCGTTCGACCGAAACGCTGGTCGCCAGGCCGGAGGTGGCTTCGGTGGCGGTGCCGACTGCATTGGTCAGGCGGGAGGTGATGATCGGCACGTTGGAGCCGACGAGGATCTCGGCCTCCTCGTTGTCCGAGGTCAACAGGCTCGGCGCCGACAGGATGTTGACGTCGGCATCCTTCTTGGAAAGGTCGATCAGGGCCGACAGGGCCGGAATGGTGACGGGGGAGCCGTCCGGCCCGGTTACGGTGATGGGATTGAAGAGACCTCCCAGCAGGATACCGTCGATAGTTTTCCCCAGCAGGGCCGGTGTGCCTCCGCCGCTGGCAGGGGCCAGGTCGGAAAGGGTGGCCTGGCCGGTATTCAGGTTGCTTGTGCCGAAGACCAGGCTGTTCCCTCCGGTCGCTATCGCGCCCTGAAGAGAAGCGCCGAGCTGCTCGGTGGCGTCCATCGAAAGCTCGAGAACCAGAGCTTCGACGAAGACCTGTTTGCGCTTGATGTCGAGCTGACCGATGATCCCCTTGATGATTTCGTAGTCTTCGGGGGTGCTGTTGATGATGAGGGAGTTGGTCGGCTTGTCGGCGGTTATCGAGACCGATTCGGTGCTGAGAGCGGCCGACTTCGTTGCCTGGGGCGTCCGCGGGTTTTTCGGCTGGGACTTGATGCCGGTGACGATTTCGTTGAGGGTCTTGGCCAGGGTCTCGGCGTCGGCGTTTTCGAGGTAGTATACATTGATGTTGGAGCGCTCGAGGGAGGCCTTCTGGTCCAGTTCACCGATGAGATGCTTGATCGTCGCCATGTCGTCGGAGCTGGCCATGACAACCAGCGAATTGGTGCGGGCGTAGGCCAGGACCTTGCTGATCTGCTCGCTGCCGGCGGTCCGCAGATTGATTCGCGCCCGTCCCCGGCGGGGGACGGCCGATGCCTGGCTGAGTATATCGGTGGCAATCTTGGCCACGTCCTCGGCGCTGGCATACTGCAACGGTAGGACTTCCAGAACCTGCTGGGAGGTCTGAACGTCGAGTTCATGGATGATCTGGACCAGACGCTCGATGTTGGCCGCGTTGTCGGTAATGATCAGAGTGTTGGTCGGCGCATAGGCGACGATGTTGCTCGTCTTGGGGACCAGGGGAGTCAGAACCGTAGTGGCCAGAACGCTGGCGTCGACGTTCTGCAGGGGGATGATCCGGGTGACGTATTGCTCGCCGACATTTCTCCTGCCCCCTTCGACCGCGGTCGGCAGGTTGCTTTCCTTGGCTTGGCGGGTAAGGATGATCTTGTTGACCTCTCCCGAGGGGACCACGGTATAACCCTTTACCGAAAGGACGGTGAGAAAGACCCGGTAGGCTTCGTCCAGGCTCATGCTGCTCGGGGAGATGATGGTCACCTTGCCCCGGACCGATTCGTCATAGATAAAGTTCTTTCCCGTCAGCTCGCTGATGGTCTGAATCAGGTCGGGCAGCTCGATGTCCTTGAAATCGAGGGACACCTTCCCGGCTGCAACGCTCTTTGCCGCCTTCGGCTTCGCCTGGGTCTGCCCCCAGGTTTTCCCGGCACAGGGGAAGACCATGAGGCCTGCCAGAAGTAAAGAGATACACATTATGCGTCTGGTGATCACAGGGATCCCTCCTAATCGACTTCATACTCAAAGGTTAAAGGGCTACCGTTGCGTTGCAGCCCGATGGAGATATGTTTGGCTTCCCTCAGTTGCTGAAAAACCTGCAGGGCTTTCTCCGGGCTGTTGAGGTCCATGCCGTTTACCTGCATGAGGATATCCCCCACTTTCAATCCCAGGAGAGCGAAAAGGGAATGCGGCCGGATCATCTGAACCGAAAAGCCGTCGGTCTGGCCGTTGACGATATGCGGTACCATCCGGGCCTGCTGAAGCAGCTCATTCAGATTGCCCCGAGCCTTTTCGGCTTCCTGCTGGGGGATGACCCAGCGGTTTTCGCCGATGGATTTGATGGTATAGCCGCCCGCGGCCGTGGCAGACTTGCCCGCCGGAGCCGCAGGCCCTCCGTCCTTTTCCCCCTTGTAGAGGGGAAGTTGGTCCTTGGAGCCGTCCGGATACTGGATCTTCACCAGGTTGCGATCCACTTCTGCCAACTTGCCGCCACCGGATACCTCATCGCCCAGCTGGAAGACCTTGATTTCCTTGCCTGCTCCGATTACCGCCAGTGGAACCCTGCCTCCGGCCACCGTGCCGAGGAGGGTCAGGCTCTGGCGGGGGGCGGCGGGCGCGGCCGTTTCCCGGGTGTCTTTCAAGGGAGTCAGCGATTGGTCGGGGTGGGCGGAAGAGTCGAAGATATCCCTCTGGAGGACAACCTGGTAGTCCGCCAGAACCGGCTTGGGGGTGGGATGTGCGATTTTGCCGGCCTGGCTGTCCCGCACGGCAACCGGGGGGGCCAGGAAAAAACCGAGTCCGGTGGCGGATAGCTGCCCCAGGCAGAAGCCGAGAAGGGCCAGGAGAAGAAAAAGGATTCCCTGGAAATAACGCTGGAAAAATGTAAACATTCGGCGCTCGAAGGTTCAGGATTGGATTCCGGGGGCAAGGCCAGAATATACCGGAAACCGGTGCCAATGTCAAAGAACCTGAACGGGCCTAATTCGGAATTTAACTGGAAAATCCTTTGTTTCTTGCAGCGGCCGCCAAACCCTTCTCCCGGAACCGGAAAAGGCCCCGGCCGGAGGCCTCTAATCCGCCTTGGTATTTCTCCCCTCCTGTGAAATAATGAGCCGGTTTCCCCTTCAGGGGCGATTTCCGGAAATCACCTGTCCACCTCGCAGAGGCCATTCATGACGGAACAATCCCAGCGGATTTATCTCATCGACGGCTCCTCCTACATCTATCGAGCCTATTATGCCATTCCCCACCTCTCCAACGCCCGGGGAGCCGCCACCAACGCCGTCTACGGCTTTACAAACATGCTCTTGAAGGTGGTGCGAGACGAAAAGCCCGACCATCTCGCGGTGATTTTCGATGCGAAGGGACCTACCTTCCGCAAGAAGATATACCCCGAGTACAAGGCCAACAGGGCAAAAATGCCGGAGGACCTGGTACCCCAGATTCCGCTCATCAAGGAGGTAGTGAGGGCCTTCAAGATGCCGGTGGTGGAAAAGGAGGGGTTTGAGGCCGACGACATCATCGCCACCCTTGCCGAGCGCTTCGCTGCCTCGGGCATGGCGGTCACCGTCGTCACCGGCGACAAGGACCTGATGCAGGTCGTCGGCGAGCGGGTCCGGCTGCTGGACACGATGAAGGACAAGGTTTCGGGCCCGGAGGAGGTCAGGGAGCGCTTCGGCGGCCCGCCGGAACAGGTAAAGGAGGTGCTGGCGCTCGCCGGGGATTCCTCGGACAACATCCCCGGGGTGCCGGGGATTGGCGAGAAGACCGCCAAAGAGCTTATCGGGGAGTTCGGCTCCCTGGAGAACCTGCTGGCCAACATCGACGGGGTCAAGGGGGAGAAGCGCCGGGAGAACCTCCGGAAGTTCGCCGAGCAGGCCCGGCTCTCCAGGAGGCTGGTCAGCCTGGTGCGCGACGTCCCCCTGGACCTTGATTACGACAATTTCGTCCTCGAGGAGCCCGATTGCTCCGCCCTTACCGCCCTCTTCAAGGAGATGGAGTTTCACAAGCTGCTGCAGGAATTCTCCGCCGACAACCGCGCCACGGGCGAGGGCTATACAGGGGTCCTCACCGAGGCCGATTTCGACCGCCTCCTGGAGACACTGAAAGGGGCCAGGCGCATCTGCCTCGACACCGAGACGACGAGCCTCGACCCGACCCGGGCCGACCTGGTGGGGATCTCCTTCGCGGTCAGGGCGGGGGAGGCGTGGTACCTGCCCCTCGGCCACCGGTATCTGGGCGCTCCCGAGCAGCTCGACCGGCAGATGGTCCTGGAGCGGCTGCGTCCCCTGCTGGAGGACCCCGGGGTTCCCAAGGTCGGCCAGAATCTCAAGTACGACGCCCTGGTGCTGCGCCGGGCGGGAATCGCCCTCGCAGGGATCGTCTGCGACACCATGATCGTCTCCTACCTGACCAACCCGGCAGCCAAGTCCCACGGCATGGACAGCCTGGCGGCCGAGCACCTCGGGTACAAGACGATCACCTTCAGCGAGGTCGCCGGCAGCGGGAAAAACCAGGTCGGCTTCTCCGAGGTGGAGGTGGAAAAGGCCATTGTCTACGCCGCCGAGGACGCGGACATCACCCTGCGCCTGGCCGAGAAACTCGAGCCCCTGCTCAAAGAGACGGGTCAGGAGAAACTCTTTCGCGAGGTCGAGATGCCCCTGATGGAGGTGCTGGCCGACATGGAGTGGACCGGGGTGCGCATCGACCCGGGCTTCCTGCGCGATCTCTCCGGCCAGATGGAAAAAAAACTCGCGACCCTGGAGAGGGAGGTCCACGAGCTGGCCCGAGGGCCCTTCAACATCGGCTCCCCCAAGCAGCTCGGCGAGGTCCTCTTCGAACGGCTCAAGCTCCCCCGGGGGCGAAGGACCAAGACCGGCTGGTCGACCGACGTCGAGGTGCTGACCACCCTGGCCGAGGAACATGCCATCGCCTCTAAAATCCTCGAATACCGCTCCCTGGCCAAACTCAAAGGGACCTACTTCGACGCCCTGCCCAGGCTGATCCACCCGGAGACAGGACGGATCCACACCTCCTTCAACCAGACCGTCACCGCCACAGGACGCCTCTCCTCGAGCGAGCCGAACCTTCAGAACATCCCGATCCGCACCGAGGAGGGCGGGCGCATCCGCCAGGCCTTCATCCCCGCCGAGGGCAATCCCTTCTCTCCGCCGACTACTCCCAGGTCGAACTGCGGGTCCTGGCCCACATGTCGGGAGAGAGACCCTGCTCGGGAGAGCTTCGAGCGGGGCGAGGACATCCACGCCCGCACCGCCTGCGACCTCTTCGGCGTCTTTCCCGAGATGGTCAACCCCGAGATGCGGCGCCAGGCCAAGATGATCAATTTCGGCGTCCTCTACGGCATGAGCGCCTTCGGCCTGGCCAAAAGCTGGGGATCGGGCGAAAGGAAGCCCAGGCCTTCATCGACCATTATTTCGACCGCTACGCGAAGGTGAAGGGGTTCATGGAAGAGCGGATCGCCGAGGCCCGGGAGAGGCTCTACGTGACCACGCTGCTCGGGAGGCGTGCGCTATCCCGGAGATCCGCAGCCGCAACGGCGCGGTGCGCGGCTTCGCCGAGCGAAACGCCGTCAACGCCCCGATCCAGGGCACCGCGGCCGACCTCATCAAGGTCGCCATGGTACGGATCTTCGCCCGCCTTCGGCGGGAGGGGCTTGAGGCGACGATGGTCCTCCAGGTCCACGACGAACTGGTCTTCGACGTTCCCGAGGCCGAGCGGGAAGCCGTCCGGTGCCCTGGTCCGCGAGGAGATGGAGGGGCGGTTGAGCTCGATGTTCCGCTGCTGGTGGAGATCGGGGTCGGGAAGAACTGGCGCGAGGCGCACTGACCCGCCCTTGGCGACCCGAGGGTCGCCCCTGCATTTATGTTTAAATCGAACGAGTTTATTGGAATTACCCGTCAATGAGGGCCGAAGGAGTGAACATGAAGTGCAGTAAACGGCTTGTCGTCTATCTGGCAGTGATCTGCCTTGTATTGTTCGCTGTCGGCACGGCCGTGGCCGCTCAGGGGGCTGCCGAGCCGGCGAAGGGCGGGATGACCCTGGGACAGGCTACGGTCCTGGGGGTGGTCGAGGGACTGACGGAATATTTGCCGGTCAGCTCCACCGGCCACCTCCTTCTGACCGAACGTGCCATGGGCATCGGGGAGGACCCCGGGGGCTCGGCCGGGCAGAGGCGGCGCGACAAGGACGCCGCAGACGCCTTTGCCATCTGCATCCAGGCCGGCGCTATCGTCGCCGTTCTCGGGCTCTATTTCCGCCGGGTCAGGCAGATGCTGGCGGGGTTGGCCGGCCGGGACGAGGAAGGGCGCCGGCTGCTCTTCAACATCGCCGCCGGTTTTTTGCCCGCGGCGGTGATCGGCCTGCTTTTCAACAAAGCCATCAAGGCCTACCTTTTCGGCATCTGGCCCGTAGTGGCGGCCTGGTTTGTGGGAGGGGTGGCGACCTCGCCGTCGGCTGTGGAGGCGGCGGGAGGGGCGCCCGGTGCGGGCCGGCATGTCCCTGGAGGCGCTCTCCTGGAGAGCGGCGCTGATCATCGGCTTTGCCCAGTGCATCGCCATGTGGCCCGGGGTCAGCCGCAGCCTGGTCACCATCGTCGGCGGCGTCCTGGTGGGGCTCTCCCTGCCGGCGGCGGTGGAGTTCAGCTTCCTGCTCGGGGTGGTGACCCTCGGGGCCGCCACCGGCTACGACGCCCTCAAGCACGGCCATATCATGGTGCAGACTTTCAGCCCCCTGCCCATCGCCATCGGCCTTCTCTTCGCCTTTCTCGCTGCGGTGCTGTCTGTGAAATGGATGGTGGGCTACCTGAACCGCCACGGCCTGGCCCTCTTCGGATATTACCGGGTTGGGCTGGCGCTGGTGGTGGGCGGGATGATCATGGCCGGAATGCTCTGAGGCAGGAATAAAATCCGGAACCGACCCAGGAGGAACAAAAATGGAATCTACCGAAACATCGATGGAAAAGTACCGCCGCTTCGCCACCGACTACAATGGCGGCGTGGACCATTCGATTCTCTGCGCGCAGTACGGTGTCGCGCCGGAGAAATTCGATGACTTTCTCGCCTTTCTGAAGCGCAAGGGCTTCTCCCTGTCCCTTCCCACGCCCGGAGGGTTCCGCCAGGCTCATGAGATTGACTTCGAGATTTTCGGCGACGACATGCAGTTCGTCGAAGTCGAGCTCGACCCGGGCGAAACCGCCGTCGCGGAGGCCGGGGCGATGATGTACATGGAGCAGGGGATCCGCATGGAAACGATCTTCGGTGACGGCAGCGCCCGCTGCAGGGGATCATGGGGAAGATCTTCGGCGCCGGCAAGCGGATCCTGACCGGGGAGAGCCTGTTCATGACGGCCTTCACCAACGCCGGAGGGGGCAAACAGCGGGTCGCCTTCAGCGCGCCCTTCCCGGGGAAGATCCTGCCCATGGATCTGGCCGCGCTGGGAGGGGAGCTCATTTGCCAGAAAGATGCGTTCCTCTGCGCCGCCAAGGGCGTCTCGATCGGCATCGCCTTCCAGCGCAGGCTGGGCGCCGGCCTCTTCGGCGGCGAGGGGTTCATCATGGAGCGGTTGCAGGGCGACGGGCTCGCCTTCGTCCACGCCGGCGGCACCTTGGCAGAAGGTCCCTGGGGCCGGGCGAAACCCTTCGGGTGGATACCGGCTGCCTGGTCGCCATGCAGGCGGGAATTTCCTACGACATCCAGTTCGTGGGCGGCATCAAGACCGCCCTGTTCGGCGGCGAGGGACTCTTTTTCGCGACCCTCACCGGCCCCGGCAAGGTCTGGCTCCAGTCCCTGCCTTTCAGCCGATTGGCCGACCGGATCATCGCCGCTGCTCCGCGGGCCGGCGGGGAGCGCAAAGGAGAGGGGTCGATCCTGGGGGCCCTTGGGGGTCTGCTCGACGGGAACAATATCTGAAAGCCGGGGAGATGGGGAGATGGATACCGTTCTTCCCTTTCTGCCCTCCCTCGCCCAAAATGCGCATCCTGTAGGGGCGAACCTTGTGTTCGCCCAGGTTTGTGTTCGCTCCTGGTCCTGCCTTCACCCAAGGGGGATGACAAGCATCGTCCCTACCGAATCACCTCCCTTTTCCCGAATTTCTATCCGCCCACCGTTTCGATTCGGGTCAATTTCTTTCCGAGAAGGGATGCGGCCGCTACCAGGGATGAGGAGATGAAGATCATGATGATCCCCAGCGCCGAGAGCTTTCCCCACAGCCCGTCCTCGGCGAAGCGCAGGATCTGGACGGCCAGCACTTCCGTTCCCGGCCGCGAAAGGACCACCGAGAGGGTCAGCTCGCGCACGAACATGGTCGCCATGAGGATCCACCCGAGACGATGCCGGGGATGAGCAGCGGGATGACGATGCGGCGCATGGTGTAGAAGGGGCCCGCGCCGCAGACCCGGGAGGACTCCTCCAGGTGGCTGTGGATCTGGACGAAGGCGCTGGAAAGCGGCCGGATGCCGTAGGGCAGGTAGGTGGCGATATAGCCGATCAGCAGCGCCCAAATGGTGGCGTACAGGGGGGTGCGGACGAAAAACCACATGAAGCCGACGCCGATGACGATGCCCGGGAAGGAAAACGACAGAAAGCTCAGCGACTCGAGGATCCCCGCCGCCATGGTGCGGACCTTGACGATGACGTAGGAGACGAAGATGGACAGGCCGACCCCCAGGGTGGCGCCCGCCACGTCCGAGGAACAGGCTGTTTTTCAACGACAGAAGCGAAATCGGATCGCGAAGCACCTCGATCCAGTTCTTCCAGGTCATCAGCGAAAATGCCCGGGCGCTCGGCACCATGACGTAGGGGAGCAGGGAGGTGTAGAAGAGCACCAGTACCGGCAGCACGATCAGCACGAAGGACAGAAATCCCACCGGGGCGAAAATGGGATATCTGGGCCGCTTTGAGCTCGATCAGGGTCGGGCTTGAATCCGCGGCCGGCGATGGTCACGAATTTACCGCTCTCCGCTGTCAGGTAGCGATAGAGGTGATCAGGGTGATCGAGGCGGCCAGAGCGCTCATGCCCATGGCGGCCGCCTTCCGTAGTCGGCGGCGAAGCCGGTGGAGATGATCGGTAGATATGGGTCGAAAGGACATAGATGCGGCCCGGTATGCCGATGACCGACGGCACCGCAAATGAAGCGAGGCTGCGGACCATCACCAGGATGGCCGAAGCCAGGATGGCCGGCCTCAAAACCGGCAGCGTCATTCGGATCAAGGTCCGAAGGTTCGAGGCGCCGCAGACCTTGGAGGATTCTTCCAGGGAGACGTCGAATGCGTTCATGGCCGGCGCGATGATCAAGTAGGCGATCGGCAGATCGAGCAAGCCTTCGACCAGAATCATCCCCTGCAGCGAATAGATGTTGAACCGGGCGCTCTGAAACCGAAACGTCCATCACCAGCTGTTGAGGATGCCGTTGCTTGGATTCAACAGCAGAACCCAGCTGGCCGCGAAG
>CAVSLU010000009.1:0-145643 GCA_963728645.1 uncultured Alphaproteobacteria bacterium | reverse complement strand
TCCAGCCATCGTCGATCTTTTATGCCGCGACCCCAATGATCATGCCGACGCCGGCGGTGGCAGCCCTTGCCAGCGCGCGCCAGAAAGTGACGCGTAGCACGCCCCTGACAACCCCCGCGCCCCCGGCTGAGGCGCCAAGCCCGCCAAGTACCGACAGGGGGCCTTGATGGTGTGGATACCCCCACTCAACGGCATCGCAATGTGCCAGAATGGTGACGTATCACCAAGCAACGAGGAGGGTATCCATGGACGATGTTACACTGATTGGGGTCGACTTGGCCAAGAGGGTTTTTCATCTACACGGCGCAGCAGAGGATGGGTCGGTTGTGTTTCGCAAAAAGCTGTCTCGTGTTCAGTTTGAACACTTTATGAAATGCCACCCGCGCTGCATCATTGCCATGGAAGCTTGTGGTAGCGCCCACCATTGGGGTCGGCTGATTGCAGGATTCGGTCATGCGGTGCGGCTGGTTCCACCCGTCTATGCGAAGCAATATGTAAAACGACATAAGAATGATGCGGCGGACGCCGAGGCAATTGCCGAAGCGGCTTCACGTCCGACAATGCGATTTGTTGCAGTGAAATCCCAGACGCAGCAGGCCCAAGCCATGGCATATCGCTCGCGCGACATGCTGGTCCGACAACGCACGCAACTGATTAATGCGCTGAGGGGTCATTTGACTGAATTCGGTGTTGTTGCACCCCAAGGTATCACGCAGATCAAAAAGCTGGCAGCAGCCATCGACGCTGCAGAAGGGGAACTTCCCGAACTTGTGCGACAACTGGCCCACGATTACATCGACATGATTAAGGATTTGACGGCTCGGATTGCTGTTCTGGACTGGACCTTGCACCGGGTAACGGCCGTTGATGAGAAGACGGCCTACATGAGAACTGTTCCAGGCGTCGGTCCGATTACGTCAGCGGCAATTGAGGCCTTCGCGCCGTCACTGGAAAGCTTCAGGCGCGGCCGCGATTTTGCAGCTTGGCTTGGTTTAGTCCCAAAGCAACATTCAACCGGCGGCAAAGAGAGGCTGGGGCGCGTTTCCAAAATGGGGCAACGCGATATCCGAAGATTGCTCATAAGCGGTGCTATGGCTGTGATCCGATGGGAAATACGAAAGGGTGATGATGCCGATCCTTGGATCGCAAGGCTGCTCGCACGCAAACCTCGCTTGGTGGCGGCTGTAGCGCTTGCCAACAAGATGGCACGCATGATCTGGGCGACAGTCACTAAGAAGCAGGACTATCAAATTCCGGCTGCGGCTTGATCGTTTAAACCGGAACAACTGCGTGTGAGACGTCTGGAGAGTTTATGGAGTAAGAGATCGGCACTGAGAGGATGGGAAAACCCGAGTGCAACAACGAGCTTCGCGCTCGCGGCGTTGATAGGGACCCAACCCGCTCAATCCATACCGGCCCGCGGCATATGAAAGCTGCAAAATGAGGCCTGACATATGACCGCACCGATCACACGCTCACTTTGCTCAAAAGAAACTTGCACGAAGGGGGAATATCCACATATGTTGCATGGATCGCGCTTGGTTTGATACTGAGGCGGTTTGTTCCCTTCAGGATGCTGTAGATGCCACAAAAGTTCAACGCCGGTCGTCGCGACAAGATTCCAAAGCAAAAGCATCGCGTGACCAACTGTGCCGAGTACAACGAAAGCCTGCGGCGACGCTGTGATCTGACAGTCTGGATCAGCGATGACGCACTTGCTTTGTGGGCGGCACCACCGCGAACGACGCCTGGCGGTCAGCCTGTCTATTCGGATTTGGCGATTGAGCTTTGCCTTACGCTGGGCATGGTGTTCAAGCAGCCACTGCGTCAAACCCAAGGTTTGATGCGCTCCATTGCTGAGTTGTTGGGGGTTGAGGTTGCAGTGCCTGACTTTTCCACTTTATCGCGCAGAGGCAACGGGCTGAGCGGGTCTGCCAAAGCTACCTCCAAGAATGTCAAACCGGCCCAACTGGTCGTGGATAGTTTCGGGTTAAAGATCTTCGGTGAAGGCGAATGGCTGGAGAAAAAGCATAAAACCAAGCGCAAACGCCGCTCTTGGCGCAAGCTGCACCTTGGTCTTGATCTTGTCAGCGGTCAGATCGTCTGCTCCGATTTGACCACGGAAGACATTGGCGATCCGACCGCCCTGCCGGGCCTGCTGGATCAGATCGACGGCCCAGTCGACCTGTTTCTGGCAGACGGCGCTTACGATGGAGAACCAACACGTGCTGTTCTTACCGCACGCTTCGGGTCGGCGATCGACGTCACGATCCCACCACCCAAGAACGCGGTCCTGAGCCCCGACGCTGCCCAAAACCCGAGCATTCGTGATCGCCATATTGCCGATATACAAGCGCGCGGTCGGATGGCATGGCAGAAGGCATCTGGCTATAATCAGCGGAGCCGGGGTGAAACCCTCATGGGTCGTTGGAAGACCGTCATCGGGCCCAAGCTAAAGGCGCACTCGTTCGAAAACCAGAAAACAGAAGCCAGGATTGGCGTCCGGATTCTTAACCGGATGACCGAACTTGGCCGACCCAATTTCGAACGCACCGCCTGAATCTGTTTCGGGTAGGGCGCGTTCCGACCTCATCATGCTCCATGCAAAAAGGCCCATTTGAACCAGCATCATGTTGGCAGCCAATCGCGCTGACCATGGACCGAAGCATGCACCCGGGGTGATCTCAGACGAAGGCAGCGAAGATAGCAGAACGGCACAGAAAAAAACTGTGATCAAATCCGCAGCTAGGCGGTCGGATGCCTATGTCGAAAAGCGCTTGACTGAGACCCCGTTGAGAGTGTCCGATGTTCTGTGTATGAGTAATTCGGTTCATGCTTCACCAACGAAGGAGCATGACAGCAATGACGATTTCCGAGGAAATTTTAGACGAGCTGCTGAAGGGCGAACCCACAATCGCCGACGCCATTCTCGACAGGATCGTCCACAACGCCCACCGCATCGGCATCAAAGGAGACAGCATGCGACGAAAAGATCAAACCGTGACTTGACCCACCGCGAAAATGCCGAAACACTCCACTCCGAAACATGATCGCAGGCAGATAATCAGCCAGGCCCGAACTGTCCGGGAATTACTGAAACGGCTGTCCGGGAATTAGCGAAATCGCTGTCCGGTAATTCTGAAATCCGCAGCGTTGAGAACGCAAACGATTTGCTGGGCGACAAGGCCCTGATGAAGGGACTGAAGGTCCGCTTGATGGAGGGAATGCTGGGCGCGGAGCTGACCAGCCAACAAGACAACCGTCGCAATGGCACGATGCGCAAGACGCTGAGGGGCAATGATGGGGTGGTGCCGATTGATGTCCCACGCGACCGAGACGGCAGTTTTGAGCCGGAGTTGATTAGAAAGGGCCAAACCCGGATCGACGGGATGGACGACAAGATTATCGGCCTCTACGCCGCAGGATTGTCGACCCGTGATATCCGCGCCCACCTCGAAGAAGTCTATGGACTGAAAGTTTCGGCAGATCTCCCTCTCGGGCATTGCTTCGCAATACCCTGCCGGGCAGTGGATCGGCCGTCTCACGGACGCAACCGCGGCGTCGAAGACATCCTGATCGCCGTAGTGGACGGCCTAAAAGGTTTCCCTGACGCCATCATCGCGGCATTTCCTGAGACGACCGTCCAGACCTGTATCGTGCATCTGGTGTGCCATTCCCTGAACTTCTGTGGATGGAAGGATCGCAAGAACGTCGCCTAGGACCTGAAGCGGATTTATAAGGCCACCGATGACGTTGAGGCCGAGAAAGCCCTGGCAGACTTTGAGGCGGAATGGGGCCAGAAATACCCCTCCATCGCCCCGAGCTGGCGGCGCGCATGGCAAGAAGTGATCCCGTTCTTTGCCTTCCCACCAGCGGTGCGCAAAATCATCTGCACAACGGATGTGATCGAAAAGACTTTTCTTCTCGTTTCTGCTAATCTTTTCTTGTGTGGTCGACCTCGTGGCGAAGCGTGTCGCGTCAGCTGGAAGCGTCACCGGGCAGCCTATTTAGTCCCTGCTGGCTTGAGGCGACCGCACACCCGTGTCGTTTCAGGGGATACGTTCGCCAAGCTGCAACAAAGTGCTCATAGCTTTTCTCCGCCCGTTCAGCGATCTGCACTTCCTGGTCCCGCAACTCCTTGACGTGATAGGCGTAGCTGGCACCACGCTTGTTAGCTTTCTTCGGCGGCACTCCGGCAGCCAACTCCATGGACCGGATTTTATGGGCGACAAGACTGGGCCGAGCCCAACGGTAATCTTCCTGATTGGTCAGCATATGCCATCACAGCGTAGTAAGCTTGCGTGCCACCGCAAGGGCGGCGATCGGGTGGCCACGGCGCGCACGGATACGGATGAAGAACCCCCGCAGCGGACCTGGCGCTTTAGCCGCTGCCCAAGCTGCCTCGACCAGCATTGCGCGGGCGTGGCTGCGGCCGGCCTTGCTGATATGGCCATGATAGGCTGGCCCGAGGCCGGATTGGCGCACCCGAGGGTTCAGCCCAAAGTAGCTCACCAGTTTCTGAGGAGAACTAAACCGGTCGATGCTGCCGATCGCCGCCATCAGCCCGGCCGCCACTGTCAGATTAACCCCGGTGATGGTGAGCAGCCGCCGGGTCGGCTCATCTTCTATGGCAGCTTGGGCGATGCCGCGGTCGAGGGTGGCGAGGTCCTCTCCAAGTCGGTCCAGTTCTCGGATATGGCGCACGATGGCAGCTCGCTCATCATCCGGTAACGGCTGGTGAGAAAATCAATCGCGGCCACGCTTGTTGAAAAGATCGGCATGCGGGCATTTCGGGATCAGATGCGCATGCAGGATGGCATGCACCTCGTTCTTGATCCGGGTCCGATGCCGGACAACCTGATAGCGGCGCGTCACGAGCCTACGCATCCGCTCCGTCGCCGCATCCGGGGTCCAGATCTCCGGCAGGTAACCAGCCGCATGTAGACTCGCCAACGTTGCTGCGTCGATCTTATCGGTTTTTCACGTGCGCGTGGGCGATGGCTTTCATCTGAAGCGGGTTGGCGATCACCACCCGCTTCACTTGGGGCGTCAGCACGCGCGACACCGCCATGCAGTTCCCGGTCGCCTCGATCACGACCTCGTCCGTCTTCAGAAGTTGCCTGCCGAACACCTCCAGGGCCGTCCGGGTCATGTGGACCCGTCCCTCGTGCCTCGTTAGACTGTTCTCCCAGATCACCACCTCCCCAAAGGTGCGGTGGATGTCGATTCCAATTACGCCTCGCATGTGCGCCTCCCATTGCCAGTGACAAAAAAGTGGGAGCGGCGGGCAACACGACAACAACGGATTCGCGCTCTCGGGGCAACCGGGCGAGTCGCAGAGGCGGCCAGCTACTAACTCGAGCTCTCGGCTCATCGTATAGATCGGCCTGCCCGCACATTCGTGCTCTCGGTGCCTCTGTCCCGGATGGTCACACCATACACCCTGATCCGAAAATTGGGGCCGAACATTCGCACTAAAATCTTCATACCGGTTACGAATGCTATCGAAAGCCTGAACCGCGTGATCCGCAAAACAACCAAAACATGCGGCAGCTTTCCAACGGATGACGCCGGAACAAAACTGATCTACCTCGCCATCCGCAGCTTCGAGAAAGCAGGGCGGTGCGTCAGAGAATGGGTTGCCGCGCGAAACCGGTTCGCTATCCTATACCCAGATCGGTTCAACAAATGACCCGTCAAAACCGCATGGGCTGAGCCTCATACACAGAGTCTCGGATACTCCCTCCCCGTTACCGAAGTTCAGAGCCTAGGGAAACCTGATCATTGACGATGGTTAACCGCCCGGAGGCTGCTGGAGAGTTTCATCTTCAACCATGCCATTCCTGGATGCCTTGAACTGAACCCCTATCAAGAGTATCGCAAATCAATGCATACGTTGAAGACAATATTGGCCGCACTCTTGCTGGTTAGCATCCTACCATGGTGCGGCCTTGCCGCAGCATGGACGGTATCAGGTAATATTGATGAAGATATGTGTGTTCTGGATGAAGCATCCTTATTCCAAAAACCCGATGTGGCCGAGACGAACTTTACCGGTCCCGTAAAAAACAAACGTATCGCAGTCCTTCAACAGGCTCAGTGCGGAGCAAGCGCCACATTACTGTCTGAAACAGATCACCTTTCGTTTTCCTTTCGGAGCGTGCAGTGGGTTTTAATAAATCCCAACTTCACTCCGCGTTGCGCACAAGCGCCACCAACCTCTCCTCCTCGTTCAGTCTGATTGAAACCCGGCGCATCGCGCCATTTCCATCAAGAACGAAAGATCAAGCCAATGTTGAACAGACGCACCTTCGTCACCACTGGTGGCGCAGCAGTTCTTGCTGCGTGCACCCAGCCCATCTCGGATACCCCGACACGTGCTGCAGCTTCGCCCGCGGTTCCAGTGTATCCTAAGCTACCAGAATTCTACCAAGCTATTTCGGACGAACCTTTTCCAGTCCCCGCTATTGCGGAAGGAACAATCGCGCCAAAGCTCTGGCGGCAAGAGGTCAGGAATTTATGGCCCAATCATCCGCGTGGAACCATTGTTATAGATCCTGACTCTGCCATGCTGTATTTCGTTGAATCTGAAGATCACGCTACTCGATATGGTGTCAGCGTGGGCGCGGCTGGATTTGCATGGGAAGGGACTGCAAGGCTACAGTTTTGTCGCAAATGGCCGCGATGGAATGTGCCTGAAGAGACAATATTGAGGAAACCTGAACTGGAACCATACTCTGTTGCAAACGGTGGCATGGACCCCGGACCAGGAAACCCGATGGGCGCGAGAGCCCTCTATCTTTTCCAGAATGGCGAAGACACGCTGTATCGAGTGCACGGCGATGCTTCGCCCCTTGAACTGGGGAAGGCGGTGTCGTCGGGATGCATCCGAATGCTGAATCAGGATGTGATTTACTTGCATAAACGCGCGGTTCATGGCGCGTCAGTGATTGTTCTTCCATCCATGAAACCCAGTGGAATTGGGCAGCTATATTAGATGCGGAAGAATAGTTTTACCACGTAGGGTGACTGGGGCGAATACGACACCATCGTCGATGTGAATGGCCGGATCCTGCTGCTATCGTTTACGCGCAGGATTTGGGCTGCGTCGCCGTCCTGTCGATCTTTCTGGCGGTTTCGACAGCATCGGCAGGTTTCGCGATCCGCAACGTCAGGGCACCGCCCACTATGTGTATGGCCTTGGTGGGCAGAGGCGTTTTTGTGAAGAAATCGTCATGCGCGGTTGATCCCGATCAACTGATTTGCACGGAAGTGCTGCACCCTCTTTAGCGAGATCGAACGGAAGAGGTGCGGAAATGGAACTAAAGGCCATAATGACTGGTGCTGTGGTGATTGCCCTTGCGGGGCCCGGTTTCGCGCAGACGCCGGACCGCGTGATCGGCGGCGATATCCTGCGCACCGGCGAGACGAGTTCACCGCTCAGCGCGGGACGCGATGTTCTTGCTGTGGGCGCTACCGTGTCGCTGGATGGCAGCGTGGCACAGGACGCCCATGCCGCCGGGTTCGATGTCGATGTGGATGCAACGACTGGTGGCGATCTTTATGCCATGGGGTTCTCGGTCAGCCTTCGCGGGCCCGTGGGCGGCGACCTGACGGCATCGGGTTTCAGCGTCAGGGTTGGACCCGAGGCAGAGATCGCGGGCAACGCCCGCCTTGCCGGGGGGCGTGTCACCATTGACGGGCCAGTTCTGGGCGCGTTGGCGGCCGCAGGGGGCAAGGTGGCGCTCAATTCCGAGGTGTCGGGCGATGCTCTGCTCGCGGGCGAAACGCTGTTGTTCGGGCCGGACGCGCACATCGGCGGGACCCTGACGTATTCAGCACCTATGCGCATCGACATCCCCACGCGTGTGGTCTCTGCCGATCGCGTCACCTACCAACCCTACCAGCGCAGTGAGATGATGACAGATGCGCGGGACATGTGGTCGGATTGGGAATATCCCGCGTTGCCGGCGTTCCTGTCAATCCTGAGCGGATTTCTTGTCACGCTTGGGTTCTTCGTCATTATCGGCGCGCTTTTCCTTACGCTTGCCCCGAAACAGGTTCGCCATCTTCGCCGCAACATCGATGCGCGGCCCGGCATGGCGCTGCTGTCAGGTGTCATAGGGTTGTCGATACTGTTCGGTTTGGCTCCGATCAGCGCCCTAACCGTCGTTGGCCTTCCGCTTTTACCCATCGTCTTGCTGGCGACCGTGGTGGTCTGGACTTTGGGATATATCCTTGGGGTATACGTTTTGGCGATACGTGCGATGCGTGGACTTGGGGCTGCCGAAAACCCGGAAATCTGGATGCGGCTGCTTACGCTGGTCGTCGGCGTGACGCTTGTGGCCCTGTTGAATTTTATCCCCGTGCTGGGATGGATGGTGAATTTCGCGCTGGTCCTTCTGGGTATCGGGGGGATGACGACTGTGCTTTTCGAACGCCTGACGGGCGATACCGACCCCGCGTTGGACGTTGACATGCGCCCAATGGAAAACGACCCGGAGTAGGAGGGAATTATGTCTGCTCAGGGATTGGACGTGATCGACCAAAAGGTTCAACTCATGCATGAATGGATCAATGAACCGCGCGAAAGGCTGGACCGGGACATAAGCAATAGAAAATTCAACTCCATCTGCTATGTCCAAGTATATCGCAAATCCCGGATCAATTGACCACGTTTGGGGATCGCACACTGGCGACCTCCCTGAAAACGCTGAGATGAGCCAGAACATCGGACAGGGTGATCACACCGATCAGCTTGTTCCCGTCAGCAACAACAAACTTGCGTCTTCCTGTCTTGATAATGAGCGACATTAGGTCGAGACCCCCCATTTGAGGGGGCACTGCATTTTCGGGACCAAGGGGTTCAATCACATCACTGACGGTTGTGGTTGCCCATTTATCCCGATCAATGTTGCGGACGATTGACAGATCGACATAACCGATAAGCGTGCCAACTTCGACCACTGGTGCAAAGCTGATGCCATGCTCCAAAAAGACGCGGTTCACGAGATCCGACAGGGTCTGCCCGGGGTGTGTCGTCCAGGGGTGCGGGGTCATCAGGTTCGCAACGGTCCTGTCCTCCAACGCGGACTTCGCCTCGAGCTGCGCGAGGGCCGCCCGCGAAGTGGCCATAACGAACAGACCGATCAGGATCGGCCACAGGCCGGCTGCCATTGAGCCGGTGAACGCAGCATAAAGACCAAGACCCATGAACCCGTAGGCAAAAATCGTAGAAACAACAGTTGCGCGCCGGGTCGCGGCCAGCAGATCGTCTGACCGTGCCCAAAGCCAGGCCCGCAAGACCCGGCCGCCGTCCATCGGAAAGGCGGGCAACAGATTGAACAAGGCGAGGATCAGGTTGAGCAGTGCCAGATAGGACAGCACGACGCGGGTCGGTTCGGGCATGCTAAGCTGTTCCGCGACGAAGGCACTGACCCAGAATGCCAGTGCGAGGCAGAAACTGGCAATCGGTCCGGCAATGGCGATCCAGAATTCACTATGGCCGCTTTCGGGTTCAGAGGGTAATTCCGCAACGCCCCCGAACAGAAACAGGGTAATACCGGATATGCGCAGTCCGAAATGGCCAGCAACCTCTGCATGGGCCAGTTCGTGCAGGATCAGCGATGCAAAGAGACCCAACATCGCGACCATCGCCGACGCGATCAGCGTCGCGGTGTCGGCGCTTGGCAACTGGTCCGGAAAATAGGCTGTCGCAAGGCTCCAGACGATAAGCCCCGCTATCAGAAACCAGCTGGCGTCAAGCTTGATGTCGATGCCACGAAGCCGTGCGACCTTTACTGCGCTACCCCACATTTTTGTCTCCACAATCTCTTTGGTTGGCGACGCCCGAGGCTGTGTGAATTTCCGCAATCCGGAACATGTCAGTGACACGCTTATCGGTCAGCTTTCTGGCCAGACCTGCGGTATGGGTGGCGCGGGAATAATAGACGGTGGTGCGCCTTTTTGGGGTCTGCTCGTCTGGGGCGGGTGGCATATTTGATCTCCGACGCAAGTAAGGTCACTGCCGATCTTGCGCCGAGACGGTGTGGCGCCGGTTGATTGAAATCAATTCGGGGGCGGCCATTCGCGTTAGATTTGCCTCAAGGTGCCAACCGCGCGTGGTGGAGCAAGCTGCGTTCGACGATCTGATCGCGGGTTTGCAAGCGTATCGCTAATTGGTTTTTCTGGCCTACGCGAAGCAAATTATGGACCTGAGGCAGGTGGTAAAGCAAGTGGCAGTCTAGGGTGCTTCTGCAATCAAGATGTCCCGACCGCGCCAAGTGCCCCGATTATCAGGTCGCTAAGGATGAAAACCGACGCTCCCACGCCGGCCGCCATTGCGATGCCAATGGCTATGAACAGTCCATCGCGTTGCAAGAGGCCCCAGGACAAGCACACCAGGACGATTGCGGGGGGGATGTTCATAAGCGGGACCGGTAGCAGGAGAAGCACAGACATGAGAGTGCAGACCGTACCGATCAGCCGTTCACGTCTACTGAAGGCCGCCAGCCGGTTGTGACTCAGCCGCTCCGCCCGGGCCAGCGGACCCGTCAAGAGGCGTGCCATCAGGGCGATCATCCGTGGCGGAGGTTCGAGCCGACGGACACGTTCGGGTAGATTGCTCCCTTCGCCGAATACGGTCAGATGCGCCGACGTGATGAGCAGAGGAATACCGAGGATTGCACCGAAGCTTGGGATGGGAAGCGGAATAGCTTCGGGCAAGGACATCAGCAGGATGGCAGCGCCATGGAGACGCGCACCCGAATAATCCAGCGCGTCACCCAGTGACACCGCCTCGCCGGACTGTACCCGCTGATTTCAGCTTCTCGATCAGGGAAGCCATCCCCTGACCGTCCTTGTCGGGTCCCTTCGGGTCATCGTTCATATCCGTTTGTCTTCTCGTTAAATCTCCAGCACGCCACGTCCTTTGTTTCCCGTGCGCATCCGGTCGAAGATAGCGTTGATATTGTCCGGTTCGCCCCAGTTAAATGTTGTCTTGAACTGCCCTTGGGCTTTGGCGTGCGGCCAAGGCTGACACTGATTATCGGCGGGTTCCTCGGGGTCGTAGATCGCCGTGAAGGGTCGCGGGAAATGGGTAATCCCCGATCCTAATGCCGCTGTTCGCCGCCAGTGGCACGACCTATGGCATGGCCGTGAAGACCTTGGCCTTCTACGTAATCCTGATCCCGGTGATGATTGCTGTGGGCGGCGATGTCATGCGGGGCCGAACGCGTCATAGGCTGTGCCATGCCAGCGCACCACACGGCGATGCAACTGGATACGGTGTTCACCCCCATGTGACCGCGATATTGCCACTGGTTTCACCGACTGCAAAGACCCTGTCCGCCTATTTGCTTTCTCATACTTGTCCAGTCGCCTTGATCTGCCCGTGCCAACGCGATCAGTGACAGAGAAGAACCGGGGTGTTCCGCTGCTCGATAAGCGTTCTTGTGGTGCCGCCGAAGACAACTTCGCGCAGACGCGAATGGTCATAGGCGCCCATCACGATCAGGTCGGCTCCGGTCTCTTTTGCGCGTTTCAACATGACAGTCCCGATTTCCTCCCCACCACTTGGATACGGCTGCACCGTCACGTTGCAACCTTGATGGTTGAGCCAGGCCGCTATGTCCGACCCCGGATTTTCGCCGTCACGCAATCGCGTCGAAATCGGATCGAACATGGCAACCGTGACATCGGCGGCGGCGCGGAGGATGGGGAGGGCAGCATGAATAGCGCGTGCCGAAGGAAGCCCCGCTTTCCACGCCACGAAAACCGACCGGGGTTGTATGGCCGATACCGACGACATGCCATTGATCATTACACCCGCCGGTGCCCGGAATAGCGTCGCGCGGACCGCATCGTCGAAAAGACGGTCGTCGTCGCGCAAGTCGTTGCCCAGCAGAACTAGGTCGCATGTCAACGCGGCGCGGGCCAACGCGTCGGGAAACGCTGCGGCCTCGCCGCTGATCACCCGCACCTCGGCGCTGGCACCCTGATCCGCGAGGTACTGCGAAATTGAAGAGCGCAAATCCTCCAAGGTGGCGTTCGCCTTGTCCACCTCGTCTTGCCAGCCATCGGGCAGGGCGTAGGCACCATATCCAGCGACACCGTAGGTATAGACCGGAATTGGGGGCATGGCACCGAGGATCAAGACGACGAGGTGCAAATTGTGTTCGCGGGCGCTCTCGCTTAAAGGCTCCAGATCGACGGGCCGCGCTGATTTTCCGAGAACAACCAGAAGGCTGGCATTTTTCATTGGGGCATTCCTTGAATGGGCTTCATGCCTACGATGCCGCAATGCTGAGAGTCGGACTTGATTTTGATCAATTATCGCGTGCTTCCGGTGTGAACGGCACGCCGTATTCACCCGTTGCCTGAGAGTGCATTGAAAATGCACGAGAAAGTGAGTGCCGCGAACGCGCGGTGCGCTAGGCCGTGGTGCGCGCGCGATCTGGGATGACGATGCAGACAAATTGAAACCTGAGAAGACTGAGGCACCAGCACGAGAGGCTCAATATAAAAAGGCGAATCAAAATACGCTAGGTCCGCACGTAGAGCGACCCGACAAGCATGGCCAGACTTGTCGCCAGCCCGACAAAGGGAACGAGCGCCGATACCCTGAAAATTCCCGCCGGTGCTGGATCGCCTCTTAGTTTGATGCGAAGCAGCGACAGGTTTATCAAGACAAAGACGATGAGAACGACCTGCGAGGTGCGTTCGGCCAACACCCCGATCGGGAAGAACAACGCAAGCAGCATGGCGCATCCCGTCACCAGCGTGGTTGCAACCACAGGTGTCCGGGTGCGGGGGTTCAGTCTCGACAGTATTTTGGGAAGTCGACCCACATTTGCCAGACCATAAAGAACACGCGCCGCGAGGATTGTCTGAATGACGACACCGTTCAGCGTTGCGCCAATGGCAATCAAGGTGATGGCCATGGGCGAGATGCCAGTCAGCCTTTCAAAGAGTAGACTGATCGGAGCAGTCGAACCGCCTAATTCGTCGAGCGGCAGGACAAGGACCGCGACTGCGGCAACCAAAAAATACAACACTGTCGCGATTGCAAGCGTGATGAAAATTCCAAGGGGCATGTTTCGGCTCGGGTCTTCCGTTTCTTCAATAATGTTCACCATGCCGTCGAAACCAATGAACGCAAAAAAGGCGAGCAGGCTGGCCATCGAGACGCCAATCAGCGCGGGCGTGTCGGTCGGCGAGGGAATGACGCTGTGCAGATCCTGAATGATCTCCGGCTGGTGACATATGCCTGCGCCTACGACCGCAACGAGACCGAGAACCTCGATCAGGGTCAAAACGGCCGCAAATCGAACGGATTTAACAATTCCCCAAGCTGCAACCAGTCCGGTAAAGAGGATAACCGCAACGATGATGCTCCAGAGAGGCAGCGGCACCAGCGTGGCGACATAGCCCGCGCTGCCCACCGCGATCGCCGATGCGGACACGATCGCCGCGACAAGCATCAAACCTCCGGTTACGAGGGTTAGCGTCGGCACTTTGAACGCAGCTTCGACATAGGCCGCTTCGCCAGCGCTTTGAGGCAACCGACCGGACAATTCGGCAAAGCTGCCCGCGCTGAACAGCATGACGACGGCAGCAACCAGAAAAGCCGTCGGCGCATAGATCCCCGCCTGTTGCGCTGTTGCACCGACAAGGACGTAGATGCCCGCCCCAATGGTGACACCGAGGCCATAGAACACCAGCAATGGCAGCGTGATGGAGCGTCGCAGGGTCGTTGGCGCATCGGTGTCAGTGCTCATTTGTCGGTTCTCCATCGTTCGGCACAGGCGGGATATGTCCGCTGCGTTCCGAAATTTCTTCGACTTTTGATGCACCAAAAAGGACCAACGGAGACCGTGACACCTCAAGCAGGCGGGCAAGATCGTTTGGGTCACGAAACGGTCCGTTCAGCAGATCAACAAAGACTGCTTCGACGTTGGTCCCCGCAACTGCATCAAGAGCGTCCTGCAACGACCCGAACTGGTTGCGCCTTTCGGTGTCGCCAAACGCCCTTTTCGCATCTTCCGCTCTGACACTGAAAACGACCTGATCAATAGATAGTCGTCGCGCCAATACTCCGGCTGATATTTCCAGATCTTCGTTCGGCGCGTCATCTTCCTGAAAGATAATTATCTTTCCCCGGACCGGATGGACCTTGCGATAGCCGATGACAAGGATGTCCCACCCAGCGGCAGCTCGCAACGCGGTGCGGACAAGATCGCCCGTTTCCTGCGCGAAGAAACATTTCACGCCATTCGTTCTGGCTGTTCGCGCCAGAGATTGCTCGAACGCACGGGCGTCGGCGTGCATCAGGGCCTGCACCTGCGATCTGTCGGGGGCCAGCATGGTGGCTCCACTTGTCAAAACGACGCGCTGATTGGGGATTTCGCAAATCGCGAGCGTCGCCACCTCTTCGATAAAGACACCACCAAGGTCGGCAGACAGATCGGCTCCCAGTCTCTCGGCGATACGCAAAGCCGCTGCCGCATCGACGAAGGATCCCGCGCCCACAAGAATACGGAACGGCGGATGGATGGCGGCGCTCATTGGTCCAAGCCCCTGGATGATCCGGCGTCCTCTCGCGATCCGAAACGCCGGCGTGTATCTGCAAAATCACGTAATCGGGCTTCGACACGGGCATTGATGCTGTCCGCAGTAAATCCGCTCCCTTTTCGGGCGCGTCGACCGGCTGTTTCTCCGGTCAAGGCTTCCATACCTTCATCAATCGTTCTGATCGGAATAATCCTGAAATTCCCGTCCCTTGCGGCATTGACGACATCGTGGCGCAGCATAAGATTATCGACGTTCGAGGCGGGAATTAGAACACCCTGATCTCCGGTCAGTTTCCGGGCCTTGCAGATATCGAAGAACCCTTCGATTTTTTCATTTACGCCGCCGATCGCCTGCACATCGCCATTTTGGTTCACCGATCCGGTCACCGCCAGGCTTTGGCGCAGGGGGGCACCGGACAAGGCAGATAGCAGCGCATAGAGTTCGGCCGAGGATGCGCTATCGCCATCGACCCCGCCATAGCTCTGCTCAAATACGAGGCTCGCATGCAGCGACATCGGCACATCAAGGGCATAGCGGGACGTGAGATATCCGCTGAGGATCATGACGCCCTTGGAATGCAGAGGGCCGCCCAGTTCGACCTCCCGCTCAATATCAATGACCTTTCCCGACCCCATTCGGACCTTCGCGGTGATACGCGATGGGCGCCCGAAATGGTGGTTGCCAACTCCTATGACGGACAGGCCATTCACCTGACCGATGACCTTGCCTTTCGTGTCGACGAGAATGGTCTCGCGAACTATGGCTTCCTGTATGCGCTCCCTGATGCGCGATACTCTGTGATCGGCCTGCTGGATCGCAAGCACGATATCTTCGTCTGATATCAGATCGCAGTTGCCCCGCGCCGCGTAGAAATCGGCCTCCGTCATGATATCGGTCAATGCGCCGATCTTGAGAGAGAGCTTCTTGTTGTCGTCCGCCAGACGGACGGCTTGATCCAGCAATGCCCCGACGGCCGCAGCTGTCATTGGCCGCAGTTTTTCCTTTTTGGCGTATCCGGCGATGATCCGTGCAAGCGCGCGTGTGGTATTTGCATTTCGCGGAAGGTCGTCCTCAAAATCGGCTTGCAACTTGAAAAGCTGGCCAAACTCCGGATCCAGCAAGAGCAGCAGCATGTGAAGCCTGCGATCACCGATCAACACCACCCGGACATCCAGAGGGATCGGGTCAGGTTCAAGGGTTATTGTCGAGGACAGGCTTAGACGGTCCGCAAGGGATGTAATTGCGATCGACTGACTTTGAAGGCATCTTTTGAGCGCCTCCCAGGCATAGGGCTCGGTCAGCAGGCGCTGCGCATCCAGAACCAGATAGCCGCCATTCGCCCGGTGCAGTGCACCGGGCTTGATCAGGGTGAAATTGGTGGCCAACGTTCCCATTTCTGAGATGTATTCAATCCGGCCTGTCAGGTGGTTCAACGACGGCAGGTCTTCTCTGACAATCGGGGCGGATGCCGCACCTGCCGCACCGTGCGAAACCATCACGTTGACAGCATAACGATCAAAATTCGGATCAAGGTGGTACTTCCGGGTCACTTCAGGGAACGGCCCGTTCTTGTCTTTCTCCTTTGATATCAAAAACAAATCCGCGTTTGAAATCATGTCCGTCCGTACGTTATTCAGATAGGCGACAATGTTCGCATGATCCGAGAATTGCGCCTCGACCTCGCGCATCCTAAGCGTTACGGCACGCTCGGCCATCGTTGCGTGCAAGGCTTCAACCTTTTGCCGGTGTTCCTTTTCCAATTGCGGGCCTTGCTTCAAAACACTGGCAAGGTGTTCTTGCAGGCGTTCGACCTTTGCGTCGATTTCTGCGCGCTGTTCGGGTGAGTACGCTTCATATACTTCCGGCTTTATCGGCTTGCCATCAACCATGGCCGCAAGCATGAAACCCATCGGCGTTCGTAGGAGGGCAACATTCTCCGCCTGCGCCCTCTTTGCAAATTCGGCGATGGGTTCCTCGTGCTTCTTGCCGAACTCTTCCTCGATTGCACGCCGTTGCGTCTGATATTCCTCAGCTTCGAAGAGCGCAGGGATCTCGATTGCCAGATCGTCGACAATACGCTGCATCGCTGACTTCAGCGAGATGGCCGACCCTGAAAGCAGTTTCAGGGCTTTCGGCTTGTGCGGCGTGTCGAAATTGTTGACGTAAACCCAATCACACGGCGTCGGGCGCTTTGCGGCGACTTTTGACAGCAGTTGATCGACGGCCGTGTGACGGCCTGTCCCGGTCTGGCCAAGAACGTATAGATTGAAGTCTTTATGGTTTATCTCGGCAGATAGTTTGATCGCGTCAATCGCGCGGTCCTGACCCACAAGACCAGAGCTCCCTTTCAGTGTCGCGGTGGTTTCGAAGCCAAGCGTGTCGGGGTCGACTTCCAACCGCAGCATGGCGGGCAACATACCGGCCGGAAGTCCTCTCTCGTCTGATCGTGAACGCGACATGTTCAGGCTCCTCAGGTCGCGGAGGCAGAGGCGCAAGCCGGACAAAGCAACGCATAGGGAACTGCGTCCAGCCGAGCCTCGGAAATTTCCTCCCCGCATTGTGCACAGACACCGTACGTCCCTGCTTCGATGCGTTTGAGCGCAGCCTCGAGCTGGCGAATTTCGCGCTGACCTGCGCGACCGACCCCTTCGAGGACTTCATCGTCTTCAAGTTCGATCGCCTGATCTTCGAGATCCGGATCGGCTGGTTGATCAAGGGTTTCTTCAACCTTTTCCAGCCGCGCGCGAAGCTCGTTCAGACGGGATTGAATTGCACTTCTATACTTTTCGACGTTCTTCATTTCTTCTCTCAGCTTCTCAATGGATTGCATGATATTTTTGAGATGGCAGCCGCCAACCAACCGGCGGACTGATCACGGTTTCACTAGCATCACACGATCTGGGATACTTGGATTGATACGCATCAATCGGTTCGTCCCAAGTTCGATCAGAAAGGAGAAATGACAGTTTTTCCGCCCGGCCGGTCACTTTTGCGCGTTCGGCCCTATCGACTGGCAGGGTTGTGGGGCCACGTTCCGTCTATTGCGATGTCCCGCAACTAGACGATGCCCTCAATTCCCATCGTTCAAATTCAATGTTGAATTTCCCCGGCGATGATTGCAACTGTGAGGCGAAATGATTTGGGAGGATTGTTCATGCAAAATTGGCCCGCGCAGATAACGGACCGGATTGCCACCGAAACACATTTCGGGCGGACCGGGATCAAATGTTTTTCCGACCGTCCTTCAAATCTGAATGCCATGGTGCAGGAGGCCATTGATCGCAATCCGGATGGCGAGGCGTTGGTGTGCGACGACGTTCGCCTGACGTATCGCGCGCTTGATGATCAGATCAACGCAGTGGCCGCGGGCCTTGCGGGCCTTGGCGTTGTCAAAGGCGACCGCGTGGCCTTGCTGTTGGCCAATGGGCCCGAATTTCTCATCGTTCTGCTTGCCAGCCTGCGCATCGGGGCAATCGCCGTACCGATCAATGTGCGTGAACAAACGCCGGAACTGATTCATGTCCTGAACGATTGCGGGGCCATTGTACTTTTACATGATGCTGATATCGCGGCAAAACTGCCTGCGGCAGAAAACGTGTCAGCACTGCGGCACCGGCTAAGCGTCGGGGGCCCGTCAGTTGGATCGCAGGATTATGAATTGCTTGCAGCCTCCGGCGTCGAGCTGGCACCGGTAAACGTTGACGAGGAAGATACGGCTGTCATCCTTTATACGTCAGGAACAACAGGGCGTCCCAAGGGCGCGATGCTGACGCATCTTAATATCATCCACTCTGCGATGCATTTTGAGTTGTGCATGGGGCTGGGTGCGAACGAGCGCTCTTTGCTGTCCGTACCTGCATCTCATGTGACGGGGTTGGTTGCGACGCTTTTCACAATGCTGCGCACGGCCGGATGCAGTGTGATCATGCGTGCCTTCAAGGCCGAGGATTTTCTGGCGCTGGCTGCGCGCGAAAGAGTAACCCAGACGCTGATGGTTCCGGCGATGTACAACCTCTTTCTGTTGCGCTGCAAAGTCGCCGATTATGATCTGTCGCATTGGCGGATCGGCGGCTATGGCGGTGCTCCGATGGCACAATCGACCATTCAGGAATTGACTGAGAAGCTGCCCGATCTCATCCTCGTCAATGCGTACGGCGCGACGGAACTGACATCACCCGCTACTATTTTGCCGCTTGGTTTGGGGGCGGAAAGATCAGACAGCATCGGCATCAGAGTGCCCTGCGGCGAGATCAGGATCGTTGATGCGAATGGCAACGATGCGGGACCGGATGAGCATGGCGAGATGTGGATCAAGGGGCCAATGGTGGTGCCCGGATATTGGAACAATCCTGAAAAGACCGCGCAGGAATTTCGGGACGGGTACTGGAAAAGCGGCGATATCGGATCGCGCGACGCCCACGGATTCGTGCGCCTTCACGACCGCAGCAAGGATATGATCATTCGCGGTGGTTATAACATTTACAGCGCCGAAGTTGAAAATACGCTGACGGCCCACAAGTCCGTGATCGAATGCGCCGCCATCGGCCAGCCTGATCCGGTTCTGGGCGAAAAGCTGCACGTCTTCGTTCACAGCAGCGTCCCGGAATTGGACGCCGCAGCAGTCAAAGCGCATTGTGCCGACCATTTGGCCGACTATAAAATTCCCGATTTCGTGACCTTTAGCGCAGAACCGCTTCCCAGAAATGCAAATGGCAAGATAATCAAGAAGATACTGCGCGATATGATCAAAAGCCCCGAGCCTTCAACTTGATCCATATCCTGCCTTATAAAAGCTGCTTAGGCCCTCTGCCCGCGTTAGATGATAGCGTAGACTGTCAGGGGCGTACGGTTGGGTCGGCCTGAGCAAGCTTGCCGCTTTGGGCCAGTGATCCGTTGATGATGATTTCGGCAAGCGTTTCGGCAATCCGCGTCTGATCCGCGCGAGTTTGATCAGGGCGCACACGGTACCAATCCACCAGGGAATTGAGCGCCCCCATGATAGCACGCCCTGCGATGGCCACATCCGGCACCGACAATGTGCCATCTTCGATGCCCTGTTGCAGCACTGCGCGGTATAGATCTTCGTAATGGTTGCGCCGCGCGATCAGCTCGTTCAGTACCTCGCGTTCTGCGCCGATATCATGCCCGTGCAGATAGACGTTAACTCCCTGACGTATGCTGCGCTGGAAGGGGAGGGTTTCCATCATGACCTGCCCGTGCGCCTTGGCCATTTTGAGAAGCTTTTCGTTCGCGGGCATGGATTGGCCGACGATTGGCAAAACCGCATCAAAACAGAATTGCATGGCCTGACGATAGACTGCGAAAAAGATTTCATTCTTGGATCTGAAGTGGTGATAGACGCGTCCCTTGGTTGACCCCAACTCGCGGGCCATGTCGTCCATTGTTGCTTTTTCCAAGCCATATTTCATGAAACACAAGGCTGCTGCCTGAATGATCTGCGTCCGGCTGTCCAGCTTTCGCTTGGTCAATTTCGGGTCTCTTGCATTCATCGGCATTCCGTCTCGTAACGTCGAACAGCATAGATTTGCAGTCTAATCATCCTATACGGGCAATTCTTTGCACCACTGTGCAAGGATTACGCTGCGTAAGGCAAGTGATGTTCCACCGAAGCACCTTGACACTTCAGCTGTCACGTTGGTGTATAAACATACCCACGAGAATGTTTTTGGCGAGGGGTCTTTAGAGGGGGATGGGTCAAACAGTGCCCGAAAAAACAATCCCAATCGCGGTTACGCAACCAGACCATCGCCACAACGCCGGCATTCTTTACTGATCAACGCGCTCGGGAGGAGCATATATGACCTATTCAAGACCATCACACGCAATCGCCGTCGTCGCACTGGGGATGGCCTCTGCCTTTGCCACGCCGACTTATGCACAGGAAAGCCTGAACTTTGCCTATGGCTATCCTGAAAACTCCGCGATTGGTATTGGTGTCGCCGACTATAAGAAGGCTGTCGAAGGTCGCTCTGATGGGTCACTTTCAGTGACTGGTTTTCCGATGTCGCTGCTTAGCCTTTCTGAAACAAGCCCCGGCGTGCGGGATGGTTTGGCGGATGTCGGTTTCGTTCTGACCCCGTATTTGCCAGCCGAATACAGCACCAATCTGTTCCTGCACGAACTGAACCTGTTGATCACCCTGGCCGAGAACCCAACCGGCAAGGAGCCTTTGGCCTATACAGGGGCGATGCTGGAATACACGTTCAACGATTGCCCCGAATGTCTGGCTGAGTTTAAAGCACAGAACCAAGTCTACACAGGTGGCGGCGTGACTCCGCTTTATAATCTGCTGTGCAAAGATGTCCAAATCACCTCTGTTGAAGATCTGGCAGGCAAACGCTTGCGTGCTGGCGGTGCTGGCTTTGTTCGGTTTGCCGAAAAATTCGGTGCCCAAGGTGTGCGTCTGCCTGTCAACGAAGTGTACGAAGGCCTGGACCAAGGCATTCTTGATTGTGCGATGAACAGCGCCCCTGAACTGACCAACTATAACCTGCACGAAGTCGTCACTGACATCACGTTGGGCGTTCCGGGCGGCGCATTTGCCGGTGTTGCTTCTGCCAACATCAACGCCGATCGTTGGAAATCACTGACCAACGAACAGCGCGAGGCGCTTCTTTGGGGCGGCGCGCAGATGACTGCAAGCACCACCTGGGGCTTTTACAGCGATGACGCTGTCGCCATTCAAAACGCCAAAGACAAAGGCATCAACATTCTGCAGCCCGATGCTGAACTGGCGGCAGCGGTCAAGGATTTTGCCCGCGAAGACTTGGCGCTGGTTTCCAATCTCTTTCGCGATACCTATGGCGTCGAGCGGGCCGCGGAAATCACGGCTGAATTCACGCCTATCCTGGAAAAATGGTACGGTCTTGTAGCTGACATCGATTCCAAAGAGCAGTTGCGGCAGCTTTACTGGGACGAAGTGATCTCCAAGGTCGATCCTGCGACCTACGCGCAGTAAATCCATCTGCTGGGGCATCTTCTTGGAAAGGTGCCCCTTTACTTTTCTCTGACAGAATAACGAGGGCTTCCTTATGAAACCCATTGGCAAGATGTTCTCTTGGATCAATGCCGGTGCGTCTGGTATCGCGGGCATATTGGTGCTGCTGATGGTGGCGCATGTGTCGGCGGATGTGACCATGCGCTATGTCTTTGGTCAGCCACTGGATGCGACAATACTGTATGTCTCGGCCTTTTATATGGTTGCGATTGCATTTCTGCCGCTTGGGCTGGTCGAACAGAAAGACAGCCATATCGCGGTTGAACTTCTGGTCGAACGTTTTCCAGACAAAATTCAAACCGTCCTTTTGTTTTGCGCAACACTGATCACCGCGATCGTTGCCGCCGCAGTCACCGTTCGCACCGGCCAAGAGGCGATGGCGAAATACGTGACCGGTGCATATTCGATCGAGGCCGGCGGCAAGATCATCACCTGGCCCACCTATTTCTATCTGCCGGCGGGTTTTGGGATGATGACAGTTGTGTCGTTCTGGAAGTTGATCGCGATGGTCACCGGCAAGGACAGCGGCCTTAGCCTTATGACTGTCGAAGACCCCTATCTTTCGGAAGAAGAACCTAATGTCTGACATCCAAATCGCTGGCCTTTTCGTTAGCGCACTATTCTTTTTAATTCTGATGCGCGTGCCGATTGGAGTGTCGCTGATCGCGGTTTCCTTTGGTGGCCTTTGGTCGATGTTCAATTGGAACATCGCGTGGGGATCGCTGGGCATTGTACCCTATAATTTCGCCAATAGTTGGGTTCTCAGCTCTATCCCCGCGTTCTTGCTTATGGGGTTTATCTGCTATCATACGCGCCTCACGCAGGGTCTTTTCAGCGCTGCCCAGATCTGGCTATCGGGCCTGCCCGGTGGCTTGGCCATCGCATCGGTATTCGGCTGCGCCGGTTTTGCCGCCGTGACGGGATCATCGGTCGCCTGCTCGGCTGCGATGGGCAAGATTGCGGTGCCGGAAATGATGCGCAACCGGTACAGCGCTGAATTGGCAACCGGAACAGTTGCCGCGGCCGGGACCATTGGCGCGCTTATTCCACCCTCGATCCTGATGATCCTCTACGGCATCATCTCGCGCCAATCCGTCAGCCAGTTGTTTCTGGGTGGTCTTGTCGTAGGGTTGATAACGCTGCTGGCCTATGTGCTGCTGATCATCGTGCGGGTCAAACTGAACCCCAACCTTGCCCCGCCCGTCGACGGTAATCAGGCAACGCGCGCCGAAAAGATCAAAGCGTTGGGGCAAACGTGGCCCGTTTTGTTGATCGTGATCGGTGTCTTCGCAGGGCTCTTTGGGGGCGCATTCACGCCAACCGAGGCCGGTGCCATCGGTGCTTTGTTGTCCATGATGGTGGCAGCCTTGTACCGGACGCTGACATTCAAAGCCGTTCGGATGGCCCTGATCGAGACGATCACAACCACTGCCGCACTGTTGATTATTGCAGTGGGTGCCAGCCTGCTGACCCGCTTTCTGGCGTTGTCGGGTATTGGCGATGCGCTATCTTCTTCAATCCTGGCCTTTGGTGTTTCGCCTGTGCTGATCATGTTGGGCGTCGTGGTGGTTTATCTGGCGCTTGGCATGATGCTGGAACCGGTGGGGGCCATGCTGCTGACGCTGCCTATCGTTCTGCCGTTGGTCGATGAAACAGGATATAGCCTGCTGTGGTTTGGGGTCGTGCTAGTCAAGTTGCTGGAGATCGGGATGATTACGCCGCCGATGGGGATGAATGTTTTCGTTATCAAGGGCGTCGTGGGCAACACCGCGTCCCTTTCGACGATATTCCGGGGCGTTTTCTGGTTCGTCGTGGTCGATCTGCTGATCGTCGCACTGCTGATCGCCTTCCCCGAGATCGTTTTGTTCCTGCCAAACTGGGTGGGCTAAGCGACCCTGCGCGAGCAGAATTTTTGGGTTGGCAGTTTGCTAAGGTCACGTTCGAGCAATCGACGTGACCTTGGCAGATCCATTATTCGAAAGCCGAATTCAGTCCTGGGACGGCCTTTCCATGGACAACCATGCCCCCTCGCCAGGAAGCCCTTCCAGGGCGCGGTTGGTCACGACGGTCCGACCGCGTGAAAATACACGCACAGGCATGCCGCGAACGGTGTGCCCCTCGAAGGGATTATAACCTACGTTATCATGCAGGTCATTCGGCCCGTACGTATAGGAAAACTCAGGATCCCAAAGACAAATATCCGCGTCATAGCCTTGGGAAATACGGCCTTTGCCCGACAATCCGAACGCCTTTGCTGGCTGGGTTGCGGTCACGCGTGCGAAGGTCGGCAAATTCATGCGCCCTTGGCTTACCATTGCGTTGAACAACAACGGCAGGCGTGTTTCCAAACCGGGCATTCCGTTGGCGATCTTGTTGAACGGTGCGTCTTGGCCATGAGCGAACTTGCCGCTTTCATCCATTCGATAGGGCGCGTGATCGGACGTTAGCAAACTGATTGTTCCATCCCCTATTGCGTCCCACAGTGCTTCCTGGTCGTCACGCGTGCGCTGCGGAGGAGAACACATGAAGCGGGCAGGGCGCTCTTCCTCCAAAATGCTTTCGGTCATAAAAAGATAGTGAGGGCAAGTTTCCGCCTCAACGCGTACACTGCGGTTCTGAGCGTTGCGAACAATTTCAGCACCTTCACGCGTTGAGACATGAAAGATCATGATGCGTGCGCCGGTGAATTCCGCAAACCGACACATGCGGTCAATTGCTTCAATCTCGGCCATCCGGGGGTGGGACGCCGCGTGGTATTTTGGCGCTGTCTTACCAGCAGCAAGCAGATTTTCGGTCATATGCCGTATCAACCCATCGTTTTCGGCGTGAAAACAGACCAATGCACCGTCCCGCTTCGCAACAGCAAGAATGTCGAGGATGGATTTATCGTCTTGTCTGACTTTGTCGTAGGTTGTGAAAATCTTGATCGACCGGTGCCCCTGAGCGATCATAGCAGGAATGTCTTCTTCGAGGTTCCCATGCGCCGTTTCCGCGACGATCATGTGAAACGCATAGTCGATAAGCGATCCTTTGCGCGCCAGTGCAGCATAGTCCGCTACCACGTCCTTTATTCTATTGCCGGGATGTTGTGCCGCGAATGACACCACCGTGGTGGTTCCACCCATCGCAGCCGAACGTGTGGCGGATTCGAAAGTATCTGCGTTCAACAAACCTGCGCCAGAGATTTGTTCGATGTGGCAATGGGTATCAACGCCTCCGGGCAGGGCGATCAGCCCTTCTGCATCTACTACATTCTTTGCTGCGGTTTTCAGGTTCGCTTCAATTGCTACGATGACGCCATCTTGGATGCCAATGTCGGCGGTCTCAACCCTGTCGTCATGAACGACTGTGGCCCCCTTGATGAGTGTATCAAACTCTGAAGTCTTTCATATGGTTTCCATAACTTGAATTTTGTATACTTAAATACCGAGTGTATACCAAATAGAGTGACTTGGAAGACATTGCGTGTACAAGGCTGGCTGATCACGCGCTAACAGGAGGGACTGCATGGTCGATGCTGCGCAAACATTGGGCACTTCAACGTACGAGCGGATGAAGGCGATGATACTTGATGGAACGCTGGAGCCGGGGGGACCCCTGCGTGAAAAGAACTTTGCGGATCTGTTGGGTGTTTCACGTACGCCCGTTCGCGAAGCCATCAGTCAGTTGATCAGTGAGGGGTTCGCCGCAAGGTCACCATCCGGGACGCCAATAGTTGCGAGTGTATCGTTATCAGACGTCATGGAGATCTTGCATGTCCGCAGTCTATTGGAATGCGAGGCCGCAAGAAAAGCGGCTTTGTCGAACGCGAAAACGGATGATTTTATCAGTATACGTGCGCAAATCGTTGCTTTTCTCGATGGTGACCGTCCAACTTCGGAAAAGCATTACGCGGTCGATCTCCTTCTTCATCTTGCAATCGCGCGAAGAGCCGGTTCGCGTTTGCTGGCGGAACTGATCGAAGGCCTGAAGGTCAAAACCCGGATGTATGACCAGGGTTCTATCCCCGAAAGGTTCGAGCCGGGCTGCCATGAACACCTGGCGATCATTGATGCGATTACTGACGGTGACGCAGATCTGGCCGCAGAGACGATGATGCTGCATCTCAAAAAAGTGCGGGAATCGATCATTTCGCATATAAATCACCCATTTTAATCGATTGCATGGTTTGAAGTTCTGATTCCTCCCTAGGGCTGTTGACTCGGTGTTTTTCTTGTATACCGTCTGCATACACATACCGAAGATTGGGAGATCCTCATGTCTGCACAGACGCCCCAGAGACCGACGGATGGCATCATCCTTGCGATAACCTTCCAATATTATCGTGACCTGCCCGCCGCGATGGCGTTCTACGAAAACGTATTGGGTTTCAGTCTGGCGATTGATCAGGGGTGGTCCAAAATCTACCAGATTGACGGGCAGGCGCATGTGGGTCTCGTCGATGAAACGCGCGGTATGCAAAATTGGGCCGAGGACAAGACGGTGCAGATCTGCCTGCGCGTTCCCGATGTCGATGCCTGGTACGCTTGGGCGCAATCGCAAAATGTGAGCGGCATGACCGACCTGCGCGATAGCGAGGAGTTGGGCATCCGATCCTTCGCCATGAATGATCCCGAAGGCTATCAGATTGAGGTGCAGACCGCGAAGCCCGGACATTGAACACAAAATCATAACCAAGAGGGTCAGCAAACTGTCCCCGAAAGAACTCTCGCACGAGCGACCAACAAAGGAGATAACCATGAACTACCTGTCTCGAAATGCGTGGCGGATCGGCGCACTTGGCGCGACACTTGTCGTTGCCAGTGCCGGCGTGACGCTTGCTCAGGAAAAATCAGTAACTATCGGGCTGACATCTGACCCAAGCCATCTTTACCCTCTTGCAGGCGAAGAGCTTTCGTCAAACATCATGTACTACCATCTGTACGACCCACTGGTGTCGCGCAGCGCAGAATTGGAATTTGGACCGGGCCTGGCGGAAAGCTGGGAAAACGTGGATGATGTGACTTGGCGGTTCAAGCTGCGCGATGGCGTCACTTTCCACAACGGCAATGCGTTCACGGCATCTGATGTCGTCTTTACGGTAGAGAAAGCGCGCGCGTCTATCAGGCCGGATCTGGTGGCAAATATCGCTTCTGCCACCGCGATAGATGATCTGACAGTCGAAATCACAACGCCAAAACCCTATGCTGTTCTGCCGAACGATCTAGCCGAGCTGCTGATCCTTGATGAAGAATACACAACCAAGACCGGCGATGAGCAAATGGACCTTAAGCCGATGGGTACCGGTCCCTATATGCTGGATGAATGGATCAAAGAAGAAAAACTGGTCCTGTCTGCTTTTGATGACTATTGGGGCGGCGCACCTGAAATCAAGACGGTCACTTTCCGCCCGATTACAAACCCCGCAACCCGTACGGCTGCGCTTTTGACGGGTGAAGTCGATGTCATTCAGGATTTGGCGGTCCGTGATGTGGACCGTGTGAAATCCGAAGGTAAGTTTCAGGTAATCACGCGCCCAAGCCTGCTGAATGTGGTTCTGGCCATGGACACGAGAGAGCAATCGCCCACCATTGAGGGCAAGAACCCAATGACGGACCAGAGAGTGCGCGAGGCGATTGCGCGCGCGATTGACGTGGACGCGATCAACAAGATCGTCATGAACGGTCTTGCATCGCCGTCCGAGCAGTTTGTGCCAGCGTCGCATCTGGGCTTTGTGGAAGGCATGAATTTCCGCGAAATGTATCCGGTAGACATCGAAAAGGCGAAGGAACTGATGGCAGAGGCCGGATATCCCGACGGCTTTACGATGACATTGGATGCAACCAACAACCGCTATGTCAACGATGCGCAAATCGCTCAGGCGCTCGCGTCGATGCTGGCCAAGATCAACGTTGATCTTAAATTGAACATCATGCCGAAGTCGAACTTTTGGGGCTACATTCGGGTCCCAACTGAGAATTCGAGCTTCATTATGAGCGGCTGGGACGTGCCGTCGGGCGATGCGGGATCCATGTACGGCGCACTTTTCTACACCCGCGACAAAAAGGAAGGCTACGGTCAGGTCAACCGCGGTTCCTATTCGAACCCGGAGCTGGACGCACTGATCGATAGCGCGGATTCAACGCCAGATGTCGCCAAGCGGGATGAATATCTGCAAGAGGCCACAAAGCTTTTGATGGCGGATATTCCGATGATCCCCGTGCATTACGAGCAGGATATTTATGCGGCTCGCGAGGGGGTCAAGCTGACACCCCGCGTCGACAAATTTATCACTGCCTACGAAATGGACGTCGAGTAACCGACTGCATCCGGGCCGTCGCAGCGCTTTCTCTGCGGCGGCCTGATTTATTTCCTGATGAATGAAAGACGGCACCACAGCGATGTTCGGATATCTTCTCAAACGCCTGATACAGATGCTGCTCGTCCTGTGGGTCGTCTCTGTCGTGGTCTTCATGATGATGAGCTTCACCGGCGACCCGGTTTTCATGATCGTGCCTATCGACGCAACCAATTCCGAGATTGCCCAGGCACGTCGGCTGCTCGGGCTCGATCAGTCTTTGTTCGTTCAGTACTGGAAATTTCTTACCAGCATGTTCCAGGGAGATTTCGGCTATTCATATGTCTTCCGCCAGCCTGCGATGACGCTGATCCTTGAGCGTCTGCCTGCGACCGTCGAAATGGTTCTGGTGGCGATGGTTCTGGCGATCGTTGTTGCGATCCCGCTGGGTGTTTATGCCGGGGCAAATCCAAACGGTCGGCTAAGCCGGACCATCATGGCGGGGTCTTTGCTTGGCATTTCGCTGCCGGGTTTCTGGGTCGGCATGGTCCTGATCTATCTGTTTGCCGTCAATTGGGGCGTATTCCCGTCGTCAGGGCGCGGCGATACTGCTGAGATATTCGGCTTGAGGCTAAGCCTTGTGACTTGGGACGGCTGGCATCACATCATCCTGCCTGCAGTGACCTTGTCACTTGGAACGATGGCCATTTTGCTGCGGATGACCCGCGCTGGAATGATGGAGGTCGGGCGTCAGGATTACATGAAATTCGCGCGTGCCAAGGGCGCAACAAAGCGTGACGTGCTGTATAAACACGGTCTGAAAAACGCATTGATCCCTGTTGTGACGATATTCGGTTTGCAACTGGGTGACCTGATTGCCTTTGCCACTATCACCGAAACGATCTTTTCATGGCCAGGCATGGGAAAGCTGTTGATCAATTCAATCTATCGCGCCGACCGTCCCGTGATCGTCGTTTATCTGATGCTTGTAGCGGTGATCTTTGTCGTCATTAATTTTCTGGTCGATCTTGTCTACACGTTGATCGACCCGCGCATTACGCTGAAATGAGGGGCGCATGACTTCTTTCCTCCGCTCGGAGTTTTTCCACAACTATACCCGCAGTGCTTCCGCCATTATCGGCAGTACGCTGATGGTCATCTTTGCATTTGCCGTGGTTGCAGGGCCGTTTATGGTCTCGCAAAACCCCTACGACATCGCGTCGCTTAACCTGATGGACAGCTACAAGCCGCCGGTCTGGCTTCCCGGTGGGGATCCACAGTTTGTTCTGGGCACTGACGGGCAAGGGCGGGACGTCTGGGCGTCGATACTTTATGGAGCACGGATTTCCGTTTTTATCGGTCTCGTGGCGATGATCGCATCTTGCACCATCGGTACAGTGCTGGGGCTGATTGCTGGATTTTACGGCGGCATTGCCGATGCCATGATCATGCGGATCGCGGATATCCAATTGTCGTTTCCGTCAATCCTGATCGCGCTGTTCCTGATGTCGGCGGTGGGAACGGGGGTCGACAAGGTTCTGATTGCGCTGACTGCTGTGGGCTGGGTCGTCTATGCGCGCACCGTGCGCGGATCCACATTATCCGAGATCGAGAAAGAATACGTGCAGGCGGCAAAAGTGGCGGGCTTGTCGAACTCCAAAATAATCCGCAAGCACGTTCTTCCGAATGTTCTTACACCGCTCATCGTGATTGCAACGATACAGGTTGGTACGTTTGTGCTGATCGAGGCTTCTCTCAGCTTTCTGGGAGTAGGGGTGCCAATCACCCAACCGTCGCTTGGGCTTTTGATCAAGAATGGTTTCGACGTCCTGTTTTCGGGCCTCTGGTGGACATCGGTCTTTCCCGGCGTTGCGATCATGATGCTGGTATTCGGGATCAACCTTTTCGGAGACTTCCTGCGTGACGAATTGAACCCGAGGTTAAAATGACGGTTTCTGATACCTTGCTCGATGTGCGTGATCTGCGCACGTATTTTCACACGTTTTCAGGCACGGTGAAGGCCGTCGATGGTGTCAGCTTCTCTGTTGGCAAAGGCGAGGTCATGGGTCTTGTCGGAGAGAGCGGTGGCGGTAAATCGGTTGTCGGCTTCTCCATCCTTGGCTTGATCGAAAGCCCGGGAAAGATCGAAGGCGGTGAGATACTGTTAGACGGTGAAAATCTGGCCAAGGCGAGTGAAGACCGCTTGCGCGAGGTCCGTGGACGTGACGTTTCGATGGTCTTTCAGGATCCTATGACCTCGCTTAACCCGTTGCACACGGTTGGCCGTCAGATGGACGAGATGCTTTGCCTGCATACCAAGCTGGACGCAGCCGACCGCCGGAAGGCGTGCATTGATATGCTTGAAAGCGTTGGTATCAGCCGCGCAGCCGAAAGACTGAAAGCATATCCCCACCAATTCTCGGGGGGGATGCGTCAGCGTGTTGTCATTGCAATAGCGATGCTTGCACGGCCTCGCCTGATCATCGCGGACGAGCCAACCACAGCTCTTGATGTCACGATCCAAAGCCAAATCTTGAAGCTGATGCGCGCTCAGATCGCTGAGAAAGGTGCATCAATGATCCTTATCACGCATGATCTGGCTGTTGTGTCAGAAATGGCAGATCACATCACGGTGCTTTACTGCGGCAAGGTTGTAGAGCGGGGACGCACGCGTGATCTGATCTCGAAACCTGCGCATCCGTATACGCGAGGGTTGATCGACAGTATTCCTGATCCTTTGAACCGTCACGCACGGCTTAAGCAAATTCCCGGTTCGGTACCCGATATCCGCGATCTGCCAACAGGGTGTAATTTTCGGGATCGTTGTCCGCGTGCGCAGGCGCGATGCTCAGAAGAAGAGCCTGAACTAAGCCCTCAGCATGCGTCCTTGTCAACGGCGTGCCACTTTCCTCTGGCTCCGGGAGAAAGCGCATGAGCGATGCTACACCGATGCTCGAAGTCCGGGATCTTGAAACGCACTTTTCGATAGGGGGCAGCTTTCTGGATCGTCTCAGACTGGGTGCGAAAGGGATCAGAATAGACCGCCCCGTTGTGCACGCGGTCAATGGCGTAAGCTTCAAGATCGCCAGAGGCGAGATTATGGCTTTGGTTGGTGAAAGCGGCTGCGGGAAGTCTACCGTCGCGAAAACGATTGCACGCATCTACAAGCCAAGCCGTGGCGAAGTGCTTGTTGACGGGGAAGACATCGCAAATCACGGGTTTGCGCAGATGCTGCCTGTTCGCGCCAAGATGCAGATGATTTTCCAAGATCCATACGCGTCGCTTAACCCGCGCCAACGGGTTCGCGATATCGTTGCCGAACCGCTTCTGGAACAGACAAAGATTGCCGCTGATCGCAAGGGCGTAGCTGCAAAGACCGAAGCGCTTTTGGCGAAGGTCGGGTTGAACGCAGAGCATGCAGGCCGATACCCGCATCAGTTTTCCGGTGGTCAACGGCAGCGGATCGGCATCGCACGGGCACTTTCAGTGACCCCGGGGCTGATCATTGCCGATGAACCTGTGTCCGCGCTTGATGTCTCTATTCAGGCTCAAATTCTGAACCTGATGATGGATCTAAGGGACGAGTTTAATCTCTCATACCTGTTCATTTCACATGACCTGTCAGTCGTTAATCACATCGCTGATCGGGTGGGGGTCATGTACCTTGGGTTCATGGTCGAAAATGCGCCGCGTGATGTTCTGTTTGCCAAGCCACGTCATCCGTATACCCGCGCACTGCTCTCTGCCGCGCCAAGCATCAAGGAAGAACGCGACGTCGAAGAAATCACCCTGAGCGGAGAAGTACCATCGGCGCTGAACCTGCCATCGGGATGTTGTTTCAGGACACGTTGCCCGTTTGCCTGGGATCGTTGTGCGCAGGAGCGTCCAAGATTGCAAGACGTGGGTCAGGACCAAACCGTGGCGTGCCATCTAGTCGATGAACCGGAAAGGGACCAATTAGCATGATCATTGCGCAACCCAGGCTCGGCCTTCACGATCCACATGATTGTACGGATGCGACCGACGAACTGACGATCCTGCACGCGGTGTACGACACTCTTATACGCAGGGTCGGTCAGGAATTTGTGCCCCACCTTGCGCGTCGGTGGGACGTCTCAGACGACGCGTGTTCGTGGACCTTCCATCTGGAGCCTGACGTCACCTTTCACGATGGTTCCCGTTGTGATGCAAGTGCGGTTTCCGAATGCCTTGTTCGTATGGCGCGCCAAGACAAGGGCTATACTTTGGGAGCGCCCGCAGTCTGGCGGCAATTTCTGGGCGGTGCGCAGATCGACATTCTCGATCAGCTGACCCTAAGGGTTACACTTGCTGAACCGATGGCAGATCTGCTCGATGTTCTTGAACAGGGCTTCATCGTCGCGCCTGCGGCTTTCAAGGCTTTGGATGAAGGGGATTATAGTGTCCAAATCGGGTCAGGTCCGTACCGCCTGACCGAGATGACAGAAACCCGGATCTCGGCAGAGCGCGTTGCGGGGCATTTTGCCGGTGAACCCGCAAACGCCCACGTGACATGGCAATTGGAGACCGATCAGCAAAAGCGGATGGAACTGCTGGAACAGGGCAAGGTACAGGTGGCGATTGGCCTTGATTTCAAAGCATCGAAACGTTTGGGCGGGATGCGCCACGAGTTTCTATCACCCGTTGCGATTATCTATTTGTTGAATTCGGCATCCGGTCCGCTGGCTGACGCGCGGGTGCGCCTTGCGCTCAGTCTTGCTGTCGACCGCGAAGCTTTGATCTTGACGGTGATGCAAGGGGCCGCACACCCTTTGCGAGGGTTCGTAAGCCCCAACCATTTTGGTGCAGGACAACGGGCAGGAGCGATGATGGATCGCGACCGCGCCAGCGCCCTTTTGGCCGAGGCAGGTTACCGCGATGGTCTGACGTTGCAGGTCGACTGTCCGACACGTCTGCCTGATGAAGCCGAGCGACTAACAGCCGCTCTTGCTGAGCAGCTTGCACAGGTCGGCATCACCTTCGAAGTGTTCGTTCATCCCGAACGTGAAGAATATGCCCATATGGTCAGGCGAAAGGAAATCCGTGACCTGTGTGTGTTTGATTCAAGCCCGATGAGCACATACCGCGTTCTGTTCGAAAAGATCGACTCCCGCGTGGCGGGTTCGTGGTGGCAGGGGTATGCCAACCCGAAAGTGGAAGCGCTTATTGATAAGGGGCGTGTTGAGACGGATCGAAACGCCCGCGCTGAGATCTGGCGCGAGGCTTACGCGGTATTGCAGGAGGATCCGGCCTGGTTGACGCTTTACAATCCCTTGCGTGTCATCGGGTTGACCGGCGAACATCCGGCGTTCGAAATGCCCGCTGACGGTGTGATAGACGTTGCGCGCCTTCCCAACCTCGAAGGAAGCCACCATGCAGGCTGATCTACTTTTGACCGGCGGCACCCTTGTTACGATGGATTCAAAGCGCCGCGTGATTGAGACGGGTGCGGTCGCCGTGGCCGATGGCAAGATCGTTGCGGTCGGCACGGCTTACGACCTTGGCCTGCAGATTCAGGCCAATGAAATTATCGACTGTGCTGGTCAGATCATCATACCCGGCCTGATTGACGTGCATGCCCACGCAGGGCACGGATTGATAAAATCAATGGGCATGCATGGCGGCGATCGCTGGGAGGATATCTGCGGCGAGGTGTATACTCAGGCCTCACCGCCCGAATTCTGGTACGCCGAGGCGCGTCTGGCCGCGTTGGAGCGGTTACGCTTTGGGGTGACGACAGGCGTATCCTTGCTGGGCGGTGGCGATACGATCATGCGCACCGATGACCCTTCGTATGCCGACGCGCATTGTCGTGGCGTAGCAGAGGTCGGAACACGCAGCATGGTGGCGGTTGGCCCGACACGCGCACCACATCCCCGCACGTATGCCCACTGGGCGTCCGGTGATCGGGTGACGTACGATGTCACATTTGACCAACAGATGCAGACGTGCCGGACAATTGTCGATACGTGGCACGATACGCATGAGGGCCGGATTCTCATTGCGATGCTCTATCCTGTCCTGCGGGATGAGCATGAACGTGACATGGCACAAGACGACTATGCCGAGGCCTGTGCACAGGCTCGACTGGTGTGCGATTTCGCCCGTGAGCGTAATCTGGTTTTCACACAGGATGGACATTGGCGCGGATCAATCCGGCGGGCCGATAAGCTTGGTCTTCTTGGACCGAAAACGCTTTTGTCGCATTGTATCGATCTGCACGATGACGAAATCGCACTGGTGGCTTCCAGCAACACAAAGATTGCGCATAATCCGTCAGCGAATGCATCCATCATGGGCCGCTGCCCCGCTATCGAATTGATGGATGCAGGGGCAATTGTCGCGTTGGGATCAGATGCGACGGCTCCGGACCGCTCCGGTGACATGTTCCGGCATATGCAGCATGCGATGCATTATCACCGCACGCACTACCGCGACGCGTCTGTCCTGCCAATTGGCAAGACGTTGGAGATGTGCACCGTTGCAGGGGCCCGCGCTCTGGGGTTGGAAGACAGGATCGGCTCCATTGAGGCCGGAAAGCTTGCTGATCTGACGATTGTCGATCTGCGGCGTCCTCATCTTTACCCAGCTAACATGCCACTGCACCGGCTGGTGTGTTTCGCCAACGGAAATGATGTCGACACTGTCATGGTTGGCGGAAAGATCGTTCTGCGCAAAGGATGCCCCACACAGGTAGATCAGACCGACATTCTAGAAGATGCTGAAGCGCAGGCTGATCAAATGATTACGCGGATAGGTGCGCAGGAAGATTTAGAATTGCCGATGGATTTCTGGGGTCTGGAAGGAAAGAAAAAATGACGATCTATGTGGTGAACCCCAACAGCAGTCAGCACGTGACCGATGGTATTGACCGTGCTGTTGAACCAATGCGTGATGCAAGCCCTGTCCCGATCAGTGCCCGAACCTTGAAAGAAGGCCCCCCTGGCATCGAAACCCAAGCGCATGTTGACGGGGTCGTGGGGCCCCTTCTGACGCATTGCGCGGCACTTGAAGACAGCGCCAGCGCGTTTGTGATTGCCTGCTACTCCGATCCCGGGCTCGCTGCGTTGCGTGAACAATCCGCGCGTCCCGTCATTGGTATCGCAGAGGCATCGATCCTGACGGCCATGACGATGGGACAGCGCTTTGGAATAATCTCTATTCTTTCAAAGAGCATCCCACGCCACATGCGCTATGTCGGGGCCATGGGTGTGACGGATCGCTTGGCCGCCGATATGCCGTTGGAATTGGGTGTGTTGGAATTGGCTGACGCGGCACGAACGTTTGAGCGGCTTAAAGATGTCGGGACACGTCTGCGCGACAACGCGATGGCGGATGTTCTGATTTTGGGGTGCGCGGGTATGACTGCGTTCCGCACCGACCTTGAAACCTATCTTGGTGTGCCTGTGGTCGAACCCTGCCAGGCGGCAGTCGCCATGGCAATCGGCCGCGTAGCATTGCAAAAGACACGAATGGACAAAGCATGACAGAACTGACGACCGCTGCCGCCGGCGTTTTTGTAATTGCGGTCACACCTTTTCATCCTGATGGCCGGATCGACATGGAAAGTTGTGATCGGATGGTCGATTTCTATCTTGATGCCGGTGCAACGGGCCTGACCGTGCTGGGCATGATGGGTGAGGCACCCAAGCTGACGGTTGATGAATCGCGCGACGTTGTGGCCCGCATTCTCAAACGCGTAGCAGGGCGGGTTCCGGTCGTGGTGGGTGTGTCGGCACCGGGATTTGCCCAGATCAATGCATTGACCAAGATGGTTATGGATTTGGGTGCAGCGGGGGTAATGGTTGCACCCCCAGGTAGTCTGCGCACTGATGATCAGATTGTGGGTTATTACACGCAAGTGGCTGAGCTTCTTGGCGATGTGCCGTTCGTCTTGCAGGATTTTCCACTGGCGACAGGTGTTCAAATATCCGCCGCAGTGATCGCACGCATCTTCAACGACCTTCCCACGTGTGTCTGCCTGAAACATGAAGATTGGCCAGGATTGGAAAAGATCAGCTATTTGCGTCAGGATGGCGTGCTGAACAAAAGGATCTCGATCCTGTGCGGAAACGGAGGGCTGTTCCTGCCGGAGGAAATGATACGTGGCGCTGACGGTGCGATGACGGGTTTTGCATATCCGGAAATGATGGTGACGGTCGTTGACCATCATTCCCGTGGAGAGACGGATCGCGCGCGTGATCTGTTTGACGCCTACCTGCCTTTGGCGCGTTTTGAACAGCAGCCCGGAATGGGGCTTGCGATCCGAAAGTACACGCTCGCGAAACGGGGCATCATTGCGCATGACGCCCTGCGTAAACCGGGGGCGGCTCTTTCCGAAGCAAGCCGATCGCGAGGTGGACCTGCTTATCACCCGACAGGAAAAAAGACTGAAGGAATTGAACTGATGGATTTGGAACTTAACGGAAAAAGAGCCCTTGTTTTGGGTGCCAGCCGAGGCATCGGCATGGCCATTTCAAAATCGCTGGCATCCGAAGGTGTCGAAGTGTTCGCGGCGGCGCGTAGTGTCGACAAGATTGAAAGCTGGTCGGCGGATATGACATCTGTTCATCCAGTCAAGCTTGACCTGTCAGACATCGACGCTGTGGACGCTGTGATCGATGAACTTCTTGCGGATGGCGGTGTCGATATCATCGTCAATAACGGGGGTGGACCGCCCCCCGGTACTGCGCAAGCGACTGAGCGGGCAGCGTGGATTTCTAATTTTGAAGGGATGGCGGCAAACCTGTTTCATCTGACGACCCGTTTGTTGCCCCCGATGAAGGAACGCGGCTGGGGTCGGGTAATCTCGGTCACCTCATCGGGTGTGGAGCAGCCCATTCCAAATCTTGCACTTTCGAATGGTATTCGTTCGGCGCTGGTCGGTTGGTCCAAGACACTTGCTGGCGAGGTCGCCGGTGATGGTATCACGGTGAACGTCGTCATGCCGGGGCGCATACACACACAGCGCGTGGATGAGTTGGACGCGGCCGCAGCAAAGCGTACGCAAAAAGATGTGGCCGAAGTTGCCGCAAATTCACGGGCAGCCATTCCGGTAGGCCGCTATGGTAAACCGGAAGAATTTGCTGACGTTGTGACCTTTCTTGCGTCGGCTCGGGCAGCCTATGTTACAGGCTCCCGCATCCGTATCGACGGCGGCGCGATCAAGTCGATCTAGGCGACGGGTGCGGGTTTGACGCGGCGATGATCGACGCCGCGTCAGCCTTTCGGTCTGTATGCGCAAGGATGCCTCGGACCCTTGAAACCGGAGGCTCAAGAAGCTGGGCGTTGTTCATTTTCAGTTTGGCAAGCTTACCGGCCCGTACGCCTGATAGGCGTCCCGGGGGGATGGGTTTTCTGGATGGGACACTCCTCCGAGATGATGGATGATGCCGGCTACGGCATTCAAAGACGTCTGCACCGCACCTTCCACCCACGCTGGCGTCCAGCTGACACCGTCGCCCGCGATGAATATGCCGCGTTGCTCAGGCGGCATGTTGTCCTGCATGAAATGACCGAACATCCTGTGGTTATACCGGTAGTGTCCAGGCAAAGCGCCCTTGAATGCACCAAGGAAGTTTTCATCGGCCTCCCAGCTTACGGTAATCGGGTCGCCTAGAATATGACCCCTGATGTCGAGTGTCGGGTAAATCTTGTTCAAGGCGCTTAACGCCAGATCCACCCGCTTGACCGTCGGAAGCGGCAGCACCTTCAATGCGTCCGTCATCCAGGAATAGCTTAGACAGATGACCGAAGGTTTGTCTGGTCCATTGTCGAATAGATACGTGCCGCGCGTCATCCTGTCTGTCAGGGTGATCGACATCTTGTCACGACCTGTCTCTGGGTCTTTGTCTTTCCAGAAAGGACGGTCGACCATCACGAATGTCTTGGCCGATTGCATATAGCGTGTGCGGTCCAGCGCCATCCACAGATCCTGCGAAAACAGCGATTCTTCCGTATCGATTTGTGTCGTCAGAAGGTGGGTCTGGCACGTCACCAGCACGGCAGCGAAATCTTCCGCGCGGCCCCATTTGTCCGTGACCTCTGTTGCCGTGCCCGATTGTCTGCGAATGCGCGCAGCACCACTGCGCGTGGCCCCGCCGTTAAGACCCGCAAGGCTCGTTCCCTTGGGCCAATGGATCATATTCTCTGGACGGTGGGTCCAGAGTTTGCGCGGTACCTGTGCCACACCCCCGACGATGTAACGCTGGTTGTCATCAAGTTCTGTTACATTCACCCGCAGGATTTCCAGCATGGAATTGGGGAAATCTGAATCCCAGCCGCCTGTCCCAAACCCCACTTGGCCAAACACCTCGCGGTGATGGAAAGACAATTTCTGGAACGCTTTGGAGGAGGCGACGAAGTCGTAAAATGTTCTCTCGTCCCAAGCTTTTACAAGCGGATCCCAGATCTCTTTGATCCGAGGTATGTCGCGGTCCTGGATAGCTTTTTTCAATGCGCCGAAGTTTGCGCCTTCTTCCAAGGCATCGTCGTAGGCTTGCGCGACCTCGGAAAAAAGCGGCGGCAGATCCGCGAGTGTTTTCGCATAGTAGGTCTCGCCCAGCAGGTCGATGACGGTGGACCCGGCGGCAGGCGTCAACGGGTTAGGGAAAGGCTCGCTTTCGAGACCCAGCAAGTTGACGTAGTGATAGAACCCCGTAGCAGACACAGGAAAACGCATGCCCCCCAGTTCGGCAATGACGCCGTCCACCCCTTCGAACGGTTGGGAGCGCAGCCTTCCACCGAACTGACCGGATTCAAACAGAACGGGCAGAACGCCAAGTTTCATCAGCTCGTATCCGGCAATGACGCCAGCCGCGCCCGAACCGATGATCGCCACTTTCGCGCCCAATGCACTTTGGGGCAGGGAGCCAAGTCCGGCAGGGTGGCTGATCCAATCCTTGTAGGGGAAGGGAAAATCTGGACCAAAAACGGATACGGGGTTCATTCGGGCTTTCCATATAAATCAGGTCTGCGGTCGCGCAGGTGAAATTGTCTTTTGCGTGCATCCTGCAAGATGCCATGGCTGAGCGTCCCGTGATAAACGCCATTTTCGGCCCTGACTGCGCGCACGAGGTCATCGCCATCAGGGCCGCAGATACAAGACAGCCCGTTGTATGTGAAAGAACCCTCGGCCCCTTGATAGTTGCAATACGCAAGGTAGACGGCATTCTCTTCGGCGCGGGCAGGCACAAGTCGTGTCGCGACACTGTCGAATGGCTCCATATTCGCAGTCGGAACAACGATAAGGTCGGCACCACGCATCGCAAGGTCACGGGCTACTTCGGGAAATTCAATGTCATAACAAATCGCGAGGCCTATCCGCCATCCGCACATCTCGAACACCGGAGACAAGGTAGGACCGGCAGAGAACTGTTCGCGATCCACGTCGCCAAAGAGATGCGTCTTATGGTAAAGCATCCGCTCGATCCCGGTCTCGTCAATGGCGATACAACTGTTGAATGGACGGTTTGGGTGGGGCGTCGGCAGCCCGATCACCACTGCAATTTGATGTGCGGCGGCAAGATGGCAAAGTTCTTGTCGGATGTCTTTATGACGTTGCGCGTTTTCCAAGACCGAGGCTGCGCCGACATTATACCCCCCCATGAACATTTCAGGCGATACAAAAAGCTGGCTGCGAGCATCAGACGCATCGCGAAGCGCGGATGTCAGGCGCTTGAGGCTCTCTGTTATGCCATCGCATGGGGGCGTCTGCCAAATGGAGATTTTCATGTGACGGCTACCTAGCAAGCTTTGCCCTATTCCTCTGTTGAACCCTAGCTGATGGGCGTCCAAGGTGCCAGTAATTGGCTTCACATAAATTGGCGCGAAGAACCTCACCGTTGACAGGTTTCGGTCAGGCCAAGTGGTTCGGGAGGGGTAACCGCGCAAACGTTACCAATCGGTATTCTCGCAAAGACATTCTGGAAATTCTGGCCGCCGTATTGGTGATCCTATCGAAAACGGCATTCCATTGCCACAACGCGCTGAGCGCGCTTGTAGGTGATCTGACCGGCTGTGACCGACAAGATTTCAATTTTGGTTTTGATACCAACAGCAGAGGACCTTTTCCATGACCTTGAATTCAGCCGCTCATGTGAGCGATGGCAACGCCCACGCCATGATCGACGCCGATACGGGCGATAAAATCTACAACCGTGTGCCGCAGGTGACATGGGACTTTTGGCTTGTGAAATTGCTTGCCGTGACAGTGGGGGAAACCGCAGCAGATTTGATTTCTGCAACGCTTGGGTTGGGACTACCTTTGACGTCCGCCATTATGGCCGTCCTACTTGTCGGAGCGCTTTACCTTCAATTCGCTCAACAAAAATATGTGCCTTGGATCTATTGGTTGACTGTGGTGCTTGTCAGCGTTGTCGGGACCCTTATCACCGATAATTTGGTAGACAACATGGGCGTGTCACTGATGACGACCACGCTTGTTTTTGCAGCAGTCCTGGCGGCGGTATTTGCCCTTTGGTATGCGGTTGAAAAAACGCTGTCGATCCATTCGATTTATACTTTCCGCAGAGAGGCGTTTTACTGGGCCGCTATCCTGTTTACCTTCGCTCTGGGTACCTCTGCCGGGGATCAGACTGCCGAAGCTTTGGGCATGGGCTACCTGCTTTCCGGTGTCATGTATGCGGCGATGATCGCCGTCATTGCAGGGCTTTTCTACGCGCGTGTGATGAACGGAATACCCGCTTTCTGGCTTGCCTATATCATCACCCGACCAATGGGTGCGTCCTTTGGCGATCTGTTGTCGCAAGCGCCCGAAGATGGAGGTTTGGGTCTGGGAACTGTGGTCACCAGCCTCATCTTCTTCGCAGCGATCGGGGGCACGGTCTTGTATATGACAAGATCAAAGGATGGCTTGGAAGTCTCCAACAGCTGATACTTCATCTCATTCTGGTCTACCGGAAGGTCCGCTATTGGAAACGATAGCGGGCCTTTTTTCGTGAGATGATCATGCAGATTTTGATTGAGCCTGAACTTTCATGTTCCGCGATGCAGATCTTCGAAGATATCAAGCTTTGCCAATGGCCTTTCGCATACCGCCAGAAATAAGCGCCGCCGCGTCTGCCGCGACAAGCAAGACATTCGTGCGCGGCGCGGTCACCAAGAACCGTGTCCGCCAATTCGGGTCGAACTTGTTCTTGAAGTTTCGCAGCCCATCGAAGTTGTAGAAATGCCCGCCGTGACGATAGACAAAAGCGCCCAGTTTGACGGTCCATCGGCTGCCGCGGCGGGTATCCAAGCCTGCGAGAGGTGCCATACCAAGGCTGAATTCAGCGTATCCGTTCTCTTTCAAATGAAGCATCAGTTCAGTGAATAGGTAGTCCATCAATCCGCCCGGCGCGTCTGCCACGTGCCGCATCAGGTCGATGGAGGCCGTCTGTTTTTGATCTGTCACCAGAACGGTGGCGAAGGCCACGGGTCTTCCTTCATGGCGCACGATGGCGATCGGAAACTGTCGGAGATACGCTGCATCAAAGCGGCCAACGGAAAACTGTTTTTCCGCGCTGTTCTTGTCTAGCAGCCATTGATCGGAAATCTTGTGCAGCACCTCAAGGATGTCGTCATCTACAGGAGCGGGCAGCATTTCAAACGTCAGCCCGTCGCGGCCAGCACGGTTATGTACCGTGCGGAGCTTCTTGCGGTTGCTCCCGTCAAGGGAAAACTCGGAAAGTGTCACGACGGCTTCTTCGCCCATTTTGTACATGGCCATCCCCATTTCGGCCCATAGGCCAAGATTGGCGGATCCGACCTCGTAAAACACAGGTCGACCACTGGCGGCATTCGCAGCATCCACGAATTCCCACGCCAGTTGCGCCGCTTCGCTTGGATCTCCGATGGGATCCCCAAGCGCGATCCAGGATCGACCTTGAACGCGGTACATCAAGAACGCCCGACCACTGTCCGAAAACAAGAGTGATTTATCGCCGGTCGTCGCAAACAGCCCTGTTGGATCACTTTGCGTGGCAATGATCGCGCATGCCTTTGCAATTTCGTCGGGGGTGGCGAGGCTGGTCCTTACGCTGGGGGGGCGCAATGCGGTAAGAAGGGTGAACACGCTGATCAACAATGCGCCAACCAAACCCGCACGCATCGCAGTAGGGGCGCTTGTGTCAGCCGCGAATTGCCACCATAGATCGTGACGATAGGGGCCGGCCTCGTAGGACAGAAAGAACACCGCGAACCACGCCACACCGATGGACAGCAAAAGCAGTATCCAGCGCAGGGAAAGTGGCTTTCGCGTCAGCCGCGCACTGCGATAGAACTCGCGCCGACAGGGCAAAAGAATAAGCGCCATCAGCAGTAAAATGGCCGCGCGCTCATAATCCAGACCGTGCAATAGTGACGCCATGATCCCGGCGGATAGGGCAAGGATAGCCAGCCAGTATGCGCCCTCGACCCTGCGCATCAAGCCGTGGGCGATCACCAAAAGGGCCGCGCCAATCGCACTTGTCAGCAACGCGCCACCTTCTACAAACCCAAGCGGCAGCAGTATTTCCATATCTTCGGCAACGGTGCTTGTGGCGGGGATAACGGCTGACAGCAGCATGAAAGCTCCCGATAAGAAAACCATTGCCGCCATGGCCAGCGGCACGATGGAACTGACCGCGCGGAATACGGGGTGCAGCGCCTCAAACTGTGGTGAAAGCGTCTTGGCCCGTGCCATGCGCAGTTCGCTGAGCGAAAGCAAAAGCAAGGCCAGAACGAAGGGCAGGATATAGTATATCAAACGGTAAAGCAGCAAACCCGCCGCCGCCTGATCCACGGGAACAGAGACTGGCAAAGCGGCGATGACAATGGTCTCAAACACGCCAACGCCGCCGGGAACATGACTGGCCACCCCCGCAAGGGTCGCGACAGCAAACACGGCAAGAAACGGTACAAACCCCATGTCGTTGGGTGGCAGCAAGAGGTACAGGATCACGGCGGCCATCGCGATATCTACCGCAGAGAATATGAGCTGGCCCACGATTAGCCCCGGTGAAGGTGCCTTGAACCGATTGCCTCTGACTTTGATTTCCGACTTTGAAAAGATCAGGCCCGCCAGAATGGTCAATGTAACACAGAGGCCTGCAATACTTATGAGCTGCATTGTCTGCGGGCCCAAAGACGTCAACGATCCAAGCGCATAGGGATGATAGGCCAGCGCCCCAAATCCCAGGGTTGCGGCCCCAATCCCGAATGACGCGGATCCAAAGATCGCAATGGCTGCAATGTCATACCCGGTCAAACCCAGCGAAGCATAGATACGATAGCGCACCGCGCCGCCGGTCACGGGCCCCGCGCCGATGGTATTTCCAAGTGCGTATCCGAGAAATCCGCCCATCATCACGATGTTCAACGGCAGCTTTTTTCCCAAGTACCGCAGCGCAGACCAATCATAGCCAATCAGCGCCGCGTAGCCTGTAAACATGGCCAGGATCGAGAGCACAATGAGATGTAGGGGTGTGGCCCGGATCTGGGTCAGAACTTCCTTAAAGCTGACGGGTTTGAGGAGGTGATAGAGCGCGAAAGACCCCATGATGAAAAGAAACGCTGTCAGAAGGTATGGAAATGCAGTTTTGAAACGTTCCCAAAGGGTTGTGACATCTGGCTGGTTGGCATCGGTCATCTATACTGCCCTACACGGCGATTGAACTTGGTCTCTTTGCTTTCATAGTGCCATGCCCCGGCGATATTCAACCGCAGGGGCATGGCACCCCGGAACGCGCAAGCGGCGAGACGGCCTTCGGCGGTAAATGTCCGCATTACCAAACCGTAATCTAAACACCATTCATTCAAGAGCGGTAAGGCCCCATCTATTTTTCACGGGGCGGCAAAACGTCGTTCGGAAAAAAAGGAGAAACACCATGAAACGCAATTTTATTCTTACCGCAGCCACTACCGGTCTGGTTTCGTTGATGGCCCTTTCTGGGGCGGCCTATGCGTCAAACGACAATGAACCGGCAGATCCCGCTGAGATGGTTCAGTTCCTGAAGGAGAACCCGAAGCTTGCGCGATTTGATAGCGCCGGTGGAAACCAAAACGGGCGGCACCGTCGTTGGTATGGAGTATGACGACGAGGAAACCGGAAACGGTACGTTGGTTGAAGTAGATGTGAAAATGTCGGACGGGTCGGAAAAGGCATATATGGTCAACACCGACAGCAAGGCGATCACTGCCCAGAACGAAGTCAAGGACACGGGTGATGGTGAAACCAACGACGACAGCTAAGCACTGGATTCCACTTTAGGAATGCTAAGCTGAGAACAATAAGAAGGGGGGCGGAAACGCCCCCTTTCGAACGTATCATTCCAAGTGTGTATTCAGGTGCGGTGCGATCTGCCTTGCTCTGCTTCAGTGCTCACATCTTGCGCATGTCGATTTCACTGCGGAATTGGTGGATCACAGTGAAGGCCAGCATGGCCCGCCAAGTTGACCCGAAACAGATTGGCGACTGTCAGCTTCTTTGCGTTGATCTGTTAGACAGAAATACAAAGATCACAATCAGACCAAGCGATACCAACGATCCCCAATAGGTTCCCAGATCCAGTCCACCTTTTTGCAGCGGTTTGGTCAGTAGGTCACCAAACGTTGCACCGAAGGGGCGGGTAAACACAAACGCGATCCAAAATAGCGCGATGTCATTCATCGCCTTGAGATAGTGAAGAACCAGCACCACCGCGATGACACCGATTGTGACCATTGCACCCTGAAGGTAGCTAAGATTGATGACATCAACCAGAAAGTCACCGAACGCTGTTCCAAGACTGTTGGAAAATAAAACCGCGATCCAGAACGTGACCTCTGCGTCTTTGCGCACGATCGGATCAACGCTCAGATCGCCATCGCGCAGATACCAGACGGCCAGCGTTGCAAGCAGACCGATCAGCAGAATGGCCGATCCCCAGATATAGCCAAGCCCGAAAGTGCGATCTATCATATCCGAGATTTCGGTGCCGACCATGGTGGTCCCTACAATCGCCGTCCAGAAAAGTGCGGGATTGAACCGGTCTGCGCGGACTTGAAAGATGACGGCGATCAAAAGGAATACGCTGGTGATCGCCAATCCAAGAACATAGCCAAGGTTCAGAGTTTGGGCGAGCATGTCGCCCGACATTTCGCCCAGAGTGGTGGCAATAATCTTGATGATCCAAAAGAAAATGGTCACTTCTGCAATCTTGTTAAACATGGATTTCGGTTCGGTTCTCACGGGGTAGCCTCTCTTTTGATGGCAACGGACACGGCGTTGCATGTGAGGCACCTAACAAACCGCAGATTTTGCTGCATTGCGGCAAGATTAACATTTGGTAACTACGACGGATCAACCAGATATCGCGTGGAGCAGAATGAAGGCGACGCTGGCTTTGATCGCCGTTGCTATACCAATCAGTAACAATCTGCTCATACTGCGCTTAGAAAATATATGCGATCAAAGGCCAAGTTCGGGAAAGATGAATGTATGCGCGTCCTTATCGTGGAAGATGACCAAGAAACTGCTGACTACATTTGTTCAAGCCTTCAGGCGCTTGGCCATGTGTACGAACATGCTGCCGATGGAAAAACGGGGTTTCTTAGCGCACTGGACAGTGATTTTGATGTGATGGTGATTGATCGGATGCTGCCGGGTCTTGATGGCTTGTCGCTTGTCAAATCCATCCGAAGCGCGGAGGTGGCGACGCCGATCCTTTTTCTAAGTGCAATGGGCGGGATCAACGACCGCGTTGATGGGCTGGAAGCCGGGGCCGATGACTATCTGGTCAAGCCGTTTGCTTTCTCCGAATTGTCCGCGCGTCTTACAGCGCTTGCGCGGAGGCCGCCAATACAGGCCGAAGAAACCAAGCTGCAACTTGCCGATCTTGAGGTTGATTTGATCAAGCACACCGTCGTGCGGGCGGGGCAACCCATCCAGATCCAGCCGCGCGAATTTCGTCTTTTGGTGTATCTTCTGCGCAATACAGACCGCGTCGTGACCCGCACGATGCTGTTGGAAGGGGTATGGGATTTCCATTTTGACCCTAAGACCAACGTGGTAGAAACGCATATCAGCCGACTGCGAAACAAGATCGACAAATCCTTTGATCGTCCGCTGATCCACACAGTGCGTGGGTCGGGGTACAGTATGCATGCCTAGATTTGGCCGCACCTCATTGCGATTGTCGCTGCAATTCGCGTTGCTCTATTCCGTGCTTGCCGCAACCATTTTCGTCGGGGCCTATTGGTACACTGATTCCGTGGTCAGCGGCTGGCTGAAGGATCAGATGGCCAGTGAAACGTCGGTGCTTGAACAGACATACAGACGGGAAGGGATCAGCGGGCTGGTCAATAGCGTCAATGTCATGACGAATGTGAATTTTGAAAACGTGCGCGTTTTTCAATTGATCGGTGCGGATGGCAAGACGCTGGCAGGCAACATCTCCGGGCTGAAAACGCAACGCCGCGAGGGATACGTTCCAACGAACGCGGTCGAAATTGAAGGGCAGCAATCAGCAGAGGTCCTTGGGTACTGGATGACCCACAGCCAGATAGGGCCCTATACGCTGGTGCAGGGCACCGGAAATAACCTGATTACCGAAGTGCTAGAGGCGTTGGCGCTGACCTTGGTTCTTGGGTTTATCCTGATTGTCGCGCTCGGATCGTGCGTCGGTGTCTGGGTCGGGCGGCTTACGGAAAGCCGGATCCAGGCGATATCAGCGACACTTGAAAAGGTTTCCGCCGGTGTTCTTTCTGCGCGGGTCACCGAAGAAGACAGATCACATGATGATTTGTCCCGCGTCTCAGCAGCAATCAACAAGACCCTGACGCAGCTAGAAGCCTTGGTCGAAAGCCAAGTCCAGATTTCAAACGACATCGCCCATGATCTGCGTACGCCCTTGCAGCGGTTGCGCCAGCGTCTAGAAAGGATGGCTTCCCAAGAGGTCGTAGATCCAAACGATGCCGAACTTGCCCTAGAGCAGGTGGAACAGTTGATCGGCACGTTCAATGCGCTGCTGCGCATCGCCCAGATTGAAGCTGGAAATCGGCGGGAACGGTTTCAGTCCATCGACATGGTGGCGCTTGTCAGCAATGTTCACGAAGCATTTGAACCTTCGGCCGAAGAGGGGGGGCAAACGCTGGTTTTTCAGGTATCGCAAGGTGCGGCCCGCGTTTTTGGTGATCCAGATTTACTGATGCAGCTTGTCTCAAACCTGGTAGAAAACGCGCTTCGCCATACGCCTGTCGGTACGGAAATTACCGTTGATGTCACAGCAAAGCCAAGCGGCATTGTCCTTTCCGTGTCCGATACGGGCCCGGGGATTGACCCGCAGGATCGGGGCAAAGTGCTCCGTCGTTTCTATCGCGGGGAAAAAAGTCGCACGACTGAGGGTAATGGTCTTGGGCTAAGTCTTTGTGCGGCGATTGCGGAATTGCATGACGCAAAAATGCAGCTCAAAGCCAATAACCCTGGTTTGTGTGTGGAAGTCACTTTCCCTCCCACCGCCTGAATAATCAGGTGAAGCTGGAAAAAAGCCAATTGCAAACCTCGGATCAAGTACGCTTAACACCAAGAGACCCGCTTTCGTTTTTGAAGCGGTCAAGGGGGCAATCGTCAGGCGCGCAGACCTGACGCTATCGACTGGCGCAAGACCACTGCAGCGGGAAGCAAGGTAAGAACCAGCGTAACGGAAGCGAAAGCTGCGAGGAAGTGGATTTCGCTCCAGCTTAAGGGCGCGGTTACGACGATATCGGTTCGGGCGGTCACGACCTTGGCAAGAATGGTCGCAGCACCGATCCCTGTACACAGGCCAAGAGCGGCACCCGTCACCACCAGCACCGCACCAAAGGACCAGACCACGGCAAAGACAAAGCGGGCCGGGGCCCCGAGCGCACGCAGCAACGCAATCTGCCGACGGAACAGGCGGGACAGAATAAACAGCCCCAACAGAACTGCGGCGGCAACCAGACCCTGCGTCACGAGTGCCATGAGCGACATGATCTGCCGGATGTCGCCGAGGACACGATAAAGTTGTGACAGCACCGCACCCGGAAAGAATGCCATCGTATCGCGGTCGCGGGTAAACTCGGACCGCAAGGCGTAGTTGGCCCAAAGTGCCTCGGCCCGCACCACGACGGCGGGCGTGCCAGGGAAATACGCTGGATCGAAGGGCGGCCCGATCTGGTCGCTGCGCTGGGGCGCGTGGCCGTTGGCCAGGCCGTGAATTTCCCAGACCGCCTCTATGGGCAGCAGAATGGCGCGATCCCATGGCGTGCCGGTTGGCGCAAGCCGCCCGACGACGGTCAGGCCTGCGCCCTCGTGCGCGTCGTGTTCGGCGGCGTCACCCTGACCGTGAGCGGGTTCAAAATCATCGCCGATATCCAGATCGACCAATGCGCCGACAAGCGCGTCATGCGCGGTCTCCCACATGCGGCCTTCGATCTGCGCATCGGCAAGATACGCAGCGAAATCTGCCGTGGTGCCGATCACCGGCGACGTGCCGAAACTGTCCCCAAAGGCGAGCGGGGCCGCGATAGAGACATTTTCGTGACTGGCGATCCCGGCATAAGTATCGCCGTCCAGCAAAGGCATGTCGGTCGGTTGCAAAAAGACAGCTGCCATCATCACGCTGATTTCGCTGCCGGGGGCAGAGATCACGAGGTCGAACTTGTCGGCAGCCTGCGCGGTGCCGCGCCGCAGCCCCCGTTCCTGTGCCAGAAGACCGATGCCCATCCCAACCGACACCGCGATGAGCAGGACGAACAGAACAGACGGACCGCGAAACCGTCGCAGAATGGCCCGCACCAGCGGCCAGGGGGAATAACCGTGCAAGACCACCGCGCCGGTCACCAATCCCGGCGACAAAAGCAGCGCCGTCAGAAGGGTATCCTGCACCACGACGGGGAGTGTATCCCAAGTCATCGTGTTTCCACCACGCGGTCGGCGACCAGTGCGCCATCGGCAATACTCAGCACACGGTCCATGCGCACAAGAAGCGCCGGATCGTGGCTTACGGTGATCAGGGTCATGCCGTCTTGGCGGGCCAGGGCAATCAGATCATCGATCAGGCGGTCGGCGGCGGCGCGATCAAGACTGGCAGTCGGTTCGTCAGCAAGAAGCACCGGCGCTTTGGCGGCCAGGGCGCGGGCGACGGCGACACGCTGACGTTCTCCGCCCGAAAAACTGGCGACTGTGCGGTCGCGCCGCTTGTCGTCCAATCCTAGGAAATCAAGCCAATGCGTGGCTCTTGTTCGCAAGGCTGCCCGGTCCCGCCAGGGCCGGAACAGGGCGGTGAGGGCCGGCATTGGTTTCGGCATCAAGTTCGTCGAACAACAGGAAATCCTGAAAGATCATCCCGATGCGTTCGGCCCGGAAACGGGTCTGCTCGCCCTTTGACAATCGCAGGATGTCATCTTCGCCCCAACGGATAAAACCTTGGGCGTCCTGCAATCCGGCCAGGGCATAAAGCAGCGTCGATTTGCCCGCACCGGACGGCCCCTCGATCCCGACGAGCGTGCCGGACGGCAGGTCCAGTTCGGGAATGGACAAAAGCACGCGCCCATTGTCACCGGGCACCGTCAGGTCAGAGATGAACAGCGGCAAGCCCATCGGTCAGGTAAAGCTCGCATCCATCAGCCGGACCATGCTGACGAACCCAGTTTCCGGGTCCTTGAAGGCACCAAGTTCCAGCGTGCCGGTGGTGACAATCTTGACGTTGTAGGGGACGACGTCGACGATACGCTTTGTGTAGACGGCAACGATATCGTTCGGCCACTCGGCCTCGGTTTCGCAGAAGGGACAGACAGACATCGGGCGGCGGGTCAGCACGAAGAAACTGCTTTCGGCCTTCAGCGGCGGTGCCATGTAGCCCTCGACCGCGATGCGCGAACCATTCAGCGCGTTGGCCATGTCGGAAATGGTCTTGCGATCATAGAGCGTGCGCAGTTTGATCGGGTCCGTTCCCGCAAGCGCAGGACCGTCCAGAACCGAACCGGCCAGCATCGGCGCACAGACGGAATAGGTGATGAATTTTCGGCGGGTCAGCATGATCTGTCTCTGTGAGGGCGGCCTGCAGCGGCAGGGTGCCCCTGCCCAGGCGATGGGAAAGGGCCCCGGTGACCCGGAGCCCCTTGGGTTTGTTGCGAAAGGCAGGTTACTCGGCGTTGATCGCGTGGTTCATCACGTGAAAGATCACGTTCTGCTCGATCGTGCCGTCGACCAGATGCGCCCATGGACCCTTGGCATAAACAGCGACATCTTCACCCGAGTGGGTTTCGGAGGACATCGGGATCAGTGCCTGCTGGAGGTAATCCAGGTCGGTGGCTTCTTCCTGGGTCACCTCAGGGCGCGAACCGGAATAGTCGTTCTCGCCTTCGCCCTGCTTGAGGATGGTGCCAGAGCCGTTGGTGTAGGTGATGACCGAGTAAGGCTTTCCGTCGGCTGCGAGGTTCAACTCGTCAGAGTGTTTTTCCCCTTCCTTGGCAATGCCATAGCACAGGCCGTGGATCGGCGTGCCGCGGCCGCAATAGCCGTTGAACGCGATGGCGTGTTCGTGGTCGGCGGTGACAATGATCAGGGTGTCTTCGTCATTGGTCATCTCGTCGGCCAGCGCCACGGCCTTGGTCCAGATCATGCCGTCAGCGGCGGTGCGGGCAAAGTTGCCTGCGTGGTTGGCGTGGTCGACACGGCCAGCCTCGATCTCCAGGTAAAATCCTTCGTCATTTTGGCTTAGAAAGTCGATGGCGGTGCGGGTCATGTCGACAAGCGACGGCTCGGTATCCGGGCGGTCAGCCTCGTACGAGGTATGGCTGTCAGTCCACAAGCCGAGGATCGGCTTGGACATGTCCAGCGCGTCGAACTCTGCCTTGTTCGAGGCATATTGAATTCCCGCATCCCGTGCCACGGCCAACAGATCCTGACCATCGGGACGATGGCCGGTACCTCCGTTCGGGGTCTTCTCGCTTTTCGGCACGAAGTAGCGCGACCCGCCGCCAAGCGCGATGTCCAGCATACCCGAGGTCATAGCGTCGATCATCTGTGCCGCGATGTCCTTTTGCGCGGTGCAGTTCTCGGGCAGTTCGTCTTCCCAGTTGCGGTTTGCAGTTTTGGAATACACGGCAGCCGGTGTGGCGTGGGTCAGGCGTGCGGTCGAGACGATGCCCACCGACTTGCCCATGCCCTCTGCGATCTCGGCCAAGGTGGTCAGTTCGTTGCCCGCAACGGTCGAGCAATCGTCGTGGATCGCGTCGCCGGAAAGGTTGATCAGGTTGAAACGCTGCTTGACGCCGGTGTTCATCGCGCCCGCGGTCGGGGCGGAGTTCGGCGTCTGAGCGTTGATGTTGTAGGTCTTGACCAGCGCCGAATGGAAGTCCGGGGTCTCGTAGGGCAGGACTTCTTCCTCGCCCAGCTTGCCTTTCTGCTGGCCGACATAGAGGCGGGTGGCATAGTTGGTGCCGACACCGTTGCCGTCGGCGATCATCAAAATCACATTCTTTGCTTTGCCAGTGTTCTGCTGGCGCGCAATCATTTCCTGGATTGTAGTCTCGCCTGCCTTGAACCAGTCGCTGTCTGATTGAATGCTCGGCATTTCCTGGGCGCACACGGCACTGGCCGCCGTCAGGGCAAGAACGGAGAGCAGGGATTGTTTGATCATGATATGGGTCCTGTAGTGACTGTCATTGCCTGCACCTTGGCGGCACATGCGCGCTGGATAGTCCCGGTATGTAACAGTTAAATGATGGTTCGCACGAATTTTCAGCCATCTCGCGCCCATGGGCAGACTGGCCAATATGGGCTGCTAAATCGCAGCCGCACAAAGCCCGGTTTACTTCGTATCGGTGGCCAAAAAACCTCAAATCTGCGCGCCGTTGAATTCTCTCAGTGCTTTGAGATCAATCTTGTATGCTCTTGATGGCGCGGAGAGGGCGGTGGGCGTCTTGCTCTGAATATTGCGACCATCACCTGGAATCAGGATCTTGTTCGACAAAAGAAGGTGTGCAGATTTTTTGCCCTCGTGGGGTCCGTAGATTTGCGCCCAGCCTTCAGCAGAAACAAAAAGCACGTCATCTGTCTTCCACGCGATGATCCCATTTGATCCGTTGCTGGTTGCTTCGTCTACGATCATGTCGTCGCGCTGTGTGAATTGCCTGAGACGATGAACAGCTGCTTGGAGGGGTTGAATGAAATTTGCGCCTTGCCCGGACATCCAAAGATCAAAACAATAGATCGCCGCATCGATGCTGGCCCCTTTCTGCCAGCCGGTGATCCCGTGCGCCCGCGCCAACTCACCCGCTGCCGCAATTAGTGCGAACCGTTGCTGCGCCCGTCCAATGATACCGGTCTTCAGCCCGGGCCGCTTTTGCGCGACTTTCCTGTCGAAATGCATCATCATCTGTTTCAGATCATATCTGGCCTTTGTGGGATCTGCCAAAATGGCCTTTACGAACGCTGGACCCGCCGTCCCATGCTGATCCCCGGCATTTGACTTCAGTGCTTCACTAAGAGACCGACCATCAGGAAAGTCATGTAGCGTGTCGAACACCGAGAACATTTGTGTGTCGGCCGGTATGTCCAGCATCCGAACCTCTTGTCCAGCCTGCACAGTCCGCCCGGCTTCGCTGAGCTTTTCAGCCATTGTGATTTCGCCGCTCGACAGGATCATCTGCCGCCATTTGTGCGTTTGTTGCAAACCACCCACCGCATTGCGTCGTTGTTTGCCTTCCCCGTTTCCCAGCATGTAGATCGCATCGCTTGCGGCGCGGCCATCCATTTCGCCCAACTCATCGAGGCACAGCACCGTGTTGTTGTGTCTCGCTGCCAAATTCTCCAAGGCATTGTCCGTTGTGCGCCAGCGAAGAATTGAACCTGACCAGACCGACTGAGCCAGATACAAATGCGTTGTTTTGCCGCTCGAAGAATGTCCTCGAAAATGTAGCCCGCCGCTTTCAAAGCCAAAAAGTTCAAGCACTGGACCTGCGAAAGCGGCACTCACCGCCAGGGTCATCAACCTGTTTTCAACGCAATGCGCTGCAACATTTTCTTTCCACTCCTGAAGCGAACCTTTCGTGGTGGGTGTTCCGGGCGCAGTACCGTCAAAAATGATGTTCTGTGATCCGATAACCTGGCCGTCAGGCAGGACAAATGCAATTTCCTCAGCCATCCATCCAGCCTGGTCCGTCAGCGTAAACTGCTGTTCGCAAGACCAGCGATGCAGTATCTCCAACAACACCTTGCACAACTTTTGATCGAACACGACGCAAAATCCGCTGTCTGCAAGTGTTCCGATCACCTTGCCCCCGGCGACACGCATGTCGAGCAGATTTAAGACGCAATGCCTCAGGTTGTTGTCGACATCACAGAACCTGAGAAGGATCCCCCGGCCCATGCCATTTGCCCGCCGCGTGCTGCCGAGAACCTCAAACGGCTGACAGATCCAGGCCACCTTTGCCTTGGGGCTGACCGGGATATAGTAAAGCCCGTCGGGGCGCATGAAAAAGCCATCGCTCAACACGTTTTGTGCCAAGCAGTTTTCAGTGTGTATTCTGATTGCCTCTTCTTTCGTTACCCCCGCGTCGGCGCGCAAATCCAATAATTTCATTCTGATCACCTGTTGTCTCTCGAACTGCGATCCAAATGCGGGGTCAAACGCGATGCGGGCAACGGGGTTGGGCGTCAGAAATGTGGATAACGTCGGCCTGACTATGTGGCGGCAGGTCGAACACGCAGGAATATAAGGGATTTCTGCAGTTCCTGAACCAGCGGATATTGTGTGGCGATGTCCGAAAATAGCGGATGGCGGCGGATCAAATCCGACGATTTGGAAAGTATCACATAAAGTTTTTCGCAAATAATCAGGTCGTGAGACAGAGCACTGCCATGGCTGGTTGTCGGCTTTCCCATCCACTGCCCGGCAGGCCAACCGATTTTTTGACTTGCGAGGTCGTGCGAGATGCACATGAGCGCAGGAGAGCAGAACAAGGTGACCCCAAGTATGACCGGCCAGGTTTTGCTATATAGGCGATCAAGTCACGGCCCGATGCCTGCGCCATCTACTCCGGGTCGGAAACCTTGATGGTCGGCCCCGTTCGCTCGATATCTGCACCTGCGGCAAGCAGAATGTCCTCTCTGAAACGACCCGCGATAAGCTGGACGCCGACAGGTATTGTGCCGACAAACCCGGTGGACAGCGTCAGCCCCGGCAAGCCTGTCGCAGGCAAAGCGCGCTGTGTCAGCTGTGCTTCCATGATCGCTTCGAACGCGGCTTCCGACTGAACATCCTGCTGTTGAGCGAACGGAAGCTGTCCGGAAACGGGACAGATCAGAATTGGGTACTTCTGCATGAAGTCTTCCCATTCGCGCACGATCCCTGCACGCGTCTGCAACGCCGCCAACAGCCCTTTGACATCTAGCGGTTCAACTCTGTTTTTCATCTGCTGGTAGACGAACTGGGAATCCTCTTCGGCTTCCTTTTGAACCATCTCATCCGCACCGATACGCATTTCGGTCATCCATAGCTGTTCGTTCAGCTTTGCGGCCGGACGCATTGGCGGGCACATCACTTCCTCCACAATCCAGCCAGCATCCTTGAGGCGGTTCGCGGCATCACGCAGGGCGTGCTCCACCTCTTTATCGACGGGCATTCCGTCGGGGGCCACGGTAAGGGCCGCGCGTTTGGGGAACGCCCCTTGGTCATGCTGCACAGGGACCCACCACGGATCACGGGTATCCTTGGCTGACAACGCGATCAACGAAAGGCGGATATCTGAAATGGTCCTCGCTATGGGGCCCGACACCGCCATAAGCTGCGCACCAATATGACGATCCGGGCCAGACGCATTATACGCCGCGACACGCCCCATCGTCGGGCGGATGCCATGCAATCCACACGCATATGCAGGATAGCGGATCGAGCCTGCAATATCGGTTCCGTGCCCCACTGCGCAGATACCGCTGGCAACGGCCGCAGCCGCGCCGCCCGAAGACCCACCGGGGGTGATCGTCTTGTCGCGGGGATTAAGCGTTTGCCCATGCAAGTTGTTCTTGGTGAACCAGCGCAACGAAAAAGCAGGCGTGTTGGTGCGCCCAACGATCACGCCTCCGGCAGCGCGGATGTTTGACACGACCGGGCTGTCACTTTGCGCGACCAGATCCTTCTGGAGCGTCAGCCCGTTTGTGGTGGCATGGCCCCTTTGATCCACATTCACCTTTATCGTGACGGGCACACCGCACAGGGCACCCGGATCCTTACCTTGCGCAACAAGAGCATCCACTGCGCGTGCGGATGCGAGCGCCTCGTCGGGAAATTCTTGCACCACCGCGTTGATTTTTGGATTAACGTCGCTGGACCGTGCCAAATGTGCCTCGGTGACTTCCACAGCCGAAAGGCGTCTGGATCTGACAGCGTCCGCAATCTCTGTCGCAGACATTCGAAATAAATCAGACACGTGCGCACCTTTCGTTTCAAGAACCAGCAATATAAAAGCGCCAGCCCTGTCTTTGGCCGAACACTCCGTTTGGTGTGATGCTAGGTGCTCTTGCTTCACGGCTCAACCGAATTGGTGCGCAACAGGCCGCTTTGCGCGTCGTCCCTGGAATGGGAAGGAGGTGTCGAGGATGATATTTGACATTACGTAAGGTCAACCTAATTCACGTTTGTTGTTTATATATTCAGGGAGAAAAATAATGAATTGTAGATTTGTATTAAGAACAGCAGCAGCCGCAGGCTTGGTCGCGTTCGTCTCAGGATGCGCAACCAGTGATATGGGTGGCGATATGGCCGGAAACATGGCAGGCGGCGACATCTTCGAAGTCGCGTCGGCCAATGAAAATTTTTCGACACTTGTGGCAGCCGTATCAGCGGCCGGTTTGGCTGAAACCCTAAAAGGTGACGGACCGTTCACCGTTTTCGCCCCAACCAACGAAGCGTTTGCGGCGCTGCCCCCCGGTACGGTCGAAAATCTTCTGAAACCAGAGAACAAGGATCAGCTTGTTTCAATTCTCACGTACCACGTCGTGCCGGGCAACTATCCGGCAAGCACGTTGGCGGGAAAGCGTGGCTCTTTGACCTCTGTCCAGGGTGGGGCGCTGGCAATAAACGGAACAGACGGGGTTAAGGTCGAAGACGCCAACGTCGTCATCGCGGATGTCGCCGCGTCGAACGGTGTGATCCATGCCATCGATAAGGTGATGCTGCCCAAGTAGCTCTTGAACTTTAACTAAATGGGGGCTCCGGCATTTTTTCCGGGGCTTCTTTTCCAGCAGGTCACGTGTACCGCAGCCGTGCGCCCGTCTGCCATTGATGCCGCGCTGCTGGTGCCTTGGCCACCGTGCGCCGCAAGATCCAACCGTCAAAGACCCCCCTACATTTTTACCCGCAGGATGGAGAGATAGAATGGTCAACGCGATCCGGTTTGTGAGAAAAGTCTGCCTCAGCGGTCCACCAAGACGCGCAATTCTCAAGCTTCCGATGGCCCCCGTGCTAGGCCTGATGCTTGCCTTTTATACACCACCCACACATGCCGACACGAATTCAGAGGAAGACAGGATGGTGATCAACAAGATCAACGCGACAGATTTCGAGGTGATCAAAGGGATCAACTATGGGGCAGCAGAATTTTGGTGCGGCGCGGCAACCTATATTGAACGTCGCCTCCGGCAGTCTGAATTGACCATGCTCTACGTCAAGCGGCCCATCGGGCCAAGTTTGACCGTTCCCGGAAAGAAGGGTGTGGTGTTTTCGACCAGCGGTGCCGGACTGCCGGCTGCGGACCCCGATCGCATTACCCTGACAGTTGACAAGCCAGGTGCGACCCTGAAATCCGTGCAAGGTCGCCGCTATTGCAGGGATGCGTTTACGCGCTCGACCAAGTAGCCACCCGCGGATTGATACTCTACGTCCGTGATTGGTGACCGGAAGGACACGGGCGGCAGGCCGGGTTTGAATGACATTCGGGCGGTAATTTTATCAAATTACCCTGCGTCAAAACCTTCAGGAATTCCCGTTGGAAGGGGGCCTGCCGGTTGCCACATGCAAAGCGGGCCGCCTAACCTGAGGTTGCACCTTTTTTGGGGTCGCAACAAACGGGAGGAACGATGATGAACAAAGTCAAATCCGGCTTGGCGGTCGGGGCGATTGCCCTTGTCACTGCTTTTGCCAGCGTAAACGCAACCTGGGCCGAAGATCTGCCACGCGGTGATGCAAAGGAATTGGGGCTAGATCCGGCAAGACTGGCGCGTATGGATGCAACTTTTGGTGCGCTTGTCGACAAGGGGATGACGCCCGGTGCGGTGATCATGATCATCCGAGACGGCCAGATTGCGCACCTTTCAACGATGGGCAAGCGCACGCCCGACGGTGAGCCGATGACGGAAGACACGATCTTTCGCATCTATTCGATGACAAAGCCAATTACGACGGTCGCTGCGATGATGCTTGTGGAGGAAGGCAAGCTTATCCTGAATGCACCGGTGGCGACCTACCTGCCTGCCTTCAAGGATCTGACGGTTGCAACCGGCGAAAAAGACGCCGACGGCAATGCCATGACGCGGCCTGCCAAAGGCACCATGACTATACTTGATCTTATGCGGCATACGTCCGGGTTGACCTACGGGTTTTTCGGGGCCGGCGCTGCGCGGGATGCCTATAATGCGGCCAATGTAAGCAGCCAAGACAACACGGCCGTTGAACAGGCGAATTTGCTTGCCAGCTTGCCGCTGGAACATGATCCGGGCACGACTTGGGAATACTCGCGCGCGACGGATGTGCTTGGGGCCGTGATCGAAACGGTTTCAGGTCAAACCCTGGAAGAGTTCATGACTGCACGGATCTTTGACCCTTTGGGGATGACAGATACCGCCTTTTATGTGGACGACGAGGCCGACTTCGCCCGCATCGCGGAACCCTTTGCAGAACAAGCCCAAATTGGAGAGCGGGGCGTCTTTGATCCGCGTGTTCGCAAACCCAACCAATCGGGCGGCGGCGGATTGATGTCGACTGCCCACGACTATTCGAAATTTGCGCAGATGATGCTGAATGGTGGCGCGTTGAACGGCACCCGGCTTTTGTCACCTAAAACGGTGCAGCTGATGACGTCTGATCACACCGCAGGTATCAAGCCCGGGAAGTATTATCTGCCGGGTCCTGGCTATGGGTTTGGTCTTGGGTACGCCGTGCGTCTGGAAGATGGCAATGCGCCGTCCTTCGGCACGAAGGGTGAATTCAATTGGGGCGGTGCTGCGGGCACGGCCTATTACACGGACCCGCAGGAAGATATGATTGCTTTGTTGATGATCCAATCACCTGCGAACCGGGGCCCGCTGCGCCTGATCTTTAAAAACCTGGTCTATCCGACAATTGTTGATAGCCACGCTGAAGACTGAACACATCTATGTCCCGTGGACAACGCGCGGGACATAGCTGCTTTTCAGCGACGGGAAGCGCCCCGAAAGAAATTAGGATTGATCGGTTTTCCCTCAAATCCTCTAGAACTCGTCGACCTCAAACACAAAGCTATCCGCTTCGATCCGGTTTGTGATTAGCTGGATAATATCTTGTCTGATCCGTCCTGAGGTGGGGTAAAAAAACCCCGTTTCCTGCAGGGCTTTGCGCACGTCGATCCGGCGACCAATGTAGTCGAGAAGAACTTTTGACGCACCCGGCTTTCGGCCTCGTCGCGTGGGGCCGCCGGTTTGTATCCCGACGAGACTGGTCAGGCGATGTTGGTGGCTGGGATAGAGTGTCGCCTGGGTGATCGACTTCTTCTCAAGTGTTTCATATTCGACGATGTATATGCGATCCGCCAAGTAGAAGAGTGCGCCCTCGTATTTGTTCAGCCCCATCGATTTTCCAGTATCGGGATCGCGGAGAACTTCGATGTTCTTCCAGTAATATTTGCCGCCGACTTCATGGATCGAGGCAAGCGAGCGCGTGATCAAACCCTTGTTTCCGAAAGAAAAGAAATAGCGAAAATAGAAGCCGACGTATCGATCAAGCTTCTGGCTTTCGCGGTAGATGCCTTCCAGCTTTTCGAGCGGTTTATTCAGTGCGCCCGACTGATCGGGAACCCTTCTGAGTAGAATCATCTGTTCGAACTGTGGATGCTCCAGCAGCATCTCTGCCTCGGTGACGCCAAAAAAGTCGCATATCTTGCGCATGTTCGCACGCGACGGACGCGTCTGGCCCGCGAGGTATTTGTTGAACTGTTGACGATTTATACCCAAACGGCGGCACGCTTCGGCGATTGAGGGCCGATAACTGCACAAAAGACTAAGGTTAATGGCAAAATCGTTCTTCATTCGTCTATTCGCACATAGAAGCACATTGAGTGTCAAGTCGCGAATACGAGCGAAATAGCCGAAGCACCTGCGATATGGTTTCCTTTGATCAAACGACAAGCGATCAGGGAGCGCAAAGAATGAAGAAACTCGAACTTTCGCGGAGGGGATTTCTGGCCAGCGGTGTTGCGGCTGGAGCCCTGGGGCTCGCAGGAACCTATCCTTTCGGCGCGCGGGCGCAGGGAACGGATCTCTTGCGGTTGCGGCTTGACGGAGACAACCAAATTCTCGACCCCGGCTACATGATCGGCGGCACCGAGGTCGAGGCGCAAAAACAGTGTTTGCCGTTCCTCGCACAATACACACGCGAGGGGGATACCTTCGGCTGGGAGCCCACATATTACGTGACCAAGCTGGAACAGCGCGACCCGACGCATATCGATTTCGAATTGACCGAAGGGCTGACGTGGTCGGACGGCTATGGGCCACTGAAGGCTTCAGATGTCAAATATTCCTACGAACGGATGAAAGGCACCGATTGGGGAGGCTATTTCGAGGCACTTGATCATGTCGAGGTGACCGGCGACCGCACGGGCACCATCGTGCTTAACAAACCTTTCGCGCCGTTCTTCATGGTGACCCTGTGCCACGGGCCGGGTGCCATCCTGTGCGAGAAGGCGACAGAAGACGCCGGTGGGAAATTTACCACCAAATTCCCCGCGATTTGCGGGCCTTACACCTACGAACAGATCCCCGGTCAACGGACAACATTTGCGCTGAATCCTGAATGGACAGGACCAAGGCCTGGCTTTGACACGGTTACCTTGCAGGTGATCACGGAAGTGAAAGCGGCTGAACTTGCCTATGAGGCGGGCGAGCTTGATTGCACCGAACTGGGGGCCGATACGATGGCGCGCTACGCCGCAGCGATGCCGCCCAACTCGTCTCTGACCACCGCAGGCGAGTTGCAGTATATGTGGATGGGCATGAACACCGAGCATCCGAAGCTTCAGAACAAGCTTGTGCGCCAGGCGATCCAGCACGCGGTGGATGTGGATTCCATCCTTGCCGGGGCCTATTCGGGCACAACCACCAAGTCCAACGGTATCGTCTGCCCCGGTCTGATTGGCCACCGCGAGGCCACCAGGTTCTACAGCTACGATCCCGCGAAAGCACAGGAATTGATGGCTGAATCCGGTGTGACGGGGCTGACCTTGTCGTTGCGGACGCTGAACAATCAAGAACGCATGCTGACCTCGCAGATCATTCAGGCAAATCTGGCGGTGATCGGCATTACCGTGGAAATTCTGCCGCTGGACAGTGGTCCTTTCTGGGAAATGGGGACGGAATCTGCGGGTGACACATGGAAAGACCTTCAGCTTTGGACGATGCGGTTTGCCGGCACGCCCGACCCTTATGAAGCAGCGCAGTGGTTTGTGTCATCGCAGGTTGGTATCTGGAACTGGGAGCGCTGGACCGACCCGGAATACGACCGTCTCTATGACGCGGGAATTGCCGAAACCGATCCGGCAAAGCGCAACGATATCTACCTGAAGATGCAGGATATCATGGAAGAAACAGGTGCCTACGTCTGGATCAATCATGAACCCGAAGCCTATGTGCATGGTGCCGATATTCAGATCAGCTCGGCACCTTCCGGCGAGTTGGACTATCGTCGCTTCGCACGGCTTTGACCGGTTTATGCCCTGCTGCGGTCCGTCGGCGGGGCATAAAACACTGAAAGCATTCTGGCCTAGAGAGGGACTTCACCTGTGATCGCCTACCTGACCAAGCGGCTCGGCCTGTCAGTTGCTGTGGTATTTTTGGTCATACTAATGCTGTTCTCGCTGCTGCAAATGATCCCGGGGGATCCGGCAACAGTGGCGCTTGGGCCGCGCGCAACGCCCGAGGCTGTCGCCAGATATGCCGAAAAAATGCACCTGAATGACCCAGTCTGGTGGCAGTTCATGATCTATGCGGGCAACGCCGCGAGGGGCGATCTGGGTGTCGATGTATTCAGCGAACGGGCGGTCACCACAATCATCCTTGAACGCATCGGTTTCACGCTGGTCCTGATCTTTGCGTCCATGGGATGGGCCATGCTGCTAGGTATACCGCTTGGGTGCCTTGCTGCGGTAAAGCCCAATACCTGGATCGACCGGATCACAGGCGTGTTGTCGGTCGGCACCATCGCGGTGCCATCGTTTCTTGTTTCGATCTGGGCGATTCTGATTTTCGCGGTCAATCTGCGCTGGCTTCCTGCCATCGGCGCCGGAGAGCCGGGAGACCCATCCGATCAGCTGTTGCACCTTATCCTTCCCGCCTTCGCCGTTGGGCTAAGCTGGGTCGGATACCTTGCCCGCATGGTACGCGCCTCGATGCTTGAAGTGATGGGCGAAACCTATATCCGTTCCGCCCGCGCCTTTGGTCTGCCCCAGAGGGTCATCGTGTTCGGTTACGCGCTGCGCGTGGCTATTCTGCCGACAATCACCTTGATCGGGATGGGGTTCGGCGGTCTGATCTCGGCTGCGGTATTCGCCGAAATCATCTTTGCCCGTCCGGGGCTGGGCAAGCTGATCTTCGATTCAGTGATGGCGCGAAACTTCCCTATCGTGCAGGGCGGTGTGCTTGTTGCGACCACGCTTTATCTGGTTGTCGTCCTTTTCTCCGACCTTCTCATTGCCTGGATTGATCCACGTGTCCGCGATTCCCTCTGATCCCTCGACTTTGACACCCCCCGATATCCGGGAGTCCGCGGCACGCGAGCGTCGCGAAAAGCTTTCAGCATTCTTGCACAACTGGCAGGGCGTTGTCGGGCTGTTGCTGGTGGTCCTGTTCTTTGCAAGCGCGATCTTTGCGCCCTGGCTGGCACCTTACCAGCCCAATATGATGGATATTCCCGCCCGGCTGTCGCCGCCTGTGTGGGATCATATCGCGGGGACGGATCAATTGGGCCGGGATACGTTTTCGCGTCTGCTTTATGGCGGTCGTGTAGCCCTCAAGATCGCTGCGATTGGCGTTTCCGTGTCGCTGGCAATCGGTCTGCTGCTGGGGATGATCGCAGGGCTGGGGCCAAGGTGGCTGGATAATTTGCTGCTTCTGCTCTTCGATGCGGTCCGCGCCTTTCCGACGATCATTCTGGCACTGGCCACAGTGGCATTGACCGGCCCCAGCATGGAGATGGTGCTGGCGATCGTCATCCTCACGTCAATTCCGCAGTATGCACGCGTGACGCGGACCGCCACGATGTCGTTGCGCAACACAGAGTTCATTCAGGCTGAGCGCTCTCTCGGAGCTTCGACCGTTCGGATATTGTGGCACCACATCCTGCCCAACGTGCTGGGGCCCTTGCTGATATTGGCCGCTATGGATGTGCCTGTTGTCGTCTCTGTCGAGGCGGGGTTGAGCTTTCTGGGGCTGGGGGTTCTGCCACCGACGGCAAGCTGGGGCACCATCCTGAACGAAGGATATCTTGTCATCCGTGATGCGCCCTGGATGGTCGTGGCCGCAGGTATTCCGCTGATCCTGACCACGCTTGGTTTCACATTTCTGGGTGAGGCGCTGCGCGACATCTTCGATCCACGCATGGGTAGGGGAAGCTGACGCATGGCCCCTGTACTTGATATCCGCGACCTGTCGGTCGAATTTCGCACCGCGCGTGGGCGCATCAAGGCACTGCGCAATGTAAGTTTCTCGGTACAGCCGGGGCGCATTGTGGGCATCGTCGGCGAAAGCGGGTCAGGCAAAAGCACGGTGCTTTGGTCGATCCTTGATCTGTTGGCGGGCAATGCCATCGTCACGGGCGGGCAGATCAGCTTTGAGGGCCGTGACATGCTGACCCGGTCGGCGCAAGAAATGCTGGCGCTGCGGGGAGAAGAGGTGTCGGTCGTGTTTCAGGATCCGATGACCTCGCAGATACCGGTGCTGACTTATGTCCGCCAAATGCGCGACATCTTGTATCGCAGAAGCGGTCTGGGCAACGCACAGAAGCGCAAGATGGCGGTGCAAATGCTGGACAAGGTCGGTATTCCCGACCCCGAGATGCGCGTCGATCAATATCCGCACAACTTTTCGGGCGGGATGCGTCAGCGGGCGGGCATCGCGATGGCAATGCTGCCGGGGCCAAAGCTGCTGCTTGCAGACGAGCCGACAACCGCGCTGGACGTCACCATGGAAGCGCAGATCATCCATCTGCTGCGCGAGATGCAGCGCGAAACCGGAACGACCGTCGTTGTCGTCTCGCATAATCTGGGCCTTATCGCAGAGCTTTGCGACGAGGTGGTGGTGATGTACGCTGGCGAGGTTGTGGAGGCAGGCAATGTGCATGACATCTTTCACCGTGCACAACATCCCTATACACGCGCACTGCTGGAATGTGATCCGGCCCGGATCGAAGAAAAATCTCTCCGGTTGCCGGTGATCCCCGGCGACATTCCCGATCTTGTCCAGCCACCGGCAGGCTGCATCTTTGCCTCGCGCTGTCAGCGGGTGATGCCCTGCTGCCAGATCCAGACGCCGCCGCTGGTTGAAAACGGGCAGGGGGGCTATGCGCGATGCCACCTCTTGGGCGGGCCCGGACATGACAGCAGTTGGCCGCCGCCGCCCGAGGTCCTGACTGTCGCACGCGGTGGGGCGGCCTGCACCGGCTCAAAGACTATCTCGCCGGATCCTTTGTTGGAAATTGCGGACCTCAACGTGCAGTTCAACACGATGGGGCCGGTCTGGGCCAAGGTGCGCGGGGTGAAACAGCCTTGGGTCACTGCGGTTGTCGACGCAAGCATCAAGGTACACGCCGGCGAAACGGTTGGTCTGGTCGGTGAAAGCGGGTCAGGAAAAACCACGCTGGCGCGGGCGGCCCTGAACCTTGTCAGATCGCAGGGGGGCACCGTGCAGTTTGAAGGCCAAGGGATCAGAGGCATGGCGGAACGTGCTTTCAAACCCTTCCGGCGCGATATGGTGATGATGTTTCAAGACCCGGTAGGTTCACTGTCGCCGCGCAAATCGGTGCGCGCGCTGATCACCGAGCCGATGAAGATCCACGGCATCAAGAACGTGGACCCGGATGGGGAAGCAGAACGTCTGGCCGATATGGTGAGGCTGCCAAAGGCGCTTTTGTCGCGCTATCCCCACGAGCTTTCCGGCGGTCAGGCGCGGCGTGTCGGCGTTGCGCGGGCACTGGCGCTTAATCCAAAGCTGGTCATCGCGGACGAGCCAACGGCCGGGCTGGATGTTTCGGTGCAGGGAGAAATTCTGAACCTGATGGCGGATCTGCAAGCCGAACACGGGCTTGGCTATCTGATCATCACCCATAACCTGCCGGTGGTGCGCCATATCAGCGACCGACTTGCGATTATGTATCTTGGTCGCATCGTCGAAGAGGGGCCGGCAGACGAAGTATTCGCGGCTCCCCTGCATCCTTATACCGAAACATTGGTGCGCGGCGTGCCCCAACCGGACCCTGACCGGCGCCGGACGCATGTAGTGGTCAAGGGCGAGGTGCCAAGGTTGCTGAACCGGCCGCACGGCTGCGATTTCGTTTCACGCTGTCCTCATGCCCGCCCGATTTGTCACCAAACGGTTCCGCCTCATGTCACTGTCGGCAACAGGCGCATGCATGCCTGCCATTTTCCACTGAGTACGGCACGCTTTCCCAAAAAAGAAGGGTCTTCAACTTGAGCTATGGTATCTATATCGGCAAATCGCACACATCCACCGGCATCCCCTATCTTGCTGGCTATGGTGATGAACCTTCCAGCCATTGGCTGACGATCGAGCCCGCACAAACCTTTGACGCTGACGCGACAATCACTGTTGGGGTTACACCTCAGGCCGATATGCCCGGCCACCTGACCCAGATCCCCCAAGCGCGGGCGACCGCGCGGAATTTGCGTGTCGAGTACAGCTATTACCTTGGCGTACCCGGGCCCCTGACGAATGGGGGATTGAACGAACACGGGGTTGCGGTGCGGGACATATGGTCCACCTCAAGCAACGCGTTGATCGCCCTTACCCCCAAAGACCAGACGGGGCCGAACTATTCTGATCTTGCCCGCATCGTCGTGGAGCGGGCCCGAACCGCGCGCGAGGGGGTCGACCTGATCGGCACGCTTATCGCGGAGCATGGATATTCGACCTATGGCGGCAACTCTCACATCATCGCAGACACCAAGGAGGCCTGGGTGGTGATCGAATTTGCCGGCGGTTTGGGGCTTTGGGCGGCCGAGCGGCTGGGGCCAGACAGCATCCGGGCCTCCCGTCCCGGATATATCGGCGAAGTGCCAAATGCACCCACGTCAGATTTTCTATTCCCCGCGCATTTCATCCAAACTGCCTGTGACCACAGTTGGTACGACCCGGCGACGGGGCCGTTCGACGTGAACCGTATTTATGGTGATGGAAAAGGGCGTTGGGACGGCGTTGTATGGATCGAGGAAGAGATGCGGCGCCGCGCGGCACAACCCGGCAAGATTACCCTGAGTGACGTTTTCTGGTCGATTTCGACCAGCAGGCTGACAGGCGATACTGCTGGATACGGCCAGGTCGTGCCGCTGGAAGACCCTGTCCATCCCGAGCTGCGGATGATGTACCACGCGCCTGTCGGACCTGTCACCGCGCCGCTGATGCCTGTCTGGCTGGGCCAGAATGCCGTGCCTGACGCCTATGTGCGCCACCGCTATCTGACCACAGGGGAAAGCGCGCGCTTCTTGGATCGTCGCAAGGAACCGACGACCCCTGAAGTCGTGTCGACTGTGCCGCAGGGTATTGAAAGCGGCGACAGTGCGGTGTTCAGCTTCAAGCAACTGATGCATCTGGCGTTTCAAAAACAGGATACGATACTGCCGGAAACGGAAACGCACTGGCGCAACTTCGAGGCTTGCATCGAGACCGCTTTGCCGGGTGTCAGGCATTCGGCCCAGATCCTTATCGATGCTGGCGAGAAAGCACTTGCCGCCGACTTGTTGACCGCATTTTCGCAGAAGTGGTTCAATCTTGCGCTGGCTGATTGCAAGGCGCTTGGCGCAGCAGCACATGCAAGGCTCAGGGCAGCAAACGAATTGAATATGAAGCCCAAACCGCTGTCGCCCCCTCAGTGTTGGTAGGGGTGAAGGGCCCATAAGACTTACAACAGAACCGGATCGGGAACGGGACTTGGCGAAAATGTAACTTCAGTGATTGTCGCGGGGCAGATAGCGCGCTGCGATATCGCGAAAGTTCGTCGCTCCTTCCAGAACCATGCCTTCCGAAAAGGGGCGGACTTTTTCGCGAAACAATGCTTGCCAGGGCGATTGGCTTTCGGGTTGAGCGAACCCTCCGGCTGCGTCCAGCGCTGCGCGACGGCTGTCCAGCTCGGTGGCGTCCAACAGCACATCAACGCGGCGCTTTGCCAGATCGATGCGCAGGCGGTCACCGTCGATGATCAGCGCCAGACCACCGCCATCTGCGGCCTCTGGCGATGCATTCAGGATAGACGCAGAGCCGGACGTGCCTGACTGGCGCCCATCACCGATACAAGGCAGGGCCCTGATGCCCTGCTTGATCAGATAGCTGGGTGGTCGCATGTTCACGACTTCGGGGCCACCGGGATAGCCCTTGGGCCCCGCGCCGCGCATCACAAGAATGGTATCGGCGGTCAAAGCGGATTTTGGGTCGTCGATCCGCGCGTGAAAGTCCTCGGGCCCGTCAAAGACCGCAACGGTGCCTTCGAACGCATCGGGGTCTTCGGGATTTGCGAAGTAGGTGTCGCGAAAGCTTGCGTCGATCGCCGAGGTTTTCATGATCGCGCTGTCGAAAAGATTGCCTTTCATGTTCAGGAAGCCCGCCGAGGCTTTTAGCGGCGCTGCGGCGCTTTTGATCACCTCGCCATCGGGGGCGGCGATATTTGCATAGTTTTCCGCTAGCGATTTGCCTGATGCGGTGATGATATCGGGGTGCGGCATCAATCCTGCGCGCAACAGTTCGGCGATGACCACGGGCACGCCACCGGCGCGGTGAAAATCCTCGCCCAGATATTCCCCTACGGGCTGAAGGTTCACCAGAAGCGGAACGTCATAGCCGAAGGTTTCCCAGTCGTCGTTGGTTAACGCGACCCCTAGGTGTGAAGCTATTGCGTTCAGATGGATCGGTGCGTTGGTCGATCCGCCAAGCGCAGAGGTAACTACGATTGCGTTCTCGAATGCTTCGCGTGACATGATCTGAGCTGGCCGCAGGTCTTCGTTTACCATCTCGACGATGCGGTTGCCGGTCCGGTAGGCTGCTTGCCCACGTTCGCGGTAGGGCGCGGGAATCGATGCCATGCCAGGCAGTTGCATCCCCAACGCTTCGGCCAACGAATTCATCGTCGATGCTGTGCCCATGGTGTTGCAATAGCCCACGGAGGGGGCGGACGATGCGGTGATGTCCAAGAACTCTTCGTCATTGATCTTTCCGGCAGCCAGATCTTGCCGCGCCATCCAGATCACTGTGCCAGATCCCGCGCGCTTGCCCTTGTACCAACCGTTCAGCATGGGACCGACGGAAAAGGCCAGCGCGGGAATGCCCACGGTCGCCGCGGCCATCAACAGCGCCGGGGTCGTCTTGTCACAGCCGATGGTCAGCACCACCCCGTCGATCGGGTAGCCGAACAGGCTTTCTACCAGGCTGAGATAGGCAAGGTTGCGGTCCAGCATGGCCGTCGGGCGTTTGCTGGTTTCCTGAATGGGGTGCACCGGGATTTCCAGCGGAATGCCACCCGCTGCGATAATACCGTCGCGGGTGCGTTTCGCCAGTTCGATGTGGTGCCGGTTGCAAGGGCTGATATCGCTGCCAGTCTGTGCGATGGCAATCACCGGTTTGCCGGACCGGATTTCCTCTATTGTCAGGCCAAAGTTCAGATACCGTTCGATATAGATCGCGGTCATCTCTGGATTGTCCAGATTGTCGAACCAATTCCGGGAGCGCAGTCTTTTCTTGTCGGTCATCGCGTTTCCAATCTGTTTAAATCCAAGTGTTTCGATAGGAAGTCAGCGGCCTGCGAATTCCGGCCGCTGGCGGTCCGTACTTTCAGTTTCCATGTCAAATCCCTGTCTCTCAAGCGCTTCTCTTTCACGGATCGTCTGGATTTTCATGATCTTTACCTAGGTCTCGGTTCCTTGAAGCGTTCGCAAGTCCGTCTCGGAGGTTTGTGTCGATCTTGGTGAGCAATGAAAGAAGTTGCTCCTTTTCTGCCTCTGACAGGCCCTTGGTCACCGCTGCTTCGTGGATCGTGACCTCGCGTTTTAACAATGCAAGCTGCGTATTGCCGTGGGGCGTCAGAAACACCCGCCGGACCCGCTTGTCTTGTGACGCGGACTTGCGTTCGATCCAGCCTTCGCGCGTCAACCGATCCAGGATCGGCACGACGCTGGAGCGGTCCAGAAAAATAGCCTCGGCCAGACGAATCTGGGGGATGCCGGGGTTTGCCTCAATGATCTTGAGCATCCCGTAGTAGCGCGGTGCCGACCCGAACCCTGAAACCTGTGTTTCAAAGCTTTTGTAGGCGGCTATTTGCAGCAGTCGGATGCGGTAGGACACGGACCCCAGCAGTTCCGCCGGTTCATCCAGACTGTCTCCGTTCCGAATGATCCGGTCCATCGTCAGTGCATCCCCGACGGCAGGAACAAGACGATGCCCGGAAAGGCGATCAGTAAAAGCAGACGCAGAACATCCACCATCACGAACGGAAGTACCCCCTTGAAGATGGTCGGCAGGGAAACCCTGGATGCAATCGAATTGATGACAAAGACGTTCATCCCGACAGGGGGTGTGATCAGGCCCAGTTCGACTGTCATCACGATGATGATGCCGAACCAGATCGGGTCAAAGCCCAGTTCGACGATCACAGGAAACACGATTGGCACCATCAGAATGATCATCGCCATCGCGTCCAGAAAACAGCCCATGATAAGAAACAGCAGCATGATCAACAGCAAGGTGCCATACCGGCCCGCGCCAAGTTCGATCAGGTATGTCGTCAGTTCTTGCGGCACTTGGGTGATGGCAAGAAAGTAGCCGAAAAGCGTCGCCCCTATCAGAACGACATAGATCGCGACAGAAGTGCGCAGGGCTTCGACCAGTGAATCCATCAAGGTTGCGACGTTCATCTGCCCCCGTGCAAATCCGATGACGGCGGTCAGAAACGCACCCGCCGCAGCGGCCTCGGTTGCGGTGACGACGCCGAAATAGATCGACACAATGACGGCAATGAACAAAAGCCCGACAGCCCACACCCCGGCGAGGGATCGCAGCGCTTCGCGCAGGGAAAACGTATCGCTGGCGGGCAGGTTGCGCGCATACCAGATGCGAACTGTCGCCATATAAAGCAGAACGGCCAGGATACCCGGTATGATGCCCGCGATGAACAGCATGCCGATGTCCTGTTCGGTGATGAACCCGTAGACGGCCAAAACGACCGAGGGTGGAATAAGGATACCAAGCGTGCCACCCGCCGCAATGATCCCTGTGGCCGCATCGTCGGGATACCCCGCGCGCTTCATTTCGGGATAGGCGATTTTAGTCATGGTGGCAGCCGTCGCGACGGATGATCCGCAAATCGCCGCGAAACCGGCACACGCTCCGATAGAGGCAAGGCCAAGCCCGCCGCGAAAACCGCCAAGCCACGCCCGTCCGGCGCGAAACAGCTCCGAAGACATGCCCGAATTTGTGGCAAGGACGCCCATCAGGATAAAAAACGGGATCAGCGTCAGATTGAAGTCTGTGATGGTGCTGATTGGTGATTGTGACAACAGGTTCAACGCGGGCCCCATGCCCACAACCGCGCCAAAGCCCCCCACACCTACCAGCCCCATGGCCACGCCGATGGGCACCCGCACGGCCATCATCAGGAACAATGCGACAAAGCCGCCGATCGCGATTGCTTCACCACTCATACTTCACCGATATCTTTCTTCAGGTCTTCGTCGATCCCGTCATATTCGCCCAAGCCCTGATTGCGTGCCGCGATCAACCAAAGGCGAACGCCTGTGGTAAACAACGCGGCCACCAGTCCAAGCCAGATGGCGAGGAAAAAGGGCCAGTGCTGCAAACGAAGGTCCATCGTGGTGTCGCCGCCGCCAATCGCACTTTGCACGCGTTCCCAGATCTTCCATGTCAATAGCAGGGTGAACACCAGCAGGGTGAGCCACGCCAAACCGTTTACGATCTGCCGTGCCTTTCCGGGTATGGTATGCGCCAGCAGATCAACCTTGATGTGTGTGCCGTGATAGCCAAGGCTGGCAAATCCCCACGCGATCGCCACGCCCAGCATGAGACGGGACACGTCAAACGCATCGGGAACCGGTCGGGCAAAACCATAGCGCCCGATCGCTGAAATCACGATCAGCACAGTCACCAACCCCAAAACGACGCCAGCGATGCGCTCGATTATATGGATGGCATTGCGCACAAAGGCGCTGCCATGATCGTTTTCTGACATAGAGAGGCTTTCAGATGGGGCGGCGCATCAGGTCAAACTGTGCGCGCCGCCTGTGGTATTCCGTGCGTCGATCAGTAGCGCGCGTCGTTTGTTTCGAGCGATTTGACAAAGCCGTCAAAAATCGCGTCCGCGTCGCCGCCTTTGGCTGACACGTTACCACGCCATTCTTCGACCAGTGGTTCGGCGGCTGTGCGCCATGCGGCCACTTCTTCTTCGGTCGGTACGTTCAGCGTCTGCTCGGGATCAGCGATCAGTTTGTTCCGCGCTGCCATATCGTCGTCAAACCAGCCCTGCGCCACTTTTGCGGACCACTCTGGCGTGCAGTGATCGTCGATCACTGCTTTGTTTTCGTCTGACATCTTGTTGTAGCTATCAAGGTTCATCACCATGACCTGCGCGGACATGTAGAACGGCATATCCAGATGTTGTTGCACTTCGTCGGTCAGTTTGAAGTCATACATGGCACCCCAAGGGAAGGTCACACCTTCTGCGGTACCCCGCGACAACGCCTCGCGGACTTCGGGTGCGGGAACCTGCACAGGTGCGCCGCCCAAAAGGCTGATGAAACGCGCCATCGTGGCGTGTGCGGGGCGGATCGTTTTGCCTGCGATTTCTTCGGGCTTGGTGATCTTGACCTTCGAGTGCAGTGTTCCGGGGGCATGAGGATGGATAAAGCACACCTTCACATCAGACATTTCCTGCTGGGCACCATATTCAGCGTACCATTCATGGATCGCCTTGGCACCGCGCACCGAGTCTTTCACCATGAAGGGCACTTCGGTCAGGCCGTAGATCGGAAAACGACCAGCCGTATAGCCTGGATTAACCCACGCCAGATCAACGATGCCTTGCTTAGCCATGTCATAGTGGTCAGGCGCTTTGCCCAACTGCTGTGCCGGATAGATCTGAATAGCAATCCGGCCGTCGGACGCGGCTTCGATATCCTTGGCCCAAGGTTCAATTCCCTTGGCGGCGGGGGCAATACCGGCTGGCACCCAGTGCGACAGACGCAAGGTGACTTCCTGCGCTTGCGCAAGAAACGGAATGGCAGCCGCAATGGCCGCACCAAGTGCGATATGTAATGATTTCATGTAGTCCTCCCTAGTGAGCCCGCATTTATGGGGTTCTCAAGATTGATTGATATCAAACGTTATGATTCGAGCAAGGACTAAGTCGAAAAGGGCGTTGCCAGTCGCGCGATGGGAATGCGGATATTTCGGGCAAGGTGCTAAAGCAGAAGCAACAGGTGACCAGCTGCGCAAAGTAAGATGAAAGCCTGCGGCACCGTGGCAAACTGAAGGTTCGGATCAGCGACGACGCGCTTGCAGTGTGGTCAGCCCCGCCGGGCAAGCGTCTGGTGGCCAGCCTGTCCATTCGGACTTGGCGATTGAGATGTGTTTGACTCTCCGCATGGTATTCAAGCAGCCCCTCCGGCAGATATAAAGTGTGATGCGCTCCGTTGCCAAGCTTCTGGGCGTTTAGATCATGGTGCCACGTATCACTATCATGTCACGATGGGTAACCTGCTAAGCTTGCCTTTTCAAATGGCATTACCAAGTTCTTGCGACGTATATTTGAAAGTTATGTCGGCGGATCTCATCCCTTGCCCGGCAGGCAAAATTTCAGCATCTGCCAGCCTAGGGAGTACCTGTTGTTCATACAGTGCCGCATGATATTACCGACCTAAACGAGAACGGTTTCGGGAGTACCCATTTCCCGAGGCGTGACATCATTACAATTGCGCGACGGCCCAAATCTTAGGAGCTTAGGAGGGATGAAGTGATAACAGGCTATTGTCGATTTTCTTGGTTTGGAGTTTCGGATACCGGGCGTGAGATATCCGACTTGGAAACTGCAAAGTCCACATTATGGCACCCAGAAAGAATGGCTGTTCGGTTCCATCTTTTTGAAAAAATAACGCTCCCTTCAATTGTGTCGCAAACGGACCAAGATTTCAAATTGATCCTTCTGATCTCTGACGAATTTCCAGACATTTACCGCGACCGTCTGGAGAAGGCTGTAGATGGGCGGAATAATATTGAGATATCGTCGACAGCCCAAACGGATATTGGACGCGCACTCAGGCAACACATTGAGGAATCCGTCGATAGCGCAGATAAATCATTACACTTCAGGATCGATGACGACGATGCCTTGTCCTCATGTTACATAAGCAAACTAAGGCATATTAAAGAGCAGACCAATCTTGCGGAAGGAACAGCAATATCGTTCCCAAAAGGCGTCGTTTCATTTTTAGATCAAGACGTCGCCAAGCACGCTCCTTATCTTAAGCCCTATATCGCGCAGGGACTTGCATTTGTTGTAGGGAGTACTTACCGGCGTAATCCGTTTCAAGTTCAACATCGAAGAGTAGGGCAGCGCCAGCCTTCTTATGTTGATCCGACGTTCTGCGCTTTTCAATATACCCTGCACGGCATGAATAATACAAAGGGGTACAAGGCGGACCAGACAGAACGCCTTGCACAGTCACGGTCTCCTACTCGGATCTTGAGAAACAATCCTAATCTTGTCGCAGGTGAAGTTGCACACCCAGATGTCGAAGCACAGATCGCCTCAGCAAACTTTGGATCAAGTAGCGTTACACTTCGAGCAAGCCTTGAAGAGACGCTGGCCCCCAGACTACTTGCACAAAGCTACGGGTTTGTTTGAACTTGAAAGGGTAGTGTCGCAAAGTCGCTACTGCATCACGTAACCCGGTGAAAGTCAAAAAACTTTGCGACAAATCCGGATTAAGTGTCAGTGTGAAGAACTGAGGACTGCAAATCGCCATGCTCTTTCTTTGGCATCGGGCCAGTATTCGCCTGCGTTCGTGTCCTCGACGCGATTTCTTACGCCGCTGAGTTCCGCCACGATGTAGCGACCCGTTTCGCGAAGCCGCACGTCACTTTAGGGAAAGCGTTTCTGCCCACCCGAAGCCAAAAACGACGCCAAGAATGCCAACGATGGCCGCGACGCCCGTCATCCAGTCTGCCTTTTGCATCAGCGCGTCGGTGTGCACCACCTTGTCCTGGATGCGACGGGCGACAAGTTGCTTCATGCGGCCGAGTCACCGTTGGAATGATCGAATAGCCAAGTGCGGCAATCATTGGCCAGCCGATCCAGACTGTCTGACCGAAAAGATCGATCGGTCCGATCGTTGGATGCTCGCCGGAAAGAAAGCCAGCGCCCGACACGTAAACTAGTAGAGGTCGAGTGCTGCCAAGACGCATGCGGCAGTGAGGAATGCCAGACTGTTCACTCAACTGTATCCAAATGGAAAGCGCTCGTTAGGGGGGCCTTCCGCTCAAAATGCACTGCTACAAGAAACACGACGGCAGGCATGATACCGGACATGTCTTCCAGCCAGGCTGATTTCATGGCCTGACTAGACCCCATGACCAAGAACATCACCGCCACAATAGAGCCCTGCCAAGCGATGGTCCACCATTCCAACCGGATCGCGTGACGCATGTCGGGCCCGATTTCGGAGGGAAACTTGCTTATGTTTGTGACCCCTTCAGCGTTCGACCTACGAAGATCAACCATCGGTTTCCACCCGATCCAACCAGAGCCCGCAAACCGGATGATCCTTCGGCAGATCGGACGCGCGGGCAGGAGCGGTTAGTGCGGTATGCTCCGCCGCGGCGTTGAGACGATCCGAACCATCAAACGAGGCCACTTTCATTGCAGGCATACATGCGTCAATGATCCAAATATGGATGCAGACGATTTGCCTCCCAGCAAAGATCACCAGACGTTATGGATATACGTGAAGGCTGACGCGCCGGTTCGCAAAACTGGCCGGGACACCGTAGCGTTTGCGCTCAAAGGTGATCAAACATGGTGGGGATACACGCTTGCTATGTTCGACAAGTCCATTAAAGGCTGGTGGCAACGCAAAGGTAGTTACGCGTGCGTAAGACTCCTCTTAACCGATCTTCACCAAATCCGCACGCAACTGCTTCATGGTTCTTTGCGCATAGGACAGGGCAAGATTTACCATCTCGCCAAGCCGAATTGTTGACGCGCGTCCCCCGCCCAGATTTCAATCTGTCGGGGAATCATGTTGACGACCTATCTTTTGCCCCGCATCCTGACGGCGCGATCTTATTGGCGACCACGCAACATATTAGAAACGCAACATTCTGGAATTACGGGGAGAAAGACATGAAACATGTCTCAAGATTTATTGCTTCCGCGGCGCTGTCAGTCACTTTGGGTCTGACACAAGCGCCCGCCTTTGCCGAAACGCCGCCCGACACGCTTATTCAGGCCTGGCAGATTGACGATATCATCTCGCTTGATCCGGCAGAGGTCTTTGAATTCACGGCCTCCGAAGTGTTGGGCAACAGCTATCAGCCGCTCGTGGGCTATAACGTCAATGATGTGTCCGACATCTTTGGCGTGATTGCCGAAAGCTGGGAGGTGTCCGAAGACGGCAAGACATTCAGCTTTCAGATCCGCCCCGATCTGCAATTTGCCTCTGGCAACCCGATCACGGCTGACGATGCCGTCTTTTCGCTGCAGCGTGCGGTCAAGCTGGATAAATCGCCCGCGTTCATCCTGACGCAATTCGGTCTGTCTGCGGATAACGTGGATCAGATGGTGCGCAAGACCGGCGACATGTCATTCGAGCTTGAGATGGACAAACCCTATGCGCCGACGCTGCTGCTGTATTGTCTGACGGCGACGGTGGGCTTTATTGTCGACAGCAAGCTGGTGATGGAACACGCGACCGACGGCGATTTCGGGTATGAATGGCTGAAAACCAATTACGCGGGCTCCGGCCCCTTCACGATCCGCGACTGGCGTGCGAACGAGGTTGTCGTGCTTGAGCGGAACGAGAATTTCTCGGGCGAGGCACCTGCCATGGCACGTGCCATCTACCGCCACATTCCCGAAGGATCGACGCAGCGTCTGTTGCTGGAACAGGGCGACATCGACATCGCGCGTAACCTTGGCGCAGAAGAGATCGTGGCGTTGAAAGACAACCCCGACATCAAGATCGAGAACGGGATCAAGGGGTCGATCTATTACATGGGTCTGAACCAGAAGAACGAAAATCTGGCCAAGCCCAAAGTGATTGAGGCGATGAAATATCTGGTGGATTACCAGACCATTGCCGACACCATCATGAACGGCAAGGTCAAGGTGCATCAAGCGTTCCTGCCCGAAGGGTTCCTGGGCGCGTTGAACGATAACCCCTATAGCCTGAACATCGATAAGGCCAAGGAACTGCTGGCCGAAGCCGGGCTGCCCGATGGCTTTAGCGTCACTATGGACACGCGCAACACGCCCGAAATCACGGCGATTGCCGAAGCGATCCAGCAGACGATGGCGCAGGCAGGCATTAAGCTTGAGCTGATCCCCGGTGACGGCCAGCAGACGCTGACCAAATACCGTGCCCGTAACCACGACATCTATATCGGTCGTTGGGGCCCGGATTATCAGGATCCGCACACAAACGCCGATACCTTTGCACGTAATCCCGACAACTCTGACGATGCGGCGTCCAAGCCGTTGGCCTGGCGCAACGCGTGGGACATTCCCGACATGACCGCGCAGGCAGATGCAGCCGTGCTTGAGAAAGACGGGAAAGAGCGGGCCAAGATGTATCTCGCGCTTCAGGAAGAGCACCAGAAAGTGTCGCCCTTTGTCATCATGTTCCAGGAAATCGAGGTTCTGGGCATCCGTGACAACGTGAACGGCTTTATCATCGGGCCATCGTTCAACGACAACTCGTTCCGGAAAGTGACCAAAAGCGAATGACGGCTACGTCTCCTGCAAACGAGGGGGGGCGCTGGCGCGCCCTTCCGACCTATGGGATGAAACTGGGCAAGCTGATCGCAACGGTTGCGATCACCTTTTTTGGCCTGCTCGTGGTAACGTTCCTGATCGGGCGCGTGGTGCCTGTCGACCCCGTTCTGGCGGTGGTCGGGGACCGCGCATCGCAGTCAACCTATGATGCGGCCTATATCGCCTTGGGGCTGGACAAGCCGCTGTACTATCAATTCTGGATCTATCTTCAACAGGCTCTCAGCGGCGATTTAGGGACGTCTGTTCTGACGAAAAAGCCGATCACGCAGGATATCGCCCGCGTCTTTCCCGCCACGCTGGAACTTGCCACCGCCGGCATCATCATCGGCACCATTGTGGGTGTGCCTCTTGGTGTGTGGGGTGCCGTGCGCCAAGGCAAATTGCCGGACCAGATCATTCGCGTCGTCGGCCTTGTCGGCTATTCCGCGCCGATCTTCTGGTTGGGGCTTTTGGGGCTGCTGGTATTTTACGCCAAGCTGAACTGGGTCGCGGGGCCGGGGCGGATCGACATCGCCTATGAATATTCCGTGACGCAGAAAACCGGGCTGCTGCTGATTGATACCGCGATGCAAGGGCAGTGGGACGCTTTTCGCAATGTGCTGGCGCATCTGGCGCTGCCTGCGATGCTGCTTGGGTATTTCTCGATGGCTTATATCAGCCGGATGACACGGTCGTTCATGCTGGCCGAGTTGGGGCAGGAATATGTGATCGCCGCGCGGGTCAAGGGCGTTGCCGAATGGCGCATCATCTGGATCCATGCGTTGCGCAATGCCGCCGTGCCGCTGGTGACCGTGATCGCCCTAAGCTATGCCGGACTTTTAGAGGGGTCGGTTCTGACCGAAACGGTTTTCGCGTGGCCGGGGCTGGGGCAGTATCTGACAAACTCGCTTCAGAATGCCGATATGAACGCCGTGTTGGGCGGCACGCTGGTGATCGGGATCATTTTTGTGGGCCTCAATCTGTTGTCTGACCTGCTTTATACCGTGCTTGACCCACGGGTAAGGCGGCGCGGATGACCGAGATGACAACCCGGGAATGGCTGCTGAGCGACCGGCCCGCGTCGCGCCGTCAGGCCAAGCTGGGCCAAGCCTATCGCACATGGTCGCAGTTGCGCCGCAACAAGCTGGCAATGGTGGGGCTTGGCATTGTTGTGCTGCTGATCATCATGGCGATCTTTGCCGATGTGATCGCGCCTTTTGATCCATTGCGCGGCGGCGATTTGCGCACCGAACGGCTGCTTCCGCCGTCTTGGACGCATCTCATGGGCACCGACGATCAGGCCCGCGACATCTTCAGCCGGATCGTTTATGGCTCGCGGCTGACGCTGATGGTCGTCGCTTTGGTGGCTGTCATCGCGACGCCCATTGGCCTTGCCGTGGGCACAACGGCAGGCTATTTCGGCGGCTGGGTCGATACGGTGCTGATGCGGATCACCGATATCTTTCTGGCATTTCCGCGCCTGATCCTCGCGCTGGCTTTTGTGGCCGCTCTGGGGCCGGGGATTGAAAACGCGATCATCGCCATCGCGATCACCTCGTGGCCGCCCTATGCGCGACTGGCCCGTGCCGAAACGCTGACCATCCGGGATCAGGATTATATCGCCGCGATCCGTCTGCAGGGCGCGCGCAGCCCGCGTATCATCTGGGGGCATGTGGTGCCCTTGTGCATGTCGTCGGTGATCGTGCGGGTGACGCTGGATATGGCGGGGATTATTCTGACCGCCGCTGGCCTTGGGTTTCTGGGCCTTGGGGCACAACCGCCACAGCCCGAATGGGGCGCGATGATCGCGTCAGGGCGGCGGTTCTTGATTGATTTCTGGTGGGTCGCGACCATGCCGGGCATCGCCATTTTCGTGGTTTCGCTGGGGTTCAACCTGCTGGGTGACGGGCTGCGCGATGTGCTGGATCCGAAGGGGGAAACATGACCGACATGTTGCAGGTCGAAGGGCTGAACGTGGCGTTTCCGTCGCAGGACGGGCCCGTGCGAGTGGTGCGCGATGTGTCTTTCACGCTGGGCCGCGAACGGTTGGGCATCGTCGGCGAAAGCGGATCGGGCAAGTCGCAGACTGGCAGGGCGATCTTGGGGCTGACGCCGCCTTCGGGGCGGGTGACAGCCGACCGGCTGGAGTTTGATGGCATTGATCTGCGCGGTGCGTCGACCAGGACCTGGCGGTCGCTGCGTGGACGGCGGATGAGCATGGTGATGCAAGACCCGAAATTCTCGCTCAACCCGGTGATGACCATCGGAAGGCAGATCGTCGAGGCGTACCGCCGCCGCGGCGACGCCACGCGTACGCAGGCCCGCGAGCGGACGCTTGCAATGCTGGAAGCGGTGCAGATCCGCGACCCCGAACGCGTTTTCAAGGCCTATCCGCACGAGCTGTCGGGCGGCATGGGGCAGCGTGCGATGATCGCGATGATGCTGATCGCAGAGCCTGATTTGCTGATCGCCGACGAGGTGACATCCGCGCTGGATGTGACCGTGCAGTTGGACGTGCTGAAGATCCTGGATGATCTGGTGCGGGATCGGGGTATGGGGCTGATCTTTATCAGCCACGATCTGCGGTTGGTGTCTTCTTTTTGCGACCGGGTGTTGGTGATGTATGCGGGCAGGGTGGTTGAAGAGATCGCGGCGCGCGATCTGGACAATGCCACACACCCCTACACGCAGGGCTTGCTGAATTGTCTTCCCCAGATCACCGGCGGCCAAAAGCCGTTGCAGACCCTGACCCGTGACGCGGCGTGGCTGGAATGAGCGGGCTTGTTTCAGTTGACGGCCTGCACGTGACCTTTGCCAGCGGATCGCGCGAGGTGCGTGCGGTGCGCGACGTCAGCTTTGACGTGGCCGAAGGCGAAAGCTTTGGCATTGTGGGCGAAAGCGGGTCCGGAAAATCAACGGTGCTGCGGGCAATCTGCGGGCTGGCCCCGACCAGCGCAGGCGCGGTGCGCATCGACGGCAAACCGCTTGCCGTCCCCCGTGATCAGGCGTTTTACCGCGACGTGCAGATGGTGTTTCAGGATCCCTATGCGTCGCTGCACCCGCGCCATACCATCGACAAGGTGCTGTCGGAACCGCTGGCGATCCACGGGTTTGATGACGCCGAAAGCCGCATCGTACGCGCGCTTGAGGACGTGGGTCTGGGCAAGGGGTTCCGTTTCCGTTTTCCCCATCAATTGTCTGGTGGTCAGCGTCAGCGCGTCGCGATTGCCCGTGCGCTGATCCTAGAGCCGAAGATTCTGCTGCTGGATGAACCCACGTCGGCGCTTGATGCATCCATTCAGGCCGAGGTGCTGAATTTGCTGGATAAATTGCGCACCGAACGTGGGCTGACCTATCTGTTGGTCAGCCACGATCTGGCTGTCGTGGCGCATATGTGCGAGCGTTTGCTGGTCATGCAGCACGGTGCCGTGGTCGAGGAACTGACCCGCGATGCGCTGCAAAGCCACGCGGCGCAGCAAGAGTACACACAGAACCTTTTGGTCGCGAGTGAAGGGTTCAAGGGAGACTAGAATGGCTACCACACCGCTGATTTTCGACGGGCATAATGATTTCCTGCTGCGTCTGCTGCGCGACCCGCAAAACCGTGAAAAGACATGGCTGACGGATACCGGCAAAGGCCATCTGGATCTGCCGCGCATGAAGGTGGGCGGCTTTGGCGGCGGGTTCTTTGCGATCTACATTTCTTCACCCGAAATGCCGATCGACATCGACGACGAAATGGAAAATCCGCCCTATTCGCTGCCCTTGCCTGAATTGATTGGCGTCGAACAGGCGCAGCCCGTGGCGATGGCGATGGCGGGGCATCTGAAGTGGATGGAACGTGCGTCGGACGGCCAGTTCAGGATCTGCACCACCGTTGACGATCTGCGCCACTGTCTGCAAAACGATGTTATCGCCGCGATCATGCACATTGAAGGGGCCGAACCCATAGGGGCCGATCTGGATGCGCTGTATCTGTTTCATGACATGGGGCTGCGGTCGCTTGGCCCGGTCTGGAGCAGGCCCACCGTCTTTGGCCACGGCGTGCCGTTTGCCTATCCGTCGCCACCGGACACCGGTCCGGGGCTGACGCAGGCGGGCAAGGATCTGATCCGGCTTTGTAACGAGCTGGGGATCATGGTTGATCTGTCGCATTTAAACGAGGCGGGCTTCAACGATGTCGCCGCCTTGTCGGATGCGCCTTTGGTGGCGACGCATTCCAACGCGCACGCGATTACCGCATCTTCGCGCAATCTGACTGATCGCCAGCTTGGCGTGATCCGCGACAGCGGCGGCATGGTGGGGCTGAATTTTGCGGTCGGTTTCCTGAATGACGACGGGCGCAAGGCCGATGATCGCGGGTTTGACCCGATGATCCGCCATCTGGATCATCTGATTAACGTCCTGGGCGAAGATCACGTCGGCTTTGGATCAGATTTCGACGGTGCCGAGGTGCCCGCATCACTGAAGGATGCGGCGGGCCTTGGTGCCTTGCGCGCCGCGTTGACGCAGCACGGCTATGACGCGCCGCTGTTAAAGAAACTGGCGCATGAAAACTGGCTGGATGTGCTGGCCCGGACGTGGAAACCCTAAGTGGCCCTGAAGGTGGTGCCGGGGGCGTGATCACGTCTTTGTGCGGGCGTTAGAGGTTTGCGCACCCCTGTGGTACGGTTGCCAGTGAAAAGGCAGTTTAAGGGTCTCTGGGTTACGGCGTCGGAACCTTTCATTTCCCGACGGGTTATTCAGGGGCGGTGCCCGTAAGGTGCTGTTGTCTTTGGCCAATGCACCTTTGAAATGCGCTGGCCTCAGGAATATCGAAAGCTTGCAGGGGCGCGAACGTGCACCTGCCACAGAATTAGGAATCGAAATACCATGCTGACCAGACGTCATTTTGTTATCACAACGGCCGCGTTGTTTTCGGCCCCGACTTCGAGTGTCGCTGCCGCAGCGACCTCTGACAGATCCAAGTGGGATGCATGGGATGCGCAGGTCACACCTGCCAATTATGATCCGAGCACATCGAACCCCTGGGGCCTTCAGCCGCGATCTCCTGCCGCGTCTGGTCGAAGCAAATCCGGGCCTGACCCCCGGAGATATTCACGTCGATGCGGTTGCGCGGTATCTGTATCACATCCGGAATGACGGGACAGCGATGCGCTATGGCGTGGCAATTGCGAGGGGCAATTTGTATGAACCCGGCACCTACACGATCAAGCGTAAGACCAAATGGCCCACTTGGACGCCGACCCCTGCAATGGTCGAACGCGACCCAGAGATCTATAAACAGCACGAAGACGGCATGGATGCCGGACCCAACAACCCGCTGGGATCACGTGCATTTTATCTGTTCGAAGGCAACCGTGACACCTATCTGCGCATTCACGGATCGCCCAACCCCGGATCGATCGGGGGACGGGCCAGTTCAGGCTGTGTGCGCATGGTCATGGCACATATCATCGATCTTTACAGCCAGGTAGACGTAGGATCGACCGCGATCCTATACCCGCCCGAGGATGTCATATCGGCTGGTACGTGATCGGGTTTAGGCCTGTAGGCTCCTGTGGTGAAACCGGTGATCAGCCGGTGACCACAGGCGCGGGTGCCCGTGTGCAGATCGGGCGCCCATCAACCGACCGAAGCGGCAGGAACGTCGTTTCTACTGGACCCGCATAGCGGTAGACATAGCAGCCATCGGTCGGGTCGATTTTGACGGCATTCAGGTTCTGACCAGAGGCTGCAACAGCCAGTACGCCCTCGGGCAGTTTGTTGATAAAACCGTCGTCCGGGGCGCTGCTGCTGCTTGGCATCTCGCCGCAAGCGGTCAGCAACAGGGCGGCGGTGGCTGATACCCAAATACGCGTTTGCATCAAAAATCTCTCCTTTTTACTCTATTATTAGAAATATGGCATTTCTTGCCAGAATTGAAAGTCGAATGCGCAGGTGCGACGCTGGGTTTATCGACATGTGGTCACGACAGTGTGCGCACGACGACTGGTCCGGTCTGCAACACTTCCACCCTGAAATGATCCGCCTGAGTGACGTTTTTGACAAGACTAGGATGAAAGCAGACCCAGTTTTCATGGCCCTTGTGACGCACGCTTTCATAGCGAATTCCCGCGCGGTCTTCCTGCTGCCGCACCTTGCGCCCGAACGCCTGAGAGATGCCGTAGCTGGCATCGTCGGGATTATGAAATTCCGGATGGGCACCAACGATATCGACATAACGTCCGGCAAGGTCTGCCTTGTATTGCCGAAAGCTTTGCGATGTGTGGGTCAACGCACTTTGGGCGATTTCCTTGCGCAGACCGTTGGCAACTTCAAGGACAGCGGTCTCAAGCCGCGTCGCGCAATACCATGCACCCAAGGCGGAGTCTGAAAACCGCATTCCGTTGGGCGACCCGTGCAGGAAAGCGGCCATGACGACGCTGGCATTGGGGCGTCCGAAAACCCATTCCGCGCGGGGCAGGCGGGCAAGGCGCGGGCTGACAAGCCGGTCGTTTGTCCAGCCTTCAAGGTCCATCACTGCCGCAAGGTCATCGGCGGTGCTGACCCGATCAAAGGCGTGAACCGGTGGAAAGCGGGACGGCACAAGCCGCGTTGTGCCAGCGGGGGCCCGTACCGTTTCGTATTCGGCAATCTTCATATAAAGACGAGATCGTCTTCGGTGACGGGTTCAAAGCTGCCCTCAGCCGCGCCAAAACCCATATCGCCGCCCCGCCACGCATCAAGATAGCGGCGCACGGCCATCAGACCGTCATGCCCGCCGTTCAGCATATAGGAGACAGGGGCCGCACCGGCGAAAAGCGTGCCTTGATGCGGGCCATTCAGCCAGACAAGGGCTTGGGCTTCATCCTCGAACAGGATGGTCAGCGCCTTGTAGATGCCCAGTACTGCCGAAATCCGCAACAGTGTATCAAGCGGCAGCGTCAGCGGTGCGCCATCTCGCGCTTTTTTCATCCATTGATGATAGGTTGATCGACCGGGTTCGCCAAGCAGGGCAATGCGGTCCACCTCGGTCAGGTCAAGCCGGTCCGCGATCTGGCGAAAGCTGCGCAACCCCGGCCCGCTGGTGCGGGTGCGATCGTCTTTCGAGATTGTGTGGAATGTTGGCCCCGTCGACGCCGCTAGCGTATCCGGAAAGTGCGCGATCTGCATGGTTTTACCCTTTTTGTCCATATACAGACATAATGTCTGTATCTGGACAAGTCAACAGAACACCCGGCAACCAGAGCCGCGGGAGCCCTGTCAATCGATAGCGGCGTGGCCACCAGTGGGGAAATAATCCACCCCGTCTTCTTTCGACTGTTCGTTGAGGGCCGCGATGATCTTTTCGCGTGCGTCGCAGGCGGCGACCCAGGATGTGTTTGGATCTGCGCAAGGCAACAGGAACCACACGTCCTGACCCAAGGCATCCTGTCCCGCGACGCGCACACTCGCGCTTTCGCGATCACCCAGATAGTCTTCGTCCAGTTCATCGAGCACCTGATCGAAGGCCTCTCGCAGGGTGTCGATATTGACTGAATGGGCGCATTTGATCGTGATGGTGCGGATCATTTCAGGTTCCTGCATTGTCCAGTTCTTGAACGGTGTGGATACAAATTCGGTCACCGGTACGACAAAGCGTGTGCCGTCCCAATCCCTGAGCTGCACATAGGTGAAATGAATGCGCTCTACATGGCACAAGCAGTCGTTGAACACGATCCTGTCACCGATCTTGGCTGAACCGTTCAGTGCAATCTGCAACGATGACATGATGTTGCTAAGAATGCTGCGCGCCGCGAAACCCAAAACAAGTGTCAGCGCACCGGCTGTTCCCAACAGCGTAAGCCCCAGATTCTGGAATACGTTGGTCTGCGCCAGAAAGATCCCGCTGCCGACCAGCACCACCGCCACCACGAACACACGACGCGCGGCGGAAATGCGCGTGGCGGTCGTGCGCTGTTCAACCTCTTCTTTGCGGGTCAGGTCGGTGTTTTCGACTTGGGTCAGCCTATCAAGAATTACCTCGGCAAAGTTGACGACAAACCACAGGCCAGACCCGATCAGCCCCAACCAGGCGGCGGGCACCAGAATTGTCGCAATCTCGGCCGAAAAGGAAAACACATTGGCGCCGACGATCATGATAAAAAGCGTCGCCCCCCCGAATGACGCGGGTCCGCGCATTGATCGGATAACGTCCTTCGCCAGCCGCGATGATACTTTGCCCGCGCTCCAGTTGGCGAGGATCCAGAACAGCCGTGCGGCGGTCACGGCCAACGCGATCAAGGTGGGCAGGGCGATCAGCTCCCACAAGGCCAGATCAAAAACCGACCTTTCCTTAAGCACATCAGGCAGCATCCGTTCCAGTCGCCCCGGACCGTAGAGGTCATAGAGGGCCGGAATATCTTCGACCGTTTGCCGCGAAAACACCCAGACGGCATCCCCGTTCGGGGGCTTGACGCGGTTCAGGCGGATCGCTGCCGGATAGGCACCCAGATCAAGTGTCCACAACAGCAGCGAACGCCGGGGCACGCCCGCCATCGCCTTGTCTGCAAAAGCGGTTTCATCAAGACCGTCGGGCCGGTCCTGCAGTTTGCCCCAATCGATGACGGTTTTCCGGCTGATGACGGTTTCAAGCTGGCTGGCAAGTCTGGCCCCTGCGGCCCGCTGGTCTTCCGGCGGGAGGGCGGACAGATCCAGCAGGTACGCCGCATCGCCCCATGCACCCTTGCGGGCGGCATTCACCAGAGACTCCATTGTGGCCCGAGGTGTTTCTCTGTCGATCCTGTTGGGAACCGGTGGCAGGCCTGTGTTCAACGCCTCGACGCAATACCATTTGTCGGTTTCGCAAGAGCTGTCGTTTTGCGCCGCAAGGGGGGAGGCGAGAAGGATCAACGCCGCGACGATACGAAAAAGAATGGGCATGTCGGCTCCTGTCCTTTGGGGGCGGGTGTCATACTCTGACCTGCATCTTGCTGTGGAACCAGCCGGTTGCCAAGCCGTTCGCGGTTGGGAAAAGGGGGGCGGGAAATTCTTGGAAGTCCCTCGAAACCAACTCGCGGCGTTGCGCGTTGAACCGGTTATGAGGTTGTTTTTTCCATGCTAGACACTGTTTCCCTTCCCGTGCTGATCGGGTTGATCGCCGTCTGCGGGGGCGTCATTCTTGTCTGCGGGTTGCGCATGACGGGACTGGCGGACCGGCTGGCGGACCGCACCGGTCTGGGCGAGGCGCTGATCGGCGGCGTTTTACTGGGTGCCGCGACCTCGCTTTCGGGCACCGTGGTATCCGTGACGGCGGCGCTGGACGGGCGGGCGTCGCTGGCGTTTTCCAACGGGATCGGTGGCATCGCAGCGCAGACGGCGTTTCTGGCCGTGGCCGATCTGATGCACCGCCGGGCCAATCTGGAACATGCGGCTGCGGAGCTGGCCAATGTGTTTCAGTGTCTTTTGTTGATGCTGATGTTGTCACTGCCAATCGTCGCGTGGTCCGGCCCTGATGTGTCGTTCTGGAGCGTTCATCCTGTGTCGGCGCTTCTGGTGATTGTCTATATTGGCGGCGTCTATGCCACGAAAAAGGTCCGCGAAGAACCGATGTGGATGCCGGTCGACACCAAGCAAACCGAGCAGGACACACCGGAAGAAGAAGATACCGATGCCCGCAGCACGGTAATGTTGTTCGCGGTTTTCGCGGGCCTCATGGCGGTTATGGGGGCGACGGGTTGGGGGCTGGCGCAATTGGCAAGCGAACTGACAGACCGCTATGCCCTGTCCGCATCGGTGGTCGGTGCGTTGCTGACAGCCGTCCTGACGTCGCTGCCCGAACTCGTGACGACCATCGCGGCCGTACGGCAGGGTGCGTTGCAACTGGCCGTGGGGGGCATCATCGGGGGCAACACGTTTGATGTGTTGTTCCTGACCCTGTCGGATGTCGGGTATCGGGAAGGGTCGATCTATCACGCCGTGTCGTTGGGGGACCAGTATTGGCTGGCCACCAGCCTTGCCATGACCAGTATTCTGGGCCTTGGCATGATCTATCGTCAGCGGCAGGGGCCTGCGGGGATAGGGCTGGAAAGCGTTGCGATCCTGGGCGTTTACGGTGCAGCCATCCTGATCCGCGCGCTTTGAGGCACCAAGCCTGGCACGGCAAACGCCCGCGAAACCCCGCAACAGCATAGGAACCATTGGCGCGGCCACTTGTTTTGTCAGTATCAAAATTGAGAGAGGAGAACGAAAAAATGTCTAACACTTTTACATTTTCCGCAATTCTGGCCGCTTCCTGCGCGTTGACAGCGACGACGGCGTTGGCCGCAAATTCAGGCGCGTGCAGCGACAATTACAGCATGACCGACGTTGACGGGAACGGCTATGTTTCCAAGATCGAGATGAACGCATACGCTGAAAAGCAGGCATCCGATATGGACACCGACAAAAGCGGGACCATTTCGCGCGATGAATATGTCAACTGCTCCAAGGCGATGATGGACAAGCCCGCCCAGCCGATGGACCGCACCGAAGATGACATGGCGCAGATTGATGCCAACGGAGACGGCAAGATCACGCAGGACGAATTCATGAAGGCCGGTGCCGGCACGCATGAGGCGGCAAAGACGGGCGATCAGGCTGCCGTCGATCGCGCAGAACGCACGATCCTGTTGATCAACGGTGCCCCCCAGGTACAGGTGCCCGCGATGGGGCTTGAAGAATTCGCGGCCCGCTCGGGTATGCTGTTTATCAGGCTAGACGCCAATCGCGACAACAGTCTGACCCGCGAAGAGTTTATGAATAAAGCACCCGAACCTGTCGATATGTCCGAAGTGCTGAACCGTGAATTTGACGACATGGACACAGATAAATCAGGCGATCTGACCACCACCGAGTTGATCCAGGCCAATGCTGACAAGGCAGACTATGCCATGAAGGCTTATGAGAAGGATACCGGCGAGAAAGCAGACCCCGAAGCCGGTGCGCCTGTGGTCTATTACACCTACCCCGAACCAATGTAAGCGGGCAGGGCTTGGGTAAAGATACATGACCCAAGATGATGCACAAACCCCGTCAGAGAAATCTGCCGCATCGGGCCATCTGGAAGGGCCCGATGCGGGTGACGTTGAAAGATCCGTGGCGCTCGGGGTTTTTCACGTCCTTGAGAGGCTGTTCTTGATCGTCGTTGTGGCGATGACCGTGGGGGGCGCGGCTTTCGAGATCTACGCAGTCTATCTTGCACGCACCATCAGCCTTGCCGACATCTTGCTGATGTTCCTTTATCTTGAGATCATCGGCATGGTCGCCGTGTTCTATTCCGACCGGCAATCCGTCTTTGTCTATCCGATTTTCATTGCCATCACGGCGCTTGCGCGATTGATCATCCTGCAAGGCAAGGACATGGCCCCTGAAAACATCCTGTTCGAGGCCTTTGCGATCCTGATCTTGTCACTTGCCGCCATCGTGATCGTGCGCATCCGGCAGGCCTGAGTGGTGCCAATCCTCAGACCGTATCAGCCTTCTTTTTCGTCGCCGATCGTCTGGATCAGGCGTGTTTCCAGCAACTGTCCATTGCGGTAAAGAATGGGATAGGCCACCGCAGAGATGTGGCCGTTCATGTCGCGCAATGCCCGCAGCGTTTCCAGATGGACATTGCTTGAGCCGAAGCTATCGACGCGACCGTCCGACAGGCGCTGCAAGTGCCGCTTGCGACTGCGCCGCTCTGCCTGCTTGATCTCGGTCTTTTCCATGACCAGCAAGCGCGCGCTTTCCAGATCGTCAGAGATCAACACGTTGCTGGCCAGCTTGAAATTGGCGCGAACGGCCTCGAACATTTGCACCAGTTCGGCCCATCCTTCGCGGGACAATTGCACATTCTCATCACGCTTTTCCGCCGCCGTGCGCAGAAACTGGCCCGCGACCAGATCTCCCGCCGCTTCCAGCCGGATGGCATATTCCATCAGGCTGCGAATGATCTTGGCCTCTTCCTTTGTGTATTTTTCAAGGGGGATATTCGCGACATAGCGCCGGATCTCAAGCAGTGCCGCATTGACCGCGTCATCTTGACGTTTGATCGCCCGCATCCGCGCGCTGTCTGCGTTTTCATAAAGCGACTGAACCGGCAAATACATCCGTTCGACCAGCCCCATCATGCGCAATAATTCGCGCTTGAGGCTGGCAATGGCCATCTGCGGCGTGTCGAGAACGTCCATATCAAGCACGCTGATTTCGTCATGCTGCGTGGGCAGCGGATTTACGGCAACCGGCAGCATCCTTTGAAAGGGTTTTTCAAGCGGGTGACAGAGGGGAAGGGCGGCCAGCAGCAGCGACAAGTTGAACGCGACATGGACATAGATCAGGGACTGGCCGGGTGACACGATCAGCAGGTGCGACGGATCAAAGCCCAAATTGATGACCAGCAGGGCCGCCAGCGCCCATGTGCTGCGCAGGGCCATGTTGGCCAGCGGAATGCGCCGCCCTTCTGCGGGCATGTTGCGGGTCAGATAAACAGGGATCCCGGCACTGCCGAGGTTTGCCCCAAGGACCAGCGACAAGACCGGCGGCAAAAGGGATTGCGTCGATATGCACCAATGCGACACACATCAATATGGCCGCCACGCTGGAATGCATGACAAAGGCCAGTGCCGCACCGACCAGAAAAGCGGTGATGAAATCCCGCGCCAGATAGTCTGCAATGGCGGGCAAAAAAGCACTGTCCTTGATCGGCTCCATCGTTTGGCGCAGCAGTTGAAGCGAGATCAGGATGAACGCGACACCCATCAGGATGCGCCCGGCCTGACGCCACCGCCGACCTTCGGTTTTCACGAAAAGAAACCCGCCGACAGCCAGCAAAAGGGGGACAAGCCACTCCAGCCGGAAGGACAGCACCTGGATCACCAGCGCAGACCCCAGATCGCCGCCCAGAACAACGGCAAGCCCGGCGGGAAACGCGAGATACCCCGCCCCCACCAAACCCGTTGTCAAAAGCGACACCGCCGCAGAACTTTGCAGGATCAGCGCCAGCATCACACCCGTCGCGCCTGAGCCTGCCAGATTGGTGCGCTCGGTCAGCCAGCGTTGAAATTTGGCACCAAAGCTGCGTTCAATCCCCGTGCGCACCATCCGCACGGCAAAAAGCAGCAGCATGGTGGCCCCGGCCAGATTGATCAGAAAGTTGAGGATCGCCATCGTCTTTATTTACCTCTGCATCCGCTTGCCACGGCCTATTCCGGCAATACCAGAAGTTGCTATGCTTCTTCGGTCGAAGGCTGATGCATATCGTCAAAAATACATTGCAAATTATAGGGATTGCACAGCGGGGCACAATCGGGTCGTTTTCGGTGCCTGGCCTTTTGGCCTTTTGGCCTTTTGGCCTATGCCCTTGCCAGATCTGACCGCCAGACCGGTGCCTAGTACAGCCCGTCGATTTCAAGCGGCAGCTTTCTGACCTTTTCCTGCCTTAGGATACTGCGCGGTTGCACTGTGGTTTCGGCGCTTTGGGCGCGGCGATACCTTGTTTCGGCAGCTTTTTCCAGATCGGCGCGGGTCAGCATGATGGTGGGGCGCAAGAACACGAAAAGCGTGCGTTTGCTGCGGCTGTCGCTGCGGCTTTTGAACAGGTTGCCAAGCACGGGCACATCCCCCAGAAGCGGCACCTTTTGATTGTTTTGCAGCCTGTCGTCGGTGATCAGGCCACCAAGAACCACGGTGCCGCCGTTTTCAGCCAGAACCGTCGTGTTGATGACGCGCCGGTTTGTCACCAGATCGGCGGCACCTGTGACTGCCTGATTGGTCAGTGACGAAACCTCTTGTTCGATCTCAAGCTGGACGACCCCGCCAGCGGTGATGCGGGGCTTTACGATCATGGTGATGCCCACGTCTTCGCGTTCGATTACTTCGGCGACATTGCCACCATCGGTTGTCAGGCGCCCGGTCCGGAACGGCACGTTCTGGCCCACGACGATGGTGGCCGACTGGTTGTCCATCGTGGTCACCGACGGGGTGGACAGCAGATTGGCGCTGGTCGACGTGTTCAGCGCCTGGATCAATGCGCCAAAGTTATCCGCCGCCAGCCCGACAGACAGGCCCGTCGAAAGGGCCGCGGCATTGCTTTGGCCCAACGCGACCAGAATATTCTGAAGCGCACCGCCACCGTTGCCAAAGGACGTTGCCGCGATGCTGCCGGTTTGCTGGTTCTCGCCCATGCCAAGCTGCACACCCAACCGTTCCGCGATGTCGCCCGACACCTCGACGATGGCCGCTTCGATCATGACCTGCGGGCGGCGCACGTCCAATGCCTTGATCAACTGGGCCACCTCGGCAAGCTGGCGCTGCGTGCCGCGCACGATCACGGAATTCGTCTCGATCGACGCCTGGACGGACACGGGCGAAATCGGGGTGGGATCGGCACCGGCTGCTATGGCTTGCACATCAGGCGTGGCCGGATCTTCGCCCATGCTGACAGCCACAGGATTGGTCAGATCGGTGGACCCCGTCAGGGTATTGCGCACCAGATCGGCGACAATCGTCGCCTCGCCAAACTGAAGCCGATAGATCGAGGTGCTGACGGTTTCGCTTTGCGCGACGCGCGGTGCGGTGTCCATTGCCCGCGCAAGGCTTCGGATCTGCGAGATGTCACGCGGCGTGCCCCGCACAAGCAGCACGTTCGAACTGGCATCGACCGACAGCCGCGCCCCGGTGCCAGCTGGTCCAAGCACTTCTGCAATGGCGGTCGCGACGGTGCTTGCTTCGGCATAGGTAAAGCGGATCACCTCCGCCTCCATCTGGGCCTCGCCATCAAAGGTCGTTGCGATTGATACGATGCGGTCGACATTCGCCGACGTGTCGGTGACGACAATGGCGTTGGGGTCTTCTAGCGCCTCGATATATCCGGCCTCGTCGATCAGCGGGCGCAGCACGCGCACGGCCTCGGCAGAGGGCAGGCGGTTCAGCCGCAGCAGCCGCGTGACCACGTCTTGGCTGCCGGGGGTTTCAAGGTTTTTGGGGCTGCCTTTGGTGCGCGCGTCAAGTTCGGGCACGATCTGCCAGACCGCCCCCGTTTCAACCGCAGCAAAGCCCCGCACCCGCAGGATGGACTGAAAAAGCGCCCATACCCCGTCGCCGTCCAGCGCCTGTTGCGACACGACGGTCACGTCCCCGATCAGGTTCGGATCCAGAACAAGGGTGCGCCCGGTGATGTCAGAGACCTGTTCGGCCAGCAGGCTGATGTCGGCATTGCGAAGATTGATCACGAACGTCTCTTGCGCGTGCACAACGGGCGCGCGGGTCACGGCAACAGCGACCAGCAAAACGAACGCCAGCAAGGATGGCATACGGCGGATCATTTCAGCGGGAACGACAGGACGAATGTCTTGTCACCTCGCACCACTTCCAACCGTGCCACGCCCGAGGCCGCGACATCGTCGAAAAATTTACGGTCTTGTTCTGTGTTTCCCACTGCCTGCCCATTTACTCTTGCAACACGGTCGCCAGCCTTGAGGCCAGCCATTTTTACGCCCGGATCGTGAGTTTCGTCGACGATATAGCCTTTTTCCGTCGCAAGCAGGCCAATTTCGTCCAAAACCTGATTGGGATTGCGAATGATGCGATCGCGCCACATGTTGATATAGTCTTCGGTGGTCTGGGGCGGCGGCGGATCCTTGATCTCGATCGAGCCTGACCCGACAGAAAGGGCGGCCTGCAAACGGTCCAGATTGCTTTGCGGTGTTTGCCTGGCAACGGGGTCTTCCGGCACCAAATCCGTCATGTCGGTGTTGGGGAACCCCAGAATTTGCCGGGTGCCATCGACCTCCAACACGACGTGCCGGTCGTTGATGTCGACCAGCACCGCCTTGTCAGCGATGCTTTCCCCTAAGGCATAGCGTTTGGTGGTTCCGTCTGTGGCGATCAAGGCAAAGGAAAGCGACGGATCGGATTGCAACAAGATGCCGCGCAACGCCAAATCAAGGGTCGTGGCCTTTGGCGGGGCAGCGGTTTGCGGTTCCTGATCTGCGCTGCCAAAAGGGGCCAAGGCGACAGCCGGGGCCAGATCAAAGGGCGTTTGCGCGGGGCGTTCCGCTGGCGGCGCAAAGGACAACTCGGCAGGTGTTTCCGAGGTTTCGCCCATGACGTGCCAGAACGCCTGTCCCGCTGCGATGGCAATGGACGCTGTTACACAGAGTGTCAGCACAGGGATGATGAAACGCACCGGCGACTTCATTTTGCCACCTGCGCGGCGCTGGTACCGGTGTCGATGAACCCGGTCAGCCTGAACATGCTTCGGTCGTCAGAGGCCAGCGATACATCGACATCGACCCGTTGCAAATCGGGGTCTTGGGTCTTTTGCCGTGTGACATCCACCTTCCAGTTTTGCCCAAGCATATCCACGACGTCGGATTGCGGCGCTCCGATACGCAAGGCGGCCAGATGATTGTCGGCCACCCATCGTGCCACGGTGCGCGTCTCGATTTGCGAAATGCGCGCGACGTGGGTCTGCGTTGCAGTCAATAACGACACGGCACCCACCGCAAGCACGGCAAGGGCAACCAAAACCTCAAGCAGGGTAAATCCCGCCTCGGTATTATCGGGGGCAGGGGTCATGGTCTGGCCTCGCTTTTTCCTGCGCGGGCGGACACACCATCGAACAGCACATTCCATGTGGTGTCTGACGCGGCAAAGCCGACAAAAAGCGGAACGGGGCTATTGGTGTCTGGGTCTGTGAGCGACGGAAGCATGTCTGACCGGATCAGGTAGCGTCCGCGCGGCACGCCAGCCACCGAAAGCGCCACATTGCGGTCCAGCCGATGCGGGGCAGCCAGAATACCATCGGGATGCGGACCCCAAGCGCCGTCTTGCAGGCTTAGAAACGCATAGCCTTCAGGATCCCAGGTGAAACCCGCTGGCGTGCCGGTCAACGCTGCGCTGTCGGCGGCGCGTTCAAGCCTTGCGGATAAAAGGGTCGCCTCGCGTTCCAGCGTGTCAGCGCTGCGCCCCCCGCCCGAGACACTGAGCCCCAGAACCGATGCCATCACGCCGACAATCGCCAGCACGACCAGTATTTCCACAAGGGTCATTCCGGCATCACCACAACGCAGTGCGCGTTCGCTTTCCGGGGCGCTGCGGGCGGTCATCCGTTTGCTGGCGTGCTTGTGTTGGCGATGTCGGCATCCACCCCGGTCCCGCCGATCGCCCCGTCCGCGCCAAGCGAAATCAGATCAAAATTCGATGTATCCCCCGGCGAGCGGTAGAGATAGGCGTTGCCCCAGGGGTCTGTGGGATCTTCGGGAAGATAGCCGCCCTGCACCCAGTTGGAAGGTTCGGGCGGCGACGTGGGCCTGCGCACCAGCGCGGCCAGCCCTTGGGATGTGGTGGGATAGGTCCGGTTGTCGAGCCGGTAGAGTTCGAGCGCGCTTGAGATTGCGCGAATGTCGGTTTTAGCAACGGCGACGCGGGCCTCGTTTGGGCGACCAATTACATTGGGCACAATCATCGCGGCAACCAACGCGATAATCACCAGAACCACCATCATTTCGATCAGCGTCACGCCCGCATCGGCGTGCCGTTTCAGCGGCGCGGGCATCCGCTTTTTCGACACTAAAGGACGACGTTTTTCCATCTTAGTTGTACCCTTCCCGAAACTCTTTATCATCTTGAACCGTACCTGTTTTACAGGGTCACACTAAAGGAATTCTATTGAAAAACCGACCCCCGCACAATGATGAAACCTTGGAAAAGGTGCACATAAACAAGCGTCAGACCGCTGAAATCGACCCGGATCGGGTGGGTTCAAAAGGCGTGTCGGAGGGGGATGAAATTCTGGCCCAAAACCCTTCGGAGTTCACGAAACTCCTCTGTGACGCGTTGACCGAATCTTTGCAGGTCACGCCGCTGATATTGCCCGGCGAACAGGTCACCCTGATGGCCACCGCTTTGCCGGTGCGCGGCACACGGGCAAAACGCGCAGCCCTGCCCTTCGCACTTGAGGATCGCATCAGCGCTCCGCTTGAAGAGACACACATCGCGCTTTGCCGCCCCCTGACAGATGCCGATCAGGTGCTTGCCGCTGTCGTTGATCGCACCGTAATGCAGGCCGCCGCCGATGCGGGCGATGCCCCGGTGCTGCCCGAAACCTTTGCGCTGCGCACGCCCCAAGCCAAGGGCGAGAACGCGGTTTGGGCTGTCTGGATTAGCGCAGGCCGTGCTTTGGTGCGGGTCAGCGACGCCACCGGATTTGTCGTGGATGTCGCGATGCTGCCGCTGGTTTGGCAACAGGCGGGCAAGCCGCTGATCGAAAGCTATGGCGATGCGGCGCCAGACATCTTGCCAGACAAGATGCCGGTGCTTTTTCACGCGGCGCATCCCCCTGACCCTGATCCCAAAGACCTGAATGTCGATCTGCGGCAAGGCGCATTTGCGCACCAATCAGCCGATTGGTCGCAATACGTAAAACGTGCGGCGATGATCGCGGGTATCGGGTTGATCGGCCATCTTGGGATCATGGTCGCCGATACGGTTGCCCTGACCCGGATCGCCGACCGCGAGCGGGCCGCGGCGCAGGCGGCGGTCGATGCTGTTCTGCCAGGCCTGATCGTCACCCCTGATACAGACCCGATCCTGCGCCGCCTTGCGCCTGCGGCCTCCGCGCCGGAAGGCAGCGCGTTCCTGCCGCTTCTTGGGAAAATGTCGGTGACGCTGCTTGAGGCCGATACCCAGATCAGCTTTCGCCGCCTGACCTTTGCCGATGAACCCGCGCGGCTGACCTTGTTGGTCGAGGTGCCGGGGCTGGACGATCTTCAGCAGGCGGAACGTCTGCTGCGTGCCGATGGGTTTGGCGTGACGAGCGGTGCATCAACCGCGTCCGCCGGGATTGCAGAAGCCGAATTTGTCGTCACGATGGAGGCGGGCAAATGACCGCATTTCACCGCCTGTCGCGTCGCGAAAAGCTGTTGCTGCTGATCGCGATGCCACTGGTCATCCTGTTCGCGGGCTACCGGTTCGGCTGGGTGCCGCTGACGGCAACGCGGATGGCGGCACGTGCGGAAATCCAAGCGTATCAGACCCTGATCGAGGCCGCGAAAAATCGGCGCACCCAACCGGTCAGGGCGCAGACGGTCGCAGACCTGGAAACCCCGCCGACCACGCCACTGGCCACCCGCATCACCAACAGCGCCGAACGGGCAGGGGTGCTGGTGCGCCGGCTTGAGCCTGAGGGCGCGATTGTGCGCGTCTCATTGGATGATGCGCCCTATGAAACGGTCATCGGCTGGATCGCCGCAATGGAAACCGACGCGGCTATCGCCCTTGTCGCGATCGAGATGGACCGCCGAACCGCGCCCGGCATTGTCGCCACACGCCTGACCCTGGAGAACGCGAAATGAGCCTTGATGAAACGCCGACCGCGCCGCGCCTGAGTTACAGTTTTGCCAAGTCGCATGGCGTCGTCTTGATGGCCGATGCCGCCGGGGGACAGCTTGGTTGTCATTTTCGCAGTTCCACCCCGGTCGAGATATTGGCCGAAGCGCAGCGCAGGGCTGGCCAGCCGGTGGCTTTTGTGCCGATTGACGCACAGGATTTCGAGGCCGCGTTGGGCCGGATCTACCGCGACAGCGCCTCTGAGGCGGCGGAGGCGGCGGCGGGGGATGATTTGAACGCGCTTGCCGATACGGCCGCTGCCGTCGATGATCTGCTGGATCAGAACGACGATGCCCCCGTCGTGCGGCTGATAAACGCGCTGTTGCTTGAGGCGGTCAAGGAAGGTGCGTCGGACGTTCATATCGAAACCGAAGAGCGCCGCCTGATCGTCCGTTTTCGTGTCGATGGCGTGCTGCGCGAGGTGATCGAACCCAAGCGCGCGCTTGCCGGGCTGTTGGTGAGCCGGATCAAGGTGATGGGCAAGCTTGATATCGCGGAAAAGCGGCAGCCGCAGGATGGGCGGGTCAGTTTGCGTGTGGGGGGCTATGATCTGGATGTGCGGGTATCGACGATACCGTCGCAGTTTGGCGAACGCGTTGTGCTGCGCCTGCTGGACCGCAGCCAGACCCAACGCGGGATCAGCCATCTGGGAATGAGCACGCGGGACCGGGAGACCTTTGAACGGATACTCGCGCGGCCCGATGGGTTGCTGCTGGTGACAGGGCCAACCGGGTCGGGCAAGACGACGTCGCTTTATGCAGCTCTTGGACGGCTGAATGATCGGTCGCGCAATATCATGACCGTTGAAGATCCGATTGAATACTCGATGGATGGGGTCGGGCAGATGCAGGTCAACGCCAAGACCGGGCTGAGCTTTGCCAGAGGGCTGCGTGCGATCTTGCGGCAAGATCCGGATGTGGTCATGGTCGGCGAAATCCGCGACCGCGAGACCGCGCAGATCGCAGTGGAAAGCGCTATGACAGGCCACCTTGTGCTTTCGACGCTTCACACCAACACGGCCATCGGTGCGGTATCACGGCTTGTCGAAATGGGGGTGGAACGGTTCTTGCTTGCCCCGATGCTGCGCGGGCTGGTCGCCCAGAGGCTGGTGCGCCGCGTCTGTCCCGATTGCAGTGCACCGCATGTCATTACCGAAAGCGAAAGCGCGCTTTTGTCGGGTGCGATCGCGGTGGGGGAAACCGTGCAGCGCGGGGGCGGGTGTGACGCCTGCCAAAATCAGGGGTTCAAGGGCCGGTTGCCGCTTTACGAGATTGTCGAGATTGACCGGGAGCTGGAAAAGCTGATCCATGAGGGTGCGGCAGAATCCGCGCTTCAGGACCGTGCCCGCGCCAAGGGCCCCAGCATTCTGGACGATGGGGTGGACAAGCTTCGCCAAGGCAAGACCACGGTCGAAGAGGTTGCCCGCGCCGTGCGCGATGACCTTGTGATCCCCGACAGGGCCTAGAGTATGGCAGCGTTTTCCTACAAGGCCGTCGATACGTCAGGTGCCGCCAAAAGCGGGCTGATCGAGGCATCAAGCGCCGGTGCGGCCCGGCAGGAACTGCGCGCACGCGCCCTGTTGCCCCTTTCGGTCGAGCCGACGCGCAAGGGACGTGTGGGTGCGTCCGTGTTTGGGGGCGGGCGCAGTCGGGGGATCGGGGGCCGTGCGCTTACGGTTGTGACGCGCCAGCTAGCGACGTTGATCGTCGCGGGGGTCCGCATTGAAGACGCGCTCAAGACCGTGGCCGATCAGGCGAGCACCGCCAAAGTGGCCTCGTTGATGTTGACGTTGCGTGCCGATGTGCTGGACGGTCAGGGGCTTGCCCCGGCGCTTGACGCGCATCCGCATATTTTTGGTGCGTTCTACCGTGCATCGGTCAGGGCAGGCGAGACATCGGGCAGGCTGGGCGACGTGATGGATCACCTTGCCGACTTTGTCGAAACGCGATCAAAGAACCGCCAGACTGTGCAGCTTGCGCTGCTTTATCCCGCCATTCTGGCGCTGGTGTCCTTGGGCGTGATCGTCGCGCTGCTGATTTACGTGGTGCCTGATATTGTAAAGGTGTTCACCTCGCGCGGGGCCGAGCTGCCGTTTCTGACACGCAGCCTGATCGCGGTCAGTGACTTTGTGGCGACATATGGGATGATCGTTCTGGCCGGTATCGTGGGGCTGGTGGTCCTTGGTGCCTGGCTTTTGCGGCGGCCCAAGGTGCGGATGCGGTTTGATCAGTGGACAGCGCAGGCCTGGCCGATGCGGCATTTCGTGCTGAAATCCAACGCGACCCAGTTTGCGGGCACGCTGGCGACCCTGACGGTCAGCAGGGTCCCCCTGTCAGAGGCGCTTGAGGCCGCAGGGGATACGATTGGCAACAGGTTCATCCGCGCCAAGGCTCAGGCCGTCGGGGCGCGCGTCCGCGAAGGCACTGCGCTGTCCAAGGCGATGCAGGGGGCCGCGATTTTCCCGCCACTGCTGGTCGCGATGGTCGCCAGTGGCGAGGCGGGCGGCACCTTGGGTGCAAGTCTGACACGCGCGGCGGCGGATCAGGCACGCGACCTTGATGCCTTGGTGGCGGCCCTTGTGGCGCTGGTGGAACCTGCCGTGTTGCTGCTGATGGGGGGCGTTGTGATGCTGTTGGTTCTGTCCATCCTGCTGCCCATCGTGAACCTGAACAATCTGGTGATGTAATGGTGGAAAACCGGTCAGTTCAACTGAAACTCCAGCTCTGTCGGCGCGCTGGAGGGGAGGCCGGGTATCAACCGCGCCGCTGCCGGTTCGATCCGAAGTTTCATCCAGCCGTCAGGGCCAAGACGCGCCTGACCCATTCGCGTTTGCGCAGCGTCGTCGGTTGTCAGGGTTGCCATGCCATCGGTGCCGTCGCTGGACAGCACAAGGGCAAGCGGCGGGGTCTTGAGCGGCGCTTGCCCCGGTGTTTCACAAATGCTTTCAGTGATGGCCACACGCCCCTGACCAGCCACCCGCGTGCGGGACAGGCTGATGGTTTTGATGTCGACAACCGAACTGGCCATCACAGGACGATGCGTTGGGGGCCAACGCCAGCAAGTCGGGGCCGCCACGCCCCGAGATATTGCCTACGCCGATCTGCCAGGGGCTTGCGAACGCGACACCCTGCAACAGGGTGCGCGGACCTTGCAAAGTCAGATCGGCACCGATCCGACCGCGCAACAGGCTGGACCATGTCACTTGCCAGCGCAGCACCAATCCGCCATCCAGCACCGCACGGCCTGCCCAAAGGCTGCCCGAAACGCTGCGCACCTGTGGCGGCATCCCCACCACCCGTGCCATAGTGGCGGCGGGGACGGACAACACGACCGTGCCCGCAAAAATCAGGAGTGCCAGCAATGACAGACCGAAAACCATTACAAACCGGCGGCGCCGCGTGGGGCGACCGACGCTGCGACCGGCACCAAAACCGGCGGCTTTTTCTTTCTGGATTGGCGGCATCAGCTTCGCTTCTTTCTGCATGTTCTGCGACCGGGTTCGGCAGCGTTTTAGACGGCACACCAGCCAAAAGTGAAGGGCCGGGACGGGCAGCACTTTTGGCTCCGGTGACGGGCCGTGCACCGCAACTAGGGCAGATCATGCGCAATGCTGCAACCCTTGGCGGCAACACGCTAAGTGATACCGGCGAGATGAGCTTTTTCGATTCAGGTGATACGTCTGAGACCGCCGCCACCGCCGCAAGGCTTGCCGTCGCAGCGGGTGCGCGGATGATCGTTGGCCCGCTTTTCGGGGCGCAGGTGGCGGCGGTGGCGCAGGCGGTCGGGCCGAACGTGCCCGTGCTGACTTTGTCGAACGATGTCAGCGTGGCGGGGGGCGGCGTTTTCGTGCTGGGGGTGACGCCCGAACAATCGGCGCGGGCAGTTTTGACCTTTGCAGCCAGACGGGGCCTGAACACCGTGGGTGTGGTCGTGCCCGGCGGCGCATTCGGCGCACGCTCTGCCGAGGCGGCGGTCCTTGTGGGCAAGGCAACGGGGCAAACGGTGGTGCCGCCCATCACACAAACCGACCCCGCGATCGCAGTCGCGCAGCTGACAAAGGCGAACGGTGGCGTGCTGCCCAAGGCCGTTTATCTGCCCGGCGCAGGTGCGGAACTGGATGCGCTGGCCACAGCGTTTCGGGGCAAGACCCAGGTTCTGGGATCGGCGCAATGGTCTGCGCGTGATCCCGGCAGTTTGCCAGCCCTGAGGGATGCGTGGTACGCGGCACCCGACCCGCTGGCGTTTGAACCCTTTGCTGTCGCCTATCAAGAGGCGCACGGATCAAGCCCCGGCATTCTGGCGGGGGTCGCGTTTGACGGCGTTGAAACCGCCCGCCTTCTGGGGCGCATCCGTGAGCAGACCGCCAGCGGTCTGACGCGGGAAAAGGGGTTTTCCGGCGTGCTTGGGCCCTACAAATTCAATAGATCAGGTCAATGCACCCGTGGACTTGCCGTGCTGAATGTAGGGGCGGGGGCGATCACGATGATCGGTGCCGCCTCGGCATGACTGAAACGCCGCACCGCGACGCGCAAGCGGGCCTGACATTGGTCGAGGTGCTGGTGGCGCTGGCGCTGTTTTCCCTGATCGGGCTGGCCGGTTTCACGATGCTTGATAACATCCTGCGTGTGCAGTCGGGCACCGAGGGGCGGCTGGAACGTCTGGGCCAGATTGACCGGGCGCTGGTCGTCTTCAGCCGCGACCTGCAGCAATCCGATTCCAGCAGTCTGAAACAGGATGAAACCAGTGTATCGATGAACAGGACAAACGCGGGGTCCTTGTCGTATGAGGCTCCACAAGGCGTTTTCCTGCGCAGGCTGTCGCGCGGGCGTTTGACCAACAGTTGATCGACGGTGTGATTGCGATGCGCCTCAGGTCGTTGGATTCTGCGGGCGCGTGGCATGACAGCTGGCCGATCGAGCAAACCCAATCACTGGGGGTTGCCCCTATACTGAAAGCAGTGGAACTTGAACTGGACCTGAGCGAGGGCACAGTGCGCCGGCTTGTCGATGTGCCTGCGGGGGTGACCGAATGAAGCGCGAGCGCGATGCCGGGGTCGTTCTGATCAACGTCTTGGTGATACTTTCGATTGCGTCCATCGTGGTTTTCCTGATGCTGACCGCGCAGGGGGTGTCTTTGCAGCGGGCCCAATCGCTTGCCGCGGCAACGGCCGCAGATGCCCTGGCCCGCGGGGCCGAGGCCAGCGCCGTGACTGCGTTGCGCCGGGACATGGTGAATGCGCCGGACACCGACAACTATGCGGAACCCTGGGCCGAGGTGGCCCAACAGGAAGCGGGCCTTGCGACGGGGCGGTTTTCTGTCAGCATCCGCGATGCGCAGGCCAAGCTGAATCTCACACGCCTTGCAGGCGGGGCGCAGGTCGAGGTCGAAGCGCTGTTGCGGGTTCTGGCCGAGCTCAAGATCAGCCGGGCGGATGGTGCGCGCATCGCGGCGGAAATCGCCAGCCGGCCGGGGCTGAAAAACCTGTCGGATTTGCGCAGCGTCCCGGCGGCGACCCTAAGCGCCCTGTCGGCCTATGTCGATTTTCTGCCCGCCACCGCCACGCTTAATCTGAACACCGCAACACCCTTGCTTTTGCGCGCGGTGCTTAATAACCGCTCTGCGGCAGTGCGGCTGGAAAGCAGGCGCGCGGGGGCCGGGGTGCTGACGCCTCGGGATCTGACCCGCGTGGGTGCCGTTTTGCCGCCGTTGGCGGGGTTCACCTCGCAGAATTTCGATGTTGATATTTTGGCCGAAGTCGATGGCATCGCGGTCAGCTTGCGCAGTCGGATTGCCCGTCGGGAAAGTTTTGCGGGGCGCAGCGTGGTGGTGACGCGCCGGTCTTACGGCGTGCCGCTGAACACCGTGCCACCCCTGCCGCAGATGTAGAAAAGGGGGCAGCCGCATATGCACGGCTGCCCCCTTTGATCTTGGAATGCCTAAGTGGCGATACCTTCGTTTCAGGGATTGAAGGGATCGATGCTTGGGTTCACGGTCAGCCCTGCGGTATCGGGATCAGGCAAGGCCGTGCCGTTTGCATCCCTCTTGAACGCATTTACGAAAGCCGCCCCCAGGGAATTGATCCCCGAAAGGGCACCCGCGCCACCGCCACAGGCCGCCACAAGCAAAAGCACGGAGGCTCCGGCGATAAGCTTGCCTTTGGGCGTCAGTGTCTTGTCCATCGTCATGGTCATACGATCCTCCACTTAGTTTGGCGATCCGGCGAGCGGCGTGTTCAGGTAAGGGAACGTCGCACGAAGATCGGTTGGATTGATGGGCGCACCATCTGTGAAAGCGGCGGTGCCAACGGGCGCGTCTGCCGGGGCGCAAAGCCCAAGATTGACATCGTCAGTGGCCGTCGGATCCCCGCTCAGCTCTTGACCCAATGGGACGGGATGGCACAAGCGACCCATCACGACCCGCAGGGCGATATCAACGGTATCATCCGCCGGACGACGGCCGTTTGGAAAGCCTGCAAGGTCTTCGGCAACCAGGCCAAACACGTTCTGGCTGGCCAAAGCTGTCGCTGGCACGCCGGTGTTGAGGCGCATCATCTCCGAGGCGGTTACCGTCGCTTGCTGGTTGAAGCCCGGAAAACCGGTCAGGAATGCCGCAACAAGGTCGTTGCGCGGAAAGTTGTTTGGCGCAAGTTCTGTCGGAAGACCGGCTACACCACCAAACAGCAGTTCAACCAGTTCAGGCAGCGTCGGGTTGGTGACATAAGCGGCCAGTGCACCGTCTTGTGTCGGCTCGGCTGCGTTGAACAGATCCTTGTCAGGCAGACCGATGACAACCTCATTGACCAGCGGTGCTGAAAGACGTGCGACCTGCACATATGCGCCGCCGTTCCTGTCGGTGCCTTCATAGGTTGGGCTTGGATCCAGCAACCGCGCCTGTGGCAGGCTTGCCGTCGTCCAGGCACCGATCACGCCGTTTCCATCCCCTGTGAGGCATGAAATCGGCACTTCGATGGCCAGTGATGTCACGTTGAATTTGTCGATCAGATCATCGTTGGCGCGGTCTTGCGTGATGCCACCTGCAAAGGGGGCTGCGGCGTTGTATTGCGGGTACATCGCGTTATCCGCACCCTGAATGGGAACGAGGTTCACAAGGTCAAAGACCTCGCCAAGGTTCACCGCAAACGCTTCGGCACGTTGGCCCACAAAGACGCGACCGGGGGCCGAACAATCGGGGATCGTGGTGTCGCTGACGAAAGTATCGGCATATGTTCCGTAATCGGCGATCGTCTTGTTGCCGATGTTATCGATGGGCTTGTTGAACGTGGTGCCACCGCCGCTGGTGTTCGTCAGCAGCGCGCTTTTGGCAAAACCCGACCGGCGGTCGCCATTGATCTTGCGCACCGTATAGCTTTCGAATTCGTTTTGTGCCGACGTGTTGCTTGCGTTGATCACACCCGCCTGACGCAGGGGGATCGCAATATCCTGACCACCGACGTTCAGCGCAATGCCCTTGCCATCGTTGGCAAGCGTGTTCTTGAACTGGAACTGGAACGTGATGTCTTCCATCGCGTCGCCGTCATTGTCGATGTGGATTTCATAGACAGCGTCAGTGTCCATCGTGAAATAATTCGGACCCCCATAAGGGGCCTGCAACGGCTGATAGTTGGCAATAAACGTGACGGTATCTTCCTTGCCCGCCTCATAGCTGCGGAACATGTAAAAATCCGTGGCATCGACTTTTGGCATTTCTGTGATGCCCGGCGCTTCGCGGTGAGATGATGCCCACGCTGTTGACGCACAGACGGTTGCCAGAACGGCACCTGCGCTGATCAACGCTTTTTTCTTGGTAATTCGCATAAATATTCCTCCACTTAGGATGTTGGAATATGCAAAGGCGGTTTCGGTTCTGGTTTTAAGACCAACGGATGTGCCGAAACCTTGCATACGCGCGAAGCCACGGGCGGGGCCGCAAGAAGTTTCAAAAAACTTTGCAATACTTTGAAATTATTTCACGATACCAACCTTGGATGGTAACAGATGCCACGGCGGGCGGTTTTGCTCGCCCAAGGGCCAGGCAAATTGACGGGATCGAATTTGGATCACTTTGCGTTCTTTTTATCGGATGTGCGTCCCACACCGCTTGACGTCGTCGCGACGGGGCCGCTTATCGCAGTTCTGATCTGGCTTAGCGTAACGGATTGGCGCGAATTCCGCCTGCCGGACATTGGCACGCTGCCCCTGATCGCGATTGGCGTGTTGCTGGCCATGTGGCGGGGCGGTGATCTGGGCTTGGATCATCTGATCGGGGCGGGGGCGGGGTTTGCACTTTTTGCCGCAATCGGTGCTGCGTATTTCCGCACGCGCGGGGTTGATGCACTGGGGCTTGGCGATGCAAAGCTGCTGGCCGCCGCAGGGGCGTGGTTGGGCTGGCAGGCACTTGCGCCGGTCATTCTGATCGCCGCCCTCGCCGGTATCGTCGTGGCACTGGCGCGGGGCGCGGGGCGTGGGGCGCATATCCCTTTCGGCCCCCCGCTTGCCGCCGCCTTTGCGGGCATCTGGATCTTCTTTCTGGCCACATCGTAAAAATCCGGGGCGGGTGCTTCTTTGACCGGCACCTAACCCATCCCTTGGCCAAACCACCCCTGACCGCAAGGCATAATCCCGGAACCAAATCCGACATCACGCGTTTTCGATTAAAACGGCGTGAGCAGGAATTTGCGATCTAAATCGAATGGCAAGGGAGAGCCAACATGTCCGAAGTTTCCAATTCGCAATCCAAATCCGGATTTGCCTGGTACGCATTGATCGTCGGGATCCTTGTGGGTGTTGTCGGCCTGATCTTGGCGGCCGGTGGTATTTGGCTGCTGCTTTTGGGAGGGTCGTGGTATTATGCGATCACCGGCTTATTGATGATCGTTTCGGGGATCTTGCTGTTCAGACGTCAGCGCAGCGGGGCGTATCTGTTTGTCGCGATCTGGCTCGGTACACTGATTTGGGCCATCTGGGAGGTGACGCTTGACGGATGGGAACCCGCCTCTGACTGGTGGGCGCTTGAGCCTCGGGTGTTTCCGCCGACCGTGATGCTGGCACTGGTGTTGATTGCCTTGCCCGGCATGGGGTATCGGGCGGGCCGTACGGCGGCCTTTATCGCGACGGCTGCGTTAGGATTGTCGCTGGGAATGGGCGCAGCGCCGCCGCTGCATGCGCAACAGGACACAACCCAAGCCGCGCCCGGCGCAGAGCCAACGGCCCCAGCTGCGACAGAAACTCAAACCCAAGCACAGACAGAAACCACACTGGTCCCAACTGAGACGGTTCAATCCACGCAATCGGACAAGCCGACAGACCGGCCCGCCCCCGCTGCCCGGTTGAAAACCGGCAAGGACTGGCCCGTTTATGGTGGCACAGTCCACGCCGAGCGGTATTCGCCCTTGGCGCAGATCAACACGGATAACGTGGGAAATCTGCAAGAGGCGTGGTCCATGCACACGGGCGATATGCCCTCCAAGGCCGCTGACGGGAAATATTCGCCCGAAAACACGCCGCTCAAGGTTGGCGATAGCCTGTTTGTGTGCACCCCGATGGATCAGGTTCTTGCCCTCGATGCTTCCACCGGGCGTGAAGAGTGGCGCCATGATCCGGGCGTGTCCGAAGATGCTATCCCCTATGGGGCGACCTGTCGGGGTCTGGCGTATCATGCGCAAGCCGATGTGGATCCCGATATGCTGTGTGCGGCGCGGATACTGGTGGGCACACTGGACGCGCGTTTGATCGCCCTGGATGCGCAGACAGGGCAGGTTTGCCCCGATTTCGGGCAACAGGGGATCGTCGATCTGAACAATGGCATCGGGGAAACGGTGCCCGGCTGGTACGCTGTCACGGCACCGCCCACAATTGTGCGCGGCGTGGCCGTGATCGGGGCACAGGTCAAGGATAATGAGGCCAACGATGCACCCTCTGGTGTGGTGCGCGGCTATGATGTGATCACCGGCGAGATGCTGTGGGCCTGGGATCTGGGGCAGGGCGGTGCCGTGGATGAACCCGCCGAAGGCGACGTCTATACACGTGGCACGCCGAACATGTGGACAATGGCCTCTGCGGATCAGGATCTGGGATATGTCTATCTGCCGCTTGGCAACTCTTCGAGCGATTATTACGGCAGTGACCGCAGTGCGGCCGAGAATGAATTTTCAAGTTCGCTGGTGGCGCTTGATGCCACTACGGGTCGAAGAGGTCTGGCATTTCCAGACCGTGCACCACGATGTCTGGGATTACGATCTGGGCAGTCAGGTGACTTTGGTGGACTTTCCGCAAAACGGCCAAAACGTGCCCGCGCTGATCCTGCCGTCGAAACAGGGGCAGATCTATGTGCTGAACCGGGAAACCGGCGAAAGCCTGTTCCCGGTCGAGGAACGCGCGGTTACGAAGCTGGGCAGCGTCGAGCCGGATTATATCTCGGACACACAGCCCTATTCGGGTTATGCAAGTCTGACCAAGCCAAATCTGACGGAACAGGACATGTGGGGCTTCAGCCCGATTGACCAGCTTTGGTGCCGTATTCAGTTTCACCGCGCCAACTATGCGGGGCAGTTCACACCGCCCTCTGCGGACAAACCTTTCATCCAGTATCCGGGCTATAACGGCGGATCGGATTGGGGCAGCGTGGCCGTTGACCCCGAGCGCGGCATCTTGATTGCGAACTATAACGACATGCCCAACTACAATCGATTGATCCCCCGCGAGGTCGCGGATGAACGTGGCATTGCCCCCTTTAGCAAGGGCGGAGGAGAGGCGGGCCCGATGGCGGGCGTGCCCTATGCCATCGAGGTGAATGCCGGTTGGCGCGTGCCGTGGACAGGTATCCTGTGTACCGAGCCACCCTATGGCTGGATCCGGGGCATCGACCTTGCGACGGGTAAAACCCTGTGGGACCAGCCATTTGGATCTGCTGAAAACAACGGTCCTTTTGGCATACCGTCCATGCTGCCGCTGACGATCGGCACCCCGAACAATGGCGGGCCAATCACCACCGCAGGCGGCGTTACATTCGTGGCGGCCACCACGGATGACAAGCTTCGCGCCTTTGCGACCGAAACGGGCGAACAGCTTTGGGAGGTCGATCTGCCCGCCGGCGGACAGACCACGCCGATGACCTATGAGGTGGATGGTCGCCAATATGTCGTGATCTATCCCGGCGGTCATCATTTCATGGAAACCGAGGTCGGCGATCAGATCATCGCCTATGCGCTTCCTGAAAACTAGTGTCTGCGCAGGCCTCGGGCCTGCGTTTGACCATCGGCCTGCGAACGCTTTTCCTAGCGTTGGCAGGCCGTTCCATGCGCACTTGTCACAATAAAACGGGCGCAAGGGCGGCCCCTTGGTTGATCCTGATCAAATGGGCGGCAGCCAGAATACTGTAGGTTTTAATGGCTACAGGATTAAGAAGGGGCCTAAATTGTAGGCGCACACGATTGGCAGGGGTCGATTTTTCGACAAAAGTAACGCATGGTTGCATTATCTTCGCCCAGTCAATGACGCTGCCAGCGTAGTTTATTGCTTTGAGCGCTTTTGGTGGCGGTGCGCGCAAGCGTTCATCGGTTGGTCCGCAACAACGGTGCAAAGTGAAGACGCAAGATCATGGGGAATGCAAGATGATGGGAATGGATATGGTCAACGAAATGACAATCGAGCCGGGATTTCTGCGCCGCCTTATTTTCAAGATGCGTGCGACATCACTGGGCGATCAGGATATCCCCCGCGATGCGCGTGACAATGCCCCCACAGGCGGTCATCACATTACCCTGAAAGAAGAGGTCGGCACCGATCCGTCAGCTGAAGAGCTGATCGAAGAGATCGACGGCATGCATCCGGAACACCAGTATGAACTGGTGGCCCTCATGTGGGTCGGGCGCGGCGATTTCGGCCAATCCGACTGGGAAGAGGCGCTGGCCCTGGCCGCAGAACGGGCAGACACGCCAACGTCACGCTATCTTTTGGCCCATCCGATGGCCGCAGACGACATTGCCAGCGGCCTTGAAGAGCTGGGCCATGATCACATCTTGCAGGACGGTGCGTATTGATATCCGGCCGGGCTTTCCAGGCGCGGTATTACGGTGCACCTTCGATATGCCAGACGCGACGAAAATCGGTGATGATGTTTTGCGGGATCTTGAAATAGCGCGCCACCTCGGGGTCGGTCAGCCCCAGGTCCGCCATTGTTTCAAGGCACCTTTTTGGCATGGGTCCCAGAATATGAATGTATTTCTGCAATTCATGGGTCGCCTCGGCCTTTGATATGTCATGTTGTGACGTTCTGGCCCGTGATGATGGGCAAGGGGGGGGAACCGCACCGCTATCGGCGCCAAGCCACCGCAATAACGCAGGTGTCCTGATGTTCTCGGTCATAGGGTATATTTCACCTCCATACATGGGAAAGCACGAACGTGAGTTAAGGCGTATAACCAATCATCCCTTCTAAATTGATTCTTATCAAGACGTGCCCGCGCCCTTGCCGAATTAGGCTGAAACCTGCTGGCCTGACCAAAGGGTGCAACCAACCCGGCGGAAACTGCGGCAAAAGTTAGATCGATATTCTTGACAGCCTTGCCCCTTCTTCCCAAATATTCTGGAGGGAGATGTGTGAAGCAGATCTCTGGGAAATGGTATGATGAAAGGCGGTTCGCGCCCTTTCTGGCTGCCTTTTCGGGTTCACGTCGGTGCGCGTGCGCCGCCACCGGCTGATCGTGCAGCCCTCCATACCCCGATATGATCCAAACACACCTTCCTGAAACCGGTCGCCCGCGCTTGCGCTTTCGGACCCGTCCGATCGCCGCCAGGGCCGGTCGGTCATCGCATGTATTGTCAGGAAAAAGAGGAGAATACCATGGAAGGAAACAAAACTTTGACCGATGAACGCCTTGAAACGTCGGCATCCTTTGCGCCAGAGACTGCCAAGCCGGATTGGAAAGCGCAGGCTGAAAGTTTCAAGGAGAAATGGAAGCGCGCTCTTGCCGAAGCTGAGAACGCGCGCAAGCGGGCTGACGCCGCGCAAATGGATGGTCGCGACCATGGCATTGCGCTGGCCGTCGAAGCGCTTGCCCCGGTCTACGATGACATCTGTCTGGCGATCGAGCGCGTGCGATCTGGTGCGCACGCCGGAACCCCGATGATGGCTGCGTATCTTGATGGCATGAACACGACCAAACTGGCGTTCGAGACGGGATTGAAGGCGCTTGGCATTCGCCAGATCGCGCCCCGAAACGCGCCTTTCGATCCGGTGCTGCATGAAGCGCTGCAAACGCAGGAAACGGACGAGGCCGAACCCGGCGAGGTTCTTGTTCTGCACCGCCCAGGATTTGCAAAGGGTCAGCGGCTGATCCGGCCCGCCCATGTGACCGTCAGCGCAAGTCCGACCGAACCACCAAAGACCTGAGATGCCCCTATTTGCGCCACTTGCGCGATCACCGCGCAAGTGGCGCATCCGGGTTGGCATCAATGGCTGCGACTCCGCGATAAACTTTGGTTTATGCCAGTCAGTGAGCGGTTTAGATGGCGCGATTTAAACTGTTCGCTGATGGCTTGATGACCGTGCCGTTCCTTTATCCAACTCATCCCGACGATGGATAGTCCGATACCGGGTTCCATCCCAAATCAACCCCGGGACAGATGAAAGGAACTACAAAATGAAACTGAAACTCGCAGCACCCGCCCTTGTCTTGGCGCTTGCAGGCACCGGCGCATTCGCGCAGGGGATCGAAGGTCATCAGATCGGGTACACGCCCAAAGTGACGTCTGATGTGTCCTATTCGACCAGAAACGCCCCAACCAAGGCAGCGCAAGAGCATCTGGAGATCTTCAAAGCGGGCCAAGCCCACGCGGAAGACTTTAGCGATGTGGAAGTGACGGTATATCCGACACTGCTGAAAGACGTAAAAAACCGAGTGTTCACACGCTGATCCAAACGGATTGAAAATTGCACCTGCCCTGAACGGGCGGGTGCCAAATATCAGTCTGATCTGACTGCATAGCGGGCATGACTTGCACCGCGCCTGCCTGACCTTATGTCGGTTGGGTATCGAGCGAGGCAGATCATGACAAAAAACAAGAAAATCGCACTTTGGGCAATCGCCGTATTGCAGTTCAACGCGACCTTGTTCTTCGTTGTCGGTATTGCGTTCACCTTGTTTGATTTGCGTCTTGGCATCCTGACGCCCGAGCTTTTCGAAAATCAGTTCATTCTTCAGGCCGTCGGTCTGGTGCTGGGTGTGGTCATGGGATGGATCGCCATCCGGATGAGCATTCAACGCGCAGACCGTGCCGAAGAAAAGCTTCGCCATATTTCGTCCGACTTTTCGGATCTTTTGAATGAATATTTTGCCAAGTGGCACCTTACTCTGGCTGAACGGGACGTTGCCATCTTTATGATCAAGGGTATGCGCACCAAGGATATTGCCCGGCTGCGCGGCACCTCTGACGGGACGATCAAGGCGCAGACCAATGCCATTTACCGCAAGGCCGGTGTGACACGGCATACAGAGCTGTTGAGCCTGTTTATTGATGATCTGATGGGTAATGACATGACGCCCGACCACAAAAGCGCCGCCTGAAAAAACAATGTGCCCGCGCCAGCCCGACTAATTTTTGTCGGAACGCCCGGTCAGCCTTAGCGCACCGCGTAACGCACGGGCTTGTAGCGGTTCGGTCAAGTGCGGCTGCGCGTCGTATCCCATACGCTTCATTGCGGCGGCCTCAAATGCGGGGGCGGGGTATTTCAGCGATGCCCGGATCAACCCAAGCAGGCTGAGTTTGCTATTGGCCGCATCCCCAAGCCGCGCCAGTGCGGGCAGCAAGGCGCGTTCGGTCTGGTCAAAGTCTGTGCCCAAGGGAAAATCAGGCAGCAGATCGGGTTGATACGGGTTTAGCCATGCCGACAGCGCCTGCGGAGTATTGTTGCGGTGCGCGGGCGGAACTGTCCAGTCAGGATCGATTTTTCCCGCCTTGCGCGCGGCCTCAAGCAGCTGGGGCTGAAAGCGGCTGTCAGCGATGGCAATCAAGCGTTTGATGACTTCCTGGTCGGTCTGGCCCCGCAAGAAGGCGGCCCCGTACTGGGTAACCACCACGTCCCGCATGTGGCGCGGCACGGTCGTCAGGGGCAGTTGCCACACGATATTTGACGTGACATTGCCCCCGCTGGTCCGGGTGGCGGGCAAGGTCAGGATCGCGTGACCGTCCTTCAGGGCGAAAGCCTGTTCGAAAAAGTTGAACTGCCCGCCAACCCCGCTGACGACCTGACCGGGCTGGGCAGAATCCGACATGGCATCCCCCAGCAGGCTGACCTGCATCGCGCCGTTCACGAAACGCGCATGTCTTCGCGCTGCCCTTTTGGCCGCTTCATCGCCATAAAGCGCGTTTGTAAAGCTGACCGGCATCATTGAAATCCTGGCGCGTTTTTCGGGGGCCATGTCACGCAACCGCCTGTACATGTCTTGAGTGTCGACAAAGAACCCGGCATGGATCGCGGCACCTTCAACCTCTCGGCTGATCACGCCGTGTTCAAACAAGGCCAGCAGCCCGCCGACCAGCATTTCGGTCACTGCATAAAGCCCCGTTTCAAATGGCTTTGTCCCATCGCCGGTAAGCGGAAAGGGGGCGGTCTGCCAAAGAGACCCAAAGGCACCGCGGGCGCGCAGCAGCAAGGCATGGGCGACCGCATCGCCAATCGCGCCAATCCCGATTTGCAGCGTGCCCCCATCGGCAATCAAACGCGATACATGCAGGCCAATCGCGTGCTGCGCCGTTGATACAGGGCGGCGCACAGCCGAAAAAAGCGCGATATGCTCCGGGGGGTCAAGCAGCATAGACAGATCGGTATGTTCAATGGTGGCCGCAGGCCCGTCCATAAAAGGCAGGGCATCGTTGACTTCGCCCGCGGCGATGAAATCAAGCTGGCCTGCTGCACGAAGCTGGAAAAGATCGGCGGAAATATCTGTGTTGCACGACAGGCTGAACCTGTTGCCATCCTGCGCCAGAAGCTGCGCCAGAACGTTGGGTTCCTGCGCGATCAGAACATCGCGTGCGTGGGTATAGTTGGCCGCGATATAATGACGTTGGGCATAGTCATTCCCCAGCCAGCTGCCCGCCTGAAAGAAGAATTCCGATACCTTGATGTTATCCGGCAGGCTGCCTTCCCTGATCATGGTGGCATAGTGCAGATCGGGGTATGCACCGAACAGTCGGTCCATGGCGGGTGCCAGAAACCGTCTTTTCGATGTCTGACGACGGCGTCGGGCTTTGCAGGGTCAGCGCGGTGAATATCGAGAGTGTCAGGTTCGGGTCGGCGACTGCCGCACGGGTCAGTGCATTGACCAAAGTAACTGGCTTGCCCAGACCCAGCGGCAAGGCCAGCCGTATATTGCCCCCGGTCTGCTCAAAAAGCGCCTTTGCCAGCGCATCGGCATCGGTATAACGTTGGGGGGCCTCAGCCAAGGTTGTGCCAACCTTCGTCGGGCGTAAAGCGGGGGCCGTGGGCCAGCTCCAACGTCTTGAGGCGGGCCACGATATCGTCGGCACCTCGCGACTGTGCATAGTGCATCGGGCCACCCCTGAACGGTGCCCACCCGGTCGCAAAGATCATGGCTCCATCAATCTGGTCCTTGTCCTTCGCAATCCCAAGACGCAGGACTTCGACACAGGCGTTCAGCATCGGGAGGATCAGACGGTCGGTCAGATCGGCGGGGGCATCCCCGTCGCTGTCGGGGTGGGGGGTACCGTTTGACCAGTCATAGAACCCCTGACCTGTCTTCTTGCCCAACTCGCCCGCCTCGACCTTTTGGCGCAGGGTGTTTGAGATATCGGCCATCGGCTTATCCAGATTGTCGCGCAGCGATTCCGCCACATGCAGGCCGATATCAAGCCCGACCTGATCGGCAAGCGTGACAGGCCCCATCGGCATTCCGAAACGCAGGGCGGCGGTGTCGATCACCTCTTTCGGGACACCTTCATCCATCAGCACCATCGCCTCCATCAGATAGGGGGTCAGGGCGCGGTTGACCACAAATCCGGGATAGTCGGATACCAGCGCTGGCAGCTTGCCGATCGCACCGCAAAAAGCGGAAAGGCGGCGCGCAGTGTCATCACTGGTTGGGTCGGACCTGACGACCTCGACCAGATCAATGCGCGAGACGGGGTTGAAGAAGTGCAACCCGGCAAAGCGTTCCTTGGCGGGGGCGTGGGGGGCCAGATCATCAACCGACAGGCTGGAGGTGTTGGTGGCAAGGATGGCATCTGGTTTGATCTGCCCCTTCAACCCGCCATAGATCTTTTCCTTGAGGTCGATCCGTTCTGGTGCGGCTTCGATGATCAGATCAGCGTGGGCGATGCCATACCCATTGGGGTCGGGCATCAGCCGGTCAAGCGCATCGCGGGTATCAATGCCCGACAAGTGCTTGTCCTTGCAGATCTGGCTGGCCTGTCTGATCGCGCGGCCAAGCGGCGCGGTATCGACATCGCCCAAGGTCACGGTTTTTCCCTTGATGGCGGCCATCGTTGCAATCTCGGCCCCCATTTCACCGGCACCGATGACGTGCACGTGTGCGATACCATCATCGCCCCGTGCGTCTGCCTTCAGCTTCTGGCGCAGAAAGAACACCCGACGCAGGTTCTTTGACGTGTCGGTCTGAAGCAGCTTGGCGAACGATGCGATTTCGGCCTTCTGCATCGCCTTGCGGTCGCCGCCGTGCTCTTCCCAAAGGTCTATCAGGGTGTGAGGGGCGGGATAATGTTCCTTCGGTGCTTTCTTTTCGGTCTCGCTGCGCATTTTTTTCGCGATCAGGCGCCGGGCCTGATCTATCCCGAAGGCACGCGCTTTCAGGCTTTGTTCATGGCTGTCGATTTCGCCATTGGCAGCTGCTTTAACCGCAGCGGCGACATGGCGTTCCGGGATAACGGTATCAACAATACCGAGGGTTTTGGCCTTGTCGGTATGGGCCGTCTTGCCGGTCAGCATCATGGTCATTGCATCGGTCGGGTCGATCAGTGCGGGCAGCCGGAAGGTGCCCCCAAGCCCCGGATGCAGGCCAAGCTGCACTTCGGGAAAGCCAAAAGATGCGCCGTCTACCGCGATGCGGATGTCACAGGCAAGGGCGACTTCGAAACCCGCACCAAGGGCTGCACCATGCACCACGCAGATGGTGGGGCATTTAAGTGCCTCGATTCGGTCGAGCACATCATGGCCCTGCTTCAACAGATCTTCGGCCCCTGCATCTGACCCGTCTTCGGACATTGCATCAAAGCCCGAGATATCAGCCCCTGCCGCAAACCCGGCCGGTTTGGCAGACCGGATGACGACGGCTTTTGGCAGTTCTTTTTCGGCAGCCGAGATGTGGCTTTCCAATGCGCGGATCACGTCTTGCGAGATGGTATTGGTGCTCGTGTCCTTTTTATCGAGCACGAGCCAAAAATGTCATCGCTATCGCGTCCGACACGCCAGTCACCCTCGCTCTTGCCCGCTGGCCCCAGTTCAAGCTTGGTTTCACCCAGAAATTTCAGAACATGTCCCGTCATTACACCGCCTCCAGCAACATGGCACCACCAAGGCCGCCGCCAATACATTCGGTTGCGATGCCGCGTTTGGCCCCCCGCGCTTTCATCGCGTTTGCCAGATGCAGCACGATGCGGTTGCCGCTGGTGCCCACCGGATGGCCCAGCGATACGGCCCCGCCATCAACGTTCAGACGGTTGCGATCGATACTGCCAAACGGCGCGTCCAGTCCCAGAACATCGCGACAGAAATCCGCGTCTTCCCATGCGGCAAGGCACGACAGCACCTGAGCCGCAAACGCTTCGTTCAATTCCCAAAGATCAATGTCATCAATGGTCAACCCGTGTCGTTTCGCGATGGGGGTGCTGCACAAGACCGGCCCCAGCCCCATGATCGACGGATCCAGTCCTGCCCATTCGCTGTCGGTAATTTCGGCCAACGGATCAAGCCCGTGTTTGCTGACCGCCTGTTCCGAGGCCAGCACAACCCAACTTGCGCCATCGGTGATCTGGCTGGAATTGCCTGCCGTCACCTTGCCGTAGGGGCGTTCAAATACCGGGTTCAGCTTGCCAAGGCTTTGCATGTCGCTGTCGGGACGCACGCCGTTGTCGTGATCATAGACGGTGCCGTCGCGGTCAAAGGCGGGCATCACCTCGGTCGCCAGACGGCCTTCGCTTTGCGCGGCGGCAAGCCGGTGGTGGCTTTGCATGGCATAGGCATCGGCGGCTTCACGGTCGATGCCAAAGCGGTAGGCCAGCACTTCGGCGGTCTGGCCCATGTTCAGCGTCGTGATGGGGTCTGTCAGACCACGCTCAAGCCCGATCACGGGTTTGAAAAAATCCGGTTTGATTGACGCCAGCATTTTCGCCTGATCCAGCGGGCCTTTCGCTGCGTTCATCTGTCCAAACCATTCAACGGCGGATTGGCGCAGCGTCAGCGGCGCGTGACTTAACGCTTCTGTGCCGCCGGCAAGGATCATATGGTGCCGCCCCTCGCGGATATAGCGATAGGCCGTGTCGATGCTTTGCATCCCCGATCCACAGTTGATCTGCACCGTAAAAGCGACGGTTTCCTCGCCCAGACCCAGCCGAAGGGCGGCAACGCGTGCCGGGTTCATTTCATCGGCCACAACATTGACGCAGCCCAGAATGCACAGATCAAACGCGTCTTTGTCAAACGGTTGACGTGCCAGCAGGGGCCGCCCCGCCTGCACCGCCAGATCGACGGGCGTGAACGGCCCCGGCCCTGATTTCGCTTTCAGAAATGGGGTGCGTGCGCCATCGACAAGAAAGACACGTTGCTGTTTGCTATCGGGCATCATGCGGCCTCCTCTGGGGTAGACTGATGCTGATCTGGCTTCGGCGCGCCATAGTCTTTGAAATAATCCGAAAGCGTGTCAGGCGCATAGTCATCGACGGCGACAACCTTTGCCACAAGCGCGTTCATCTCCTTGATCGCGGCCAGATCGGCGTCGTCTATCGTGCCCGCATCATGGGCCTCTTGGGGTGACTGCCGCGCGTCGCGCAGTTTTTTCATCAATGGTGCCATCTCGATCACCTTGGCAAAGCAGGTGTTCAGCGTATCGACACCGTCGCGGTTGCACCCTTCATAAAGCCGTCCTGTAATCCGGTCGCGGGTGGCGGAAGGTTCAAACAGCAGATCGCTGCATTCAGCAACGCGTGCGTCATCGGGCCCGCGTGTCACGGACCCCGGCCATGTCAAAAACCGCAGAACCTTGGCGGCCCACCGGGCGGGCAGGTTCACGATCACCTCGTCCAGCGCGGTCTGGATGCGCTGGAACGCAGCATCGGCGGCATAGTTCAAAACCGGCAGATCGGCCATCTGGCGGCCTTCATCTTCCCAGCGTTTAAGCGCTGCAGACAGGATATACATCTCTGACAGAATGTCCCCCATCCGCCCCGAGATCATCTCTTTGCGCTTCAGGGCCCCGCCAAGGGTCAGGAACGCGAAATCCGCGGTCAGCGCATATGCAGCCGACCACCGGGCAAGCTGTTGGTAGATCCGGCGGGTTGGGCCGAAATTCGGCGCGTCTGCGCTGCGCCCTGCGGTAATCGCGCGACCCCAGGCCCGAAACAGGGTTTTCGTGGTGTGACCTACGTGTGCCCAGAATGACTTGTCGAACATCTCAAGCGATTTTTGCGGATCCTCTTCCTGCAAGGCCAGCATATTGTCAAGCATGTGCGGATGGGCCCGGATGGACCCCTGACCGAAGATGATCAGACTGCGGGTGACGATATTTGCCCCCTCGACGGTGATGCCGATGGGAACAGCGCGGTAAAGGGGCAGCAGATAATTTGACGGCCCGTCGATCACTGCCTTGCCTGAATGCACATCCATCGCGTCGTTCAGTGCGTCGCGCATCCGGAACGTGGCATGCGCCTTCATGATGGCCGAGATGACGGATAATGCGCGCCCTTCGTCCAGACCGGCGCAGGTCAGATGGCGGGCGGCGTCCATCGCATAGGCGTCTGCGGCAAGCTTGCCCATACGCGCCTGAACACCACCGAATTTTCCGATGGGAAGGTTGAACTGCTGGCGGATCCGGGCATAGGCACCCGTGGTGTGCGCCGACAGCGCAATTGCGGCACAGCCCATCGAGGGAAGTGAAATCCCACGCCCCGCAGCCAGCGCCGACATCAGCATCATCCAGCCTTTACCTGCAAAATCCGGCCCGCCGATGATGTTATCAAGCGGGATGAATACGTCTTTGCCTGTGGTTGGCCCGTTCATGAACATTGTCGAAGACGGTATATGGCGCCGCCCGGTCTCGACGCCCTCCAGATCGGTGGGCACAAGGGCGCAGGTGATCCCGATATCGGGCGTATCGCCCAGCAATCCGTCCGGGTCGCGCAGCTTGAAAGCCAGACCCAGAACCGTGCAAACCGGCGCAAGGGTGATATAGCGTTTGGCCCAGTTCAAACGAATGCCCAGCACTTCCTTACCGTCCCAGCGGCCTTTGCAGACGACCCCTTCGTCGATCATGGCGGATGCGTCTGACCCTGCTTCCGCGCTGGTCAGGCCGAACGCGGGCAATTCACGCCCGTCTGCCAATCGCGGCAGCCAGTGATCTTTTTGGGCGTCGGTGCCAAATTGGTGCAGCAGTTCGCCCGGCCCCAACGAATTGGGCACCATCACGGTAACCGCCGCCGCGACGGACCGGGTCGAGATAAAGCGCACGATTTCGGAATGGGCAAAGGCCGAAAACTCCAACCCGCCGTGGGATTTGGGAATGATCATGCCAAAGAATTTCTTGTCGCGCAGGAATTGCCAGACCTCGGCGGGCAGATCGCCGGTCTCGTGGTTGATTTTCCAATCGTCGATCATGCTGCACAGCTCTTGGCAGGGGCCATCAAAGAACGCTTGTTCCTCTTCGGTCATCCTTGGTGTTTTTACCGCGTGCAGTTTTTTCCAATCGGGATTGCCTGAAAACAGCTCTGCCTCCCACCAGACTTCCCCCGCTGTCAGTGCTTCGCTTTCCGTCTGGGACAAGGCGGGAAGAACGCCCTTGGCCCATTTGTGTATCGGCTTTGTCAGCAGTCTGGCGCGTAAAGAGGTCATGTAATTCTCCTTTGCGAACCAAACTCGGTATGGGGTGCTTGGGTTCCTGACTGTCGGTTTGCATGGCAGACTGATTGTGGGGCGCAAAAAAATTTTCCCCAAAAAGGGGTTGATGGGCTTAAAACATGCAATAATATGAATATATATGCGGTGGGTGTGGAACCACCGCGTGATCACGGCAACGCATTTTCCAGTGCAACAAAGGAGACCCCATGACTGACCCTTCCAAGCTGACCGAGCGTATCGTCCGACATTCCCCTTCGACAGGGCCACAAAGCCCGGATGTCTGGGGGATTTACGAGCCGGACACGGGGTCTGTCCAATATGTCTGCGCCGACCCGACGACTAAAAAGGCCGCCTTGATCGACATCGTCTGGAACTTTGACCCCGCAAATTTTGCGACCGACACCGGCAGCATGGATCAGGTTCTGAAGCTGGTGAAAGATCAGGGTCTGGTGGTCGACCGTGTGCTGGATACCCATCCGCATGCCGATCATCTTATGGCATCGGCACAGCTTCGGTCGCGGACGGGGGCGCGCAACGGGATCGGGGAAAAGACGCGCGAGATCGCTGAACTTTGGCGGGGGTATTACAACACGCCTGATGCGTTTGACCCCGACAGGGATTTTGACGATCTTTTCGCCGACAAAGACAGCTTTGATCTGGGTGACCTCAGCGTGCGCGTCATGCTGTCGCCGGGCCACACGCTGGGGTCCATCAGCTATATCTGCGGCGATGCGGCGTTTGTGCATGATACATTCATGCAGCCGGACAGCGGCACTTCGCGGGCGGATTTCCCTGGCGGCAGCGCCGAAGACCTGTGGCAAACGCTTCAGTCGATCCTGGCGTTGCCAGAGCAGACCCGCCTTTTCATCGGCCACGATTATGGTGCCAAAGGCCGCGACACGCCGCAGTGGGAGGCCACAGTTGCGGATCACAAGGCGCACAACATCCACGTCAAGGACGGGACTGCAAAGGCCGACTACATCAAAACCCGCGAAGACCGCGACGCAACGCTGGGGTTGCCGGACCGTATGCTGGCAGCCTTGCAGGTCAATCTGCGCGCCGGTCGCCTTCATGATCCAGAGGCCGACGGGGCGCATTATCTGAAGATGCCGGTCAACAAATTCTAGGCAAGCGAGAGCGGTCGCGGGTCAGTCAGAGCCCAAGGTTGTCAAAGCACGAAACGGCGTTCAGGACGTGATACGGGCTGGGCCGCACAGAACCTCGCATCTGGTGCCCCGTGCGCGGGTGATCAGCGTCAGATCGGCCTGTTGCGCCAGACGCGCGGCAAAGTCGGTCGCCGCTGAAACGGCAATGATCGCGGGCACGCCCATCATTACCGTCTTTTGCACCATCTCTGTCGACACGCGCGATGTCAGCACCACAGCCCCCAAGGCCGGATCTATGCCCGCATGGGACACGGCACCCGCCAGTTTATCAAGCGCGTTGTGCCGACCCACGTCTTCACGCACCAGCGTGATGCCCCGGCCCGGCACATAAAACCCTGCGGCATGGGAACTGCGGGTGCGGTCGTGTTCGGGCTGGCGCTTGCGCAAAAGGTCAGGTGCGGCCGCTGCTTCGGCAAGGGACAAACGCAGGCGTGACGGGGGCAGGGGTGGCAATGCCCGATCCACCTTGTCCAGACTGTCGATCCCGCACAATCCGCATCCGACGGGGCCCACCATTGACCGCTGCCGCGCTGCCACGCGTGCGTTCGCAGCCGGGGTCAGCCAAAGCCGTGCCTCATACCCCTTGGGATGGGACAGGATATCAATCTCGCGCAGTTCATCCCTGTGTCGGATCACCCCTTCGGTCCGCCCGAAACCAAGCGCGAAATCTTCCAGATCCATCGGGCTGGCCATCATGACGCCAAGGGTGACAGCGTTGCATACGATGGCGACCGGCACCTCGCTGACCAGTTGCAGCGCAGGTGTCACGGCCGCCGCCGCCACTGGCGCGGTGGTGTGCTGGTTCATATCACAACCTCCACCGGCGTGCCCTTGTAGGCGGGTGTCTGGGAATTCTTCTCGTGATAGCTAAGCGGGACAAGCGGGTTCAGTTCGGGGTAATACCCGGCCACACAGCCCGCAGGCAGGTCATAGCCGGTCACGGTCAGCCCCTCGACACGGCGGGTGTGCCCGTCGTCTACGGCACAAACAAGGCTGGCTTTCTGCCCCTCTTTCAACCCCAGGCGGGCCATTTCGTCTTTGTTGATCAACAGGATTTCGCGGCTGCCCTCAAGCCCGCGCAAACGGTCGGAGAACCCATAGATGGTGGTGTTGAACTGATCGTTTGACCGCAGCGTGATCAACGTCATGACACGCGCATTGCCAGAGGTGTCTTCCCCCAAGGCGGACAGGGTAGTGGGGGCGGTGAACTGGGCCTTGCCGCTTTCGGTCTTCCAGTTGCGGTGCCGTGCGGGGTTGCCTTTGTAAAAGCCACCAGGCTTAAACAGCCGGTCGTTGAAATCGGCGAACTTGTCTGGATAGGTCTGCGCAATCAAGTCGCGGATCAGATCGTAATTTCCGGTCCAGTCGTCCCATCTGAGCTTGGGATTTTCATCCAGCGTCGCCTTGGCGATGCCCGCGACGATGGCCGTTTCCGATTTCACCATCGGACCCGGCGCATCAGCGGTGCCGATAGAGCCGTAGATATGTGAAAGCGAATCCTCCATCGACACGGCTTGCGGCCCAGTGGCCTGCATGTCTTCGTCGGTGCGCCCAAGGCAGGGCAACAGATAGCCCACCCTGCCCGGTGACAGATGGGTGCGGTTCAATTTCGTGGCGATGTTGACGGTCAGCGGCAGGGAAGGCCAGGCCTGCTCCATCCGGTCGCGGTCGGGCAGGGCGCGGACCAGATTGCCGCCCAGCAGGATCATCGCTTTCACGCTGCCCGAAAGAATGCCTTCGCAGGCGTGAACGGCATTCAGGCCTTCGCGTGTTGGCGCGTCGATATCGAACAGCTCTTTCAACTTGTCCGCCGGCATATGCGCAGATTTTTCGCCAACGCCAACCGTGCGCTGGCCCTGAACGTTGGAGTGCCCCCGCACCGGGGAAATCCCTGCGCCAAGCCGCCCGATGTTGCCCCGCATCAAAAGCAGATTGCACAGCATGCCCAGGTTAAGCCAACCGTTCACATGCTGGGTCAGACCCATGCCATAGATACCGATGGTGTTTTCCGCCTCAAGATAGATCTGCGCGGCCTCTTCGATCATGGTCCGCGACAGGCCGGAATTCTGTTCGATTTCTGCCCAGGACGCGGCGCGGACGGCTTTTGCGGTGTCCTCGAACCCCGTTGTTTCCTGATCAATAAAATCGTGATCCAGCACTGTGCCGGGGGCTGCATCCTCGGCGGCGAGGACGTATTTCATCAGCCCCGCGATCACGGCAATGTCGCCGCCGGGCCGCACCTGATAGTATTTCTCGGACACCTGCGTGGCCTTGCCCACCGTCATCTGAGTGATATCTTGCGGATCGACGAATTCAACCAACCCGCGTTCGCGCAAGGGATTGAATGTTACGATCCGGCAGCCCCGTTCCACGGCAGCCTTAAGGTTGTGCAGGAAACGTGGGCTGTTGGTGCCCGTGTTCTGGCCAAAGAAAAAGATCGCGTCGCAATGGTCAAAGTCTTCAAGCGTGCAGGTTCCAACCGGTGTGCCGATAAAGGTTTTCAGGTTTACGCTGGTCGTCTCGTGACACATGTTCGACGATTGCGGCAGGTTCTGGTGACCCATCGCACGGGCGAACAACGCATAAAGATAAGACGCCTCAAGCCCCGCGTGACCGGACGCATAGAACACCGCCTCGCTTGCGTCCATCGCCTGCAGTTCCTTGCCGATCTCGGCAAAGGCGTCATCCCAGCTGACGGGCAGATACCGGTCGGTTTGTGCGTCATAGCGCATCGGTTCCGTCAGGCGACCGGTCTTTTCAAGGTCGTGATCGTGCCAGTCCTTGAGGTCCGATAAGGTGTGCTTGGCAAAAAACGATGCGCCTGCGCGGCGTTCGTCCAATTCCCAAAGTGTGGATTTGGCACCGTTTTCGCAGAATTCAAAGCGGTGCGGATCTGCCGGTTTGGCCCAGGCACACGAAGAACACATGACGCCGCCGGGTTTGTTCAGCTTTGACAACACCGACATCGCGCGGGTCGAACTCTGAGCCTCTCCAAAGATGCGGGACACCCCCTTGAGCGACCCCCAGCCGCCTGCTGCACTATGGTCATAAGGGGTGCCAGGGTCTTGGTGCGTGGCATCATGGCTGGCTCTATGCTCAGTCGGGTCTCCGGCGGATTTGGGGGTTTTTTCGGTCATGAGATGTCATTCCTTTCGGCCAATAGCGATCAGAAAAAGAGTATTTGTGGAACGATTGGGCCTTTGGTTGGTTCCAATTCAGATTTAGTTAAACCCTTTGTGAAGATCCGAGGGCAGGCGAGGAAAGGCGCTGGCGGCGTGTAAATTCCCCTCCCTCGAAAGCGAATGGACAAGATTTTTGAGACACCCGGATCAGCCCGACGTGAAACCTGCCACCGCCACACAGGGCCTTGAAGGGCCAAGGCAAGCGATGGCTTGGGTTGCGCTTTTGGTTGTTCTTTTCGGTCTTTCTGGCTGTGCGGATCGGGGCATCGTGGCCCCTTTGGGCACTGTTGCCATGCGCCAGCAAGCACATCTTCTGAACATTCTTTTGTGGATGTTGCCCGTGATCGTGCCCTTGTTCGTTGCGTTGCCGATTATTTTGTGGCGCAGCAGGCTTGGCGGGGCAGGGCGCTATAGACCCCACTGGGAATTTTCCTGGCTGCTTGAGCTTTTCGTCTGGGGCGTGCCGCTTGTGGTGGTTTGGGTGCTGTCATGGGCCCTGTGGCACGAAACGCTGGATCTTGACCCCTACAAGCCCGTCGGAGACGCGCCGCCCTTGGTGGTGCAGGCCATTGCGCTGGATTGGAAATGGGTCTTTTTGTATCCGTCGCTTGGGGTGGCAAGCGCAGACCGGCTTGTTCTGCCGACGGACCAGCCGGTGCGTTTTGAAATCACCAGCGGCACGGTGTTACAGGCTTTTTCGATTCCGCGGATCGGGGGGCAGATCTATGCCATGCCGGGCATGGTGACAGAGTTCAACCTGCGCACCGCAGAGGCCGCTCGTTTGAAGGGGCTCAACATGCAGTACAACGGCGAATTTTTTGCGCGCCAGTCTTTCAGCGTTGATGTGATGTCGCCCGATGATTTCACCGCATGGCGCACACAGACCCTTGCGGCGGACCCGCTGGATGCTTCCGCCCTGCAAGATTTGCTGCGCCGCGAGGTTTTGCCGGTCCCAAAACCCTATGGGTCCATAACGGGCGATCCGTTTGGCCTCGTCGTACAGGCCCTGAAATCGGGCCACCCGGTAAAGGCAAAGGACGGATAATGATCGACTGGCAGTGGATATTGGGGCGTATGGAATGGCGCGACATCATCTTTGTCGAGGCGGTGCACCAAGGCACCATAAGCGCCTGGATTGCGGCTGGGGCGGGGGCTCTCGTCGTGCTTGGCGCGCTAGGAGTGGTCCTGCTGTTGACGCTCAAGGGGTGGTGGCGTCCGCTTTGGCGTAACTGGCTGACCACGCTGGATCACAAGAAGATCGGCATCATGTATATCGTCCTTGCGTTGGTGATGTTCGCCCGTGCGGTGACAGAAGCAACCCTGTTGCGGTTGCATCAGGCGATGGCCGTGGGCAGCGATGGCTTTTTGTCGGGTTCACATTTCGGCCAGCTTTTTACCACACACGGCACGATCATGATCTTTTTCGTCGCGATGCCCCTGCTGACAGGTCTGATCAACTTTGTCATGCCGCTGCAAATCGGGGCACGCGACATGAGCTTTCCTTTCATGAACGCCGCAAGCCTGATGCTGACCATCGCGGGGGCGGGGTTGTTGATGGTTTCGCTGGTGTTCGGCAAATTCTCGACGGGCGGCTGGTCGGCCTATCCTCCCTTCACCCAGATTGATTTCAGCCCCGGTGTCGGCGTCGATTACTGGATCTGGGCCATCACCCTTTCTTCAATCGGTTCAACGCTGAGCGGGATCAACTTTGCCGTCACGCTTTACAAAGAACGCGCGCCGGGGATGGATCTGATGCGGATGCCGCTTTTCTGCTGGACCACGATCTGCACATCCATCCTGATGGTATTCGCCATGACACCGCTGACGCTGGCCACGCTGATGCTTTGGCTTGACCGGCACGCCGGCTTCCACTTTTTCACGGCCGATGCGGGCGGCAACGTGATGAACTATGCCAACCTGTTCTGGCTCTTCGGTCATCCCGAGGTGTATATTCTGATCCTTCCCGCCTTTGGTGTCTGGTCCGAAGTGATCTCGACCTATTCGGGCAAGACGCTTTATGGCTATCGGTCGATGGTGTTTGCCACCATGTGCATCGCGGTGCTGAGCTTTACGGTGTGGCTGCACCACTTTTTCACGATGGGCCAAAGCGCGTCGCTGAATGCAGTCTTCGGGATTGCCACAATGCTGATCGGCGTGCCCACAGGCGTCAAGGTCTACGACTGGCTGCTAACCATGTGGGGCGGGCGCATCAGGTTCACGGCCCCCCTGCTTTATTCGATCGGTTTTCTTGTCACCTTTGTCGTGGGCGGCGTTTCAGGGGTGATGCTGGCCAACCCGACGGTGGATTTCGCGGTGCATAATTCGCTATTCCTTGTCGCGCATTTTCATAACATGCTGATCCCCGGTCTGCTGTTCGGGATGATTGCCGGTGTGCAGTTCTGGTTCCCCAAAGCCTTTGGTTTCCGGCTTGAGGAACGCTGGGGCATCGTGTCGTTTGTCCTGTTTTTCTTTGGCTTCTACGCGGCGTTCATGCCGCTATACGCGCTTGGCATTATGGGTGCCCCACGGCGCACATCGATGTGGCAGGATCCCAGCTTTGCCCCTTGGCTTGATGTCGCGCTGGTGGGCGCGCTGATGATCTGCGGCGGTTTTGCGGCCCTTGTCGTGCAGGTATGGCGCAGCATGAACCGCCGTAAGACGCTTGCCGTGCCTCTGGGCGATCCGTGGGATGGGCGCAGCCTTGAATGGGCGCTGCCCGCCCCGCTGCCAGAGTACAACTTTCCCGTGATCCCAGAGGTGACCTGCCGCGACGCTTTTTGGCAAGCAAAGCGTGACGGTTATGCCTATCAGGATCTTGAGGATGTGCAGGACGTCGAAATGCCAGCCAATTCCGCTTGTGCGCCGCTGATGGGGCTGGCGCTTGCATTTGCCGGTTTTGGCATGGTCTGGCAGATGTGGTGGCTTGCCGTTCTGGGCAGCCTGGCGGCCCTTGGCGTGTGGATCGCACGCAGCTTTGTGCAGCAGACAACCCGCACAATTTCTGCAGCCGACATCGCCGCCGATCATCGCCGCTGGCTGGCACAGGTTGGCCGCACCACACCAGTCGGACGACAAGAGGAAAACACCACCGCCAATCGCGGTTTCGCGGCGGAGCCATCCACATGAGTGAAAATCTTCATCCCGGACTGAACCTGCACGGCACGGACCCCGAAACCCACAGCAAGGCCGAGACTGTAATCTTTGGCTTCTGGGTGTTTCTGATGGCCGATCTGATCCTGTTCGCGCTGCTTTTTGCCACCTACGGATCGATGGTCACGCATGGCCAGGCCGACGGCCCCGGCCCGGGCGAGCTTTTTGATCTGAAGATGCCGTTGATCCAGACGATGCTGTTGCTGGCGTCAAGTTTTACCGTCGGGATGGGCATGCTGCACGTCAAATACCGGGATGATCTTGGCGGGCTGCTGCTTTGGCTGGGGCTTACCGCAGGGCTGGGTCTAGCCTTCCTTGGGCTTGAAGCGCATGATTTCTATCGCCTTGCCTTTGTTGAAGGGGCACCGCCACAGCGCAGCGGGTTCCTGTCGGTTTACTTCCTGCTGACCGGCACGCATTGGCTTCACGTTGCATGTGGCATCATCTGGATGGCGGTGGTCGGCCTGAACCTTGCGGTGATGGGGCGACAAGGCACCGTCAAGCTAAGGCTGATGCGGCTGGGGCTTTATTGGCACCTGCTGGACATCGTGTGGGTCGGGATTTTCACCTTTGTATTTCTGTATGGGTTGACCGGATGAACAATAAACTGGCCAAAGGCGAAGACATCGGGGAAACCCGCGAAAAGCGGCAATATCTTATTGGCGCTGCGTTGACGTTGGTGCTGACGCTTGCCGCTTTCGCGACTGTCGGTTTTGACGTGTTTGCGCCGCTCACCCGGCTGATCGTGCTGGCAGGGCTGGCCATTGCGCAAATTGTGGCACATTTTCACTATTTCCTGCACATCAACCTGCGCAAATCCCACCGCGATGACCTGATGCTGATCCTTTTCACTGCACTGATCATCGCGCTTATGGTGGCGGGCACGCTTTACATCCTTTATGACCAATGGTCGCGGATGTGAGGGGCTTTTCGTCGATCGTTTTTTGGATCTATTCCGCCGCTTGGGACGTTGGCTGCGCGCGTTCGCCTTCGTATAGGTAATCGCGGGTCAGCGGCACGACATCCTGCTTGTTCGATATCTGGAACTGGAACACGGTCTGGCGGCCAAATCGAAAGGTCTGCTCTGACGCGACAAGATAGAATTTCCACATCCGAACGAACCGTTCGTCATAAATCTGAGCTGCCTTTTCGCTGTTGGCAACGAACCTGTCGAACCAGTGCCGAAGCGTCATCGCATAGTGCAACCGCAGGGATTCGATATCATCGATCCAGAGATTGGCGTTTTCGATGTGCGGCAGGACTTCGGACATGGCCGGGATATAGCCACCGGGGAAAATATACTTGGAAATCCACGGATTGGTGGCATCCGGTGGGGCACAGCGCCCGATGGTGTGAACCACCGCGATACCGTCGGGCTTCAAGAGCTTGCGCACAGTATCAAAATAGGTCGCATAATGCGGAAGGCCGACGTGTTCAAACATGCCCACCGACACGATCCGGTCAAACGGTCCCTTGACGTGGCGATAGTCGCATAGCTTGAAGGTAACCTGATCCGAAAGGCCCTGTGCCGCCGCGCGTTCGGTTGCAACGCGGTGCTGTTCCTCTGACAGGGTGACGCCCAGAACGTTCACGCCATGGTTCTTTGCCAAGCTAAGTGCCATCCCGCCCCAGCCGCAGCCGATGTCCAGCACCTGCATTCCCGGCTTCAATAGAAGCTTGGCGGCGATGTGATCTTTCTTTTGGGTCTGGGCCTGTTCCAGCGTGTCATCGGGGTGCTTGAAATAGGCGCAGGAATACTGGCGGTCCTTGTCCAGAAACAGCGCATAAAGATCGTCTGACAGATCGTAATGATGCGCCACATTGCGTTTGGACGCTGGGACGATATTGTTTTGTTCAATGCCCCGCCGCAGGATCCTGTATGTTCTAAGCGCACGCATCGTCCATACCGGATTTTCGATTTTTACGTTGCGCACCAACACTTCCAGAAAACCGTGCAGGTCATCGCCGTCAATCGTGATTTCGCCGTTCATATAGCCTTCGCCGACTGCAAGTTCGGGGTTCATGACCAGAGCGCGGACAATGCGGGGCCCTGTCAGTCGCACCGTGACCGGGGGGCCGCTTGCGTCGCCAAGGTGAACGACACTTTCGTCGGGCAAATGAAGGGTGATATTCCCCTCGCGCAGAAGGGCTTTGAGATTTCTGACAAGTATGGATTGAAGCACTTTTTTGTCCTCGGCAGGGTCCTTTACGGATAGCGTAGGGCACCAAGCAAGGGATTGATTTTGCGCAATCCGACCCTAAACCAGATTTATGTTTCCCGCTGAAGGTGTGCTTTAAAGCAAGTTAAATCGGTATCTTAAATTACACACCGAAGGCGGATCGACGGCCGCACGCTGAAACCGGCGGTTTCAGGGCGACCTTGGCCTTATCGAATCAATATGTGCTAAATTGTCGCATCTCAATTTGATCGAGCGCAAGTCCGTTTGCTAACGTTTCTGTAACATATGTCCTTGATAGGTGATCACGAAGCGACGCGAAGGAGCGAACCAATGCAAGACCATGACAGTGTTTGGGGCATGAATTCTTCCTTTGGCGGGCGTCGGCTGGTGCGGCAGAAACCCGGGGTCTCGGGCGTTGATGGTGGGACGGGGTGCCCGCAAACCGACGGCAGCGCCTCTGCGGACATCAGGGCGGCGTTTGGCCCCGACCCGCACAAAGCGCTACAGTGTTTTGTCGATCTGGGGCTGACCAACCGCGAAATTGCCCGCTATGTCGGACTTTCCGAAACGTGCGTCACCACGTTGACCGGCCAGCTGCGCAGCGCTGAGGCTGGCTGGTTTTCATAGCCCCCCGCTGAATTGTCTCTGCACGCTTGGGCCAGACCGCTGCTTGGGCGGGCCTGGGGGGCTAATCCGGTCAGTCCCCGCGCTTTGCGGTATCTGGCGAAGTTGCCGCTTTATCTTGCGTCAACTGCATCATCCTGGCCATTTCATTTCTATAGTCCTGCATCGCCTTTTCAATGAACCGGGCCTGAATTTGCTGCACCTCGGCAAGCCCTTTGGCCTTCAAAAGCTCTTGCTGGGTTTGCACATCGGTTTTCACGCGTTCTGCCACAAAATTCAGCATCTCTGTGCCAAGGCTGGTCATCGTCTGAAGCCACATAGGCCCCAGATTTGCCCCCAGATTTGCCATTGAACCGGGCATCGATCCCGCAGCGGCTTCTTGCCAGGCTTTCATCATATTGGTTGCCGACGTAACAGCATCTTCGGTCTTGGTGTCCTTCGTCATGGTTATCCTCCCCCTCTGTCAATTTCGGATCCGGCCAGCATAGCATAAAAACCGCTCTGGCGTCTTGGTCTTCAAGATCTTTGGGGCCAGCATGATGTGCCCCGGTGCGTTTTCAGGCGGCCAAAAGCTGATCTGGCTGCAAAAGAATGATATGATGTGGGTCTTTCATCTGAATGATCCCGTCCTTGCGCAGTTGCGTGAAACTGCGGCTCACAGTCTCGGTGGTCAGGCCAAGATAATCTGCGATATCACCACGCGGCATTGGGATATGGACCAACGTTTTGCAGTTTTCATCCGCTGAGGACTTTTGGGCAAGCTCATGCAGAAAGGCGGCAACCTTGTCAGCTGCGGTTCTGCGCCCTTGAAGGGTCAGGTGTCGTTGCAGCACCCCGATGTGTTGCAATGCGCCGGCAATCAGGCGGCTATGCAGGGCAGGGTTCATGCCTGGGGTGGCAAGGGTCTTGTGATGATGCGACACCACTTTGCCCGGCGTGATCATTTCGCAGCTGACATAATGGGTGCCGCCGTCGCTAAAACCGATGATATCGCCGGGATAGGCGAAGCCAATGATGTGGCGGTCGCCTTTTTCCCCGACGTGGACAAGCCGCATGACGCCATGGCAGACTTCGTAGACAAAGGTGGCGACATCCCCTTGGTGAAATAGAAATTGCCCCGCGCAAAGCGTCCGGTGTGTTTGCCAGATGGGTCCCATCTGGACGTCAGGCCGGTCCGTGGTCCGGCTGGTAAAGCTGGTGTGTCGCATAAGGGCCCCCCCTGGTCTGAATGAATGCCAAGCGTGATGGCGCTATGTCAGAAGGGTTTCCTTGCAATGTAACGGAATGTAATTTTCTGTGGTACGGATAAGGGGCGACGACATTCAAGTTGGTCGCTTGCGCCCAGCAAATCGGGGATTTGATGACCAATGACCTTATCCTTGTCGTAGACGACGAACCAAAGATGCGCAGGTTGCTGCGCCGCACGCTTGAGGGCGAAGGGTTCGACGTGATCGAAGCCGACGGCGAGGCTGAAGCCTTGCGTAGCTTGAGTAAAGGCGGGGTGGATCTGGTATCGCTTGACCTCAATCTGGGGCGTGACAGCGGCTTTGCCATTGCGCGGGCCATTCGCAAAACGTCGTCCGTGCCCATCATGATGATCACGGCAAAGGATGACGTGATCGACCGGGTTGCGGGTCTTGAGGTAGGAGCCGACGACTATATCACCAAACCCTTTCATCCGCGCGAGGTTGTCGCAAGGGTGCGTGCCATCATCCGCCGGTCTGCGATGCAACAAGCGCACGGGGACAGGCAGCCGCCAGATGCCCCGTGCCTGTCACCTGACAAGATCGGCGCCCTCAGTTTTGACGGGCTTCTGGCCTATCCCTCGCGTTTTGAACTGATCGCCAGGGATCATGATCCGGTTGACATCACCAGTGGCGAATTTCGGCTGCTGCAGGTTTTTCTTGAGCACCCCAAACGTATTTTGTCACGCAACCAGATCATGGATCTTTTGAATGGCACCGAATGGACCCCGCTTGACCGTGCCATCGACAATCAGGTCGCCCGTTTGCGTCGCAAGATCGAACGCGACCCTGCCAAACCGACCCTGATCAAGACCGTGCGCGGCATGGGATACATCTTCAGCGCAACAGTTCAAGCGGTCTAGCCGCAAGGTCAGGCGGGGGCGTCATCCAACAGCTTGGCCAGCATCTGTGCCAAATCCGATTGGTGATAGGGTTTTTGCAAGATCGGAAACGGGTTGGGGTCTGTCTGGTTGTCGCGCACCAGAGGTTCCGAAAAACCGGTCGTGAGCAGTATTTTGATGTCGGGCCGGGTCAGACGCACATGCCGGGCCAGCGCGCGCCCGTCCATGTCGCCCGGCATCACGACATCGGTAAAAAGCAGATCAATCTTCACATCACTTTCGATGATGCCAAGCGCGGTTTTTGCGTCCGGGGCGTCATAGGTGAAATGCCCGATATTGTGGATGCGGGTCGTCGTGAGCTGGCGCAAACCATCGTTGTCCTCGACCACCAGAACGGTCTTTGCCTGCGCAGGGGCGCTGAAGCCGTCGTTCGGGCTGACCGACGTGGACGAAAGTGGCAGGTAAAGCTGCATGGTCGTCCCGCGGCCAAGCTTGGATGTCACATCGGTATGTCCGCCCGATTGGTGGACAAAACCGTGCACCATGGCAAGGCCAAGCCCGGTTCCCCGACCAAGGGGCTTGGTTGTAAAGAAAGGCTCGAACACCTGCTTGACCGTTTCCGGGCCCATGCCCGATCCCGTATCCTGCACCGAAATACGGACATAGCCGCCAGAACCGGCTTTCTTGGCCAGCAACACGGGGTCCGTTTGTGCATCAACGGACGCAGTTTCAAACGTAAGCACACCCCCGTCAGGCATCGCATCCTGCGCATTTACCGCAAGGTTGAGAAGCGCGGCTTGCAGCCTTGCCGCGTCCACCTTAACCGGCTCCAGATCAGGGGCCAGTCTGGTAACGATTTCGATCCCGTGATTAAGGCTGTGTCGCAGCAGCCGGATGGCACGGCGAATTTCGTCATTGATATCAACCTGAACCGGCTCAAGGATGCTGCGCCGTGCGAAAGCCAGCAAATGCGCCGTCAATTCGGCACCCACCTCGACCGACTCCAGGGCGTCGCGCAGCATGCCCAGATCAGCCTCGTCACGCAGCTTGGGTTGCAAAAGCTCAAGATTGCCGATTGCGATCGTCAGCAGGTTGTTGAAATCATGGGCAAAGCCGCCTGTCAGCTGTCCGATCGCTTCCATCCGGCTTGCTTGGGTCACCGCGTTCTCGGCCTTTTTGCGGTCGGTAATGTCGTGCATCATCGCGATGAACAGCATTTCCCCCTCAAGTTCGGTATGCCCCACCGTGACATGCAGCGGAAATACCGTGCCATCGCGACGCATCCCTTGAATTTCGCGCCCGTTTCCCATGATATGTGAGACGCCCGTGCGCATATAGCGCTGGATAAAACCGTCATGATCCGCGCGCTTCTGGGGCGGCATCAGCGTGTTGATGCTTTTGCCGACAAGGGTGCCGCTGTCATACCCGAATATTTGCATCGCGGCGGCGTTGATCCGCTGGATGATGCCCTTGGAATCGGAAACGATAATGGCGTCGATCATCGACGATTCCATCAGCGCCTTAAGAAGTGCTGCATCGCGATGTAGGGGATCAGGTGCCATGGGATGATCATTTGCCAAGTGTGCCTCCGTCGTCAATGATGTGATACGATCCCGACCCAAAGGCACCGGCACAGACAGTCTGGCGCATTTCTGCCCTAAATGCGTTGACAATTGTCACTATCAACCGGCTTTTGCGAAAACGAGGCCGTTGCTGCCGCTGTTGGGGCGCAAGCGGATTACCACCATCAAGCTGCCGAATTTTTCAAAACAGCAAACCCCAAAGGATCGGCACCAGCAGCGCAGTGGCCACCGCGTTCAACCCCATCGCCAGCCCGGAAAATGCGCCCGCTGTTTCATTTACCTGTAGGGCCCGTGCCGTACCAATACCGTGGCTTGCCGTGCCGATGGCCAGGCCGCGCGCGCTCCATTCCCTGACGCCGATCAGGTTCAGGATCAACGGGCCGAACATCGCGCCCAATATACCCGACACGATGACAAGCACCGCCGTCAACGAGGGCAAGCCGCCCAGTTCTTCGGAAATCGCCATCGCGACCGGGGCGGTGGCGGATTTGGGCGCGATGGACGCCAGCAACACGCCTGATCCCCCCAACAGCCAGACCGTGCCGATCGCGGTCAGGATGGCCACGGTTGATCCCGTCACAAGGCTTGCCCCGATGGCCAGAACCGACCCGCGTACCTTGTCCCATTGCCGGTAAAGCGGAATTGCCAGAGACACAGTCGCCGGACCAAGCAGGAAATGCACAAACTGGGCACCCTGAAAGTAGGTGGCATAGTCGGTCTGGGTGGCCATCAGGACGCAGACCACCAATATGACCGCGCCCAACACCGGGTTCAGCAACGGATTGCGCCCGCCTTTCTCAAACAGCCAGCTTGCCGCCTGAAACGCGACAAGGGTCAGTGTCAGATGAAAAAGCGGCGAGGCATTCAGATAGACCCATGTTTCCTGAAGGTTATCCATCGGCGTCAGCCTTGCCAAGCCAGCGCATCATCAGGGCGGTCACGATGATCGTGCTTACCGTGCTGACCACCAATGCAGCCCCCAGCGGCAACAGGGCGTCGCCAAGCAACTGGAAATGCATCATCACGCCCGTGCCCGCAGGCACAAAAAGCAACGACATTGCGCGCAACAATCCATCCGATGTCTGCGCCAGCCCCACCGGCAAATTCCCCCGCACCAAAAGCAGTACAAACAGGATCAACATGCCAAGCACGGGCCCGGGGATCGAGATCGACAGGGCACCGACAATCAGCTCTCCGATCAGTTGGCACACCAGTATGAGCGTAAGATATCCAATCATTGCAGCCCTACCCAAGCAAAGTCATCCGGACTTTCTTGGCACGATAGCGTTCAACGGCGCAACTGTGATCGTTCTTTTCGCCTTGTTCCTTTAGGCCTTGCCCAGATCCCAGAATAGCCCCGCCATCAGGCGCAGTGCATCGTGGCTGACTGATTTCAGCACATGTTCATTGGGCGCATGTTGCGAACAGCCGCGATAGGAATGGGGCACCCAGACAGTGGGCAGCCCCAGAATATCGGTAAAGCTGTCATTGGGCAGCGACCCGGCAAGATTGGGCAGCACATGCGGGGGGTTTCCCGTCGTCTCGGTGATCGAGTTGATGACGAAGCTGACCCAAGGGTGTTTCGGATCCAGCCGTGTTGCGGCAAAAAATCCGCGATCATGCGGCGTGATCTTGACCGCCTGAAATCCGTTTGCGTCCAGATGTCGGCGCAAAGCGGGGATGATGTCGGCAGGGTCAGTGCCCACGACGTATCGCAATTGGCAGGTGGCCCGCGCTTTGCCGGAAATCGCATTAACCGGCGCTTCCGGCACGCCGCTGGTCATCGCGAGCACGGCAAAACTGTTCCAGCCATATACGCGCTCTGCCGGGGTCAGGGTTCCCTCGCCCCAGTCTTCATTCACCTCGGGGCCATCGCCGCCCGTGACGGGCAAGCCATCCAGCGCGGCACGCACATCGTCGGTCAGGCTGTCGGGGCGCCATTCGGGCACCTGTATCTGGCCGCGCCGGTCTGTGATGGTAGCCAAAGCATGGGCAAGGATGATCGCGGGATCGGCCAGCAACCCGCCCCAGTTGCCGGAATGGTGCGCACCCTCGCGCAGGTCAATCTCAAGATCAAAGGTGGTGCCCCCGCGCGAGCCCATGAAGATCGTTGGCGTTTCCGGTTGCAGGCGTGGGCCGTCCGAGGCGATCAGAACGTCGGCGGTCAGACGGTCCTTGTGGCTGCGAAACACATCGGCAAGCCCGCTGGAGCCGACTTCCTCGCTCATCTCCAATACGATGCGGACGTTGAAACCCAGCGATCCGCGCACGGCCAGAACGGATTCCAAGGCGGCGATGTTGATCAGGTGCTGCACCTTGTTGTCGGCAGAGCCGCGCCCGTAAAGGCGGTCGCCTTCCTCGATCAGTTCAAACGGTGTCAGGCCTTCACGCCACATGCCGTCTTGGGCGCGGATGACATCGCCGTGGCCATAGGTCAGGACGGTGGTCAGATCGTCGCCCTCGTGGCGTTCACCGATCAGCAGGGGGCCGCCGCGCGGGTCGGGGTTGTCGATGATTTCTGTGGCAAAGCCCATCTTCTCAAGCCGCGGCTGCATCGCCTCCTTGAGATAGCGCATGAGTTCGGGGACGGCGTCGGGGTTCTGGCTTTCGGTCGGGTAGGCGACCAGCGCGGCCAGTTCGGATTGAAAGCGCCCATCCTCGAAATAGGCGGTCGCGGCGTCGATTGCGGCGGTGCGGGTCATCAGTTTTCCTCGTTTTCCAGTGCGGCGTCACCCCAGGGTGACATGATTTCGGTGCAGCCCGTGTTCGTATCGCCGTCGCGCATGACGCCGGCAGGGCAGGCGAAGGCATAGGGGAACACGCTGCGCGGGGCGGTGATCACATCGTTGTTCTGGCGCAGGCGGTTCAGGATGTCGGGCGAAAGCGCTTCATCCGCGACCAGCTTGGCCCCACCTGACACGTCGATGCGCGGGTGGTGAAACGCCTCCTCAAGGTCTAGGTCAAGATCCGCAACAAAGGACGACAGCTGCGTCACAGCCGACACGATCTTGCGGCCACCCGAGGCACCAAAGGCAAAGCGCCTGTCGCCCGACGTGCCAATGATTGGGCATACATTCATCAGGCAGGGTTTGTCGGGGGCAAGCGAATTGGGGCGACCCTGAACCGGATCGAACCACATGATGCCGTTGTTCATCAGGAATCCGGTCGACGGCGACACGACGCGGCTGCCAAAGATTGACAGCAGGGTTTGCGTCTGCGCGACCATGTTGCCGTCGCTGTCCACGACCGAGAAATGTGTCGTCGATCCGGGTGCAGCGGGGTTTTCGCCATCATGGCCCATTGTGCCAAGACGATCCTGGTAGGCGGATTTCAGGCCCTTGGCACAGGCGTCAAAGGCGTCGGCGTCCGTTTCGATCCGGTGCTTTTCCATCTCTGCAAAAGCATGTGCGAAGGTGGGGCCAGCCGTCAGCCCGTTCACCACATCGAAGCGGGCATCGCGGTAGTCGAAGGAAAGCGGTTCTTCCATGCTGGCATGATAGCTGCGCAGGTCGTCGTGGCTAAGATAGCCGCCCTTGTCCTGCACGTCGCGGGCCATCGCCGCACCCAGATCGCCGTCATAAATCGCGCGGGCACCGTCACGCGCAATGATATCAAGGCTGTCGGCCAGGCGCGATTGGTTCAGCCGCTTTTGTGCCATCGCCGTCCAGCCAGAGATCGTTGGCCACTGGCCATCCTCAAGGAACAGGGCGGCGGCGTCCTTGTCCTGCGCCAGCATGCGCGTGCATGAAGCGATGCAAAGTGCGGCGTACCAATCAACCAGCATTCCTTGACGGGCGTGCGCCACGGCGGGTGCCAGCAGATCGCGCCATGTCATGCGGCCATAGCGGTCGTGGACCTGACCCAGACCATCGACAACACCGGGCACAGCAATCGCCTTTGCCCCTTGAACGTTCACATTCCCCTCAACCTCTTCCCATGGAAAAAGGTCACCAGCGATGCCGTTGCCCGAAAGCGGAAAATCCTCGACCCGCAGCCCGGCAGGGGACCGCATCCCGTGATTGACGGCGACAGCTTTTTCCTCGCCTGCACGCCAAAGCATCATCGCCCCGCCACCGGCCGGGCCGCTCATCCAAGGCTCAAGCACGCCAATCACGAACGACGTGGCGACGGCGGCATCGACCGCATCACCCCCGGCACGCAGCACTTCGGCACCGGCTTCGGCTGCAAGGCGATGCTGGGCGGCAACAACACCGCCCTTGGTCTTGATCACCGTTTTGCGGGTTTGCATGCTGCGCGAGAGGGAAGAGGACATGGAATGCTCCTGAAGGGTCAGACGGTGAAATCGGGCCGGTACATCGGGCCGTTGGGGTCGTGCAGGTGACATTCCACATGGCCGCCCGCACGCGGGACGGGACGCGGTGCGGTTGTCTTGCAATGGTCTTGCGCAAAGGGGCAGCGCGGGTGGAAATGGCAGCCCGACGGCGGATCAATCGGGTTCGGATAGGCGGCACCAAGCTGCGTGTCAGGCACGCCTTGCGACGGGTCGGGCGTGAGCACGGAATTCAGCAACGCGCGGGAATAGGGGTGTCGGGGCTCCTCGAACAGGTCAGCAACATCAGCTTCTTCCACGATTCGGCCCAGATACATCACGGCCACGCGCGTGGCGAGGTGTTCAACTACGGCCAGATCGTGGCTGATGAACAGATAGGTAAGGCCAAACTCGGCACGCAGGTCATTGAGCAGGTTCAGGATCTGGCTTTGCACCGACACATCCAGCGCCGAAGTCGGTTCGTCGCAGATCACGATTTCTGGGTGCATGATCAGGGCGCGGGCAATCGCGACGCGCTGGCGCTGACCGCCCGACATCTGGCTGGGATACGTGTTCAGCACACGGGCGGGCAGGCCGACCAGTTCCAGCGTCTCGCGCAGAGATTTTTCGCGGCTTTTCGCGTCGCCTATGCTGTGGACGCGCAGGGGCAGCGACACGATATCTGCAATGGTCTTGCGCGGGTTCAGCGAGGAATAGGGATCCTGAAAGATAGGCTGGATGCGCCGGGCAAGCGCTAGCCTGTCCTGATCTGCGATCTCCTCACCGTCGACCAGCACCTTGCCTTCGGTCGTCGCCTCAAGCCCCAGCAGGATCTTGGCGAGCGTCGATTTTCCGCATCCGGATTCACCCACAAGGCCAAGCACTTCGCCCTTTTGCAGGGTCAACGACACATCGTTGACCGCCTTCAGCGGTTTGGGCTTGCCGAACAGGCCCTGTTTCACGCGGTAGGTTTTGGCGACGTTGCGCAGCTCAAGAACGGGGGCGTTCATGCGGGTTCTCCTTCGGCGGCGCGGGCACCGTCGGGGTGGACGCACAGGAATTCATGGGGCGGCGCACCGCGTTCCGGGATCGCATCACGGCAGGCATCGACGGCGTGGGGGCACCGCGTTCTGAAAGCGCAGCCTTTCACGTCACCGATCAGCGAAGGCACAATGCCTGGGATTGTCCCCAAAGGGCGCCGCGTTCGGTCTTGCCGGGCTGTGGGATGCAGCGCAAAAGGCCGCGGGTATAGGGGTGCATCGGCTTGCCGAACACATCAGCCGCAGGGCCGGATTCAACCAGTTCGCCCGCATACATCACGCCGACCTTGTCCGCGACACGCGCAACAACGCCCAGATCGTGGGTGATCAGGATCATGGCGACATCCATCTCGCGCGTGAGATCGACCAGCAGGCTGAGGATCTGCGCCTGAATGGTCACATCAAGCGCCGTTGTGGGTTCATCCGCGATGATCAGCTCGGGTTCGCACATCAGCGCCATGGCAATCACGACACGCTGGCGCAGACCGCCCGACAGTTGGTGCGGATACTGGCCCAGACGGCTGGCGGCGGCGGTGATGCCGACCTTTTCCAGCAGCTCAATCGCGCGGTTGCGGGCCTTGTCGCGGCTGACATTCTTGTGCAGACGCAACGCTTCGATCAACTGGTCGCCGATGGTATAGGCGGGGTTGAGCGACGTCATGGGTTCTTGAAAGATCATCGCGATGCGGTCGCCGCGCAAGGCCCGCATCTGACGCTTGGAGGCTGTCAGCAGGTCGGTGCCGTCGAATTCCATGCGTGTGGCGCTGCGGCGGATGTTCTTTTCCAACAGTCCAATCACGGCGAGGGATGTCAAAGATTTACCTGACCCGGATTCGCCCACGATACACAGGGTTTCGCCCCGGTGCAGGTCAAAATCAAGGTTGCGCACAGCGTGCAGTGTCCCGCTTGCCATCGGGATATCCAGCGTCAGGCCGCGCACACTGAGCAGGGGTTTGTTTGTGTCTTTCATCGCATCAGCCTCGGTTCTCGGGGGCAGTGACGTCGCGCAGACCGTCGCCCATCAGATTGATCGCCAGCACCAGTACGAAAAGGACAAGACCGGGGATCAGCACCAGCCAGGGTTCAAACAGCATCATGTTTTTGCCTTCGCTGACCATCAGCCCCCAGCTGGGGGTGGGGGGTTGCACGCCAAGACCAAGGAATGACAGTGCCGCCTCAAGCAGGATCGCGTGGGCCATTTCCAGCGTTACGATGACGATCAGGTTGTTGACAATGTTTGGCATGATTTCGGATAGGATCACGCGGAGGGTGGACGCGCCGATGGCCTGTGCCGCGGCCACATATTCGCGGCGTCTGACTTGCAGGGTCGAGGCGCGCATGACGACGGCGAAACGGTCCCACAGCAGCAGGCCCAGCACGCCGATGACGACTTGCAATGACCCGCCCAAAATCGCGACAACGGCGAGGGCCACCAGAACCACGGGCATCGCAAGGCGTACATTGATCAGGAAGGTCACGACCGCGTCGACCTTACCGCCGAAATAACCGGCAGCCACACCCATTGCGGTGCCGATCACGCCCGAGATCAGCGCGGCAACCACACCGATCAGCAGCGACACGCGCGCGCCATAAATCAGGCGCGACAGGTAATCGCGGCCCAGATGGTCCGTGCCCAGCGGGTGTTCCCACGTGCCGCCCATAAAGACAGGTTTGACCATGCGGCTGGCCAGGCTTTGCGCATAGGGGTCATGCGGCGCCAGCACCGGGGCGAAGATCGCGACGATCACCAGCAGCAGCACCACGCCCAGACCGAAGATCAAACCGGAATGGCCCCGCACGCGCTTGCGCAGGATCTGCCCCGGCGTCGGGCCGCTGATTTCTTCCAAAAGCGGATCTACGGTTTTCTGGAGCGGCATCTTACGAAGTCCTCATACGGGGGTCGAGCCATGCGTTCAGCACATCGGCCAGAAAGGTGAAGACGATGTAGAACATCGAAAAGATCAGGATCAGCGCCTGCACCGTGGGCAGATCGTTGCGCGAAATACTCTCCCAGGCGAGGTAACCTGCGCCGTGCAGCGCAAAAACGGATTCCACAACGATGGACCCGCCGAGCATGAAGCCCATCTGCACCGCGGCAAGGCTGACCACCGGAATGATCGCGTTGCGCAGCGCGTGTTTGAACATCACACGCATCTCGCCCGCACCCTTGGCACGGGCCGTCCGGATGTAATCGGAATTCAACACCTCAAGCATACCCGCACGGGTCAGGCGCATGATCGCGGGCATCGCGTAATATCCCAGAACGATGGTCGGCATGATGAAATGGCGCCAGCTTGTAGCACCCGAAGGGGGCAGCCAGCCAAGTTCGATGGCGAAGATCACGATCAGGATCAGCCCGAACCAAAAGCTGGGCATCGCCTGACCTGCAACCGACAGAAAAAGCGCCACACGGTCGATGATCGAATTTGGCCGGATCGCGGCAGCCACGCCAAGCGGAACGGCCGTCAGCAACGCAAAGGAAATCCCGCACAGGCCAAGCGTCATTGTCACCGACAGCCGATCTGCGATCAGCAATTCAACGGGCAGCTTGAAATAATAGCTTTCGCCAAAATCACCGCGCAGCGCAGAAAACAGCCATTCGCCGTATTGCACCAGCATCGGCCGGTCAAAGCCGTAAAGCTGACGGATCGCTTCGATGTCCTCGCCGCTGGCGGTTTCACCGGCAAGCGCCGCAGCAGGATCGCCTGACAGGAAAAGCAGCGAAAAGCTGATGAAACTGACCGTAAGTGCAACCAGCACAGCAAGGCCAAGCCGTTTAAGAATATATGGCAGCATGACGTGCTTGCTCCCTGAAAGGAATGGCGAATTTGGGGGAAGGTGGGGGACAGGCCCGCAGGTATCAATTGATCCCCGCGGGCCTGGGGTTAGCTTAGTTCCAGGTCATGTTGGTAAAGCGCAGAACCTCATCCGCCGTGGGCGTATAGTTCACTTCCTTGCTGGTCACGTAGTTCGTGTTGTAGCTGAACATCGGTGCCCAATAGGCCTGCTCTGCAATGCGCTGGATCGCCTTGCGGTAATATTCGATCCGCTTGTCGGGATCGGTCGAGCTGTCGGCGACATCAAGCCATTCCAGCACCTGATCGTCCCGTGTGCTGTCAAGGCTGCCATGCTTGAAGAACTGGCTGACCATCGCTGAGGCGTCGTTGATCGAATAGCTGCCCCATGTCTGGAAGGTCAGCGGCACTTCGCCCTTCATGTTCAATTCGCGCAGCGCGGAATATTGCAGCATCTTGAAGTCCGTCTTGATGCCCACAGCATTCAGATAGCTGGTGATCGCTTCGGCATAGGCGCGGTCACGGTAGGCGTAGAATTCTGTCGTGAATCCATCAGGATAGCCTGCTTCGGCCAAAAGCTCTTTCGCCTTTTCGGGATCGTAGGAATATTCTTTCACGTCCTGCGCACAGCCAAACTGGCTGGGGAAGCACGGCGTCCAGACCACCTTGGATTTGCCTTTCAGCAGATTATCAACCAACGCCTGACGGTCGATGGCATAGTTCACGGCCTGACGCACCTTGAGGTCCTGAAACGGGTTCGGGTCCATGCTGGACCGACCGGCCGCATCCATCGCCAGATAGCCCACGCGCATGGTGGATTCGTTGGAAACGGTGAACTGATCGCTCATCATCGCGAGCTTTTCAGCCTGATCCGCAGGCACCTGCCAGATCAGATCCAGCGAGCCAGAGAACAGCTCGGCGATCTGGGTGTTGACGTCTGGAATGGTGCGAATATCGATCGTGCCGATAGAAGGTTGGCCTTTGGGGCTGTCGTGATAGCCTTCGTATTTCTCAAGCACGAAATGCTGGCCGGGCACGACTTCGGTCACCTTGTAAGGGCCAGTGCCGACAGGTTTCAGCCCCATGCCAGAGGGGCCGACTTCGGCGTAATATTCGGCAGGATACATCGAGACTGGGCCGGACAGAAATTCGATGGCCGCCGGAAACACTTCCTTGGTCTTGATACGAACGGTGTAGTCGTCGACCTTCTCGGCCGATTCCATCCAGTTCACGTTGCGCTGCGTCTTGACGCCGTTTTCTTCCTTAGCGACGAAGTTGACCGTGGCAACAACGTCATCAGCAGTAAAGTCTGCACCATTGTGGAACTTGACGCCTTCACGCAGCTTCAGTTCAAGCGTCTTTTCGTCGATCCATTCCCAGCTGGTAGCCAGATTGCCCTTATATTCGTTGGTTTCGGGATCACGGTAGATCAGGCCGTCCCAGACGGCCCGCTGCAACACAACGCCTTCGCGCGACGAGTTGAAATAGCTGTCCACGTTCTCAAGCTCTTTGGTGTAGGCGACGCGCAGCGTGTCATTCGCCTTGTCCGCAAGCGCAGCCCCCGTCGCAGAAACCGACAGGGCAAGTGCCAATGCCGTAGTTTTCAGAAATGCGTGTTTCATCTGGTTTTCTCCCTTGCCGCACCGCGTTGCGGAATTGTTTATTAAATATTTCCTTGCATGATAGTATCATATAATGATGCTAAACATCGCCATATGATGATTTGAACGCAGACGAAAAGATAAATCAAGACGCAAAATACCCACTCAAAGTAGAAATCACCGCGCAGGCAGGGCAAGATGACGGAAACCAAGCAGAACACTCTTTTTGTAAGCACATTGGCAAAAGGCCTGCGGGTGTTGCGCGCTTTTGATGAAACGCACACGGAATTGTCGCTGACGGGTCTGGCGCAAATCACCGGTCTCGACAAAAGCTCGGTTCAGCGTCTGGCCAACACGCTGCACCTTGAAGGGATGCTGGACAAGGATCCGGTCACGCGGCGCTACCGGCCGTCGCACGCGTGGCTCAGCCTCGCCTATTCGTATTTCTGGTCGGATCCGCTGGTCGCACGGGCGATGCCCAACCTGATCGATCTGTCGCAACGCCTGGGTGAGACGGTAAATCTTGCCGAACTGTCAGGCGACCGGATCATTTATGTCACGCGTCTGCCCTGCACCCGAACGGTTTTCGCCGCGTCTGTGCCGGGGCGCACGGTGCCCGCGCTTTCAACATCCGCAGGTCAGGCTATCGTCGCGACCTATCCCCCCGAAGACCGCGCCACCGCCATCCGCGACTGGCATCTGCACGCGCACACGCAACGCACAACGGTGGACCGCGAGGTGATCAAACAACAGATCGAACAGGCCGCCACATCGGGCTATGCAATGACAACCGACCAGATGATTTTGGGCGAAATCGGCATCGCCTGCGCAATCAGAACACCCGATGGCCACAGCCGCGCTGCGATCCAATGCTCCGTCTCGTCGCACCACTGGAACGAAGACCGCATCCGTCTCGAAATCTTGCCCTGGCTGATGGACGCGGCCAACACATTGTGATTGAGAAGCGCAGGCTTTGAAAAATATTACATAACATTGATTATCAGATTCTCCGGTGTAAGCGCAAAGTTAGAATGTCCCACATCTGCAAAGTAGAAGTGTCACACTTCCCTGTTGATCGAGCAGGATTGGAGTGTGGCCGTGGGATTGATCATCATGAGTGAACGCGAACTGAACCGCATTGAAGTACTGAGCCAAGTGACACGTGGTGTCATGACGGCTGTGACCGCTGCCAACGTGCTGGGACTGAGCCGACGACAGGTCCACAGGCTGCTGAAGGATTTTCAGACTGGAGGTCCTGGTGCGATCCGGCACAAGGCGCGCGGCCGCAAATCCAACAACTGGATTGACCCTGCGGTACGTGAGTTCGCAGTGGCCTTGGTCAGAGAGAAGTACAGCGATTTCGGGCCCACATTTGCTGCCGAGAAGCTGGCAGAAGACCATGATCTGAAGGTCTCGCGTGAGACCCTGCGCAAGTGGATGCAGGACGCCGGGATCTGGCTGTCGCGCAAGCAACGTCGCACATTCCATCAGCCCAGATTGCGCCGGGAATGTTTCGGCGAACTGATCCAGATCGATGGTTCAGATCATCGCTGGTTTGAAGATCGTGGGCCAGCCTGCACCCTGCTTGTGTTCATTGACGATGCGACCAGCACGCTGATGCAATTGCGATTTGTGACCTCGGAGAGCACGTTCAGCTATTTTGAAGCGTTGGATCTGTATCTGGCGGCCCATGGCCGGCCGGTCGCGTTCTACTCCGACAAGCACACGGTGTTCCGTGTGGCCCAGCAAGGCGCCAGGACGGGTCACGGGATGACCCAGTTCGGTCGTGCCATGAATGAGCTCAATATCGAGATTCTGTGCGCCAACAGCTCTCAGGCCAAGGGGCGCGTCGAACGGGCCAACCGGACATTGCAGGACCGGCTGGTCAAGGAGTTCCGGCTGGCCGGGATCTCTGACATGGAGGCTGCCAACGCCTTCCTGCCCGGTTCATGGCACGGTATAACGCCCGGTTTGCAAAGTTCCGCGCCGTCCTGACAACCTGCACAGGCCCATGAACATCGAGCCAAGCCGGTTGCGCGATGTCTTTTGCCTGCGCGACGAACGCTATGTCGGCACGCAGCTGGCGTTCTCCTTCGAGCGCCAGCGGATCATCCTGACGGAGAACGAGATCACGCGTGGCCTTGTAGGCAAATACGTCGACAGCTACGCCTTTCCGGACGGCCGCCTGGAGTTCCGCTGGCAGGGTATCTCACTGCCCTACTCCGTCTTCGACAAGGACCAGCGCGTCACGCACGCGGCGATCACCGAGAACAAGCATCTCAGCGCGGTGCTGGAGCATATCAAAGCCGAACAGGACAAGGGACCGCCCAAACCGCGTCGTGCAGGCAAGCAGGCGACCGTCTACGTCCCGAACGGTCGACGCAATACCGAAGGCTGGAATTCGAAACTCGCCCGCCGCGCAAAGGCGAAAGCTACCGCATCATACCCCGCCGAATGACGCAAACAGCATGGCTGTTCAGGGCTGCGATATTTGAGGTCTCCGCCCTGCCCAGCCATGCTGCAACACCGCACTTGGGACATTTCTACTTTGCACGCCGAGGGACATTTTAACTTGGTTGCAACATCCGGTGTGTAGCCGCAAAGCGATAATGTCACCCCTGTGCAATTCAGGAATGTCACTCTCTTGTTCAAAATGAACAACGGGAGATTGGACATGGGATGGGTGATGATGAGCGAGCGCGAGTTAAATCGTATTGAGGTGTTGGCGCAGGTCGATGATGGACGTTTGAGCGTTCAGAACGGCGCGAACATGTTGGACATCACGAAGCGGCAGATGTTCCGGCTGCTGAAGCGATACCGGACCGAAGGTGCTGCCGCGATCCGACATAAGGCGCGTGGCAAAGCTCCGAACAATAAGATCCACAAGGCAAAGCGTGACTATGCAGTTGCTTTGGTCAAAGAGAGCTACGCGGACTTCGGACCGACTTTGGCGGCAGAGATGCTGGCGGAACACCACGGATTCAAGGTCTCACGCGAGACGTTGCGCAAGTGGATGGCCGATGATGGCCTATGGCTGTCGCGCAAACAGCGGCGGACATTTCATCAGCCCAGATCACGGCGAGAATGCTTTGGAGAGCTGGTTCAAATCGACGGTTCTGATCATCGCTGGTTCGAGGATCGCGCCGGTCCCTGCACCCTCCTCGTCTTCATTGATGACGCGACCAGCATGTTGATGGAACTGCGATTTGTTCAATCAGAAAGCACGTTCAGCTACTTCACGCGCTGGAAAGCTACCTGCTCAAGCACGGTCGCCCTGTTGCGTTTTACAGTGACAAACACACGGTCTTCCGCGTGGCAAAGCCCAATGAACATATGACCGGCATGACCCAGTTTGGTCGTGCTTTGGCTGAACTAAACGTAGAGATTCTGTGCGCAAACAGCTCACAAGCTAAGGGTCGCGTCGAGCGCGCAAACCGCACATTGCAAGATCGTCTCGTCAAAGAAATGCGCCTTGCAGGCGTATCCTCGATGGAGGACGGGAACGCGTTTCTCGAAGGTTTCATAGAGCGCTACAACGCTAAGTTTGCAAAGGCCCCTGCCAAGGCAAGACAACCTGCATCGCGCACTCAATATCGAGCCAGATCGATTGAGCGATGTGTTCTGTTTGCGTGACCAACGTCATGTCACCAAAGATCTGATGCTGAAGTACGACCGCAAACGCATCAAGCTGGAGGTCAATGAACTGACGCGCGGCCTCGTTGGCAAATACGTCGATGTCTATGAGTATGGTTGCGGCCGCATTCAAGTCCGCGCAAACGGCGTTGTCTTGCCCCATTCGATCCTCAACCCCGAACGCAAGATCACCCACGCGGCGATTACTGAGAACAAACGGCTCAGCGCTGTTCTGGAACATATCAAAACCGAACAGGACAAGGCACCACCAAAGGTGAAGGTCAAACCAGTCAGCGCCAAGAACGGCTACGTGAAGACGGGGCGACGCCCACCTGGGGGTCCGTCCAAGATGGAGCCTTACTACGCCCGCAAGCGCGCAGAACGTGAGGCCCGCGCAGCCAGCCAGAGCTCCGATATTTGAAGTCTACGCTCTGTCAGGCTGCGCTACCGTAAGCGCCTGTGGTGACATTCCTGCTTTGCGCAATCGGTGACATTTCTGAATGGTGTTTA